>CALODP010000015.1:0-994955 GCA_942492055.1 uncultured Ignavibacteriales bacterium | reverse complement strand
AAACCTGCCACCGAGCTCGCATCTCCAAGGGTCAGGTTACCTCGGTCAGCACTGATAATAGACCCTGTTTGTGCCGCAATCTTTGCGTTGACTGCACCTTCACCAACCAGGTTTTCGCTGGAAGCAAACGCGACGCCGTTGCTGGCGGCTAATGTACCTCCGCTCAACCGCGTCAACGACCCCATATTGATGACAATGATTGCATAGTCAATATCGAAGACCTGCAGCCGCGACCAGGTTTCCCTCGGATCGAAATCCGGTGAAACTTTGCAGATCATGACCACCAGAAATTGCCATCACTGACCAATGGCGCCGATCGCCTTGTAACGGTCCCGATCAAGGTCGTCGTGCCACTGTTGGTCGATGTGAGTGTTTCACCGCTGCTCAATGTTATCGGATTGACGTTTGAGAAATCTCAGATCCTCGGTTCCGGCAAACGTAGCATTCCTCTGCACGTTGGTTTCGTTGCTGATTTCGTGGACCACCCGCGGCACGAATCGTGGTGCCTTGTTATGGGAATTGACACGTCCCGAACCCAGTGCCGCATTGTCGCCGACGGCCAACGCTCCCTGCTCAAGTGAAAAATCGCCAGTGAACGTGTTGGCATTGGCCAACGTCAATTCGTTGGCGCCCGTTTTGTTGACCCGCCCCCACCACTGATGTCTTCGACGAACGCCTCGTCCCGGCGGATTGCCGAAACGTTAACGTTGAATTCGAAGAGCTAAGCGTGACATCGCCGGTGAGATTCGAGGCGGCAGCGGTCAGGGCACCGCCAGCCTTGATCGTGGTTCCACCCGAATAGGTGTTCGCGCCCGTAAATCTCACATCATTGCCAGTGATCTCAACCGAACCGGTTCCGGAAATTTTTGCAGAATAGTTCGTATGTTGGCCTTCAAACTCAACCACTCCACCGTTAGCGATGTCTCCTTGCAGGCGCTACCGCGCCGATCAGTCGTCCATCACTGACCGTCCCGTTCCACCGGTATAGGAATTGCTGTTGGACAATTCGACGGTACCCGCAGTCGTTTTGGTGGCAACAGCGGACGGTCAGCCTTGCGTAACCGTTCCAGTTCGAAGGTCGCAAGTCGAAGCAGTCAATTTACCGCCAGCGACTTCTCCCGAGATGAGTTGTAGTTCATCAATCGTTTCGGTGCTGCCGGTCATGAATTTGCCTCCATTGACGATCACTTTGCCGGTGTCTGCGATCCGTTCATTACCGAAAAACCTGAGTTCGCCATCATTGACAACGGTATCGCCGGTGTAGATTATCCCCGGAGAGCGTGACGGTCCCCGATCCATCCTTGGATAACCCTGTATTTCCAGCAAGATTAGTATAAATGAATCCAGCTTCGACGTTGTAGGCAGTCGCTGTCAAGGTTACGTTCCCCTCAATCCAGCCGTTGTTGATTGACATCCTGGTTTCCGATGTTGAAAACAGTTGTAATCGACCTCCATTATTCAGATTGACTGCTCCGGTATCGGCCAGTTGTTCAGCCGAGTCCAATCGCAATCTACCGCCGTTGATGTTGCGGGTACATATAGGTCTGCTGTCCAGTGAGTCGGAGTTCGCCCACTTCCCAATTTGGTAAGACCTCCGGACCGCTGATCATTCCGCCATAGTTGTCGTGGAACTGGCGTTGGTTACCAAGATCAGCCGTTCTAGTTGGATATTTCCACCCCCGCTCAACCGGTTCAAGCTGGTTGCGAACCCGTTCAGGTCCAAATTTACGCCCGTTGCGATGGCAGTTTCACCGACTGTTGGCAGTGCCCCGTCAACACCCAATCGAAGGTCCCGCCATTGATCGTCAATTGATCCGGTACTCCGGTCGGCCGGCCGCTCCGAATGTTAATGTCCCACCCAGTTCCTTTCTGGGCGCACTCCTCCGCTGATCACGCCTGAGTAGGTTTCGTCGGTATCTTAGTCAATTGCACGTTGCTGGAGCTGGATATCGTTGAGTCCCGTCGTCAAACTGCCGGTATCGCCAATCAAGGTTCCGTAGGAGGTAAAGTCAATGCCGCCAGTGAATGTGTTGGAGCCTGTAGTGTAACGGTACTCCTATTGATGTTCAGTGTACCGGTGCCTGACATGTTGCCGGCGTAGGTTCCGCTGTTTGAAAAACTTACGGTCGCATTGTTAATTACATCGCCTTGAATCGCCGCGGTTGATCCTCGCAAGACACCGCCCTCGACGGTTGTTCCACCGGCGTAGCTGTTGCTTCTATCAGATGAGTACAGTTCCGGTTTGCGAAGGACCACCATTGGTAACCACAGATGACACACTCAAATCATCGTTGGCCATTCCGTCCGCATCAAAGGTTCGAACCATACTTCCTAGGTCAAGCGTACCCGATAGAATCTCTGACCGTGCGGTACCTGTGGTTACTTGCGCGACACATTCCCTCCCAGGTCAACGTTTGAGAGCTACCGATCAACACTCGCGCAGATTGCGTACCGTTGGAATGCAAAACCAGAGCGCCCAGCGTTTCGTCCTGGTTCACTTGAAGTTGGCCAATTCGATTGGCGATCGACTCGATGGTAACCGTCGACGCATCGTTGATTTGGTTACCGCCGCTTCCCGGCAATCAAGGCGGTCCCGCCGATTAAATGCAAATCGCCCGCAATCGCCGTCGAGTTCATTTTTTCCAGCGCGAGAAGATTGGACTCATGTACGGTGGTTAGACCACTAAATGTTTTGCTAGTTGTTCCCTGGAGATAGGTTGAGCCGTTAGATCCCTGCAACGTCAGTCCACCGGAACCACTGACCATTTTTTTGAAAATTTGGCTTCCACCGGTAGTCGAATTAATCGTCAGAGTGTCGGCCAATTCGACGTCCGAATTGATAATCAGACTTAAGTTTGAAGCCTGATTCTCGATCGTTGGTCCGGCTCCCAAGTGATTGAATCGAACCATTTCAGTGGAATTGATCGTGAAGTTGCTGGCGCCATTGGACAAAACAAACGACTGCAATTCGAACGGACCGGAAATATCTTGGGTCGTGCTGATGAATCCTGCGCCGGCGTACGTAATCGTCAGGTTTGAGGAGCCGCTAACCGGCGCCATTCCGGTGTCCCAGTTGCTTCCGACACTCCAATTTCCGCCGTCACTGCCCGTGTAGGTTTGCCCGTACAATGGAGCCCCTTGGGTGAACAGTGCTGTCAGAAAAAACAGCAATGCGAACAAGATCGCGACACTGCCCTGCTGATTCCTGACTACCTGACTTTCGACGTTGGGGGATGCGAATGGGTGAGTTGGCATTGGTGATTTCCCAGAAAAACGAACAGAAACGAGGCAGTTCGAAGACGATTCGAGGTTATCGCCCAAGTAAGGAGACCAAAACGTGAGACCCAAGGCTGATCACGCCGTGCCGGCGTGAGTCTTTTCGTTTTTTTTCCGATTTTTTGAGTGAAATCCCATCCTTCCAGGCCATTCCGGTTTGAATTCCCATTGGATGCTGAATTGCCCGGTGACAATAACCTCGTGTCGGACATTCAAATCGTTCAATATTGCGGCTTTGCTCACGAATAGTTGGCGATTTGCTGCTTTTTTGATCCAGGTTCTATAATTTGGGTGTGAGGCCAATGGGTCATCCGGTTCACGTCATAGGCATGAAATAATTCGCAGGGTCTCTGATTCAAATTATGTCTTTAAAACATTTCAATTGGGCGGTTTTCTTCGTCGTTATGTCCGCCTGGGCTCCTTCTTGCTGGTCGCGCCCTTTGCCAAGTTGTCCGACCCGGCCGGAATGCCGACGATTCATCAAGACAACACCAAGCGCCGCCGAACCGAGTCAGGGAGTTAATGAAGACACCAATCGTCCCGGCGTGTTGGTCAAGATTCCACTGCCGGTCGACAGTAAATCGGCGGCTCAAATACGGCAGACTTTGAAACGCATTGGCGAGAAGGCTCCCCAAGTCGTGCGACTCGAAGATCGGCAAGTCATCGTGCTGGAGTTTGATACCTCTGGCGGGAAAACCGGGCTCGGCAGTGAACTCGAAGCTTGCCAATCGCTGGCCCGTTTTTTGGGCTCGTCGGAAATGAATCGCGTCGAAACGGTTGCCTACATTCCGGCCGACTCGCGAAATATCGAAGGAGGGTCAGTCAGCTAAAAGGTCCATGCCGTTTTAGTCGCCATTGCTACCGACCAGATTGCCATGGATCGGTACGGCCATCGGACAGGCCGCCGCGGACGAAGACAACATCGACCCGCTCGTGAAAGCCGTCTACGAGGGTGTTGCCTCCCAAAGGCTGACGCTGCCCGTGCCCATCGTTCGGGCTGGGATGCTGGAGAAAGATCAACGATTGTACCGCGTCCGAACCGACGAAGGCGTCTTGTACGTCAATGCAGAGGAATTGGATCAGCTGGAGTCAAAAGGCAAGGCGATCGAAACCAGTACGATCACGCAGCCCGGCGAGTTGGCCCTGTTGACCAGTGACCAACTGGCTGAATTTCGGCTGTTGCGGTACCAGGTCGATTCGCGAACTGATCTGGCTCGACAGCTTGACCTGGCTCCTCGTTCGCTGGATGGCGGCCCTTCCCTCGAAGGTTCCTGGCAAGCAATTCAAGTTAACTTGCCGCCGTTTATTGATGAACGGACCACACAATGGATCACCCGTTCGCTGGGATACCAGTTTGCCACAACGCCCGCTCCCAACTTGATTATCTTCAACATGGAAGGCAACGAGGGTGATGTGAATGCCTGTCTGAGCTTGGCCCGCTTCATCGTCGATTTCGACAACGATGAAGTTCAAACGGTGGCCTTTGTTCGCAATGCTGCTCGGGGACCGGTGGGTATCGTCGCACTCTCCTGCGACCAGTTGATCATGGCCCCGGATGCCAGACTGGGCGGTCACCAGGACATGCTGGAAGAAAATCGTTTTGCACCGGAAGAGCTGGCTGATTTGAAACCCATGATCAAAGCGTTGGCCCGCGACAGGCAGCAGGATTGGTCACTGATGATGTCGATGATTGATCCTGGTTTGACGGTAACACGGTTTCGCAACAAGCAATCCGGGCAACTCCGACTGCTTTCCAATGAAGAACTCCGCGCGGAGGAGGACGCGGCGACCTGGGCGCGCTTTAGGGCCCATCAATGTCAAACAGGGTTTGACGGCCAATGAAGCCGAACGATTGTTCGTTGCGCGAACCGTTGTCGAAGACTTGAGTCAGGTAAAATCCTTTTACCAGCTGGAAGAGATGCCCCGCGTTTTGCAGCCTTCGTTGACCGACCGGTGGGTCGAACGCGTCGCGTCGATGTTGGCCTCTCCTTTCGTTGCTCCCTGGTTGTTGTTTGCCGGAATGTTTTTCTTTTCCTCGGAAATGTCCGCGCCTGGATTGGGTGTGCCCGGCTTTCTGGCTGCCTGCTGCTTCATGCTGTTTTTCTGGAGTCAGTACCTGGACGGCAACGCCCATTGGTTGGAAATCATGATGTTCCTGGCCGGCATCGTCTTTATTGGGATGGAAATCTTTGTGCTCCCCGGGTTCGGGGTGTTCGGCATTGGTGGCATGGTAATGGTGGTGCTTTCGCTCGTATTGGCTTCTCAAAATTTCATCATTCCCCGAAACAGCGAAGAGCTGGCGCGGCTTCCCCAGTCGTTGCTGCCGGTCGTTGGGGCTGGCATGGGGTTTTTTGTGGCCATCATCGCATTGCGAAAAGTCCTCCCGAATTCTCCCTATTTCAACCGCATGATGTTGCAGCCGAAGCAACGATCTGAAACGGGATTTGAAACTCAACGAGATCCCGAAGGCAATTGTCGACTGGAGTTATCTGGATGGTGAGACCGGCGTGACGATCACGCGTTTGTTTCCGGTTGGAAAAGCTCGTATCAGTGGCAAAGTCTATGATGTGATTACCGACGGTCGGATGGTTGATAAAGGTCAAAAAGTCGTTGTCATTGAAGCCGTTGGCAATCGCGTGGTTGTCAAACCCGCCGACGAAGATTGACTGGCGGCGATGCAGTCACGTGAGCCGTCAAATCTCACCTCTCAAATCCCTGATTTCATCAGCAAGTGCTCGAACCAAATAGGACAACTCCTGCATTCCGGGTTATAATCCCTGCACGAATCCATTTGATCCCGATCGGAGGACTTTCATGTTGAACGGCTTGCTTTCTGCTGCGTGCCTCGCGTTGGTTGGTTGTTCAATCGTGGGTGCCGATGAACGGCCCAACATCCTGTTTATTTTCACTGACGATCACGCTTACCAGTCGATCAGTGCCTATGGATCCATGATCAACCAGACGCCCAACATCGATCGAATTGCCAGGGCCGGAATGCGTTTTGATCGTTGTTACGTCACCAACAGCATTTGTGGCCCGATGCGGGCAGTGATCCAGACGGGAAAGTACTCGCACCTGAATGGTTTCCTTGTCAACGGAAACCAATTCGATGGAACCCAACAGACGTTTCCCAAGCTCCTGCAGAAAGCTGGTTATCAAACGGCGGTCGTTGGCAAATGGCATTTGGGCGAGCACATGGTGCCCCAGGGTTTTGACTATTCCGAGGTCCTGATCGGACAGGGGCCGTACTACAACCCGCCGATGATCAAGAATGGAAAACGCGTCAAACATGTCGGCTATACGACCGACATCGTGACAGATTTGGCAATGAACTGGTTGAGCCAGGAACGCGATCCGGAAAAACCGTTCCTGCTCATGTACCAACACAAGGCGCCCCATCGCAATTGGCAGCCTGGACCAAAATACCTTAACCGCTATGACGACACGACGATTCCCGAACCCGAAACACTGTTTGATGACTATGCAGGCCGAGGAACTCCCGCTCGCACCCAGGACATGACCATCGCCGAAACCATGACCGACGTCGATTTGAAACTGGTTGCGCCCAACAACCTGACCGCCGAACAGTTGGAAACGTGGAACGCGGCTTACGAACCGAAAAACAAGGCGTTTCGCGAAGCTAAATTGACGGGTAAAGATCTCGTGCGTTGGAAATACCAGCGGCTATATCAAGGATTACCTGCGTTGTATTGATTCCGTCGACGAAAATATTGGGCGCATGCTCGATTACCTGGAACAAGCCGATCTAGCGGACAACACGGTTGTAATTTATTGCTCGGACCAGGGGTTCTACCTTGGTGAACATGGTTGGTTTGACAAACGCTGGATGTACGAAGAGTCGTTGAGAACGCCCTTTATTGTCCATTGGCCGACGGTGACCCAACCGGGCAGCGTCAACAAAGACATTGTCTCGCCACTGGATTTCGCACAGACTTTTTTGGAAATCGCCGGTTCACCGCAACCGGATGACATGCAAGGACGCAGCTTGGTTCCCGTGTTGAAAGGCCAAACTCCTGATGACTGGCGGACGGCTTTCTACTACCACTACTACGAGTTTCCGGGATGGCACGATGTTCGACGTCACTATGGCGTAACCGACGGTCGATACAAACTGATTCGTTTCTATGAGCCCGATGTGGACGAATGGGAACTGTATGATCTGGCTTCAGATCCAAACGAATTAAAGAGCGTCCATGACCAACCCGAGTTCGCAGATGTACAGCGGAAAATGATGGCCGAATTGGCCCGGTTACGTGAGGAATACGGAGTTCCCGAGCAAGACCCCGCGGCGTCATTGGGAGGTGGCAAAGACGGAGCAATATCGCGGAAGATTCTCGAAAGGCAGAAGAATTAGTGGCCCCTGAATAGGCATCGCGCATTCTCAACGTTCAACTTTCAACTTTTCTTAGCTTGACGCCATGGATCCCCTTTTTTGGTCATTGATACTTATTGCCCTCGGACTTTGCGTGGTCATCCTGGAGCACTTCATTCCTTCAGCGGGATTGTTGGGTTTACTGGCAGCCGTGTTGATCGTTTCGGGAATCACTTTGGCTTTTGTTTCGGATCTAAAATCCGGTGCGGTGGTTTTGCTATTTACGGTACTGGCGCTGCCCGCGTTACTGGCAGTCATGATCAAGGTTTGGCCCAGCACTCCGATTGGCAAACGGATTTTGCTAAAGAACTTGAAACCGGAAGACGTGTTGCCTGCATCCCAACATGCTCAGGAGCTGGTTGGCCAATTGGGGGTGGCTCGGACCAAAATGTTGCCCAGTGGGATCGTGGTTGTGAATGAACAAAAGCTGGATGCCGTCAGCGATGGGCTTCCGATTGACGCCGGTCAACCGATCAAGGTAATCGCTATCAAAGGCAACCATGTTTACGTCGAACCTTACGATGGCGACGTATCCGATGTCTCCGACATGCCAGTTCGCGATCGCGACATTCTTTCTCAACCGATTGACGAGTTGGGTATCGATGCACTTGACGATCCTTTGAGTTAGCCGCCCCATTTCCCTCAAATACCAATTTCCTAATGACTCGAACACTGGTTACGATTGCCCTATTCGCGATATCTTTGTTGGGCATGTCGGAAACGGATGCCCAAAACCTTGCCCAGCAACTGGCTGAGGAGCCAACGGAGCAGATCGCGAATGACGCCATTCGATTTGGTGATCCTCGGCGAGGCGCGTTGGCGTTCTATCAGCCGACCATGAACTGCGCGCGTTGCCATGAGCCTCAAGGCGATCGGCGGCTGGGTCCTGATCTTGCCGAGCAGCGTGAAGTAACGACTTTGCACTTGTTGCAGTCCATCCTGACGCCTTCGGCCGATATCCGAAAAGGTTTTGAGACGGCATTCTTTCAAATGGCCGACGGAACAACACTCCAGGGAATCCTTGTTGATCGCACGGAATCTGGATTCATTCTCGATCGCATTGAACAAATCGATAAACCAATCGAGATTGCAAAAGCCGATGTTGAAGACTGGAAATTGACGAAACAATCCAGCATGCCAGATGGTTTGGTCAATCTGTTGGCGGACCGGCAGCAGTTTCTTGATTTGGTCAGTTACCTGGTTGAAATCGCGGCCAAGGGATCGACGCGAGCTGCCGAGCTGAGGCCATCCGGAGCGATGGCGATTCTTCCGTTGCCCGAATATGAATCGCGAATCGACCATGCTGGACTGATTCGCAGTCTCAACCAAGAAGCGTTCGATCGTGGCGAAGAAACCTACCGCCTGCGATGTGCCAGTTGTCATGGCACCGTGGAAGCAGAAGGTTCGATGCCGACTTCTTTAAGATTCGCCACTGGAGCGTTTAAGAACGGCAATGATCCGTTTCGGATGTATCAAACATTGACACACGGGTTTGGCATGATGAATCCCCAGCGCTGGATGGTGCCACAACAGAAATACGAAGTCATCCATTACATCCGCGAGCACTTTTTTAAAACCGCGCAACCCCGACCAACTCTTTGAGATTGGCGAAAACTATCTAAACAGCTTGCCGATGGGCGACACGCGGGGCCCCCAGCCGGTTGTTTCCAGGCCGTGGACCTTGATGGATTACGGTCCCAGCCTGATTAATACCATCGAAGTTTCCAACGACGGTTCGAACATTGCCCAAAAGGGAATTGCCATCCGACTGGACGACGGACCGGGTGGTGTCGAATCGGGACGTCACTGGTTGATGTACGACCATGACACAATGCGAGTCGCCGGTGCCTGGACCGGTGAATTCATCAACTACGAAGGTATTCATTTCAACGGGGTCCATGGCCGTCACCCGCAAATCGCGGGCGCGGTTCAATTTTCAAATCCGACCGGGCCAGGTTGGGGTCGACCGGAAAACAGCAGCTTCACCGATAGTCGGTTGGTCGGGCGTGACCAGAAAAGGTACGGCCCCCTGGATCGTAAGTGGGCTCAATACAAGGGTCTTTATCGGTACGGCAGACAGACAATCATTGAGTATACGGTGGGGAAAACCAGTTTGCTTGAGTCACCCGGCCTGTCCTTCGTCGGCAAGCAACCGGTTTACACCCGTACGTTCAATATTGGTCCCAGGAGCCAGGATCTCATTCTTCAAATCGCCAAGATTCCTAGCGGCGAACTTTCAATTTCAGACTCTGGCCACATGGCTGTTGTTTCGGTGCCAGGTTCGAAACTGGCGACCGCTCAAGCCGATTCGGAAACCGAACATTTGATCCGACTGAATGGAAATTCATACGGTGAGATCGAGAACGGTGACGCGTTCAACATGTCCGATCGTGATTTCACAATCTGTGGACGCATCAAAACCGGGCACGATGGTACGATTTTTTCCCAAACTGGAAAGCAGGAGAAATGGGCTCCCGATGGGAAAACACTTTTCCTTCGCAACGGCCGACTTACCTTTGACATCGGCTGGATTGGAGCCGCCAAGCGCAACAAGTGAACTCGATGATAACCAGTGGCACGATGTTGTCATGACATGGCGTGCCAGCGACGGGCGCGTACAATTCTTTGTCGATGGAAAATCATCTGGCGAACCGGAGTATCTCAAGCCAAACAGGAAACGCCGCGGCCAGGTCGTTCGGATTGGATTCACCAAGCCTGACTTCCCTGCCGATCCAGGTTTCGACGGTTGTTTGGCGGACTTGCGGTTCTACCAACGCATCCTGGTCCTGGTTGAAATCGAGAATGCCGCACAACGTTCCTCGGAAAACCGATCGCCAACTGGCAGCTGGCGAAAGGAAATGTGATTCCAAACACCACGCTAGAAAAAGAATGCAACGCCCGACTGGTGCATCAAGAGGAATTCACCGACTCCCCCAAGTCGTTGCTAGTCCAGGCCTCCAACAATCTTGAAGTTGGTGAATGGATCTTTGTTGATGACTGTTTGAGACTTAGAATTCCGGCCGGTAACTCGTTGCCGTTGGTCATCGCCCACTGTCCCCTCGATAGTCTGCAACAGGCCGACGAGATTGGTAGTCAGCTTCCACCGATCCTGCGCCCCCAGCCACTGTCGCCTCTGACCAAGGGTGGACCAGCTAACTGGCCGCAAGAACTGCATACTAAGATCATACGCGGTCGGGACGAAGGTCCTTTCGCTGTTGATGTCCTGACGCGACCGGAAAAAAACCCTTGGAACTGCCAGCTGCGTTTGACCGGACTTGACTTCCTCCCAGATGGCAATTCGATGGTCCTGTCCGCTTGGGATGGTTCGATCTGGCATGTAAGCGGAATCAGCGATGATTCTCAGTCGAGCGAACTTACCTGGCGCCGGGTTGCGGCCGGGTTATTCCAACCACTGGGCATCAAATGGATTGAAGGAAAAATCTATGTAACGTGTCGAGATCAACTGGCGGTGCTCCACGATCTGAATGGTGATGGTGAAATGGACTGGTACCAGAGCCTCAACAATGATCACCAGGTAACGGAGCATTTTCATGAGTTCGCGATGGGACTGCAGACCGACGAGCAAGGCAATTTTTATTATGCCAAATCGGCGCGACACGCGCTTTGCCGGCCGTGGTACCCCATCACGGCACGTTATTGAGAATTTCTGCCGATGGCGAGCGAACGGAAATATTGGCAAACGGATTTCGGGCGGCGAATGGCGTCTGCCTCAACCCGGACGGATCATTTGTCGTCACGGATCAGGAAGGCCACTGGAATCCCAAGAATCGGATCAACTGGGTGAGGACCGGTGGGTTTTATGGAAACATGTACGGCTATCACGATGTCACGGACGATTCGGATGAAGCGATGGCCGATCCCTTGTGCTGGATTACGAACTCGTTTGATCGGTCGCCCTCGGAACTGCTATGGGTGGACAGCAAGAAATGGGGACCACTGAACGGTTCGTTGTTGAATTTCTCCTACGGTTACGGCCTGGTATACGTGGTGCCACACGAGGAAGTCGACGGCCAGATGCAAGGTGGCATGTGTGAGTTACCGCTGGATCGGTTTCCAACCGGAGTGATGCGTGGTCGTTTTCATCCGGACGACGGACAGCTGTACTGTTGCGGGATGTTTGCCTGGGCTGGCAACCAGCAGCAACCGGGAGGTCTGTACCGGATTCGCTACACGGGAGAGCCCGTCCATTTGCCCGTTGAGCTGCGGGCGAAAACAGATGGTCTGGAAATCAGTTTCAGCGGTACGCTTGATCCGAGCACGGTTTCCGATCCGAATAATTTTGCCCTCACGATCTGGGATTTGAAACGGACCAGCAACTACGGCTCGGACCATTACAATGAACAACGACTCACCGTCGAACGAGCGGAACTCCAATCCGACGGCAAAACGGTCAGGTTGTTTGTTCCCCAGATCAAACCCACTTGGGGGATGGAAATCCAATACTCCCTGAAGACGGCTGAAGGCAAAGGATTACGTGGCAAGATCCACAATACGATTCATCAACTGAGCGATTAGCGGACGACTCCCACGTCGTCAGGCGTCGAGCCAGTCCTCCCGTTTGCTTCGTCATGGTTTGCCGGTTTTCGCTTTTCAGAAAGATTGCGCGTCGCTGCCAATCCTTGCACCGCGACAGCTTGAATCCCCGCCGCATAAGAAGGTTCTGTCCCTTTCGGGATCGCGTGAAATATGTCACCGAGTTAGTCTTGAAGCCGGAATCCTCTGGCGCCTGTCAAGCGTTGCACTGCCGTACTAACCACTGGCCGAAACCCATCCTGAATCGATAAAGATCGCTTTGAGGATGAAATAGAAGAACATCGCCAGACCCGCGCCGGCCGGAATCGTAATTGCCCAACCGGCAACAATATCTCGCATCGTTTTCAAATTCAGTGCATTGATTCCCCGGGCAAGTCCAACCCCTAACACTGCACCCACCAACGTATGCGTGGTACTGACCGGTAGTCCGATGGGTAGGACGGAAGCCAGCAGGATCGTAATCGCCGCCCCAAACTCCGCACAGAAACCCCGACTCGGTGTGAGTTCCGTAATCTTTTCACCGACGGTTTTGATCACTTTCCATCCCCAGGTTGCCAAACCGATTACGATTCCCAAGCCACCCAACAACAATGCCCAAATCGGGGTCTGGGATTTCGCCTCAATCGCCGCTTGACTAATCGCCTGGTAGGCCGCCGAGAGTGGGCCGATGGCATTGGCAACGTCGTTGGCACCGTGGGCAAACGCAACCAAACAGGCCGTCAGGATCTGCAAGACAACGAAGATTTTTTCGACTTGCCGAAGTTCCGCAGAATCAGTGTTGGTTTGAACCTGGGCCAGGGACACATCCTGCATCCGTTCGACTTCGACTAACAGCTTGCCGGCTTGCTCCTGCATTTCTCCGCTGGCGTTATTTCGGACACGCTGCAGATGTTTCACCGCTTTATTGACGGGCCGCGACACATCGGCATCCAGCATGGGGTTTCCTCCCTCATTGTTGGCCCGTTTGGTATTCCGCAGCAGGTGCCGGGACATGACATATCCGATGGCCCCCAGGACACCGGCGACGACCACGACGGCCAGCGTAAAGGTCGGCGAGTCTTTGTCAAAACCAAGCCTACCCCAAAGGGGTTTGAGTCCTTTGTAAGTCGTCATCGCCGTCATGACGGCCATCACCACAAACACCAACCAGGGAGCCACCTTGCGCGCAGCAGCGACGGGGTCCCGCTTATAGAACACCGTTCGCAGCAGGATTCCAAACAGCACAAACGAAATGGTCCCGGATATCAACGGCGAAATGACCCAACCGGCGCTGATCAATCCCACCTTGCTCCACATGATGCCTTCGAAACCGAGCGCGAGACAGCCGAAGCCGACAACCGCACCGACAATCGAATGAGTCGTTGAAACAGGCCAGTGCATCCAAGTCGCGATCAACAGCCAGGTTCCGGCTGCCAACAGCGACGCGATCATCCCGCAAGCCAAAACATAATGGGCTTCCGCCCCGTAAACCTCGTGCAACTGGGTCGGATCAAACATCCCTTTGCGGACCGTCTCGGAAACGTTCGACCCGACAATAAAACGCTCCGGCGAACTCGAAAATAGCTGCCAGGATCACCGCCCGCCGGAGCGTTAGGGCACCCGAACCAACCGACGTTCCCATTGCGTTGGCGACGTCATTGGCGCCAATATTCCAAGCGACATAAAATCCGCACAGGCCAGGATCAGCCCAATCAAAACAGCATCAACACCCATAGTGATCTCTAACTGCCTTCGGATTCAAAAGTTGTCTGCGCTACCGCCCCAGGCCGGTCGTTCATTTCAAGCTCAATGTCTTGAGAACCCGATTGGCAAGGTTCTCCGAGGTATTCGATACACGGCTGAGGACCCGAGTCACCCTCATCCAAAGATGAAACTCTCCGACGGACATATCGGTATCATGGGCGTAAAGTTTTTTCAGCAACTGGATCTGTACCCTGTCTGCCTGGTGTTCGGCAAACGCGGCGTCTTTGGCCAACCCGCGGATCCGCTCGGCTTCAACGCCACCGAACCCTGACTCGATCAATTCATCGAGTTGTCCGATTACGGCCGCAGCGACTTCGTAGGCTTGCAGGTTGAGTTCGACGAATTGATCAAAATCCTGCTTGATGTCGTCCGGGAACGGGAGCGGCTTGAGCGTCAAGACTTTGCAAACATCTTCCGCCGTGTCCGCCAAACTGTCCTGCAGAGACAATATCTCGAGGACTTCCGCCCGATCGATGGGCATAAACACCCGCTTCAACATCCGGCTACGAACATCGTTCTTGATCTGGTCGGCTTGATGTTCCAAATCCGAGACCTCGGAGGAAATGCGGTCCAACTCATCAAATTGCCCTGACTTAACTGCCTCGATCGCCTCATCCATCTTTTTGATACACTTGGATACTTGATCCATGTGTTGTTGAATCTGGCTGAACGGCGATCGTCCGAAAAGCTTTCCAATCGTGCTCATAGTTGGATCGAAAACCTGAAAAGACGTTAAACTCAAACTGACGGAAAGAGTCTAATGTTTAGATTTCTTCATATCCAGCCCGCGAGAACGAGGATCGGCTGCGCGGCGTCAAAACTGGGAGGATTGTCCAATTTCTGCAGGGCCAACCGTCAATTCGCTGGGCATTTTGAATCGGGCCCATTCCGCGGATCACCGTTCGGTGTTTCGAAATGAGGGTGGAAGTGCGATTTCAACACAGCTGAGCCGAAGCATCCATCTTTTTTAGGCCGTGCCGCCCATGCGAATCTCGAAAGCGCTTCGACAATTTCTCTATGGCTATCTCATCCTGCATCTGTTGGCAGTCGCGATTTTCGTCTTGATTCTGAGCCACATTACGCGGAACCAGATGATTCGAGATACCCAGACGCGGATGAGCACCATGGCGGCAATGCTGGCCGACTATGTCGATCAGTTGGAGGACGGACTGAACGACGCTTCGCTGCCGCAGACATTGGCTCAGTTAGGCCAGCAGACCAACGTTCGTTTGACCTTGATTGACAAAGATGGCGTGGTCGTCGCAGATTCAGAAACGGGGACCCGGGATATTGGTCCGCACGGGACGCGGGAAGAAGTGCTGACCGCCGAAAGCCAATGGCAAAGGGATTTTCAGAACGGTACAGTTCGACGCTTAACCAGCCGATGATGTACTTTGCGCAGACCTTTCCCGGAAGGAACCTCGCAATACGCCGTGCGGATTTTCGCGCGTTGCCATTTCAGCTGAATCGATTGACGACGCCATCGGATCGATTCAGCGACTGATCTGGCTGTTCGCGATTGGCACCAGTTGTTGACGGCATTGTTGATGGTATTTATCTCATGCCAGAAGCATGAGACCGCTCAGCATGTTTGCCAACGGCGCGTCGGATTGGAATGGGGAGTATGCCCAAAAGGGCCCCAGGTTGAGGAATCGGCCGTGATGAATGGGGCGAACTGGCCAGGCATTTGATCAAATGCAAGCCGAGATTTCGCACCGGCAGGATCGATTGATCGAGAACAGTCAACGATTGGAGGCGGTTCTGTCCAGCATGATTGAAGGTGTGTTGGCAATCGACCGGAGGGTATGGTGATGTTCGCCAACCGGGCAGCCTGCAAGATGTTTTGTTTGGAAATCGCCCAAGACTTGCAAGGTCGCAAAAACTGCTGGAAATCGTTCGAATTCCAGAACTGCGTGAAGCAATTGAAAGGACCCAACTTCATCGCCGATTTTCAAAACAGAATTCGAAACGTTAACAGATCCGAAACGACGACTTCACGCGAGAGTCTCGGTATTGGCCGACAATGAACAGCCCGGGGTGGCGATTGTCGTGCATGACGTGACCGAACTGAGAAAGCTGGAAACCATGCGTCGGGATTTCGTGGCCAACGTTTCACACGAACTGAAAACGCCCCTTTCATCCATCAAAGCCTACGCCGAAACGCTGCGGCTGGGCGCCGTCAATGATCAAGAGAAGAACCTGCATTTTGTCGAACGAATCGAGTCGCAAGCCATCTTGTTGGAACATCAAATCCAGGATTTATTGGCTTTGGCACGGGTAGAATCTGGCGATGCCGCGTTCGAATTATCCGAAGTCTCCATCAATGATGTTTGCCAGGAGTGCTACCATCAATTTGAGACTTTCGCCGCCGAAAGCGAGGTCAGCCTCAACCTTGCGAATTTGTCCCCATCAACTGATCGTGTTTGCGGATCAGGAAGCGGTTGAGACAATCCTGAAAAACCTTGTCGTCAACGCCATTCACTACACGCCTGCCGGTGGAAGGGTCACGATTGAAACGTCTCGGAAGCCTGGTTTTGCCGTCATACGCGTTATCGATACCGGGATTGGAATTACACCTGAGCACCAGGCTCGTGTTTTCGAGCGATTTTATCGCGTCGACCGTGCCCGCTCGCGCGACAAGGGTGGGACCGGGTTAGGATTGGCCATCGTCAAACACTTGAGCCAGGAATTCGGCGGTTACGTTCAACTGCAAAGCCAAATTGGCAAAGGGAGCCGGTTCGAGGTATCGCTGCCCATTGGCAATTAGTACTGTGTGCTGGTTCAATCCCGCCCAACTTCGAGCGAGCGTTGCCATCTCGCCGACGGATTCGGAACAATATGTCAGACAAACGATCCACCGACATTCGCGTGAAACAGGTTGCCCTGTACCTGATTCCCGTTGAGGCCCGGATGCCGCTGAAGTTTGGTGGTGAAACCCTGTCCACGGTAACCTGCGCCCGGGCCCAAGTCACTGTCGAAGACCGGACCGGAAATTCAGCGACAGGATGGGGTGAAACGCCGCTCTCCGTGCAATGGGCCTGGCCAAGCTCAGCGTCCTACTCTGAAAGACATGCGGCTTTGACTGAGTTCTGCAAACGTTTGGCTCACGCGTGGGTTGAGTTTGGCGACAGGGGCCATCCCATCGAATTGGCTCATGAATTTCAAATCGGCGAATTGCGTAACCAACTCGACCATTTCAATGGACAACCGGCCAGCGAACCGATGCCCTATCTCGCTGGCCTGGTCGCTGCCAGCGTCTTCGACCAAGCCATTCATGACGCGTTCGGAAACCTTCACAATATCGATGTCTATCAAACGTACGATGCCCGCTTCATGTCATGTGACCTGTCGAGATTCCTGACCCCGGCCGCAGATTCTGACGTGTCGTTTGACAACCGGTTTCCAGCTGATTTCCTGGTCCGGATTCCGCCGCGCACTTTGCCGGTTTGGCATTTGGTGGGCGGACTGGATCCGCTAACGATTGACGAATTGACCGGAAACGAGCCCGACGATGGCTACCCGGTGATTTTGGAAGATTGGATCCAACGGGATGGTTTGAACTGCCTAAAGATCAAACTGCGGGGCAACGATGCGGCCTGGGATTATCGGAGATTGGTTTCCATCGGCAACATCGCGCTCAAACAGTATGTCCACCGACTGACGGCCGATTTCAACTGCATGGTCGAAGATCCCGCTTACGTGAATGAGATCCTCGATCGCCTGACCAAGGAACAGCCTTCGATTGCCGACCTCATCCTCTATGTGGAACAGCCGTTTCCATACGATTTGGATAAACACCGAATTGATGTCCATAGCGTTGCGGCAAGGAAACCACTGTTCCTCGACGAAAGTGCCCACGACTGGAAGTTCGTACGATTGGGCCGAGAACTGGGCTGGTCTGGGGTCGCCTTGAAGACTTGCAAAACCCAAACCGGCGCCCTGCTTAGTCTTTGCTGGGCGAAAGCTCATCAGATGCCGCTGATGGTGCAGGATTTGACCAACCCGATGTTGGCGCAAATCCCGCATGTACGTCTTGCCGCCCACGCGGGCACGATCATGGGCGTCGAGTCCAACGCGATGCAGTTTTATCCAGACGCCTCCAGACCCGAACAGGCCGTCCATCCAGGCCTCTACCGACGCCGAGATGGCGTACTCAATTTGTCAACGATTCAGGGTCCCGGATTTGGCTATCGCGTGCCGGAAATTGACGCGATTTGGACGATCCAGTTCTCGTTGCCGAATCGTCCAAACGATGATCGAAAAATGTCGCAGCCGGTCCGTTACTTATATCAAGCGTCCCATAAAATTAGTCGCCACGCGCGGCCTCCGTTCGGCTAGCGTCGTTGCAGCTCAAGAGCAAACATGAAATCGGTACCTGGCAACAACCACTCGCTGGCCAGCTATTTTTTTCCAGTCGTTTTTTTGCCTGGCGTTTTTTTGCCGGTTGTTTTTTTGCCAGTTGTTAAGTCCCTTCGCACGGAAATACGCCCTTCGATGTTCAGTTCCAGGGGCATACTGGAAACGCCTTTTCCAGATTCTGAAAGAGCAATCGCTTCCAGTTTTACCGGACCTCTTCCCAACAGTTTCGCGGGGATTTTAAATTCCGCGTTCCGGCCAATTTTTTTGGCGATCGGTCGCATATTTTGCAGTAGTTCAATCGAGTCTCCGTAATTGGATTTGGCAACGAAAGTGATTTCATCGGTTTCCAGATACTCCTGATTTTCGGTCGACAGTTCCGTGTAGTTGCCTTGATTGTCAACTTGAAAAGGAATTATCGCGTTACCCGTCGTTTGGATAGGATCGTTGCTGACGACAACGATTCGGAGTTCGTGATAGCCATCGGGAATATTTGCCGTATCAAACCGAACTCGATCACGAACCTGGCTGCGAAGAACCAGGACACCGTCGACATACATTTCCATAGCGGCAACCGCAACGGGCGACTCGGAAACGTCAATCTTGAGTACCGTGTCCCCACTGACCTTCTGATCGGGATTCAACCCCGTAACGTTTACGACCGGGCGAGTCGCCCAGGGCTGACAGAGTGCGTCGCCGACGATCAGCAATTGAAACGGGCCTTGCAGAGATTGGTAAAATGCCTCGGCCAGCGAACAGCCGCGGGCATAGTGGGCATGAATCATCGGATGTGGAAATTTTGCCTGGATCGAAAAGGGTTCGGTCACCGTGCCGCTGGAGCCCGCCGCTCCATTTCGAATAAACTCGGACAGCTTGGTCTGACTCGTCGAGTCCATTTTTCCACCGAAACTGGTCAGGTTGTCACAAATCGCACCCGGGATAATTTTGCTACCGGATGCCGTCCAATTGAACGAAGCCGATCCGGTCGTCAAACCGAGCACGTCTTTCTTTTGCATGGGCAATACCGTCGTAATGATCTCCGCCTTGTGACCCAGCCTCTCCAACGCGTTGACTGCAAACTTTGTAGTTCGGAAACCGAGTCGTGTTGCGAACATCTTTGGTATTGGAAAAGTAGAACGTGCCTGGGGGTCGAGTCCCATCGGACTTCATCGAAACCTTCAACTGCCGGAGCGACTCTTTCTCGGTGGTCCCTTGATTCCGTGTTACCGCCAGGACCGTGGACAGAAAAAACCGGTTCCCCTGTCCGTTTTCGTTGTTGAGCATCCCGTTCACGCCCCAACTGTAGACGTGTCTGAATCCGCGTGTGGGAACAAAAATAAATGGCTCGTCAGGAATTCTGTCGACGATTCCCTTGAACAGTGGATCGTCCTTGACTCTTTCGAACGACAGGTCGGACTTGGTTTGCGTTTGAAAGCTCCACCCTGCTCTCACCGCGCGTCAGCCACGCCGCAGCCGATTTGGCGTCGCCTGCTTGCGCGTAAAACCGCCAGCCAATACAGGACGGCAACCTGAAAAGGATTTTCTTTTGCCAGCTGCTTCCAGTGACTTGATCGCCGTTTCCTGCTCGGCTTCGTCCTCTCCGAATTGCAGGATGGCCGACTCAAACTCCTGCTGCTGTTCCCAACAAACGGTCTGCGCAAAATCGCTTGTGCGGAATGCCGGTAGTAAGAATTGGAATCAAGCAACATATACACCGGCTGGTCTGCGAGCACCGCAGCTGCGTAGAAGGTCAATGCATTGATTGACGCCTGGGCCCCGAATATCTTGGTCTGCACATCCTCGCGACCTATCTGCTGTTTGATTTGGTTCAACAGCTTTTTCAAGTGTGGTTCGACCGAAACGATGGTCGGAAAATCCGCTGAGTAAACAATGTAGTCGGTACTGTTTGCCAGCTTGCGTTCTTCCAACTGTCGCAACACAGGAATCAGGATCAGTTGCCGAAACTCATCCAACGTGATCCGCTCCCTGTTGGGAATCCCGTTGATATAAACAATATTGCGCGCGGGAATCTTCCGGCCATGGATGTAATGATTGGCGATCAATTTCGAGGCAGCCGAGTCTGCATTGACAACCAACACGAGGTTTTCTGGCCCACCCCCGGCCACACAGGTTTGGGCGAAAAAGCCACTCAGCATGGCGACAACGACCACCACAAGAAGATTTCCACACCCGGCCATGGCGGATTCCCTTCGACCCAACGTTTGATTCATCAATATCGACTTTCTGGGTACGCGTGGCGCGGTGGAGAATGGTATTGGCGTTACGGGGTACGGGCAAATCGAGGAATGGCGACAATCGCCAATTCCGGACAAAAACACTTTATCAACCGAAAATCAACTGTTTGAGGAAAAATCTAAACCGTTGTAGTTTCCTTTGGAATTCTGCTTGATTTAAAGAAATCTTAACCTGTTCTTTACATTCACCGGATAACTTCACGGTCTTTGAGCCGGACCCGAATGGGGCGAACTGGTGTTAATCATCACCCTAACATAAGAATAGGCTGGGAACGTAATGAAACAAATGTATTGGATTGCGAATTCTCTCATGTCTCTCATGTTTTGCGCTGTTCTGGTCGCTTTTCAAAACACCGATTGTGTTGCTCAAGGCTTGAGAGACCTTCAAGGAAAGATCGTTGTCGACGGATCCAGCACTGTCGCTCCCATCACCATTCAGGCAGATTCCAGCTTTCGTGACCTATGTCCCAATGTCACCGTTCCCGTCGGAGTCTCGGGCACCGGTGGTGGATTCAAACGGTTCACCAAGGGCGAAACGGACATCTCGGATGCTTCCCGGCCGATCAAATTTGCCGAGTTTCAGATTTGTCGTGATAACGGCGTTCAGTTTATTGAACTGCCGGTAGCGTACGATGGATTGACGATTGCCGTTGGCAAGAATAATCGCTTCATCGAGCAATTGACGATCGATCAGCTGAAAAAGATTTTCCGGGCCGACAAGAAAGACGAAAGCTTTCGAAACGCGAAAACCTGGCAGGATGTCGATTCATCCTGGCCCGCCACACCGATCAAAATTTTCGCCCCCGGAACTGATTCTGGCACTTTTGACTATTTCAAAGAGGTCGTTGTCGGCAAAGATGCTGCCGGCATCCGCGACGACATGTCCGTGAGCGAAGACGACAACCAACTGGTCCAGGGAATTGCCAACACCGAAGGTGCGATTGGATTCTTCGGCGCCTCCTATTACTTTGCGAACAAGGACAAGCTCAAGGCCGTCAAGATCGTGAACCCGAAATCGGGCGAAGCCGTGGAAGTTACTGCCGAGAATATTGAGTCAGGAAAATACGCACCTTTCTCTCGCCCGTTGTTCATCTACGTGAACGCCAAATCAGCTCGGCGTCCCGAAGTCAAAGTGTTCGTTGACCATTACCTGGAGAAAGCTCCTGAACTGGCCGAAGCGGTCAAATATGTTGGGCTGCCTGACGAGATTTACGACACCGCCAAACAGCACTTCAAGCGACGCCAAGCCGGCACGCATTTTTGGAATGAAGACGGCAGCAAAAAGGAAGGTTCCCTGAAGGAGTTGTATTCGAAAGAGAATCTGCTGAAGTAGCAACTTCATGTAATCGGCCGAGTGCCCTCCAATTTCGCTTCCTTCATCAGCAGTTCGTCTTCACAAGCAACCTTCATGGCAACGATCAGCGATACCACACCCCCTCCACGCTTGCTGACGGATCGAAAATTTCGATCGATGACGGCCACTCGGATCAAGGAGTCCTTGATCGTTGGAAGTCTTGCGGCTTGCACGCTGTTTACGCTGCTCATCACGGTTTCGATCGTTGTGTTGTTGTTCGGCCAAACCCTTCAGTTCTTCCGCATGCCAGAAACCAGTGTGTGGGATTTCCTGCTGGGAACAAAATGGAACCCCACGCTTGGCGAAGAAAAGCACTTTGGGATTTGGCCGTTGATCTGTGGAACGATGTGGGTCACGGTCATTGCGATGGCGGTGGCCCTGCCACTGGGCCTGATAACAGCAATCTACCTTAGCGAGTATGCACCCAGAAAACTGCGCAATGTATTTAAGCCCGCTGTAGAATTGCTGGCAGGAATACCACCCGTGGTTTACGGTTTTTTTGCACTCGCTGTGATCACACCTTTCCTGAAGTCCGGATTGGGCATCGAACTTGACTAATAAAAGGCGTTGAGCGCAGGAATCGCGGTCGGCATCCTCTGTTTGCCGACCGTCGCCTCGTTGTCTGAAGACGCGTTGCGAGCCGTGCCCCGGAGTCTCCGCGAGGCCGCCTATGGCCTGGGCGGAACGAAATTCGACGTCTCCACAAAAGTCGTCTTCCCGGCAGCCTTGTCCGGAATCATCTCGGCCTTTTTGCTCGCGGTCGCCCGAGCGATTGGCGAGACCATGATCGTCTCCCTGGCAGCGGGCAGCCTCGCGCAGCTGACATTTGACCCTCGTAGCCAAGTTCAAACCATGACCGGCCATATGACGCAAATGGCCAAAGGCGACCTCTCCAACTTCGAAGTCGAATACTACTCCATTTATTCTGTCGCCTTGGTTCTGTTCTTCATCACGCTCACGTTGACGTTTATCGGCAGTGTCGTACGCAAACGATTCCAGGAGGCATACGATTAACACAACTCCCAAGTTCGACGAGTTTCCCACCACCCCGACCAGCAAACGTCGCCGAGTCAATTGGGTCTTCTGGCTGCTCTGCGTCATCACGTCTTCATCATCCGTGGCGATCCTGCTCGTGCTGTTGTTTTCGATCCTGTTTCGCGGACTCCCGGCCTTTACTCCAAAGACGGAATTGGTTTCGCAGCAGATCAACGAGCTCAACAAGGAAATCGCTGCGGTGCAAACTCAGCTCGCTGCGGCGGCCGACGACAATACTGCTGAACTAAAATCCAGCCTTCGTCAAATGCAGGAGAGCCTCAAGAAAGCCAAGGTCCATTATCAGCGAACCGACCAGGCTTTTGTTACCAAACCTCCCTCGCCCGACGCCTACGAAGCTGGAATTGGTCCTTCGCTGATGGGTTCCATTTGGGTTTGTGCCGGCTGTGCTGTCTTCTTTCTTCCCTTGGGCGTTGCCACGGCAGTGTTCCTGGAAGAGTTTCGACCCAGTAACAAAACCCTCCGTTGGTTTTCGGATATCCTTCAACTCAACATCACCAATCTCGCCGGCGTGCCTTCGATTGTCTACGGTATTCTGGGGCTCACCGCATTTGCCAGTCTGTTTGGAGTCTTTGGCAGCCCCAACGAACCTTTCCTGGAAATCGGCACGACGTTTAAACGGCAATACGTCACCGAAGGGATCGAAGTGGTTTTCCTGCCGGTCGACAACCGGGATGAAATTCCCAAGCTCTCAAATGGCCTCGAAGCGGAAACGGCCGATGGCAAAAAAGTCGTGCTCAACATTATCGGCCCCGATGATGATTTTCCCGAAGACGACGACATGCTGAAACGATCCCTGTTATCCGATGCCGAAGGTGGAATCGTCGTCGACAACAAGTGGTACTCGTTCCGCCTGCCGTTCGGTCGTAGCGTCCTCGCGGCCAGCTTGACGCTGATGCTGGTCATCCTGCCGATCATTGTCATCGCCAGCCAGGAATCGTTACGTGCCGTGCCGGCATCCCTGCGCGAAGGCGCCCTCGGACTGGGCTCGACTCCCTGGCAAGTCGTACGTTTCGTGACTCTGCCGGCCGCAATTCCCGGCATCATGACCGGCTCCATTCTGGCCATGAGCCGTGCCATTGGGGAAGCCGCCCCGATCCTGATGATCGCCGGCATCATTCGCATCACTTCCGGCCCCAAACACTTGATGGACGATTTTTCAATTCTCCCCCTGCAAATTTATTACTGGGCAGGTTTGCCGATCGATGAGGGATCGACTTTCAATTTTCAAAACGTTGCTGCTGGCGGTATCATTGTGCTATTGCTGGTTTTATTCGCTTTTAATTCTGTAGCCATTCTGATTCGACAGTTGGCCCAAAAACAACTGACTTAATGACGAGTCCAGCCTAACCATTGCGGTTGACAGTTCGTTTCAACGAGAGAACCCAAATACCAAACGAATCGCGAAACCAAAGCTCAATCATTGATGCGGCAGGCCGGGGCCAAAACAGAACTTCAGATTAAATTTCAGATCTTCGCCTTGCGCATCCAACGCCAGGACCGATCCTAACCCATTCTTAGTGACTCCAAAATATGAGCGAAGACATGTCGACTTCGACACCCTCTGAAACGATTCCAACCGTGTCCAAACCGGTGGTCAATTCAACCTCCCAGACCGCCAGCAGTAAAATCATCTCCATGGAGAATTTCAGCGCCTGGTATGGAGATTTTCAAGCCTTGCACGATCTCCATCTCGATATCCCCGAGAAATGCGTCACTTCATTTATCGGTCTCAGTGGTTGCGGAAAAAGTACGCTTTTGAAATGGATCAATCGAATGAATGATGTCATTCCGGGTGCTCGCGCTGCCGGCCGACTTGTGCTGCCGGATACGGATATCCTGGCACGATCGACGGATGTCGTTGAATTGCGCCGGCGAATCGGGATCGTCTTTCAAAAACCAAACCCTTTTCCCAAATCCATCTACGACAATATTGCGTTTGGGCCCCGACTGCACTTTGCACGAATTCCTCGCCATGACCTGGACGATCTGGTGGAATGGTCGCTCAAAAAAGCGGCGTTGTGGAATGAAGTCAAAGACCGGCTCCAGCAGTCAGCGCTCGGGCTTTCTGGCGGTCAGCAACAGCGGCTTTGTATCGCGCGAGCGATCGCGGTCGGACCGGAAATTTTGTTAATGGACGAACCGTGCTCCGCCCTCGATCCGGCGTCAACCTCGCGTATTGAAGACTTGATTTTTGAGCTGCGACAGCAGTACACCATCGTGATCGTAACTCACAACATGCAGCAGGCCGCCCGCTGCAGCGACCGCACCGCTTTTTCTTCGAAGGCAAAATTATCGAAGAAGGTCAAACCGAGCAGGTCTTCACGCGACCCGAAAAACAACAAACCGAAGATTATGTGACTGGCAAATTTGGTTAGCCCGTCGCTCAAGCTCAGATTGGAGCTGACAATCGAAATCCAACCACTGACAACAAACGCACATGTCCAAACACCTGCAAAACGACGTTCAGATTCTGCAAAACAGCCTCATGTCACTCTTTGGCGTGGTGGAACAAATGATCGACAAAGCCGTACGGGCATTGTGCGAACAACAAGTCGAATTGGCCAGGGAAGTTATTGAGACGGACCCGCTGGTCGATGAAAGCGAAGTTCGTATCGAGGAAGACTGCCTGAAAATCCTGGCACTCCACCAGCCAGTCGCCGCTGACTTGCGCCGCATTACGACCGTTCTCAAAATCAACTCCGATTTGGAGCGAATTGCCGACCTGGCTTGCAACATCGCGGAACGGGCCCAGTGCATGCATGAACACCCTTACTTTCCCATCCCAGACGAGTTGCCCCAGATGGTTCGCCAAGCGACACAAATGGTGCGCATGGCACTCGATTCGTTCGTTAACTCCGATTTGGAGCTGGCTTACCAAGTCATTGAATGCGACCAGGCCGTGGACGATTTCAACTTGGATGTGATCATGAATTGCGGCAATTGATGCAACAGGATTCAAACCTTGTCGAACCCGCCCTGCACTGCTTTTCCGCTTCACGCCATGTGGAGCGAATTGCCGATCACGCGGAAAACATTGCGGAAGATGTCATCTACCTGGTTGACGGAGATATCGTTCGCCATCAAAAAGGCTTTGTCCGCAACGCCGAAAACAACCGTCGACGCTAACCTTTCACTCGGACCCTATCTATATAAAACGTCTCACATGCCAAGAACAAAAATCCTTGTGATCGAAGACGACCGTTCGCTCGCCGAAGTACTCGAATACAACTTCACCAATGCGGGCTACGAAGTGTACTGTGCACACGATGGCCAGGACGGAGTCAATCAAGCTCGCGGCAAATCTCCGAATCTGATCGTGTTGGATTTGATGATTCCGGTGATTGATGGAATCGAGACGTGTCGAATCCTGCGGTCGGAATCGAATACGCGCGAGACTCCAATCATGATGTTGACGGCCAAGTCTGAGGAAACCGACCAGTTGATTGGGTTCTCGGTGGGGGCCGACGACTATGTGGTCAAACCGTTCAGCGTTCGCATTTTGCTGGAAAGAGTCAAATCTCTGTTGCGACGCCACAGCCGCACGTACGGTCCCGGTTCGGACATCGTGGTCAGCGGTGATGTGACCGTCGATCGGGTGAAGCACCGGGTGTCCATTGATGGCAGCCCGATTGATTTGACGCCCAGCGAATTTCGCCTGTTGGATACGCTGATCCGTCATCCGGGTAAGGCGTTTGATCGGGCGGAGTTGATCGATGCGGCATTGGGTGCCGACACCCTGGTATTGGAGCGAACCATCGACGTGCACATTCGCTCATTACGTAAAAAGCTGGGCGGATGTAGCGATGCGGTCGAAACGGTGCGCGGGATTGGCTACCGTTTTCGCGAACCCAGCCCCAGCCGCGCCCGGGGCCTAGCCAGGCGCGAGTCCTGCCTTCCGTCATGCCGTTCAAAAGGGGCGGCCGCTCGACTTGCTGAGCCAACGGCCCGGATACTGTAGAAATCAATGGAAAAAGCCCTTGTCTGCAAAAACCTAATTTTCTAGACTACGTGGCTCACAGAAGAAGAACGATCCCCTGTAGCTCAGTTGGTAGAGCGACGGACTGTTAATCCGTTTGTCGCTGGTTCGAGTCCAGCCGGGGGAGCTAACGCAAGGACTTGGAAAGAGCTTGCATGGAGTCGCAGCGACCTCGGTTTTTCCGGGGTCTTTTTTTGTTTCGACTGCTTCCATTTGAGGGCTGGTATCGCAACCGGTCGCATCGAGCATCTCGTCAGTCGCAGACAGTTTGCTGCATATTTGCTGCGCGCCCGCATTCAAAGTCTGGATCGTATTGGGTTACGCACCTTCTAGCAGATGCCCGTATGTATTCGGCGTCAGGGTTGGATTAGAATGCCTCATGACCGAGTACTAAATCCGCCCAATCGCCGCCGAACTAAGCTGGGAGAGGCAGCACCGCCTCTTCGCCAGGCTTCGACTTCTGAGGTCGCACCGATCGAGCACAGCGTGAACGTCGGATAGCCTGCGTCATACAGCGAAGATCCGCAGATTGTCTGGATGACATAGTCTCGAAGGTGCGATTAGGATTCTCTTCCCAACGATGGCGGCAAGCTCGTCCAGGGCCGCAATCTCATTGCCTAACAGTGGTTCTTCATGAATCAAAAACTCGTCTACGCGTCCGTTCAAATTTCTGATGGGGAATGGCACGCCTTCCAGCGGCAAACCCCAGTTTCCGATTTCGCACGCTCCGAACGTTACCTTGCGTCCCTCCCGATGATGTTCGCTGCCTTCACGGCTGACTTCTTCACCATCAAAATACTGGACGGCTTCCGCATCTTGTACTTCCCGTTTAGCTCAGCTGCGCAAAGCAAGAGGAAGATGGTTACCTTGATTTCCCAGCTTTTTTGGTTCGGCTGAAAGTATTTTGACCGGATGGGGTCGGATAATCTACACTAGAAACAAGTCAATGACCGACCAATCGCCTACTTCCAGTGTTACAATGGAAAGGTTTTCGCTGACTGTCCGGTAGGCGTTTGCAGATGATCGCTGCATCTAACGCTGCGGTATTGCGCGCTGCAGGCGAGGACATTCGCAATCGAGCTGTTTACGATATAGCGACAAGTTTCAGACTCGCTTAGCCACGTCTAGTAAAGTCAAAAGTGCCATCCAGAGGCTATGATTTAAGGATGAACGACGTTACCCGGATACTAGGCAAGCTGGCCGAATTGGGCGGTTTTTCGTTCCCCATCTAATCAACGTTAAATGCAATACCGTTCTTGAAACTAAGTGAGCCGACGGCCTTTAGCCAGGCTAGCCCTTGCGGCTCACTATTTGAACGGTATTGATATTAAATGGGACGTGGCGATTTCGCCCAGAAACTCCTCCGCCACGGATGCCAGAAGTAACCGCCGAGTGCCCAGACAAGGAAATCGAAACGGACTCCAGACAAATCTTCCCGTCAGGTTTGGCATTCGCTGTCATCCTGCCCAGAAATACGATCGCGAGGGCCAATTCAAGGCAGCCTCTCGTATTGGAATTTCAATCAATAAGGTATTATCCTGCAATTGCTTGCGAGTACACAAAACGAAAAGAGCTCTCTTATGCCAAAACCATTGGCCCATCGAAGGCCGCTTATCTCATTGTCTCTGCTGCTGGCCAGCGTCATGCTGGTATTATCTGACGAAGCCGATCGCGACGCGTCCAACGCCGCTCGGTATCCCACGCCGGGAACGGTTGTTGCGGACGCCGAACGAGGCGAAGTGATCTTGTCGGCCAAGGTTCAGTTTCCGGAAGGGAAACCGTGCATCAACGACTTCGGGCAACGCATTCAGGCGTTCGCGGGACGTGCTAAAGCCGCCGGCGGCGATGCAAAAATGGCTCGCTATTTTGTCTTCCTTGTCGATGTGTCAACCGAGGACGTATTCGAGGCACTGATGGAAGTGGGCGCTCGACCGAAGGTTCACTATAGCATCCAAGAAGGACGAACTCGTGGCGGGCTGACCGCAGCGACGCGTCCCGAGGACTATCTGCAGGGCGACCCGGTAGTTTTGTCGGTAACTTGGCAAGACGAGCAAGGAAAATGGATCGAACGGCCCTATGAATATTTTGTTACGGAAGCGATTACGATCGAAGGCAAAGAAATAGAAAAGCCATGGACTCCACATTTTGTGTTTCATGGCAGCGGGGCAATTCACGCGTCGGGAACCGGATGTATCGCTTGTCCCTGTGATTGCCCGGGCGGGATCATTGCCGACAATCGCTTTCCGATTTATGACCCGAAGCCCAAGGTCAAGTTCGACATGTCGAAAGCTCCGCCAGTCGGAACGCAGGTCTACGTGCGTATTCGCGTCATCGGATCTCGTACGGAGTAGGACAGAATCCGTTGAGGTCCTTCCTTTTTTTGCCGGACAATGCCCTCACCCTGTCTGTAATGAGCAACCGATCACCGATGACATTCCTAAGTTCGCTAGCTGTAAGTGTATGCGTCGCTTGTTGGTTCATGACCGATGCATCAAATGCGGTCGATCTGGTTGGCCACGAAGACAATATTTATGCGATCGACTTCACTGCTGATGGCCAACGGATGGCAACGGCATCCGGAGATAACTCGGCGATTCTCTGGACGGGCTCTCCATGGAAGCCGAAGTATCAACTTCAGCACGAGGGGCCGGTCTACGCAGTCGCTTTCAACCCAAGCGGCGAGTGCCTCGTAACGGCCAGTGGCGATGGTCGGGTCGCCATCTGGAACGCCGAGAATGGACAGAAGAAACTTGAGATCAAAAAGCATGAGGACGCCGTCTACTGCGCAGCGTATTCACCGGACGGCAAGCAGATCGCCACGTGCGGTGGCAATGCCGAGGGTGGCGATACGGTCTGCCGCCTATGGGATTCGACAACACTGAAACTGACTGCCGAGTTGCGCGGGCATACGTTCCCGGTTTATGGAGCCGCCTACTCGCCCGATGGCAAGTGGCTTGCCACCTCCAGTCGCGACAAGACCGTAAGGCTCTGGCGGATGAGTGATCGCAGTTGTCGCGTTCTCGAAGGGCATACGAGCGACGTCCATCGCTGCTGTTTCTCGCCGGACAGCAAGTTGTTGGCCACGGCCAGCCAGGATTCAACCGTTCGGCTTTGGAGCGTTTCTTCCGGCGAGTGCGCGCAGGTCCTAAACGGGGTCGGTGATCCCTTGTACGGAATTGCTTTCTCCGCCGATGGCGGCCGGCTGGCTGCGGTTGGCGATGATTTCGTGTTGCGAATCTGGAGTACCGACAGCTTTAAAGCTCTGCATGAAATCGAGATGGCCCGCGATGCGTTGTATGCCTTGAGCTTTCTGCCCGACGGGAAAAGAATTGCTGTTGGCGGGGCTGAATCCACGGTTGATTTTTGGACGTCCGAATAAGTGGCGCTTTTTACTTCGAAATAGCGATCCCTTTTTCACCGGTGCTGGTTAGTTGAATCTGTTTATGTAGATTCGTATCACTTCCTCGACGTAAACCTCGCCCATTATCTCGGGCAACGTAGATGGTGGGTTGATCATGTAGGGTAGGGAAACTATGTCAGCGTTGACCATGATCATCTCCGCGGCATCAATTATCGCATTGGTGAAATTTGGTTTGCTACGGGGTATCGACGATATCGCCAATTCAATTCTGGAGTGCGAAGGCCCGCAGCCAATTCACCGGCTACGCTACCTCGGTGCCCGAGTTTGTGTGTCTTTTCTCGGCAGGACTCGCTGGTGTGTGCGCGAGAGGAGCGGGGTCAGACTTGGTTTTCGGTTTTCAAGCCAGATTGCTAGAGCTTTTGGCAAATCCTAAGTTGCATCTTTCAGTCACCCATTCAGGGGTCTTGTTCAAATACTCATACGATTTCTGCAGACTCCAAAAAACGACCGTTACTCGGATAGCGGTTCGGGCGGACTGAGCCAGATCGACCGAAGAAATCGGAACGGATCTCGGATCCAACAACTGAGTTTCGATTCACAACTCGCTCCAACTAATTTCTTCGGAACTGAAGCCCCTTGTCTCCGGGAGGGGCGCCCGACAGTCCGGAAATTGAATGATCCGTCACCCATCGTGACCGTCCACGGCAGGGGCCCGCACCTGACGAACCCGCCGAGAAGCTGTGTGCGATGACTCTCAATTTAGAACGGTACGATTCAACTCGCACGGCGGGGGGGCGCTTTCGGAACGACCTAAACGTACGAGCTTAGTCCACGCAACCGTGCCCCGGTTCTGTTGGCCCGACGCGTCCGTTTCATGAATCCTCCATTCGTCACACAATCATGGCATAAGTAGACTCATTATCTACCAACTCTAGGGCTCTAGGCCCCCCACCCCCGAGCAAAAAGCAGGACATCAAAATGAAATCAGTGACGACAGGTTTGCAAAGTCATCTTGTTGAGGTGCAAGATCATATTCTTGAGGTGTAAGATGACATTTGAGTGATGCAAAATCATATTCTTGAGGTGTAAGATGACATTTGAGTGATGCAAAATCATATTCTTGAGGTGCAAGATGACTTGGGAGCAATGCAAAGAGGCTCTGTTCATTAAAGTGTGTCAGAAAAAAATAATAGATTAGGGAATGAAAAAAGGACACACAATGGCAGAAATCAAAAAAGAATTCGATTGGATCACCTTCTCGAAAGAAGCAAAAGAACAATTACTTCAAGGCGTCCCTTTAGAAGGAAAAGAAGGGATATTCGCCCCTATGTTAAAACATCTGTTGGAAACAAGTCTTGAAGGGGAATTAGAAGGTCATTTAAAAGAACAGATTAGCTCGAACAGAAAGAACGGGAAGAAAACCAAACAAGTGAAAACCTCCTTCGGAAATATAGATGTAGTCACTCCCCGTGATAGGGATTCAAGTTTCCAACCGGTAATCTTACCCAAGCGAGAAACCACTGTTAATTCCAGCCGAAAACTGACCAATATTCCAGACAAAATTGACCAGTACAATTATTTATTATGCACCATGTTTCTTAATCTAAAACTTTTTCCGTTAATAAAAAACGGATAACTGTGGTGGAGCAATCTGTCTAAAATAGCTGCAGCCACAACATCATCATTGAAAATCTCTCCCCACTGCTCGAAAGCCTTATTTGAAGTAACAATAATAGATCCCCTTTCATATCTTTTGGCCACTAACTGGAAAAAGAGTTTAGCTGTTTGCTTGCTTAGGGAAAGATATCCGAGTTCATCGATAATAAGTAAATCAAGTCTCCCGAGAGATTCGAGCTTTGCGTTTAGAGTATTGGATATCTCTGCCGCAGCCAATTCCTCGGTTAGTTTCTCTGCGGAGTAAAAGAGAACTCTCATTCTGGCTTCAATGGCCTTAATCCCCAAAGCGATTGCCAGATGTGTTTTTCCTACCCCGGGAGGGCCTAAGAACAATACGTTTTTCCCTTTGGAGATAAACTCCAGATTAGCCAGTTCTCTTATTAGTTGCTCGTTTATCTTCGGTTGAAAAGAAAAATCGAATTCGTCCAGTTTCTTAATCTGTGAAAAGTTCGCCATTCTCATTTTTCTGTTGACCGATCTCTCATATTTAGCGATAACTTGTTCTTCCAACAGCCTTGCCAAGTATTCACGGAAGCTCATTTTTGCTTTGGCCGCTTTTTCCGCTTCGATAATGTAAATCTCCTTAATCCTCTCCAGAGCGAGTGTTTTCATGTGTTCTTCCATTCTGTCGTTTCCCATTTTCACTTCTCCTTACTTAGGTTAAAAGTTGAATTGATACTCCTTAAGGTCTCTTTTTATATCCTTGTTCGGGTAGTTTTCTTTGAGTCTCATATTTTCTATGATAATTGTTCTCTCACAGTTCTTTTCCAGATAACCGGATATGAAGGAAAAATGAAAGACGTTATATTCCATCGCCTTTTTCAGTGCCGAAAGAAAATCTTCCGCGCAATAGAATTTCGAGAGTTCCATAATGTATCGCAATTGGTATCCGCTGTTGTATCTTTTCTGCGCATACAGTTTTTCCAAGAACAAAGATTGATCGGGGAATTTCTCCATAAACTCTTTCGACAAGCGTTGAAAATTGCCCTTCGTAGTGTTATTCCCTCTGTAGTGCTCATCCTTAATGGTTACGTTCCCTTTTCCTAAAGAGAGTCTGTGGGAGGCTACTTTCTTGTTGGCTTGTGAGTAGATCTCGATATAGTACCCTTGTGATATCTTTATCCATACTTGCTTTCCGGCAAAAGCCCATGGCACCGAGTATCTGTTCCCATTGTAAGAGATCAGACAATCGTAGCTTACTTTTCTTATCTCTTCTTTTATCCCCACATAACGACATGATGGCAGATTCATTAGGGAAGCCCTCTCCTTGGCAAACACCGTTTCCGGTTTTTGCTTAATTACCGAATGAAGCTCGTTATTGACCCGATTCTGAAACTCTTTCAGTTTTGAGCATAACTCTTCAAAGCTACTAAAGGTATTTCCGTCGATGAAATGGTCTTCTATATAGGCGAACGGTTTTTCGACTTTCCCTTTGGACCACGGATGACTTGGCATCGAACGACTTGGAGCGAACCCGTAATGACCGCAAAAGTGAAGATATCTTGGATTCCACCGCCAGTTATCCTTTGAATGAATTGTTATGAAAACTCTCGCGTTATCGGTTTGGACTCTTTGACATACTCCTCCGGAGGCTTGAAGACATCTTTCGAACGCTTCAAATACTGCCCCTTGATTCTCCGACAAGGATACTTCCAATATTTTATAGCGACTAAAACCGTAGATATATTGATATATGTAGATTTTTGCCCGTGCCCCTCCGATTAAAACAGTATATGGGCTCCAGTCGAACTGACCTTGTTCCCCGGGAGCTGTCTCGTATGGTTGAAATGTTTTCTTGGAAGTCTGTTTTATTTTCCCGAGATAATAATAAAAGCTGCTTCTGCTGCCGGTGTAACCTTTACTCCTTATCTCATAGAGAATCCGGGAGCCCCGATATCTCTTAATGTTAGACATCTCAAAGATCAATTCCGTAAAGGGAGACAAGGAGTCACTTATTGACTCTTTCCGGACGTACTCCGGAGGACTCTCTTTTGACAAGGCTTTTTTTACGGTGTTATGACTTAAGCCCAATATCCGACCTATCTCACGTAGACTCATTCCCGGATTTTTGGATCGTAGATTTTTGATTGTTACCCAGTCTTCCATACTGATCACCTTTTTTCCCTCCTGAGTTTTGTCTACTCAGGATAACTCTATTTTCTCTTTTTTCCTCTGGTCACTTTTCAGTTGGATTTTTGGTCACTTTTCAGTTGGACAAAACAGCAAATGTAAGAGTGTCAAAGCAAAATGTTGGTGTGACATTGGCAAATATAAATGTGTCAAAGCAAAATGTCGTGGTGACATTGGCAAATGTAAGAGTGTCAAAGCAAAATGTTGGTGTGACATTGGCAAATGTAAGAGTGTCAAAGGAGAATGTACTTTAGCCTAAGCTGAGTAGTTTAGGAGCAAATAGTGCATTTTTGTGCGGTTATCGGAGAATACCCTCCGCAGAGCAAATTAGCACCCTGCGGAGGAAAAAAAGGAGGTGATACACATATCATGAGTACCATATTTTTTAACAGATGTTTTGTTTCGGGAGTTCCGTAAAGTTTTTCTTGTTGTTCGGTTCTGCTGATTTTTACCAGGGGAAGTGAGGGAAAAATAAATGATTTTATTCAGAATATGGCTTACTTAGGCCAGTCAATGGCCGGATCAACGACAGTAACCTAACTCATACAAAAGTACAAAATGCTCAAGACTGTAAAAGAATCTCCGGAGATTCTTTTAATGTGGGGGACGTAACTCTATGGAGGATGGTGATAGTTTTAGAGACAACTCATTCCTCCCGACTTTATCGGGATCCGAGACCCGCCGACTTTGTCGGGGTTTTCAATAAATCCCTCTCTTGCAAGAGAGGGACTTTTTGATTGGCTTTTTCTTATTGTACTGTTTTGTAGAAGATTGGTGCAAATGCTAGCTCTCTTCTCTTGAGAGATGGAGCAAGAGAAGGGGGAACGTGTCAAGTGGTTTTATTTCGCTGGTTTTCGATTTAGCTGCATATTTGATTTGTTCTGCTTCAGAACAGCTTATTATTACGTGGATTGCATCTGTTTACTTGTTCTCTATTCATATAATGGTTTTGGATAGTAGTAAGCTTACTTCGACTAAGCCGGATTCTGGACAGTAAGCATGCTACTTATTGGAATAAGAAAGCTTAGAACGTACTTCAAGACTGAATTATTTCCCTTAAGTTGACAGCATTGCTTGCGAAGAGAAGAGGGCTTTATAATTGAAAAACGCTAATCCAAAAGTATTCATTTTACGCTCAGTTCGTATAATTTCCGAGACGGAGATTCTTTTAATGTCGTAAGAGCCTTAAATATTGGTCTGTGTGATTTGGTTTAATGGGGAGAGACATGTCAGAATCTTTCTACATGGCTCTTCTCAGTGCCTATACTGTCGAAGATCCAGTTGAAAATTCGGTAATTAATGAACTTTGACGGGAGCGGAGTTGAGGGGAAAATTTAAAGGGATTCTACTTTATGGTAAGCTTACTTCGACTCCGCGCCCCGACTTTGTCGGGGTCATGGAGAGGAATCGGAATAGTTGAGCTGCAAGAGTGTAACTGAATTTTCTGAAATTCTCTTTTTACTTCTTTATCATTTTGCATCGGTTTCTGTTTATTATTGCGTAATTGTATTTTGTAATTGAGATATCTTTTGGTTCTTGATAGTTCCATATATGGACCGAATTTTTCCTCTCGAATATTTTGATAGTATTATTTTCCATTGTCGTATAGATGATTCCGGAGAAATGAAGAGAGTCTGGTAGATAAGCCCTATAGATATTGTTTTTGTCAAATGCTATATATTCGCATTTACGTACAACATTATGTTTTATAAGAGTAATGTCGTTTTCCAGACAATCTATAAATATAATATTGGAGTTTTGGTCTAATTTGAGTTTTTCCGATATATCATGAATGCGATTGGTTGCCAGATTTATTTCAATTACGGAATTATCACCATGTGATTTTGGGGAGTTTACTGCCAGGAACGCAAGCTGTTTGTTTTTAGAGATTGCGAGCTGTGCGTCTGCTTCCAACAGCTTGTAGTTATTATTTGGGTCAATTATACCTTCGCTTTCAATGGTGTTGCTTGGAATATCGAGTATGGCAAACTTCATTGTTTTGTTTACTGCTCCCCTCTTTCTATTCCCTCTTTGTCTTCTTGAAGCAAAGTGTTCTTTTACCGGCTTGATCCTTTTTTTATATTCTTCATAAGAAATAATTCCTTTGTTTAACTTTTCCAGATTTTCTTTTTTTATCTTTCTATACTTTTGGTCGAGGTGTTGTTTGATAACTTCCGCATAAACCAGAAGAACCTTATTTGAATCTATGAAATCGGAGACAAACATTCCCGGGGAAATACTTGGAAAATTAATTTCTTCGAGAGTTGTGGAATTGAATACTTGAAATCTCCCTCCAAAGATATATGATCTTCGTGTAATGATATATTTTCCATTGGAAGAAATTGATAGTTCGGGAGTTGAGACCGAGAATTCTCGCATTCCATTTTTGTCAATAATTTTTGCGCGGATATTCTTTTCGTGTAGAGACTCTGAAATTACATATTTGTTGTTTTGAGATTGAGAGACTCTTTGAAGACGAATGACAGGGTAGTTTTTCTTTTCACCGGTCTCTAAGTCTACTAGCTCTAATTTATTTTCTTTAGTTCTGATTAGGATACTACTTTTACTTTCATAAACCGTATGGATATCATTTCTCTTATCCAGGTATTTGCTAATATCTTTTTGTTGGGCTAAAGGAAAAGAGAAGGAGATTAGCGCGATGATGCAGAAAGCCAGTTTCTTCATTAAAAGTCCTTTTAATTGAGTAATTGTATAATGAGTTCTGATGGAACTAATTATTTCTTTAGAGAGTGAAATATTTTCTTTATAAATTATCTTTGTTCGATCAAAAGAGCAAGGTTAAAAAAATATCCTATAGAATTCTTTTAATGTGGAGAAAGGGATTAAATATCAGTCATGATGATTTGGGTTAATGGGTCACGCCCCGACTTTGACGGGGTTTTCAATAAATCCTTCTCTTGCAAGAGAGGGACTTTTTGATTGGCTTTAGTAAATAGTAAGCTTACTTCGACTCCGCTTCCGTCAAAGCCGGATCCTGAACAGTAAGCATGCTACATTCGTCTTTTGGATTGCCCAAGTAAGCTTCGACTCCGCGCCCCGATTATGTCGGGGGCATGGAGAGTAAACATGTAACATAGCTCATTATGAAAAGCTTCGATTCCCTTTCGAGTGATTATAAAATCCAATTATAATTGTTATTCCATTCCAGGAAGGCATCTACCTTTTCCTTATTATTTTCAAGCCATTTATCTACTTCGGGATTGTTAACCGATTGGATGATGTAATAGGCCAATACTTCCGAGTAATCTTTTTTTACTACTTCTCTTACGTAAGGGAACATATAATTTGCCACAAAGTCCTTTTGTTTCCCTTCTTCCTGCTCTGCGACCGAGTCGAAGAGAGTAATGATTGATTTAACTCTAGCCTGAACAGGAGTTATCTCTTTCCCTATTTGGGCTACTAAGATGGCTGCTTGTAGCTTTAATGTCATTTTAATATTGAAATACCCATCACTTTCATCCCTATCGAAAATATTAATATTTATTTTGTTTTCTCCGGCAATTTCGACCCCAAGATTTAAGAGATCTTCCAAAGAAGAAAAAGCTATGGGTGATCTATCAGTATTAGGCTCGAGAGTTAAATATCTTATCATCATCAAAGCGGCAGGGATCTGGCTATTGGTATCCATTAACAAATTACCCAGCCCCAAATTTCCGGAAGCGTGATAAGGGTTTTTTCTAATACCATTAGTAAAAGAAAACCGGGCGTTATCGTAATCTTTTTGACCGTAATAAGCAACACCGAGATTATAATAGAGCATAAAATCATCCGGTTGTAAAAGAATTCCTTCTCTATATATTTTTATCGCTTCTTCAGTTCTTCCCAAAACGTCCAGTGTATTACCTAACAAAACAAGTAGTCGATATCTGAAATCGGAATCGAATTCCAAACCCTTCAAAGTATATTCAATGCATTCTTCGAAATCCTTTTTCATATAAGAAGTGAAAGCAATTTCGTAGTACGCAAAGACATTTTCCGGGTTATTGGTTATAATTTCGGAATAAATGGAAATAGCCTTATCGAACTCGCCGCTATCGTGAAAAGCGATTCCCTTTTCCATTAACGTTTTTTCTTCGTTAGTCTGTTCCAAAACCGCTTTGTTTGCTTCGGGAATTGAAACTGAAGTACCGCAACCGCATAAGAGAGTTGTTAGAAAAATGATAAGTATTAATTTTCTCACGAATTACTCCTCCGTATTAGAGTATTTAGAATAATTAGTAAAATGAATTTCCAGTGAACCTGAGTATCAGTTACTATCTTCCCTTTCGAGTTGAAAAGGGATAATATTTATGGTAGTCCACACATCAGATTTTCATGTTGATATTTTGGCGTATTATTAGGGTTAGCAAACTACATTACAATATAGTTTTATTCAAGTTCTTTCTTTTAGACTAATTCTTTTTTATCTTAATTCCATCCGATAAAGGATAAGCTTTACATCATAATAGATCAACAAGGAGTTTTGTTTAATGAAACACATTTCCATACTCCCTACCCTATTAGTTATATTATTCATTTCGAGTATAACATTTTCGCAATATGATCCGGTTGTTGAAAAAATAATAGAGATAGGCAAGAGTAATAATCAAACGATGGATCATCTGGATATACTATGTAATCGTTTCGGAGGAAGGTTGGTAGGTTCCGACGCTTATGAAAACGCCGCCGAATGGGTTGCCTATAAATTCCGCGAATGGGGCATGCAAGTTGAGATGGATGAAGCGGGGGAAGTACCGGTAGGTTTTAATCGTGGCCCGTGGTTCGGAAGGATGCTTTCGGATGAAGGGATGATTCTCCATTTTGCTACTCCATCTTATACATGTGGGACCAAGGGAGTTCAAAGAGGACATGTTTTAATTGAGCCGAAAACCCAATACCAATTTGACCGAATGAAAAAGAGGTTGAAAGGAGCCTGGGTTTTGATTTCGGGGAATAGCAACGGATGGCCGATAGATTATTCGGAAGATGCGGATAGAAAGAGAGATTCCATCAAGCAAAAAAACGCAGAGATAGAGAAAGAGAATGACAAAATCCGTGAAGAAAACTGGGAAAACCGACATTCGGGAAAGAAGAAGGATTTAATACCTTTAATAGAAGAACCGGCCTTATTTTACAAAGAGATGCGTGAGGCGGGAATTAAGGGGATAATTCAATCCACGGAAGTTCCGATTACAGCTCTTTACGACAGAAAGAATATCGACAACATGACTTGGGATAACCTTCCTACAGTTCCGGATATTAAACTTGATGAGCATCAGTACGAAAAGATCAAGCAAATGGCTAAGGAAAGGAGAACCTTTGAGTTGGAGTTTGATATAAGGAATCATTTCAAGATGGGTCCGGTTAAATTCCACAATGTGATAGGAATAATACCGGGGACAGAATATCCGGACGAGTATGTAATAATGGGTGGTCATTTGGACGCTTTCGATGTAGGAACCGGTGGTGTAGATGACGGATCGGGAGCTACTCCGGCAATGGAAGCTGCCCGTTTGATAATGAAGGCCGGAGGGAAACCGAAGCGTACTATTCTTGTTTGCATTTGGGCCGGAGAAGAGTTCGGGTTGTTAGGTTCCAAAAGCTGGATTAAGAAAAACAAGGATAAGTTGGATAGAATATCGAACATGTTTAACAGGGACGGAGGTCCGACAGTTGCCAACAGTATTTCGGTAACCGAGGCAATGAGGAGTGATTTCGAGAATATTTGCGCTCCGTTAAATGATATCAATCCGGACTTCCCTTTTACGCTAAACACAAGAGAGCCGATTGCGCGCCCTATAAAACCGTGGGGAACCGATAGTGGTCCTTTTGCCGTTGAAGGAGTTCCTACGATGACATTCGGGACATCGGATACTAAGGGATATAATTTCAGTTATTACGAAATATGGCATACCGAGAGAGATTTGTATAACAAGTCGATTCCGGAATATCAGAATCATACTTCCATAGTAACAGCGATTGTTGTATATGGAGTGGCAAATCTGGATCATCTTCTTAACAGAGAGGGATATTATACAGAGCCTAAGGATGAATAGATTATAAATGGAAAGCCTCGCTGAATAGTGAGGCTTTTCTATTACTTAACAAAGATATTCGTAATACTTAAATTGAATATGACAGGCGGAGTCCGAAAACACCGTCAATAATGTCGGAAAGTCCATCGTTCAAATAGAATTTGTAGAACATCGCAGGAGTAAAATCGCCTAAATGCCATCCGGCACCAATGCCCAAATTTGTAAAGGTTCTATCGGAAAAACTATATTCATCTTCCGTAACTAATGTCCTTCCTGTGAATTCAATATTTAGGAAAAGTCCCTTGATATTATATCCGGCGTTAAGTCCGTAATTTACATACACCTCGCCGTTCGGGGTATCTCCTTCAGTGGGAATTAAAAGAGTAGATCCTATTTCTCCGCCAACAAAGAATACTTTCCCCAAATTGGTAGCATGAGAATAATTCGCATGCAATGAAATTGCACGAGGCACATATGCAAAGGCGTCATAAAAATCACCATACATCCCCAAAGATGATATTTCATCATTGACGCTCGGAATAGTAAGAGCCAAAGTAAGGGCAGATTTACCACTATACCCGAATTTTCGTTGAATACCTAACTCAAGGTTGCCTAATCCACTTTTTTCACTTTTCCCATAAAAGCTCTTCTTAGCCTTCATAGTAACATACGGTAACTTAATGATCATATTCACTTTTCTGCTAACAGGGATATTAGCTTCAAGTTTATACAATCCGGAAAGTGTTGTTAAATTATCGGAAAATGGATAAGAAGGTTTCTGGAAAGAAAGAGTCATATCAGTTGTTTCACCGGGTAGTCTTTCCATATTGATATTCTGAGCACTTACAACACATGAAAACAATAATAAACCTATCATGATATTCGATAAGTATGATTTCATAATCCCCCACAAATTGTTTTAATTAAAAAACGAAATATAATATCAGTCCGAATACTATAATACAAGTTTATCAATTAAATGTTTATAAACATAAAAAAAGGCGTCTCGAATGAGACGCCTTAAGAAGAAATCTATATATCAATAATTTATTTCTGTTCGTCAAGTTGTTTTGTTACGATCTCGGCAGTATCCATAGCAATTACCAACTCTTCGTTAGTAGGGATTCTGAGAATCTTAACCTTAGCGCCATCTTTGGAGATTTCGCATTCGCCGTCGGTATTGTTGTTTTTCTCTTCATCCAATTCGAGACCCAAGAATTCCATCTCATTACACACTTTTTCTCTAACCAAAGGAGAGTTCTCGCCGATTCCCCCGGTAAATACGAGAGCGTCCATTCCACCGATAGCGGAAGCGTAGGCGCCGACATATTTTTTTATTCTGTAGCAGAAAATGTTAAAAGCAGTAACAGCTTTTTCGTCCCCGGCAAGGTAAGCGTCTTCAATTTCGCGCATGTCGCTTGACGCGCCACTGATTCCCAAAAGACCGCTGTGTTTATTTAATAGAGTATTCATTTCGGAAAGATTAAGTTCTTCTTTACCCATAATATATGTAATAACGGACGGATCCATATCGCCACTTCTTGTTCCCATCAACAATCCTTCGAGAGGAGTAAATCCCATTGAAGTGTCAACTGAGACGCCATCTTTAACCGCGGCCATACTTGCGCCGTTTCCTAAGTGAGCAGTTACGATTTTCAGCTGATCTATCGGTTTACCCAACATAGCTGCAGCTCTTTCGGAAACAAAGCGATGTGATGTTCCGTGGAAACCGTAACGTCTGATTTTATATCTTTTGTACAAAACATTAGGAATACCATACAGGTAAGCGTAATCGGGCATCTTAGCGTGGAAAGCTGTGTCGAATACACCAACCATCGGAGTATTTGGAAGATGAGCTTTAGCAGCGTTGATACCGCTAATGTTAGGTGGATTGTGCAAAGGAGCCAATTCAATATTCTCTTCCAAAACTTTCATTACTCTGTCTGTAATAAGAACGGAACCGGAGAAATCTTCACCACCGTGGACAACTCTATGACCGACAGCATCTATTTCAGACTTATCTTTAATTACGCCATGATTAGGGCTTAACAAAACGGCGATAACATACTCAATAGCGATAGTATGATCTAATATTTCGCCAACTATTCTAATTTTATCTTTTCCTTGCGGTTTGTGAGTAAGAATCGCGCTACTCATTCCGATTCTTTCAACCTGGCCTTTCGCAAGGGCAACTTGTGTATCAGTATCAATAAACTGATATTTTATCGATGAACTTCCGCAGTTCAATACTAATATTTTCATTTCATCCCCTGAACAATTATTTGATTATTTTTCCATTATCGTCATACTTGAAGAAACCTTCTTTGGTTTTCTTACCCAATTTACGATCTCTAACCAATTTCCTTAAGATCGGGCAAGGACGATATCTCGGTTCACCGAGTGTTGTCCAAAGTTGAGTCATCCATTCCAGAACGGCATCCAATCCCATAGTATCGGCCATTTCCAAAGGACCCATGTTCAGGTTATAACCTAATTTCATTGCAGTATCGATATCCTCGGCAGAAGCGACACCTTCGAGAAGAATAAACATTGCTTCGTTAAGATAAGGAACAATAGCTCTGGTAGTAACAAAACCGGGATATTCGTAAACTTCAATAGGGGTTTTACCGATTTTAGCTGCAAAATGTTTTACTTTATCAACAGTTTCGTCGGAAGTTTCCAATCCTTTAACCAATTCAACCAAAGGAACCTTAGGGACCGGATTCAAAAAGTGAACACCGATGATTTTATCAGGTCTTTCTGTTATTTCGGCAATTTTGGTTAATGATAGAGTTGAAGTGTTAGAGATAAGGATAGTATCAGGTTTTGCGATTTCATCAAGTTTTTTGAAGATCAGTCTTTTGAGTTGGAAATTCTCTTCAACCGATTCGATAATGATGTCGCATTCTTTAACATCTTCCATCTCCAAGGACCATGAGATTCTGCTAAGAATCGACTTCATTTCGCTACCTGTCATTGCCCATCTGGAGATTTCATATTCCATTCCGGCTTTTAAGCTTTCTTTGGCTTTTTCCAAATGCGCTTCGGTTTTCTCAATAATTTTAACATCAATTCCGGCAGCGGAAACAGTTTGAGCTATTCCCTGCCCCATTGTACCGGCTCCGATAATAGCGACTGATTCGATTCTATTCGCGTCGCCGTTTTTTTGAGCCATTGTACCAAGTAAGTCTTCCAGGCGAGTTACTTGATTTTCATTTTCTGCCATTTTATTCCCTACGTTTAAAATATTTTTATGAAACAAAAACAAAGATCGGCCGCATATTCTTAAATAAGACATGCAACCCTTATATAAAACAAAATCCGTACCATACTAAAAACGATTTACTTTTCCAAATTTTTCTAAGATTAGTACTCTTTTTTATCAAAAATAGTAATAGTTCCGAAGATTGTGAGAAAGATAAATATTATCGAAACCCAAATCGGACTCATATCCGCAATAACCCCACCGGCCGCAATATCGGTCGCAATTCCTCCAAGTTCGGAAGTTTGAGGAATTACATAATATAAAATATCAATAATCGTCCCCCAAATGCTTCCATCCGTAAGAAAACTTGCCGCTTCTTTAGCAGCCAATAGCGGGGACAAAATAAAAAAGATCAAATATGAAAGCATAATCGCTAACAAGGAACTTCTCGTAATGATTCCAATAAAAATGATTAACGAGTAGAGTACGGCAAAAGCGAACACAATAACGGGAATAGTAACAAGAAAAGAGATGTTCCACACTGCAAATTTGATTCCGATTAAAAGCCAGAGACCTAATACAAGATAAGTTATATTCATCAGTACAATTAATATTCCACCGAAATATTTCCCCAAAATCAACTGGGCACGTGATATTGGTTTTGATAATAAGAGATCGATATTCCCCTTCTCAAGCATTGCCGGGATAAATCCGGAGACGGAAAAGACCGATAGGAACAAACCTCCGCCGTAGAGAGGAAAAATCATAAACATCTTTAGTTTATCTACTATAACAGATGAGAAATCGACAGGTGATTTGCCATTTACACGAATCATCGAATTAAAATCTTCAATAGGAATCAATCCGAAAACTATAGCAAAAAGGAGAAGAACAAAAGTTGACAACCCGAGAAAGGTTATGAAAATCTTTTTCGACATTGCCTCTTTAAAAGTTAGTTTGGTAATTTCCATTATATTTTTCATGAGAGTATCCGATTATTTTTCTTCGTTTTTAATAACAGAGATGAATTTTTCCTCAAGCGAATTCTTTTTTTGCACCAACGAGATAATGTTAATGCCCTTCCCGCGAATTTTATCAATCAGAGCATTAAGTTCATCCGTGTTTTCAACTTTAACCGAATAAGATCCATTTTTTTTATCAAGGGAATTAATTCCTAATACTTGCGAGAGAATATCAAAATCAACATTATCCGCGAAAGTGAATTCGTATATTTCCTTTTCGGTAGTTAACTCTTCAACAGTTCCTTCACGAAGCAATACCCCTTTATTTAAGATCGCAACCCGATCGGAAACTCTCTCAACTTCCGAGAGAAGATGACTATTAATAAAAATAGTTTTCCCCTTTGCTTTAAGCTCCAACAGAAAATCTCTTATTTCCTTTCTTCCGATCGGGTCAACACCGTCGGTCGGTTCATCAAGAAAAAGTATTTCAGGATCGTTAATTACAGCCTGAGCAAGGCCCAATCTTTGCAGCATTCCTTTGGAATACTTCTTTATCTTTGTCTTTTTCCATTTTTCCAAATGGAATGTCGTTAATAGATAATCGATCTTGGAATCGAGATCAGATCCGGTATAATTACTCAATCTCGCATAAGTCTTTAAAACCTCTTCGGCATTCAGATAATTAGGGAATCGATGGTTTTCGGGTAAATACCCTATTCGTTCCCGAATTCTGTAATTGCCGATATCTTCCCCAAAGATTTTTGCTTCCCCGGATGTTGCTCCGGCTATTCCTAGAAGTACTTTGATTAAGGTTGTCTTTCCGGCGCCATTTGGTCCGAGCAATCCGAAAATAGTTCCTTTCTGTACATTCAGGGAAAAGTCTTTCAGGGCAACAACCGATTTTGTCTTGGAAGATTTCTCATAAATTTTTGTCAGGTTCAGAACTTCAAGAGCGTTCATTCGATAGTCCTTTTCTTTTCATGGCAGTATTTTATTAATCTATTACGTTTTATTTGATATGGTCACTTATTGTTGGTAAGTTTTGTATGTAATTTCTAAAATACAGAACTATTAAGGAATTACCAAACGACTATTATCGCTAAGAAATCAGACCGAGAGATGACTCCAAAAGAAGCATTAAAACACTTTTTCAATTACGATGAATTCCGTCCTTTTCAGGAAGAAATAATAGATACCATAATCGAAGGGAACAATGTTCTGGCTATTCTCCCGACAGGAGGAGGAAAATCGTTGTGCTATCAAATACCCGCATTAATAGCCGATGGCTTCTCTTTGGTTATTTCTCCACTTATCGCTTTGATGAAAGACCAGGTTGATTCGATAAACAGTATAGAACCGGTAGCTGCCTTTATAAATAGTTCTCAAAGCTTTCCGGAGACCGAAAAGATATTAAATGATGTAGCTTTCGGGAAACTAAAGATGCTTTATGTAGCTCCCGAAAAACTTGAGAACAGATATTTTATTGATCGTCTCAAACACATCAAACCGGAATATATCTTTATAGATGAGGCTCATTGTATCAGCGAATGGGGACACAATTTTCGTCCGAGTTACAGACGTATAAATGAGTTTTGCGAATTTCTGGAGGTTGAAAAGTTATCGGCCTTCACAGCTACAGCGGTTCCAGAAGTAAGAAAGGATATTATTGCGGAACTGGATTTGAAATCTCCGAGATTATTCATAAAAGGCTTCGAGAGACCGAATTTACATCTGAATGTAATAAAGACCAGAAATAAGAAAGAAAAAGTACTGGAGTTATTGAAACGTTTCCCTTCTCCGGCGATAATTTACACTTCAACAAGAAAGAACGCTGAGAGTGTTGCCGAATTCCTTTTGGCAAATCATTTGCAAGCGCATTATTATCACGCCGGTTTACAAAATGAGAAAAGAAGAGTAATTCAAGACGACTTTCTTAGCGACAGAGTAAAAATAATTGTAGCTACTAACGCTTTCGGAATGGGAATAGACAAGCAAGATATCAGGCTGATTATTCATTTTAACATGCCGGGAACAATCGAGAGTTATTATCAGGAAATAGGACGTGCAGGAAGAGACGGAAATGACTCGAAAGTCTTTCTATTATACGAACCTAGAGATCGTTCAATTCAGGAATTCCTGATCGAACAAAATTACCCGAAAAGAGAAGATGTTGAGAAAGTATACAACACAGTTTGTAATTTCGCATCCGTCGCTTTGGGAAGTATGACAGATAAGTATATTCCGATCGGACAGGAATTCTTGAAACTATGCCAGATAAATGATATTCCGTACGCAAAAGTAATGAAAGCTTTGGAAGTGCTTCAGCAATCGAAGTATTTACAAATAATACCGGAAATGGCTCTCAAACATTACGCGAAAGTTGCAATTTCGCGTGAAGATCTGCGAAGATTTATTGACGGATTGAACAATTTCGAAATTAAAGATCTTTTACTTTGGATTCTTCGCTTATACGGGAATAATGTATTTGTTCAAACTACTCCGATAAATATAGAAGCTATGTCCAAAGAAATGGAAAAACCGTTCCGAAAGATAATTTCCCTTCTTGAAAAGCTAAATCAACTTGGCATAATCGATTACGAAGAACCGTCCGGGAAACCTTCAATTAAACTTACTGCCGCACGCTGCGACGCAAGATATTTGCAATTGAATGACGAACGAGTAGAAGAACTAATTAGCAATTCCCGCAATAAGCTTCAAACGATGGTAGATTTTTGCCATTCCGATTCATGTCGGTTTAATTTTATTCTCCGATATTTCGGGCAGGTCTCAAACGGATATAAGTGCGAAACATGCGATAATTGTACCGGTGAGGATCACAACAATTATGTTACCGATGAATATCTGAAAGATATCATTTTGAATACTGTTCACGAAGCAAAAATACCCATAAAGAAAAAGGACTTAGTAAAGGTATTAGTCGGAGATTCGGATCATCCCTCTTTGAGGAAATTCACAAACTTCGGTATTTGCAAACACTTTTCACAAGAAATACTCTCGGTTAGAATTGACGAACTTGCCGATTTGGGATTTCTAAAACAATTCAACGGAACTGTTGTTTTGGATGAAAAAGGGAAAGATGAATTTTGCGCAATTGATGATTTCATCAACGGCGAAAAAGGGAATGACTTTGCTGAAAATCTGGAATTGTTCAACAAGCTTAAAGAAGCTCGTGACACTGCGGCAAGAAGATATTCTCAATCCTATTTTGTTATTTGCCCTGATGAAATTCTCAGAGAAATTGCAAAAACTTCTCCAAAATCACCTTCTAATTTATTAAGTATTTCGGGATTCAACCAAAGGATGTTTAATAAGATAGGAGAAGATTTTCTGGAAATAATAAATCAATTCGGAGAGAATGTAGCTCCGGAAGAAAATGAGGCACAAAAAGAATTGCCTATAACTCTTAAAGAGACTTTCATATTAATTCAAAAGGGTTATCCCCTTTCCGAAATCTCTTCGATAACAAAGTTACCCGAGGCAGTTGTTTCTATGCAAATTGAATCGATTGTATCATATTATCCTGATCTGGATATCACAAAATTATACAATCGAGGGGAACTAGATATTATTTCGGAAGAAATTCACAAAGGAGGAACCGATCTTAAAGAATTGAAATCACGGCTCCCTTCTTTTATAAGTTACGGTAAAATCAGAATCGCATTAGCCAAAATGAAAGCTACTTAATTGAGTCTCTTGCTTTTAATGTATCCATATATGAGCGAGCGAGTTTGAAAAATTCGTCCCAATCGTTCTCTTCATAGGATTTCATATCGCTCAAATATTTTGCTTTGGAAAGATTATACTTTTCAAAGAGTTTTGCCTCCTCGGACCTTAAGGAATCACGAGTCAATTTACTTGATTCTTCCAATACCAACAAATCGACATAGAGCTTTGCGTTTTTCTCTTTCCTACCAGAATTACTGCAACCGGCAAATAACAATAACGAGCTTATCAGAATAAATAGAAAATTTTTCACTAGTTTCTCTTACTTGCTTCGAATAATACTTTTTTCTCTTCTTTAGTAAGATTTTGATAGCCACTCTTACTTATTTTATCCAAAATTCTATCAATTTCTTCTTGAGGAATTGGCTCCGATTCTTTCTTTTCATTCGGATTGATTTCATAGAATTCGGCTTCTTCTACTTTCTTATCTTTATAGAAAGGATTTTTTACAGGCCTTCTGAAACTTCCCGCATTAGCTTTAGGATCCTTTGGTTTTGTAATATTTTTAAAGTAATTAAATATCTTATCGATATTGAAGTAATACTTTTTATCTAAAAGGATAAGTATTGCTCCGGTTATTGCACCTCCGATATGTGCCAAATGAGCAAACCCACTCATATCACCAACACTAGAGAACTCCAACACTACATAAAATACTATCAAATATTTAGCTTTTACAGGAATCAAAAATTGTGTTATTATATATCGATTTGGAAAATACAACGCATAGGCTACTAATATACCAAAGATGGATCCGGAAGCCCCTAATGTCGGAGCAAGTTGACTACTAAAAATAGGAGAAAAGAAAAGATGAATTATACCAGCACCTAAACCGCATACCAGATAAAAAAGAAAAAACTTTCTATCTCCCCACATATATGCAAGTTCCGAACCAAACATCCACAATGCAAACATATTGAATAGAATATGCATAAAATTACCATGCATGAACTGATATGTAAATAGTTGCCAAATTTGGAAATTAAATGATTGTCCTACTTGATCAACTCCGGCAATTGGGTTCAGCGCAAAATATCTATTTAATAAATACCACCCGGGAATACCACCAAAATTAATGTTCTCAAAGATAACCTGGACAAAAAACACTATTATATTTGCTATCAATAAGTTTTTAATTATTGGAGAAAGATTTGAAAAAAAACCGAATCCTCGTGGTTTGTAATAATCCCTATTGTCGAATCCCATCTATCTTCCTGTTTAGTTATGGAGCAATAAATTACATTAAAATTAGAAAAAATAAAAGAAGCAATCTAATCACTTAGACTGCTTCCGATAAGAAAAGTTTCTAACAAACTATTTTACATCGTTCAAAGCTGCAACACCTGGTAATTCTTTTCCTTCCAAGAATTCCAAAGACGCACCGCCACCGGTGGAAACATGAGATACTTTATCATCCAATCCGGCTTTCTTAATAGCAGCAGCTGAATCGCCACCGCCGATAATAGTGATAGCACCTTTTTCAGTAGCATCAACCAAAGCTGTTGCAATAGCGCTAGTTCCTTTAGCAAATTTATCGAATTCAAATACGCCCATTGGACCATTCCAAACAACAGTCTTACTATTGCTTACAACTTCTTTGAAATATTCGATAGTGTCAGGGCCGATATCCATTCCCATCTGATCAGAAGGAATACCATCAATTCCAACAACAGTACCTTCGGCGTTAGCGTCAAATTCTTTAGTAATAACAACGTCTTTAGGAAGAATGAAGTTTACATCCATTCCCTTTACTCTCTCGAGAATTTCCTTAGCTACAGGAACTTTATCTTCTTCCAACAATGATGTACCAATCTCCAATCCCATTGCTTTGTAGAATGTATAAGCCATTCCACCACCGACAATAAGATTATCAACTTTCGGAAGTAAGTTTTCAATTACATCAATCTTACCTGAGATTTTTGCTCCACCCAAAATTGCAGTAAATGGTTTTTTAGGTTCGGCAATAGCGCTTCCCAAATAATCCAATTCTTTCTGCAAAAGGTATCCGGCAGCACAAGTATCGATATACTTTGTAACACCTTCGGTAGAAGCGTGAGCTCTGTGTGCGGTTCCGAATGCGTCGTTGATATAAACATCACCGTAAGCAGCTAATTTTTCAGCAAACTCAGCGTCATTCTTTGTTTCTTCTTTATAATATCTTAAGTTTTCAAGAAGAAGAACTTCACCCTCGGCTAAATCGGCAACAATTGCTTTGGCATCTTCACCAATACAATCTGTAGCAAATTTAACCTCTTTACCCAACAACTCACTAAGTCTTTTGGCAACAGGTTTCAAACTAAACTCAGGTTTAGCTTCTCCCTTAGGTCTTCCCAAGTGACTCATCAAAATAGTTTTTGCCCCTTCCTTGATACATTTTTCAATTGAAGGAAGAGCTGCAGTAATTCTTCTGTCATCAGTAATATTCTGATTCTCATCCAGAGGTACGTTAAAGTCAACTCTCATTAAGACTTTCTTTCCTTTGAGTTCAACCTTATCGATAGATAGCTTATTCATAGTACTCTCCAAATTATATATTATTATTTGTGATATTCGTTAATACAAAAAAAGACGCAGCCATTCAAGTTGGAACTGCGTCTTTGTAAAAAACATCTGAAAAGAATTATTTCGCCATTTTCAAGACTAAATCAACAACTCTGTTAGAATAACCCCATTCGTTGTCATACCATGAAACAACTTTGAAGAATCTCTTTTCTCCTTTAAGATTATTCTGAAGAGTAGCCAATGAATCATAGATAGAAGATCTCTGATCGTGAATAAAATCAGAAGAAACTACTTCTTCATTAGCATATCCTAAGATACCATTCAAATAAGTCTCTGAAGCTTTTTTCATCAATGCATCTATTTCATCGATAGAAGTGTCTTTCTCTGTGCGGAAAGTTAAGTCAACAACTGATACCGTAGGAGTTGGAACACGGAATGACATTCCTGTCAATTTACCTTTTGTAACAGGCAATACTTCACCAACAGCTTTAGCAGCACCGGTTGAAGAAGGAATAATATTAATAGCCGCAGCTCTACCACCTCTCCAGTCTTTCTTAGAAGGACCGTCAACTGTTTTCTGAGTAGCTGTATATGAGTGAATTGTTGTCATCAAACCAGTTTCAATGCCGATACCTTCTTTCAATAGAACATGAACTACCGGAGCTAAACAGTTTGTTGTACATGATGCGTTAGATACTATATTATGATTTTCTGCATCATATTCTTCATCGTTAACACCCATTACGATAGTCTTAACATCCCCTTTACCAGGAGCTGAAATAATAACTTTCTTAGCACCTGCATCGATGTGACCCTGAGCTTTTTCGGAAGCAGTAAACAAACCGGTTGATTCGATTACATAATCAACACCTAATTCTTTCCAAGGCAATTGACCAGGTTCTCTCTGTGCAGCGATACATTTAATTTTTTGTCCATTAACAACCAAAATATCATCTGCTTCCAAAGAAGGATCGCTTTTTTCACTTCCAACAGTACCCTGGAATTTACCTTGTACTGAATCATACTTTAACTGATAAGCAAAATAATTAGCATCTGTGCTTACGTCAACAACTGCAACAACATCAATTTCGTTTCCAAGCAATCCTCTGTTTGCGATCGCGTTAAAAACAAGTCTTCCGATTCTTCCGAATCCGTTAATACCTACTTTTACTGCCATAATTTATAACCTCCATTTACTAAGATTCCAAAAATATTGACGTGAAATTTACTCAATTCTGGGAATAATATCAATTTTGCAGTATATTAAATTTGTGTTACCTTTTTTCATTCTCTATTTTTAGTCTGAAGAAAAGTTTCATATAATTTTATATCTTTATAATGGATTTAATTTTGTCACTTTTTTATTCGCCCTAAATAATTCGGAGGACGGAATGTCGGCATCAACAGATTTTTTACTATATGTTCCAATCTTTTCAGACTTGCCTGAAGAAACGATAGCAAAGATCGCTCAAATTGGTCACAGAAAGATATACAAGAAAGACGCTATAATATTAATGGAAGAAGATGCCGGTTCGGCACTATTTGTTATTGCAACAGGTAAAGTTAAAGTTTCAAGAGCAAGCGCCGACGGAAAAGAAGTAATTCTTTCTATACTTTCGGAATCCGATTTTTTCGGTGAGATGGCAATTTTGGATGGTCAAAAAAGATCGGCAACTGTTATAGCATTGGAAGAATCAGAGCTATACATAATTCAGAGAGCTGAATTTTTGAATCTACTTAAAGATCATCCCGAAGTCTCAATCGCTCTTTTGAAAGAACTTACACAAAGATTACGTTCTGCCGATATGAAGATCAAATCTCTATCATTAAAAGATGCCGAAGGGAAAGTTGCTACCGTGGTAATGCAAATAGCTGAGACTCACGGTAAAATTAAGCAAGGAATTGTTGAGATAGAAAAGCTTCCTCTGCAACAAGATCTGGCAAATATGGCCGGAACTTCTAGAGAAACAATCTCTCGCACTCTGCATTCATTTGCAAAAAAAGGCTTAGTTGAGCTGGAAGGGACAAGATTAAGAATCCTCAATTTCGAAAAATTTAAAGACACATTCGCATAATTATGTCAAATAAAAGAGCTGATTTACATATTCACACAAGCTATTCAGACGGAGCATGCTCTCCGGAAAAGGTTGTTGAGATTGCACAAACTCGCAAGATCGATATTATTAGCATTACTGATCACGACAGCGTTAACGGGATAGCCGAAGCAATTGCCAAAGGGAAAGAAATTGGTGTTGAAGTAATTCCTGGAGTGGAGTTAAGCACTGATATAGAAGACAAAGAAGTTCATCTTCTCGGTTATTTTATCGATTATGAGGATACCGAATTAAAAAAATATCTCAGTTTCTTCAGAGAAGAAAGATATCACAGAGCTAAAAGAATTATCCGCAAACTGAATATCCTGGGATTAGATATATCTATCGACGATGTTCTTACCGAAGCCAAAAGTAGCGCAATCGGACGCCCTCATATTGCAATGGCTCTAAAACGATTGGATTTGGTAAAAGATTATTATGAGGCTTTTTATAAATATCTAAGTGATAATGGTCCTGCATACGAAAGAAAAATACATGTTTCTCCGCAAAGTGCTCTAAAACTAATTAATGATGCCGGAGGACTCTCTTTTATTGCCCACCCAGGACATATGAAGGAATCAATTCTACACAATCTAATTAATGCCGGTATCGATGGCATCGAAGTAGTACATCCTTCACACAATAATTATCAGGTGAAATTCTATCGTGGAATTGTGAATCAATATTGCCTACTCGAATCGGGGGGATCCGATTTCCACGGCGGTCACAAAGGAGATACAGTTCATTTCGGAAATTATACTATCCCTTCCTCAAAAGTTGAGATGATGAAGCAAATGCTTCACAATAATATTGCCTAGCTTATTTTTAGCTCTGACAGTTACCGATTTTGTACTTTTTGTATATAAAAAAAATGCTATTTTTGGCTTGACGAATTTCACATTATTTTTATTGATTTATTACACCTAATTAATACAGGTAGAATATGCGGTTATTTCGAGTATTTATTGTTTTGATTTTTACATCAATGTCACTCCTAGCGCAACAAATGGGATCATGGAGAAATTACAGTGATATGTCTTCTGTTCAATACGCAGTCTGTGATTCTCAAATGGTCTGGGTTGCAAGTGAAGGAGGAGCATATTACTTCCAAATAGACAATACCTCGGATATTCATTCCTTTACCAAGTCAAACGGGCTGAGTAGTCAATCTCTTTCAGCCTTAGCACTTGACAAAAACGGAAAAATTTGGTTAGGCTCAAACGAAGGAATTATTGATATTTATTCCCCTTCTTCCAATGCTTTCGATCGTATTCTTGACATTAGTAAGACAGATTATATAAACAAAAGAATTAATCATATTTTACCTCACAACAATTTTTTGTATGTCGCTACCGATTTCGGACTCTCTGTAGTAGACATAAATACTATGAACATAAGAGAAACAGCTGTAAAATTCGGGAGTCTACCTTCGGGGACAAAAGTTATTTCTTCATGTATGGGAAAATCTCTTTATGTCGCTACAGAATACGGTATTGCAATCTTAAAAGAAAATTCTACAAATTTATCGGCTCCCGAATCATGGACTTCTTTTTTGAGTTCTGATCTTTCAGTCGGAAAGATTGCAAAGATTATTGAATGGAACGATAAAATCTTAGCTGCTACGGAGAAAGGGATTATTGAGTTTAAGAATAACAATTGGCAATCATTCTCAACACTTAGAGAAGCCATTTCAGATATTACAGTTTTCAACGATGAATTGTATGCCCTTGAAAATAGCATTCTATACTCCGTTACATCAGATAAAGCAACAGAGTTACTAAACTTATCAGGACCGGAAATTAGTAAGATTCATCCGATTAATAAGCAATGCTATGCTTTATCAACAAATGACGGTCTATATTTAATTAAAAATGAGACTACCCCGCAACGAATTATACCGGAAGGTCCTTCCAGTAATTTCTTTATACAAATGGATACCGACAAAAAAAATAACCTCTGGATTTCAACAGGAAAGGATGTGTTTGGTTCAGGAATAATGAAATTTAATGGAACTGATTGGGAAGATTTAGACAAAAGTAATACTCCGGCTTTCAAATCCAATGCAATGTATTCGGTATTTGTTTCTTCTGATGATGAAAAATATTTCGGGAATTGGGGCCGTGGCTTTTATAAATTCACAAGTGACTCCGTTTATACTTATGACGCTTCAACAACTGAGATTCGAGGAGTAGATGAAAATCCGGATTTTGTTGTTATTACAGCGATAGCTGAAGACTCCTATGGTAATATTTGGGTTGCAAATTCCGAAAATGGCGAAGGAAAACCATTAAGTGTTCTCACTTCATCAAACCATTTGATTAATTATCAAATGCCAAGTAACATTATCTCCCCTAATAGTGGAATTCATTCTTTAGTTATTGATCACAACAATACAAAATGGTTTGTAGCCTATGGAGAAGGGACTCCGGGACTATATTACTTTAACGATAATAATTCTCTGGAAAACATTTCTAACGATACTTGGGGAATTGTTACTTCAATTTCAAATTCCATAACCATTACCTCTTTGGCAGTTGATAATCGTGGCGAGCTTTGGATAGGTACATCTAGCGGATTGAAATACATTCCCAATACCACTAAACCAAATAGCATTCAAAGTGTATATGCTTCCGGACAGCAATCGATATCATGCCTAATTGTAGATCCGACAAATAGAAAATGGGTCGGGACACATCAAGGTTTGTACCTCTACTCGGAAGACGGGACAGATATATTAGAGCATTATTCAACTCTTAACAGCCCTCTCCCAACTGATGATATCAAAAGTCTGGCAATAAATGAACAAACCGGTGAACTTTTCATAGGGACAGATTTAGGATTAGCTATTTTTCAAACGCCATCTGTCAAGCCCAAAGAAGGTTTTGAGAAAATCACTGTTTATCCAAGCCCCTTCGTTCTTAACGGAAGTAATTCTGCAAGAGTTACAATAGACGGACTTATAAAGGATTCTCAAATTAAAATTCTTACCCTTTCCGGAAAATTAATAAAAGAGATTGAGAGCCCGGGAGGTAGAATCGCATTTTGGGATGGCAAAGACGAATCCGGAAAATTCGTATCAAGTGGAGTATATTTTATAGTGGCTTATGATAACGAAGGTAGTGAAGTTAAGACAGCCAAAATAGCTGTAATTAGAAAATAAGGATATTGTATTAGATGATAGATTTTATTGATGTTTCGATACATTTTACAGGCGACGATTTATTTAATAAAGCTAGTTTCAAAATCAACAAAGATGATAAGATTGCCCTTGTCGGATCAAATGGATCGGGAAAAACAACTCTTCTAAAGATGCTTGCGGGGAAAGAACTTCCTTCCGAAGGGAACATTCAAAGACAAAAAAATATATCAGTTGGATATTTACCTCAGGAGTTTATCAATCTATCTGACAATGAATTGCTTAATGAAGTTAAATCTTCTCTAGTAACTTACAACGCAATAATAAAAAAAGAAGAAATCATTACCAATAATCTCAATGATCCTTCCCTTTCGGATGCGGAAAAAGATAAGCTTATTATTTCGCTTGGTGAACTCAATCATAAAAAAGAGGAAATTGATTTCTACGCAATCGATTCTCGCGTTGAAAAAGTCTTAATCGGTCTTGGATTTGAGACTCAAGATTTTCATCGCAAAACAAAAGAATTCTCCGGTGGTTGGCAGATGAGAATCGAATTGGCAAAAATTTTATTAAGCGATCATGACCTGATTATGCTTGACGAACCTACAAACCATCTGGATATTGAATCTCTCAGATGGTTAATCTCTTTTCTAAAATCATACAAGGGAGCTCTATTACTGGTTTCCCACGATAGACATTTTGTCAATAATGTTACTAATAAGACACTGGAAATATTCAATAAAAAAATTACTTTCTTTCGTGGCGGATACGATGATTACCTTAAATTCAAGGAAGAGCGCAATCAACAACTAATTGCGGATTATATAGCTCAAGAAAAAAAGATAAAAGAAACACAACAGTTTATCGAAAGATTTCGATATAAAGCTACAAAAGCAAAACAAGTACAAAGTAGAATAAAACAATTAGAGAAAATTGATCAAATAAACCTCCCTGACTTCGAGTCAAACATAGGAATAAAATTTCCTGAACCTCCCAGAAGCGGAGCTGTTCCGGTTGAGATAACCGGACTCACTAAGGCCTATGACGAAAATCTTGTATTCGATAAAATTGATTTCAAAGTAGAGCGTGGAGATAAATTTGCTTTTCTCGGCCCAAACGGAGCCGGAAAGACAACTCTTGCGAAAATTATAGCTAACAAACTCAGCTATAATTCCGGACAAATGGATTTCGGACATAATACATCGGTTTCTTATTATGCCCAACAGGTTACCGAAGAATTAGATCCGGAATTAGATTTACTCGATACTTTATCGTCTGAAGGTGAGAATTTCACCCCCGGGCAACTTAGAACAATTCTCGGGTCTTTCTTGTTTAGCAACGATGACGTTTTCAAAAAAGTCGGAGTTCTCTCAGGTGGTGAAAAAAGTCGAGTTGCCTTGGCTCGTTTATTACTCAGGCCGTCTAACTTGATAATCCTTGATGAGCCTACAAACCATCTTGATCATGATTCTAAAAAGATGCTCCAAAACGCACTTTCCGCCTTTCCGGGAAGTCTGATAATTGTTTCTCACGATGTTGATTTCATTCGCCCTATTGCCAACAAAGTTTTGGAAATAAAAAAGGGTTCTCTAAAACAATATCACGGTGGCATCGATTACTATTTCCAAAAGATGGAAGAAGATCAGAATACTTTTACATCTCAGGAAGAGTCAAAAGTAAATTCCGTTCCGAATAAAAGGGATCAGAAAAGACTTGAAGCGGAACTTAGGCAAAAGAGATATAAGGCTACCAAAGATCTGCGAGCAGATTTGGATAAGATAGAGTCTCTGATCGAGAAATTGGAATTAAAAAAGGAACAATTAGAACACGATCTTTCCGATCCTTCTATTTTCAGTAATCCGAATCTGGCAAAAGAAAAGAATAGCGAATATGAAAAAACAAAGTCCAGCTTAGATGAAACCTTCCTAACCTGGACCGAACTAACTGAAAAACTCGAAGAGATTGAGGCTTCTTTTAATTAGTCTAATTCAAAATTTCATTTGCAAGGGGGATACCTCCGTACAAAGGAGCGTCGTCCCCTAATTTGGTCGCGACTATTTTTACTTTCTTCCCTGGTTCCGGTAATACGGCTTTTTCAAAGGCTTCTTTGATCTTCGGAAGCATAAATTCATCCATAGCCTCGATGACTCCGCCACCCATGACAATTGTATCAACATTCAATAGAGTTACCAAACTTCCCAATACAGTTCCTATTGTTTGACAAGCACCAAGAATAATATCAGTAACAACTTTATCTTTTTGCTCAATAGCTATCGCCAAGGCTTTACTCTTTATTCTTTTCTTTCCTGCAATATCAGTTAGCTTACTTTTCCGGCCATCCTTTATCTCTTTCTTTATACTATTAACAATAGCCGTTCTACTAGCAATTTCTTCGAAAGCCTTCCCCTTTCCTCTGCCGGTAAACTCACCATTACAATTTACTCTCATGTGCCCTATCTCCCCCGCAAAAAAGGAAGATCCGCGATATAACTTTCCGTTAAACAATAGAGCTCCTCCGATTCCCGTACCAACAAATACAACCAACATATTATTGGCTTTCCCCTTAAACTCAAATTCGTTAATCCCGAGAGCTGCCAGATTAACATCATTTTCAATCAGAACCGGAATATCGAAATACTTCTGCAAAGTATTTTTTATGTTATATCTCTTTATATTAAGATTCGGAGCGTTCCCAATCATCCCACTTTGAGGATTAACTGTTCCAGGAACTCCCATGCAAATAGCTCTTACTTCGTCATCTTTTATTTTGGTCTTATCCAGAACTTTCCGAATGGATTCAGCTACGGCTTTAACCAATGCGGCGTTCCCTTTAGTAATATCAGTAGGAATTTTTACACGATCTATTATTTTATTCTTTTCGTCAAGTAGTGCGGTTAATACTTTTGTTCCCCCGAGATCAACGGAAATGATATTATTCATTTGGATTTAACCCTTTGATGTGAGTAAAATAATTTTTCTTCAAAGTTATTCGACTAATTAAAAATAGTTATCGTATTTTTGAGAAGCAAAAACAATTATTATTTGAAAAGGTAATTCATTAGGAATGAGCAAAGTAAAACCATTAAAAAAATTCGGACAAAATTATTTACAAGATAAGAACATTATTCGCAAAATCGCTAACGAGTTGTCCCCCGATGCAGATGATAATGTTTTGGAAATCGGCCCTGGCCAGGGAGCTTTAACCGAAGTTCTTTCCTCATGTTTGACTTCTTTGAAGGCAATTGAAATAGACACCCGAGTAATAGAAGATCTTGAATCAAGATTTCCTAACCTTCGAATCTATAATAAGGATTTCTTGAAATGTGATCTCCTTGAATTATCCGAAGGAAAAAAACTGAAAGTAATCGGTAATATTCCTTATAATATTACTTCTCCCATAGTATTCCGCTTATTGGAATCCAGAAATATTGTTAGCGAAGCTGTTTTGATGGTGCAAGACGAAGTAGCCAAAAGAATGGTTGCTAAAAGAGGCACAAAAGATTATGGCATTCTTTCTATTTTGCTCGATTATTTTTCTACACCACGTTATTGCTTTAAGATTTCTCCTAATGTATTCTATCCGCGACCTAAAGTAAACTCAGCTGTAGTTCACTTTTATTTTAATAAATCATTGGATTCTAAGCCATCAGACAAAATTTTTATCCAAACAGTTAAGGCGGCTTTCGGAAATAGAAGAAAAACTTTAAAAAATTCCTTAAGTAATAGTATATTTAGCGGTATTAATTTTGACAACATTGAAATTGATTTATCAAAGAGAGCTGAAGAATTGGACACTGATAGTTTTAAATATCTGGCAACTTTTATCCAAGAAAGACTTAATTTATGACCATAAACGAATACAAAACAGTTAAAGACCTCATAAAGGTAGATGATGAACTCCTCGATAATATTTCCATCCTTATCGAAGAGGAAGCTTCACATAATCTTAGAATTCTTCTCACTGATCTCCACTCGGCAGACATCGCGGAAATTATTAACCATCTCAACGTAAATGACGCTCGATTTGTTTTTAATCTTTTGAATACCGAAACAGCCGGCGAAGTCGTTGTTGAGCTAGACGAAAACCTGAGAGAAAAGATCCTTAAAAAGATCGATCCTGAAAAGATCTCTGATATTGTGGATGAACTCGAAACTGACGATGCTACGGAAATCGTTCGTGAGTTACCAGAAGAAATAGCCGAACATGTACTTGATAATATCGATGAAGAAGACTCCCAAGATGTAAAAGAACTTCTGAAATACCCTGAAGACTCTGCCGGTGGTATAATGAATAGCGACTATGTATTCGTTACCGAAAACGAATCAGTTAAAGCCGCTATTAAGCAAGTAAGGTTACATTCCGAAGAATTTGATCATATTTATCATATATATGTAACAAAGGAAAGCGGAGAATTAATCGGAACTGTTCTGTTAAAATCACTTCTTATCAATCCCCTTTCGACAACTATTTCATCCGTAATGGAGGAAGATTTAATCTATGTCACTCCGGATACTGATCAGGAGGAAGTGGCAAATATTATGCAAAAGTACGATTTGGTTGCTATACCGGTAGTTGATAACAACAAAATCATGCTTGGCAGAATTACGATCGACGACGTTGTAGATGTTATCCAAGAAGAAGCTGATGAGGACATTCAGAAGTTTGCCGGTTTGGCCGAAGAAGAAGAAGTAAGTGACTCTGTATTCAGAATATCTAGAAACAGGCTCCCTTGGTTACTTATTGGACTTTGCATGGAGCTTGTAAATGTATTTATGCTAAAAGGATTTGAAGATGTAATTGCTCATTTCGCAATAGCTACATTCTTTTATCCTGTTGTAATGGCTATGGGAGGTAGTTCTGGAACTCAGGCATCAATTGTTATGGTTCGAGGTATGGGAACAAGCGATCTTTGGGTTAGAGACACATTGCGAAAGCTATCCAAAGAATTTATTGTATCCATTTTCAATGGAATTGTCATCGGAACTGTCCTTTATCTCTTGACAACTCAATTCTTTGATAATCATCAGTTCATTCTCGTTCTGTCACTATCACTTTTGGTGATAATAATTAACGCCACAATGATAGGAGCAATAATCCCTGTTGTTTTAAAGAAAATTAATATTGATCCGGCCGTGGCTACAGGTCCTTTTGTTACGTCTCTGAATGATATTATGGGACTTTTGATTTATATGGTATTTATTAACTTGTTTATCCTTTCCTGATGAAAAATATTAGAAATTATTTACTGAATCTTTACGCGACTGATTTGATTGTTATTGGGTTCGCTACATTTTTAACATTCTTAAATATTATTTTTTGCTCGAAAATCGATCGATGGGCCCTACATGTTTTTGCTAATACCGCAATTACTTTTATTATTTTTGCGATTGCTCATTATGATAAAAAGAAATCCGGACTTCTACTTGAACAGCTTCATTATTGGTATGTAGTTCCTTTGATATTTCTTACCTTCAAGGAATTATACTATATGATAAAGCCTATCCATGGTGTAGATTACGATAATTATCTTATCTCGATCGACCGTTTTATCTTCGGGACCGATCCGACTCATGTGCTGTATTTTATAGCAAATCCGATTCTTACCGAGATTTTGCAAATTTCCTATGCTACATTTTTCTTCCTTCCCATTATTTTGGGAATTAATCTCCTCCTGAACGGGAAAAATAAAGAATTCCATTTCACAACCTTTTCGGTAGTCTTCGGTTTTTTCCTCTCGTATGTAGGTTACTTCTTTTTACCGGCTATAGGCCCCCGTTTTACATTGCACGATTTTGCTGCAACTAACACAGAGTTACCTGGATTGTTCTTAACCAATTATCTGAGAGAGATTGTCAATGCAGGAGAATCTATTCCTTCGGGGACCCTCAATCCGATTGAAGTTGTACAAAGAGATGTTTTCCCGAGCGGACACACTCAAATGACTCTAATAGTGATGTATCTGTCCGTCAAATTCAAATCGTGCATGAGATGGTTTATTTTGCCCGTTGGAACTATGTTAATCTTCTCAACTGTATATCTACGTTATCATTATTTCGTAGATTTATTAGGCGGAACTATCTTTATGATTACAACAATGTATTTGGGCTACCGATTATATAATTATTGGATGCGCCAAATAGGAGAAGAGGAATTCAGACACCCCAAATTCAAATAGTTTCGCCGTCTGTTTTCTTTATTACCTCAACAATAACGGGGAAGTATCTATCAAGAGCGCAATTTGCGTCCTCTCGTAAATAACAACTATCTTCCCCTTTTCCGCTATTGCAATTCGAACATATTTGTTTTCGTAAAAGACTAACATATTCATCCATATCTTTACTATTCAATGAATGAACTAGCCTTACAATTCTTGGAAGATAAAACTCAACTGCGCAAATTTCATCATCAGTCAATAAACAATTCCCCTTATCATCCGAATCAACGCAAATTGAGCAAATCTTTTGTTTTACGGATTCCGTATATTTGTTAATCATATTATTCTCATTCATTACTTAACGAAAATATTTCAAAAAATATCATGAATAAACAGAAACAAGTCAAACGCATTTTTGATTCCATATCCGGCAAGTATGATTTGTTAAATCATCTTTTGAGTGCTGGAGTTGATTACTATTGGAGAAAAAAAGCCTTAAAACTATCTAAGGTATCCCCTTCCTCAAAACTACTCGACATTGCCTGCGGCACAGGAGATTTTTCCATTACCGCCAAAAAGATGGGAGTTAATAATATAATCGGTGCGGATCTCTCGGGAAATATGATGCAAATTTTCCACGAAAAAGCTATTTGGAGTATAGGCAATACGGTTCAGTCGGTAGCCGAAAATCTTCCTTTTAAAAATAATTCCTTCACAAACATAACCGTAGCCTTTGGGGTAAGAAACTTCTATGATATCAGAGAGGGATTAAAATCCTTTTACAGAGTGCTTGACAATAAAGGAAAGGCAACCATACTAGAATTCAGGTTGCCCGAAAACAGATTTATCAAATTCTTATATCTATTTTATTTCCAAAAGATTTTGCCACTTATAGGAAAACTTATTTCCAAAGATAACGAAGCCTATACATATCTTCCCGAATCGGTCGATAAATTCGATTCGGAAATCGATTTGAAAATTTTGTTAAAAGAAGCCGGCTTCGAGAAAATAGAATATCATTCTCTAACATTCGGCCTAGTTCAGGTATTAATCGCCGAAAAGAATTAAGCTTCTTTTTCGCTCAACAACTCTTTCAATTTCTCAAAGGCTCTTGCTCTGTGACTTATTTTATTCTTCTCATCAAGAGTCATTTCTGCCAATGTAACCTCATAACCTTCAGGTTGGAAAATCGGATCATACCCGAAACCTTCGGTACCTTTGAACTCATTGATAATTGTCCCGTTTAATTCACCTTCGGAAACCACCTCATTTTCTCCGTCAAAAAAGACAGCGCAGCATACAAATTTTGCATTATGGGGCTTTTCCATATTCCTTAATTCGCTAATAACTTTCTTATTATTATCATCAAAAGTACATCCTTCCCCGGCGTATCTTGCCGAATATACTCCCGGACGACCTTCCAATTGCTCGATAGAAAGCCCCGAATCATCGGCTATTACCGGTTCCTTGTAAATATCATATATGGCTTTCGCTTTAATCAAAGCGTTCTCTTCGAAAGTCTCTCCTGTCTCTTCCACATCAACGTTATTACCCAGATCCTTCAAAGAGTAGACAGTATACCCGGTCCCTTTGAAAATATTCTTTACTTCCTTTACCTTACCTTGATTACCCGTAGCGAAAATCAAATTCTTCAAATTCAACCTCTTAGTTATTTGCTCTCTTTAATAATTCTATCAATTGAAATCTACCGTTTTCGAAGATTTCCTTTTCATCGTATTTAGTGGAAACACCATTGTTTACCACCCATTCCCCTTCAATCATTACCGAATCAACACACTCCCTGTTTGCCGAATAAATAATCGAGGAATATATATTTTCGTCATTTTGTATTAATGGTAAATGAGGCCGATTAAGATCAAGAAGTACCAAATCTGCCTTCTTACCGACTTCTATACTTCCGATAATGTCTTCCATACCTAAAGCTTTTGCTCCTCCGATTGTAGCCATTCTGAAAATATCTCTGGCGTTCATGGCATCAGGTCCGTGTATAGGCTTCTGTATTAAACCGGCTAGTCGCATTTCAGTAAACATACTTAGATTATTGTTGCAAGGAGGTCCGTCAGCTCCGAGAGATACACTCATATCCTCAGCCATGTATCCGGGAATATCAGCTATTCCGCTACCAAGCTTTAAGTTTGCCGAAGGACAATGAGCAATGTTTGTCTTACTCCCCTTCAATAGCTTTCTTTCCTCTTCATTTACATGAATACAATGAGCCAATACTGTTTTGTCACTCAATATTCCAAGTGAATTAAAATAATCTATATTTTCCATCCCCGATAATTCCCTTACCGCTTCAATTTCTCCTTTATTCTCAGAAGCGTGAGAGTGATAAAGAGCTCCTTCGAAATCATTTAACATCTCGAAAGATTCTTTCATGACACGTTCCGTGCAAGAAAGAACAAACCTCGGAGCAAATCCGTATTTAATTCTTCCGTTTGCGGAATTATGGAATGACTTTGCCAACTCGTAAGAAGTATTCAACGCATCTTCTGTTGATTCTTTATAATCGGGATATAAATCATTCATATCAACAAGGCATTTCCCCGAAACAGCGCGCATTCCGGAATACAATAATTCTTCCAAAACAACTTCGTGATTGCCGATAGCCCCCATATCAAGTATTGTTGTAGAACCACCTGTTTGTAATTCATGAATACCGATACTTGCCGATAGCTTCAGAGAGTTTTTATTATGCTGGTTTTCATAAGGAAATATCCTTTGCTGTAGCCAATCCAAAAGGAGAAGATCATCAGCCAAACCTCTGAATAGAGTTTGACAAAGATGCACATGCGTATGAACAAATCCCGGTATTAATACCATGTTCTCCGCATTAATTACTTCCGTATTTGAGTCTTCATACGAAAAATTTTCTCTATGCCCGATCGTAGTTATACTTCCGTCGGTTATTTCTATATAATGATCTTTAAGAATTTCATTTTTCGTGTTACATGTTACTATCTTTTCAGGAATTATCAGTTTTTTTTTCATTTCTTGTTTTCCGGTAATAGTTCGTCTAATTGTTCCATGGCAAATCTCAAATGTGGAATAACTATCGATCCGCCTACTATCAAAGCTATGTTAAACGCTTCGTAAAGTTCTTCTCTCGAACATCCCTCGGCAACACTTCTATCTATATGATAAAGAATACAATCATTACATCTTAATACCATCGAGGCAACTAGTCCCATCATCTCCTTATACTTTACCGGGATATTCCCTTCGTGGTATGCTTTATTATCAAGTGCGAAGAATTTTTTGAAATCCCGAAAGCCGGAATTCAAAATCTTATCATTCATTTCAGAACGATATTTGTGGAATTCATTAATCTTTTTGTCCATGATTATTCCCGTTTATTAATTCTCTTTGGAGTTCTCTCTTTAAGAATTCACCGGTCAGACTTTTCTTGTTTTCGGCTACCTCTTCAGGGGTTCCGTAACATATTATCTCTCCTCCGTGCTCTCCTCCGCCGGGACCTAAATCTATTACATAGTCCGCGAACTTAATAACATCAAGATTGTGTTCCACCACAACAACCGTATTCCCTTTTTCAACCAATCGATCGAGCACATTCAGTAAAATTCTCACATCTTCGAAATGCAATCCTGTTGTAGGCTCATCTAATATATATATTGTCTTTCCGGTACCTATCTTACTTAATTCCGTGGCAAGCTTAACTCTTTGGGCTTCCCCTCCTGATAGAGTCGTTGCCTGCTGACCGAGTTTAATGTAACCTAATCCGACATCATAAAGAGTCTGAATCTTTCGGTTAATTCTCGGCATATCTTCAAAGAAGTGTAAAGCTTCTTCAATTGTCATCTCCAATACATCATTTATCGTCTTGGTTTTATATAATACTTCCAATGTTTCCCGATTGTATCTCTTTCCGTTACAAGCTTCACATTCCACATATACATCAGGGAGAAAATTCATTTCTATTTTCTTAAGACCGGCTCCTTGGCATTCCTCACAACGTCCCCCTTGAACGTTAAAACTAAAACGCCCCGATTTATATCCTCTCATTTTAGATTCGGGAAGTTCTGTAAAAAGTTCTCTGATAAAAGTAAATACTCCGGTATATGTGGCAGGATTCGATCTTGGTGTCCTTCCTATTGGAGACTGATCAATTTCTATGATTTTATCAATGTTTTCCAATCCTTCTACCGAATCGTGAGGTAATGGCACTACTTTGGAATTATAAATTCTCTTTGACAGCAACTTAACAAGAGTCTCATTTATAAGACTCGACTTACCGGAACCGCTAACACCGGTAATTGCCGTAAAAGTACCCAAAGGAATCTTTAGATCCACTCCTTGAAGATTATTTCCTCTGGCATTTTTTATTTCCAGATATTGGCCGTTCCCCTCTCTCCTTTTAACGGGAACCTCAATCTTCTTTTTATCTTTCAGATATTGAAGAGTAAGAGAATCCCAACCATTCTTGGAATTAATAAAATCACAAGTGGATCCCGCAAGTACAATCTCTCCTCCGAATTCCCCTGCTCTTGGTCCCAAATCAACAATAAAATCTGATTCCTCTATTGTTTCCCGATCATGTTCCACAACAATAACAGTATTTCCGAGATCTCTCAGATTCTTTAAAGATTGAATCAGCTTAACATTATCACTTTGATGAAGTCCTATGCTCGGCTCATCCAATACATATAGTACTCCGGCTAACTGAGTTCCTATCTGAGTTGCCAATCTTATTCTTTGAGATTCTCCTCCCGAAAGAGTTCTTGCCGATCTGTTCAAAGTCAGATAATCCAACCCGACATTAAGGAGAAAATCCAGTCTCTCTTTTATCTCTTTTAATATTTGTTTCGCTATTATTGCTTCCCTATCGGTAAAGACCAGTTGATCGAAGAATTCTTTTGATCTTTCAATCGACAAAGAGGTAACTTCGCTTATGTTTTTCCCTCCGATAGTTACAGCTAACGACTCCCTTTTTAATCTTCCCCCATTACATGTACTACATTCTTTTGTAGACATAAAAGCTTCCGCCCAATCGCGAATCTTATTCGAGGAAGTATTCTCAAAGGAATGTTGAATATATCCGAATACTCCGGCAAATTTATGTTTATATACTACTTCTTTCCCTCCGGAATAAGAATATTTGAAATTCATCTTATCCTTGGAGCCTTTTAACAGGATATCAAGTTGTTCTTCCGTGAAATCTTTTAATTTTGTGTCATAAGTAAACCCGAATTGTTCGGCTACTTCTTCCAATTGATTGAAGAACCAAATATTTCTCGGTTTCCCGATCGCCAATATTCCTTCTTCGTTTATTGTTTTTTCCCAATCAGGTATTATCAGATTGATATCGAGTTCTTTTTTTTCTCCCAATCCGTCACAATCGGGACATGATCCGAAAGGAGAATTGAAAGAGAAAGCGTTAGGAGCCATTTCCTGATAACTTATTCCGCAATGATGACATGCAAGATTCCGACTGAATACGGAATCTTCTCCTCCGGCATTGATTATCAGATTCCCGTTTCCGTAATTCAAAGCTACTTCAATAGATTCACTTAAACGATGACGTGATTTTTCGTTAACGGTTATCCGGTCAACAACTATTTCTATATTATGAATCTTATATCTGTCAACTTTATATCCTCGTTCAAGTTCTACTATCTCCTCATCTACTCTCGCCCGAATAAATCCGTCTCTCAGAATCTCTTCGAAAAGTTCTCTATAATGTCCTTTTCGTCCTCTGACAACAGGAGCGAAAATATGGATCTTCTCCCCTTCCCATTTGGACAAAATAGTATTAATTATCTGTTCGGCAGATTGTTTTTCGACAGGTCTTCCGCAGCTATAACAATGTACTTTTCCTACTCGGGCAAAAAGAAGACGCATATAATCGTAAATTTCCGTTACCGTACCAACAGTCGAACGTGGATTTCCGGAAGTAACTTTCTGATCTATGGAAATAGCCGGGCTCAAGCCTTCAATTAGATCTACATCTGGTTTTTCAAGCATATCCAGAAATTGTCTAGCGTATGCCGATAAGGATTCTATATATCTGCGCTGTCCTTCGGCATATATTGTATCAAAAGCCAATGATGATTTACCCGATCCTGACAGTCCTGTGATAACAACGAAAGAGTCTCTGGGTATCTTCACATCAACATTCTTTAAATTATGCTCTCTCGCGCCCTTTATTATAATTTGGTTTTGAAAATTCATTTGGGTAGTTTTGGAAAAAGTTAAAAAACGATATTTTACTTATAGATTTCTTGAAAATCAATTTTAATTTGTGGAAAAATATTTATACGAATCTATGGATCAATTAAAAACAATAGAGAAATATTCCGAATACCAATTCAAAGAAAAAGGTTCCTTATTTATCGGCCAAGCTTATCCGATTGCCGATGAAACCGAAGCCAATACAATTTTACAATCAATCAGAAAAAAGTTCTACGACGCTACTCATAATTGCTATGCATATAAGCTATTAGATGATTTCAAATATTCCGATGACGGCGAACCTAACGGAACAGCTGGTATCAGAATACTTAACGCAATAACTTATTTCGAACTTGTTAATATACTTATAATTTCGACAAGATATTTCGGTGGAACAAAACTAGGCGTTGGTCCCCTTGGGAAAGCTTACTATGAATCAGCTCACGGAACAATAGAAGAAGCCGAAATTATCACAAAAACAAACTACTCAAAGATATCTGTTAAATTCGATTACGAGCATACAAGCAGTATCCATCACTTCTTGGGAACCTCCGAGGCAAGAAATTTGGAAAATCTATTCGAAGAGGGACCGATTATTCAATGCCATATCAAACCGAAATATATTGAAAACCTCTCTTCGGTCTTTCAGGAAATATCCAAAGGGAAAATAGAACTCAAAACAATAGAAGAGAATGTTTTTCTGAAATAATCTTTTTATTAAAGGAACTCTTATTTCCTATCATATGTTCAGCTGTTTATAAAGGTTGATTGACATTAAGTTTTTCATATCTTATCTTGGAATCAAACATGAAGGGCACATGTTAACTGAATTCGGCAAAATATTCGTATTTATCCTTTTGGCTCTATTTTTTGTGGCGATTTCCATTATTACCGCAAGACTTATAAGACCCGAAAGACCGACCAAAGAAAAACTTAAAACCTATGAGTGCGGAGAAGATCCGCTCGGTTCTTCTTGGACAAAGTTTAATATTAGGTTTTACGTAATTGCCTTAATATTCCTGATATTCGATGTTGAAATAGTTCTCCTTTTCCCATGGGCTCTCAATTACCAAGATTATGGTATCTTCGGTTTCCTTGTCGGTGTAATCTTCCTTTTCCTATTAGGTGTCGGCATGGCTTACGAATGGCGTAAAGGAGATCTTGATTGGGATTTCCCGGAAAAGAGAAAATCAACCTTGAATAATATTCTAGATAATTTACCAAAGAAATAGACTTTTTCTGTTATTTACAATAGACGAAAGGCTTTATGGGATTATTAGACAGGGAATTTACGGAAAGTAATATCGTCATTGCTCGAACGGACGATTTACTTAATTGGGCTCGATTATCTTCCATCTGGCAATTGAGCTTCGGACTAGCTTGTTGCGCTATCGAAATGATGGCAACCTCCGCTTCACATTACGATTTCGATCGTTTTGGTGTAATGCCTCGCCCCACCCCAAGGCAAGCTGACGCGATCATTATATCGGGAACAGTTACCCTTAAAATGGCCACCAGAATCAAACGACTCTACGAACAAATGCCGGACCCGAAATATATAATTTCAATGGGAAGTTGCGCAAACTGCGGAGGTCCTTATTGGGAACATGGCTATCATGTATTAAAGGGAATTGATCGTGTAATTCCGGTAGATGTTTATGTCCCGGGATGTCCCCCTCGTCCGGAAGCTCTTCTGGAAGGACTCTTGAAACTTCAGGAAAAAATAAGAAACGAATCTCTTGTTAAGGGGAAAAAATGAAATCCGATGAAATTTACGAGATATTGAAAAATAAATATCCGAACGATATTAAAGAATATGTAACCGATCTTCCGGTAGAGAACTTTATTGAGATCTCTCCTTCGGCGATAAAAGAAATTTCACTCTTTCTCCGTGATTCGGAAGAAACTCTTTTCGATAGTCTTATGAATCTTTCCGGAGTAGATAACGCCGACGGCGAAAGAAACGAAGATGAGGATGGTTCTTTTTATTACAAAGGTGGAACATTGAGCGTTTATTACCACATGTTCTCAACCGAGTTGAATCATAAACTGGTAATTCGTGTTACTACACCAAAGGATGATCCTCAAATAGAATCGGTAGAAAGTATTTGGAAAACTGCCAATTGGCATGAACGGGAAGCTTTCGATATGTACGGAATTGTTTTCCTTAATCATCCCGATCTAAGAAGAATTTTAATGCCCGATGATTGGGAAGCAGGATATCCTTTGAGAAAGGATTATAAAAACCCCGAATTTTATCGGGGAATGAGAGTTCCATACTAGGTGATTTTATATGGCAATTAAAACCGAAGAACTGGTACTAAATATGGGTCCTCAACACCCTTCCACTCACGGTGTTTTGAGATTGGAAGTTAAACTTGAGGGAGAAGTGGTTACAGATGTAATCCCTCATATAGGTTATTTACATCGCTGTTTCGAAAAACACGCGGAAGCAATGACCTATCCACAGGTAATTCCTTATACTGATAGAATGGATTATCTCGCCTCTATGTACAATAACTTCGGATATGTAACCGCGGTTGAAAAATTACTCGAACTGGAAGTACCGGAGAGAGTAGAATATATCCGCGTTATAATGGGAGAACTACAAAGAATAGCTTCTCATCTTGTAGCGATAGGAACTTATGGGCTGGATGTCGGAGCTTTCACCCCTTTTCTATATTGTTTCAGAGATAGAGAGAAAATTCTGACACTATTCGAAATAACTTGCGGCGCTCGTCTTCTTTATAACTATATGTGGGTAGGTGGTCTTTCTCATGATATTCATCCGGATTTCATTAGACAAACAAAAGAATTCATAAAATCTTTCCGTCCTACAATAAAAGAGCTTAATGACCTCCTTACCTATAATAAAATATTCATAGAAAGAACCGCGAATATTGGAATACTCCCATTGGATACAGCAATTAATTACGGGGTTACAGGACCTAATCTGAGAGCTAGCGGTTTTAAATTCGATCTTCGAAAAAATGATCCTTATTCCATATATGATCGATTCGATTTTGATATTCCCATAGGTGAAGGGACTTACGGAACAGTCGGAGATTGTTGGGACAGATATTATGTCCGTATTTTGGAGATGGAGCAAAGCTTAAGAATAATTGAGCAAGCAATTGATAAGATTCCTCACGGAGATGTTTTCGAAGCTTTACCCAAAAGAATAAAACCTCCTAAAGGAACTGTTTACCATAGAGTAGAAAACCCGAAAGGAGAGCTTGGATACTTTATCATCAGCGATGGTACGGTAAATCCTTTCCGTGTAAAAGTAAGAGCACCCTCTTTTGTTAATCTTTCCGTATTAGCGGAAATAAGCAAAGGTCATTTGGTTGCCGATCTGGTAGCTATTTTAGGTAGTCTCGATATAGTTTTAGGGGAGATCGATAGATAATGTTCGAATTCTTAGCGGAAATATTCGGAAGTCAAGTTATAGCGATGTTCGTAGCGGCCGCTTTACCACTATTTCTTTTCATTGTTCCGTTCGTTATTGTAGCGGTTTATCTCGAAAGAAAAGTCTCGGCACACATGCAGGATCGTCTCGGACCAATGCGGGTTGGTTATCACGGAATTCTTCAAACCATAGCCGATCTCGTCAAACTGATGCAAAAGGAAGATATTATTGCCGAAGAAGCCGATAAGCCATTTTTTAATCTGGCTCCCTTTATCGTATTCGCGGGAAGCTATGCGGCATACGCTGCCATCCCATTTATGGAAATTTTTATCGGTACAAAAGCGGATGTCGGTATTTTCTATATTATCGCCGTATCTTCTATTGTAGTTGCCGGTATTCTTATGGCCGGCTGGGCATCCAATAACAAATATTCTTTATACGGAGCAATGCGTTCCGCCGCTCAAATTGTCAGCTACGAAATCCCTACGGCAATTGTTATATTATCGGTTATTATGATTTCCGGTACTCTGAGCCTCGCCGAAATGAGTATCCAACAAACCTCATGGTTTTGGAACTGGAATATTTTCGGAGGCCCCGAATTCTCATTTTCAAAATTCCTTTTAATCCCATTTATGTTCGTCGCTTTTCTGATTTTCTATATCAGTTCCTTGGCCGAAGTTAATCGAAACCCTTTTGATATGCCCGAAGCCGAATCGGAACTCGTCGCAGGATATCATACCGAATATTCCGGGATAAAATTCTCAATGTTCTTCCTTGCCGAATACGCGAATATGTTTGCTGTATCGGCAATCGCGGCTACAATATTCTTCGGAGGATATCAATCCCCCGTCGGATATATCGGAAATACATTAGGTATATCCTGGTTGGTCCCGTTCGAACAACTGTTTTGGTTCGCTTCCAAAGGATTATTCTTTGTATTCGTTCAAATGTGGCTTCGTTGGACTCTTCCTAGGGTAAGAGTAGATCAATTAATGACAATTTGTTGGAAATATCTGATCCCTTATTCATTTGCTAATTTGTTAATTATCGGAATTATATCATTGATATGAAAAAATATCTGTTAAATACATGGGAAGCTCTTTACACGATATTCGTAGGGATGAAGATTACCTTTTTACATCTATTCAAACCTGCTGTAACAATACAATATCCTGATGTGAAACCGAATCTTCCGGAAAGAGTAAGAAACAGACTATATGTAAATATGGACGATTGTATCGGATGTTTGCAATGCGCTCGCGCCTGTCCGGTAAATTGTATCGATATAGAAACCGTTAAAAGTATTCCCGGAGAAGATTTGGGAATAACATCAAACGGTAAGAAAAAAGCATTATGGGTTACCAAATTTGATATCGATTTTGCCAAATGTTGTTATTGTCAGCTTTGTGTATTCCCATGCCCGACCGATTGCATAAAAATGACGAATGTTTATGAGTTCTCCGAGTTCAAAAGAGAAGACTTGATTTATCATTTTTCAACGTTAACCGATGAAGAAGTAGCCGACAAGATTAAAAATTTCGACGTTTTCCAGGCAGAGAAGGAAGCTCAAAAAGCTGCTAAAGCCAAAACCTCCGCTGAAAAGAAAAAAGAGGATTCCAAAGATCAAAATGGTGAGTCCAAATGAGTATTTATGATTTCATATTCTATTTGTTCGCTGGTGTTACGATAATTTCGGCTATCATGGTAGTCTCCGCTAAGAATATTGTACATTCGGCATTCTATCTGTTGTTTACGTTTTTTGGCGTAGCAGGTCTTTATGTCCTTCTCGGAGCCGACTTTATTGCCATCGCCCAAATAATGGTTTATGTGGGAGGAATACTTATTCTCCTTTTATTCGGTGTAATGCTTACAAATAAGATTACAAGTGTGGAAATTAAATCCGGTTCTACTCAGGTTATCCCCGCTGTTATTGGTGTTGGAATTCTTTGGGGAACAATTACTTCTGTTTTTATGCATACCGAATGGAAAACAGAATTAACTAGTCTTCCTCAAACCACAACATATGAAATCGGGAAAATTCTTATAACCGATTATGTTCTGATTTTCGAATTGTTGGGAATTTTATTGCTAATTGCTCTTGTCGGAGCCGCTTCGATGGCCAGACGAGATAATAAAGAGGGTTAATTATGGAAATCGGATTAACACATTATCTCATTGTTAGCACTGCCCTTTTCGCTTTGGGTATTTATGCTATAATTACCCGTAAAAACGCAATCCTTGTTCTTATGGGAGTGGAGTTAATATTAAACGCGGCTAATATAAATTTCGTTGCATTCTCCCGCTTCGGAAATTTCGGACTCGACGGACAGATTTACGCTCTCTTTGTCATCATTTTGGCCGCCGCCGAAACCGCGATTGCTCTGGCAATTGTTCTTAATCTCTACAAGAGATTCGCAAACGTAAATGTGGATGAAATCGATAACTTAAAAGAATAAGATTATGAGCGAACTCGCACTTGTAAATATATCGTTGATTATTCTCTTCCTCCCTCTTTTGGGGTTCGGAGTTGTTGTTCATTTCGGAAAACGAATCGGGAAGTTATATCTCTTTGAAGTAGCTATTTTAACTATAGCTTTTCTACTTTCATGTCTCTTAGGATATTATAAACTATTCATCTTTCCAAATGATATTATCGCCGAGTTTACCTGGATAAACTTCGGGCATCTTCCCCTACTCGGAGAAACACAAATTGATCTCGGCATTAAGATTGACAATATAACCGCTATTATGCTTTTCGTAGTTAATCTTATTAGTATGCTTGTTCATATCTATTCGATAGAATATATGTGGGGGGATAAAAGATATAACCGGTATTTCAGTTACCTCGGTTTGTTTACTTTCTCAATGCTCGGTATAGTGCTAACCCATAATTTATTGATGATGTATATCTTTTGGGAATTAGTAGGGGTCTCATCCTATCTCTTAATAGGATTTTGGTATGAAAAGAAATCCGCTTCCGATGCAGGTAAGAAAGCTTTCATAGTAAACAGAGTTGGTGATATCGGATTCTTCCTAGGGATTCTGATTTTGTTCGCTAATTACCAAACATTTACAATCGATTCCATATTCGAACAGATATCGGCAGGCAATATACCATTTGATAGTTCGGCATGGTTAACCGCGACCGGTATTTTACTCTTCATGGGAGCTGTCGGGAAATCAGCTCAATTCCCGTTACATGTCTGGTTACCCGACGCTATGGAAGGTCCCACTCCGGTAAGTGCTTTAATACATGCCGCCACAATGGTAGCAGCGGGGGTTTATCTTGTAATTAGAATATTCGCTCTCCTTTCCGCCGAAGCTATGCTTACAATCGCTCTGATTGGTGCTTTTACCTCTTTCATCGCGGCTACGATAGCTTTGACACAGAACGATATCAAAAGAGTATTGGCTTATTCCACTGTTAGTCAACTCGGTTATATGATAATGGCTCTGGGAACCGGCGCTTATGCTTTCGCTTTCTTCCATTTGGTTACTCACGCTTTCTTCAAAGCATGTTTATTCCTTGGATCCGGATCGGTTATTCATTCTATGCATCATGAGCAGGATATCAGAAATATGGGAGGACTTAGAAAGAAGATGCCAATTACTTATGCCTCTTTTCTTATCTCCACTTTGGCAATTTCTGGAGTCCCGTTTACATCAGGTTTCCTTAGCAAAGATGGAATTCTTGCCGGATCACTCGCTTTCGGTGAACTTACCGGGCACTGGATTATTCCGATATTAGCTTTTGTTGTAGCCTTAATGACAGCTTTCTATATGTTTCGTCTGGTGATTCTTACTTTTCACGGAAAGCCGAGAGATAAGGAGAAATATGATCATGCTCATGAAACTCCTTTCGTCATGACTATTCCCCTTATTGTTCTGAGTATTCTTTCGATCTTTATCTGGTATACTCCTCTTCCTCATTCGCCGGATGCCGGATGGTTTCTGAAAGATTGGATTACTACTCCTCAAACCGCTGTTACGGCCGAATATAGCTTTGATTTTATGCAAGCGGAATCAGTTCTCGCCGAAACAAAAACGATTCATTCCGAGCAATACGAGCAAGCCATGCATTGGGCTCATTATCCCGCTATGGCTCTTTCTCTTATCCTCGGTGGACTCGGTATACTTCTGGCCTTTATCCTTTATCAATGGAAGAAGATCAGTCCGGATAAATTGGCTAATAAGTACGCCACTTTTTATAAACTATCTCTTAACAAATGGTATATCGATGAAATTTACGAGGCATCTTTCATCAACGGAACTCTTTGGTTTAGCAGATTATTAGCTCTTTTTGATAATAAAATAGTTGACGGTATAGTTAACGGATCCGCTTTTGTTACCAGAATATTATCAGTCATAAGCGGGTGGATTGATTCTTATATAGTTGACGGATTTGTAAACTTTACCGCGATGTTGAGCGGTTTTATTGGTATTGTTTTCAGGAAAATGCAAACCGGTAAGGTTCAGACATATATCGTGTTTGTAGTTTTCTCACTATTAATCTTAATTTTTCTCGTTAGACCGTTTTAATGAATTTAATGGGGTGTCATAAGATATGGAAGGATTCCCGATATTAACATTGCTTACATTCCTCCCGATAATCGGGATGGTTATAGTACTCGTTCTTCCCGACAAATCGGCGAAGGAGATAAAATATACCGCAATTGCCGCTACCGCATTACAGGTTATTCTTGCGGTAATTATGATGGGTAATTATAATTACGGAGCCGGAGGCATCTTCGAAGAGAGCTCTTTTCAATTTGTCGAGAAATTCCGATGGATTGAAATATCGGGTCTTTCCTGGATAGGAACCGTAAAGATAGATTATTTTCTCGGGGTTGACGGCATAAGCGCTCCGATGGTTATTCTTACCGCCTTGATCTCTTTTATTGCCGCAATTTCCTCTTGGAATATTACAAAATCGGTAAAAGGATACTTTGCCCTCTTCCTTCTTCTCGATACCGGTATGATGGGAGTATTTGTATCTCTCGATTTCTTCCTCTTCTATGTATTTTGGGAATTGATGCTATTACCGATGTACTTCCTTATCGGAATTTGGGGTGGCCCGCGAAAAGAATATGCCGCTATCAAGTTTTTTATCTACACCCTTTTCGGTAGCATATTCATCCTTATTGTAATGATAGGACTTTATTTCAGCGTTACAGAAATACTCCCGGGGGGTGACAAGGTTTATACATTTAATATACTCGCTCTGATGGATCAGAGTAATTATACACAAGATGGAATACTATCCCCTTTCAATCCTGGTAATCTTCGTTTTATAGCATATATTGCCCTTTTTGCCGGATTCGCTATCAAGATACCGATGTTCCCCTTTCATACATGGTTACCCGACGCTCATGTGGAAGCGCCGACACCAATCAGTGTTATTTTGGCGGGTGTCCTTTTGAAAATGGGAACTTACGGAATTCTTAGAATCAGCTATCCTGTCTTCCCCGAAATAACCCGGGATCTGATGTGGTATATCGCCTTATTCGGTATGATTAATATTATATACGGAGCCCTCTGCGCTATGGCGCAAAAAGACTTCAAAAAGCTTATAGCCTACTCTTCCGTTTCCCACATGGGGTATGTCCTTTTGGGAATGGCCTCCCTCTCCTCTACCGGAATAAACGGAGCCGTTTTACAAATGTTCAATCACGGTACAATAACCGCAATGCTCTTCCTTATTGTCGGTGTTGTTTACGATAGAACTCATCAACGTGGCTTAAATGACTTCGGAGGATTGGCTACTCAAATGCCGGTATATACAGGATTCGTAACTGTCGCCTTCTTCGCAGCTTTGGGCTTACCGAGTCTCAGCGGTTGGGTTTCGGAGGCTCTTGTTTTCGTAGGAGCCTTTAGCGAAGATATAACACGAACTTTAGCCATTATCTCAACTCTCGGTATTCTTCTGGGAGCGGCTTATATGCTTTGGACTCTCCAAAGAGTATTTCTCGGAGAATTAAATGAAAAATGGAAATCATTGAAGGATCTTGACAAAAGAGAATATATTATGTTTATCCCCTTGACGGTCATTATTATACTACTCGGAGTCTATCCTTCACTAATGCTCGATGTAATGAATACATCGGTTAAAACTCTGGTTACTCTGGTTAATAACGGAATATCTCAAATTCACATTGGCGGATTATAAAAGATTATTATGATGGAAAATACTAACATTATCGAATCGCTCGGCAATATTCTACCTGAACTGAATGTAGCTCTTTTTCTGGTTATCATTCTTTTATTCGATCTCATTTATCCAGATCGGAAAAAGCTTCTCCCTTATATTGCCGCTTCCGGAATAATTATTACTGTTGTTTTGGTTTGCTCCTCTCTTTTCGGATTCGAATTCGCTTTTGCCAAAGGAAATTCCGTAAATAACTCTACCGGTATGATTGCAATCGATCCTTTGGGTGGGTTCTTTAAGTTACTTATACTTATCTCTGCTCTGATGATAATCTATTTTACCGAATCTGCCGAAGAAATGACCGCCGCAAAAGGAAGAATGGGAGAATATTATACTCTTATTTACGGTATGATACTCGGGATGCTATTACTTGCTTCCGCCGCTGATCTTATTCTGATTTATCTTTCGATCGAATTACTATCCCTTTCCTCTTATGTATTGGCCGGTTTCCTTAAATTGAGGGAGAGAAATAGTGAAGCCTCCCTTAAATATATAATTTACGGAGCAGTCGCGTCCGGAATGATGCTCTTCGGTATTTCTATATTGTTCGGTCTTACCGGAACAACAAATCTCGTAGCGTTAAATGAAACGATTCCCCTTCTATCCCTTTCCGCTTTGACTTTGGGCTTAGCAGTGATTCTAATATTGGCGGGATTCGGTTTCAAAATATCGATGGCTCCTTTCCATTTTTGGACTCCCGATGTTTACGAAGGTTCTCCGATATCAATTACCGCTTTTCTTTCGGTCGCTAGCAAAGCCGCCGGATTTATTGTACTGATTCGCTTTGTAAGAACAGCCTTTGTTTCGGTTGTTCATCAAACAGGTTCTTGGGAAATACTTCCGATTTTCGAGTGGCAATATGTTTTAATCGGTTTCGCTATACTAACAATGACCTTAGGAAACTTCTCGGCTCTATGGCAAAGCAACATGAAACGAATGCTTGCTTTCTCGAGTATCGCGCATGCCGGATATATACTTCTGGGACTAGCTGTTTTAACCGATAAAGGACTATCGGCTGTTTTGATTTATTTCGCTATCTATATGATTATGAATCTCGGGGCATTTTTCGTTGTAATGCTTATAGCCAACAAGATCAATTCCGAGGATATGCACGATTATAACGGTCTTGGAATCACATCTCCTATTCTCGGTGTTACTCTTGCCATATTTTTGATTTCTCTTACAGGTCTTCCCCCTACGGCGGGATTTATTGCCAAGCTTTATCTCTTTATTGCTCTTATTGATGCCGATATGATTACGGTCGCTATTATAGCTTTATTGAATACGGTTGTTTCACTTTATTACTACGTCAGAGTTTTGAAACATCTCTTCCTGAAAAATCCGGAAGAAGAAACAGTAAAGATTGAATCTTCTCCCAATCAAACTTGGTTTGTTATCGGGCTTTCCACGCTCGTCATTATATTTGGTCTCTATTTTGAACCTTTGGTAAATTTTGCCCAATCTTGTGTGAAAATGATTGGAAACTAATATTCCCCTTTTCATTATGTAACTCAATTTTGATTGGAAACGGAGAATAACTAAATTTACATATCCCAATATTTTCCTATGAGATTGTGAACTTACTCGGGAAACGATTTGTTGTGTATGAAAAGAAGCGATAAACAATTTCAGAGATACCAATATGGATTCATTGAATGAGCTAAGGGAAAACAAGGATATCTTTTTTTCTTTCATGAAAGAAAAATATCCTCTCTATTTTAACTCGAATCTGTTTCTCAGAGATTTGCAGTATGCCATAGTGAATTATTTCGATAGAAAAGGGGCCCCGGTTAATTATAAAACAGCCGAAAGTCTTGCCTTTTCTTTTGCCGATTATTTGGGAGACAAAGGTGATCTTGTAAAAATAAATCATAAAACATGGAGAGTGAACTTTAATCCGCAATAAATTATTACTATTTCGGATTGGTAAGGCATTCTTCCGTAACGCTTAAACGGAGTTTATTGATGAGTAACGAAACTATGGAAAAAGAGATATCTCTTACACCCAGAGCCATTGAAAAAGTTAAGGAATTGATAAAAGAATACGGTCTTTCATCTGATTACGGATTCAGAGTTGGAATTAAAGATAAAAACAAATCCGCCTTTAAATACAATATTGGTTTTGATTCCGGAACCAAACCGGGGGATACTGTTGTTGAGCAAGAAGGATTGAAAATTATTGTCGACGCGAAAAGCTTATTTTATCTTAACGGAACTGTTATTGATTATAAGACAAGAAAGGATCAGGAAGGATTCAAGTTCAAGAATCCGAACGCAACCTTATATTGTCATAATGGCGGAGCTTTTCATATGTAATTTGTATTCAAGAGGGCACCCGACGAATAATTGTAATTCAATTTATTCGTTGGGCTTGAGGCATTTGTTTATGAGCTTGCAAAGAGTTGGTTAATCCAATTCGTTTAATATAACAAATAATAAAGGAGGGCTAAGTATGGCTACTTTCGAATTGCCTGTTCTCCCCTATTCCTACGACGCGTTAGAACCTTATATCGACGCGCGAACTATGGAAGTTCACTATTCCAAACACCACGCCGGATATGTAAATAAGCTTAATACCGCGCTTGCCGGAACTCCTCACGAAGGAAAGTCTTTCGAGGAATTATTCTCGGAGGTTTCCGCTTTACCAACCGCGATCCGTAACAACGGAGGTGGTGTATTTAACCATAACCTCTATTGGACTATTATGGGACCTAATCGGGGTGGCGCTCCAACCGGTGAACTGGAAACAGCTATTAATTCCGCTTTCGGATCATTCGACGCGTTCAAAAACAAATTTACGGAAGCGGCTACTACACAATTCGGATCCGGATGGGCATGGCTTATTGTATCGGACGGAAAGCTTTTGGTTACGAAAACACAAAATCAAGATAATCCATTAATGGATTTGAACGAAACCAAAGGGACTCCTATTCTTACTCTTGATGTTTGGGAACATGCCTATTATCTCAAATATCAGAACAGACGTCCCGATTATATTGAGGCTTTTTATAATGTAATCGATTGGACGGAAGTAGGAAGAAGATTCGAACTTGCTATTAATAAATAACTGAATATATATCCCCTTAGGGTGATCGGAAATTGGGGACAAATTACTGACATGATGAATGACATGTCCCTTTTCCGATTACCCATTGTTTTATAAATAAACCGGATCAATTTTATGATACCCGTATTCCCCGTAAATATGATAATCTTTCCGAACTCTATTCACCCTATTCATGTATTCGAAGAGAGATATAAGAAACTGATTAAAAGGTGTCTGGATAAGAACGAATCCTTTGTTATTGCTCCGGTTATAAATGAAATTACCTCAAAGGTCGCTTGCGAGGTTTCAATATTCTCGATTATGAAGACTTACCCTAACGGAAATATGGATATTGCTCTGAAGGGAACCCGAAGAGTCTTTCTTGAGAATTTTAATGATCATCCCGATGGTTATAAGGAAGCGAAAATATCTGCTTACTCCGATTATTCGGTAAAAAAAGACCTTACCGAATTAAGAGAGGAGGTTCTTTTGTTTTTCGGAAAAGTTATGGCTTTGGCACAAATAAAGCTTTCCGAAAATTATTGGAACGCTCTTGAAAAAACAGATCTGAAATCGTTCAAAATAGCCGAAAAGGCAGGAATGACATTGGAACAGCAGCATGATCTTCTCTTTCTACGTAGCGAATACGAACGTCTCGAATATCTGGAAGACTACCTCAAAACCGCCGAAGAAGCGATCAAAGAAAACCTATTCATCAACCGCCTGGCTCTTAATGATGGTTTTTGGGATTAGAAAACGTTTTTGTTTTACTTAGGAAATATTCTTATTTCCTGACAAACTACTTCCCTCTTTCGGCGATGATCTTTTTAATATACTCCAAATTCTTTCTAATAATTACCGTATTTGGATGCTCTTTTCCCACAGTAGAATTCATTATTCTCAGTGCTTCCTCCAACAATTCAACCGCCGGTTCGTATTTTCCCAAAGCCAGATATACAGTAGCCAAATTGGACTGACTTATAGCTACAGAAGGATGATTTTCTCCGTAATTTCGCATATTCGATGCCAACGCTTTCTCCAATAATCCGACCGCCGGTTCATATTTCCCCAAATCTTTATATACTAATGCCAAATTGGACTGCCTAGCGGCTACCGTAGGATGAGCCTCTCCGTAATTTTGCATATCCGATGCCAACGCTTTCTCCAATAATTCAGCCGCCGGTTCATATTTTCCCAAATCTTGATATACTAACGCCAAATTGGACTGCCTTACGGCTACCCTAGGATGAGCCTCTCCGTAATTCCGTATAGCCGATGCCAACGCTTTCTCCAATAATTCGGCCGCCGTTTCGTATTTTCCCAAATCTTGATATACTAACGCCAAATTAGACTGACTTACGGCTACCGTAGGATGATCTTCTCCGTAATTTCGCTTATTCGATGTTAACGCTTTTTCCAATAATTCGGCCGCAGTTTCATATTTTCCCAAAGCTTGATATACAGAAGCCAAATTATTCATTAAATCAGATAGCTCTTTTTCTTTATCAACAAGAAATAATTCCAATAGCCTCTCCCCGTAAGGAATATATTGAAATTTGTCTATAGGGTTATCTTTTGCTTGATCATAATTGAGTAACTCGCTTACTGAATCAATAAGATTTTCTGTTTCATTATACTCAGGTTTCAAATCATTTAGTAAAGCTTCCCTAATAATCGGATGCATTTTGTAAGAATCATTTATCTTATTATTTAGCAAGAATCCTGTTTCATGTAGTTCATCAAGCTTATCCGGAAACTCCTCCTCCCAATCGAGTAAATCAATCTTTATAAGTCTGGTCAGAAAATCATATTCAATCTCTTCGGTAGGAAGGGCGAGAAATTGTTTCAAGATCCATTTCTCTTTATCATCTTTATTATTCGCGTTAAACAAACCGGAGATATAACTCTTAATCCTATCAATCTTATCATAACCGGAACGGGCTGTAGCGACATTAATCTTTGCGTCTTCGTTCAAAGCTTTGCGTGCTTTCTCATAACTCCATCTGTTTTTGGTTGCTCCTTTCGCAATCAGCTCAATCGTTAACGTATGATATTCCACTTTGCCGATTAAATTTAACACCTCATCATCCGTAAACTTATCGCAATACTTAATAAAGAGCTCCTTAGCCTCTTCTTCCGTCAAAAAATCCAGTTCCATAATTTCAAGACACTCTATCTTTTCCCTGGATGTCACCAGAAGATGCCACTCGGGTGGTTTCGGTAAAGAATCGTAATATTTCGCCAATTCCCGGGTTCCGTTATCTATCACCATAAGATTAGGCCCTTTCAGATTGCATAACATGTTCATACCGATAGGTAGAATAACTTCCTTCTCGTATATACCTAATCCCAGATTATTTATTATTTGCGCGTCGGCAAGAAAGGCGTTTTCAAAACTCTCCTCATTTCGGATCCAGATAATATGTTTATACTCTTCGTAATAGGTGTCGGTATAAACTTCCGCCAGTGTCGTTTTCCCAATTCCCCCCATTCCGTTCAAGAGAAGTATCTTTTTATCCCTTACAAGTCCTTCCCTCAGATCACTCAGAGCCTTTTTCCTCCCGATTATTTCTCTCTCTTTTCGTCGGGATATTTTATTAATCTCTTTAGGGATTATTTTATCGGGAGTATTTCCTTTAATTACCACATCATGAATATCACGAATCTGCTCTTTCATAGTATAAAAATCGGGAAGGAGTTTATGAAACTCTACTGATATTTTGAATATCTCCTCTTTATAGTTTTCCTCGATTTCAAGACTTTTCAATTCATCATTGCTTTTGATATTTCTTTCGAGGATTTCAAAATAGTCTTGTAGCTCCTCTTTGTAAGGTGGAATAATATTATCATTTTGCTCAAGAATTTCATGCAGTCTGTCCGGATCAAATAATTTATCATCATTACCGGAAAAGCGATATTTCAGCATTTCCAAAAGGAATGGCTCCGATTCGTAAAATGGGAATTTCCCGTTATCATTTCTATTGAAATGTTTCTTTTTGTATTCATCTATCGCTTCGTTAACAGCCCGGTAAAGAGCCTTTTGGGAGGTCATTTTGAATTTATCTTGAATCTTTTTTATTCCGGTGAAAGCGGCGAAATCAAATAGCAACTTGGTTAATGCTTCTGTAATCATTATTAATTCCGTAATGAGATTACTGTATAGAGAGTTATTTGGTCTTATCTTTTAACGGTTCTTTCCCGGGATGTTTTGTGAGGTTGTTTCTTTCCTTCTCAAAAGATTTCCTCCGGAAAACAATTATTTTAAATTAACATATTTTTATGTACGTGTCAATTGATGCTGGGGTTATGTTCTCTTATTTTCGGTTTTATGATTATGTGAGTTGTTTTCTGTTTTGGTTCCGAACCGGTTTGTTTGGGATGATTTCTCCTTGTTGATTATGAGGGTAGGCATGCCGCTCCTCCGGAGCTCTTTATCTCTGGTTCGTCGCTTCTTGTTACAGGCATGGCGCGCCTCTGGCGCTTTGATGGGGTTGATGAGGGTATATGCATTAGGGATTATTATTCATACGAGCATTTTTGCCGGATTAAAACCATGTATGTTTTTGGAGATACGCAATTATCTCAAACCGACCTCGGAGGGGTCGGATGCCTTTGTCCAAAAATATATAACCAAAACATATACTAACTCCGGCGAAACTGCATGTCTGTTTTGCTAAATCAATGTATTATTGATCAATCCAATCGAACAGATATTTCGGATTGATCTGTTGGTTTTATCGTTGTTTTCTCTTTGTCATATATTGTTTTATTTGTGGCATTGGTTTTACATGTCGCTCCTCCGGAGCTTGGATTGGCTGGGATACATATTTTTGTTACAGGCGTTGCGCGCCGCTGGCGCTGGCATGGGTTAGTGCAAATGTAGGTATTAGAGATTATTATTCATGTGAGAATTTTAACTTGATTAGAACCAGAAATACTTTTCCAGATAATTAATCATGGTAAAACGGCCCCGGAGGGGTCGAATGCCTGTAGCACGGTCGGATGCCTGTAGCATGAATATATGGGCACAATATTTTACGAGCTCCGGCGGAGCGACATGGCTGTTTTGATATAGCAATTCATTAATTATCAATCCAATCGAACAGATATTTCGGATTATATTCTATCTGATATTCCTTTAGATACCCTATATATTCCTCACGGAAATTTTTCTTTTTATGGTGTTCTTCTTGATTCTCAATATATCGTATTATATTAGATATTTCTCTTCGGGAATATGAAAAGGCTCCATATCCGCTTTGCCAAGAGAATTCTGATAATTCGGGAAATCTTTTCGAAATAAATCTTGAGCTATTCGATTTTATATCTCTTACTAATGCGGATAAAGAATTTTCCGGATTATAACCTATCAAAATATGTACATGATCCGGCATGCAATTAATTTCTAACAATTTGTGCCTCTGTCGGGTAATAATTCCGGTTATATATCTATGCAGTTCTTCTTTATATTCACGCGGTATCATCACTCTTCGGTGTCTTACTGTAAATACAATATGAATGTATAATTGTGAATATGTGTCCCCCATAATTCCTCCCTTTTGTTCAATATTGTTTAACCGGTTTGTTGGATCTCCGGTTCATTTGGGAATTCCGTTCCAATTGTCGATTGTTTTTTACGATTATATTTATGGTGGGTATGGGATTTACATGTCGCTGGGATACATATTTTTGCTACAGGCATGGCGCGCCTCTGGCGCTTTGATGGGGTTGATGAGGGTATATGCATTAGGGATTATTATTCATACGAGCATTTTTGCCGGATTAAAACCATGGATGTTTTTGGAGATACGCAATTATCTCAAACCGACCTCGGAGGGGTCGAATGCCTTTGTCCAAAAATATATAACCAAAACATCTACTAACTCCGGCAAAACTGCATGTCTGTTTTGATAAAACAATTCATTAATTATCAATCCAATTGAACAGATATTTCGGATTGATCTTTTTTTTTTATCGTTGTTTTCTCTTTGTCATATATTGTTTTATTTGTGGCATTGGTTTTACATGTCGCTCCTCCGGAGCTCTTTATATCTGGTTCGTCGATTTTTGCTACAGGCATGGCGCGCCGCTGGCGCTGGCATGGAGTTGGTACAAATGTAAGAATTAGAGATTGTTATTTATATGAGCATTTTTGATTGATTAAAAACATGGATATTTTTTGAGAAATGGAATTATTTCAAAACGGCCCCGGAGGGGTCGAATGCCTGTAGCATGAATATATGGGCACAATATTTAACGAGCTCCGGCGGAGCGACATGGCAGTTTTGGGAAATGGCGCACATTTACAATATGAGGTTTTATATTGAGGAATAATCATTTTTATAATCGGGAGAAATAATCTCTCTTCCCATAAAAACGTTTTATGATTAACACAAAACATTTGACCTAATTTCCTCAATGATTATACCCGGAATAGAAAAATTCCTGTAAAAAACAGGAATCATTCTATCTCAACATGAATGATTCTAATAAAAAGATAAATGATTTCTATAAAATGATAAAACAAGGGACTAAAAACATAGAATCATTTATCTCTGAATAGAATGCGCACACCTCAGAGCTCCCCTTTCGTTCCTTTTTGCTAGGCGTTCCTACCTCGGAGCTACAATCTTTCTATTAATTGATAAATGATTCCTATTTTTCTACAGATGCTTCTATCTTTTATGGGAAGGATTTCATTTTTTAGTAACACGATTTAGGAAAATATATAAAAACTCCCCGATATTTTGGAAAAAGATTTACTATATCAGGGAGCTATCCGACTATTCTTCCTCGTTCGTGCGCTTATGAGGAAAGCGATTCTTTAAATCATCATAAATGGTTTTGGCTCCGGGAGCGTTCATTTTTGAAGCTTGTTTAACAGCATTATAATATGCCAAAGCTCCTCTATAAGCTTCGCTACCGGTTACCATAATAGTATCATCCAGATTTTGCACTAATTGCTGCAATATTCTGTAAAACCCGTTCAGATCTTTGTAAGACTGAAAATCAATCTGAAACCCATCAGCATGCATGAAACTAGGGGCAAACTCCGGATTTTTCTCCAAATAATAATTGACTTTATCTACAAAAGGAATCGTTTTGTCACTCATTTTCGGAATTTCCCGCTTCTCTTCTTTGGTAATCGGGATAAATATGGCATTTAAGACGGAATGAATGGATTCGATAGAAGAATATACCGTAGTTTTTTGCTCATCAGTAAGTACGATATTCGAGCGATTATAATCGGCCATCCTGTCCTCCCATTAAATTGTTTTTAATTCAATTAACTAGAAAGAAAGAGTGGAAGAAAAAACAACAGCTCTTATGAATCCAAAATACACATTAATGAGAGTAACGCAATAGCTAGTTATAGCTATATACTTATTAATAGACTCGAACTGAGAATTACTAACTTGCAATGAAATAACTAATTACGGAGAAAACTAAGGGAATATATTTTTTCATTTTTTAAAATTTTCTTTATCTTTTATCTTCACAAAACAACTTTTCGGACCATTTTCCCCAAGTTTCATCTCCCCGACCTCAAAAAGCTCAGTAGCCTGTAGCATTTCTTTTAATGATTTGAACCCATATTGCCTCGGCGAAATTTCCGGAACACGAATACGCAAATATCTCCCGATTTTCGATAGATCAATCCACCCTTTTTGAGAAGGATACTTATCAAAAACTTCCGAAATTATATTGATAATCAAAGGATTGCAAAAACTTTCGGAATTTTCAGTTGAATTCCCTTTTTTATTAATACTTTTGAAGGATTTGTTGTAAAAATAATCGCAACATTTCTTAAGAGCAAAAGGAGTCATTTCATCCCCGAATCCGAAGACCATTATCGAATATTGTCTGATTTTTCTAATTAGCTTTCTATACTGAAGAGAAGAGGAAACAAAACCCAAAATATCATATTCCTTTGACGCGGCCAGACAGAGAGTTTCCATTAACAATTCCCCGTCATTACCATAGGGAGTATCATCCAGCTTATTTTGTTGATAGTACTTAATATCATATTCAGCAGTAAACTCTCTCCAAAACTTTAACTCCGATTTTCTCCAATCCCCGTATATTCTTGAGGAGGATATTTGGCTGTGGTTAGCCATTTTATTAAATACAAACTCGAGGATATTGGGATTAGCCGTTTCCGCGTCGATTATGATAATCGATTTCTTTTGGGATTTATTCTTCATAAAACTATCTCCGGGTAATTTATTCCGTATTTATATCTTAATCTATTTTTCGAAGAATTTTACCAAAAGAATATGAATCGAATCTTATAAATCAATCAAATAATTTCAAACCTCAAACATGCTCCCTAATCCCATAACATGGATATCGTTATAAATAGCTATAGGTTAACACATAACATTCGACTGATCTATACATTTTACATAATCCGCGGACAAATAAATAATAGAACTCATTTCCCATCATTTCTGCTGATTATTTTGTATAACCGAATTCATTCGTTAATGGTTTCATTATTTCTCATAATCTTCTCACTTCTAATCCGTATAACTTATAAAGTTTCCAGGAGAACTTTACTAATCATGGGATAAAAATGAACAGTGTTATATCTCAATTATTCATTTATGTTCTAAAACTTTTCGGATATACGGAACTAAAAAACTTATCATGATGTTCATCTTATTAGTGTTTCTATTGGGGCATGTTCTTTCTTAAGTAAAGCTTTCTTAAGTCTAAACCGGACTTAATATTGTATTATAAGCTTAATGTTGATTTATTTTTAAATTATCAGATATATTTGACATTCAATAAAAAATTCCATAGTATGAGATGAATTCGCATGTTTCACAAATAAGGAGTTTCATGATTTTTTCTAAGAATAGTATGCTTAATAACGAAAAAAGAAAATCAAGAAACATAATTAATCAAATCAAATCACTTCTAACACTAACACTTTTTACATTCACTCCCCTTTTCGCGCAAAATGACGATTACGTAAAAATCGGGGGGGCAGTCCGTTACAATATTTTGGTTCATGATTACGAATCGAAACAAAACGCCAATGACGCGCAATTCACATGGGATACATGGCGATTAAATGTAACAGCAAAACAATCAGGTATTTTGCTGGATTTCGAATATCGTTTTTATCCTACATTCGATACCCATTTTATCCATCACGGATGGATAGGTTATGATTTCACTAATAATCTTCAAATGCAATTAGGAGTCACTCAAGTACCATTTGGTAACTTAAAATACGCATCACATAGCTGGTGGTTTGTAACTCCTTACTATGTAGGGCTTGAAGATGACTATGATATGGGAATTAAACTCCTATATAATTCGGGCAATTGGGAACTTGCATTCGCATATTTTCTACAACCAGAGCCGGCCGGACCGGCACCAAACGATGTTTCCTATGGGATAGGAGGCTCGGGAAGATATTCCTATGATGTTATCCCTTCCGCTAATCAATCGAATCAGGAAAAGCATCAAGGAAATATAAGAGGGGCATATTCTTTAGAACATAGTAGAGAATACATCTCCAAATTAGGAATCTCTTTACAATACGGAGGAATTTATAATAGTATAAAAGATGATATGGGAAATCATTTTGCCATTGCAGCTCACCTTGACGGAAATTATTCTCGTTTCAATATAAAAGCTCAGTATAATTACCATAAATATGATATAACCGATGATCAGGGTAATTCTCTCGACATAGTTCAAATGGGGGCATATGGTTCGGGAACATACGGAGTTGCCACCGAAGCTTCAATGTATACTCTCGGAGTTAGTTACGGATTACCGGTTGAATTAGGCCCAATAACTAAACTCACCTTTTATAACGACTACACTTATACCGCTAAGAATAAATCCGATTTCTACGATACTCAACAAAACACAATAGGGATGATGGTAACCGCCGGTAGTGTTTATACCTATATTGATATGGCCATGGGTAAAAATCAGCCTTGGTTAACTGACAATTTCGGAACCGGTTTGGGCAAAGGGATAAAAAATGCAGGTTGGAATACCCGCTTCAATATTAATATCGGCTACTATTTCTAATCTCAAATAACCGAAATCAAACAAAAGAGTAAAATTAATGAGTATTATAGAAGTAAGAAACCTTTATAAGGTTTTCGGGAGTAATCCGAAGAAAGCTCTCGATATATTAGACAAGAATTTAACGAAAGAAGAGATATTCAAGAAAACAAATTGCACTGTCGCAATAAATGAAGCCAACTTTAAGATAAAGAAAGGTGAAATATTCGTTATAATGGGACTTTCCGGTAGCGGAAAATCAACAATTATCAGATGTCTTAATCGCCTTATCGAACCAACTAGTGGTGAGATTTTATTAGATGGTGAAAATATTCTGGAAATGGATAAAAAGCGATTAAGAGAAATCCGCCAGGATAAGATATCAATGGTCTTTCAGCATTTCGGACTCTTTCCACATCGCTCTGTATTGGAAAATGTCGAGTATGGATTGGAAATCGCAGGCATCGATCAAGAAACTAGAAGGAAAAAAGCAATTGAGTCCTTGGAGCTTGTTGGTTTGGAAGCTTATAAAAATAGCAGACCGAATGAATTAAGCGGAGGGATGCAACAAAGAGTAGGCTTAGCAAGAGCTTTGGCAAATGATCCTGAGATATTATTAATGGATGAGGCATTTAGCGCATTGGATCCATTAATTAGAACTCAAATGCAGGATGAATTAATAGATCTGCAAGACAAAATGCACAAAACAATTGTATTTATAACTCACGATTTGGATGAAGCCTTAAAGCTCGGGGATAGAATCGCGATACTTGCTCCCGGTGGTAAGATAAGTCAGATAGGAACCCCTGAAGCAATTCTGACAGATCCTGCCGATGATTATGTAAAATCATTCGTTAATAGTGTTGATATTACTAAGGTAATAAAAGCTTCTTCAATTATGAAGAAATCACACCCTCTTATTCTATCTAAAGACGGCCCTAAGGTCGCTATAAGAAGAATGGAACAATTAGGAACCGACTATCTTTTTGTTACTGATAACAACAAGATATTAAAAGGAATTATTACTGTTGATAAAGCTGTGAGATTAAAGAAAGAAGGTAAATCCGATTTGACTGATATTATTGATGAGAGAGTATCTATGGTATCAGCCGAGACTTCGATATCGGATCTTCTTACTACCCTACTCCAGAATAAGTTACCGATTGCGGTAGTTGAGAATAATTATAAACTTCTCGGATATGTGGATCGCGCCACTATTATCGCTGAAGTAGGAGATGATAACAACACGGTAATGTTGTCCGATTCTCAGGGAATTAGTTTGGAAGAAGATATAATGCAGGAGGATAATCAATAATGATAGATTTGGAAATTGGTAAACTTTTCGAACATTTGATAAATTGGTTGACTTCCAATTTCGAAGGCTTCTTTGATTTTATCGGTATGCTTGTTACTACCACTGTAACAGCCTTCGAAGCCCTTTTATTAATAATACCTTCATGGGGAATGATATTGTTATTTACTGTATTGGCTTACGCAGTATCTAAAAAAGGAGTAGCAATATTCACACTTGTAGGTCTATTTCTTATTGATAGTATGGGCTTATGGGAAGCAACTATGCAAACTCTGGGGCTTGTAATGACTTCAGCCATTATATCTCTGATGATTGGTATTCCGTTAGGAATTTTCGCATCAAAACGGGACACTGTAGATAAAATACTGCATCCGATTCTGGATTTGATGCAAACAATGCCGGCTTTTGTTTACCTGATACCGGCTGTACTATTCTTTAAACTGGGACAGGTTCCGGGAGTAATAGCTACATTAATATTTTCCATGCCACCGGCAGTAAGATTAACAAATCTTGGAATTCGCCAGGTTCATCCGAATATAAGAGAAGCAGCTATTTCCTTCGGATCAACACCTTTTCAAATGCTTTATAAGGTTGAGATCCCAACGGCTCTTCCTACAATTCTTGCGGGAATAAATCAGACAATAATGTTAGCATTATCAATGGTAGTAATAGCCGCGATGATTGGTGCCGGAGGCCTCGGTGAAGAAGTATTAAAGGGACTAACTCAATTAAAGATAGGAATTGGGTTCGAAGGCGGAATAGCTATTGTAATATTGGCTATCTTTTTAGATAGAATTACTCAATCGCTCGGAAGTCTAACAAAAAAAGAGATCAAATAATAATCCCCCCAAGGAGGAATATAGATGTTATTTACATCGTTGAAGAAATTAACAATATTCATATTACTATTTTCGGTATCATTTGCTCTAACTTCATGTGGAAAAAAGGATGATGCTTCCGAAAAGAAGACTGCAAAACTGGCTTATGTAAATTGGGCAGGTACTGTTGCGATGACAAATCTCGCAAAAGTAGTATTAGAAAACAAAATGGGTTACAAAGTTAAGTTAACCAGAGCCGATGTCGCTCCTGTATATACATCTTTGGCTCAGGAAGATCAGGATGCCTTTATGGGTGCTTGGTTGCCTGTAACACACGCCAATTATTTGCAACAATACGGACATAAGATTGATACAATCGGAATAAATTTCAGTGGAGCGAAAATCGGGTTAGTTGTTCCCAAATATGTTTCCATAAATAAGATAGAAGAGTTAAACTCAATCAAAGAGAAATTTGAAGGAAGGATAATCGGAATCGATTCGGGAGCCGGAATTATGGGAGCTACTGAGAAAGCAATCGAGGATTATAAACTTGATCTTAAGTTGTTACCTTCCAGTGGACCGGCAATGACAGCTTCATTGAAAAGCGCAATAGATAAGAAAGAATATATTGTTGTCACTGGCTGGAGGCCTCATTGGAAATTCGCCAGATTCGATCTGAAATTCCTTGAAGACTCAAAAGGAGTTTACGGTGCCGCGGAAACAATATATACAGTTGCTCCGAAGACATTAAAAACCAGGAAACCGGAGTTGAATCAATTTCTCGTTAACTTCAATTTAACGGAAGCTCAATTGGCTGATCTTATGGATGCTATTGAAGTATCAGGTGATCCCGAAACATCTGCTACCGAATGGATGAATAATAATCCTGAAGTTATTGAAAAATGGCTACCGAATAAATAGATCTTAAGGGCTGTCTCTAAACTCCTTCTTAGAGGCTGCCCTTAACATTTCCCTTTCCTTTTTTCAACAAATAATCATACTTTTATTATGAGCTATTTTTCTTCTCCAAAGATAAAAGAAAAGGATATGGAAAAATCGACCTATAACAATAAATCAATCATTCTATATTTCTCCATAGCTTATATTATTACTTGGGCTTTTCACTTATCGATTCCTCTATTTAATCTCGAATTTTTATTCGGTTTCTCAAATATCTCGACAATCTTATATATGGTCGGATTACTTGCCCTCTTTTTTCGGCGATTTGTGTAATTTCATTGGAAGAGGGTTTTTCTTCAGTACTCCCTTTTCTCAAGCAAATCGTAAATCTCAGATTATCGATTAAATATTACGCTATATCTATTCTACTTGTTCCATTTCTAATGCTTCTTAACATAGCGATTATGACAGATTCCCTATTTTACCCTAAAGAATGGTTCGGTTTCCCATTAATATTTATTTTAGGACAAATTTGGGTAGTTATAGGAGAAGAATACGGATGGAGAGGATTCGCTCTTCCTATTTTGCAGGAAAAACTCGGTACTATTAATGGAAGTATATTATTAGGAATTATGTGGGCTTTATGGCATTTACCGATGTTTTTTATTCCCGGCTCCCCTCAGTTCAGCAATGATATTCTATATGATCTTTCTGAATACGTTCTTCTATTGGTTTTTTGGACTATTATTATGGCAGCTCTTTATAATTTATCCGGGAGAGGACTTATTCTATGTTTTTTATTTCACGCTTTCGCGAATATATCAGCCTTTTCCATTAGAATACCGGGAAAAGATAATATTATGATTTTTCTTTATATACCGGTTGTAATAATCGCTATAATAATGCTTACTAATTACTCACACAATGAAACGAATAGATTAAAAGGAAGAAATCTTCATACACTTTCTAAAGAATAGCTTTAAAAATGAGAAAAGCGGCCGGCAGCCTTCGGATGGTCTGATTTTCCTAACAACCTTTATTTCATCAAAATCATATGCCTTGTGATATTTGTTCCGCATGATATCAGGCGATAGAAATAGATTCCGGAAGCGACTTTTTTCCCTTCGTAATTTGTTCCTTTCCACACAACTTTATGGGTTCCTTTTGCAAGAACACCTTTTTTCAGCTCGGTTATTTTTCTTCCGTTTATATCGAATAGAGATAACTCTATTTCGGAATTTTCTACCAGATTGAATTCGATAGTTGTAGAAGGATTAAAAGGATTCGGGTAGTTTGGCGCTAGGTTAAATTTCGGAAGATTATCATTATTCTTTTCCGGAACGGCTACATCTTTTTTATTCAATGAGTAGTATTGTTTGAGTAATAGTTCTCTATCTGTCGTGGATGAAGCTTTGGTAAAATCATCTTTATCATTTCCATGTTCCACACTCCAGCCATGCCATTCACGAAAAGCGTGGTATCCCCAATCCCAATTCATCTCCTCGAATATTTCTATGCAATCGCGCAAATATTTATAAGCGCTGCTATCCGGAGCCCATCTGATAGCGCTAAATTCCCCTACAAAAATGGGGACTCTATATTTATTTTGAAAATCAATGACACTTTTCATCTTTTCCCGGAGCTTCTCTTTGTTCCATTTTATTCCATTAATAAGAGAGGGATAATTGTATGGAGTTGAGTAGTTGTACAAAGTTTGATGAGTAAATTCATGAGGAGCGTAAAAATGGAAGCAATAGATTATTTTATCAAAAGAATAATCGAGAGGTCGTAATTGTGAAAAATAATCGGGACTTCCGAAGCCTGATTCAATCATAATTACTGTTTCGGAATCATTATTTCTTATATCTTCGGATATTTTTATAATCAAATCATCCCAGATCAGCATTTCCGGATTACTTAAATTAACTTCCGTTACTTTTGGTTCCCCAACCAAGTCGTATGCCCACAATGATTCTCTATTTTTATATCTCCGAGAAATATTTCTCCATGTATTAATTAAAATATCTTGAGCTAGGGGTGTTTTTTTCCAATTTCTACCAAAATATGCTAAACCCAGAATCACTTTCACGTTATATTTATCGCACCAATTGAGGAGAGAATCAAAGCGAGTTAGTTCGGTTTGGAGATCATTTTGAAAAGAATCGGAGAGGAGTCCATTTTTGTATTTCGAGCCACCCAGTTGCCATTGAATAACGTTTCCGTTCCATTCTTCAGAGAACTCTCTGATATCATCTTCGGTAATCATAGTTCCTACTTTTGCACCACGAAACGTGCCTAAATCATGGAACTTTACGATAGGATAATTGGACTCTCTGGGAGCTGGGTAAGAAGATTTTCTTTTTACGAGAAGAATTTTCACATCTGAAATAATTACTTCCCCTTTACAATTGTTTAATCCAAGAACGAGCTTGGTTTTTAAGATATTTTCGGGAAGATACCCTAGGAAAGTATCATTTCTCCATTCAAAAGTTCCGGTTTCGGCAGATAAAGCCCTCCAGTTAGTAGATCCGTCTTCGAGATCTATCCTTAGCATAATTTTGATTCCGTTCCAAGGATTAGGTAATTCGGAAATATTATTTCCTTTATACTTTGCTACAATAGCAATTTGATCCCCTTCATACTCTTTCAAATTGACTTCGGTAGTAATAAATTTATTTGAGCCATCCCCCTCTATTGCCACAGCAATGTTATTATCCTCTTCTACGAATCGGTATTCAAATGAACTGTTCCACTCCTTTTTAACTTTTCCGGTATCTTTAAAAGTTTCTATGAAAAGAGATGTATATTGCCCGATGGAATTTTGGGCAAAGTAAAGATTATTAAAAAGAATGAAGGCGGAAATTAGTAATGAGAAACATTTCATCTGAATAACCTCAAAAGCATAGAACAGAAAGAATAATACCAACAATGGAAAAATCCCGGAAAGTCCGAGCAAAAAGAAAAGCAGAATGCATTACCCGGACTTTCTAAGAAAACTATATTTACTTCATCAAAATCATCTGCTTTGTGATCTGTTTATCACCGGAAATAAGGCGATAGAAATAGACTCCGGAAGCGACCTTAATCCCATTAGAATTTGTTCCGTTCCATAAAACTTTATGATTTCCTTGGGAAAGCAATCCTTTCTCCAATTCGGCTATCTTTCTTCCGTTAATATCAAAAATCGATAATTCGATTTCTGAGTTTTTAGTCAAATCAAACTCAATTGTAGTTGATGGATTAAACGGATTCGGATAATTTTGCGCCAGACGGAAATCCTTCGGAAGATTATTATTGTCGTCAACACTTACACCGGTTTTCGGAGTACCAACAAAAATTCCTCTACCGTGGGTAGCGGCTACAACTCGGTAATCGGATATTCTGGAGGCCAAATCGTTAACAACTACATTGCCGATTTTGTTATTTCCCTCCTTATTCCAAACCGTATTGGAAGCATTTAATGATTTCGTAGAGAAAAGACCTACGCTAGTTCCGATAAGAAAATATTTTTCGGAATCTTTTTGAAGAATTTGAGCAGCTCTAATAGAAGGTCCGGGATTGTCGTTATCCCCGACAAGGTTTCCTTCAACAGGAGTAAATGTGGAACCGCCGTCGTTGGAATAGAAAATTCCCACAATATTATAATTGGACATTACAACAATCAATTCTTCCGAGTTCATCGGATTAACAGCAATGTCTTTAATATAACTTCCAGGTGTAGCGCTGTTGAACTTGTAGCTTCTGGTTTTCGAGGTATTTGTAACTGCATTATCCATTCTGACAATTTCAGGAACTTTCTCTTCAGAATAAACACCAAGATACAAAACATGGTCGGAATTAGAGTTAGAAACAGCCAAAGCGGAATATTCGGCTGAGCTCAAATCCAAGCCGGATAATTTTGTCCATCCGTATGTACTAGCCTCTTGTGTGTAATCGGGAGTGAGATCAACATTATTGTTTCTCCAGACCGACTTACCGGCCAAATAGTAGAGCACTTTTTCATTATTCGGGTCAACCGCAAAAGGATTAATGAAAGCTTGTCCTTCGGCACCTTCCGGCATAAGGATAGCCCAGTCATATCCACCGGTTGCGACACTTGGAGGATTTCCTCCGTTGGCTTCTAGCCCACCTCTTATAACCAATCCGTTTTGTACAGAAGCAAAAACGTCTTCTTCACCCCAATAGCAAAAGGCTCCGTCGCCGGTTGAAAGGTCAATAGAAGAAGTAGTAGTTTTTCCGTCAAATGAAAAGAATGGAGTACCATTATCCTGAGTCCCTCCGATAATTCTCATATCATTTTTGCCGGCCGGAATTGCGGTTGTATAAAATTGTGTAACATTGTATCCTGAATTTTTATTTTCCCAAGGGAATAAGTTACTCACATTTTGGGTTATATCGGAAGTATAGCTTAACCCACCGTCATGTCCACACCAGAATGCGTTACTATTATTAGGATCGAATGAATAAGAGTGAACATCAGGATGAAGATTCGGGTAAAAGAAGGTAGTAGTATTGTATCCTCCAATCCATGTATTTTTAGCGTCGGAAGATTTGGTTGCAAATCCGTTACTTGATCGGAATAAGTTTGTAGCACCTAATAAGACATAATTTTCATCATCCGGTTTAATGGCGAGCATCATGTTATAACCACCTTGCAAATTTACTATCCCGAATTCACTGCTAGCAGAAAAATCTGGTAAATTATCACTTCTGTTTTCCGCTGTCCCGGTTGCAAGATTCAACTTGTAAAAATAGATTTGTTCTTTATCCCCCACGTTTCCAGCATATGTATAGCAATAGGCAACATCCTTATTTGAAGAAGCAATTGCCACTCTGCTTCTTTCATGAACTTCAGGGAAATCGGTTGGAGTAATATTAGTCCAATTAGCGCCATCATTTGTAGATTTGTAAATTCCGGGATTATAAGCCGGATCTTTAGGCGGATTTGCCCAGTACTTATTATAGCCGTACTCCGAAAGAACAGCCAAAAGAGTTCCGTCACTAGCTATGGCAATATCCGTATAATAATGATCATTCGCTCCACCTAATACTGCAGTAATCTCAGAAGTAGTATCATTAATTTTATAAATAATTCCAATGTGCGTTGTAATAAAAACCGATCCTGATTGAGGACTAATCACAATTCCTTGAATATAATCGAAATAACTATCCCAAGAATTACTTTTCCCGGAGGAGATCAATTGGCTCCATGTTTCACCATTGTCATGCGAAACAAAAACCCCTGCTCCGTATAAGAATGCGCCCATTGCACTAGCCGAATTACCTATAAACTCTCCGGTCCCGTAGTACCACGTATTTCCTTTTCCCGGTCTTGGATCTTGAGCAATTGTTGTAACACTAAGAACATCATCCGTATTACTTTTCATTACCCATGTTTTCCCTTTATCTGTCGATTTCCAAATACCACCTGAAATACCTCCGGCAATAATTATGTTGGAATTATTCCGGTCAACCGCCAATGCTCTTGTTCTTCCACCAACATCATTAGGACCGGCTTCTTGCCACTGAAAATCGAAGAACTCGTTGTTTTCTTTTTCCAAGCGAATTGTTTTTATTCCTTTGGCGAATTCTATTTCCTTTCTCCTAATATCATCCGGAATTTTGTCGGTTTCAGGATCTCGATATAATTTATGGAAATAATCCGCTCTACCTTGCTTCATCTCAAAAGAAACTTTCGGAGAATCGCTGGAGCGAACTTTAATTGTAATATTATTCGGATTATTATGTGTCTCATATAGATAGACTCCCCCAAGCACCAAAGCAAAGCACGCTAAAGAAATAAGAACTAACCTTTTCATTTAAAACCCCTCTCTTGAATTCGAATATTAATAAAACAGAAATCTAAACAGCTAACACAGGACAACCCCATTTTAAGAAAAACGAGGAAAAAAGAAATAACAAACTTTTTACCGTTAGCATTTTTCAACTACTACAACTCTATGACTTGAAACTTCATCTTCCTTGATTGTAATTTTATAATTCCTTTCGTCCAAATAATTTTCAATAAAAGAAACTCCGGGAGAATAGTAAAACTTTCCTCCCCTCTTGAGAGAATTCAATATTCTCATATATGTCTTGGCATACGCTTCAAAATTACCATCAATTCGATAATGATGATGGACAAAATGATTAGTAAAACCTAAATTACTGATAATTGTTCCCCACTTCCCGCTTCCGTAATTATATTCTAACCAATCTGCTGTTTCGCAATAGGGATAATTGTTTTCGAAGCGGTCAAATCCAAATGCTTCAATATTTCTTCCACGAAGATATTTAATAAGGTTGGCTTCTTTACCACAACCGATATCCAGAACAGGCTCAACAATATCAGAAAGCTTTATCCCCATTAGATCAATTTGAAAATCAGCAGAATACTCAGCACACGGCACAGCGTTGATAACCGCTTCAGCTTCCCTATACATCTTTTCAGCAAAAGGATTGGTTTGTAATAACCAATTATTCAGATTTTTAAGATGATCTTTGGCCAACCTCTTTAGTTCTTCTGAGATATCATTTTCATTTATTTTTATCATTCTATCGAAAAGGAAACGATAGCATTCTTTCAAGCTAACTTTGGCATTTTCATCAAATGAATAATATTGATTAACACGACAAAACTCAGACAGAGCAGATTCAACCAGATAATCTAAAATCTCATTTATTTCATCACTATGTAGATTCTTGATATCACCGATAATATTTCCCGTTTCACTAATAAACCAGAGAGAAGCATCAACATCACCGGAAAGAAAATTTCTCCCCTTTGTCCATTTCAGTTGCGAGTCAATAATGTTTTGGAGTTTTGTTGTCATATGTTTTTTTTTGATAACAAATTTAAAAATTGTTGAATATCCATAATCATCCAAATGCAGATAGCAAATTTTTTCTTTTTTTGAAATAGGAACATAACTAAACAAATCATAAGAAAAAAAACAATATTAATAAACTTATAAAGAATATTCCTTCTGTATATTATTCCTTTAACATTTCCAATATATAACCTAACGGCTTCTTCTCTTTCCTTCGATAAAGGATATGTTGGGATGGCTAGCGCCGGAAATGACACCGAAGGCTCTCAATGGTTTGTTATGCAGGAAGATTATCCTCATCTAAACGGAAGATATACTATTTTCGGTAAATTAATCGAAGGAGAAAATATTGTCTCAATTATCGAGCAAGAAGACCGGATAATTTCTATAGAGTTGCAGTAATAGCAAGAAAGCTCGTTTTAAAATATAACGGGCTTTCTATTCACCGAATATCGTATTTATCAGACTTTACATCGAAAATCCGAATCCAACCGAGAATGTAGAATATTCCATCCCTATCTCTGTAGATTTGTGCTTTAATGAACCGCCAAAATTTCTATACATCCCTTCAAGGAAAATGAAATCACCAAATGTTAATCTTCCGCCGATCCCGAAATACATTCCTCCTTCAAGGTCAACCTTATCTCCAATATTATAATCGCCATAATGAGTTATATTATAGCCAATATTCAGACTTATGCCAGGCTTTATTGCGTCCGATTCGGACAAATTGATCAAAGTACATAAATAAAGAGGAACAAAACCGAATGACCCTTCGTTTTCAATATCCAATTTTCTTTTGGGAACAAATTGAATTCCCCAACCTAAGCTAAAGACTTTAGAAAACTTCTTTTCAATCTCCAAGCCAACCGAAGCACTCGGATCTACATCAGCTTCTCTAATTACTCCCGGCACCGGGGCATTAATGGTCCCTTCAAGATCCAGAATTATTCTGGGAGTTATTTTAACCTGGGCGTTAAGTATACTTTCGAACAGAAAAAGACTAAGTATTAGTATAGATATATTTAAATATTTTTTCATAAGAATACTTTCACTTCTTTCATAATTATTAGATTACATTTTGACAATATTTTTGTACTTAAAAGACGTACCCTACCCCAAAAGAGACATTTGCATATGTAATTTCTACTTTCTTCTCTTCTATTTTTTTACTTCCGGTATAATGGTTATATAATCCTTCCAAAAAGAAAGATTTGCATAAAGAGACTCTGCCCCCTATTCCGAGATACAAATCTCCTTCCAATTTCCCTCTTATCTCATCACCCCATATTACTTCATTTTCATATTTTCTATCACCATTAAAAATAAAATTGTATCCTACATTCAATAATATTCCGGTCATAGAGTCTTCTTCGCTTGCAATTCTAAATAGAGTGCTGGCATATAGGGTTACAAAGCCAAATTCTCCCCCATCCTTCATATCAAGTGTTCTTTTCATTTGATATTGGATACCAACCCCAAGAATCAATTGCGGATTTATATTCTTTGATATTTCCACTCCATGAGTGATTCCGGAATTAACATTCTTTTTTATGATCTGTTCGGTATCATTAGCCTCGTGAGATCCGGCAATATCCACTCTGAGTTTCGGAATTATATTCACCTGACCAAACGATACTTCCGACAAGAAAAACAATAGAAATAAACTCATTAGGAGATATTTTTCACCCTTCATTTCTTTCCCTTATTCAATTTCCTAATAAAATGGCAACGTCTTCTATCCCTGGTAACCTTTTCCGTCAAAAATTAATCCTTTGATTATTTCCTCTCCGTTTGTCAGATTTTGCAATCTTACAATATAAGAACCTTTCTTCATCCCTTTCATATCGACTTCTATCCAATAGATATTTGCCGCATAATAACTATTAGTAATTGTTTTAATTACATCACCCGCACTATTTTCCAAAGTAATTTTTATATGAGACGGAGTTGACACACCAAAATTAAATGTTACAATAGTATTCTCAGATTCATCCACCGGATCAGTTATATATCCGCATGAGCAACAAAAAATAGCAAGCAACAAGAGTATAACTACATTCTTTTTCATACTCTCCCTCAAAATTTTATTTTAAATGTTTCGCATAAATAAAGACCTCCCATATTTCCCAGGCCACCTTTTTTATAATCTTCCAAGTAAGTAAAATTATAATTCAGTTCTGTTTCGAGAGATGAAGTATTCGACAGCATAAATTCGAAGCCGGCAAAGATCCTTCCGCCATATCCTTTATAGTAATAACTATACTCTTTCGGAACCCAATTGAAGATGGCATCTCCCCAGGATCGCCCCAGATAGTAACCGATTCCTCCTCCGCAGAACAATCGAATATTATCTATACTGTTTCCCAAAGATTCATTGTCAAAATAGTATTTGGCCCCTATATCAACCCTTATGATATCCAAATAAGCCTTCGAGACCAATTCGTTCTTTGTTCTCGTAAACATTCCTTCAAGAAGTATATGAAGATTTTCACTATAATTTATCTCCAGATTAATCCCCGGAGAGATCATATAGATATCATACATCTCCCTTACTCTGCTTTTGGCGGGATAAAACAATCCTCCCTTAATTCCGATGCTGAATTTCGAATTATCATAAGAACTGCTACTCTGTCCTTGCGTATTTGCAGCTAAGAACATAATTGCCAGAAATAATCCGATTGCGGTAAAAGTATTCTTTTTCATTATTTCTTTATTATCTCCTTTATTAAAACGAGTTCTTTTTGCAGACCTTCATTATTAGGACAATGCTTAAGTCCTTCTTTCAAAAATTCAATGGCATTTTTGTAACTCTTTTTCCTAACTTTTTCCATAGCTAACTCTCTATAGCAAAACGCAAGCACTCTTTTAAAAGAGTCTTTTCTTTCGCTATTCTTCATAATTTCAGTTACTTCTTCCATTGTTTTCTTTACTAATTCAATATCATCCTGATTTTCAGAAATTATTTGCATCAATAGATTAGCATAAGTATCTGTTACCAAACCTAGATTAGGAAATATTTTATACAATTCTTTAATCTCTTCTAATGCCTTACTTTTTTCTCCTTTTCTTATAAGATTATCAATAAAGGTCAATCCCGCTTTGATATAGACTTCCTGAGTAGATATCTTTTTACCGGAAGAAAAAAATAATGTTTTGGATAGCTCGTAACATTTTTTATAGTCACCATTTAGGTAGGCTTCTTGAATATCTGTCTGCATAATCATTTCATTAATATCACTTAGAACACCGGAATATTTGCATGAATCATTATCACATAGAGTAGATAATTTATTATAAATTGAATCTACCATATCTCTATTTCTATTTTGCAAATTCTCAAAAATACATCTTCCGGCCTCAGAATAGTAATTCTCACCAAAATTAGAGAGCAGATTATATGGAAGATGCATCTCCAACAATAATCGATTTCTAGCATCAATATTCTTTAATTCGTCATTAAATTTTGAAGCCCACACATATTTATAAACTTCAGCGTTTGTGGAATCGCAGCAATTATTCATTGCAGCCTTTATATATTGATAAGCCAAATTGTTATCCTTTTCCATAGAAGCAAAAATCGCAATATTTCTTTGATATCTGGAAAGAAGAACATTATTAGTTATGCGCTTAGAATTCGCAACATATTCTCTATATATTTTATCTTCCCCCTTCTCCATTAATTCATGCTCCGTTATGAATTTAATCTCAAGCAGATAAGAGAGATACTCTTCTTTATTCTTATTAAAATCAAATCCATCTCTCGGGCTAGTAAATTCGAGAATTATTTCTCTTTGATCTTCATTAGGGAAAGCGCAATAAACATGCATTGGAGATTCATATATATCAAGAGGTAACTTCAAATCAATAGCAATAGCTTTGTACAGAATTACAGCGGTTACACAATTATAGGTTCGCTTCTTAAAAGTATCGCTCAATATCGATTTCGGATAATATTTTCTCATTAAAGATTCATGAAACAATTCAAAAAGATCTTCTTGCTGATCGTAGATATCATCCGTCGTATCAATTTCATTCCTTATTTCAACCAATATCTTATCATATATATTTCTATATACAGCCAAATCATTAGAATCAACTTTCGTCTCGGAAAGCAAATAATCATCAATAAATTCGAATCCATTTGAACTATCTTGCGCATAGGAAAATATATTTAGTAGAGTAATTAATACTAATGTGATCTTTCTCTTCATCTCTTTTGCCCGAATTATTATCTACTTCATCAAAGATTACTATTTACAAATATATATTTATTAACACTAGAATATAACTCATGTTTAATATTTTCTCAATTATTACATTTAATTAGCTTAAGAATATTATTGTGATAATAATATCTCCTAATATGATTTCCTTACGGATCTATTGCGGGGTATTTAGTGGAGAACGAAATGTATTATGATTGCCATGATTCTATAGTTCATTCATCGATATTATTAGCAATTTATTGCAAGAGAAATTCCGATTATTCTATTGACTACATGAATGATTTTCTTTACTTTAATTTCAGAAGCAAATCTCACGAATGGAAGTGGATTTTCCATAAGCAAGTCAGACTTAAGGAGCATTTCTTATATTGAGCTGAAATATCTTTCTTTGACTAAAAATAAAAACTATTGATTAAGTTTTTTTCTTTTTTGGCCGTAAATATCTCATATTGATCGTAAAATCTCTTTATTGACTCGAAATAACAGATATTGACCAGTTTTGTTCTTGTTTTGGAGCGTCATTTCTTTTCTTGGCTCTACATGATAAATCCAGATCAACTTTTTTCTTTTCCAGAGCCTTCATTTCTTTTCCAGACGTGTCATTTCCTTTCTAGGCTCTACATGATAAATCCAGACCAGCTTTTTTTCTTTCCAGCCTCGTCATTTTTTCTCCGGACGCTACAAATCTCTCAAATTCTTTACATTACTCTTATTTCTCCGACATGTGAGCTATTATTAAGAGAATTATGCTATTTATAAGAAACGAGAATTATGATTATTACAGATGCTCCCGATTAGTTTTAGGAGTACTATTATTATACGAAAAGTTATTTGAGAGATTTCTTTTAGGGGAATTCGGAGAGGAATTGTTGTGGTTTATTGCTTCTGATTCGTTACGAAGTAAACATTTATTTATTCTTTGCGGCGTTTCATGCTCCTCTGCTATTTTGGTTACCAATATGATATATTATTGATTCGGCGACAAGGCGTAACATATTGTTATATATTACGTTACGCCATTTATCAAAAGTTACGCAACAACCGCTCGGGATCAGTTAATATCCAATGTTTCATCGATTAGGGTTTGGGATTTTTCCCAACTATAATCTTGATACTTCACTATAACTCTTATATCCTCGTCGCCGGTAACATCGAACTCAAATATTTCTTGCATTTCGCATATACATTTGGCAAGTTCTTCATCGGTATCTTTCAGATTAATAATAATTGTATCGTGCTCCCTGGTAATCTCATGGGATAGTATAGTATCGCAATAAAGATTCATCACAATTTGGAGACGAAGATTTCCGTTAGAGTATTCCCAATACAACTTATTCGGATCACCATTTTCCAGCAAAGAAGTATCTTCATTACACCCTATTGATTTGTGGAAGCTATATGTTTGAGAAGTTTCCTTAGATTCTACAACATCATTTTTACAACCGCTAAAGATGAGAGAGAGGCAGATTGCTATGGCCATTAAAATAATCTTTTTCATCATTCCTCCGTATAATCAGTATTGAAAGATAATATATTAAAATATTTTTATTTTATCATAATAGCAACTACATAAATATGCGGTTACGAAAAATGGAGTATTTTCATCGCAATAGCTCTTCCAAATAGATCGATTAATAATTATGATATCACGAATAACAATATTATTTCCTCTCCTCTCAGATATAGGAATATATTAACATATTCGAGTCCATGCTTGTAATATAAAAGAGGCAAAACGATACAGGAATGATTCTATTCAATATTGTCAACTCAAACTGATTGTTTTTGTGGCTGGCTGGATAAACAAAAAATATAATTTCGCTCCCCGACTTTGTCGGGATCTACGACCTATGAAGCTCAAATATCTGTTTTGAATCCGTTATCTACCGAGATACCGGCATCTATCGCCGGATATGCTTTGGTGAAAGCAATAAATTAATTCTTTTTTATTGCGGTAGGTCTTTATAAAGAAATGATCTAGATATATTTCTTAATGCGCTGTAGGCGCATTATCTCGATAGATTATTGGATTTACAAGATTATTTCCGCGCTGTAGGTCTCGGATCCCGACAAGGTCTGAGTGCAGTATATTATAGTTAATTATTATCAATAATCTTATGATGATTTTTTTATTTTTCTCAACCCTAATGCTTTTAAATTGACAGCATTGGATTCTATAGGAGCATTATCTTCTAAAACTAATAAAATCATTTATAGATTCTAATTACGCAAATATTGTTATCTAAGTGAATAGAACTAAGTAATGTACTTTTGTCTTGATGCAACAATGGTCGCACACGTACAAAAGTACCAAAAGATCAAGACTGTAAAAGAATCTCATGAAATTCCACTCACTTCGCTAAAAGAGATAAACTCGCGGAACAGAGTGCGTTTGTTCAGAGAGTATCTTGGTAGAAAGCATTGTTCAGAGCCAACTCATCACCCAAACCCTCTTCTCTTGCGAAGAGAAGAGGGCTTTACAATTGAAAATCTCTAATCAGAAAGTATCTCTTTTTTTTGCTTGGTTCTGATAATTTCCGGGCGGAGATTCTTTTAATGTCGTAAGAAAATATCTGATACTGCTGATTACAATAAACCTCTTAAATCAATTATCAGCATTGTTCATAGAGAATAGATTCATGTTATGGCTGTTGTTATTCTTCTAATGTGCATATCTTAATAGAACGATTGATCGCGTTAATTCTGGGTTGAATTAGGAGAAATCCTATTGGGAATATCAGTAAATAGAGAAACTCTTTCCAATAGTCTCGAAAACGGGCTATTCTTTGCAGTTCGTAGCTTTTAATGCCTCTGGCTACTAATTGTAATCCGAAGAGAAGAGAAAAGAGAGCAAAGCCGGCGAATAGCAGGAAGATCATAAATATAAAGGGATTCGGGTTAACTCCTCCGAGATTTTTCAATTCCAGATACAAAGTGGCCGGAAGAGAGATGAGTAGGAATATTGCCGGATATAGAGTTATAACATAATAGCATAATTTTCTTCTTCTAATCTCCTTCGGTATATATTCATTTAGTGTCATTCCTATGGAGAAGAGCCACAATTGTAGTAAGAAAACAATAATAATAAGTGAAGTAGGATAAAAAATAACATTACCGGTTATCAAATTATTTTTGCTACCGAATTGCTCAAAAAATAAGAAATGAAGGAACAAAGGGAGTAAAAGAATCAAACCGAATAGTTGCCAATTCTTTATTTTTAGAAAGAACATCTTCATAGCGCTCTCACGAATATTAAGAATATTATGTTGATATTAATTCCATTCAAGAATCATTCTTCTTTAACATATTATTTTTTAATGAGATTAGCAATATTATTCCTATTTGATAAAACTACTACACAATTAGTAAAAAAAAAGCCCTCCGAAAAAATTCGGAGGGCTATATATCGAGAATAGATATTTATACTATTTCAAACCTCTTCTTTTCAAGAGGGGTTCGACACCCGGTTCTTTTCCACGGAATTTTATATATAATTCCATAGCTTCTTCGGTTCCCCCTTTCGAAAGAACATTTTCTCTGAAGGCTGTAGCTGTCTTTTGGTCGAATAATCCATTTTCCTTAAATGCCTCGAAAGCGTCGGCATCCAAAACTTCAGCCCAGATGTAGCTATAATATCCGGCAGAATATCCACCTGAGAATACATGACGGAAATAAGGGCTTTTGTATCTGGAAACTATTTCATCAATAAGTCCTAATTCGTCCATCTTTTCTTTTTCGAAGGCTGCGGCGTCTAATTCTTTCGCATCTTCCAATGAGTGCCAGTACATATCCAAAAAGGAAGCGGCTAAGTATTCTACGGTTCTAAAACCTTGATTGAAATGGCCGGCTTTTTCAAGCTTCTCAATTAATTCATCGGGAATGATTTCACCGGTTTTGTAATGTTTAGCGTACATTTTCATTACTTCAGGTTCTCCCGCCCAGTTTTCCATGATTTGCGAAGGTAGTTCGACAAAATCTCTTGTAACAGCGGTTCCCGATAATGTATTATATTCACATTTTGACAATAATCCGTGTAACGCGTGTCCAAATTCATGGAAGAGTGTTTGAACTTCGTCAAAACTCAATAGGGCAGGTTTATCACCTGTAGGTTTCGAGAAGTTACATACATTGCAGATAATCGGAGAAATATTTTTTCCGCCGACAATTGCTTGTTTTCTATAAGAATTCATCCAAGCTCCCCCTCTTTTGGTGGCTCTCGGGAAATAATCGACATATAATATTCCTATATGGGAATCATCATTCTCCAAAACTTCGAAAACTTTTACATCAGGATGATATACCGGAATATCTTTTCTTTCTTTGAACTTAATTCCATATAATTTGGATGCAACAGCAAAAGCGCCTTCTCTTACATTATTCAGCTCGAAATAAGGACGTAGCATCTCTTCATCGAGATCATATTTGGCTTTTTTAACCTTTTCGGCATAATAGAACCAGTCCCCTCCGGCTAATTGGAATTTATCCCCTTCATTATTGATCATCTTTTGCATTTCGGCTCTTTCGGCCTTTGCTCTTTCCAAAGCTGGCTTCCAGAGTTTTAGCAATAGTTCAAAAACGTTATCAGAAGTTTTAGCCATTCTTTCTTCGAGTACGAAATCGGCAAAAGATTTATATCCGAGTAAATTAGCTTTCTTAACTCTTAATGCAGCTATTTTAGACAATATCTTCTTATTGTCGTTTTGATCGTTATTATTTCCTTGATTTATGTAGGCATTGTACATTTTTTCTCTTAATTCTCTTTTAGCGGAGTTCTGTAAAAATGGAATTAAGGAAGGTTTGGAAATTGTAAAAATCCATTTCCCTTTTTGTCCTTCTTTTTCCGCGGTTTCCGCAGCGGCGCTTATCGCTCCTTCAGTTAAGCCTTCGAGGTCTTCTTTCTTATCGATAACCAATTTGAAAGAATTAACTTCATTCAAAACGTTATCGCCAAATTTTTTAGTCAAGATTGTCAATTCGTCATTGATCTTTCTATATTCATCTTTTGCTTCGGCAGAAAGATTTGCTCCGCCACGTACAAATCCTTTGTAATATTTTTCCAACAATCTTTTTTGGATATCAGTTAATCCGAACTTATCCTGATTTTCATATACAGATTTAACTCTAGCGAACAATTCGGGATTAAGATTAATGTCATCGGAATGTTTGGAAATCATTGGGAAAACTTTATCCGCTATAGCTCTCATTTCTTCGTCACCGTCGGCGCTATAGAGATTTCCGAAAATTCCTTCAACTTTGGCTAACAAAATTCCGCTTTCTTCCAAAGGAATAATCGTATTATTAAATGTAGGCTCTTCTTTGGAGCTCAAGATGGCATTAATTTCCGCGTTATGTTTTTCAATTGCTTTCTCATAAGCAGGCAAATAATGCTCTTTTTTGATTTTCGAGAAATCCGGAGTTTCAAAAGGAGTTCCGAAATCGTTTAATAACGGATTTTTTTCTCCGCACGCTACAATCATGATCGCAACCAAGATTAGTAATAAAATTTTTTTCATTTAACTTCCCTGATGATGTAAAATAAAAACTACTCTGCAATAATATGAATTAAATGAATTTTAATAAAGGGATAAGGGTGGTTAATTACAAAAAGAAAAGCCTCCGGAATTCCATAAACTCCGGAGGCCTTTTATGCGAAGTAGTAATAGTAACTTAATCGAGTTTCACGCGTATTACGGCTAATTCCCGATAGTATGTTCCGATTGTCATATTATTATTGCTGACAACCTGTTTTTCCTTATTATTTCCAAAGCTATCTTCTTTGTATCCTTCGAGTATAATATTCTCAGGGAATGTAATAGAGAAAGTACTATTCCCTTTAGCGTAAGAAATATACTTTATAAGGACATCGCCGGATAATAAATCCTTTTTCACCGAAAAGATATGCGGCGCGGTTCCATTAATTGAAATGCGTTGTTTGGATATTGCCTTATCAAAAAACATGGCGGGATGTGTTTGTACGGGGATTTTGAGGGAATCCGCAATCTTTTTCGTAGAATCGGGATTATAATTTTCGAAGGTAGTAAGGAAATACTTTATTTCTACAAATCCCGGCTGTGAAGAACGGAAGTTTGTATCCCAGTAATTATTCATAGGCCAAGCCAACAATAACGGGTTTTCATCGCGCTTAATATTCTCACTTCTCTTTCCAAAATTAAAATCACCTATTTGCGCCATCGGAGCTTCCGATGTGAACAATGTGATTCCCTTATCCTCATCATATACCGAAACAAACGCTTCGGATGTTATCCAATCTTTACTTGAGCCATGAAGTTGTTCATTATCTAATAATGTAGGAACACCGGCAGTATCGAAGCAAGCATTCCAGTTACTCTTTAGTTTTATCGGAAACGCGAAATAAATTGATTCGGGCGTTTCTATATCTTCTTTATCTATCTTTGCTTTCAAAGAGATCATAGGAGAATCTCCTAGCAGAGTAATTTCCTGTTCGAGGGACTTTACCCCGGGAGCGGAGAATTTCAAAGTTAATCTGATCCCTTCTGCAACCTTATCTATTTTGTATCCCAAAGGTTGTTCGGCTGTTTCGATTTTCTTTTTCCAATCGGTATTCCAGCATGAAATATCAAACTGTTCTTTTTCCAGTTTTCTCGCGTAATATGCGCGACGGTTATTATTATGTAACGGATCTGTTCTTTCTCTTACATATTGGAAGAATGTGTAATCACTATTTTCGTCGAGAATATTCTCATCCCTTTTCTTATCAATCAGAGAAAGAATTCTGCAATTCTTCGGATCGAATTCAATTTTGTACCATTCCGATTCGATGAATTTGATTACCTCTTTTTCCGTTTTTATTTCCAAAACATTCAAATGTCTTCCTTCCGATTCCTTAGCAATCTCTCCTTCGGAAACGCGGGTATTTAATTTACATTCCGGAAGATTTTCGAAAGGAATATACTTTTCCTCGAAAGGGAGCAATTTTACGGGGCCATATTTCGGCGCCGATTGTGGTTGTTCGTATCTGGTTTGCCATCCGAAGCGTGAAGTTCTTAATCTCTTCCCTTCCATTTTCCACCAGTCGGGAATCCCGATATATTCGGTTCTTTCGGTATCTGTCGGGTTTATGACATAAATACCATCTTGCGATTCGCAATCCTTCGGATTATTAGTAACATTCTCCAGTTGATCTATTAAAAGATACTCTGCGGTTTCATTTCCTACATAAGCATAGTTATCTTTAATATTAGCCTGAGTTTTAGTATAAATAAGATCTCTCTGCAAGGAATTAAAAGATCCCCAGGTATGTTCGTCGAAGAGGTTCAGATTATCCCAAACAATCTTATTAAGTCTTTCGAAGTGATTATCTTTTTTGTTTCCGAACGCTTCCAGATATTCGGCGGTATATATTTTCCCTTTGGTCTCTATATTTACTTTGGTTTCCAGAGGAGTACTTGCCGCCCCGAAATTCCAATAATCGGTCCAGTCTCCTTCGAAAACCGGATATTCTTCCAATGGTTTTTCTTTAATTTTCTTAAGTAACTCATTCGGCGTAATATATCTGATCAAAGGAGTTTTGAATTTATTATTCCATTCATCTATCAATTTTGCAACGTCTGTGGAGGGAGGAGAATTATCCCAACAAACAGGAGCAGCTGCTGTTGTTAAATAAAGGAAGTCTTCCTTATATTCTTTTGTCTTAAGATGTTCCAGATATATATCCAATCCTTCTTTCATCCTATCGACACTATTTTCCCATGTATATAATAATTGATCGAACATGGTATAATGATTTCCGTTCATCACATAAATCTCTTTGCCCGAAGGACCTTTCCATCTGAAGATATTAGGCCTATTCTCTAAGGGACCGCCGAGATGTATATTAACTGCCATAATTAAGAGTTCTATACCGGCATCCGCGAAGATATCTACAGCTGTCCATGGGATTCCGGTTACATCATGTTGATTAACAGTCTTAATATCTACATCAAATTCTTGGCGTAGATTTTTGATCGGTTCCAATTGTTTTATTAATTGTTCCGGATTGCAAAGAGGAGTCGTGTTATATTCCATTCCGGAGATTCCTATCCTCCCTTCCGAAATAAATTTTTTCATTATTTCTTTCTTTTCCGGAGAAGCGGTTTCGAGCCACTTTAATATCTGCGCTGTAACTTCAATCGTCCATTTGGGTCTGGCTTCTATCGGGTAATCCTTAGTTTCCTCCAACATTTCAAGAGCATGATCGATGAATTCTCTTTGCATCTCCCAAATTATCGGTTGCGTATGGGTATATCCAACATCCAAATGGCTATGGTGCATTACCAATATTTCTTTAATATCCATTCCTCACCTCTATAATTTACTACCAGTTTCGAAATCGAACAGATGAATTTTCTCATAATCGAATTCAACAAATATTTTTTCGATCGCGGAAAAATCTATTCCGTTAGTATCTCTTGCAATTAGCTTAAATCCGTTCATCGAAAGATATAATAAGGATTCGTTCCCCAAAGGCTCAACGAGATCTATATCAACCGAAATTCCTTTATCGGAAGGATTAATATCTTCCGGTCTGACTCCGATTGTAATTTTTTTCCCAATTCTTTCTTCAAGAACCTTTTCGAACTTATCGGGGAGCTCCATAGGGATATCCTTAACGGAAACACTTTTGGTAGAGACAACTTCGGCTTCGATGAAATTCATTGCCGGGCTACCGATAAAACCACCCACGAATTTATTCGCGGGATTATTATAAAGATTCATCGGTGTATCGATTTGCTGAATGATTCCATCCTTCATAATAACAATTCTGTCGGCCATAGTCATAGCTTCGGTTTGATCGTGCGTAACATAAATCATAGTGGCGCCCAATTCCTTATGAAGCTTAGATATTTCCGTTCTCATTTGTACACGGAGTTTAGCGTCGAGATTACTCAAAGGTTCGTCAAATAAAAAGACTTTCGGCTTTCTGACTATAGCTCTCCCTACAGCCACTCTTTGTTTTTGTCCGCCGGATAATTCTTTCGGCTTTCTATCGAGCAGATCGGTTAATCCTAATATTCCGGCAGCCAGATTGACTCTTTCATCGATTTCGGATTTTTCGAATTTCCTCAGCTTTAATCCGAAGGCCATATTTTCGTAAACGGACATGTGAGGATATAACGCATAGTTTTGGAAAACCATAGCAATATCGCGATTCTTCGGAGGAACATCATTAACGATCTTCTCATCAATTTTAATTTCTCCGGAGGTAATTTCTTCCAAACCGGCAATCATTCGTAATGTTGTGGTTTTACCACACCCCGAAGGGCCTACAAATACGATAAACTCTTTATCATGTATTTCCAGGTTGAAATCGGAAACAACTTTATTATTTCCGTCGTATGATTTATCTATATTTTTTAATACAATTTCAGCCATTATTTTTCCGGATTTAACTTAATGGATTGTTTACGGGCTCTTTATTTCCTATCTCTTTTCTAACGTATACCAACACCATCTTACAAGGAGTATTTCCCTTATTTATCAGCTTAATTTTTTTCGCAGCGGCCGGTATAAGCATAGTTTCTATATAAGAGAGATTAGTACTTCTGCCACTCTCGGAAATTACTTCGACCTTTTCTCCTTCGACCAAATTAACCGTATAGGCTTTATCATCCAGATCAAATTCATATTCGGAATCGAATTCCACTCTTTCGATATTATAGAAAGTATAAGGAGCGTTATAAAGCTCGAATAATTTCCAGTCACTACCCTGCTCCAGTAATTTCGGTTTAGCGACCAAATTATCTTTTACCCAGTCTCCGCGTCTTTCGGGACGAATATTTTTGAAGCCACGTTCTATATTAATAGGTCTTAATTTCCCTTCGAGATCTCTGCGGAGATAATCGTATATCTTAAAAGTAAAAATATAAGGAGTTGCCGATATCTCGAGTACCATATTCCCCGATCCGGAGCAATGGACAGTTCCGTTAGGAATAAGGAATAAATCATGTGGTTTTGCGGTTTCATGATTTACAAACTTTTCTATATCTATTTCTTTCTCTTCTTCGACCGATTTTTCGAGTGTCCTTTTGAATTCGTCCAAATCACACTCTTCGGTTAAACCGAGGTAAACTTTGGCGTCTTTCTTCGCGTTAACGATGTAATATGTTTCGTCCTGTGTGTAAGTCTCTCCGAATTCCTTCTTTATATAATCAGGGCGAGGATGCACCTGTGTAGACAAATTACCGCCGTCAATAGTATCGAGATAGTCGAATCTGATAGGCCATTCGTATTTAAATTGCTTAGCGGCGTTTTTACCGAGAATATTTTCGTTATTCGCGAACATTGCGCAATCGAATGAGCATTCCAGTCTGTTATCCCCGCTTTCGAACAATAATCCGTTTTCGGGAACAATAAGTTCGAAAGACCAAGCTATATTAGGATTATCCTTATCGAGATCCATATGCCCTTTCATATATTGTCCTCCCCAAGGACCTGGGAAGAACCATGGTCTTACACGGAAGGGATTTTCCGATAGATTATTCAATGCCTCACGAAATTCGTTACCTTCCATGTACGAAGGAGTTTCTTCGTTAATCATATCTACAAAGAGATTTATTTCAGGAAGTAATCTTTTTTTCAATCTATTAAAAGCAGGCCATTCCACGAAATATGATCTTTTATAAAATTCCTCGAAATTGGCTGTATGATTAGCGATATTTTTCAATTTCCCTTCACGAAACTTTTCCTGGATTTTATCTTTAGAGATATCCAAATACCAAAGTTCGTCCCATAATTCTACAATTGAAGAACAATCGCCGTAGATAATTGTCAATTCTCCTGCTTTGTCGGATCTTTTAACGGATGCCTCAATTCTTACTTTGGCAACTTTCTCAGTATCGAAAAAGACTTCCGGGCCGAATGGATAATGGCTTCCGAAAATTCTATCGTCTCCGCCGAGGAAAGGAGCAATCTCTTTTAGAATTTTCTCTTCCTCTTTTTGACATTCGTTGAAATTAATCCAGTTAATCTTACCTGTGTCATCTTGTAGTCTTGCTTTTAATTGTTCGGTAAATAATTCCCAATTAACACCATGATATCCATCGATTACCAATACACGCAAACCGGAATCTATTTTACCGGAAATAGTGTTCGCCAAATTATCGTATCCGGCAGATATTTTCCCTTTCTCTATTTCAAAAGCCGGAAACTTTTCATATAAACCTTTAGGATATTCTTTCACCCCTTCCGGCAAAGGGGCGCTAAACGGGCTGATTTCGATACTATTGCTCATCAATTCCTCTATATATTTTCTATTCGTTAAATAATCTTATAAAAATGCTATTCCCATAGCAGCTGCTTTATCTCCCAGGATTGCGGGAATTATATTTACTTTTCCCCGGGGAACCGTCCATGCTTTTTCGTCTGTCTTCTCTTTGATAATGGGAATTATCTTTCCGGAGCTTTTCATCAAACCACCACCGAGAATAATGTTTTCAACTCCGTAAGCATGAATAATATTTGTAAGTCCGATGCTAAAATTCTCGCAATACTCGTTCAAAGTGTTACGGTAATTTTGATTACTATCGAGTTCATTAAAAAATATTTCCATCGGATTAGGACTCTTGCCGAGAGAAGAGAATTCGGTTGTTACTTTTCTTTGAAAAGCGGAAGCGGAACAATAGTATTCCATGCATCCTTTATTTCCGCAGGGACACAAAGGACCATTTCTATCGATACTTAAATGTCCACCTAACACACCACTTAAGGGATTGTTTGTGCCGTATAATTGTCCGTTATAAATAACAGCGCATCCTATTCCGGTTCCTACGGTTACCACCGCCAATGAATCCATTCCTTTTCCCGCGCCGAAGATATATTCCCCGTAAGCGTAGGCTCTGGCGTCATTATCAACCGCGAAAGGGATAAGGAATTTTTCGGATAGATATTCTCTGATATTAATTCCTTTCAATTCTTCCGCTGCCCCAACATCTCCCATTAATTCTCCGGTTTCACGATTTACCAATCCTTTGATGGCAAAACCGCCGGCGGAAAGATTACTTCCCGCAGAAATCTCTTCCATTTTATTTACCAATCCCGCGAGTAGTTTCCCTCCGGATTGCAACTTCGCTAATTTTACCGTTTCAAATCGGACTGTTTCGCCGTTATCGTCAAAAATTCCGAACTTCACATTTGTTCCGCCGAAATCAACACCGATTCTCATTACTTATTCTCCTTACCGAAAAAGTATTCAAGTCCATCGATTAAATGTCTTCTCCAATTTCCCCAGGTATGCCCTTCGAAATATTCGTGATAGAGAAAATCATAATCTTTCTTTTTCAATTCCTCTATCATTCTTCTATTTCCCATTAAGAAGTCTGTTTCATCTTTCGGTAAGAATGAGGCACCTACGTTTCTTTCATATGTTCCGCTATCGATGTATAAACGGAAATCTTTCTTTGGTGTTGTTTTAATCTTTTCTATCATTTCATCGTTTCTAAAGGAATGATATCCGGACTGGCTATAAGCTTTTCCGAAGATATCGGGACGAGAAAAGGCTATATAAGTGGAAATCAATCCACCGTATGAATCTCCGATAACCAATCTTGATTCTTTATCTGTATTAGTGGAATAATTCTTATCGATAAACTCTACGAGTTCTTCGGTAAAAAATTTCACGTAATTATCGTTTAACCCGTATTCAGTCATTCTATTAGGGAATTTAGGCTGATGTCTGTTCGGAGGAGTAACAAATACGGCAATAACCGGATCAATTTTTCCTTCTTCCACCATTTTTTTCAATATTACAGGAACCAACGCAAATTCTATATAATCAGCTCCGTCCTGAAAATAAAGAGTATTATATTTCTTAGATTTATCGTAATTCTCAGGAAGATAGACATGAACATTATGAGAATAATCAAAATATTTTGATTCGAGGGAATGAGCTATTATTTTCTCATAAGATCCCTTCTTGCCGTATTGATATTCTTCGAAGTAGTTATGTCTTTGATATCGGGGCATAGCGATTTCCGAGATCTCTCCGAAACCATTTAGGATCTTATATTTATTAAGAGGATCCGTAATCGGGAATCCATCTTTTTTGAACATCAACCAATATTCCAAACGGGCTGTTGCTTCGTAATTTTGTTTAAGATAAAAGAGATTACTCTTTCCGGCCTTTTTGAACTGAGTTATTGTAGTCCAATCTGTCATATCCCCTATTATACCGATACTGTCTGTTTCCCCTTTATAGAAAAAGAAGAGTGTAGTATCATCAATAAAAAGAGGATAATCTTCTTTATCGAAGCGTTTCAGAAAATTATCGGCCAGAAGATTTGCTTCAGCGGAAGTATTAGCGTTTTCAATTTCGGCTATTTCATTCATTATTCTTACATCCGGACTATTAGTGCACATTATCACTCCGAAGGCTAAACTTATTATTAAAAACAGATTAACTTTTTTCATAGTAATATCTCTCTTATCATTCAAAAGTTATTTCGAGTAGATGGGGAAAATATTCTTCGAACTCAATATAAGTTACATAGATAGTTTTCCCGTTATTTTTGGATAACATCGGATGTTCCTTTCCGGCATAGATTAATGTAGGATAAGGAATTTCATATTTTCTGTTTACCAGAACCTGATGGAGTAATACCGGCTCTTCATTCCATGGGCCCCATGGGTTCTCGGAAGTTTTCATTATAATTTTTCCGGTAAGGTCCAATGAAAAAACTGCGATGTATTTTTGCAAATACTCGTTATATGAGACTGATAATTCATTGGGCATTCCCGAAAAGACCGGAGAGATTCTATTGATATCTTTACTCCAAGTTCCCGATTCCGCATCGAAGTATTCATAACTTCCGAAATCTTCAATCGCGTTTATTTTACATTTGGCGAGATAACAATTTTGTATCTTCGCTTCATCCTGCAAAACACCATACAGATAAACGTATCCGTCATTTCCCTTTAACGCTACCGGGGCAAAATGAGGTTGATCCGCTTTCCAGATCATATCGTCCCCATTGAAATTCAATCTCTCGAATTCCCATGATTTTTTATTCCCTACGGCAACACCGGATCCGATAATTTCAAAATTAACCGGAAATACTCCTTCCTCTATTGTTTTTACTTTTATGTAAAAGAGATAGAGTTTATCCTCTATTTCAATTCCGTGAAGACACCAAATCCTTATCCAATCGGGATCTTCGTCGTCACGCAACGGGACTAACTGTTTCAATTGATCTTCTTCGGTTATATAATCGTATTTTCTTAAACCGAAGGATAAATCCTTTTGTTTTGTAATCAGCCCGGTATTATTGATCATTTTCTCGAAAGTTCCTCTTCCGGACATATCTTTCGGGCCAACAGGTTCTCCGTCAATATACCAAAGGCTTTTATTCTCTTCCCTTTCTCCGATCAGTGTATCCCCGAAATAGAAGAGTGTAGAATCGGATAATTCGATTGAATAAGCTCCGTCCTGCCCTACCATTTTATAATCGTTCGCGACCAATTGCGCGCCCAGATCTCTAACTTCTTTTATCTTAATCATTATATCCCCGAAATGAGCGGAGCTGTCTCCGAGTAAATCCTCTTCGGAATAACTTCGGAAGACAGCTCATTCAATTTATTTGATTAACATCATTTTTCTGATTTGTACAAAATCGGAAGCTTGAATTTTGTATAAATAAATTCCACTCGCCAAATTGGAAGCATCGAATTTTACAGTGCTTGTTCCGGCTCCTACATGTCCATCAACTAATGTTTGAACGAATTCGCCATTGCTATTGAATACATCCAATTTAACATTATCCCCTTTTGGCAATGAGAAAGAGATAGTTGTTGTAGGGTTAAAAGGATTAGGATAATTTTGTCCTAACACATAATCCTTTACAACTTCGTTGTTTGTTTCTTCTACGGATGTAGCAGGAGTTACATTAACTTTTACATTCATTAAAGTGTCTGCCCAAGCAGCGTCGCTATCTTGATTTGTAAGATTAATGCTTTTCAACAAATCAGGAGAGTTTTTGGTAACCATGTATCCGATACCAAATTCACCTGTAGTTGCACCGGTCTTCAAATTAACAATAGCTTCGTAAATAGCATCCTTCGCATTTACATGAGCACCACTTGTTACTAAACGAAACCATGTCATTCCTGCGGGAGGAACTAACATTGAATCCAAATTTCCATAGATAGGCTGTCCTGCGGTTGCATCAAGATTAAATGTTCCGTTTCCGTCAGCGCAAGTATAAGTTCCGGATTCAAATGTCCAATCTTCGGGAGCTAATACACAAAGAACACCTTCATGAGCTGTAGCATCGGCATTAACATCCGTAATTGTAAGTGTTGCTGAGAAAGTTTCACCAGCCTTTAATTCTTTTGTTTGATTTACTTCCGTAATCAAACAGCTATTAAGTAGAGAAGCCATTACAAATAATGATAATAGCATAGTAATTTTAGTAGCACTAGATTTCATAGGTTTGCTCCTATTTTGGTTGAGTTAAGGTGTTTGGTTATTTACTATTATTTTAGCTATTTCGTTTGGTCGGAGCTTAATACCAAAACCATCATTTTCATTCGGAATCATTTCCAATACTTTTCCCATCAAATCAACTCTTTCAATCATTTTATCCTTAAAGCGCTCCGATCTTACAATACTTTCTATTTCGTTTTTCTGATTTATGTTTTGTAGTAATAATTCGTAGCTTCCTTCTTTATCTCCGTTTCTTATCGATAATAGAGCAATATTTTCATTACTAATTTCGATAAGGGACTTTTCAATCGGTTTGTTTAGGTAATAACTAACACGGGCCGGTATAGGGGTTGTTTTCTCCCATCCGTATTTCAGCGGAGAGATTTTCTTATTTGTCTCATTTATTTTTACCGAGAAATCGAACTCAATTGTTCCTTCGTTTCTTTCGTTTCTATTCCAATTCTTCGGGAAGTTATTTACCAGATTCGCTAGGATTAAGTTTGACTTACCTTCATTTTCTATTTGAAATATTCTAGCGTCGGGAGAGGCAACCAAATATTGATAATCTTCATTTACTTCCGCTACTCTGCGAATTGAATAATCGTTTTTTGAAATGCCGGGGAATTTTTCCTCGGGAGAAATCATTCCGCCCAAAATATCGAATGAAATACTATCAGATTCTTCGGAAGAGAAGAACGCGAGGGAATACTCTTCAGTATTTGTAGGTTCTTCAAGTTCTTCGAGATTGAGTATTATTTTAATTTCAATATCATCCGAATCTTGTAACAAACTTATTTCCTTCTTCATGATCAAAGAATTGGAATAGTTTATCTCTATCTTTTCGAAAAGTTCATTCTTATCGTATTCGATTCCTGTAATAGAAGCATTTATTCCGGAATAAAACTTATCTTCACGATAAGTTCTCTTAAGAAGCTCAAAGGATTTTCCAGTGAGAATTTTGTTCGGATTTCTGCCGTTGCCCTTATCAAGAATATATTCTACTTCCCCGATCTTATTAAATCCTATTTCCCATCTATCATTTTCTATTTTTTGCTCAGAGACTTTGCTTCTATTCTTTACTTCTCTTTTTTCTATTCTAAAAATCTTATAACCGAACGGAGGCAGATCTTCGGCCGAAAAATATATTTTATTCCCACGTTTTACGGTTGGCATTACTTTATTATTAATAGGATCGATTAGATGATAATCGGGGAAATTCTCATTAACAAAACTCAATTCTACAATCCCCGAACGCTTCCATGAAAGAGAATTGAATACCGCAACTCCATAAGTATCGAAACTTTCCATCGGACGGGTAATTCTGTATAGATTGGTTCGATTGATTTCTTCCCCTGTAAGCCGCGCTGATTCCACATAATACTCACGGAAATCATCGGTTAAGATATTATCCTCAGGTGAACCGAAGCCATATTCCAATCCACTTCCATGACCGGAGTATAGGAGAAGATTGTTATAAACTGAATTCATTTTCACACGGGCAGTTTTCTTATTAAGAATCGTATCACTTTCCATGAAGGCAACAGCTTCTATAGGACTAAGCATGTTTTGCGTTTTTCTGTATTTCTGCATTCTCGCGTGTTCCCCCTGAAATCTTATATCCCAGGAAGATGTCCAATCTCCATACATTTCCATCGGTTGTATATCGGAGATATCTTTCGCGAAATCGTTAACAGTGGCCGGAATAAACTTAGGGTATTCCCATTCTTTATTCCATTCTTTGGCACGGAGATATTGATTTACAGGTATTCCGCTATTGTCTGAAAAAGCGACATCAAGCAAAACTTTATCATAAGGATAGTTACGTTTTTCTAACTTCGAAAGTTTGTGCCATAATCGATTTTGAATAGCCTTATTCCCTCTTTCCAATCCGCAACGGGTTCCTTCGTCGTATGAATCGGCTATATAACTATTAACTTTCGATCCGTCCGGTCCTTTCCAAGAAGAATACTTAGGAAAGTTTCTCTGGATCATATATTGGTTATAAACTTCATTGATTCCATTGACCAAAAATTTGATACCGGCCATTGACAACGCTTGCGGTAAACCCCACGCTTCTCCGGGTACATCATTATAGACTGCCCCGTAAAATTCTATCCCGAATTCATTATGCAATTGGCGAGCATAAGAAAAGCTTTCGATCAATTCTTGTTCACTAATCCAACCTGTATAAGGATTCGTATATAAAGGAGAAAGAGCGATCTTTTCGGAACGAATCAGCTCTATTAATTCCATAAACTTCTTATTACTTCTATTCTCTCTGTATTTCTCAACAATCCATGTAGTTTCTATTGTCCATCTGAAATCAGGATCCTTATGGCAGAGTTGAATAACATCGTCAATAGTTTTAAGATGTCTCTCTATTACTATAGGCTGCGGATGTGTATATCCGATATCCATATGGGAAAGGAACATCATGTAGAGTTGATACTTATTCTGCTTGCGGAGGAGTATATTTTTCTTGGCAATTTCTTCTCCGATTCTTATTGTTACTTCGGCTTCGGTATCCTCTTTCAACTCGTCGATAAAGAGACTTACTACATTTTCACCGAGAGTAATCTCTCTTTCGAATTTGTATTTCTTCCGTTGCGCGATTATTTCAATATCTGCTTCGGAAATCATCTCTTGGGGATTATTGAATGAAAGGATAACTTTCTGTTTTAGATTATCATCTCTTTTGAAGAAGCATGTCGAAAACATTTCGTTAATTTCCATAGAGACTTCATTCGCCGAAACTTTCACTGATGATTCGGAAGAATTTTCGGGAATGTATTTCGCGTAAAAGCCCCATTCATATTTCAGCGGATCGAAAAAAGCGACAGAGTAATTTTTATGAGATTTAGCTATTCTCAGAAGTAATTTATTTTCACCCTTATTGAGTGTGATTTTAATTTTATCTTCATCCGGTTTAGCGTTTTTTTGCGACACATTGGAATAGATTCTCTTACCATTTAGCTTAGCCGAGATAATGGTATTTCCCCCAAAGGAAAGAATTCCTTCTTCTTCGCGGGCTGAGAATATTGACGTTAGCGCGTATACTGTTTCTATATGCCATATCTGTTCCGGTTTGTTTTTATCTACTTCCCAACCGCGGAATTTCAAAATATCAATGTAGCCGTTTTTGTCACTTGAGACATTTATCCATTTCCCATCAAACTGGCTCAACGCAGGAGGAATAGAATCTTTAATTCCGCCAAAGCCGGAGATTGGATTTTCGAATGGGGTGCTCAATTCCCAATATTTAATAATTCCGTTTTCGGGTAGATCAAAGCTTTTCCCGATTCCGATACCCGGAATAAGGAACAAAAGAGAAAGCAATATGTTCGCGAAGTTTTTCATCTCAACAATAGCATCTTTTTAGTGATTTCATTGTTATTTACTCTCAAACGGTAGAAATAAATTCCGGAAGCGAAATTATCGGCTCTCCAGGAAAAGGAATAGTTCCCTCTACTCATTCTACGGCAATTCAGAAGAGTAGAAACTCTTTCACCCAAGGAATTTATAATCTCAAGTGTTACATCGGAATCCTCGGTAATTTCGAAATCAAAATGAGTTTCCGGATTAAAGGGATTCGGATAATTTTGTGACAGATAAAATGTGAGGTCACTAATACCGGTTTCAACTCTTGAGGAATTCTGTTCATTGATTTTTACCCAAACAAAGCGGGGGCGATAGATATCCGCTATATTAATATTATCGCTAAGGCTAAGAGTATTTACATTATAGCTAACAAGTAATTCATCGTTATTAGAGAGAGACGGATGCGCCTTTGCGTTATATACGAATGCAGTTTCATATTGATCAACTTCAGGAGCAGTGTATATTATTTCGTAAAATCCGAAAGGTCCTGTCGGGGATTTCCCTTTTCTCACAGCCACTGAAGCGCCATATTGAAATACCAACAAATATTCATTCGGTTTTCTTTGAGTAATGCTAAACTCTTGTGATATCTGATCTGTGATAGAAGCACAGTCGGAAAAATCGAAACACCAATTTTCTCCGTTCCAAAATTCCCATTTATCGAACTTAGAGATGTTTTGAGGTAAAACTCTTCCGCAGAGAAGGTTTTTATTTCCTCCGAAGTCTTTGGGACCATATATATATATGTATCCGTCTGAATCTTCCGCTCCCGATTCATTTGTCATAGGCATAATCGCCTGGCCCAGAACCGCGACATTATTCCCCTCTTTCGCAAAGAAAGGGAAATCAACTTGAGTAATATTTGTCGGATAATGATCTTCCCCTAATTCGAAAGATATGAGGACCGCGCCGTTCAATCGGAAGTTGAAAAGGCCGTCATTATGATGCTCAACTCTTAAGGCAAAAGCATAATAGATTTCATCAATTTTAATTCCGTCCATCAACCAGAACCATTCTCCGGCCTTTGAATCGGGAGTATCCGGAATGAATACGGATTTCGGAACGTTGTTCTCTGTTTTCCAAAGGAAATCAATTAGAGTATCGCTTGGCTCACCGGAGCGTTGGTACGCAAGCGTATTGTTTACCATTGTTGTATTAATTCTCTTTCCGGTAGAATCGACCTTCCCGATAAAAGTATCGCTGAATAAAAGCAAATGATCTTGGTTATTTGGTTTTTCCAGTGAATTAACAGGGATTGAATAGATGCCATCCGATCCTGTCCATCCGGAATTTCTATTAAGGAGATTATCCCATTCTTCGGCTTTTCTTACCGAGTATTCTTCAACACATTCGCACTTTTCCGGTACGCTAATCTTATGAGGATAGCTAAATGGAGCCCAATTCGGGTTACCGGAATTAAGCATTCCTCCGGTTGCTTTTGTTACCAAATATCCGAGACTAAAACATCCTTCGGTACTACCGGTTCTCGCTTCTATCTTAACACTTGTTTCGAAAGGAGCTGAGTATGAATATCCTTTATCGGAGATAAGGACTTCCCACTTCATACCTGAGATTTCATTCGGATAATATTTATTAACAGAATCTTTCCAACTCTCGGATAGCTCCATTGTTCCGCTTCCCAGGTCGGATTCATAGCTGGCATTCGTTATAGCCCAATCCTCCGGAAGAAGAATGGCTACTAATCCTTTATGAGCATTAGTTTCGGGAACAATTTCTGTCGAAACTACTAATTCCAATTCGATTAACGAATTATTATCAGCGCTTTTCGGTTGGAGTATTTTTACAATTTTGCATCCACTCATAATAAATAATATTGTTAACGATATGAGAATTCTCTTTTTCATTAGTTATAATAGAACCCTATGGTTATTCTATGTATGTCTTCAAAAACGACTTCGGATTTAACAAATGAGTAATCTATTTTCAAACCCATATTGGCAAGTTCCGGTGGAATAATTCCCACACCAAATGACAACTTTCCTTCATCGTTTTTGAAGCGATATCCGCTTCTTACAATGAAATTCTTCAAAATTTGTATTTCTGTACCGGCATTTACCCATTCGTTATTATCTGTCGGATGTACAACTTCAGCAGAGGCTGTTATCTTTAAGTTATCGTTATTGATTATTTCATCCGCCGCGCCGATTCGGAATAAAAGGGGTGCCCGGAATTCCTGATAAGCGTATTTCATATCAGGTCCGTAATGTTGAAAAGAGAAACCCAATCGTAGATTGCGAAATCCGGTTTCATATATTGCTCCGAAATCGAAAAGGACATTGTTAACATCATAATCGTCAAGCTTTTCTTGGAGATATTTTACCTGAGCACCAATAGAGAGTTTATCGGTGAATCGCTTTGCCAAGGAGAGTCCAATGGATAAATCTCCCGCGCTAACCATTCGTCCGGTTCCTTCGGGATTTAATACCGTAGTCTCTTCAAATTCGTTTATTGAAAAATCGGATACGCTAATTGCTGCTGTGAATGCGTCGAAAGAGACCGCTGCGACCGCAGAATATTGCTTACTATCAACAATCCAATTATTTTGAGAAAATGAGACTTGATAATTATTTACATAAGCTAATCCGGCCGGATTCCAAAAGACAGAATTTGCATCATTTACAACAGCCACAACAGATTCTCCCATTCCGGTTTCTCTAGCGCCCACTCCAATTTTCAGAGCTTGCAACCCGGCAGAACCGGCTTTTGAAAAATCAAATCCGAAATCGTATTGAGCAAACAATACCGATTGTAAAAGAACTACAAAGCCGGTTAATATTTTTATAAATGTTTTCATTTTTCGCACTATTTGATTATCAACAATGTTCCTTTAGCGTTCCCTACTTCCGATTCAACTGTCCAGAAATATATTCCCGGCGCAGTTCGTTGTCTGGCGTCAGATAATTGTTTCCATGTTTCTTCTCCTGAATTCGGATTATCGTGTTCCAACTTGACAACCAATTCACCACTACTTGTATAGACCCTAATCGTACATTTCTCGGGCAAATTGCTCCATACAATTGAGTTTTCCGATCCGGCAACCGGGAAGCCCGATTCTTTTCTGAATGGATTTGGAAATACTTTTACATTCAGAGCATTAGGAGCGGGTGTTTTGGCCGCGTAAACCGGAGACTCATTTCTATTAGTGATCCAGCTTTCATTCCCACTTGAATCAACGGATGTGACTCCGTAGAAATATCCAACTCCCAGACTGATATTGTAGTCTTCATATACCCATTTATTAAGATCGTTATCGAGATATCTTTTTATGTCTGTTGATTTAGTAGGTGTAACTTTTTTAATCATTTCGTACGGCCCGATAAATGATCTGTCGCATCTGTAAATATGATACTCCAATAAATCATTTTTCGATGTCAAAGGATCCATGTAATCATCATCAAGAATATCCCATCGAACAGCAATTGATTGACGCTCAGGGACAGGTATTATTTCCAGATTAGGTGACGGAGGTGGTAATTTCTTTAACTTGTAGTTTGCGTTGTATACTTCCTTTGCCTTGGTAATAGAGGCTTTTAAGAGATTCTCTCCCTCTATTAGTTTTTCTTGGGCATCCAAACCATTCATAGCTTCTTTAAGATCTAGTCCGTCAACAGCCTCGGCAATAACTATCTTTATTTTCTCATTGCTCTTAAGATTATATGGCCCTACGGAGATCATCATGAATGGGGATAATTTGTCGTAATTCTCCGCTTGTAAGGAACGATCCTCGCCGGATAGAATCTTGTACATTTTATCACTTTGGTTACTTGCTGAAGTAAGAAATCGCTCATTATTCAAAAGCTGCGCATAAAGAATATTAGCAGGTTCGCTTTTGCCATTGGAATTATTATCAGCATAGAGCAATGAATATCCCGCATATCCGGTAGTTCTTAATTCATTTTTATCTTCCCAATAATTGCCTACATCGCCAGGCAAACTGTAATTAGGAGTGTCATCGAAAGAATATAGTAGTTGTAAAGATGGATCATATTTTACAGAATCATCCGTACGATTATAATCATCTCCCCAACCGTTATGGACAACAAAATCCTGATAACTTGGCCTTATCAGATAAGGGAAACCAGCGAAGAAGTTTTTAATCTCATTCGCATTTTTATTTTCGATCGTATATTCGATAATGATAAAATTATTGTATTCAGGTAAACTCCATGTTCGACTCTTTCTAACAACAGATATATTTTCAGAAGTAGTCCAACTTGCAGTAATAATCTGTTCTGCTTCATTCGGATCGAACTGAGCTTCATTTTCGATGAAATTATTTTGTAAAATCATCTCTTGAAACAGACCCTTATCTACAGTTTGAAAAGGCCCGTTTTCAGTAAAGAAAAGAGAACCATCCGAATGAAAACCTCCCATCCAAATTCCCGCTCCCAACATATAAGAGCGCTGATTGTCTTTTTCCATTTTGTTAGGTCCACCGGGCCAATCCATGCTAGGATAAGTTTCAAACCGATTTGTCGGATCTGCGGCACCGATAGTACCGTCATCTTTCATTGTCTCCCAAAGATTTCCCCGATCATGAATTAGGAATTCTGCTTTCCTGGCTTGGCCAAAAGAAATGCTTGAGAGCACACATAATATTGTTATTATTTTCTTCATGTCGCCTTAGTGAAAATTAGAAACTATATTTAACGCCAAAATAAATTCTTCTCTTCTCGAAGTAGTTTTGCCAGCTAATATCATATCCGGCCGCATCTGTAGTAGAAACGGTGCCATCTTCGATGAATTTTTTAGTTGCTTCGCTATCGAATACTCCATCGCCGTAAGATCTTAGATTTTTCTCATTCATTAAATTTGTTATGTATAGATATGCCGATAGAGTATGAGATTTGTGAATATTAATAGCCTTCTCAATTCGCAAATCAAAATTTGTTAAAGCAGGCATTCGCTGATTGTTATAAGTATCTGGATGATCATCCGGTTCTAGGTATGTAAACGCAGACCCACTTATGTATCTGAAAAGAATGCTCATTGACATATCTTTCATAATTGTATTGAGCAATGATGAGTTTTCCGAATTAGGATATTTTAGAAAGAGATTAGCTCTCAGAATATGAGGACGTGAACTATTCTTCTCAACCGGAATGCGTTTGTTAACGTCAACATCCCATTCGTAATCAGGCTCACCGTCTTCTCCGATTCTGACTACTCTAGGTGTTGCACGACCGGAGGTAGATTTGGAATAGCTATAGTTAAGATCAAGAGTTACTACATTACTGAACAATGTTCTGAAAGAAATTTCAACTCCTCTTGAATCGCCATAGTCTCCGGGTATAAATGTTTGATACGCAACATTAGGCGTTGTTTTCTTTTCAATAGGATCCCAACCGTAAACGAAATGATCGAACAAACCAATACGTTCGGTTGTTTGGTCGAAAACATCTTTATAAAAAGCTGTTACATCCAAAACGGCAAAATCATCAAAATTTTGTTTCATCCCGACTTCGAACATTATAGTTTTTTGCGGTTTCAATGGTTTGTTTGTATAAGCAACAACACGTTCGGGATCGCCACTGTTAGATTTTATATGCTTTTCTTCTCTTCCTTCCGCTGCAGCTAATTCTCTTTCCTTAATGGTATTTTTCACAATATACTCAGGACGGAAATAGGCAAACTCAAACATTTGCTCGAATGCGGGAAGCTGCATATAATGTCCGTAATTGAAGTGGAGTAAAGAATTTTCCGATATCGGAAAGGAGACTCCAAATCTAGGACTAAACATATGATAGTCTTTTGCGGATTCTCTTGGTTGGTTCAAAACATTATTAAAAGAATATCTGACATTTCCATTATCGTCAATGTCGTCATTATCAGGATCAGCACTTAAATCATAATTAGGATTAACCGCAAGATTATATATATTTGTCGACTTAAACCATCTCATGTTCGGATTGAAATAATCATATCTCAGACCGATATTCAAAATCATACTTTCGAATTCCATCTTATCTTGAACGTAAAAACCGAACTGAAGCGGATGATATGTTTCATTCAAACCTCTGTTTAACCAGAGAGATTTATCTCTGGTAAAAGAAGGTAGTCTTAAATTCTCTCTTTCATCATAAGTATTATATCTGAATTCGAAACCGGATTTCAACAAGTTACTTTTATCAAACTGCCAATTGATATTTCCCACCAATGATATATCACCGGTTAGCATATCATTATAAATGGTTGGTGAAAACTTATCAAATGGTTCATCTTCAAATCCGTTATACCGATGGAATCCAAATAGTGTAGGTTTTTCGCTGACTCCAACCAGATTATAGCTACTCGGTTTCTCAAGAAAATGAGACCAATAAGTACTAAAGAGAATCTGATAGAAAAAATCATTTGATAAAACATGAGTGAAATCAATAGAAGCAAACCATGAGTAGGTATCTAATAAAGATCCCCAACCGCGACTATATTTTGCCTGATTTGTAAAATCACCATTCTCTTGAAGTGTAGAATGAGCATCGTGATTATAAAATCCGCTAAACTTGAATTTCATTGCTTCAGGAGAATAAGAGAATGTTACCATATAATTTTCTTTTATTCTCGAGTCTCTCGGATGAGGCATAGAATAGGCTTTCGAATCATAATTCGCAGCTGTAAAGAATTTTAATTTGTTTCCATTTATAGAAAATAGCGGACCGACAAAACTCAAATAGAAAGTATGGTCAGGAATATCGGTATAATCATAAATTTGCTGCTGTCTTTCTTTTGTCCACCAATTAGGATCAAGAGAACCATCCGGTAACGTATGATCCAGAAACTCCTTTTGGGTAGTTCTATCGTAGAGGTAATTACCGAAATGTCTTTGACCGGCGGGACTAAAAATATATTCCGCTGCTCCAAAGAAATTATTATCGTTTCCGGACTTTGTAATTACATTAACAATAGCGGATTGCGCATTACCATATTCAGCAGTATAGCCTCCGGTCATCATTTGAACTTCTTTTATTGCATACATATTAACATTAGTAAAAGAGCCTCCCCAATCGGCTCTTCCTATCATAAGATTCGCTGTTCTGGCTCCATCAACAAACCATAATATCTCATCTTGATCACCGCCTCTGACCGAATATCTTTTCTCCCCTTTTCCAGCAGATCCCAATCCACCGACTACCGGAACCGGATTAAAAAAGACGCCGGCCTGAACCATTAATGCTTCTTTAGCTCCGGGCATTGGTAATTTTTCAAGTTGCTTAATCTCAATATTCTGTACACTAGCCGTTACATCTTTTTGAATAATTTTCTTTTTAGCAACAACGATAACTTCATCTTCCAATGAAAGAGAGAGTTCCGCTAATTTGAATTCTAATTCTGTTGTCAAATCGGTCATAACATTGACTTGCGATATCGTCATCTTCTGATAGCCAATCATGCTAGCGGTAACTGAGTAATTGCCAGGAGATACATGAAGAATTATAAACTCTCCATTTTCATCAGTAGCGGCACCGTAATTTGTTCCGTCGATCATTACATTAGCCCCGGGAAGCGGAAGCCTATTCGAAGAATCAAATACCTTTCCGCGAATTTTTCCGGTTACACCTGCGAAAAGAAAATTAGCAGCCAATATTGTACAGAGTACAAGAGTATATTTTGTAATATTATTCAACATTCCTCCGAGTCACTTTTATTCTTTAATGCCACTCATAGTGAAGCCCTTGATAAAATATTTTTGAAACATGAAGAAAATGATAATCATCGGTAGCATCATCATTACAGATGCTGCCATTAAAATTGTCCATTCCGGTTGTTGTTGTCCCGCAAACTGAGCAAGTCCTAAAGCTAATGTTCCCTTAGCTTTATCCGATAAATAAATTAACGGACTAAGGAAATCATTCCATGTGAACATAAATGTTAGAATTGCAACAGTAGCCATTGCCGGTTTAGCCAAAGGAAGTACTATCTTCCAATATATTTGAAATTCAGAGCATCCGTCAATTCTTGCAGCATCCAAAAGAGATTTCGGAATAGACATAAAAAACTGTCTCATCAAGAATATATTAAATGCGCCACCGCCGAAGAAAGCCGGAACAGTTAGAGGTAGAAATGTATTGAGCCATCCAAGCTCCTTAAATATGACAAAGACAGGAATCATTGTCACTTGCATTGGTAACATCATTGTAGCGAGCACAATATAAAATAGCTTATCTCTTCCTGGCCAACTCAAACAACTAAAAGAGTACGCTACTATTGAGCTAGAGAATAGTGTGCCCAATATTGATATAACTGATATTACAACTGAATTCTGCAAATACTGAAAGAAAGGAAGTTTCTCGAAAACTCTAAGATAATTTCCAATCTCTATTGAGCTAGGAATTACCGAGTTTGAAAAAACTTCTGTTTCCGGTTTTACAGAAGTTATCACTATCCAAATAAAAGGTATTATAAAAAAGATAGCCGCTACGACCATCAAGGCGAAAACAAAATATTCTTTTCTTTTCCTATTAGTCATTAGCTTTTTTCTCCTCCGCTATAATAGACCCATTTCTTGCTCATCTTAAATTGGACATAAGTAATTATCATCGTAATCACGAAAAGAATCCAAGCCATAGCAGAAGCATATCCCATATCGAAATCATCAAATGCTCGGTTGTAGAGATATAAGTTGTAAAAGAGTGTCGAATTGAGCGGTCCACCTTTAGTCATTATGTATGCTTCAACGAAAACTTGTAACGAAAAGATCAGCTCCATGATAAACCATAAGAAAAGCACCGGAGAAATATGAGGGATTGTAACATGTCTGAATTTCTGCCACCAATTTCCCCCATCCAATTCAACAGCTTCGTACAATTGTTTTGGAACACTCTGTATTGCAGCAAGAAATACCAGCATTCTTCCGCCACCTAGTGACCAAATACTCATCAAGATTATTGAAGGCTTTGACCAAGCAGGATCCAACAACCACAATGGGCCTTGTATTCCAAAATAATTTAGAAAAGCATTGAAGAATCCGTACTCAGGATTTAGTATCCACATCCAAAGAACAGAAAGAATAACACCCGTTATTATTGAGGGAATGAAAAATAGTGTACGAAAAACTTTTATTCCCTTTACGGCATTCGAGACAAGTACTGCCAATAAAAGAGAGCCGAAAATTACCAGGGGTGTACGAATAAATGTATAATAGATGGTATTCCAAATGGAAGAAAGGAAATATTGATCTTCGAAGAGCAATTCTTTAAAATTTCTTAAACCGATAAATTGTGGAACTCTTAAAACATCATATTGACAAAAGCTGTAATAGATAGACATAACAATCGGATAAAGTCCGAAAACAATAAATCCGATTATCCAAGGAGAAACAAAGAGATATCCCCAAAGACTTCTTTTATTTTTTTCTCCAATAATCATTCGAATATCTCCTCAAATGGCATCTCATCCTTTACATAATTATCGTATTCCAAAGCTCTATCCAAATAAGTCTGAACAATCTTTTGAGATTTTTCCATCGATTCTTTCGGAGTATTAACTCCTCTCAAAACTCTTTCTCTGGCATTGGCGAATTCTCTCCAAAAGATATCATGAGCCAAAGGAAGCATAGCCTTAGATACACAACTTTCCATTTGCTTAGTAAATACTTCCATTGCTTGATTTCTATTGAGAAAAGCAGAATCAGATGCAGCAACCATATTTGCAGGGAACAGAGTTTCTTCTCTTTTTAAGCTCTCTTGCAATTGAACCGGAGCTGACGTAAGAAACTTCATAAATTTCCAAGCTTCTCTTTTATGTTTTGCCCCTCTTGGAATTGCAACCCACCAACTACCTGTAGAAGAAATTGACTCCGAAGCTCCAACCGAAGGAATTGGTGCCACTCCAAAGTTTAAGGATTTATCGTATTTTTCGATCTGATCAATAAAAGTATTATCCAGAATCATCATTGAAACTTTTCCGGCTATAAAGCCATGTTGGGAAGCATAACCGAAACCGCCCATAAAAGAATTTACTTCGTCATAAGTAACCTGATCGAAATAATCCTTTTCCCATTTAAGTGCTTCTGTCATTCTAGAATCAGTAAAATTAATTTTTGTCCCGTCATCAATAACAAGTTTGGCTCCTTTTTCAAGGGCAATAACCAATGAGGTTTCCAGTGTGCCGTATTGCGGAATAAAGCCCATTCGTTTAATTTTGCCGTTCTCTCTTTTCAATAATGAGCTAGAATAATCTTTTAATTCATTCCATGTTTTGGGAGGATTCTTAGGATCTAAACCAGCATTTATGAAATGATCTTTATTATAAAATAGTGCATAAGAAGCTGTAAAGGCAGGAAGTGCGAATGTCTTATTCAAGTACTTCATTTCACGCCAAAGAGCAGGGAAAAATTGTGTTGTATCAAAATTATCTTTATCTATTCCTTCATCTAAAGCGACAAGAGCTCTTCGAGCAGCCCATTTAGGAACGGGAGTAACCAGATTTACTACATCCGGCGGCGTTTGACTTAAAATTGATGTAAGTACTTTTTTTTCGTGTTCATTCCATGGAATCGGTGTACAATCAACCCAAATTGAATCTTGAGATTCATTAAATAGCTGTGCACACAAGGGAATATCATCCTTAACTCCTGCAACATACCAATAGTTAATATGAGTTCTTCCATCTGTTTCTTCTTTTGCGTTGAACATGAAAAATGATAACGCTGCGACTATTGCAATAAAAAAGAAAGAATATTTAATCGGAGCTTTCAGCATTTGAATAGTATTGCTCCCATGCTTCATTTATTATAAAATTATTTTTTTATTTCTACTGAGTATGTAAAATCTTCGGCATTATAAAAACCAGTATTATATTCAACAGGTCTATTCCCTGGATCATAAACGAATCTTTTTCTAAATAAAATCGGCGCCCCTTTTTGCACATTCAATTTTTCGGCTAACCATTTATTTGCAATAGTAGCACTAATTTCTTCCTTAGATACAGCAACTACTGTGTGATATTGCTCCTCAAGCATTTCGTATAACGGGCGCGAAAAATCTTCTTCGCCGGTTAACCCTACTCGCGGATGGAAATATGAAGTAAAATAAACAATCGGACCTTTATCCATCCCTCTCAACCTTTCCATCTTTAAAACAGTTTTTTCAGATGATATTCCGAAAAAATCAGCTACTTCTTTCGGAGGAATACCCCATTCAACCTTTATATCGTAATTCTTAAAAAGAATTCCCTTTTCATTCATCTCTTGTGTAAAACTTTTCCAGCTGTTTAGACTAGTCGTAACGGGGTTATGGTTGCATACTTTTGTCCCTACCCCTTTCTTTCTAACTAGTAATCCTTCCATTACTAGTTTATTAATTGCTTGTCGAACAGTGTTACGAGATATTCCGAATCTCTTTGCCATATCAACTTCATTCGGCAAAAGTTTCCCCTCCAAATATTCCTTTTCGGAAATCAATTCTCTAATTATGCTTTCAACTTGAGCATGAAGAGGAATGGCGCTATAATGATCTATTTTTCTATGCATTATGTTTTCTATTATGTTGGTATGTATGAACATATGTACATAATGAAATTATGGAATTATTCTATATGAAGCAAGAACTTTTTTAGAATTATATTCTTTTCGTATGGATAAAGATTAGTTTTTCATCAGATGCAGAAGTAAACAGCAAATAATCTTCCCCGCCTTCCTTCAGTTTAAGCTTTTTTCTTAGAGACTCAGGTTTGTCAGGAAAGTTGTTTCTGGAAATATTCGCCTTTTTTATCCCGATAGTTTTTAAATATTTCAAGACATTCTTTTGATTATACTGAAAAGTATCTATGATTTTCTGAATTCTTCCCGGAAAACCATCAATTATCTCTTTAGAACTCAAATACTCCGATTTCTCGGAGAATCTGTTTACGCCATATCTACCGCAAAGTTTAGAAACCAAATCAGCTTTTCTTACAGCGACATCAGGAATATAAAGATACTCCCCTTTTATAAGCGTTTGGTCATTGCATTCTTTTGAATAGTCATTTGAAGAAAGTAGATACGGCATTGTATTTGCATTTAATACAACAGCATTTTTTTCAACAATAGAATGGTTAGCATTTCTTTCGAGTATCAATAATATTTCTTTACACTCATTATTTACAGAAATAACATAACAGTGAGTCATCATTGGAAACAATCGTGTGGCTTCTGTATAATCAAACGCTGGTGCAAGCTTCAACATTACTTTCTGGGATTTTCGAAAAAGCAAATCAAGATTTCTGAGAATATCTGGTTTGCAATACTTCAAATCAACTGATCTTCTATTTTCATCTCTTCTTGCAGGATCAGCGTATATCAGATCCACACTATCATCCGGAAATAACTTTAGTACTGCGATACTATCACTATTTCTCACAGTAATATTATTTATACCCAATATTCTGAAATTATACTGTGCAATTTCTGCCAATTCACTATCTAATTCACAATATACGACTTCGTCGAATTTCGTTGAAAAAAAAATATCATCTATTCCTAGACCACCAGTAAGATCAATTATTCTTTTTCCTGTGACCAAGCTACTTTTATAATCAGCAGTAAGTTCTGATGAAGCTTGCTCCAATGGAACAGTTTTATATAGTATTTTTTTTTCGGATAAACTCGGAAGCTTTTTTCCTGCCCTATTATGGCATTTAATCTGTTCGACAATCTCCTTTAGCGGAAGAGATGTTTTCCCAGAATATTTTAGAATAATGTTTTCAACTTTTTCATGCTGGTGATGTTTAATAAATAATTGAGCTTCCACCGAAGTTAGAAGCTCACAAAAAGATCTATTCATGTAAATATTTTTCCAATATTATTTTCTCGAACCATGAATGAAACCACGATAAGGCCTTGAATGTTGAACGGTCATAAAACACTTCGGATCAATCTCTTCGACAATTTTTCTAACATTTTTTAGATCACGTCTTCTGATAATTGCAACAAGAACAGCTGTCCCGCCCGATCCTCCTTCAGCAGGAAGAAGTGTTACTCCATATTTGGATCTTCTTAGTGCCATAGCGATTTTATCTGGAGAAAAACGAGAAATGATATTAACTTGCACAAAACCTATGGCAACCTTTTCCTCAATTGTAATTCCAAGCAAATTTCCAATGCCAAAGCCGGCAGCATATGCAAACAAATTTACGATTGCATCCATATGCTGTACAATAAACCTCATAGCGAAAATCCAAATCAACACTTCAAAGAAACCTGCTATAGCAGCATGATATCTTTTACCTTGAACAACAAGTATAGTACGAAATGTCCCGATAGTCACATCAGTCATACGCATTAGCATTATCAGTAGAGCGCCAGAAATCATTTCCAACATAATAATCCTCAAAATTGTATATGTAATTTATACAAAAAGAAAACATCGTGGGCAATAAGAATTTACTCTGACTATTTACGATATCGCAATTATATACGATTACAGTATTTTCTATAATTTTCGTAAGGTTTTTCTTGACATAATTATTTTCACACAGTATATTATATACGATTTTAAATATTTTTACGTAATTCGTATACTTGCAGATAAATGGTAAACTTATAAAAAAAACAAAAAAATATAATTCCATTTTACATGTTGCTGAATCTTTATTCTTTCAACATGGAATAAAGAGAATCTCGATTGAAGAAATTTGTTCTGTTGCTAATGTCAGCAAAATGACATTCTACAAGTACTTTAAAAATAAGGATGACATCGTAAAAGTAATTTTCTCTTCCTATTATGATGAAGGAATGGAGAAATTCGAAGAAATTGAAAAGATGGATATTTCTTTCCTCGGAAAAGTAGATCTTCTATTAAAAATGAAAAAGGAACTTACTCAAAACATGAGTTCCACTTTTATTATTGACTATTTACAGATCAATCCCGGCTTAAAAGAATTTTTTGAGAGATATAGACAAAAAGGATTAGACAGATTCATTCTCTTTCTTAAACGTGCCGAAGAAAAAGGAGAAATTAGAAAAGGGATCAAACCTGAAATGCTCATTGCTATTATTAATAAGCTTACAGAATTAGCAACAAACGAAGAGTTAATTTCTTATTATGATTCATATGCGGATTTTGTTTTGGAAATCAATAATTTCCTTGCCTTCGGGTTAATGCCAATCAGGACGTCAAATGAAACTGAATAACATACTTAATGCCATTATTATTTCATTATGTTTTGTCTCAAATATTATTGCGAATGAGTTTGAAACTAAAGGTCAGATTTCCGCATGGGCTCAAGGAAATTTTTCCGAAAAAAGTCATGAGTTTTACGGAATTCGATTCCTTCCGAGCTTCACACTTCTTCAATTTATTTCCGATGATGTCTTTTTTGATACAGAGCTTTCCTTTAACACATATTTTCAAAGATTATCTTCTGAATACGAGAAAGATTTTGACTTATATCGCTTGAAATTCCGGATTGCAACTCCTCAAACCGAAACAAGAATTGGGTTGCAAAAAATATCTTTCGGACCAGCCAGATTACTCCGATCTCTAATTTGGTTCGATTCCATTGATCTGAGAGATCCTTTGGGACTTACAGACGGAGTTTTCGGATTTCAGTTCAGATATATTTTTTTGAATAACTTGTCGATACGATTATGGACACTATATGGGAATCATTCTCGCAAAGGACTCGATATATTCAAAACCGATAAAGATAAACCTGAATTCGGAGGGCGACTTCAATTCCCATTTCTTAGCGGAGAACTCGGATTAACATATAATTTAAGAAAGTCAGACGCTAAGCTTTTTACTTATAATGAAAGGAAATTCGGCTTTGACGGAAGATTTGACATCGAATTAGGATTATGGTTCGAATGTGTTATTATTCACAATGATACGAAACGATTCCCGAGACAATATATACAGTTATTAACTCTGGGAACGGATTATACTTTTGATATCGGAAACGGATTACTTATCACTGCTGAGAATCTGACAATGACAAATTCAGAGATAATTGAAAAACCAGAGAACGCAAAAAATGTATCTGCAATATCTCTAAATTATCCGGTTGGCTTACTTGATAACCTCTCCGCATTTTCTTTCTACTCATGGGAAGCGGGAGAAATATATAATAACATTCAATGGAATCGTTCTTATGACGATTTTTCAATTAATCTGACCCTTTTTAATTATCCGAAAAATGGTAAACCCATTTTCACTCAAGCCATTTCCTCGAAAATGACTTCGGGATTCGGGGCACAAATAATGGTTATCTACAATTATTAATATGCGGATTATGTTATGAATAACGAAAGCATTATAAAAGCAGTAAACCTAACAAAAGATTATCCTTCGGGAAAATCGACTTTTCGCGCTTTGGATGATTTATCATTTCAAATAAGAAAAGGTGAATTTACAGGATTGGTAGGACCAAGTGGCTCCGGGAAAACGACATTGCTAAACATTATCGGAGCTTTAGACTCTCCCACAAATGGCGAGATTGAAGTCTTGGGGAAAAATATATCAAAACTATCTCATAAAGAATCCGCAGGACTTCGAAATGAAAAGCTAGGATTTATTTTCCAATCCTATAATCTTCTTCCGGTTTACACGGTTTATGAAAATGTCGAGTTTCCCCTTCTTCTTCAAAACAGAAATAACAACGAACGAGAGGAACTTGTACGACAAGCATTAGACTGGGTAGGATTAACAGATAAGATAAAGTCAAAACCGGCTCAATTATCAGGAGGAGAAGCACAAAGAGTCGCTATTGCCAGAGCAATTGTTAAATTGCCGGAAATTGTATTAGCTGATGAACCAACGGCAAATCTGGACGCAGCTAATTCATATAATATTCTTGAAACTATGATCGAGTTAAATAAAAAGCTAAATACAACATTTATATTCGCAACCCATGATGAAAAGGTAATAAAGTACCTCAAAAGAAAGATTATGCTAAATGACGGTAAAATAGTAGAAGATATTTTAACAAAAGAAGCTCCATTAGATCTCGTTAAAAAGCAGGGAGAATAAAATGCTTGCATTAAAACTTGCGCTCCGTAATATCACTCATTCCGGATTAAGAAGTTTACTTAATGTCTTTATTCTCTCTTTTGCGTTTGTACTTATTGTTTGGACTCAGGGAATTTATGATGGTATGTTAAATCAGATAAAGAATTCGATGATTGAATCCGAGATCGGCGGTGGACAATTATGGTCAGAAAAATACAATCCGGATGATCCATTTGGTTTGGAAGAAGCCCACTCCATAATTCCGAAACAAATATCAGAAGATATTCGGCAAAACCTCGCTACTCCAATTTTAATAACTCCTGCCTCTATTTTCCCAAATGGAAGAATTCATTCTATTGTTTTAAAGGGTATTTCCTCTTCACAACAGATATTGAATTTTCCTTCGGAATTATTACACAATGATTCTTCGGACGAACTAATTCCGGCAATAATAGGAGAAAGGATGTCCAAGAGCGCAGGGTTAGCAAAGGGAGACATTATTACTTTGCGATGGAGAGATTCACACGGAACATTCGACGCTACCGATATAAAAATCAAAGAAATAATCTCAACAACAGTTCAAACAATTGACGCCGGACAAATATGGATTTCACTCGAAAATTTGCAGAAAATGCTAATTGCACCGAATGAATGTACTATTGTAGTCTATTCCGAAGAAATGGAAAACAAAATGCCGCATATAGCAGGATGGATAATAAAAAACTATGATTATTTGTTAAAGGAATTATTTGATTTCATTGAAAGCAAAACAGTTGGTTCTGGAATAATGTACATCCTTCTTTTGGCAATGGCATTATTAGCAATCTTCGATACCCAAGTCTTAGCGATTTTCAGAAGACGCAAAGAGATGGGAACACTTATGGCTCTTGGAATGACACGAGGAGAGATAATAAAACTATTTACTTTGGAAGGAAGCTTATATGGAATTCTAGCCTTACTTCTGGGTGCAATTTACGGAACACCGCTTCTTATTATAACTAATGAACTTGGAATAGGGCTCCCCCAAGTAAGCCAACAACTTTTTTCAATCGGAGCAAAATTATATCCGACTTACGGGGTCAAATTATTTATAGGAACCAGTTTGATTCTTTTAATCTCGGTAATAGTTGTTAGCTACTTACCCACACGACGAATATCCAAATTAGACCCAACAGAAGCTCTGAGAGGAAAACTATCATGATAAAATTTCTTGTAAAGGGATTATTCAGAGATAAAAACCGTTCTTTGTTCCCAATAATAATAGTTTCCTTCGGAGTAATGCTCACAACTCTTTTATTCTCTTGGATGCAAGGAGTTTTTGATGATCTCATTGCAGGAAACGCAAAATTTGATACTGGCCATATAAAGGTAATGACAAAAGAATATTATGAGATATCCAATCAATTACCGAATGACCTGTGTTTAACAAATATTAATTCGTTAGTTGAGAATTTAGAGAAGAATTATCCAGATTATGACTGGAGTCCGAGAATAAAATTCGGAGGCCTAATTGATATTCCCGATTCGACCGGAGAAACTAAAACACAAGGACCGATTTTCGGAATTGCTGTTAATATATTAAATGATCCCGATAAAAAAGAAATAACACGACTCAGATTAAAAGAATCCTTAATCCAAGGTAGATTACCGGAGAATTCAGGAGAAATATTATTAAGTCAGAATTTATTGGAAAGATTAAACATAAAGATTGGAGATAATGCGACAATAATAAGCGCATCTTCTTATGGCGGAATGGCGATTCAAAACTTTATTGTTATCGGCTCGGTTAAGTTCGGAATTTCCGCTCTCGACAAAGGAGCTGTATTAGCCGATTTATCTGACATTCAATCCGCCCTGGCAATGGAAAACTCTTGCGGAGAATTACTCGGCATCAGGAAAAACGGCTTATACTTTTCGGATGAAGTAAACAACATAAAAAAAACTTTTAATAATGCTCAAATAGAAAAACCATACTCCCCTATCATGATTACTCTCGAAGAACAGAATGGACTCAAAGAATATTTACTCTTCGCGAAATCCGCCGGATTTATGATTGTATTTATCTTTGTATTCGCTATGGGAATTGTTCTATGGAATACCGGACTATTATCAGGAATAAGAAGATACGGAGAGATCGGAATCAGATTAGCGATTGGGGAATCCAAAACTTCAATTTATAAATCACTTCTGGCCGAATCTTTTTTCATAGGATTATTCGGTTCTCTAATTGGAGTTATAATAGGAATTTCAATATCATTTTATTTTCAAGAAGTAGGATTTGATATTTCCGACTTTTTCGACACCTCCGGTATTATCACCACAAATATTATAAGAGCAAAAATAACAGTTACCAGCTATTATATAGGATTTTTACCGGGAATTGTCGCAACTCTTTTCGGAGCGGCAATTTCGGGAATTGCAATTTTCAAAAGAGAAACAGCAAGTTTATTTAAGGAATTGGAAGCATGAAAATAGTGAAGCATTTCATTCTATTATTAGTTTTCTACTCTACTACATTCGGTCAGAATATTTCAGGGAAAGAAATATTGATCAGAATAGATAAAAATATGAATCTCAATAAGGCAATCTCTATTACTAAAATGACAATAAAAGGAAGAACAGGCTCACGAACAATCGAGTCTAAATCATGGATTCAGGGAAAAGATACCGCATTCGTTGAATATCTGAATCCTGCACGAGAACGAGGGAAAAAGATGTTGCGCCTGGGAGATAAATTATGGAATTATATTCCGGAACCAAGCGACAGAATAATTTCAATTTCGGGACATCTTTTACGCCAATCAGTTATGGGATCCGATCTGTCATACGAAGATTTTATGGATAATAACAAACTCTCGGAAGATTATTCCGCTATTATCGAAGACGAAGTAATTATTGAAAACAGAAAATGTTATTTATTGGAATTAACTGCTCTTAACAAATCGGTAACATATCAGACCAGAAAAATATGGGTCGATAAAACCAGATGGTTACCTTTAAGAGAAGAAAGATTTGCAAAAAGTGGAAAACTATTAAAGAAGACGGAGATTGTATCGGTACAAAAAATCGGGGAAAGATGGTATCCGAAGAAGATGATTTTCAAAGATATGCTTTCCAAAGGAGAAGGGACGGAATATCATATCGAAAAAATAGAATTTGTAAATAAAATTCCTTCTTATATCTTTTCGAAAGCCTCATTAAGAAAATAAAAAAAAGCCCGGCCATACCGGGCTTTCAATTCTATATTATTATTGAGCTTAATTTTTTGCGAATTCAGCCCAATTAATATCATGCATATCACCTTTCTCTTTGAAAATTTCATGCATACCGAAAGACGCGCTTAATGTTGCAGGATTATGATTTTTTGAAGAAAGATTAACATAATCCCAAAGCTGTTTTCTATAAGAAGGATGAGCGCAATTCTCTATTATCGCTTCCATCTTCGCTTTAGGAGATTTTCCTCGTAAATCCGCGATTCCGTATTCTGTAACAATTATTTGCACGGAATGCTCGGAATGATCCAAATGAGAAACCATCGGAACAATTGCGCTTATTGCTCCACCTTTTGCAACGGATGGACATGTAAAAATAGAAATATAAGCGTTTCGTGTGAAATCTCCGGATCCGCCAATTCCATTCATCATTTTTGTACCGAGAACCTGAGTACTATTAACGTTTCCGCAAAGATCAACTTCAATTGCAGTATTAATAGAAACAATCCCGATTCTTCTGGCTACTTCCGGGTGGTTTGATATTTCCTGTGGACGTAAAACCAAACGTTCTCTGAAGAAATCTAATTTTTCATAAACACTAGCTAGAGTTTCGGGAGTAATTGTCAATGAACATCCGCTAGCAAAAGTTACATCTCCATCTTCAATCATTTTAATTACAGCATCCTGAATTACCTCTGTATACATCTGGAACGGAGGAATTTGAGGATTTGAACCCAAAGCACCTAAAACAGCGTTTGCTATATTTCCTACTCCGGATTGAATTGGTAAAAATGATTCCGGAATTCTTCCTTCCTTCATTTCATTTGCCAAAAATGCGGCAACATTCTCACCAATTTTTTTTGTTATTTCATCCGGTTCCTTGAAAGCTTTTACTTCATCCGGTCTGTCAGTTTCAACAATACCTACTATTTTTGAAGGATCAACCTTAATTACATCCGAACCAATTCTATCTGATGGCGTATAAACAGGGATCTCTTTTCTGTAAGGAGGATCTGCCGGCTCATAAATATCATGAATTCCACGCAATTCCTTCGGATGATTTTTATTCAATTCTATTAATATTTTTCCGGCTTTATTTGCAATAGTCGGGGATATTCCAACTCCGGAGGTAACTACTATTTCACCATCCTCTGTAACATCAGCTGCTTCGATAATAGCGACATCAATATTTCCGTAGAAACCGTATCTTAAATTTTGTGGAACAATAGAAAGATGCTGATCAAAAAAATCTGTTTTTCCGGAATTTATCAATTTTCTTAAATCACCATTAGATTGATAAGGAGTTCTCCAGGCAATTGCTTCCGCACGGGCCAATTCTCCATCTAAAGAATCTCCTGTAGAAGCACCTGTAATTAAACCAATCTTAAAATCTTTTCCATCAGCATGTTCCTTAATTGCACGGGCAGCAATCGCGGTTGGAATAGCTTTGGGGGATCCCGCAGGTGTAAATCCACTACAACCTACTACATCACCATTATTAATATAGCACGCAGCTTCTTCAGCTGTCATTTTCTTAAATGACATTCTTCAATCCTGTTTTTTGTTTTAAATTCTTTTGTACACAGTAAAAAACGCGTGAAGTGGGATAGGACATAAAATGTGGACTCTCTTTCCGCATATATCAATTGTCACTCTTCGCTTAACACGTCAAATCGAAATCACTTCGAAACAATACCAGACAAAGTTACAAAAACTTTTATATCTATATAAGGTCAAAAAGAAACTTTTTACCTCTTTTTTTATTTTTTATTTCCGTTTCTTCCCTTATTTTCCTCGCTTTTGAGCTTTTCGTTTAGCAATTTTCTTCTCTCTTTTCTCTTGGATAATACGAAGTTTTTCCTCTCTATGAATTTCTTTCCTTTCTCTCTTATTTTCCTCACGACTTTTTGACAAAGCTTCTTGAGATTTTGTAGAGATAGGATTTTTTTTCATCTCTTTAGCGACTATTCTTTTCATCCTTTTCGGGGAAATATCTGATTTTTCACAGGAATAATCTCTTTCAATAGTTTCGATTGAATCTTCAGTTTCACTGAAAAGTCTTTTGTTCACAAATTCCAGAATTTCTCCGTCACCCGGTTCATTTCCGAAAATATACTTTTTAACTTTGAGATCAGGGGTTTTGATTTCGGATATACCGCACCAGAACTGACCATCAAAGAAGATTATAAAACGCATCTTTTACTCCTTATTAATGGCTTTCTGGCAATGGACATCCTTTCTTGGAAGGCTACGACGAGGATATACCCCGCATCCGGACTACCGGCCGGACCGTGTTTTTTATGCCGATTTGATTCTATTTACTTCTTACTATTTCTATATTCTCTCATTTTTTACAATACAAATCTATTTTATTTTCCAAAGAATTTCAAAATATCTCCTTTTCTTTCCAAAGATTAATTCTATAAATCGTAGAATAGTCTTTATGGATGGAAAAGAATATTTCCCCGGTGTACAAGTTATATACTGACGACCATGCGGTATTTTGCGAAACATCTTCTAATAAATCGATACAATAATTTACATCGATTCCACAATCAGATTCGGAAAGTCTTTTCCTTAATCTGGTATATCGATCACAATAATTTTCAGATCCATCTAATTGCAAATTATTTGTAAGAATTTCCGATTCCCCTTTTATTAACTTCCAAGAGATTTTCCCACCAACATATTCTACAATCAGTGAATTGCTCTCTGAATCTGTTATTAGAAAATGATTAGAGATTATTATCAACCCCTTATCGTAAATTTCTATTTTTTTTAATAACTCAATTACCTCGAATACGTTTTTGCAGTTATCCAATACTTCTCGGATAAAGAACGAAATAAATAGTTTTTCTTTGTTAGGTTCGGATATTATTTCCTGTTTTTTCACTGAGGCTATCGCAATAGCCAATCCCATTTCATTCATTCCGTCCATAGGATAGAAAGGAGCGAAATAAATAATTTTCTTCTTATCGTTAGAGGATAATTGATAATTGTCCTCATCAAATTTAATCCCCCAATCCGATAACTTTGCGAAAGAGACCGATGAGTATCCGTCGGAAGGATTTGTTTTGCATATTACTATTTCTTTGATATTATCATCAAAATTTCTACAGAAAAACAGATTTGTCGAATCAAAAGAAGTATTAAATATGGAACAATTAATCTCTGTTCCGTCCCTTGGAATTTTTTCCCGAAAGTATTCATATAACCATTCCTTTTTCTCTTTATAGTCCCCATAATAGTTAATAACAGAAAAACCATCATAGCGAATAAATGAATCGATTGTCTTTGCGGAATCGGTGGAATTGTCATTATCAGTCGGAAATTTTATTTGAATAGTTTCTCTTCCGCAAGAAAATAGGGATAACAGAGAAAATAATATCATTACCCGAAGAATTATCATAACCGGTTTATTTTTTTGTGATAATAAAAATGAAAGATAAAAGAGTAGATTTATTTGGCAATAAAAATCGCTAAGAGAAATATGGATATAATAAAAAAGTCCGCATTAGCGGACTTCATTTACAAATTTATGAAAATCAAAATAGGAATTTAGAACTCTTCTTCTTCCCCCATATCCTGATCTCTTTTCCCTTTTTCCTGTTTAAAGTTATTAAAATTGTAGGAGATATTTAACATCACCATCGGAGCGTTTCTGGTAGATCTTGTAAAGTAATAATAGTCATCATTTACGGATGTGAATTCTCGCTTAACAGATTTAAACAAATCTCTCACTTGAAGAGTAAGGGCAAGTTTTTTCTCAAATAGCTGTTTTTTTACAGCAAGATCCGCCGAATAATAACCTTTGGATTCTCCTTGAGAATCTACCGAAGGACTATTGTATCTTCCGTTAAATTGCAAAGTTGTTTGCTTCCCAAGATCAAAAGAATTATTAAATCTTACATTCCAGGTAAAACTATCATTTTCAAAAGATTTACCGTTTTTAACACCTTCAACTTTATAATTATAGAAATTTCCCATACAGTTTACATTCCAAAAAGACAATAGATCAGTATTAAGCATTATCTCCCCGCCGAAAGAATAATCTTTACCGATATTATCATATGTATGTAGGAAAATATTCTCTTTATATACTTCTCTTATTCTTTCAATCTTATCATTCGTTTTTCTGAAATATGTTTCCAAAGAAATTAATGTGCTTTTCAAATAAAGCTGAGTCCCCAATTCATACGAATCGATAAACTCCGGTTTTATTCCGGGATTTCCCTTAAAAACATTATAAGCGTCGGACCATGTTAAGAATGGTTCCAAATACCAGCCACGCGGTCTTTTGATTCTTCTAGTGTAGCTAGCCATAATTTGTAAGCCATTTTCAAATTTATAAGCGGTATGAATCGTAGGATAATAATCCCAACGATCTATTTTGAATTTTTCGCCGGTCTCAATCAGTTTAATATCTCTATAAGTATATTCCCCTCTTAATCCTCCCTGTACGGAAAAATTATCGAAAATACCGGAATAAGTAAGATATGATGAATTGATATTTCTATTGTATTCGGTATTTTTTCCGAAATCTTTTTGTTCCAGATATTTACCTGATAAAGAATCGAATTGGAAATATCTATTTAGATCCTCGGATTCTCCTACTCTTCCTTGAATCCCTGCTTCTAATTTATGATCCTGATTAATAGGATAAGTATAATCCCCCTTGAATCTAATAACTTTGGAAGGGCCTTTTTCAATAGTTTTCTTTCCTTCCACCTGAATATTCTTTTCGCGCAATTCATTAATGGTTTCTTCGTCTCCATCTCTCTTCTGATAAATGGCCTGAAGAAAAATTTCATGCCCTTTTTTCTCAAACTGATGACGATAATTTAAATCGGTGGAAACAAAAGTTCTTGAACGATCCGATAATTCCCTGCTAAGATATTGATAAGCATCGGTATTATTATCATCCCATTCTTTATAATTAAGTTTATTGTCCCCCTCCATCGCTCTTTTACCGAATCTGGTGCTTATATTGACATTATCCCTTTCCGATAAAAACAAAGAGAGTCCGGCCTGAAAACTATAAGGTTTCATTGTTCTTCCGGAGTTTCCATCCGATTGAACATAATTTTTTATATTATTAACTATAGTTTCGGTCCTTGTAATTCGTTCCCCGGGTCTGTTCCTTTGATTATAATCTCCCGCAATAAAAAAAGAATAAAAACCGTTACGATAATTCATCAGAAAATCGGTTCCGTAATTATCATCCGAACCCGCATTCATACTAACCATTCCGCTAAATCCGGAAAATTTTTCTTTCTTCAAAATAATATTTACAATTCCCGCAGTTCCGTCCGGATCATATTTTGCCGACGGGTTTGTTATGATTTCGATATTTTGTATAGAACCTGCAGGAATTTGCTGTAATGCGTCATTTGCGTCAAGAACGGAAGGAACACCATCTATTAATACGGTAAAACTGGAACTTCCTCTTAAACTCACATTACCGTCGATATCAACATTAACAGATGGAACGTTTTCCATTACATCCGCTGCTGTTCCGGAAATAACAGTTGCTTGTTCGGCTACATTGATTATTTTCTTATCAAGTTGATATGTAACAGGAGCTCTGTTTCCTACAACTTCTACCCCCTCTGTAACTATTTCAGTCACGGAAAGATCAATTTCTCCCAAATCTATACTTCTACTTTGCCTACTCAGCTCGATATCATCAATTGTGGAAGTGGAATATCCCATAAACTGCACCATACAATAATAATTTCCGAAAGGAACTTCCGTTATCTTAAATATTCCGTTTCTATCGGTAATATTACCTGTAACTTGAGAACTATCACTCTTTTTATAAATAATAACATTCGCGTATTCTATAGGAGCTTTGGTTGTCTTATCAAATACCTTTCCGTAAATATTTCCTTTCCCTCTTTTGCCACCTCTTTGAGCAAAAAGAGTAACTGACATAATCATCAAAAAAAAGAATAACAGATTACAAACTCTTTTCATTTTTCCCCTTCTGGTTAATTGATATTGTACATTAGACAACAGATAGAAATAATATATTCCATTCATTTTGAAAAATGTAAAAAATATTAGTGATTTATTAGAACAAAATGAAAATGATCAGGATGAAGAATTTGCAATTAGTAAGGCGACGCTTTAATGTGGTCACATATTTTAGATATTGGTTATTTTAAAAAACTTAATTTTCCTAATTGCGGATATTTTCGTATAGTTGTAATCCTTTACAAATGACAAGTTTTATTATACCAAGACAAAGATAAAGAGAAATGAAGACAAGATATATTATCGCAACTATTCTATTGGTTATTTCCTTCCGGTTACATGCCCAAAATTATTCTATTGAGGAATTGAAAGAATATAAAGATTCACTAAAAGTATGTTCTCAGAATGATAAACTGAAATATTATTCGAAGCTTAGTTGGGGCTATAGAAAATTGAATCCGGAAAGGGCAACCAAATACGCCTTGGATGGATTGGAATTGGCCCAAGATTTGGGCTGTCAAGAATCCATAGGAGGATTCAATAATATCCTCGGAGTTATTTTGACAATGGTCGGGGATTATAACGACGCATTGGAAAGACATCTTAACGCAATTAAGATTCGGACGGAATTAAAAGATTCCAGTGGGATGGGGGCTTCTCTAAATAATATCGGACTTGTTTATGAAAAATTATCCCAATTTGATAAGGCATTATTATATTATAAAAAATCACTGGCGATTAAAGAGAGACAAAATGATTCCGATAGAATTGCAATCTCTTTGAACAATATCGGAACAATACATTTTAAAACAGGAAATTATTCGGAGGGAGTAAAATACTTATCCGAAGCTTATTATTTGGCCGGTAAAATTAATAACAAAAGAGCAATGTCTTTATCACTTGGAAATCTTTCCTCCTTAAAACAATCGCAAGATTCTCTGGATGAGGCAAGAAATCTCGCTTTTCGGACTCTGAAGATTATGAAGGAATTAAACGATATACATGGAGAGGGATATATCTACTTAAAGCTAGCAAGAATAGAGATAGATGATACCAAATACATAAAAGCAATCTTTTATCTGGAAAAGTCTCAAAAAATCTCACGAATACTTAATCTTAAACCCCTATCACGTAATGTATATTCTGAATTTGCCAAAGTCTATAAACTTATGGATAATTATAAACTGGCTTTGATGTATCATGAAAAATACACCGAAATTAATGAGCTATTATTCAATGATACCACTTCTTACAAACTTTTTTCTCTTCAATCGAAATATGAAAACGAAAAGAATCTTGTGAAGATTCAAAACTTGGAACTGGAAAGATTTGTAATAATAAGAAACTTTCTCTTGGTGATTTTCGGATTATTTTTATTGGTTTCGGTTCTTCTTTATAGAAAATATATAGAAAAATCGAAAATTAATTCCGAATTGGCAGAATCTGAAGCTTTCAATAAAGCATTGATATCAAAACTTCCGGAATACTTAGTAGTCTATCTCGACTATAATATTATTTTTGCGAACAAACTATTCAAAGATGATTTTCTAATAAATGAAACAGATTATTTCAGTAAATCCGTCTTTGATTTTTTCCCACCCCAAATACGTCCTAGAGTAAAAGAGATTCTTGAAGAGGGTCTATCTCGAAATGAGTTCGAAGATTATGAAATAGAGATTGATGTACCCACAAAAGGGAAACGATTATTACGAATAACAGGAATAGTTGTCCCCTACAAAGAGAAAAAAGCCATACTGGGAATAATTTCGGATATAACCGATAGTAGAAACAATGAAAAAGAATTAATTAAAGCGAAAGAACTAGCAGAAACTTCAGATAAATTAAAGACAGAATTTCTGACACAGATTTCACATGAGATAAGAACACCGTTAAATGTTATTATTAGCTGGTCTAATCTTCTTAAATCGGAATTCGGGAATAGCGAAAACGAAGAACTATCGGAAGGTTTTAAAATTATTTCCGATGAGGGACAAAGAATAATCAGAACTGTTGATTTGATTTTAAATATGTCTGAATTACAAACAAATTCTTATCAACTAATAGAAAAAGAGATTGACCTGAATAATGATATTATTTCTCCGATCTATTCACATCTATTACGTGAAGCAAAAGAAAAAGGATTGGAGTTAGTGTTAGAATGCAATACATCCGAAACAACTATCACAGCGGATGAATATTCGATTCATCAGATATTCTTAAATATTATTGAGAATGGAATTATATATACAAATGAAGGCTCGGTATTAACGAAAATCTATAGTGAAAACAATGGTCTTATTGTAGACATTACAGATACGGGAATAGGAATAGAAGAAGAATATATGACAAAAATATTCGAACCATTCTCACAAGAACAACAGGGATATACACGAAGATTCGAAGGAAACGGTTTAGGTTTAGCTATTTCTAAAAAATATTGTGACCTAAACAACGCTAAAATAGAGGTATTTAGCAAAAAAGGAACAGGATCGACGTTCAGAATAATTTTTAATGAAAATAATATCCCAAAAGAGATTGATCAAGATGGATAACTCAAGTTATAGAGAATTATGAAATACGTAAGGGATTGAAACTATTTTTCAATCCCTTTTTTGTTATTACGAATTTTTAAGAAATCCGGAAACCTTAGTCAAAAATACTATTTCTATTTTCCTGATCTTTTTCCGAATTGGTTACATTACCGAATAAATTTTCCCCCGCTTCAATCTCCCCTATCTTTTCTCCGATAACGGCGATTTTTTCCATCTCGAATTTAATTCCCCCGAATTTTTTGGAAAAGAAATTATATAAAGCGGCCATTAATAAATTAATTGCCGTTTGCATAATTGCCACCCCAATTGGCATAGCAATACCAAAGATCACAAAAAAGAAACCGCCGGCGAGTGGAAAAGGGGTTTGTGCTTGCGCCTGTTTTCCTGCCAAAGAAGAAATAAGCCCCATTAAGAGCGCAAAAGGAATACAAAAGAGAAAATAGACTACTATTGTCAGAAGAAATGTAAACAAGGCTACACTTCCCAAATCCAGCTTTTTTAACTGATACATTCGAATACTCCGTTGTTATATCATTTACAATTATTCTTCTTAGAAGAATAACAATATAATAAAATATATTTTGCTTTATCTATAATAACACTGTAATAAATATCAATACATTATTTCTTGCAACAGATAGACGATATTATTTCTTAATTATTAATAATTATGTTGAGTATAGTATATTTTCCCAAAAAATATTCCTTCAATTCTATTAATATCTTACCCGAAGAGATAATATTGTAATTAGCCCGAGAATATCATTTCTATTTTTAAGAAGATCGAAAAGGGATCGTTAATATAATATATAGTAATAGAATAGTACTTATTGCCCGGAAATATCGTTTATAAGGATCCGTATTTTAAAAATTATCATCCTCACTTCAAATAGAATCGTAAAAAATCGATTCCGGGAAGAAAATATTAAAAATACTCACATGATTATCGAAAAGGGAGAGATGCATTTTAATTCCGGACAAAAAATATCGCTTCTGGAAATCCGACTTTGTTTGTTTTTGGCTTATAATGCCATTTTTTGCGAGCATTTGGAAAATTCCGAAATAGTTCCATATTTCATATTAATTTTTCCACTCACATGATAAAATAATAGAGAAAGACATTTATAGTCCTTATCAGCGGAATAAGCCCCATGGTTAATTACATATCCGAATTAACCATGGGAATAGAGACAATTTTTATCTGTTTTTCCATTTTCTCAAACGAAGGGAGTTTGAGACAACCGATACCGAACTGAATGACATTGCAAGTGCCGCTATCATCGGATTTAGCATTCCCAGAGCCGCTAACGGTATTCCGATTGTATTATATATAAATGCCCAGAAAAGGTTTTGTTTGATCGTATTTACCGTTCTATGGGATAAATTAACGCTATTCAAGATACCGCTGAGGTCCCCTTTGATGAGCGTTATTCCCGCCGATTCCATAGCGATATCTGAGCTATTCCCCATCGCAATACCTATATGAGCATTAGCTAATGCCGGAGCGTCATTAATCCCGTCCCCTACCATCGCTACTATCTCTCCGCGCGCTTTATATTTTTCGATAACCGCGCTTTTTCCGTCGGGTAATATTTCCGCCTCATAATCATTAATTCCAAGTTGATTAGCTATTGCCTCGGCAGTTTCTTTCCTATCTCCGGTAAGCATTGTTACCTTAATTCCTGAATCGAGAATCTTAGATATTTCTTCTTTGGCGTTTGGTTTAAGAGGGTCTTTTATAGCCAGCAGCCCGATTATTGAATCATCATATCCGATTATTATTACCGTCTTCCCTTCCGAAGCTAATTTCTCGATAAGGGTTCTCCTTGCTTCGATATCAAAAACGTTTTCTTGAAACAGAGCGGAATTTCCTACTAATACTTTTTTATTATCGATTTTCCCTATTATTCCGTTTCCCGGAAGATTTTCAAAATCTGAAACTTCAACCAATTCCACTTTATTCTCTTCAGCGTAGCTAATAATCGCTTCGGCCAAAGGATGTTCCGATTTACGCTCCAAAGAATAAATGATATTCAATAATTTCTTATCATCATAATTTATTGGAATGATATCGGTTACTTTAGGTTTTCCTATTGTTAAAGTACCCGTTTTATCTAATATAACTCGATTTATCTTATTCGCGATTTCCAGATTTTCACCATCTTTAATTAATATTCCCTTTCCGGCTCCTAATCCTGTTCCGACCATTATAGCGGTTGGTGTAGCAAGACCAAGAGCGCATGGGCATGCCACAATAAGTACGGCAATAAAATTAACCAGAGCTATTGAAAAATTACCATTGTCGGCAATTAATGCCCAATATAGAAATGTTAATGTCGCTATCCCGATAACAGTCGGGACAAAAACCGATGCTATTTTATCCGCAAGCTTTTGGATAGGGGCTTTGGATCCTTGAGCCTCTTCTACCATTTTAATAATTTTCCCGAGAACCGATTCGGAATTCAACGCGGTAATAGAGAAAACGAAACTCCCGTTTTTATTGATTGTCCCTCCGATTACTTTATCATCAATTCCCTTTTCAATCGGGATCGATTCTCCGGTAATCATAGATTCATCAACGGAAGAATTTCCGGAAAGGATAATTCCGTCGGCAGGTATTTTTTCTCCCGGTTTAACAACAACAAAATTTCCTATTCTAAGATCTTCAATCGGAACTTCCACTTCCTTTTCATTTACTTTGATTCGTGCAGTTTTAGGGCGCAATCCCATAAGCTTTTTTATCGCGCTTCCGGTTTTCTCTTTTGCTCTAAGCTCCAAAGTCTTTCCTAACAATATCAAAGTAATTATAACAGCCGCGCTTTCGAAATATACAAGCTCAGCTGTGTTTATCGATTTAATGACATTAGGAAATAAAGTTACAAAAGTACTGAAAGCATAAGCCGCTCCGGTACCGATAGCAACAAGAGTATTCATATCTGCCGATAATTTGGTTACAGCGTTTTTCAAAGAGAGAAAAAATCTTTTTCCCGGAATAAAAATAACCGGTGTAGTAAGAATCAAAAGAATTTTATTGGTAGTATCTCTCTCGAATGGCCAAATTTCCGCAAACCAAGAGTAATCGAAGAACATACTGATCCCAAAAATCGGTAGGGTTAGAATTAGAGAAAATATCAAATCCCTTTTTGTTATTTCATATTGCTTTTTCGATTTTGTACCACTTTGTCCCTCTTCTCCCCTTTCGGTCTCTTTGGGAAGGATTAAAGAATATCCTCCCTCCGATAAAGCATTCGCTATTCTATTCAAATCGATATTATTATCCGGAGCTTCGAAATTGAGTTTTTCCGTAGCTAGATTTACGGAAATATTTTCAATCCCATCTATTTTTTTTACTATTTTTTCCACACGGGCAACACAGGCCGCGCATGAAATTCCTTCAACAGGAAGAGAATACTTTTTCATATTATTTCTCTATATAATGACTAACAACAGAAAATCCGGCTTCCTCAATACTCTTATTAATTTCTTCCGGATTATATTTTTCCTCAGGCAGTTCAATTTTTGCAGTGCCGATTTCAACATCATATTCGGGAATACCTAGTTTTTCGAATTCTTTATTAACGGCCATAATACAATGCCCGCATCCCATTCCTTCTATTGATATTACAACTTTCATAGCTACTCCTTTTTGTTAAATTACTTTTCAAATATATGGAACAGTGCATATGAAGACTTTACATGATTATTATAATCTTTTACACAATTTTGGATCGATTATGGATTATTGAGGATGGTATGTAAATAAAAGAGATGAAATGATACTAACCTAGCTCATTCTTTATCTCCAAGAAAACAGATATGATATTTCAAGACCAATAACCACTGAATTAATATGTCGCTCCTCCGGAGCTCAAGAATTTGCTTTGGTTCCTGTAGCTACCGAGATATCGGCACCTATGGCGCCGAAAAACAGTGCTTAATTATAATGAGCTTTACAAAACTTATTCTCATCATCAACTCAGCACTGAATTGATAATCTTATTATGATCATAATAGATTGACAAGAATAAGGAGAGAAATGATAACTAGCTTAGATTATCCAGAGGTTTTCTCGGATTTGTTGAGATGTTTTTATATTCTCCGGCGGTCATTCCGGTGATTTTCTTGAATTGATTTGAAAGATGAGCGGTACTGCTATAATCCAATTTGAAAGCAATTTCACTGAGGGTTAATTCGTCATATTTAAGTAATTCTTTTACATACTCGATTTTTTGCAGAATAAGATAGTGTTCGATGGTATCCCCTTCAATCCCACGAAAAAGAGAACTAAGATATGAATATTCGAAATTCAATTCCTCGGTAAGTAAATCGGAAAGTTTAGTTTTTCCGGTTTTTTCATGTTCCCATCGAACGAAGGAGATAATAACAGTTTTAATACGATCGACAATTTGTTTTTTGCGATCTTCGAGAAGTTCGAAACCATTTGCTTCCAAAGTCGCCTTGATTATCGCCAATTGTTCTTCGTCGGGAATTTCTTTGAGTAAAACTTCCCCCAAAGAGATATCAAGAATTACAACCCCGATTTTTTCCAATTCTTCTTTTACAACTTTAATACATCGGGGACAAACCATATTTTTTACAAAAAATTTCATTTTTATCGGAACTCAAAGAAATCTTATGAAACTTTTGAAAACCATTCCTTTGTTATAACAACAAAGAATATCTTTTTTCAAAAATAGGTAAAAGATTATTGATATGGCAAATAATGTTATAATAATCGGTTCCGGCCTCGGCGGATTATCTACTGCCTTACGGTTATCATCTTTGGGTTATAAAATAAGGATAATCGAAAAAGAGAATAATTCGGGCGGAAGAGTAAATATTATCAAAAAGGATAGATTCAAGTTTGACATGGGGCCTTCTTTTATGAGCATGACTTACGAACTGGAAGAATTATTTAAGGCGACTAACTTCCCCGAAACAATCAGACTAAAAGAATTGAATCCCTTGTATCAGGTTTTCTTTGAGGGGAAAGAAAATCCGAGAATAATATGGAAAGATCTTTCGAGATTAGAGAGAGAATTCGCTGATGTGGAAAGAAATTTTAAGAATAAAACGGAAAGATATCTCAAGAGAGGAGGCAATTTTTTCCATGATACGGAGAATAAGGTAGTTAAAAAGAACTTCGATTCTCTTACGGAATATCTTATTACACTTGCTTCGGTTCCATGGAAACATGTCCCCTATTTGATGAAATCGATGTGGTCTGAAATATCGAAAACTTTCGATTCCGATGAAGCGAGAGTTATTTTCTCTTTGGTAGCATTCTTTTTGGGAGATACTCCCTTTCATACTCCGGCAATTTATTCTTTGCTTAGTTATACCGAAATGAAGCATAACGGTTATTGGTTTATCGAAGGTGGAATATATTCCCTAATCGAAAAGATTGAAACAGTTTTGCGAAGCCGCGATGTGGAATTTTGTTTCGATACGGAGATAACGGATGTTATTGCAGAGGAGGGAAAAGTAATAGCGGTAGTCGATAATCATGGCAAACAATATAAAGGGGATATTTTCATATCAAACTCGGATGCCGCTTCTTTCAGAGGAAAAGTATTAAAGAGAAAAGAATTCAAAGAAGCAAAACTTGATAAACTACATTGGACATTAGCACCGTTTTCGATTTATTTGGGTGTGAAAGGAAATATTGATAATCTAATGCTCCACAATTATTTTCTCGGAAATAATTTCAAAGGCTACGCAGATAAAATATTCACATCATCAATCAGTCCGCAAAAACCATATTATTATGTAAATAATCTATCTAAAAGAGATAGTACCTCAGCGCCGGAGGGATATGAGAGTTTATATATCTTATGCCCCGTCCCCGATTTAAGATTCAAGAGTAATTGGGATGATAAGGAGGAGCTGGCAAATAATATCATAGAAGATTTGGGAAAACGAATAAAGTTCGATTTAAAGAAAAACATAGTTTCACAAACAATAATGACCCCGAAAGATTGGGAAGAAAAATTCAATCTTTACAAAGGATCGGGATTAGGCTTAGCACACGATATTAGTCAGGTAGGATATTTTCGTCCTAAGAACAAAGATGAGAAATTAGAGAATTTATACTACGTAGGAGCATCTACAACTCCCGGTACGGGTTTGCCAATGGTTATTATCAGCTCAAAATTAGTTACGGAGAGAATAAGAAATGACTATGGAACTCTACAAAAGAACGACTTACAGAATGAGCGAAACGCTTACCAAAGCGTATAGTACATCTTTTAGTCTCGGAATAATGGCCTTTGCCAAGGAATTCAGAGGGCCAATTTATTCAATCTACGGATTCGTAAGATTAGCCGATGAAATAGTGGATACTTTTCATGATTACGATAAAGAATATCTACTCAATAAGTTGGAAGAGGATCTGAAGGAAGCCTTATCAACCGGAATATCGGCTAACGCTGTTTTACATTCGTTTCAACAGACCGCAAGAGAGTATAATATCGAATGGGATTTAATTGAGTCATTTTTGAAAAGTATGCGAATGGATTTGAACCAATCTTATTATAAAAGAGGAAAATATGACGAATATATTTTCGGTTCTGCCGAGGCAGTAGGCTTAATGTGTCTGAAAGTCTTTTGCAAAGGAGATAATAAAGAATACAAGAAATTAGCCTTCAATGCAAAAATGTTAGGTTCCGCTTTTCAGAAGGTGAATTTCTTAAGAGATATAAAGAGTGATCTGGAAGAACGAGAGAGAATTTATTTACCGGATGTTAATGAAGAGAACCTAATAAATAATTATCATAAAACATTATTGGAAAAAGAGATCGAAAGAGAATTCAGTTTGGCTTTGGAAGGAATTTTACGATTGCCCAATGGAGTTAAATTAGGCGTCTACTCAGCTTATCTTTACTATTACATATTGTTCGGAAAAATAAAAGCGGTTGATATAGAAGAATTAAAATCGGGAAGAATAAGGGTATCGAACTTTAGAAAGATAATTTTGTTGTTAGAATCGATAATAACAATAAGAATATTGAGGTTGATTTAATGAAATTGTCAGTAGCGCTAATCATTCTCCTATTTGCTTCGGTAGAATTATTAGCTAACATAGATTCCTTAATGGAAGTTGAATATATCCGTTCGACATTTTACGAGGCGATAGAAGAAGAGAAAAAGCTGGATGAATTGGTTGAATACTTATCTTTACCCGATCTGGAAAAGAGAATTGCCGAAGAACCGATTTTGATGGCTTATTTCGGAATGGCGGAAGCTTTGAAATCGAAACACGCTTTTTGGCCTTTTTCCAAGTTCTCATATTTTTTGGACTCGATGGATATTTTGGAGGTGGCGGTAAGAATGGATCCGGATAATTTGGAAATCAGATTTCTTAGATTTTCCGTTCTTCATCATGTTCCGGGAATATTAGGATACTCCGAAGAGATGGAGGATGATCTGAAAAGAATATTATTGTTATTGGAAGAGAATGATTTTCGCGAAGATGAATATGATCTAATAAATAACGTAAAAGATTTTTTAATTTATTCCGAAAGATTAACCGAAGAACAATTATCAAAAATAAGAGTTCTTAGGGAGTAGATTATGTTAACATATCTGGGAATAAATATCGGCATTATCATTGTCCCTTTGGCCTATTCTTTTGAGAAGAATGTCCGGTTTTACAAAAAATATCCGGGTGTATTATTCTCTACCATAACCACCGGATTAATTTTCATTATATGGGATATTATTTTTGCCGTTAAGGGGAATTGGAGCTTTAACGAAGAGTATTATTCGGGAATAACATTATTTTCCCTCCCTTTGGAAGAGCTTCTCTTTTTTATTACTGTCCCCTATTCCGTTATATTTATTTATGAAGTAATAAAGTTCTACATTAAGGAAAAGCGAATAGAGTTATCGAAATATGGATTGGTAATTATCGGTTTGCTCTTACTCATCTCATCATTCCTTTTTAGAGATAAAGAGTATACATCAATTGTCTTTCTCTTTTCCGGCATAGTTTTGATAATTCTCCCGAATATATCCGATTACCTGAAATCATCATGGTATTGGATATTAATAGGGGTATCCTATATCCCGTTTATGGCTGTTAATATGCATCTGACTTATTTGCCGGTTGTTACTTACCATCCCGAATCAATAATAGGAATAAGATTCATTTCCATACCGATTGAAGATTTCTTTTATTCCTTTGTGCTACTGACATTATACTATTTCACATACAGGTTATTTGAACAATGGAAACCGAAGAGAAAAAGATTGTCGTAATCGGTTCCGGTTTCGGCGGATTATCCTCTGCGATTAGATTAGCGCATAAAGGCTATGATGTTACGGTATATGAAAAAAACAAGTATCCCGGAGGGAAAGCCGGAGTATTTTCCGTAAAAGGGTTCTATTTTGATCTCGGTCCAACGCTAATTACAATGCCGGAAGTAATTAAAGAGTTATTTTATTCGGTCGATGAGAAACCGGAAAGTTATATTAAATTAAAAAAGCTGGATATTTCCTGTAAATATTTCTTTCCGGATGATAGCCCTATCAGCTTCCATTCGGATGAATCTTTATTGGCAAAAGAGATTGAAGAGAAAACAATAGATAGATACGCGGACTTGAAAAGGTACTTTAATTATTCCAAGAGAATATATGATTTAACTTCAGATCTGTTTTTGAAGAAGGAATTTAGTATAAGAAATAATCTATTCAGCAAAAAATCGTGGAAAACACTATTTCATTTGAAAGATATAGATCCCTTCCGGACAATTGATCAGGCTAACAGAAGTTTCTTTCGGGATTATAAACTAATAAGAATCTTTAATAGATTTGCTACATATGGTGGTTCTTCTCCTTATCTGGCGCCGGCCACATTAAACATCATACCTTATATAGAATTAAAATTAGGTGCTCATACATTAGAGAAAGGAATTCCGGAATTAACAACCGCTCTTTATGAATTAGCTCTAAGAAAAGGGGTTAAGTTTTCGTTTAACACAAGAGTAAAAAGAATTATTACCGAAAGAAACAGAGTAACCGGAATAGAAATCAAAACGGAATCATGCAGAAAAAAAATTATCCGAACAGATACGATAATAAATAATGGAGATGTATTTAATACATATTCCTCTCTTTTGGATAAGGGATCAAAACTCCGTGAAGCCGAATTATCAAGTTCTGCGATCATTTTTCTATGGGGCATTAAAAAGAAGAATAAAGAATTAGAACCACACAATATTTTATTCAGTGAAAACTACGAAGAGGAATTTTACGAATTATTCGATGAAAAGATTATACCGAATGACCCTACCATATATATTTATATCTCTTCAAAAATCAATGATTCAGATGCTCCCGAGGGATGCGAGAATTGGTTTGTGATGATTAATACACCTAATTTATCGGGAACAACTTCTTTTGAAGAAATAGATCATATAAGAGAACGTATAATAGAGAAAATAAAAAACATGACCGATATTGATTTGGGAAAAGAGATTGTATCGGAAAGAATAATAACTCCGAAAGATATTCAAAGGAAAACACTCTGTTACCAAGGAGCTATTTACGGATTATCGGGAAATTCGAAAAACGCGGCTTTTTTGAGAGAGAAGAACCGCTCCGGAAAAATTAAGGGATTATATTTTGCCGGAGGAACGGCTCATCCGGGAGGAGGAATTCCCTTGGTATTATTATCGGGTAAAATCGTTTCCGATTTCTTTCCGGAGGTTTCTACGAAATGATAAAAGCTGACCGGAAAAAATGGAGTGTGTTTATCTTTCGGAGATATATCTCCCGCTTGCTAAAGAAGCATTTTTCAAGTTTCAGAATAGTCGGAAATCCGCCGATTATTCCGGAAGAAACGGGCCTCATTATCACTCCCAATCATATAAGCTGGTGGGACGGATTTTTCGCCGATTATCTTATATCAAAAAAAATAAATCGTGACACTTATCTGATGATGCTGGAGAAAGAATTGAAAAAATATCCTTTTTTCAGAAAAGTCGGAGCTTATTCTATTACTCCGGATAATCGGCAAGATATATTGGAATCATTGAGATATTCGGCCGAGATAGTAAATAAAAATGAGAATACGATAATAGTATATCCTCAAGGAGAGATAGAGGATTTTAATAAACGGCCGTTAACAATAAAAAACGGTTTCACAAAGATAGGGAAATTAAGCGGAACTGATATTTCGATTCTCCCAATCGCATTTAAGATTCAATATTATAACGAAAAACTACCTTCCATACTATGCAGATGCGGAAGAGTTTTAAAATCATCGGTAATTGAGAATGATTTTTCCCTTTTTAAGACGGAATTTTATGAGAACATTAACTTATTGAATATTGCCGCAATTAATAAGGATTTTAAGGAGGATTTATTCCAATGATTTTGGAAATAATTATATGGTTTATACTTATTAATCTTTCTCTTTTTACAGTGGTAAGTATTTATAATTTTATCACCGTAGAAGATTTTTCAGGTAAACTCCCCCTACCTCCCAATGATAAATTTATTTCCGTTTTAATCCCGGCGAGAAACGAAGAAGCGAATCTATCTATTATTATAAATACACTAATCAGACAAACATTCAGGAAACTGGAGATAATAATTCTTGATGACGAATCGACAGATAAAACATTGAAGATCGCGAAACACTTCGCGAAAAGATATCACTTCATTAAGGTAATAAAAGGGAAACCACTACCGGAAGGATGGTTAGGGAAAAACTGGGCTTGTTTTCAATTGGCAAATAGCGCAAAGGGAGATTATTTATTATTTGTTGACGCGGATGTAGTACTTGAAAAAGAGGCGATAACAAATACATTGTCTCTGGTAATAAATAACGATCTTAATGCCCTTTCGGTATTCCCGACTCAGGTTATGAAGAGCATAGGAGAATATTTAATAGTTCCCCTTATGAATTGGCTTCTGCTTACTTTTTTGCCTCTTCGAAAAGTTTATAGATCCCCGAATAAATCGTTTGTAGCAGCGAACGGACAATATTTCTTTTTCGAGAAAGAATCATATCTCAAGATAGGAGGACATGAAGCAGTTAAGGAGGAATTCGTAGAGGATATGGAGTTAGCAAGAATACTAAAATCGAAAAAGATGAAAATAATGACCTGTTTGGGAGGGGGAAAAGTAAAATGCAAAATGTATGATACTTTTTTCGAAGGGTTAAACGGATTCGCCAAAAATTTCTATCGAGGTTTTAAAATACCATGGATTCTTTTCATAATAATGATAGCCTATTTCGGAATAATCTTTCTTCTCCCCTTCATACTCATTCCCTATTCCGATACATTGCTTTTCGGAATGGGATTGATAATTATTCAAAGATTTTCGTTATCCTATATCAGTAAGCAAAATATTTTGATTAATATACTTCTCTTTCCCATTCAGATGATAATTTTATTGTTCATGGGCTTTTATTCCCTATTTATAACCGAATACGGAGTTCTCAAGTGGAAAGGCCGAAAGATAAATTAGTAATCCGAATATTAATAATACTTTATTCCGTCGGAGTTTTAGGACATATAGCCGACGGAGAAATACTTTCCCTAATGAAAGTATTAACTCCTTTCGTATTACTTTTATCGGGAGGATTAGTATTATTCTCATTGGAATTGCAAAATAACAAGCCTCTTGCTATTTGGTTGATCGCAGGTTTCTTATTTACAATGATAATAGAGATTCTGGGAGTAAAATCGGGATTAATATTCGGGAATTATTATTACGGTTATGTACTTGGAGTTAAGCTATTCGGCGTACCGGTAATCATAGGGATTAACTGGATTATGATTATTTGGGGGGGAATAGGGATAGGAAATATTGCGGGGAGCTCCATATTTTCCAAATCTTTTCTCGCGGCCTTCATGATTTTGGTATTCGATCTGATTTTGGAGCCGGTAGCTATGAAATTGAGCTATTGGCATTGGCAAGGGGGAATAATTCCTTTAAAGAATTACTCAATCTGGTTTCTTATCGGATTTTTCTTATCATTCGGTTATTTCAGAGCCAATATAAAGATTAAAACGGATTTACCCATAGCCCTTTTCGTAATTCAGATATTCTTTTTCATTTTAATAAATTTATTTCATTAGCTAATGGGAATAGTAATTGCCATATCGATAATAACTCTTTGGGGAGCTCATTTATTCTATCTATTATACTATTTCCCTTTCGATCCATCGAGTCTTCTCTTTTACCTGCATATAGGGATTCAAACATATTTTTTCACGGGTTTATTTATTACAGCACACGATTCGATGCATGGAACAGTTTCCAAAAGAAAGAGAATCAATTCGGGAATCGGAGAGCTAGTTACATTTCTTTATGCCGGTTTATCCTACCAGAAGCTTAAGAAGAAGCATATTCTTCACCACAAATTTCCGGGAACAGAGAAAGACCCCGATTATTCGGAGAAGCAGAATTTTATTATATGGTATTACAGTTTTATGAAGGAGTATATATCTTTCATACAGATTATTATTATGGCAATATCGTTCAATCTTTTGAAAATTATTTCAGATGATTTGCGGATTATTTCTTTTTGGGTAATCCCCGCAATACTCTCTACATTTCAGTTATTTTATTTCGGAACATACAAACCGCATAAGAAGCCCCATTCGGATAAAATGAAGCCGCATAATGCCCGCTCATTAAGTAAAAATCATTTTTGGGCTATGATTAGTTGCTATTTCTTCGGATATCATTACGAACATCATTCTTTCCCGAATATTCCGTGGTGGAGATTATCGAAGAAGAAAAAAAGCATATGAAGAGAGATCGGACCATTGAATTAAATTACTCATTAGGAAAAGAGAGTATAATATTATAACCATTACATTAAATGGAATAAGAATTCCTAAATTCAACAAATATCTATTTTGCAAGAATTTTACTTTCCAATTTCTCCAGGCGTTGTTTCAGAAGGACATTTTCTTTTTCGAGTTCGGCTTCTTTGGCTTCGGAGGAAAGATAAGAATCTTGTTGCCACCAATTTATTCCCATCTCAAGAGCTTTATCAACCGAGGCGACCAGAAGACGAATTTTAATATTAAGCAGATCAATATCGGCTAATTGTATTTTTATATCACCGGCTATTACAATTCCTTTATCCAAAACTCTTTCCAGGATATCGGCAAGATTTGTAGCCTCGGTTGAATGTCCCATTCTTTCCCGTGCCATATTTCCTCCTAATTCATATCTTCCAATTGACCGAGATTCAGTTCGAGATCTTCGGGAGATAAATTAAAATATATTCTAAGTTCTTCCATTTTTTCTTCAAGTTTCATCAGAGTAACACCTACATTTTCGATCTCTTCGTCGGTTAAAGAGTCATTATCTATTCTTAACATAACTTGTTTTTCCAATAGCCTACGAATTAACTCAACTATCGATAATACAAGTTTCGCAAGTCCCTGATCGGCGCTATTAGGAGATGCGTCTATTCTTTCGGGTAAGGAAGTTTTGCATTTCTCGAATTCATCTATAAATTCTTTTGAATCATTCGATTCAATCAGTACTTGTTCAGACATTTTGATCCCTCCCGATGTTTTCGTTTAATAAATTATTTTCAATAAAATTATAGGGAGGCCAGGGCCCGCTAACAAGATATTTTACTTCTTCAAGTGAAGCTAAGAGTTTTTGATAAGTTTCCTTAAAGATCTTTTCATTCTCAGTAGGGATCAAATAATAGGCGGATAGTAATAAGTTATCTGTTCTTAAAATTTCGATTTTTGTTTCGTCAGAATATTTCTCCAATTGTGAGTTTATTTGTTCAACTTTTCTTTCCGCTATTTCCCTAAAAGATTTCTCTACTCGAAAGTCGATATATTTTTGTCGGAGGAACTCTTTTCCGGATAGAGGAAGCTTAGGATCGGCAAGAGGAGCATGTTTAAAATCGTTAGAGATGTTTTCTTTAATCTCTTCCCCCTTCCAGATAATTTTCAAACCATATTCCGATCTCCCGGATACATTATTAAGATTTTCATTTAAGGAAGAGTATCTTTTTTCCAAAAAACGGAATATATTTTCTTCATTTTCGAAGAATGTTAAAAATCTAAAAGGCAAAAGAGTATATGAGGTCATTAATTGCTCTATTGTTTCTTCATATCTCAGAGCCATTTCTTTAAATTCTTGTTCGGATAATTTTCGCTTATTTTCGAACTGTTCTTCATCAAAAAGGGAAGCAATCACGGCAATATCTTTATAATGAATCATTCGGAGTTTACAATCCCAGATACCATAAAACTCGGATGGGAAATCGGATACGGATCGAATAATGGAATATGCAAGATATTTCACCGGTTAATCTCCTTCTCTTAGGATTATTTTTTCTCCTTTTCGCGCCTTATCATAAGTATCAACAGAGCATAGCAAAACACGAAGCCCAAGATAGATTAGATCGACATTAGCCACGGATATTATCAAATCCCCTGAAATCACGACTCCTTTTTCCAGAATTCTATCCAGAACCTCAACAAGAGTAATCTCCTTTGATATGGAAATAGGTTCTCCCATTTATTTCTTTGCTCCGCAAAAATTATACGGGGGCCAAGGGCCGGTACAACTAAGATGTATTCCTTTATCTCGTAAATCGTTATTTAATTGATCGGTAGCTTTTATAAATTCCTCAACTTTGTTTTGAGCAACCAGGAATACTCCGTTAAAGAGCATTTCATCATCCAACTCGGTAATAGACTTAGGGAGAGGATTATTTCTTTTTCTTTCCACGGCTAACTGTCCCAATTCGGCAAATATTTTATCTTCATATTCATAGATAGAATTCTCGAATATTTTTGTTTGCATTTGTTCCTTTTTCTTTCTCAATAAGAAAGCTTTTCCGGGAGAGATAGAAACTTCCTCCTTTCTTTCCTCCCCTTCATTCAAGACCGCTTCTTGAAATTGGCTCAGATTACAAAAGGCTTTTACTCCCCATTCTTCTTTACCGGAAAGATTTTCCAAGTCTTCATTTATGCTATGCATATTTTCCGTAATCATATTTCTAAGAGACTCCTCGGATCTGAAAAGTGTGGCAAATTTGGAAGGGACTACACAATTATTAAGCATAATTCTTTCGATAATACGTTCGTGAAGATTAACTTCACTTTTTATCCACTCCATATCCTCAAGATTTTTCTTAAGATTCTCTTCTTCGTAATCGTTTTGACTAACCTTAGTAAAAACCGGGTAAACATTACCGACTTTAAAATATAAGAGTGGAATTTCACTAATTTCCACTGACGGTTTTTCTCTGGCTATACAAAACAAATATAACAACCCTGTTTTCGAATATTGCATAAGAACCGCCGAATTTTTCATTCATGAATTCTTTCGAAGCATTCCACATCGTGATTACTATCGAATTTAACTAAATAAACATTTCGATCTTGAACTTTGGTTTTAAGACCGATAGATTTGATAAAAGAACTTTCCTCGTAAACTTCCACCTCAACTTCCCAACGATCCCCTTTTCGTGTAGCTTTAATTATTTTGGCGTTATCAACGTTTAGATTTTTCTTTAAGAATTCACAAGCCACAATTCCGATTTCGATTATCATATTATCATGATGATCATTATCAACCTTATCGGAATTAGTTTTTTCAAATGTTTCCATAATCAAACTCCGGTTAATCCTCCAATTGATTAATTCTTTCCAGCAATTCTTTTTCTTTTTCTTCATACTCTTCGAGAGATATCTCATCAAGTTCGAATCGTAATTGAAGTTCCATTAATTTTTCCTTCAGGGAATCTTTATTATCGATCTCTTTTTGCACTATATCATTAATTTTGTCCCCTAGCCACATTAGCCCTTTAATGGGAGAAAGAAGAATCGAATCAAGAATAATCATGAATATTTATCTCCCATTTAACAAAATTATAAGGTGGAAGATCTCCAACATATTTAACATGAAGTGTTTCAGAATATTCCCGAGCTATTTCATCAACAAGAATGTCAAATTCTTCCTCCTTATCATTATTAACCAGAAAAGCAGCGTTTAGAATCATCTTTTCGCTATAAGTTTTGCTTTGGATTCCATCTTCACTGATTTTGTTCAGTTTATCGAAAACCATGTCAGCTATTTTTGTCTTTTCATATTCAACTGTTTCTTCAATATTCTTTCCCAAGGCAATAATATCGTAGTAGCATTCATGTGGGGGAATATTTTTGAGCCTGTCTCTTTCCGCAATAATCGCGTCATATTTATTAATAACAGTATCCAAAAAGAGTTTTGCATCTTTGATTAATAGTTTTATTCCCAATTCCTTTTTACCGGCAATGGTTTCGAAAAGAGAAATAAACTCTTCCTTTTCGTTCATAAGAATTTTCTTGATTTGGTCTTCATCTTCAGCAATTAAAGAGAATCTGGCCGGAAGAATATCCTTATGAAGCTTCATTATTGATTCAATGGTTTTTTCATGAATCATAATGTTTTTCTTTTCGAAAGAGTATTTTTCGGAATCTGTTTCACTAATAATAGCGGATAATCCATCTCTAGCGATCGAAGAAATATTCATTTTTTCGAATCCGAGAATGTCATATTTTCTATTCTCGGAATCTTTAACTATGCCGTAAATATATTTCACCACATCACCGGGATTTAATTTATACTTTGTTAATTGAGTAATACTTGTGATTATTTTCCTCGTAGCTACCAGACCTCGAGTTATCATTGCATAATCCATCCAAAAGAGAATAAGCTTTCTTAACCTCGGAAAATTCGGAATTCGGGATTTCATCAATCCCATTATCAGGATGAGTTTCTTTGGCAGCTCGCAAAAATGCTTTTCGCAAAATCTCCTTATTGAGATCATTAGTAATACCAAGTTTTTCTTTGGCCCAACTAATTTCTTCCTCCTTCAACACATTAATTGTAATTGTAGAGAAACTATACAATGGCAAGGGAGTAATGCACCTGAAATCAATTTCCCCATTATATTTCCTATCTATTTCTTCAATGAGATTCATCAAAGAATCATTCTCATTCTGTTTGATCATGCACGCAAGGTTCATAAGCATTTGATCGTTCATAACAGGATTATGTCTGTTTCGGATGACAACCGAGTGGAGTTCAGAGATAATCTTTTTGGTAACGGAATCATTCTCTTTTTTTATCTCTTCTTGTAACATCTTGCCGATTAATATCGAATCTTCTTTGGAGATTCCCCCTTTCTCCTTAAGAATACGGGCTTTTTCGTCACGAATCTCTTTGTGCTTGGAGATTTTTTCGATGATATCCCCGAAATTATTCCATGTAGCAATAATATCGAATTCGATAAATGACTCTATTTCCTCAAGTTGATTAATGAAAAACTCATATCCGTTTTTCAAAACACATTTTGTATCGCATGTTTCTTCAAGAATTGTCCACAATTTAATAGGAAGAATACTAAACCCCATAGCCATAATTCTTTCAATAACAATCTGATGATGAAGTAACCTTTTTGCCAATATTGCTTTTGGTAACTCTTCCATCCTTTCATAAGAGATTTCACTTAATACGGCAGCAATATCATTATATTGCAAGAATGATATTTTTTCATCGTCAGTTACAAATTCTTCGGGAATATTACTCCCATTAAGTCTGATAATTCCATAGAGATATGTTTTCATTATTTTCCCCGAAAAAAGTTATCTACTTCTCTGCTCAAGAAATATTTGCAAAGCATCTTTGAAATCAGAGTCAGTTATTTGGAAATTGGCCATTTTATCGGAAATAGTTTCTTTTGAGGATTCTTCCCGGGATTGTAAAACTCTTCTAATGGCATTCATCGAGGCCTTTCTACAGATAGCCTCAATATCGGCGCCAACTTTCCCTTCGGTTTCCTTAGCAAGATTTTCGAAATTTATTTCCGATGCCACAGGTTTCCCTTTCAGGTGAATATTGAAGATTTTCAATCTATCTTCCATACTTGGTTTGGGAAGTTCCAGCAAAAGATCGAAGCGCCCGCTACGAAGAAGAGCAGGATCCAACATATCAACTCTATTAGTAGCCGCTAATACAATAACTCCTTTTAATTCCTCGATTCCATCCATTTCAGTAAGAAATTGACTGATTACTCTTTCGGCAACAGAGGAATCGGTTCCTCCGGCGCCACGATGAGGAACAAGACTATCGATTTCATCGAAGAAAAGAATTGTCGGGGAGGCTTGTTTTGCCATTTTGAAAACATCTCTGATAGCCCGTTCACTTTCACCGACATATTTGGAAATAAGCTCCGGTCCCTTTACAGAAATAAAGTTCACCCCACTTTCATTAGCCAATGCTTTTATCAAAAGTGTTTTCCCGGTTCCGGGGGCTCCGTATAAAAGAATACCTTTAGGAGGAGTAGTATTAGCATGAACAAATAGTTCGGAATATTTCAAAGGCCATTGAACGGCTTGCTTAAGTTCTTCTTTTATTTTTTCATGTCCTCCAACTTCATCCCATTTTACATCAGGAACTTCAACAAAGACTTCCCGAATTGCAGAGGGTTCAACCTCTTTCATAGCTTCGAGAAAATCATCCATAGTAACATGAAGGTTCAACAACTCCTCGTAAGGAATTTCCGCAATTTCAAAATCGATCATAGGAAGTATTTTTCTCAATGCGGACATTGCAGCCTCTCTTGCCAAGGCTTCAAGATCTGCACCGACAAAACCGTGAGTTATTTCGGATAATTTTTCCAAACTGACATCATCTTTAAGAGGCATTCCTCTGGTATGAATTTGGAGAATATCAAAACGTCCTTTTTTATCGGGAATCGGAACAGAGATTTCGCGATCGAATCTTCCCGGACGTCTGAGAGCAGGATCAATTGTATTTGGAATATTGGTAGCACCCAGAATGATTACATGTCCCCTGGATTCCAATCCGTCGAGCAAAGAGAGTAATTGTGCAACAACTCTTCGTTCTACTTGTTTTTCACCGCCAATATCTTCTCTTTTAGGAGCAATCGCGTCAATTTCATCGATAAAAATAATAGCGGGAGCGTTTTTCTGAGCATTTTCGAATACAGTTCTCAATCGCGCTTCACTTTCGCCGTAGAATTTCCCCATTATCTCCGGACCGGAAATACTGGTAAAATAAGCATCAGTTTCGTTAGCTACTGCTCTGGCAATAAGAGTTTTTCCGGTTCCGGGAGGTCCGTATAAGAAAACTCCTTTAGGAGCATCAATTCCCAAACGATTAAATACTTCAGGATATTTTAATGGTAGTTCAACCATCTCACGTATTCTTTGCAGTTGATTACCGAGCCCTCCAATATCTTCATAAGAGACTTTAATACGCTCAGTCGGATCTTTTTCTTTAGACTCGGTTTTTATTATAGTAGCAGAGGAAATAATAACGACTCCGGAAGGATTAGTATCAATAACTTTAAAGTCATAGTAACGGGAACCTATCAAGTTCGCACGTGTTCTATCACCAACACAAAGTGGAATACCTTCTAACAAAGAACCAAGATATCTGGCATCTTCTCTTTTTTGCAGAACATTACCACCCGAGAGTGCGGATAAAGAAATTCTGGAAGCTGTTTGATATTTTACTTTTCTAATGATAACTTTTTCATCCAAACCAGCCATTGAGTTTTCACGTGAAAGTCCGTCAATCTGGATAATACTCTTTCCTCTATCCTCAGCAAAAGAAGGCATCACTTTAGCCGCAGTTTTTCTCTTCCCTTCAATCTCAACAATTTCACCTACTTTGATATCAAGCTTATCCATATCATTCGGATCAATCCGAGCAATTGCTCTTCCGACATCTTTAGGCAAGGCCTCTTTAACTTTCAAAACTAATTCTCTTTTCTTTTCCACAACCACTCCTCTACTTTTTTCAAACCATTTATACCAATTACTTCTTCAGAGAAACGAGGAATTATAAATATCTTTTTGTCAGGAAATCTGTTTTTGAAATACTCAATTTTCGTCTGTTCATGATTTCTTATTTCGCGGCAATAAGAACAACTCCCAAGCATCTCAACATTATTAATAATACAACTCTCCAAATGGATTTGATAATCATCAATAATACTTATAAAATTTTCCGTTTCCGCAATTGACATATATGTAGGAATCGTAACCGGGACAAATTCACATTGAGTTTCATCATTGAGAATCTTCCTAATTCCTTTAATAATTTTCTTGAGAGTCAGAACAAAATCATCACCTTTGTCGTAGTGAATATGCCCGGCAAAACTTTCAACCATATATCTGTATTTCCACCGAAGTTTCGCTATTACTTTAACCCAATCATCAATTAAATCAGGGAGTTCCAAAAGTCTCAAGGCATGTCCCGAAGGAGCGGTATCAATAATGTAATTGTCGAATTCATTTTTATTATAAAGATCAATTATTGTTTTTAGCCCCATTATCTCTTCAATACCCGGGATAGGCAAGGAAAAAATGCCCCTAATATCTTCATCATCAAGATTTGTTGATGTAGAGAATATTTCCTTGATTTCATCTTCGTGGTCGTTCAAAAAGTTTGAGAACTCAGCTTTTGCATCTACCTCCAGCGAATAAAGGTTATTCACGATATTTGTGATGTTATTTCCAACTCTCTTTCCCAGACAATCGGAAAGAGAATGAGCCGGATCGGTTGATACTACTATAGTCTTATTTTCTTTTCCCAAATGATAACCGATAGCGAGAGAAGAAGTTGTTTTTCCAACTCCACCTTTCCCACCGAAGAAAGTCAATCTCCTATGAAAGGGTTCCATTATCACATCGTTATTTCTTCACAATAAGTTCAAGTATTCCGTTTGTATAGTTAAATGCCACATTTTCTTTAGGCGGAGCAAACTTCAATAATATTTCTTTATGATAATTTCTTTTTGCAGTTTTTGCTGAGATTTCAAGAATATCTCCTGTTACTTTAATTTTAATATCCTTTTTATCAACCCCTGGCATCTCCGCATAGATTTTCACTTCATTATCTTCGTCGAATACATCAACTATAGGCTCTCTTTCTTCATCAACCTTTGGCCCCTTAGGAGTCTTGTGAATATTTCCGAAAGGCTCAACAATCGTTTCCCCTCCAACAGCAGATTTAATAGAAACTCCAAATACTCCGTTCATTCCTTCCCTAATATTGCTAAGATCAATCTTCCCTTCTTTCTTGATCTCGCCACCGGCTTTATTCAGGCTTTCGGCCAAATCTACCAAGTTTTCAATTCCTTGGAATAACCCACCGAGATTTAAGCCTCCCAACCCGATATCAATATTTATATCGCCATCTTCCTTTTTCTTTTTCTTGGTCATATTATATCTCCGCTTATTAATAATTCAAAATTGTACTTTTGGCTTCTTTAGATGTAGTATTCATTTTTTCATTCTTTTCAATTAACTCTTTATTCTCAATTATTTGTTTACGAATCCAATCAAGCCGATTTTGTGTAGTGGTAATTCTTTTATTGAGATTTTCCATTTCATCAAGTAATCGCTCTTCTTCTCTTTTTAAGACAAAAAGATCGAGGTATTGGGATCGATGAGAATCAGGAATTGCGCGTACTCCCCCGGAATGGATACTCTTTAGGTTATTAACTCCCGGAACATCAGATGATTTTTTCATACCATCACCTCTTCAGTAATAAGATGATTCTTAACGAGTTCTCTAATAATCTCTTTAACTTTTTCTTGTTTTGTTTTATTCCCCAGACGACTTGTTTCAGAGGCTAAGATATCCTGACAGATTTGTAGAAAAGCGCCGTTTGATTTTTCAATGGAAATATTGAGACTTTTCATAGTTTTGGCAATCATAATACTTCCTCTTATAGTAGGAGGAAATTCAATTTCTGCAGTATCCCTCAACGCTTGAACTATTCCTACTATTTTACCGGCATTCTTTCTAGATATTTTCGCTTTAGCTTTTGTAATGGCTATTTCAGTATCTAAATCAAAGTTACCCAAATCCAAAGTTATCATTCTATCTCTAAGGGCATCCTGACTTTTATAGACACCGGCATATTCTTCAGGATTACTAGTAAATATGGCTTTAAACTGAGGATCAACCTTAAGATAAGATTCATCTGATCCTCTGTTAGTTGGCATATCCATAATCTTTTCTTGAAGAATTGAAAGGAGAATGTTATTAGCTTCCGGCCTAGATCTGGTGTACTCATCATAGATTAAGGTAAAACCATATTTACATGCTGTAGTAAGTCTGCTATCGACCCAACGCTTTTCCATATTTTCTTCAAGCTTCATAACACGGGAAACAAATCTATCGACTACTTTTTTCATTCTATATCCGTATTCCCCTCCAACCAAATCGGAAGAACTAAAATCTTCGTCCCCATGAAGCATTATTACGGGTCTGTTTAATTTACTTGCCAGATGGAGTGCAAGAGTAGTTTTCCCGGTTCCGGACGCTCCACGAAAATGAACCGGAAATCCTGCTTTCAGATATGCCAAGGCTCTGTGAGTAATATCCTTAACGTAGCGAGTTTCAACGAAATCACTCATAGCTTTCGGTTCTATTACTTGTTTTATTTCTTCAATCATTCTTCCCTCAACAATTAATAACAGTAATACCGGACACTACTTTTCTTCTTTTTTCTTTTGCGCTTTTTTCTCCTTGGAATTTCCATTTTTGCCATTTGGATGTTTTTCCACATCGACAGAGACACCATTTTTTACAATATTCCGGTACTCCTTAAAGGCTTGTTGGATTTCTTTTTTCATTTCCATCTGCTCTTTCTTAATTTCATTCATATGCTCAGAACTTTCTTTTTTCAAGCGTTTAACTTGCGAATTAATATCAATAACATAATCGGATAAATCTTTTTTCATCTCTCGTGTTTTTTTTACCTCTTCTTCATGCATCCGCTTTAATGTGCTTAAAATATTTTCAGCAAGATCATTGGCGTAATTTCCAAGATCTGTTCTTTGATTTTTTCGTATTTCCATTCTCTCTTTATGAAAATCGGAAATCATTTGAGAGGTATTATTTTTTAATTGCTTGGAATAGGCTCTGAGTTCCTTCATATGTTGATTATAAGATTTTATCCGATTCTTAGTAATTTTCTCCATATCTCCTCTGATGCCATGGATAAGTTTTTCCAAAACATTTGTTCTTTCTTTTGCCGAGTTTACAATTTCTGTAGCAGTATTTTTAATTTCAGTTGAAAAGTCCATTTCCCCTCCTCCGATAGATCTACTGAAGCAGATCATCTATGATTTGTTTTAGTTTTCTTATTTTATTACCATGATTAACATTAATAATTTCCTTTAGTCTCATGATAATCTCACTTTGTTTCTCTTGATAATATCTGATAGAGTTTATTATTCCTTCTTTTTCATTTTCCAGATTCAGTACCAATTCCTTTAATTGCTCATGAAAGTCCATGAATGAATCTCCGGCATCATCGTCAGACATTCCTAAACTATTAAGACTATTTTTCAACTTTGCGATGATGCTTTTTTGGCACTCAAAAAAATCGTTAAGCTTTCTCTTCATAATTTCTTCGGAATGATTTTGATAATGAATTACACGATTCATCATATCATCAAAGTCTTTTTTCCTGAAGGATTGGTTTCTAGCCATGTATTCGCGGAGTTGTTTTTTTATTCTATCATTATCGATTCTTGCACCGATAACCGAATTATGGTATTCGTTTATAGTTTTTTGGGTAGATAAGATAATATTCTCCAAAGAGAGCATTCTTTGCTCATAGGCAGTAATCAAAATATCTCGGGGCATTTTTCTCTTGGCTATAATCTCTTCATTCAGATGCATTGCTCCTCCAAAATACTCTTGGCGAGATATGCTTTTCAAAAGGATATCTCGGCAAGAATTCTTTAAACAGCTATGCAGCGGTTGCGGTTAGGCCAATTGCTTCTGCATATTTCAAATATGTTTCAACAGAAGCTGCAACTACTCTAGCTTCGATAGCGATTAACTCGATACCGACCAGAGAAACTCTTGCCCATGCGTCTACAACAATACCCTTATCGAGTATTCTGTCAACTACATCAACCAAGCTGGATGAGCCTATTGCTTTTTCTACTGCCATAATACACCTCAACTAATTGATTAATGATCCCGTCGTTTCTGTGACGGTTTGTTTGGAGAAATAATATTCCAAATTACATGCCAGATAAGATATTATTCGTGTTGAAGATTTTTACTTGAAATGAGGCTCAGAATGGCAAGTATCGAAATAGATACAAAATAGTGTTTTTTTTAATTGAGGTGTAAGTTCCCCTAATTGTGTACTCGATTCCACAGTATGAATACTCAATTATATATTTAGCATTTTCATTTTTGTATAGAGGGTTTTTCTATCAACTTGAAGCATTTTGGCCGCTTCGGTTTTATTGAATTTTGTTTCTTTTAATACTTTTGAAATCACTTCTCTTTCGGCGTTTTTGAGAACTGTCTCCGTAATTTCAGATAAAGATAGTCCGTTTCCCAATTCTTTTGATAATAATTCACTTGAGACAAATTCCCCTTGATTGGAATATCCTTTGTTAATTATTTCGGAGGGTAAATTTGTAACTTCGATTTTACTATTCTCCGCAAGTATTGTTGCTCTGCGTAAAACATTCCTTAGCTCTCTGATATTTCCCGGCCAATTATACTCTAGAATTTTTTTCATAGCTGCAGATGATACTTCTGTTACTTCTTTCCCATGTTCCATGTTAGCTTTTTCTATAAAATATTTGCACAAAACCATTATGTCATCTTTTCTTTCACGCAACGATGGGATATCAATTACAAATTCATTCAGACGATAATATAGATCACTTCTGAATTTCCCCTTCCTCATTTCCACACATAACATCGAATTAGTAGCAACAATAATACGAACATCAATGTTAATGATTTTTTTTCCACCCAAACGTTGTAACTTTCTTTCCTGAATCACTCGCAGAAGTTTAACTTGAGCAGCATCCGAAAGATTATTAATTTCATCAAGAAAAATAGTTCCTTTTTTGGCTTGCTCGAATTTCCCTTCTTTTGAATCATATGCTCCTGTAAAGGCTCCTTTTTCATATCCGAACAATTCACTTTCAAATAAAGAATCGGGTATGGCACCACAGTCCAAAGCAATAAAAGGAGCAGAACATCTATCACTTTGATGATGAATTTGGCGAGCAACTAATTCTTTTCCTGTTCCACTTTCCCCTTGTACTACAACTGTCATATTTGTTTTAGCAATACATGAAATTTGTTTAAAGACTTTTTTCATTAAGGGGCTATCCCCTTTTAACGAGTCCCTTTCTTCGGCAATTCTTCTACGCAAAGAGTCAACCTCATTACTCAATTTTTTTGTTTTTAATGCTTTATCAATTGTATGGATTAATTCTTCGTTGCTGGTAATTGGTTTAGTTATATAATCATAAGCGCCTAATTTCATTGTCTTAACCGCATCTCGGATATTAACGAAAGCTGTAATCATAATAACCGAAATATCCGGATTAAAATCTTTTATTCTCTCCAAGATTTCAATCCCATCCATTTTTGGCATTTTGATGTCGAGAAGAACTAGTTCAGGCGAGTATTTTTTTGTGTATTTAAGAGCATCCGTACCGTTTCCCGCTGATATGGTTTTGTATCCTTCTTTCTCCAATATTTCAGATAGTAGCAATCTAAAATCGTTATCATCATCTACTATTAATATCATGTTTCCCCCAGAAAATGCTCCTATCGTTTTATAGGCATTCTGATTTTGACTGTCGTCCCAAAATTAACTTTGCTTTCAATTTCAATTCTTCCTTTATGCTGATCAATTATTTGCTTAGCCCAACATAATCCTATTCCGGTACCTTTCTCTTTCATAGTAAAAAACAGATCAAATATTTTATTTATATCTTCTTTTGGAATCCCATTTCCCGTATCTGAAATATTGATTGATATTTCTTTTTCATCGAAATTGGGGGATACGAATATCGTCAATTTTCCCCCGTTCGGCATTGCATCAAGACTATTCGAAAAAAGGTTCAGGAAAGCCTCTTGTAATCGATTTCTATCGGCGAAAACCATCGGAAGTTTTTTTCTAAATATTTTTTTTGTCAGTCGAACATGTTGTTTCAAACACCGTGTAGTAATCATATTGCAACTGGAATCAATTATTTCTCCCAAGCACTCCATATTAAATGAATACTCTTTGGGCTTCGAAAAGTTCAATAAATCAGAAATTATTTTATTTGCGTGCTCAGAATTCTTTAAAATAATTCTGAGATTATCAGAAAGCTTCTCTTCAATTTCAAAATTGTCCATCAAATAATTTGCGGAAGCTGAGATATTGGCCAAAGGATTTCTTATTTCATGTGCAATTCCCGAAGCCAACTCTCCGATTCCGGCCATTCTTTCATGATAAAGGAGTTGATCTTCCAATTTTAATGTGTAAGTAACATCCTTAAAATACTCAATTACCTGTCCTACATTCCCGTTCTCGTCATAAATAGGAAACATTGCAATATCAAAAACATGTTTATCATTTTCATTTATATCAATTACTCTCATTTCATTTTGCGGTTTTCCATCAAAAAAAACTTTTTCCAAAAAACCAACGTTGGAGATGCAATCATCAATCAAAAAATCAAATTCATCCTCCTTTTTTCTGATTTTGCCTTTGGAATAATTTCGGAAAATATGCTTCATCCCACGATTAACAAATTGTAATCTGTAATTCCGATCTACGACACATATTCCGTCACTAATACTATCAAATATTGTTTGAAGTTTTTTTATTTCGAAGGCTGTCTTTTGCTGTCTATTAATTTCTTCGGATTGTTCCCACAATGTAATTAAAACAAATTTCCTATTTAAAAACCGAGATGTAGCCCTAAAGTTATACATATTACCTTGTCTGTTGATAAAGCGTAAATCTGTTTTCTTTATTCCAGTATTGTAAATACAATGATTTTCTTTTAATTTTTCGAGATCTTCTTTTATAATGAATTCAGTCAAATTCTTTTTACCTTCCATCTCTACTTTCTTATATCCTGAATAGTCTTCAAAGCAATTATTTACATTGGAAATAGCAAGATCTTTGGTGAGAATAATAATGGGATTGCAAGAGTGAATGAAGACATCTTGAAAGATTTGTTGTTCACATAGAGTTTCTTTTTCCATGTCGTTCCCTTGAATTCATTACGAATACTTGTCAACTTATGTGATATAAAAATTTTTAATTCTTGTAATATAATAGAATAGGAAGAATGTGTTTGGAATCAGAAGAAGAACACGATTTTATATACGAATATTGCTATCAACATTCAATAGCTAGAAGTAGCTATATAGTATGTAAGAGGCTCATAATATGCTAATTACAAGCCTATTTTTCTGGGAGTTACTATTTAGTATGAACTAATATGCAGAGAAGATCTTCGTTATTTTTAAAGTATATTTTCAATTCGTCATTTTCTTGTTTTACGGAATACCCCATCGACAAATATTCTTGGTAAAAAGCACCATCCGGCAAAGGATTGCAAGCTGCTTCGGTACATCCGATACGAAACTCAATTCCTTCCCCATTTAATAATCGTAACTCACCATCACAAGTATTGCAACCTGCTTTTACTTTAACTTTTCCATTGGATAATTTCTCGAAATAGTACTGAACACCTTCTTCCGGGAAAAACAAATGTTTTTCATTTCCGTTTCGCACTTCTGTTAAGTTCCATCTTACATTATCTTCGATTTCATGTTTTGTAACAGAATCATCTTCTCCGCATGAACAGAAGAATAGAATAGGGAAAAGAATTAACAAAATACTTCTCATAGTAATCTCCATTTATATAATTCCTAATTATTCTTAACAAATATATAATATTTTATATTTATATCAAGGGATGTAATTATACACTTTTTTTTAGAGGACCATTAGTTTAAAGGGGAGAAACCCGGTCTGAGGGGGTAACCGGGTTTCTTAGGGGAATGTGATTATTCATCACATATATATACTAGAAACTTATTATTGCAGTTAATTCTATCTTATTTCTCATGTAGTCTTTCAAGTTGTCTGCTTTTTCTGTAGCCCTTCTGTATGTTGGGGCCAATACTACACTTCCTTTATCGCTCTTATAGACAGGAATCTTATACATCACCCAAAGATCAGTAAAATCATGATCAACTTCACCGCCAACTAATTTATCTGATCTTTTCATTATACCGTACCAAGCCAACAAAGATCCGGGACCAACTTTTCCTGTAAGTTTAACTCTGAAAAATGTAGCGTCATATTCGGTTGTCCCTTTATTATCTTGGCTACTCATATAGAAGGAGCCATGTAATTTGAATCCACCAAATGCCGGAGAACTTAGATTAAGACCATATGTCATTGGGGCTCTTGTGGAATCATTTGCGAAAGCAGCAAGTACAATCGGTTGAAGAGTAAAATCTGCTACATTAAAGGAATAATCCAAGCCATAGGTATAACAATCGTTGGTATTCTGTAGCTCATCACCGTTAGCGTTTTCTACATATTTACCTTCGTTGTTATCAACTAAAGCTCTGACACCCAGTTTTCCTCCACCTAACTTATAGTAAGCATCAAATCCCAAAGCACCGTTTGCGGAAAATATTGCGAAAGGAATATCAACCATTCGCTCAGGATAATAATGAAGATCGTATATCGGATTGGCAACTGCGTTTATTGGAATAATACCTCCAATAAAACCATAGTTATCAGTATTTCTTCCGAAATACATTTCCATAAAATGAACACCAGGTCTTATAGCCCCATCAACCGAAAAAGGAATTCTGGATTCTGTTCTTGTAAAACCGGAGAAAGCAAACGCACCGAAACCACCGTGAGCCAGTTGCATTTTAGCAAACCATCCGTCTCCAATGTTAGCGTCAAAATTCAAACGAGCTCGATACATGTAATAATAATCTTCAGATCTCGACCCAAAATCTCCATTATCGCTGATATCCATTCGAGGTCGCATAGTCATATCCCCGGAAATTTTAATCTGAGCGAAGATAGTGCTCGAAGCCAACAGTAACGCCATAATTAGAACAAATTTTTTCATATAAAGTGTCTCCTCTTTATTGTTTCCCTAATTTAACTCAGTTGCAACTTCTTTTACTTCTTCCCTTCTGCTCTTGAATGTAATCATGAACAGGGCAAAAGAAACAACAGCTGTGATAACTCCAATTATTGTTGAGATATCAAGACTCAAACCAAAACCTATCTTAGCATAGCCTAAATACGTCGCAACTACGCATGTCATAAAAGTCGCCGGTATTGTAGCAATCCAATGAAACTTTCCGCGTCTGATCAAATATGCTGCAGCGGACCACAAAACAACCGTTGCCAAAGTTTGATTAGCCCAGCCGAAATATCTCCAAATCACTCCGAATTCAGCCATTGAAATAGCGAACCCTACAACAAATAAAGGTATTGCGATATATAATCTCTTCATTGGGTTTTTCTGTGAATACTTCAAAAAGTCAGCAACAATAAGTCTTGCACTTCTGAAAGCCGTATCTCCTGAAGTAATCGGAAGAGCGATAACTCCAACGACTGCCAATAAACCACCAAAAGTTCCTAATAATTCCACAGATATTTTATTAACTACTAAGGCAGGTCCACCTTCTCCCAATACAGCTTGTAAAGCATCAGGAGTATGGAAGAAAGACATTCCCAAAGTAGCCCATATCAAAGCGATAATTCCTTCTCCTATCATTGCACCATAGAAGACAGGTTTGCCATATTTCTCATTCCCAATACATCTGGCCATCATAGGAGACTGAGTAGAATGAAATCCACTAATAGCACCGCATGCAATAGTAATAAACATCAAAGGCCACATAGGTAATTCCTTAGGATGCAAATTATCTAACGTTAATTGCGGATAGAATTCATATCCCTGGAAGATGAATGCCAATGTTAAACCTATAGCCATAAATAATAAAGCTGCACCAAAAAACGGATATAACTTACCAATGATCTTATCAACCGGTAAAACTGTAGCTAAGAAATAATATCCGAATATCATAGCTATCCATGCCCAAGTTGGTAAACCAAGAAGATTAGTTAAAAGTTTTGCAGGTCCTAAAACAAACACTACACCAACCAATAATAAAAGAACAATAGAGAAAAACCTCATAAATTGTTTGAAGCCGTTCCCTAACTCATTTCCAACAACATCCGGAATCGATTGTCCTTTGCTTCTAACGGACATCATTCCTGAAAAGAAATCGTGAACAGCACCACCGACAATGGAACCTATAACTATCCATATTAATGCGGCAGGGCCATATAGAGCTCCCAGAATTGGCCCGAATATCGGTCCTAAACCGGCAATGTTTAATAACTGAACCAAGAATATTTTTCCCGGTTTCATTTCAACGTAATCTACTCCGTCTTGTAAAGACTTAGCCGGAGTTTCTCTTTTCGGATCAACTCCGAAAATCCTTTCCACAAGAGTACCGTATAAAAAATATCCGGCAATCAACAACGCAACACAAAGAAAAAAGAGTAACATAACTATCTCTCCGTTATTAGTTTTCTAACTACAGTGTCAAGTTACATTATTGGTTAAGCCTTAGCATTACGTTTATGGATAAGATGCGTTATCGGGTGAGTAAGTTGCACTATTTCCCAAGTAACATGCAGTAGCTTTTTATAACATTACTTTCACACTATTCATCATCTCTAAGAGCATCGGAAGACAGGAAAATTCACATACATATTATCGTTATATGATCCCCATTTTAAACTGTGTCCCTTTACAATTGCCCTTTTATAGAATGAATAGTCAGCTAAAAATATGCTGGGAAATAGATAAGTAGATCTATATTGTAAGCTTCTCCTTTATTATTTTGAGATAACTCCGACTCACCGGAATTTTCAAGCCGGAATGTAGCTTGATCTTTCCGCTTACGTTATCTTCAACGATAATTTCATCAATCTTTTCAGGATTAACAAGATATCCCTTATGCGAGCGAGTTAGTTTTGTTCTTTCTTCTAATACTTTGAGGGTTAAATCTGTAAAATATTTTGTGTTCCCGCAGATTAAAAAAACGGAATTGTTTTCACAAACAACATAGTCAACGTAATCAACATTGATAAGCTTTATCCTTTTGGAAACAACACTGGGAATTCTTTTCAAACATGGGATTTCGAAATTATTCTTCTCTTTTTTTGCCAATGATTTCTCAATTCGTTCTACTGTTTTTGTGAAGCGATCTTTATCAACAGGTTTTAACAGGTAATCAACAGCGTTTTCATCAAATGCTTTCACAGCGTATTCATCGAATGCGGTAACAAAAACTACACGGGGCATTACAGAACTTTCAAGCATTGCAAGAACTTCAAAACCATCGAGCATTGAAAGTTGAATGTCCAGAAAAATCACTTCTGGCTTATATTGATTTATCGCTTTAACAGCTTCAATCGGGTTACCACATTTTTCCAGTATTTCGAATTTGCCCGATTCCAATAATAATTGCTCCATCTCTTCACGAGCATAGAATTCATCATCAATTATAATGCACTTTATCATGTCAAAATCCCCTCAATTGGAATACGCACTGTAGCAGTTGTTTTTTCATCAATTATTCCGGATAGTTGCATGCCATACTTTTCACCGGCATAATTCTTAATTCTTTTATCCACAATAGATGTCCCGAGTCCGTCGGAATTTTCCTTTTCTTCTAAAGCTCCACCGTTATCTTCAATAATAATTATTGCATCCTCAGCATCCCTTTTCACAATAATACTCACCACCCCTTTTTCCATTATTCTTGATATACCATGTTTGATGGCGTTTTCCACCAATGGTTGCAATGTAAAAGTAGGAAGTCTTACACCAAGGAGAGACTCATCAATATCCATATCAATAATCAGATTTTCCTTGAAACGCGCTTTCTCAATTTCCAAATATGAATTTACATGCTCAAGCTCCTCGCGTAAGGAAGAAAAATCACCGCTTCGCTTGAGATTCTTTCTGAAGAAACCGGAAAGATTTTGCAAAAGTTTAATACCTTCTTCAGGCTTGGTTCTCGTTACTGCAATAATCGTATTGATCGTATTAAAAAGAAAATGAGGATTGATTTGAGCCTGTACAAGTTTCAATTCTGATTTCAATAAGAGATTCTTTTGCTCTTCATATTTGGCTGCTAAAAGCTGCACGGCAATCAAATCGGCAATTCCCTCTCCAAGTGCTTTATTGATTGAAGAAAAGGCCTTATTCTTCTGTTCATAGAATTTAATTGTTCCGATTACTTCACCACTCAACCTAACAGGTACAATTAAGTTGGAAGATAGATCGGGATTATACTTATGTATTTCACTATTATCGCTCCATCGATTGATAAAGATTACCTCATTATTCTTTATCGCCTTTTTGGTATAATCGGAAGATATTTCCATATTTTGTCTGAAATTTTCTTTTCCCAATCCTTCGAATGCTATTACTTTTGCAGTATCGGTTATAGCTACTGATGCTACTCCTGTCTCTTCGATTATTATTTCGGCAAGTCTCTTAGCAGTTTCTTCGTTGTATCCTTTATAGAGTATTTTCAAACTACGGCGGGCAATTTTCAAAGCTCTCTCTGCATAGTAAGTCCCTATCTTTTCGATAGCATATTTCTGATCGCGGAATATACTTACTACCAAGGTATTACCAATTGCGTTAGCGAAGATCATAGGAAATGCAATAACTTGAACCAGTTCCCAAGCAGCATTAAACGGTTCTGCAGTAACAAGAATAATTGTCATTTGAATAACTTCGGCAAGAAATGTAATTCCGAATGCGATTTTCGGATCGAAGATTCTTTCACTTTTTCCGAAAGAAACAAAATAGTAATGAACTAGTCCTCCTAGTATTCCTTCGGTTATTGTAGATAGGCCACAAGAAAACGCGGTAAATCCCCCTAATAAGAAACGATGCAATCCGGCAGTTGCTCCGACCGCAGCCCCCATCGCAGGACCTCCGATCAAACCGGCTAGTACTGCACCCATTGCCCGATTATTTGCTATAGCGTCCCGAATAGGAATACCAAAATAGGTTCCTATTATCGACATAGCGCTAAAGATAAAATAGATGAAGACTTTCTCTTTTACGGAAAGTCTATTGGATACAAGATTCTTAAAGACAGGTGTTTTGGAGAACAGGTATGCGAGAACAAGAAAAACACTCATCTCTTTGAATAAATTGATTAGAATATCCATATGTGGGATACCTTCTCTATATTTCAAAGCATTCAGTAATTTCTATCTTCTCGCAATATTAATACTAATATGCAATAAAGCGCAAGTGAAAGCTGTTTAAAATCTCGATGTTCTACTGCATTGTATCGGTAGTAAGATCTTTTTGCAAACGAATATTATATTTTACCGCTAGCATTCTTGCTGCAACTATAAAAACAACTCCGGTCGATACTTGAAAAATAACATTGTCAGTTACATATAGCATACCGAAATAGACCCAACACCCTACAAAAGCACAGGAAGCATATAGATTAACCTTTCTGAATATCATCGGTACATCATTTACAATAATATCACGCATAGCTCCGCCGAAAGTACCGGTCATTACTCCGATAATTGCGGAGATAAAAAAACTGTTTCCCATAGCCAAAGCCATTTGTGCTCCGGCAACAGTAAACAATCCCAAACCGACGGCATCTGGGAAAATAATATGTTTATCCTGAATCCAATCGAACTTTCTGGAATAACCGAATATTATTGATAACCCTAGAATCACTATTGGATATTCCTGATGCTGAATCCAATATATTTCCGTATTATTCAGAATCAGATCACGTACGGTTCCGCCACCGAAAGCAGTTGTACAAGCCACAGTAAAAATTCCTACGGGATCCATATTATGCATCTTTGCCGACATCATTCCGGATATGGCAAACGCAATAATTGCAATCGTCTCTATAACATAAGTAATTTCTTCAAAAACTAACATATCACAAGTCCTAAAATTTAACTCGGCAAATTAAAGGAACTTCTTGCACTTTTCCAACCCATATTTCTGAAATTCTTTATATATTTTCTATCGAAATTTCAGGTTATATTCTCTTTGTAAGCCTTTACTCTTTCTATCATACTCATTTTGAAGTATATAATATTATTATTCTGGTTTTATTATCGTCAGAATGCAACAAAAGTATTTGATTTTAGATTTATTAGAAAATCTTTGTTAGCTGGAAATACCTGTCCCCATTTGTAATTAACCACTTAATAGACATACTGATTCGCTTTCTCATCATAAATGTTTTCATAGTAGTTATGCTTTTTCTTTCGGGAGTCATAATTTCTTAGGTAGTAGTTGCCTTTTTTATGTAGGAGTCACGATTTATTTGGTAGAAGTTACGATTTTTGAAATAGAAGTCATGTTTTTATAAGCAGTAGTTGCCTTTTGTGGAACAGTAGTTGCGATTTATGACATGGCATGAAATAGCTTTACAGTAAAATATAGTAAAATCGGGTTTGTTCCACATATGTTATGTTTAGTTCTTTCTTCATTTTACTGTATTCTGTTTTGGTTCCGTTTTTCTTTTACTTCTTCTTACTTTATCCCGGTTTTCCTTGTCAATTCCCTCTCTAAGAGCATTGCGTTGTGTACTTGTTCCAGCGTTTGCATCTGCCCCTTACATGTTTTTTGATGTCGGATACTATTGTCAGTTCAACTGCCTTTAGCGCTACCTCGAAGTTTGTGGATGTTCTAATTTAAGCCATATTCTCTCTTGGAGGTCCCTTTTATTTGCTCGGCCAAAGAGTGGGATTCATTGGACAATGCCTCTTTTGCTAAGTACATCGAACTTCTTTTCCAATTTCAAAATCTTTTTTTGAGTCTGACATTAATAAACTCCATATCTAATACCGAGAGGAAGAAGGTTAGTATGATAATACAAGTTTAAGTCGAACATTTCAAATATATTCACTAATCCAAGCTCCATAGAAATAGAAATTTTATTGTTATTCTTTTTAACTATCTCACTCTTTTTAATTTTTTTATCATCAATTTCAAAAATAGTATGGGAATAATACCCATCTTTTTTATAATAGACTTTTCTTCTTGAATAATTATATCGAATATCTCTGCTATAGCTTATTTCTTCAAAACCTAAAAATACTCCAATTTCTAAAACAAATTTCGGCGAATAATAAAACACTGGTGTTGAAAATGGAAAAAAATAACTTGAGGCTGAAAAATCCCTCGAAAAAAAACTTATCTCAGAAAACTTCTCGATGATCATCTCCCTTGATTTCTTTTCTTTGATCTTCTGGAGGACATCATAAGAGATTTGTTCAGATTCCACTTTATTTTTTAGCTCCAAGTAAGTAGCTGCTAAATCAATAAATGAAAATGGCCCTAATTGTTCAGATAATTTTATTCGTCCTCTCCCTTCAATCATATAATTATACTTTACAGAATATTTTCCCAACTCCTTCTGCTCCAAGACAGTGTTTTCAGAAAGGATTAAAGATGGGTCCTTAATACATCCACCAATATGGAATGAACTAAACTTCTCTAATTTGAACTAATTTTCGTGATATTTCACTAAAATCTCGGAATAATTCACCAAATTATATCTACACATCACAAAAAAATATTTTTAACAATTTCAATTAATTTATCAATATTAATATCTTCATTATTATTGATCATGTTACCCACAACAATAATTTTTGTAATAATATCTCTCTCATATTTTTCTCTCAAAATGGAATAATTAGTATCTTTCGAATAATCGCCCAAATACCCCTTACTCAACCAAAGAGCAACATAATAATCTTTTACATTTTCGTCACCTTCATATTCTCTATTAATGAATGAGTGATTATTTATCTGAAGAGATTTAAAAAAATATTAATTGCTTTCGAAGCATACCTATTATCAGGGAACTTCTCCTTGCATTTTATTATTTCACTTTCCAGCCATCTAGTAATCTTCTCAATGGACATATTAATCTCAAAAGTGATCCTATTTTTACCATTGCTTTCAGTATCAAAATTCTTTTTTATAACAACTTCAAAATAATATTTTGACTGAGCCTCATTAATTTCATGATTTATTTTAATAATCTCCTGGAGAGTTTTTACTATGTCATCAACTTGAACTTGTGATTCTCTAAACTCGTTAGGAATAAGCTTTACTAACTCTTTCTCAGAAATCTGCGAATTTATAATAATTGGCATAAAAAAATAGCAGTATCACCTGGCATACTGATTTATTTTTATAACCTTCATTTCCCCTCTATTAAAATCATCAATAATCACATTCATTACAGAAAACCATATCCAATATTAAACAAAACCATCTCAGTATTAGCGTAGACAACAACATTGATATTGTTGAAAATATTGAGATATTTGAGACATATTGTAGGATAACATTTTACCTTGTTCGTTATAATCTGCTGATCTTCTTTCTTTTGGTATATACCATTCCAAAATTTATCTTTTGTGTGATTAAATGTTTTTATTTTTTGAAAAGTTTTAATTGTGATATTTCTTCTAATTTATAGATACTTGCTGATCAAGCCATTGATTCCGTTTGTAGTAGTAACGATTTATTTGGTAAAGCAAAACTTCTCTTCCATTTTTCTTTTTATCATAGTCCTTTTGATAATCACTGGGTAATAATACATGATTTATCTATCGACTAACTCATGATTTGTTTCCATAATTTTAAGTATTATCCCTTGTATATCTTCAATACGAGCTTGAGACGTTTTCAATTCTTCATAAATTAGTTTCTCAATTTGAGCATCATCCAACTTAGAAAAAATCAAACTTGGCATATAAAAAAAAGATAAAAGAGTCTTTTCATTTTACTTGCCTTACAATTAAAATGACAACCTACAACTCATAATAATATTATTAATGTCATATCCAATTAAAAGATCAATATGTCTTAATAATTGTCTGAATTGACAAGAAAGTTGAGGAGAAATATTTATTTCTGATTTTGATTTACTATTCATTTCGGAAACGTCTTTCTTATAGTCAATATTCTCGATTCTTATAAATCCTTCACTTGATCGACTAGTTTTTTGCATAATATATGTGTATTTATAATTTGTATTAAATGAGCTTTTTAGATAATTAATAAATAAACCTAAATCCAATGAAATTTTAGGAGTCACCACAAAAGCAGGAGATGATAATTTCAAACCATATCCCTCAACTTTGGAATTTGAAATCTTCATGTCGTGAAAATGAATAATTTTTTCCAGTTTGTAATCACTGTTCTTTGATAAGACTTTTCGGAATAAGGAATACTTCATAACGTCAACATTATATTTTGTATAATTGAATGTTATATCTAAATAGGATAATATTTTTATCTCATCCTTAAACATAAATCTAGACCCTACTTCAAAAGTAGCTGTTGGGAAATACTTAGTTTTTCCGATATTTGCCTCAACACCTTTATATTTTAGATTGATTTTATTAGTAAATGTTTTGTTCGAAATAACTATTGAATAACTACTTCCCACAAAAAAACGATCCAGATTTGTGATATAAAAATCAGAACGAAAACAATTAGATATAATTGAAGCGAGGTCAAATGAGGAATTTGATACAATAAAAAAAATGTTATTTTCTACTAAATCAAAGAATTCTTCTTTGTTAATATTAACTCCTTTCTCAAGTTTATCTCCATACTGCTCAATTTGTTGAAGCAATTTCTTCTCATAATTTTCTCGAATATCCTTATAATTTTTAGACAAATCATATATCCCAATATCCCCTTTACTGTAATAGTAGCAATAATAATAATCAAGTTTATTGTTTTCTTGTTTATTAATTTTCGTATTTGGAGCACTCGCTACATCCAACATTAAATGATTCAGATAATTATCTACCTTACTAATAACATTACTATCAGATATCTTATCAAATAAGATATTTCTTTGATACTCAATCCATTTATTTCTGGCAATTGCAATTTGGTTTTTAAGAGCATTAATATATTCGAATCCATTTTTCCCTTTATCGTAATTTCTCTCTATTATTACTTCTCTATAATATTTTAAACGATAATGGACTAATATTGGTGAAATTTTCGCTTCCTCTTCAAGAGTTACAAGAATATCTGTTTTTCTATTGGAATCTTTTACGAGATCTTTCGGAATTATTCTTTCTAATTCATCTCTTCCAAGCTGAGCAAATATCAATGATGGGAAAAGAAATAATAGTAACAATCTTTTGAATTTCATTTTGAATACCTCAACAATCACTTGAATACAATACGCATTTATATAATAGAAAATAACGAAAATTAAATTACCAATTTTTGCAAGTAATTTCAATAATATATATATTCAAAGGTTATTTTAATAGAGGGAAAGAAATGTATCACGGAGTCGATCGATTTATAAAGAATTACAAAAGGCTCTCTATATTTGAGAGCCTTTTGGGTAATACTATTTTATAAAAAGCATTTTCATTGTTTTGTTAAATGATTTCCCATTTACTCCTTTCGCATCAATATTATAAAAATAAACGCCACTACTAATATTCTTATTGCAAGAAGCAACATTCCAAAGCAAGGAATGATTGCCAGCTTCATATACTTTATTAGTTAGCTCGGCTATCTTTTGGCCCAAAAGATTAAACACAACGATTTTCACTTCGGCATCAACAGGTAAAGAGAATTGAATATTCGTTGAAGGATTAAATGGATTAGGATAATTTTGGGTAAGATCAAATACAGTTGGAATATGATTATTCTCTTCATAATCAACCGAAGTCGCTGGATCAAAAGCATAAGCTAATCCCATAACCCCTTCGAATCCAATATCACCGACTTCAGTTCCTTCACCTGTATTAGTGTCGATTCTTATTAATTTACTTTGTTGTGATTCCGACCCAATTGTTCCAAATAATTTTCCTTCCGAATTGAAGGCTAAACTCTGTACTGTTTGATTAAGACCAGTCCTTCCTACTTCAGTTATTTCTCCAGTTGTCTTATTTATCTTAACTATACGATCTTTTTTAACAAATTCCGCAACACTCCCCCATATTTCCTTAGTAAAGGGATTATAAGTTACAGATCTTATTTTTAACTTTAATGCGCCTACTAATGTCGTTTCCTCACCAATCATATGATATAATTTTTTATCACTAGTTATCAGATACCCTGACGAATCACTATAATCTAATGCAAACGCGACTACATCAAGCTCTATTTTTTCTTCAATAAAGGCATGAGCATCAGAAGCATCTATTAATAATAAATTAACAGCACCTTGGAATCTATTTAATGCAACTAATGTTCCATATTCCAAATCGATTGCCAGATTACTAACTGGAGAAAAACCAACACCTCCAATTTTTGTCCCTGTTCCTTTCGTCAAATCAATAGATAATAAAAACCCTTGCTCTTCATTTAAACTTCCTGTTGACGCATACATGATATCATTAGAAACTGTTGCTAGTTCTATAGGATTAGCGTCTTTTAATTCGATTCCAGCACTCCATTTTACATTCATCTCCCCATTTAATTCATATTTACCCCCATCTGAAAAGACCTTTCCAGCTCCTTCATTAAAAGCAAAATATGAAATCAATTCTCTCTCTTTTCCGGTTAATTTTCTGTCAAAATCACTAATGTATTCCTCTTCACTTCTTTTTTTATTCCATATTCGTAATTCATCAATCCTCCCAGAAAAAGTTTTTTTATAGTCTGTTCTAGCTCCAATAATTGATTTAATAGAAGCATTTATTTGCTTAGTAACAGGTTCTCCTACTAAATTCGTCTCTTGTTTTACTCCATCAATATAAAATGAGGCGCCATCTAGACTATCGAATGAAACCGAAACAGCTTGCCATTTATCTAGAGATATAGAGTTTTTGGGAGTCTGCCATTTAGTTTCAGTATAATCAAAGTATTGTACTGAAAAAACCAAATTACTATCAGCTCCATTCACGTAGAATGCAATATTCCCCTTATCGAAAATCCTTCCTTCAGCTCCGTTTCCCCAACCTGTCGGATAAATATATCCCTCTATTGTAAATGGAGAATTTAGTATTACTTCTGCAACTTCAGGTAATTTTGCATACCCCGTATGTCCATTAAACTCCAGTGATGTTTCTCCACCATATATTTTTATGAAATCCTCTTTTATTACAGAATTTGTCTCCGTCCCATCCGAAATTTCCAATTTTACATCATAAACACCCGGATTTTCAAATATATATGAGGGATTTTGTATCTGGGAATCAAATGTACCATCATTATTAAAATCCCATTTCCAAGAAGTAATTGCATTTCCTGAAGGCATAAAAGATTCGTCTTTGAAATTAATTTCTATCGGTGCATTTCCGGTTCTATTATCAGCAATAAAATCAGCCCCTCCGGCTGAAACTGAAAAATCAAAGAAAGCCAGTATCTTTCTTAGCAATGTTGATTTCTTATTAGGTTGGTTTCCATCTGTTAATGGTTCCAAAGCATATGAAAAAACAAATGTTTTTTGCCCGAAAGTTCCTTCACCTTCTAATGCAACAGTTCCATACCCTTCATTTACAAAAGAACTCTTTGCCATAGAATTCGGATAATAAATATCTATCCATGTTAATCCAACCTGATTACTTCCGTTAAACTGAATCCCGTCCGTAATAGCACCGGTTTGTCCCTTTAAGATATTCACCGGGACATTTCCTTCAACTCCGTCACTAACACTGTCAATTCCGAATAAAGTAAGCAACTCCGGATTTTCCGCCTGATTAAATCCTAGTGCGTCACCTCCTTCAAGATATACATTTCCCCCTTCTTTAAGATATTGTTTTACTATTGCCGCCATATCATCATTAAAGGCCGTATAGTCATTATCTACGTTCCCAAATGAAAGAAATACTGCTTCAAAACCTGTTAAGGCTGGAGGAAAACTAGTTGTATACAATGTAGGATATCCTTGTGACAGCAAGAAATCTCTTATAAATTCACCACTATAATCCTGTCCCCCGGGAATTCCCTCCCAAACCAATATTCCGCCGGGAGCAACGAGTAATTCCACCTCCATTTCTCTACCGATTGTCATATCATTGTCAGCCTCAACATTCACCTTGAATTGTGCTATTTTTGCCTTTATTGTTTCTTTCAATTTTACTCTGAACTTATCACTTATTATAGTATATCCATCACCTTTTACTGTATCGAGGGCTGTTCCGTTCAATATCTGAATATCCGGATCATTCGTGCTAAGAGTAACAGTAATGGGGGTATATGCAGTGTGAACGTAATTTCTTATTCTTACATTAACATATCCTTCTTCTCCTGCTTCCAACACTTTATTTCCACTATCATCAGTAGGATCCAACATCTCCGCACGAAGCTTCAAATCCGATGGCCCTATTACATTTGTTTCCGTTAATGCTCTGTATGCATTAATTCTTCCGGCTCCCATTTGATATATATGATTCGGATTAATATCATCGATATAATCCGCAGTCCCTAATATCTGATTTATAATTTGTCCGTTTGTCCAATCCGGATGATATGATTTTACCAAAGCAAATAATCCTGTTGTTACGGGACATGCCATTGATGTACCCATTTTTAGTTCATATCCGCCAGCCATACCTGTACTTAATAAATTTGCCCCGGCAGTTCCACCCGGAGCTGATATATCAATTGAAAAACCATACTCGGAGTAATCAGCCTTCTTGTCATTTCCTCCTACTGATGCAACAGAAATACATCCCGGATAAGAAGAAGGATATTGATCAATATCAGTATTTGAATTTCCTGCGGAAGATAATACAATACTGCCTAAATGATTTGCGTATTGTATTACTAATTCTCCCATAGCGGAATAAGCACCGCCGCCCCAACTTGTATTGATTATATCGGCTCCGTTTTCTGCAGCATATACAATTCCTTCGTATCCGCGTCCTACAGAGGTTCCTCCGCCAACCCATCCGTGGCCTGTAACCATTATTTTTACATTCCAGGAAATACTTGCGACTCCGACTCCATTATCCGTGACAGCAGCTGCTAATCCGGCTACATGAGTTCCATGCCCTCTTGGATCATCTGGATTGTTATCTTCATTTCCTAATGCATCTGTCATGAAGTTCCAGCCAATCAAATCATCAATAAATCCGTTACCGTCATCATCTGTACCATTTAAATCACCCGGATCCAAAATCCATTTTGTTCCGTCGAATTCAATAGTCTTTCCGTCGCCATCAGCATCTTCCGCAAGATTTTGCCAAAGATTATCGATCAAATCAGGATGATCCCAATCTACTCCGGAATCTACTATTCCTACAATAACTTCCGCTCCGTTTTCTCCTTTATGTATGTCCCATGCTTCCGGTGCTTTTATTTGTGGAAGATGTTGTTGATCTCCGTATCTAGGATCATTTGGAATAGTGTTCTTTATATTATTAATGATTTCATCTACACTTTGGGAAGATTCATCATAATAATTTGCAGGTATCGGTTCTGCAATTTCAATATTAGAATCTTTAGAAAAAGCTCCGGCAACTTTTTTTACATCCATATCTTCCGGAAAAGATATAATGTATATTCTGGATAAATCAGGTAATTTCTTGTTACTTTTAAATTTTTTCTCATTTACTCTAAACATCTTCTCTAACTTATAAACATAATACTCTTTCGACAACGCATCTAACGAATGTTGATTGAAACTAACGGCCCCGTCTTGAGGCGCAACTTTAGCCATACTATCTTTTATTTTTATGGCTATTACTCCCTTTTCAAATAAAGGTCTTCCGAGATTATCCAAATACTCGAATCCCTTCTTTGCATACATTGTTGAAGCAAAAATGAAAAGGAGAAGAATGATTATTGAGAATTCTCTTATTCTCATAATTCCTCCGCTTTGAATGGATAGTGTTTGGTGAGATTAATCATTTGTCGAATGTTATTATTGATGTTATTGTTGTTTTTTCAACTTTAACAGAATTTAATATCGAGAAATATTTTACAAATAACAAGCTTTAAAGAAGAAATCTGATTTAATGGGAAGAAAATTCATTCCTTTGTATTTCACTTAATGCAAATATGAAATATTTATCTTTATTACTATATAATTTTCATGAAGGATTTCTGAATGAAAAAACTATTTCTCTTATTCTGCATGATTTTTCAGACTCTTTTGCTCTCTGATCAGCCGATTACATGGACTGAGATTACTACTCAATTCTCTTCTCCTAATGGATTAAAAATATTCAAAGGTGAGCGAGCTAACCCGAAATTGGTTATCTGGTATATGGATGTTGATCTTAATGAAAAGAATCTTGCTCTTAAAGCCTATTTGGGCGATAAAACCAATGTTAAAAATTTCACAAAAAAGGTTGGAGCTTATGCGGCTATTAACGGAGGATATTTCGGAGGAAATACTTCTGTTTCTGCGGTTATTTATCCCGACGGAGTTAAAGGGACAAATATTGCCAGTGTTACCCGTAATAACAAGTCTTATCCCCTTATAAGATCATTGTTCTCAGTTAAGAAAGACAGATCCTCTTCCGTAAACTGGATATATCATTACGGAAGTTTGCCCGAAGATATTTACTGTTTCGATGCTCCGATCGACTATGATTATCTTGATCCGACTCCCAGAGAAGTTCCTCTAAAAAGTGCCGGTAATTCAAGTCGAAGGCATTCTTATCGGAATTGGTGGTGGCCCTACTCTCGTTAAAGGGGGTAAATTGAATGTTACATACAATCAGGAAATAATGTGGGGCTCCGGTGTCGGTTATAGCAACCGTGATCCGAGAACAGCCGTTGGATATACTAACGATAAACATATTATTCTTATTACCGCCGACGGAAGGCAATCGGCGAGCCAGGGAATTAGTCTCGAAGAATTAGGAAATATTTTGATTGATTTGGGCTGTGTGGAGGCTATGAATTTAGACGGTGGCGGTTCTACTCAAATGGCCTTCGGAGACAAATACATTAATGTTCCTTCGGAATACAGAGCCGTACCTTCTATTCTTGCTGTTGTTCATTCCGATTCTCTTCATTTGCCAAAAGAACCCCTCTTCGAAAAAATTATCGATACTAAAGATAAGGGAGCCACAGCTATGGGAAAAGATTGGTTCCCTACTAATAATCCCGGATTTTATGGCGTGACTCCATCCCTTTTGCATAAATCCGATAACGATACCGCAAATTATGTCTTCTCAATAGACCTTGCGAAGAAAGCCGAATATGAAATCTACGGATGATGGGTTTCCGCCTCTAACAGATGCGAAGATACTCCTTTTATTATTTCCCACTCAGCAGGGATTGATACTGTAACTGTTAACCAGAAGATAAACGGTTCAAAATGGACTTACATAGGGAAATATACTTTCGATCCTTCCGATAAAGATTCATTGGTTATTTCGGCGAATGGAACAAAAGGAGATTATGTTGTGGCTGACGCTATAAGAATTATCTCTTTTGATGATAATCTTACCGATGTGGAAGAGATCAAAGCAGAGCAGCCGACCTCTTTTGCTTTAAATCAAAATTATCCTAACCCGTTTAATCCTTCTACCTCTATAGAATTTTCTCTGAAGAATAGACAAAACATTTCCCTCTCCGTATATGATATACTGGGAAGAAAAATCTCTGTTTTGGCACATGGGGAATTTTCACAAGGGAATCATAGAATTCATTTCGACGGAAAAGATCTGAGCTCCGGAATATACATCTATACACTTTCTACTCAATCCGGCTCTTTATCCAAAAGTATGCTATTACTAAAATAGATCTTTAAACTCGTTGATCCGATCGGTTCGGATCGACGAGTTTGTAATATTTTGATAAACATTTCTTATTTTCTCAATAACACCATTCGTTATCAATACAAAGTATACTTTACCTTAAGAATATCATCACCTAATTCCAGTATCTTCAGCTCCGCTTTTTTCTTATTGTCCAAATGGAATATGCTTATCATTTTATTCTTTTCGGAATACTCATAGAAACCATCAAGCTCATCATCAGCCTCTGAGCATTTAATAAAATTATGATAGTGGTTTTTCTAATATATGATTAATTATTCCGATGCGTCAATGGCTGTTTTCCTTTCTCCGTGCAAATAATCACTTTGGAGCAAATACATTCTTATTGCGTCTCTGAAATACCCGTTCGTAAAGAATTCATGAATTAATGTTCCTTCTTTCTTAAATCCGCACTTTTCATATACATGTATCGCTTTAGGATTTTCTTCTGCGACTATCAGATAGAGTTTATTAATGTTCAGAATCTTAAAAGCGTAATTCACCGCTAAATTTGTAACCAACACCGAATATCCTTTTCCCTGATGCTTCGGGTCAATAATTAATTGTAATTCCGCTCTTCTGTGTATATAATTTATCTCAACTAATTCTACCAGTCCTACGGAAATTCCTTCTTGTGTTTCGGCAATAAAGCGGCGCTCGGATTGATCATGAATATGCTTATTATACAAATCCTCCAATTCCACATAGGCTTCATATGGCTCTTCGAACCAATAAGACATTATCGATCTGTTGTTGTTCAAATCGTGAACAAACTTAAGATCATCTTTTTCAAGCGCTCGTAATCTGATTTCTTTTTCCATCTGCCTTCTCCAGGGAGAATTGAAATTATTTTTTCACTATTCCAATCAAACAGAACATTACAAATATTTGTTTCCGCTAATTATTCATTATACCGATTTAATTTTAATCTCTATGAGTTTCATGGCAATACTCAGATCCTTATCTGCTTTTATTTCCCAGGTAAGACCTCTTCCTTCGGCATATTTTTTCGATTCTCTTATCTCTTTCTTTATGCTTTTAGGTAATGTACTCTCCTCTATCATACGGACTGCATTATCTCCGAATACAAAAATAATTCGAAAATATTTTTCGCACGGCTTAAAGAAAAAAAGATTTCTATTGCCGAGCATTGTTTTTCTTGTCCATCCGCTTTTTTGAGAATAGAATTTCCATTCGGGATATATTTCTCCGTAGGTCCTTGATATTTCATTGTTCAGTTTATGCCACAACGGATAAGCTTCTTCCAATACCGAAACCAAATCTGTTTCACAGGGTATCTTCTCCTTAACAAATAAAAAATCATCTTTCATTTTCTGCCCCTAATTAATATTTCCATGTTTATTTATGATTTCGAATCAATTCCGCCAGATATTCTGCGGTTTTCCCCAATAATTCTTCATCTATGTTTCTTCTTACGTCTTTCGCGGAATGTGTAAGCTCCAGAACTTTTCCGAACAAGTTCGAAGAGGTTACGGCAATTGCGGGAACTCCTTTGAATACAAACATCGAATGATCTCCCGCATACCATTCTTGTCCCGTTGTTAAATACTCACTACGTTCAATTTTATCTGTTATTCTCTTTTTTTCTTCTTCGGGAATATTATAGAATGACAACGCAGTCTTGGATTCGAAATGTCCGGGCGAATCAATATTTATTACGAGTTCCAGATTTTCATACTCATTATTCAGATATTCCAGATATCCTAATTGCCCCGGAACTCCGTAATATTCTTCCCCGTTAAAAGGGACAAAATGTAACTCATATTGCGAATGAAAATCCTTTAAGAGATGCATTATTCCAAGCAAAACACTTATCCCCGATCCGTTATCCAAAGCTGCCGGAGTTTCATATTTACTATCCATATGAGCGGAAATAATTATCTTTCTTTTTTTATTCCCCTCTCTCTTTATAACCAATTGTTTCCCGTTTCCGTATTCCTTACCCGAAGCAATCTTCAGAAATATTTCTTCCCCTTCTTCCGGTAATTGTGCTTTATATTTTTCCGATATAAAACATGACGGGATTAATATATTTCCATCCTCAAAAAAGGGAAAAGGATTTAATCCGCACATAGGATGTTTTCCCGTTAGAGCAATTATCCCCTTTATATTTTTCTTCTCCAGAAGTTCAATTATTTTCTTATGTTCATCAGGGTAAAAGAAGGGAAAGTCTTTTGGCATCATCGATTCTTTGGTTATATCTCCGTGCAATATTATTATCCTGTCATTGCAATCATTCCATTCCAATTGCTCAACAGAGTTAATATATTTTACCTTACCGGTTCCTTCGAACGGTTCGGAGAATGGGGAAGGAAATACTTCAAGAGAATTTACCGAATGACTCATATAGGATTTATCTTTCTCCCATAAAAAACACTCAATCGGGAGAGAAATTACATCATATCCCATCTGAAGAGCTTTCATCTTTAAGAAATGATTCGCTTTCCTGTTATTCTCCGTGCCTATAGGACGGGCTCCTATCTCATCTGTAATTACTTCGAGAGCTTCATTAATAATATCTTCCGTATTGATCTCGAAATTAATCATATTTTCTCCTTCTTAGGTAGTTCAGGTAAATCCTCTATCTTCCTATTGAAACAGTCTTTCAAATCCCGTATACGGCTTTAATGGAATTAACTCAAACTCTATTAAGTTTTCCTTTACCAAAGGGAGCGTATCCAGATATTCCTTTGCCTCTTCTACACTTTCACATTCAAGCATCAAAACCGCTACTATCCTGTCTCTTCTGAAAAACATCTCTCTGATTATCCCCTTCTTATATAATTCCCAAGCTGCTTTCGATTCTTCTTTTAGAAAGGGACGAAAATCTTCGGAGGTTAACCCCGGTTTCTCTACTTCCATCGCTATTATTTTCATTCTTTTCTCTTTTCTATTTTTTTTGATTCGGATTATTTTTCCGAATCGTTCTTTTCTTCATTATTGATTATTTTCACTTCAAACTCTCCCGAAAAAAACTTTCGCAAGGTTTTGCAATGATTTCTTATCTCTTTCTTGGTTATTACCAAAGGAGGAAGATATCTCAGAGTATTTTTCTTGAATCCTAACAGATAGCCCGCGTCAATTAAGTATTTCTCCAATTCGGAGAAATTGATCGATTCATTAATCTCCATTGCGAGTAATAATCCCCGCCCTCTTACATCTTTTATCTTATCCGGAAATTTTGTGGCAAGTTTCTTTAATCGCTTTAAGAAATATTCCCCTTTTACTTCGGATTTTTCAATAATGCGGGTATTTTCGAAAATCTCCGTTACTTTTAATCCTATGGCGCATCCGAGCGCGTCATTTTGATGTGACTGCGCATATACGAAAGGATTACGAACAAAATCTTCTCTTATTTTTCCGTTCACCGTTACGGCACTTATCGGATAACCGTTTCCCAATCCTTTTCCGGTTACTACTATATCGGGAGAAACATTATAATGTTGGTAACCGAACATTTTTCCTGTACGGCCGAATCCGGTTGTTATTTCATCGGCGATTATTATCACTCCGTTCTTTACCGATTCGGAGTATATTTTCTCCAAAAAATCATTATCGGGAAATCTTACTACATCTACGGAGGCTCCCCCCGTTTCCATCACGAAAGCGGCGATCTCGGAAAAATCTATCTTATCCGTTTCATCATTATTATTATATTCAAGTCTTATCAGATCGGTATTTTCAGGTGCTTCTTCTCCGAAACCAAACGCGGAGAGATATGAATTATTTATCTTCAGGATTTTCTTCCGGCCGGTAATATGGCGGGCTATTTTAACGGAAAGATTTATCGCTTCCGAACCGGAACTTAGAAATACCGAGGAACCTTCGGAGAAGTTATTCAATTCACTTAACTTCTTTGCCAAATCATCGGCATAGCAATTATTGAATCTGTATCCGTGGTGAAGTAGTTTCCCGGCTACTGCTCGAATCTCTTTTATAATCGGCTTATAATTATGCCCTAAATTCGTACACCAAACCCCCGATTCAAAATCGATATATTTCTTCCCTTCGGAATCGTATAGGTTTGTTCCTCTCGTTCGGGAGACGTAATCTTTCCCGGACGGATATAAAGGGAGAATAGGATTGTTTAACGGCCTATCCATTTTTTCCTCCGTATATTGCCGACAATTTTTCCTTTTACAAAAAGCAATTAAAACGAAAGTATTATTATAATAAATATATGATTCCTATGTCAAATAAAATGACATCCCGTTTCTTAATATTGTATTTTTTATCTCTTTTACATATTACTCAATTTATCTTCTTTTATTCTCATCTCCTCCGGAAATTCGGTAGTATTGAGCCACTTATCTAATCTTTCGCGGTAATTCGGCAGGTATTTTGTTATTAATTTCTCGAAAGAGGAATAATCGATATTCTCCTTTGAAAACAACTCCTTCAGCAAACTATCAAATTCTTTATCCCCCGTTTTCCTCCATAAATCGTACATAAAGAGCCATACACGATCATTCAACACAAATCGATCTTTATATTTCCCTATTTCGTGAGGTTCTATCTCTAATATCGGCTTTTCGACCGGATATCCTTCTCGCGACTTATTTTTAATATATCTCTTCTCTTTTCGTTTCATATAGGAATGCAAATCGAAAGTCGAATCGATTTTTCTTAAAGCATATATCTGGAAGAAACTGGGAAATCCTTCAATCACCAAAGCATAGAAAGGATTATCTTTTTTCAAGGGAAGTTGCACATAAGGATGAACCAGTTCATGAGCTATCGTTCTTTTTGAAAAGGAACTACTCTCGAAATTATTGAAGAGATTATCCGCTATTCCTATCATATTACCGGAAGATATATTTCCGTATCTAGGCATTTCTACTATATGGAGATAATTCTCATTCTTTATCTCACGAAACTTCTCCGAAAATAGCTTCTTCAATTCTACAGAATACTTTAATATCTTATCCCCGATTTCCCGATTGTTCTTATAATAAACGGAAACATTTCCATCGGTTATTTTTTTATATTCTCCGGCCACAATCTGAAGATCGTTTATTTTTCTCTTACCCGGTTTCCAAAGACTTATTCTTTTCCCATCACGGATTTTCACCTCTTCCTCCTCTCCGATGACAATAACAGAGTATTTTTCCGGAGTAATTACTTCTACCGAAGAGAATAATGCCTCGTAAGGATCCTTATTAGCCTCTATGAAACAAGGGAACCATAATGAATATCCGTAACTCCTTAAGAATACTCCCTCTTCCTTATCTATTCTCATGTAATCGGATAATGATCTTACTTTGGAAGGATGAAAAAATCCCGCGTAATAAATTGTCATTTCCGTATTCTCTTCTATTTCATTCGCGGAAATTATTACTTTTAAGGCTATTCGGGAATAATCGTAATGATAGTAAACCTTTTCGCATGAATAATCTATTTTAACATCTTTGATTTTAATCGAATCGACATATAATTCTCCGTGGAGATAAAAGATAAGATCTTCGGAATCTGTAAGGTGAAATTTGGTTTTCGAAACTCCCCTTAAATATGAATCCGATTCCACCGGATCGCCGTACATAACGGCCTCCTCGGGAAAGAATTCCAACGATAGTTTATATTCCTCTATTATTTGCGCGTTTAGAGAAATTACTATAAAAATAGAGAAAAGAAGAAGAATCATTCGTCGCATATTTCCCCCAAAATTGCGTTAAATGAAAGTATGTGTGAGGAATTTAGTAAGAATCGGGGATTTTTCAAAGAATAAACAAATAATATTCTAATTTCACATGGGATTTTCCAAAATATCATATATCTCGAGCAATAAGATCTCATCTTTTTAATATGAAGCCAAATATAATCCTAAAAATATTCCTCCAAGAATAATAAATATTATAATACATCCGGTATTTAATGTTTGTAAAAAACATCCTTCTTTAGCGATTACTTTTGTCGTTGCACCTTTTATCTCCGGTTTTAAACTATTATCCAGAAATTCACCGCAATGCTTGCATTTTTTTGCTTCAACTAATATATCCTCAGCACAATATGGACATTTCTTCAATTGGGCCATTGACTCCTCGCTTATTAATTCTTTTTTTTGTAGTCCGAAATTATTGATAAAAGACTACTTACATAATAGATATTCCACTTCTATTCGTAAATAATTTGTATAGGATCACATTCTTAAACTTATTTTTTGCTTATTTGATTGTTCCAAGTATTCCAGCATTTCAGAATAATTACCGCCAATTTTTAGGTGTTCGTGGTCAGGTTGTTCCGCATGGCATTTGACACAAAGACATTTCAGATTTTCCAATCTATTATCAGACTTTACACCATTAATATGATGTAAATGAAGCAAATCTTTTCGGTCTTTCAGGCTTATACCACATTTTTCACAGCACCAGTCTTTGGAAGATTTTACTTCGTTTACGAAATCTTCATTGTCTCTCACATATAAATTAGGAGGGGCTGTTTGATCATTATAAGATGGAGTTCTTGAAAACTTTGTTTCATAAGATTCAAAAAAGGAATTCAAAGAAAACTCATCATATATTTTCTTATCCCGATAATGATTCTTATATCCTTTATATCCGAGTTTCAGAAGACAATTCTTGCACACCTTTAATTCTTTTATTACTCCTTCTTCTTCATATTCTTTACTCATGACATTTACGACATTAACTAAAAATTTTCCATCGGTTCGAGTTGATACAACATATCTATCAAATCTATTATTTCGAATATACTTTTCAATTGTCTCACAATTACATATATGAAACTTATACCCTCCTCTATTTGCATAATTTGGATTATATTTTTGATCTCTTATATACAAAAGAACTTTCTTCCCTTTGTATTCAAAGGTTCCGTCATCCGCAAATGTAATTTCCGATAAATCTTCAACGATAATTCCTTCGTGACTGTTTAACCGAGCCAGAAGATCTTTCAGCTCCAGGGAGTTCCATGAGATAGTTGAAACATCTATTAACTTTGCGTCCATTTCTTCCCTTAATTTGTTCAATTCAACGGCTTTACGAAAATCGGGTAACTTCATTTAAGTCCTTCATTAATAATTTTTACTATTCGTTTTTCGGAGTTGGTCTTTATTCTGAATTCAACTCTTCTCGATTTTTCTTTATCTTCCGTACCATTAATAAATATTAATTTGCTTGAAGATAATCCGTTAGCAGTTAGATAATGTTTGAGCCATTTTTTATCAGATTTTACTTTGCTAAGCTCGATTACATATTCCAGGACACTTCTTGTACGATTTTGAGATAGTCTCATATTATAAAAATAAGCTAAATCTTGTGAAACATTCTTTTCCCATTCACTTGAAGTATGTCCTTCTATTCTAATCTCTTCTATATCATTCTTATATTTATCATTGGTTAATATCGAAATAAAACGAGGAAAGAAATCCGTCAGAATATCTTCGAATTCTTTTTTCAAATCCGATGATCCTTTCTCAAACAAAACATCAGGAGATTCGAATCTAACGGACAAAGTACGTCTATCTACAATTGCATTCCATTGAGGCAAATCTTCTTTGAATTCTTTGTACAAATCATCAAACAAATCATTCTGCAAACGATTATAAGTAACGGCAATCTCCTTTATTGTATCTCTTTCCTTCACAACATTTATCATATATGATACGGAAATAAATAAAAAGACTATCATTAGTCCGGACATCATATCGGAAATTGACATCCAATAATTTCCCTCTTCTTTAGCTTCCTGAAATATTTTCGACATTAATTATCCCCATTGAATGATTGTAATAATTCTTTGAGATTTTTCGTAATTGGGGTATAATCTTGTGTAAATTTTGAGGAGAGAGAACCTAACTGACTGGCAAGTGAGTTTAAAGATTTTGTAAGCTCTTCTTGTAAAGCTTTATCCAGTTCGGAAACCTGTTTCGCTATTCTCTCAGCATTTTGCTTCATTAATGAGTCAATTTGAGTATTTAACGTTCTTAGAACTTTAGTGATATCTTCATTCAACGTATTGCTGGCATCACTGATAAACTGAATTTGTTTATCCGAACTATCTTTTTGATTTTTAGAAATATTAACCAATTCATCGGTTGCCAGTTTTACTTTTTCCGAAAAGTCTTTAGTCAGTTTTGTAATATTTTCTTCAATAATCGGGAAGGCATTTTTGGCACTTTCGGAAATTTCTTTTATTGTTTCGATCTCATTGCTAAATAAAGATATTATCTTTTTCAATTCATCACTTTGAGTAACTATCTTCTCAAAATTATCTTCTATGGAAGCTATCGATTTTTCCGATTTCGATAATAATTCAACTCCTTCATCCAATTGTTCTACTAAAAACTCTACATGCTCTTTATAATTTTCCTGCCAAACAAGTATATTTTCTACCGCTTTGTTAAGCTGTTTAAAGTTTTCACCGAATTGTTCATTGATCTTGGTATTAAAATCTTTCATTACTTGAGTTAACGCGTCAATCAAGGCTTTACTATTATTTTCTGCCATTGTTTCGGTGAAAGCCTGGAACTCCAAAATCAACTCATCTTGCTTTTCGGCAAAGACCAATCTCATTTTTTGAATTTGTGTTAATAGAGTAGTATCTCCTTCCCCGCACAGCGCTTTCTCTATATTTTTTAATTGTTCATTCTCTTTTTGGGAAAGTTCGATCTGATTATCACTAATGCTTTTTAAGGTATTTATCATTATCTCTATTTGAGATAATTCTGATTTTTCCTCATCGTTTTTTCTTGCTAAGTATTTACTTCGTATCTTAATCCAAATTCCAATTATCATTCCGAAAATGGAAGTTAAAAAGGCTGTTTTGAGCCCCTCTAATAATTGAGGAATACTTTCATTAATATTATTGACATCGAAGTTACATAATCCATAAACAATTCCTACAAAAGTACCAATAACCCCAATCGTAGTTACAGTCGTTGATAATTCATTAGCATTTTGAATTTTCCTACAACAAAAAAGATACAATACTATTACAATACAAACAATAATAGTTATAATATTCATTATTTCTCCGCATAATTACACTCATTCTTCAGGATATTATTATTAATGACAATAATTATTTCCTTTTGGTTGTAATATTATATAATTTCAAATATTATTTCAACTTTCTTAAAATAATAATCTAAATAGGATAATAGGATATATTGATTTCTCCATATTTCATTATATACTATATGTGATTTATTTCGTGAAATTATTTTCTATAAATCGAAATTCGTAGAATGATATGATTATTCGGAAAGAAGAGAGGAGAGAAGTTTTTGTTTTAAGAGGATATAGGAATGGCATCATGCTAAATTGCACTTACGAAAAGCTTTGACATTTATCTAAAAAAATTATCGGCCGAAGGATTATTCTTACAAAGTGATATAAGGAAAAGTGATTATATGTGAAATCTGTCATTGACCCTCTTCTTATGCCAAGAGCTGGCTATTATTATTGCTAATAATATCAGGAATTCTCCTTCTCTTTTCTTATTGGAATTGTAAATTAGTACGGCTTGTTACTTTACTCTAATTATCCCCTTCACCATCAGGATTTTCTTTTACTTCGTGTGTGGCGGGATAATTTTTTAACTTTCTGGTATTCTGATACTCCAGATAAATTTCCGGATGTGAGTCTCTGAAAACCAACATCTGATTATCCAAATCATTATCAAGGAAGATTCTCGTTTCTTTAAAGAGATTTTCCATGATTTTCAGCTTTGCGTTCCTTTGGGAATAGGTTTGTTCCCTTTCCGCTTGCGCCTGATTATATTCCACGAGTCTTTCTTCCGCTTCGGAGATCATATCATCGGTAATACCGAGCCCATGAAGACTTTCCCTCTTGGCTCTAATTGTACCGAGTATATCCCCCGAACGCTCGCTTAAATAAGCAAGACGCATCGAACGCAATTGTGATTTGGTGAGATCAACAATTTGGAAAAGATTGTCATCGCTCATTTTGAACGCATAAGCTTGACAGATTCCGGATAATTGGAGAATCGCAGCGATCAAAGCTTCCTTAGCTTTATTACGCTTTTCGATCTTCCCTTTGGTTAGATCCTCAATTTCCCCGTTAATTGTAGTTATCGAGGTAATCAATTGCGTAAGGCGTTCAAACCCTGCAACCAATTGAGGAAAGGAAGTTAATAATCCGGATATTGAGCTTCCGAAATCTCTAACCTTGAAAAACATGGATATGTAGATAATTTGTAAAGTACCCATGATATTCCTCCTTTATGGAAGTTGATAAATTCTCGTTAATTAGTTAGCATCAGTTTTCCTTAAAGTGACGGTAGTTCTTTTTCGATGGGTTCTTATCAGGGAATAAAGAGTCAAATTCCCCTTCCTATTCCAATATAATAACATAGGTATGCTTTATTCCGTTTTCGTATTAATTATACAATTTCTTAAATCTATCCATGTCTTTATTATATTTCTTTCGGATATTCCACTCTTTGTCACTCTTTCTTTGCTCCAAATATTTTTATAATAAACATTACTATAACCGATCCATTCATTTGTTTTCTTCTCCGTGCTTTCATGGCTTTATTATTTCTTTGTTCGGCTACTTTCGATATTTGTTTATTCAGTCTTTTCTTATTTCTATTTGGCGCCGAATATCCTTCGTGGGATTTTCCCGCTACAAGACAAAGCAGATTTTAGATAATAATAATTAATTCGCGAAAACGACTCCGTATTTATTTTCTATTGGGAATGTTAAGAAATAAACAGCGAAATAATTACAATATGTTTAAGATGATCTCCCTGTTTCAACGAAAATAATCGTTCGGCCAATATGTCAAAGAACAAGGAACCGAAATCGGAAAATTGTGTACTTATTCGATTCGAGAAACGGTTATTTCTCTCACGGAAAGAGTGACGAAGGAATATAGGAGTATTAGCAGTATAGTTTTCAGAATAAGAGTAATCGGGAGAAATTCGACTCTTTCCGAAATATTTATAATCGATAACAGAGTTGTTCCCGATTGAGTTCCCGAGTTTCAAAAAAAAATCATTTTTTTTTATTTTTTTTCAAAAAAAGTTCGGGAGGTAATTTTATGTAAGCCTCTTTACGGTAATCTTAGCGGAAGAAGATAAAAAGAAGCCATATAAGGGATGTAAATTCTTAAGTTATCATTTCCCCTATATGGCACAAAACCGGTTCTATAAAATATTAAGCGACTACTTTTTTAGGATTTTCACCGTATTCATTAGCTCTGCGATCTCCATCCGTAACAGTAAGTACAAAAAACCAGATCCCGCCGATTATAGGGATGAGAGAAATTAATAGCATCCATCCGCTGTTTCCGGTATCGTGTAATCTTCTTACAGAAACTGCTAAAGAAGGAACTACTAATACTAGTTGATAGAGAAATCCAAATACCAAAGTATCAAAAATAACATCTAACCCAAAAGGCATAATAGAAAAAATAGAAGCAAAAAGAATGAACATCCAATATTCCTTACGTCTAGCTCTCCCTTTAAAATCTGCGTATTTTTTTAATACCAATATAAACCAACTCATGAATCATTCCTTGTTTTTGAAAATATATTATAAATTGCGATACTTATCTATCTCTATTCCTCTCTTGGAATGAATAGTTCTATTTACTACTGTTTTCTTCGTATTCTTTAACTATCCCATAATCATATCCAATATAATACAATATCATATTAAATTCATCATATTATCTTATTACATCATAAATCATTTTAATCAACAAGACATTTTCCTGATATGATTCCTTCAAAGCGGTCAAAAATGGACGAAATTTGAGACAACAAAAAAGCCACTCTAAACGAGTGGCTTCTTCATTTATTCGAAATGTATGTTTTCGTCTATTTGATCAACATCATCTTCTTGGTTTGTGTGAAGTTTCCGGCTTGTATTGTGTAGAAATATACTCCGGTAGAGAGATTTGAGGCGTTAAATTCCACTGTGTGCGCTCCCGATCTCATTTCTCTGTTTATAAGATCAGCTACTTCTCTACCCAAAAGATCATATACTTTCAAAGTAACTAATCCCTTCTGTGGCAAAGTAAAGCTTATCTGAGTTGTAGGATTAAAAGGATTAGGATAGTTTTGCGCCAACGCATATCCTTCAGGCAATCCTTCTTCGTCTTCCACATCAACTACAAAATAATCTGTTGTTAAAAGAGCCAATGAATTGTCTGTAACTTGTTTTGAGGAAGCGGATTTAATTCCGGTTACCTTTACATTATATTTTGTGTTTAAGGCCAATTTCTTTTCGAATGTAAGAAGAACAAGATTCTTAAATCCACCTAACTGGCTTACAACAGCCTTTGGTGTTCCTATATGACGATCGATAGAATAGTTTTCCAAATTATCGGCTGATTCCATATCTACATCGTCATTAAAAGTAATTACGATAGTAGAATCGGAAACTGCTTCGGCTTTTTCGATAAAGAATCCATTTGCGTTAAATATTTTCTCTACGAATTCGGGATGATCTGTAAAAGGATTTCTATTCTTCTGCCAGCTATATATTCTGTCGTTTCTTCTTCTCTCGAAATCATCGGGAGGATCATTTCTGTGCCATTCCAATAAAGTAGAGAGTTTTCCGAATTTGGAGCCCGAAGTATTTGTATAGTCAACTAATTCGAGATCTCTGGAAGAAGACTCATATCTTACAGACATATAGAACATTATTCTGGCAATATCCCCCTTTGCGGCGTCTCTTGTCTCCCATGAATCTGAATCGGTTCTACATCCTGTTTGCCCCCCGTTTTGCATAAACCCACTTTTATCCACATAAGGATTATCACTATAATCGTAATCTTTATTTCCTCTTGCGGAATTTGTGGAGACATCACTAGGTCTCAGATTATGCGCGTCGGAATATGCTGTATCCCCTGAGCTAGGAAACCCGTGAGACTTTGCCCAAACATGTTCTCTGTTCCATCCTTGTCCTCCGGCATATTCATTCGGTCCGTTCTGTTTCCAGCCGGTATGAATAAGAATAACATTCTTTTCGTCGGTTGTATCCTGATCTGTCTCTTTTAGAATATCCCATATCTGGCTATAGGAAAATCTTTTATGATTTTGCAAAAGATGGTGAAGTTTGCTTTTTAATTTCGCTCCGGATAACCCTTCGGTTCCATCATAGAAATCGGATTGAGCAAATAATTGAGATGATAGCAGCATTACCGCTATTACTAAAATTTTTTTCATAATACCCCGTATAAGAAAATAACAAAAAATCGCGGGAATAATTTTATAGGTTTTGCAAGAGAAATCAAAATAATAAATATATATTTGCTTTATGGGGTAAAGTAAGCTAATAAAAGAAGACCCGCATTTACTCTACAGATAAAGGAAATAACATCTATTAAAGGAAATCATGAAAATTGAAAAGCCCCGAATTTGAGTTTATCAATAATTACCGAATCAAGTCTCGCAATTTCCGAATTGATTTTCTCTACGGAATCGAAAAGTTCCTCCCTTTCCTTAGGAAGCTCTATCTCTATTTCTTCCGATATACCCGCAGAATTATCACCGAGAATATATAATTTATCGGATAAAGCGACAGTATCGAAAAACATGGAAGAGGAATAACAGATAGCTATCTCTTTCTCCTCGTTTATTTTTCTTATTAGTCGCAAAATCTCCATCTTGGTAATCGAATCCATTAATGATAATGAATTGTCGATTAAAATCAGATCAGCTCCGTGAGCCAGAGCTCTGGCCAAGGTTATTCTTAAACGAAAACCCAAACTGTTATTATTAGGGAAATGTTCTTCGTATCCTTCGAGCCCTACATATTTTATTATCTCTTCTATCTCTTCCCTGCCGTATCCTTTCAAAAGGTACGTTACATTATCGAAAACATTCATCCAGGGAAACGAAGAGGGATTTTCCGGAATATAAACAATTTTCTCAAATGAATTATCGAACCCACCGAAGGAAATCTCTTCGAGACCGGCCATAATTTTCATCAGAGTTGTTTTTCCGCTTTTTCTGTTACCGAAAATTCCCGTTATCTTATTATCGGGAACAGAGAGTGATATATTATCTATAGGTACGGAATTATACCCGTATTCATCTTTATACTCTTTCCCTATAAATTGGAGAGTTAAATTCTTTTTCATCTTAAGCCTCCCAATATATAATTTGTTTGGCCGCGAATCCTATCAACATATTTCCTATCCAGATTAACAGGCTGATAATGATAGCTACAGCGAATAAAGCGGAAAAATCGTGATAAGAAAGGATCGAATTGTAAACACTGCCGAATCCCGCGTAATTTGCTACGTATTCGAAAACCATTACCATTCCCCAAACGTAATAATGAACTTTAGGTAAAGCATTGAAGATTTCAGGCTGGCATGATTTCCAAACGATTCCTTTATAAATCTCATCATCGGTTGCATTGAGAGATTTTGCCGCCAGAAGATATTCTTCCTTTATATTTTTCATCCCGTTCCCATAGGCTAGTCCCATAAAAAAGAGAGAGCCTGACAACGCGAATATAAACTCCGCGCCGATTGAGTCGGGAAACCAGTACGCAAACAAAATTGCGTAGAAAAAAGCGGGAAAAAACCGGAACAGAGAAAGTCCGTTTATCAATCCGTTATATTTGTCGAATAATCCGGCCAAAACTCCGGGGACAAGAGAAATTATTACATATCCCAAAATAATGGCTCCGTAAATCACAGATGTTGAGATCATCATGGCATTTAAGAAATTATAATTTTCCCATAGCGCTCCGAAAGACTCCCATAAGAGTGACGGCTTAGGAAGAATCTTATTTACGGGTAATATAAACTCAAAAAGGATTATATAAACAAATAGTAAGGAAACTAAAACAGAGCTTTGTTTTTTTATTTTCGATAGATTCATATTCTTATCAGCAAATTATTAGCAGGAAATGAACTATTTCAGGCAATATATTCAAAGCGAGATACTTACGCAATAGTTAAGCTTCCCGCATATAAGGATTATTTTTAATTTCGTAATTAATGGAGCTTTCAGGTCCGTGTCCCGGATAAACTGTTACTTCTCCGGGTAAAGCAAACAATTTTGTTTTAATGGAATTCATCAGGGTGTTATAGTCCCCTCCCCATAAATCCGTTCTTCCTACTCCTTCCAGAAAAAGAACATCGCCGGTAAAACATCTTTTCCCATTCTTATCATAGATAGAATATTCACCGGGAGTATGTCCGGGGGTAAAAAGAAAACTGAGTTCTTCTTTCCCCAAAAAGAGTTTTCTATCTTCTGAAAAATAGGAATCCGGTTTTGGCATCGGATTGAGATTCACTCCGAACATATTAGCCTGTTCTTGCGCCAATTCGAAAAGAAACTCATCTTTTTCGGGAATAACGAATTCAACGGAATAATTATCCTTAATAAAAGGATTTCCGAAGATATGATCTATATGGCAATGAGTATTTAGAAGATATTTCAACTTAATACCTTTATCCTCAATAAAATCGGCCAATTGTTTTTCTTCCGCCTCAATTGAACATCCCGGATCTATTACCGCCCCATCTCCCGAAGCTTCGTCCCATAACAGATAGGTGTTTTCGGAGAAGGGATTAAAAACGAATATTTGCAGTTTCAGCATCTATTTTTCTTTCTTAAAGTTATTAACCAATCTATCGTTTACTTTTGCCAGATAATTGTTGTAATTATCTTTGGTTTCTTCGAGCGAGTCCCCTCCGAACTTCTTAATCATAAAATCGGCCAATACCCAGGCCAACATAGACTCCGCAATAACTGCGCATGCCGGTACCGCCATAAAATCGCTTCTTTCTTTTCTCGATTCGGCATTTTCCATAGTCTCAAGATCTACGGCTCTTATCGGAGACATCAGAGTAGCTATCGGCTTCATGGCTCCTCTTACGATTATCGGCAAACCTGTGGACATTCCTCCCTCGATTCCGCCGGCGCGATTAGTTTCACGGGTTATTTCCTCTCCTCTCTTGATTATTACATCGTGAGATTCCGATCCGAAAACATCCGCAGCGTCGAATCCGCTTCCGATTTCGATCCCTTTCATCGCGTTGATCGACATAATAGCCGAGGCTATATCGGTACTTAATTTGGTATCATAATGGATAAAGCTTCCCAAACCGACAGGCACTCCGGTTGCTACGGTATAAAACGTTCCACCGAGAGTATCCCCTCTTTTCTTGGCTTCTTTTACCTTTTCTATAATTCTTTCTTCCTGAGCTTCTTCCAATACACGCACCTGGCTTTTATCTGCTCTTTCCGCCAATAGCCATGCGTCAAAATTCTCATCTATCTGATTGTTGAGAAGTACCTCTCCGAAATTTTGTTCGGGGAATATTCCTCCTATACTTTCGACAAAGCTTCCTACTTTTATACCGAATTCCTCTAAAAAGCGTCTTGCTACGGAACATGCTGCTACTCTGGCGGCTGTTTCTCTTGCGCTAGATCTTTCGATGGAATTACGGATATCGGAGAAATTATATTTCGTTACACCCACCAAATCGGCGTGTCCTGGTCTCGGTAGAGTAATCTTCTCCGAATCGGAAGAAGGAATACCGTCAGGATCCATTTTTTCAATCCAGTTTTCCCAATCGTTATTTTTAATATATAGAGCAATCGGAGAAGCCAAAGTTTTCTTAAAACGAACACCGGCTGTAATTTCCGCACGATCTTTCTCTATTTTCATTCTTCCGCCACGACCGTAGCCCATTTGGCGCCTAGCCAGATGAAAAGCAATATAATCGGAATCAATCGGAATATTGGATGGGAATCCCTCTACTATGGAAGTTAATCCTTTTCCATGCGATTCCCCTGCAGTAAGAAACCTAATCATAACATCATAATTTTAATTGGAAAATAATAACGCAAATATAAAAAAAGCGCCCGACAATAGGGCGCTTTTTCTAATAATCCTGGAAATTTTATTCTTTCGGAATTTCCAATCCTACGAATCGTGTTCTTTTTCTTCCATCCAGAATTTTAAGGAGAATAGCCTCTCCTCTTTTGCTTTCGAGAATATTTTCGAAATCGGAAACTTCCTCAATCTCTTTTCTATCTGCTTCGATAATAATATCTCCATGTTGCAAACCTTGTTGAAAAGCTTTTCCGAATCTTTTTACATCGGTAATTAGAATACCGTTTTCTATTTCATAGCTTTTCAATTGCTTATCTGTCATGTTTTTTACACTCATCCCGACTTTATCGAAATGCATCTCTACAATTTCACCTTTTTCGTTCTTACGTACCTTGGCTTTTCTGTCCGCTATTTCAATTTCGTCATCTTCTCTGGCTTTAAGCTCAACTGTTCTCTTTATCGTATCCCCGTCTCTATAGAGAGTAAGTGTAATTTTATCACCGGCTCTTTTCGAAGCCACATAGCTTTGCAATTCGTTCGGTTTGTTTACAGTTTTTTTATCAACTTTAAGGATGATATCACCCGGTTGAATATCTTCTTCTGAAGCGGAACCATCTTTTGTAATATCCTGAATCAATACGCCTGTCGGTTTATCCAATCCGACGGCTTTTGCCATATTATCGTCAACAGGCTGAATCATTACACCTATATAACCTCTGTTTACCTTTCCGTTGGCAATAAGATCTTCGGCTACTCTTCTGGCCATATTTACCGGAATCGCGAAACCATAGCCGATATAACTCCCCGACATTCCGTTTGTGGCTATCGCTGTGTTTATTCCAATTACTGAGCCGTTCAAATCGACCAACGCGCCGCCACTATTTCCCGGATTTATTGCCGCGTCCGTTTGAATAAAGTTTTCTATACCACTACTATTTTTTATAATATTTATGCTTCTTCCTATTGCCGAAACAATCCCAGCGGTAACAGTAGAGGTTAAAGCGAGCGGATTACCGATTGCCATTACCCATGTTCCTACTTTCAGCTCGTCTGAATTCCCCATATGAGCCGCGGGAAGATCTTTTCCTTCTACTTTTATTACTGCCAAATCGGTTAAAGGATCTGTTCCTACTACCTCGGCATCATACTTTCTGTTATCTTTTAATGTAACAGATACACTTGTGGCGTTTTCTACAACGTGATTATTCGTTAAAATATATCCGTCCTTCGAAATTAAAACTCCGCTTCCTCCACCCATAGTTTCTTGCTCTTCGGGAATATCGAAGAAGAAACGGAAAGCATCGTGAGCTTTATTTTTTACTTTGCTTATTACTGTAATCTGAACGATAGATGGAGTAACTTTTTCAGCTACATTTACAAATGCGTCGTTAAATGCCTGAGCTTCCGGGCTTACCGCGGTAATAGGAGGATTTATATTTCCTATTTGCACTTCCGCCAAAGCAGGTCTGTCATATCCGTAGCCTGAAACCAATACAGCTCCAAAAACCGCTCCTATAATTAATAGAGCAACCATTCCGAAGAAATTTTTGCTTTTCATTTTATTCCTCTAGTTTTGATAGCTTATAACATTTTTAATGAGTTTATAGACTTAAAGTCTTCGACGTGCCATGTTAAATATTTCTCGAGAAATTTTATTATTTGTTCCAAATCGCCGTCGTTATAACTAATGTTGTTATTTTTGTTGCTTAGACAAGAGAGAAGTTTGAAAAGTTCCGCCGAAAATTCAAAAGATATAATTGTGTCGGGAGCGCATTCCTCACAAACGAATCCTCTTTCGTAATTATAGAAGGTTCTTCTGCCGGGAATCAGCTCTTTATGACAATCGGCGCATTTTTCATTTTGAATGGCATAACCGAGTTCTTCGAGAAGAAATATAAAGAATTTGGCGAACAGATATTTAGGTTGGTTCTCCCCTTTATTAATCAGGGTGAGTATTCTTTCTACTCCTCTGAAAAGACGATGATTCGCTTCGTTTTCGAGCATAAGCTTGTTAAGGAGCTCAATAATCGCCGAGGAATATTTTATCTTCTCCAGGTCTTCCTTTATCATCGGAAAGTGAGCAATCAGAGAAGCCTGGGAAAGTTGTTGAACGTCGCGGCCTTCTTTTTGATAGAAGACCACTTCGATCATATTTAAAACATCTACAAGGTTCCCGGTTTTGGATTTGGAGCTTCGGCCCCCTTTAACAAAGAAAGCCATCTTTCCGTAATCTTCCGTAAAGATTGTAACAATCTTACTGGTATTACTATAATTGAGCTTTCTTAGTACCAGTCCCCTAGTTTTTTTTATCTCAGCCATTAAAACCGATAAGGTGGTTTATGTAATTTTTCCTCTGTTATAATTCCGGCAATCAATTCGTTCGGAGTAACGTCGAAGGCGGGAGAATATACATTATATTCTTCTCTGGTTACTCTTACATCTTTGATACGAGATATTTCTTCTTTTCCCCGTTCCTCTATTTTTATGTGAGATCCGTCCGGAATAGATTTATCAATTGTGCTTGTAGGAGCCGCTATGTAAAAAGGAATATTATGATGCTTACATAAAACAGCCACATTATATGTCCCGATCTTATTGGCAGTATCTCCGTTCGCGGCAATTCTATCCGCCCCAGTAATTACCAAATCGATCTTTCCTTGCTTCATCGCGAAAGCAGCGGTAGAATCGGTAATCATAGAGAAAGGAATTCCTGCTTTATCAAGTTCGAACGCGGTTAGCCGGCTTCCTTGCAAAAGAGGACGGGTTTCGTCGGAATAGACATATTTCACCTTTCCTGCCTCAAATCCTTTTTGTATTACATAGAAAGCGGTTCCCCCGCCACCTGTTGCCAGTTGTCCCGTATTACAATGTGTTAATACGTTCGCGTTTTCCGGAAAAATTTCCATTCCGTTCTTAGCTATGTTATCGCATTTCTTAATATCATCCCGATGAATTTCCTTAGCTTTTTCGAGGAGTATTTCGTAGATATTCTCCTTATCGGAATTAACCTCGTATGTCTGCTTCATCTCTTCCAATGCCCAGAAAAGATTTACGGCAGTCGGACGTGTAGCCGCCAATCGATCGAACGCTTTCTTAAAGACTTCTTCTTTCCGTTCATTTACCCCTTTCATAGCCAAAGCAAGGGCATAAGCTGCCGAGACTCCAATTGCCGGAGCTCCGCGCACTTCCAGACGTTCTATGGAAAGAGCGATTCTTTCGTAATCATCCGATTTAATATAAACCTCTTCCAGAGGCAATTTGGTCTGATCGATAAGGATGAGGGCATCATCCTTGAATTCGATACATTTGAAACTATTTGTCATCTTGAACTCGTGATAATTCCAAAAATTCGAGGAATCTGGAATGAATTTCCTCTTCCGATTTTCCTTCCAAACCTTGTGTACTAAATTTCTCGCAACAGAAAGAAGCGGCCGCGCTACCGTAGATTACGGCTCTCTTCATATTTTCGAAGCTTGTATCGTTGGTTTTGTGAAGATATCCGATAAATCCACCGGCAAATGTATCTCCGGCTCCCGTAGGATCGAATAAGGACTCAATAGGATAAGCAGGAGCGGAAAATATTTTTCCTTCTCCGAACAGAAGGGCTCCGTGTTCCCCTTTTTTGATTATCAAATATTCGGGACCCATTTCCTTTATTATCTTAGCCGCTTTAATTACGTTCGATTCGTTCGCTATCATTTTCGCTTCGGAATCGTTAATAATCAAAACACTTACTCTCTTAATAACTTCGAGAAGATCTTCTTTTGCTATATCTATCCATAAGTTCATTGTATCGCAGACAACAAACGGTTTCTTTTTCATTTGATCGAGGACGTTTGTTTGCAAAGCAGGCATTATATTACCTAACATTACAAATTCGCTCTCTCTCCATTTTTCGGGAATAATCGGATTAAAATTTTCGAATACTCCCAGTTCCGTGAAAAGAGTATCTCTTTCGTTCATATCCGTATGGTATTTTCCACCCCATCGGAATGTTTTTCCACCTTCTATTACTTGAAGGCCGTCCAGGTTGATTTTGTGTTCTTCGAGCATCTTTATATGCTCTTTACCGAAATCATCCCCCACAACGCCAACCAGATTAATTGGGCTTGTAAAATAACTTGATGCCAGGGATATATAAGTTGCCGAACCGCCTAAAGCGTCATCAACTTTTCCCACAGAAGTTTCTATACTATCCAAAGCAACCGAACCAACTACCAATAAACTCAATTTTTATCTCCGTTATTATTTTTCTATAATAGACCCAACCGCAAATTTAAGAAAATTATCTTTCCTTAGAAATTTCTAATTGTACAAATTTAAGGAAACTGTTCCCCTCGGTAAAATATTCTCTTATTGTTTCCACCGATTTTCTTTGTCCCCGCCACGCCAATAATTTTTTCGCTTCTTCCTCATCTACCCATTTATAATCGGAATGCTCCTCGGAAATTTTCACATTTTCATTTCCCGAAACCATTGCGACAAATACCGGAACGAGGCAAACGGAATCATCCGAAGGATTATAAAATGAGTTTACATTAGGTACTACCCACATTCTTTCCGGGTTCAATCCTGTTTCTTCCTTTATCTCCCTTATTGCCGCCTCATATCCTTTTTCATTCTCTTTTACGGTCCCCGTAACCATTTGCCATACATCCGGATAAATTTCATATTTACTTCTCTTAAGGAGGAGAAAACGGATTCCTTCTACGGTTTTGGCAATGATGTGGGCTTCAATCAGATTGGATTTTACTTTCATAATACCTCCTTAGAAAAACGCTCTGGCTTCGGCACGCATCAGATGAACAATCTTTCCGTGCCCTTGTTTTCTGCCGTTATATCCGACAGTAGTCTGCAGATTTCCGGAAATTTTGTAATCGAAATTTAATCTCCAGATATAATTCTTTCCGATAACATCTCCGCGTGTTATCTCGAATGGAATTGAATTATCTCCTCCGGAGGAGACAAGTTCGTTTCTTTCCCCTTCTATTCTCAAACGTCCTCTTCCGGCAAAGGAAAGAGTAAATCGCAATTGTTGCGAATTTCTATCTATGATTGTAGGTTCTTCCGGTAGTTTATCCTCAATTGAGGCGGATTTAATAGTAAATCCGAATTCTACATTATTAACCGGACGATATGAAAAATCGGTTGAGATTTCATTGGACAAAACTTCTCTTGCTCGATTTGTAGCGTTCTTGGATGTTACATTATCTGTTTGATTAATGAACTCCGTTTGATTGGCAACTTCCCTTCCCAACGCGAATCTTACCCTGGCTCCTCTTTCTCTGAAATATCCTTTTTCCGTTCCTCCGCTGAACTGATTAAGATTATTCCGCTGAATATATCTGAATCTTAGAGAAAAATCCCTTTTGTTCTTATTGTAGAAAAGATCTTGCTGAATAAGATTAGATCCTCTCATAGTATTTTCCGGATTGAGATATTTATTGAAATCGAGCATAAGAATATCAAGCAGATTTTCATCCTTTGTATTCTCCTCAACACGAAGTAAAGTTTCGGTAGATATTTTTTGCAGAAGTTTTTGAGTAAAGGAATATCCTTTGAAAACTTTGGCGAAATCGAGTTTCCAACGAGTGCTTGCTTTAAGATCTATTACCGGAAATAATTCATCCGTCGGCAATGTCCTTAGAATGTAATCTCCTTCGAAGATTGTCGGCTCGAATTCCTCTTCGTCGGCGATACCGTTATTATTAAGATCACCGAGATAAATATAATTACCCCGCCCTTGTTGAACACGAACGAAAATTCTTTCGAGTCTCGCGGTTTTTTCCGTAGCAGCTTCGTAAAAAATATCACTCGTAAGAAAACGATCCCAAAGATTGAATCTTGTTTGCGAGCGTATAAGATAGGTTTCGTTATCGAGGCGCCCTTGTTCCTTAAAGATCTTTGTATATTCTTTTTCTCTGTAGGTAAAACTCATTGCCGTGGAAAGTTGCGAAGAAGGACGATATTCTCCCTCCAAACTTTGCGATCTCGCTTCCGATTCTTTTTCCAATTCTCCCATTACCGGAAATGCCTCTTCGCGGTAGGAATATCTTCCTCCGAGAGTTAATCCTTTTATATTTACCAATTCCAGAAAAGGAATAATCTCTTTGTATTCATGGCTACCGTTTAAGAGGGAATCTTTTCCCATGCGGTAATCTTTTTTCTTTTCATAGATAAAGTTAACTCCCGGCTTAAATAGAGAATATTGCACGAATACTCCGCCGTTATGCTTAGCCCAATTACTCTTCAGATTTCCACTTTTGGTATCTACGTAATCTATTTGATAATTACCGCCGTAATATTTTCCGTTGTAATCTGTTTTCCCGATATATCTGTTCGATTTTAGTTTATTCCCCTTTTCCAGTAATCCGTAATCGAAACTCACATTTAATTCTTCAACCGGCTGATAATTAATTCCTGCTTCTCTTAAAACTTCATCGGCGTTTATCTGCTCGGAAATATTGTAATCCCTGTTAAATTCTACCTGATTGAAGCGGTCGAGACTTGTAAATCTCCTATCGACAAATCTATCGCGCAAAGAGAAACCAAACTTACCCAAATCGGAAGATCCTACTTTCAGATTATCGGTTTGATAGTTAAGAGTAATATTGCGAGCATGACCGAAATTATCTTTATCATCAACGTCGGAAAATCGGTTTTTATCCCAGCTACTCCCGGCAAATTCAAATCCCAGTCTCAAATTTTTCCAAGGCTCGGCATTAATAACTATGTTTCCTATTTGCTTAATTTCCGGCATCGGAAGATACCTTACGGGAAGATAGTTCCCTTGCCCTATCCCTGTAAATTTATAATTACCCAAACTCTCTTTCCGATAATCTCCTTTCCCTTCCCCCACGTATGAAAATGTTACGTAGTATATGGCAGATTCTTCATTAGGCTCATATCTGTAATAGGAATATTCCTCACCATTGACAGTTGTATCGATCTTTGAGTAAGATCCGTTTCGTTTTCCGGTTGAATCTATTCTGGCCAAAGTTACTCCCGATATTAGGCTCTTGTTTCGGTCGTCTCCGGCTTGCGCGAGTGTTTCTTTATCCTGATCGGACAAAGACATCTCGAGAGTATTATCTTTATCGTCTGCCTCTTGAAAGAAATTCAATTTTATCCCTAATCGATCGTCAAAGAACTTCGATTTGAAATTGGCTCCGAAAATGTTTCTTTGATATTGTTGTACCGTATATTCGAAATCCACAGTGATTCTGCTTGCCGATGTTATCAATTTCTTAGGAGTGAAAGTTATTTCACCGGTTGAGTATTCAATCGTATAATCGTTATCCTCTCCCCTTTTTAATTGCAACCCGTCAATAAATACTTTTTCGCTACCGGCAATCACAATGATTTCCCGTTCATTGTTCTTTCCGGTTAGTCTATACGGACCTTGATTACCGTCCGTTCCGCTAAATTCCATTGAATTGTATTCTCCTCGAGAAGAGGCGATTGCTACGGTGGTTTCGTAGTTTCCGTATCGGGCTTCCGCTTTTAGCCCTTGTAGTTTTCTATTTATCTTTCCGAATTCCCCTATTGATTCTCTAAGATCATAATCTCCGAATGTACCGGTCGCGTTAGGGTGTTTTACCTGAATAAAAACTTTATCCAGTTCATCCAAAGTTTCCGTGTTCCCTTCCGGCTGAATAGGAGTATTTTCATCTGTTAACGCAGCCACGATTTCTATATCGTCTGATAATTTCCCCGAAAGGGATAGGCGCAATCCGCTGTTAAGAGAAAAATCTTTATTTGTCCCTACCGTAAATCCTCTGATTATCGCGCCGCTCTTTTGAATATCCCTTCCGAAAATCGATTCCGTGCTAAAAGAGGATGTTTCGGTTTTCAAAAGCATTATCGAATCTTTCATTGTTTCGTCGAATTTAACAACCAGCTTCCTGCGGAAATATTCCTTATTCAAATCGATCATTGGAGAGCGATATGATACATACAGGGTATCGAATATGGAATATTTCAGGGAATCGGAAAGAGAGAAAGAATTTTGCGTATAATCGATCTTATATTCGGATCGGGGGAGGACTCTGTTCATCAATCTGATTTTTTCGCTAAGTGGAATAACTGATATAGCTTTCAGCTCGTAATGATTCTCAAGATTAATAACGAAAGTATCTACACGCGTAATAGAAAAAAAAGGATCTTGCGCAAAGCTTACAAGACTTGGGAGAATAATTAGAAACAACGCTATGGATAAAGATAATTTTTTCACTTACGCGAACACTCAGTAGAAGTAATTTTAATTTGGAATAAGGAATTGTCTTTCGGAAATCCCCGCGATAATTTCCAGCTACAATAAAGATAAAAAATAAATCTAAACCGAGATCGAAATTATCGCAAGGCTAATATAAATATCAAGAAAACATATTACTCGAATCTCAGCGCTTCTATAGGATCGAGGTTTGCGGCTTTATATGCAGGGTATGTGCCGAATAAAACTCCTATTCCCACACAAAGCAACATTCCTACTGTAATCCATCCGATCGGGATAGTAATCTGTGCTTTCATCAGCAATCCGACAATATTTCCGGTAATCACCCCGAATATTATCCCGATCAGGCCTCCCACCAGACATAGAGTAACTGCCTCAACAATAAACTGGACCAGAATGTTTCTTCGCTTCGCCCCGATTGCTTTTCGCACTCCTATTTCCTTTGTTCTCTCCGTAACTGAAACCAACATAATATTCATAATTCCCACTCCCGCGGCAAACAAAGCGATAGCGGCAATGGCAAACGCCCCTATTCTGAAACTTGCGGTAATGTTATTTATTTGTCCGAGAATTGATTCGTTGGATATTATCTCAAAATCGTTATCATCTCCGGCAGGAACTTTTCTGATTGTTCTTAAGGCTCCTTCGGCTTTTACCATTAGATCGTTGTAATCTCCACGACCAAATGCCATCACCGAAATGCTTATGCTTCTTCGGCGAAGTCCGTAGTAGCTTTTGAAAGTTGAGATAGGAATTATGGCGAAATTACCGGTTGATTGCCCGAATACTTCCCCTTTATCTTCAAGTACTCCTATTACTCTTAGTTTACGCCCATCGAGACTAATTTCTCTATCCACAGGATTTTCGTACTTAAATAATTTTCTCGCTACATCCGCCCCCAAAACAATTATATTTTCTCCTCTTTGGAGTTCATTGTAATTAAAGGCCCGTCCGCTAGTAACATTCCAGTCGTGTGTTACAAATGCTTCCGGTGTAACTCCCTCTATGGAAACGTTGGGATTTGTTTTTTCGCTTCCGTTTTTTAAGACTACTCCCCATTTCCCTACGGTAGCCGCCAGAGATTTCGAGTCGGTTAATTTCTCTTTCAACTCATAAAACTCATCAAGCTCAATGTTTTTGCGGTTTCTGTATTTTTTCCAATCTCCGCTCCCTCCGGTTCTAACTGCCGGCCATTTTTGTACTTGAAACGTGTTTTGCCCCAAGAAAGAAGTCCCTGATTCAATGCTCGATTGCACCATGGAAATAACCGTGCTTATTGTGATAATCGAAAAGATTCCCACAACAATACCGAGTATCGTCAAAGATGATCTGAGTTTATTAGAAATTAGTGAGGTAAAGGCTATTTTCGAGATTTCAGCATATTTCATATTTAATAATTCCGTAAAATGATGCCCAAATCTAAAGAATATTTTCTAAAGGGTAAATAATTACATATTAGTATTATTACAATAGTGCAGAAATACTAATGATTATTTTTCACAAATATGGTCATTTATCAGAAACAAGGTAAGATTTTAAGATTGGAAAAGTGAGGAAATAAGAAAAGAGAAAAAATACAGAGGCTTCGTAAGGGTAATCTCACAAAGCCTCGTTGATACTTAAAATCAGATCAATTCTATGATTTTCGAAATATCTTCGGCATTGTTTTCCGAAAGAGTAATTCGAATCAGATTTCTATTATTATTTAATAATGCCTGGCGATCTCCCAAGGCCTGCGCGTCTACTAATGTTCCGAAAGAATAGGCCGAGCAATCACTTACCGGTTCCTCCGGTACATTCAAATCGTTTGCGTGTTTGGAAGTTATTTGAATAAAGAGACCATTTCCCGCGTCCCCTTTATGGAGTTGTCCTGTCGAATGAAGAAATCTCGGCCCAAATCCTAAAGTTGTAGCGCATCCGAATTTTTGCTGGATTCTCAAGCGCAATTCTTTCAATGCCTCTTCGTTTTTTACGGAATCGAGGAGATACGCTTGCACGGAAATATAACTGCGCCCTTTACCGTTTTCATCTCCCGGTCTGATTTTTTCGAAGAATTTTTCCATTAATTGGTCTACCGAATCAGCTTTTATATCGGAATAGTATTCAATTCCTTGTTCCGCAAAAGTCGGAGTAAGCTTAGGAAGCTTTCCGGTTTCAGTATACTTTGCCATCATTGCCCTTGCTTCTATCTTTGCCGATTCCACATTTGGCTGATCGAAAGGATGAATTTTCATCACCCATGAAGCGATTGCGGTGGCAAATTCCCATCTGAAATACTCTGCCCCGATTTCGTAGAGATCATCCAAAGAAATCGTAATAACAGGGAAACCTTCTTCGGCAAATTCTTTCATTTTATCGGAATAGGGGTCATCATTCTTCAAATGCATATAAACGAACAATCTATCTTCGGAATAATCGGAGAATTCCAAAATTTCTTCTCCTTCTATAGGCAAAAGTCCTTTTCCTACTTTTCCCGTACTCTCCGCAATTAATTGTTCGATCCAAGGGATAAAAAATGATAGTTGTTTGGAAGCTACGTAGGTTATTTTATCTTTCCCCTCTTCTCCCAAAATTCCGAGAATTATACCGAGGATCGCGGAGGAATTAGCGCTGATATCTTCGAGCGTTCCCAGTTTGGACGATTTCATCATTCTATCCGCTCTCGCGATAATCGCGTCGAGACTCAAACCGATCATTGCGGCTGGAACAAGACCAAAATAGGATAAGCTTGAAAATCTTCCCCCTATATCCGGATTATTAACGAATATTTTCCTGAAAGAAAGATCTTCGGCCATCTTTTGAAGTCCGCTGCCGGGATCTGTTATCGCAATAAAATGTTTTCCTACCTTTTCTTTTCCTAAAGCTTTATATGTAAGATTGTAGAAATATTTCATAAAAGAAATTGTTTCTACGGTTCCTCCCGACTTTGTAGAGACGATAAAAACGGTTTTTTCTAGATCAAGAGAATCGGAATATTTTTTTACAGCGGCAGGATTTGTACTATCCAAAATTGCTACATCTATATATCCTTCTCTGACTCCAAATGTTTTTCTGAAAACTTCCGGAGCCAAACTGGATCCTCCCATCCCTAATAGTAAAGCATTTGTAAAGCCTTCCGAACGTAATTCATTTACAACGGAGTTTATTTCCTCAATAGCGTTTACCATTTCGGCGGGACTATCTAACCAGCCCAATCGATTTGTTATTTCATCCGGATTTTCGCTCCATAGAGTATGATCTTTATTCCATACCCTTGCAACTACTTTCTCCTCACAGGCTTTCTTTATAGCCTCTTCGACACTTTCCACATGATTTCCTAATCTTATGGAAAATGTCTCATTGTTTTTCATTAATTCCATGTTAACCTCAAACGAGTTTCCAAAATAAATTCACCTAATAATTTTCACCGAGTAGAATCTATCGCTCTGTTATCTCCGCCACGGCTTTCCTATCCAAAAACCAAATCGTTTCACCTTCGGTTGATTTCCTTAAGCCACAGGATAATTTTTCGCGATTTTTTCCTTTTTCAATATTGCTTTTACAACTTTAGCTTTCGATTTTCCGGAAACGAGAAATGAAATACTCTCCGAATTGTTTAACACAAGTCCGGTCAGAGAAATTCTGGATTGGCCGGTAACAGGATGCTTTGCAACTCCGCAAATATCTTTGGAGCTTAACAATTCCATTTGATCCGGGAAAATGGAGGCTGTATGCCCATCGTCACCAATCCCTAGAATAATCAAATCAAATCGTGGTAAATTATTCTTCGACCTGATCTTCTCAACAATCTTAGCGGAATAGCTTTCAGCCTCTTCCTTCGGATTGTTTTCCCCTTTTATCCTAAAGATATTCTCCTTAGGAAAACCGATTACATCTCAAAAGAAACTTAGTATCATTTCCGAAATTATTTTCTACCGCATTCAGAGGAACGGATCGCTCATTCCCCTAGACTTGGTGCTTTTGTACAATAATTATGATCGCTATAATTATTGGCCAAAAATCGAAATAATTTCTACGGAGTATTTCCTTTTGATAAAGCAATATTAAGTTTCTTCCCAATATAATTAATCTTTACGAAATTTATTAAATATTCAGCAAATTCCTTAATCAACTTATCCTGATTCTCATATATCCGTATTTTCATATTATGATTCCATTTGACGATGGAGCTTAACATCTCTCTTAATTCTTTGGGGTTTTGCAAAATAACCTCCAGATATTGTTTTTCCCAAAACAACTCCTTCCTATTTTTCAATTTTCTGATTTATTTAGCTAATAAACACCCAATAGGAGTATATCTGCGTCCAAATAGAATTTCGAGTAAAAGTGTATCAGAGAGGCAGCATATTGTAACAATTACAACATCATTTTATTATCTATGAACATTCACCAAATCGAAATAGGATCTATAAGCAAATAGAAGGTGTTCTTGTTAAGATAATGGGATATGAATTCCAAGGAGAATGGCTGAATGTTTTTTTATAATGTCTGATTGATGTAATCGAATTTTCGAAAGGAATTATAAAAAACGGAAAGCGCGGTGTTAATACTCATTTATTCAGAATCAACCTTCCGCGCTCTAAAACTTTATAACAATTCTTAATTGCTCTGAGTATTTACATAAACTGTATCTCGAATAGAATTTACTTCTCCGATGATCATTCCCTTTTTACCATTAGAGAATTTCCAAATATTACCGGAGATATTTTCGCCGGATATTCCCTCAAATGACCATTTTATTTTGTCTTTGGAAAGGGTAATCGGATATCCCCATTTATCAAGCGCGTGATATTTTATTTCAGCTCTTCCCTTGGAATCGGTAGCAACTTCTTCCTCGTCAAAAGAAAAATTCTTCACACAATTGTTTGTTTTGTCGGAATAGGTGATTATGAGCGAATTACCTACGGATCTTTCCCCTGTTTTATCTGACGGAGAGTTTACAATACTATCTCTAATCGTTAATATAGTTGATCCTCCACCATCTAAATTCAGAACGTCATAACAACCTTTTGAAAGCATAAAATCAGCAAGTTCGTACAAAGTCATTCCTATGCTAATATCTTTTTGTCTTCCGTCAATTGCTGCCATATAGAATTTAGTTTTTTCTCTATTATATCCTATTACTGTACGAGGATTTTTTGCTATAAATCCTTCACCGGATAAACCTTCTTTCCCGAGAAAACTTTCCGGTCTTTTTCCATTTTTTGCTAGTGTCGGTAATCCGCCAATTATTGTATGGATATCTTTAATAAAAGTCTTTGTCCCAAGAAATAGCTCTACTTCTTTTGAGTTCTCTTTGCGTAACAGAGGAAGTTTATCCTTTTCAATTGAATATATTAGAAAGTTATCCGCAGCAAACATTTTGTTATATTCCGTCAGAAATCCTTTTATTTCTCCCTTTATCCAAGTATTAGGTTTGACTTCAGATTTAGGCAGAACAATTACAAATGCATGTTCATTATCAATAGAAAAAACTCCATCCCAGAAATAATTATAAGCAACATTTAAATAATCTTTGCTATTGGAGTTGAGTGCATCAATTTCTATCGTATCTTTTCCGGAAACTAGAAATCCATGAAATTGTAACTCCCCTATAAAAGGTATATTCTCTTTTGAAATCCCAAACATACCTCTTTGCTTTCTAACACCCTTTGCGTATTCTCCCTTGATAACCATTGAGTTCTGGGCTTGCAAAGGCTTATCCCCAAAGAAATCGCCGTTGACAGCGGCCAAAACATATTCCCCGCCAGCCATCTTTCTTTTAACCAATTCGGAAGTTCTTTCCAGCCCTTTATTTAGCAATTCATTAGCAATAGCTGTTTCAATTCTTATGTTATTATCCGTGAGATCAACCTCAACCAAATCTATTTTTACAGGTCCTTCTCCCAAGTATTTGTAATATTTACAACTCTGTCCTATTTCATATTGCTCAACAAGCTGATAATCTTGCGCCGAAGAGATATTCAGCAAAGCAAAATATAGCAACAATAATAATCTCTTCATTTCTCTATCCTTTTGAAATTACATAATCATATATCATTTTGGAAACACTAGCCAGGGCTTCTTTCCCCTTTGCAGTATCTTTTAATTCTTTTGACAAAAGCACCAATACATATTGGCATCCGTCTGGTAAAAAAACTATTCCGGAATCGTGTCTGACTCCGGAGATGGAGCCTGTCTTATTTGCTACTTTTACTCCATCCGGTAATTTTGCCGGAATAATATCTTTATGTTCTTGATCGAGCAAAATAGAAATCATTTCTTCATGAGACTTTTCCGATAGGAGTTTTTTCTTTGCAATCGCTTCAAACACTAACATCAAATCTTTTGCCGTAGTAGTGTTGTTTAATCCTTTATCAAAAGCTTTCATATCTTCGACGCCTCTAAGCACCTTTATATCATTGGCTCCGATAGATCTCATTATTTTCATGATCTCTTCAGCGTCGGCAAATTCAATCAGTGTATTTGTGGCAAGATTGCTACTGACTGTTATCATTTGATGCACCAGTTCACGGATCGGAACATTCGAATTTAGTTTTTCGTAAAGAGAATCTCCGCTGTCTCTTCCAATGTCCATTGAATAAAATGAACCGTCAACTATCGATTTGAATTCGTTTTTGAGAAATATTGAATCGCTTAAAGAGATACTCCCTTTTTCTACTTTATCGAAAATACCTATCATAACGGGAGTCTTCATCGTGCTGGCTGCGTGGAAGTTTTCTCCTTCATTAATCATTAAAGCTTCTTCGGCGCCATATAATTCTTTGAAGGCAACAGCAAATTTACCTTCTACTGCGTTCAGCTCGTTTTGAATTGCTTGCTTTAAGTCGGCCATCGTCATATCATTCTCCCGGGCAAATAGAGTATTACATAAAAGAAAAGTGAGGATAAGAAAGAATAGATTTTTAATCATTATTCCACTCCGAAGAGGCGCTTCATCTCATCATTACTAATTGATTTGACTTTTTCTGCTTCTTCGTCCTTTTTATTTTTTGATTTGATTTGTCTTACGAAATCCTCGCATTTGATTACTTCACACGCGTTAACATGAGCGAATTCCATAACATTCCGATCGGATGAGATTACTCCTACCATTTTCGGATTGTCACAACGTGCGATTTCCTTCTTAATTTCCTCATCGGCGGTTTTGTTATTAGAGTATTCAATGCGAAGTTTGTTTGTCTTGATAGCTTCACCTTTGAAACCATCAAAATGAAGTGTTACGGATACAGGTTTTCCGGAGAAATGCCTATCCAAAATAAACGCTAACTGTTCTCGGGAAGCTTGACCATCTTTTTGCTGAAGCTTCCATAAGCGCTTTACTTTACCAATAAGATTATTACCATCAATTATATAATGCCTAGCCATGTCATTCTTTAAAATCTATCACTAATACGTCTATCTTTCTCAACCTTCAAATCTCTGAACTCAGGAGCCTTCATTCTGATTTCAAATCTGAATCCGCGATATGTTCCTACCGGTGTCCAGGATAGATCCATCTCCCAACAGTGGAGATCTCTATATATTTGTATCTGCGGAGTATTAAGCTCTTTCCTGATCAAATCGTACGAAGCATGTAGCATAATCTTCCAATTCTTTGTCAGATTCAAACTTAAATTAGGCCCGATACTTGAACTCTTTGTCGGTCTACTCGGATTTGATTTATTATAATTATAGTTATAATTCAATGATAAACTCCATGGAATCGAAAAATCGGCAGATTCCATTTCATGCTCGGAAATGAGATCATCTTCGGGATTAAATAACTTCTCATTTTCATCCTTTTCCCCCTTTCTCTTTTCTCCGGTAATCTTGTCTCCGGATAATGTTGTAGAAAGATAAATGTTAAAATTAACAAGTCTAAGTAACCCTTTCCCTTCGTTTATCAAATATTTATTAATAGCTCTTGTTCCGTTATGATCGTAGAAAGAGTAACGGGACGTACCGCTAAAGTTTACAAGATTGGCAATTTCCGTTCGATACGTTACATTCAAATCGGAAAGTTTCATACTATCCGCGGCGAAGTTATAGGAACTGCTTAGATTAAGATTGAGCAACTTTACTTTCTTCTCTTTCGAAGTCGTATCAGTCGGATCTTTTGCTGTTTTCATTTCGAAAATATTCCCCAATGAGAATCTAATACTCTGGCTTTCACCGGAGGAGACTCCATAAAAAACTTCCTCCCCATATTTATCATATTTTATCATTTTTCCTGTTCTAGGATCGTAAACTTCTTCATAATATCCCCATTTTTTATCGGAAAAATCAGGCCGATAATTATAACTTAAGACTGGATTCAAAGTATGTCTGAAAGCGGAAATCCCCAAAATCCCCGGCTGTGCCATTCCGTATATTTTTGTGGACGCGGAAATATTAAAATCGAAAGTTCTGACAAAATCAATATCTTTCACATCTTTTTGAGTTAAGACGGTATCACCGTTAGCATCTATTTCAAACTTTTTTGTAATATGCTTGTTATACCATTTCTCATTATAAGAAAATCCCGGCGAAATGTTAAAATATCCAAACTTCTGGGTAATATTCGAACTCAATCTGTGCTGAATACCTCCCCTTATCTTCAAACTATTGTCAATCGTATTTCTATGGTTTTCCAGATCCCCATTATATGACACACCTATATTTTCGTACCACTTCTTTTTCCCGGATGATGTGCTACTTCTAAAAGGATAAAATCGGGACATTGAAAAACTTACTTTCGGAAGAATTTCTCTAATTTCTCCGGAATCAAGATTCTGGTTGCGGTTATAGTTTATTGTCATACTATTACCTGATTCATCCCAATTCTTATTAAGAGTAGCGTTCGAGATAATACTTTGATTAGCTTGCTTATTTATATCGTAACTATTATATCTATAAAAATCACCTTTGGTAAAATTCAAATTAACATTCAAATTTAATGTTGGCGTAAAAGATTGGTGATGACTCAATAGAAGATTCCAACTTTTATTTTTTTCTTTATCCAGATCATTTTTCTCACCTACAAATGTATTTGAATATCCACCACTAAAATTTCCGTAATAATCATACCTTTTTTTATAACGAATTCTGCCATTTGTGGCAAATCCACCTCGTAGATAGTAATCTCCTGTAAAAGCAGCATCAACGTAATCACTAAGAGCCAGATAATATCCCATTTTTCGAAAATACCAACCCTGTATTCCGGAATGCCCCCAACTCGGAATAATAAGACCTGATCTTCTACCCGATTCGTTAGGAAAGACACCGAAAGGTAAAGGTATGGGGAACGGAACACCACCGATGTACATAAAAACCCATCGAGCGATAATCTTATCCTTCTGAATTACCTTCATTTTTGTAGCGGTGAAATGTGTATGGGGAGTATCGCTATCACAGGTTGTAAACATCCCGTCTTCGATGAAGTAGGTTCTTTTGTCAACTTTTTTGACTTTATCCCCGCCGTAAGTTTTGTCGTCGGCTTTGTTTTTTGCCATCGAGATAAAACCACGCTGGCTCTTGAAATTATATTTTATCGATTTACCTTCGTACTTTTCGCCAGCTTCCGAAAGAACAGGGGTATCCATTAACTTATTCCCTGTAGAATCACTTGTATCCTTTACTCCGAAAGCATCCAGATTGTTCGTATCGAAATCGACATAAATATTTGCGCTTTTCAATTCGGTCTTTTTGTACTTTACTTCACTCTTTCCGAATAGTCCCATTTTTTTATTTTTTACATCAAAACTCAATGAGTCGGTAGCGTTGGCAAATACAACTGCATCTATATCGGTTTTCTTCTCAATTTTGGAAGAATCATTTAACGCCAGGGAATCAGGCTGAGAAATAACCAACGAATCGACAGCTCCCGAAATTCCTAGTGTATCGGCATTCTGAGCGAAGATTGCAACATTGATAATAAAAAATAAAACCGAGAAAATATATTTCATACCGAATATGACCTGAGCAGTTAATTAAGGCCGCTAAATAAACGCATTTCACCGATGACTTTCAACAAATACTAAAGCCAAAACGTAAAATACCCTTAAGAATTATTCCTAATTCCAATCCCCGGTTATGGGATTATTAATCAGCAACAGCCTTATTAGAGTTAACGAAATTCGTAATCGACAATTTTAATTCTTTCCGGATAATTCAGATCACCGATTGAAGTCCCCAAAACAGGCTTCACAAAAAGCTCGATATGTGAGGAGGATTTCTCCTTTCCTCCCAGCTTAAGAGCCAGTTGTATAACTTCATTCATTCCACCGTCGCCGAAGAATTCCAACAGATCCATCTCAATTTGCAATGGAATTACTGTTGCCTCGCCGACTCCGGGAATATTGACCGGTCTTTCTATATCTCCGGAAATTGTTTTCTTACCATTAATAAAGAGTTCCCACGGAAAAGCTTTGATTTTTACATCGGTGGAGGTATACCCCCCTTTTCCGTCATTGGGATTCTTAGCGGCTACATTTATGTTGAACCTCACGGGCAACTCGCCGCTAGTAAATATTGTGGACAATCTGAAAATGTCCGCGGTGCTGAAATCCGCCAGTTTGGATTTCCCATCAACAGAAATACCATTAACGGTAAAGTTCTCAACAGAATCCAGCTTGAACTTCAATCGGGAAACATTAACAAAAGACTTATAGACGGAACAGCCTTGGAAAAATAGCATCACAAATAAAAGTGACACAATCAGTTTTTTCAAGACAGTTTTGACTCCTCTATTGTTTTTATTATTTGATCGGCTACTATTAGCGCCTTTAATCCGTCTTTCCCTTGAACTTGCGGTTCTTTATCTTCCGCAACCGCGTCAACAAATAATTGCAATTCGTATTCGAGAGCATTTACTTCCACATGTTCCGGTTGTTCGTAAACAACTGTCTTTTTCTTTTCACCTACTCCCATCTCACCGAATGAGATGAAATGATCCAGACTTTTATCTTCCGGAGCAACCAGGCGGAATACTTCCGATACTCCGGTATCGAAATCTACCGATAAGTAAGTGTCTTTCTGGAACATGCGCATCTTTCTCATCTTTTTCTGAGAAATTCTGCTCGCTGTTACGTTTGCCACAGCCCCGTTTTCAAATTCCAAACGAGCGTTGGCTATGTCTATATTATCCGAAACAAGAGCTACACCACTTGCTCTTACTTCTTTTACTTCACTTTTCACAAGACTCAGAATAATGTCAATATCATGAATCATTAAATCGTGTACAACCGCCACGTCTGTTCCGCGTGGATTGAATTGTGCCAATCTGTCAATTTGTAAAAACTTAGGATTGAGCTCATATTTGTCCAAGGCCAAAAGTGCGGGATTGAATCTTTCTATATGTCCCACCTGCAATTTCAAATTTTTCTCTTCAGCCAAAGCTACTACCTCTTCGGCCTCACTGATTTTGGCCGTAATAGGTTTTTCTACGAATACATGAACATTCTTAGCGAAAGCCGCTTTTATCAATTCGTAGTGAGCGCTTGTTGTAGCAACAATAGAAACCGCGTCTACGGAATCCAACAAATCGTCAAGCGAATTTGCTATGGCGACTTTATGATCTTTCGATATTTTTTCTGCATGCTCTCTGTTGAGATCGTAAATCCCTACCAGTTCACAATTCTTAATCTTCTTTAATAATCTTGTATGATGATTTCCAAGGTGCCCTGTACCGATGACACCGATTTTTAGTTTTTTCATTTTTACCTGCCGGATATTTTTGAATAACCGATTATTTTATCGTAGCCCCCCAGCTCTTCCGTTCTGTAGAAAACTAATATGTAATAATCGTTTCTCGTTCTCCAATCATTCCCTTCTATTCTTAACCAATCTATATCAGCAACTTCGTCGCCGTCTGTTCGTCCTGTTACATATTGGTAATCGTAAATTCCTCTTTTTAGTTCTACTGTCGTAGAATAATATCCCTTTCTCTTTTCCAACTTATATTCGGGCCAGACATTCCAATCTGTAAACTCCCCTACCAGAAATACTTCTTCGTAGAAATCCTCCGGTAAGCTGAGCCTGAATTCCACATCAAGATATTCGGAATTCGGGTAATTGTAATTCTCTATTACCGAACCACCGTTGAAATCTCTGTCGTTCAAATAGGTCATGGATCTTGGTGTTTCTATTCCATCGAATTGAGCGAATGTTTTAGGGAATTGGTATTTATTCTTATTCCGCAGATTACATTGGCGATATTCGTTTCCGGGAAAAAGATCTTTTATCACGAATGAAAATCTGTTATGGGCATCCCATTCGAAATATCTGTTATCTTCACGGGTGTTTTGATCCAACACAATTGAGTAATCGAGTTTATGATTCTCTATTACCTCAATTTGAGAAAGCTGACTATTATGTAACGAATCGGGAAGGTCAAATGTTACATGCAATTTATTGACCTGACCGTAATTTGCCGGATAAATTGTTCTTCCTTCCAATCGAATCTTATTTAGCTTGGATCTTACCGGCATAAGACTTTCGTAAACAATAAATCTTCCCTCGGCATATATGCGCTCATCATCATTTGAATCGACAATATAATATCCCCATTTGCCGGGATATTGAATTTTAATATTGTTATTCGGAAATCTTCCGGAATAATGATAATCGGCACCTTCGGCCGTTACGGGAATTTTATCGAACCAAATATTATACTCTGTATCATATACCGGATTTTTCAAAAACTGATTCTCTTCCGGTCGCCAATTCTTATCGCAAAAAAAGAATTTTATATTCATAGACGGACTTTCATCCGATACAACATCAAACTCAATATTAATATATTTACCAAGCTCAACAATCGGCAAAGAGGTAGGATCCCCTTCGGTGAAAGTTTTGAAACTCTTTATTTGATATTGACTAAATAGATTCGAGCAAGCAAAAACCAGGAGAAGGAATATATATTTCATAAAATTATTAAAATATCTCTACACATTTGATTGATGACAACGGAATATAAATAGTTACTACTTTCCCCTCTCGAACTGCTTCCAACAACAGGGCGTCTTCGAAAGCGTCGATAAGTTTTCCGCTTTTAAAAACAATTTCATAGAAAGTAGGATGATCTTCTTTTTTCTGTCCGTAAACTACTCCGTAGTTCTCTTTCATTGTAACATTTATTGTTCTGTCAACAAATCTTTGCCAATCCATTCTTCCACCTATTTCCATTATTCACCCCTTCTTTTTCTTTATTTTACTGCATTATTAAGTCGTTTAATGTAGATAAAAAATAGAACTTTTACAATTACATTATTGTAATACAATCTCAATTTAGGTATCTGAGAAATTGATCAGAACGGAGGAGGATATACATTTTCCAGCATATAATCGACACACTCCTTACCGAAAACCCATTTTTGCGCTACTTCCGGTGTCAGATCAATCAGTAATCTCCTTTTCGGGTCGAATGTTTTGATGTTTAGTTTTAGGGCGGTTATGAAGGAAGGATAATAATAGTCGTTGAAAAACCCGAAACAAAACTCCTCGATGTCAACTTCAGCGGGAACATCAGTAATATGGGCTAATGATTTTCGCAAAATTATGCGAGCCGTTTTTCTGTCAATTAATTTTTCTGGCATAGCTGTTAGCCACTCCAAATTTTAATTATTATTTAGTAATTGAGAAGAAGAAGCCGGAGATGAACTTAATTTAACATTCAGTAATTTTATTGTCAATATATTTTTCCCGCTTTTATACCGGAATTAAGATTTTCTTTCAAAAAGTAGAAAATAAATATCCCGAACAAATCTCTTTGAACGGGATATTATGACATGAGGCAGTATAATTCACTTAAATCTATGCTCCTTTAACATACTACTCTTCTATTTGTTCCCATCTCTCTTTAAGTTTTTCCATTACTCCCGGCAATTGGTATATTCCATATATTTTCAAATAACCCCATGAACTAAACCAGTCTCACTAAACTGCACAAACATTTAGCTGACCACTCAAACCCAATTATTTCTCGCAAAGAAGATAATCGTTATACTTCGCCTCACTCTTCGTATACCAGATATCTTTTCCAATCGCCGAAACTTTGCAGATCATTTTATAAAGCTTGTTCCCTTCCTCTATCCTTTCGATTGTTTTAATCTCTCTGTCCTTCTCCGCCTGCGCCTTACTTTCCATTGTACGCTCAAGTTTCCCCTTCCACGCTGTAGCGTCTCTCATCATGGAATTATCCAATCCTACATCCGCGTAATCAGCCATTATTGGCTTTATCAAATTGATCATCCGCCCCGTTTCTCTGCTCAACTCCTCATCGGTCAGTTTCGAGATATTACTTATCGAAGCCCTTCGGTAAATACTGCTCTCTTCCCCCGATTTTATCTCCACCCTTACGAGAATGGTTTTTATTGTACCTATTACCCTGTTTCGGCATTTATCCTTCTCATCGTTCAGATCAATTATATTGGCCAGCATTTCGGTATCGCTTTCGATATTCGCAAAAAGCTCTCGTTCGGCCATTATTTCGGAAAGAATAATTTCGGAGTAACCATATTTCTCGAATTCGGATATATCTCTTTTGGCGCTGTTTATAAACTTATCGGAAATTTGCAGCAATTCGGCGTCGGTATAGCGATACGTTCGACGTGGAAGTTCCCTCTTTGTTTTCATGCAAAACCTCTTCGGTTGTGTTAAGATTATTCACCTGGAAAATCTTTCCGGATTATGAGCGGTTTTCCGTATCCACATAAAGAAGAATTACATCATTAATGATAAATTAATACTCCAAAAAGGCAAGCTTTTTTATCCTAAACGGAAGCGTTTTAGAACTATTTCGTCACATTCCGGAACTATTTCCCCTGAGATGGGAATCTTTTCGATATAACTCAAAACAAGTTCGATATATATCGGAATATTATCGATACAATTCGGAATTACGCGGATGCCCCGAAGAATTGTTTCGCCGAGACAAAGAACTATTTCGAAGAGGTTTTGAACAGTTTCGAAGACCTCCGGAACTATTTCGATGCACTCGGGAAGAGTTTCGATACACTTTTTCCCGAAAAGATTTCCCTTCGAAATTCTTCCCATCCTCTCCGAAACAGATCTTCACGATATAACAACTAAGATATATTCCTTCGAAATTGATTTTGCCCACTTCCGGCTATTTCGGAACAGTATCGAAAATGTTTTTTACGGGGACGAAACAGGGATCGGGAGTATCGAAACATTTTGGAGGGACATATAAATAGTTCTCAATAGCATAGAAAGTATTCTCAATAGTAAACCGATAAATAAATCCCTATTCCATCCGAGGGAAAGGAGCTGAGCGGAGGAAAGAGATATAAGAGAATAAATAAAAAAAGGGATCGCGCCGGAAGAAAAAGTAATATTATCAGATTTAAAACTTCTATAGGACAATTATTCTGATAAAGCACTTACTATTCTTTCCGAAGCAAATCCCTTTATTATAAGGCGTGAACTTCTTCTATTTTTTTACCGCGTCTTTTTTCTTAATTCTCATTTTCTGATCTTTTCCGCATTTCGGATGATAATGCCCGTAAGGTATGGCACTGAAAACGGTTTTGTTCGCTTCCTGAGCCAAAGAAATATATTGCTGAGTTGCGGTGTTGATTGCCGTAGTTACCGCTTGCGCAATAAGCCCGGCAAATCCGCCCATTCCGCCGTCGGAGCCGGAAGTACTAACGGATACTACATCGTCGTAGAACCAAAGAACTTCGCCGGTATCCGTGGATTTAATCTCAGCGGCAATATGAACCGTAACACTACCGGAAGTGATTAAATAGACTGTATCCCATTTAAGAATTCTGACGTACATAACTGCGTCGGCACCGAAAAACTCCTTATACTTTTCGATAGGGACATCAAACATCGATTCGGTATCTGAGAGTCCTTCTTTTTGCAACACATCGGTAATAACCTCAATAGGATAAACATAATATCCGCTATTTGTTAAAGGCTCCGCAATTGTTGCCGGATAAAAATCCTTTGCTTCAACATCGGTAGACTCATTAATAGGAGGCAAAACCAAAATACTCAATGGTTGGTTCTTATACATTTCAGGGGCAAACTCCTCCTTAGTAATGTATTTGGCACAACCTATCATTGAGAATGACAATACTAATAAGATTAATACTCGTCCTGCTTTCATTAATTACTCCCCCTCAACTTCTTTGATATACTTTTCAATAAAAACAGCTGATTCGGGATAATTCACAACCTCTTTTTTGAGTTGCTCTATCCCCTTCTCAATTTTGTTTTCTCTTATTAACATCATCCCGTATTCCGCGTAAATACCGGGAGCAACTTTTTCATCCCTATCTTCAGCTCTGTTAATAATCTTTTCCAATTCGCGACGATGTTTTAGTCTTGTTTTGGAAGTATTATCCTTTTTCATATCATAAAGAGTTTCCGAGTAATCCCCCCAGTAGTATAATCCTTTGGTTCCGGAACATCCGGTAAACACAAAGACAGAAAGAATAGCCAAAATTGCAAACTTTTTCATTACACCTCTATTTCTACAGTTATTTGATCATCAACTAAAATTATCTTCTCAACAATTTTCTGATTATCTCTGTAAACCGAGATTTTATATTTCCCCGGTTTTACTTCATATAGCTCAACTTCTTCTTCAAGTGAAGTTATGCTCCCCTCATCAAGTTGAAAAGTGACGTTATAAGTATCACCTACGAACTTGAGATAACCTTTTTCTATTTTGTGAACTATACCGGTTGAGTAACCACCGCAACCGACGCATAGAACAACGAGAACTGCGACTAACAAACTTTTTTTCATAATTCCTTCCATTATTTTTCTTGAATGTAATAATCTGAGAAATTATCTATAGGTAACTCTCCCGAAACCTTAGAGCAATAGGATAATTCGCTGTTTACATCCCCCGGAATCAAACTATCTACACGTATCTTTCCTAGCTTAGTGCCCGGAAGTTCAATTTCCACATTGGTTTGAGGATTTACAACTTTCTTTCCTCTTTTGTAAATAGTAAATGTATCCCCTACTTTAATACCTTGTTTTTCTCCGCCTGCGATTATATAACTTCCGTTATCAACCGATAACAGATAAGAGCGCCAAGGATTATCCAGAAGATTATTCACCAAATTATTTACAAGCTTAGTAATAGCTGCCGAGATAACCTTATCATTTAATGTAGCGTCATATCCGGCTTTATCCCCTACACCAAGTACGGTTTCAGCCTCGGAAAAGGCTTCTCCGGCTCCCTCTTCGGAATAGATTATCTGACCGGTGTTTACGTCAACCAATCTCACATAAACTTTGCAGTAAGCTGTCTGTTTTTTCTTTCTGCTAAAAACGCCAACATCACTAGTTGCCTTTCTTCCGAATTCGGAAACAGATCCCAAAATCAGAAAATCAGCCGGTATATTATTTCCGTCGAGCTTGGCGATATTTTTTTCTTTGGCCAGATGTTCAAGATCACTTCTTTCGAGCATAACAAATTTGCCGGTAGAAGTAAGTTTGGAAGAAAGGATATCCATAGCCTGCTTCCCGAGACGATCCTCTTTGGCGTTATAGAAAAACCCTTTTCCGTACTTTGTTTCATTGCTAAATCTTGCTATGGCAACTTTCTTCTTGAGAAAACGCTCTTTTGTTTCCTGCAGCGCTTTCGATTTTGTTTCCTTCTTTTGCTCTACAACCTTTGTTATCGGAGGCTTAACTGTTGAGCAAGCCGTCACTAAGAATAAAGAAAGTAACAAATAAACTATTTTTGACTTCATCATTACTCCGTATTACTATTATTTTACTATATAAACGTAATAAATATTTTGAATTTGAGATATAATTTATATCATATATTTTATATTTTCAATGTATCATGAAATCTTTTTGAAAAACGATCTTAGTTCACTTTGGTTTTCCAAAAGAATGAGGTCTTAGACTATTATTTTGCATAAGACAAAATATCTCTGCTTTATAGATTTTCGATTGATGAATTTCGAATGGTTTTTCGAGAGTTTTTCTCTTAGGAAAGTTCGTTACGGGAAGATGTTGGGAAAAAGAAAACCCGGCGAAAAACCGGGTCTCATGAAAATTTATTTTTTACTATCCTTTACCAATAGCCATAGGAAAGTTGATATTGCCAAGGATATACCACTGATGATGAAAATCATGTTTTTGTCTTCCACCCAACCGATAAGGAATCCAAGAACAAGAGAGACAACCAGCTGCGGAAGAACTACGGAGAGATTAAATATCCCCATAAAATATCCCATTCTGCTTTTATCTACCTTTTCAGACATTATCGCGAATGGCAAACTTACGATAGCGGCCCAACCGATTCCGGCAAATCCCATAAGTATATAAAGGCTTATCGGAGACTTTCCGAAAACAACAATACCAAGATAGGCAAGAGCCATAACACCAAGGCAAAGCAGATGAGTACGCACACGGCCAAGTTTTTCGGTAAGGGGCTCTAGCACAAAAGCGGGTAGAATAGCCCCGACAGCGTTCAGAATAAGGAAAGAAATGGCAATTATCTGACCGATCTGCATATCGATTTCGGGAGAAAGTTTTTCCTGAAAATCGACAACGCCGAACATCTTTTGCTTAATATATATAATGGCGTAGACAAACATCGTTTGAACACCGATCCATGAAAATCCGTGAGCGATATAGATTTTCATCAATTCTTTCCAATCGGTTTTGGAAGCAGCTTTTTTCTCTTCCCCCTCCTCTTGAGCGTCGGCAAGTTTTCGAGGTTCTTCGATAAAGAAAATCGGAAGGATAGAGAAAAAGAAAACGAGGAAAACACCGAAGTATATTAAGGTATAATTCCCCCAGATTGCTCCGATTGCGTAAGCCAACACCCCGAAGGTTCCGGAAACGGTTTGCATCCAGGTGTATCCTTTTGTACGAGGAACTCCGTCGGGAGTAACATCGGCAATAATGGAACGTGTAGGATTGAAACTGATATTAATAGCAAGATCCAAAGTAAGTGCCACAGCGGAAGCAACCACAATAAGACTTCCGATACCGAAGAAATCATTTATCTTATCGATATTAGGAAGAGCGAAAAGCATAAGTCCGGCGAGAGTAGCCCCTATAACAATGAATGGGCGTCTTCTTCCTCCCCAAAACCAGACATTATCACTGATCAAGCCTACAATCGGTTGTCCTAAAATTCCGGCAATAGGGCCGGCAGCCCAAACAATACCGACTTCGTGAATATCGAAACCGTATTGAGTGTTCATTATCCAGCTTAGCGCGGCAATTTGAATTGAAAGAGCAAACCCCATAGCGGTTGCTGGTAGACTCAGAACCGCGTAGAAAGGATTGGATAATTTCTTCTGAAAATTCAACATAATATAGCCCTCAAAATAATAAGCATATTTCGCTTTTAGAGATGTAAAAGTGATTTATACAAATAAGCTTAACAAAATATTGCAATAAGCAAAAAAATCCAAACGGAAATATTACAAATTCGAAAGTGAATAGAAATTCATAACGACCGATTCTTATGAATAATAAATTTAATTATCTCATCGGTTATTCCAAAATAATTAAACATATTTTCATATTTCTGTTTCAGAAAAGATAATATTTGCATTTATTTGCACATAGGAATAATTTTGTCATTTGCGTTTTAATTATCATGGCTAAAGAAACAGAAGAGAAAAATATAACCGCAAACCGCCGGGCATTCCACGAATATTTCATTGTTCAAAAGATTGAAGCGGGAATTTCGCTGGTAGGAACCGAAGTAAAGGCCTTGCGGGAAGGAAGAGCAAATTTATCGGACGCGTACGCTACGATACGTGACGGAGAAGTGTGGCTAGTTAACGCTCATATTAGTGAATATAAACAAGGAAATATCTTCAACCATGAACCGTTGAGAAAAAGAAAGCTTTTACTAAAAAAAGGAGAAATTCGTAAGCTCCGAATTAAGACGGAAGAGAAAGGACTCACATTAGTTCCATTACGATTATATTTCCGAGAAGGAAAAGTTAAAGTTGAATTGGCGGTTGCCCAGGGAAAGAAAACATACGACAAGCGAGAAACAATCGCTAAGAAAGATATGCAAAGGGAAATGGAAAGAAGAGTAAAATATTAAAAGGAGTTAAGTAAGTGTCTGCAAAAATAAGTTTTCCAAGTGTTCAGGAACAGATGGATATAATCAGACGAGGCGCTAGCGAGATTATCCCTGAAGAAGAGCTCGTCAAGAAACTTGAAAAATCTTCGGTCGAAGGGAAACCATTGAACATCAAATTGGGATGTGACCCTACAAGACCGGATCTTCATCTCGGACATTCGGTTGTTCTAAGAAAACTCGCTCAGTTTCAGGCTTTGGGACATCAGGCTATACTAATCATAGGTGATTTTACAGCTATGATCGGAGATCCATCCGGAAGAAACAGTACCCGTCCGGCATTAACCCGTGAAGAAGTATTGGAGAACGCAAAATCTTATTTCGAACAGGCCTCCAAAATACTGGATCAGGATAAAACAAAAATTGTTTACAATTCCGAGTGGCTTGGCAAAATGGATTTTAACGACGTAATCAAATTAGCGTCGAAATATACGGTTGCCAGAATGTTGGAAAGGGACGATTTTACAAAGAGATTCAAATCGGGTGTTGCAATCAGCATGCACGAGTTCCTATATCCACTTGCTCAGGCAATGGATTCTGTAGCTATTAAATCGGATGTGGAATTAGGAGGAACAGATCAGAAGTTTAATCTCCTTGTAGGACGTGATATTCAGAGAGAACACGGACTTGAACCACAGGTTATTCTTACGATGCCATTATTGGTTGGAACAGATGGTGTTGAAAAAATGAGTAAATCTTACGACAATTATATCGGAATCAGTGATCTTCCTAAAGATATTTACGGCAGAACACTTTCAATTCCGGATGAATTAATATATACTTACTATGAGCTTGGAACAGATATTCCGAACAATGAGTTAAAAGAAATTGAAGCGGCTTTAAAAGAGCCTTCGACAAACCCGAGAGATATAAAAAGAGCCTTGGCCAGAAAATTTGTCGAAATGTATTATTCCAAAGAAGCTGCTACGGAAGCCGAAGCTGAATTTGACAAGATTTTCATAAATAAAGGGATTCCGGATGACATGCCGGAATATAGACCGGAAGCGGGCGAAACCGAAGCCGGATTATTGCAATTGATTGTAACAGTAGGATTTTCCCCTTCTAACGGTGAAGCACGCAGAATGATTCAACAAGGGGGCGTTACATTAGACGGTGAAAAAATAACTGATTTCAAAACTATTGTGAAGTTCGATAAAGAACAAATTTTAAAGGTTGGTAAAAGAAAATTTATCAAGTTATTAACTAATTAGTTCAGGAGACGCAAGAATTGTACGTACCGACTAAAATATTTTTCACAAAAGGTGTAGGTGTTCACAAAGAATATTTGGCATCTTTTGAGGCGGCCTTAAGAGACGCTATGATTCAGAAATATAATTTGGTTAGTGTAAGTAGTATTTTCCCGATCGGCTGTAAAAAGATTTCTATTGAAGAAGGGCTTGAGCATATGAAACCCGGACAGATAGTGCACGCCGTAATAGCAAGAAACGCTACTAATGAACCTAACAGACAAATAGCCGCGTCTATCGGTGTTGCGTTACCGGAAGACAAAAATATGTACGGTTATCTTTCGGAGCATCATCCTTTCGGAGAGAGCGAAGAAGTAGCCGGTGATTATGCCGAAGATTTGGCAGCAAGCATGTTGGCCACAACCTTAGGTATTGATTTCGACCCTGATAAGGCCTGGAACGAAAGAGAACAGGTTTTTAAAATGTCGGGAAAAATTGTGGAAACAACTAATATTACACAATCCGCAAGAGGTGATAAAGACGGATTATGGACTACAGTTGTTGCCGCCGCTATTCTGGTCCCTTAAAAAAGGAAAAATGTTGTTATAGCAAGTTTTAATATGAACCCGGTATTTAAGCCGGGTTTCTTTTTACTCCGATAAAATGTATTATCAAAGCTCCGGCCAATCCGATTATCATCGGCTCTATTTCCAAAAGAATTCCGGATTCGAAATAATAATTCCTCAATAATAACCAGGAGATACTAAGGGATAGAGCAACAATCAACTCAATCAAAGCAAATTTACCGGAAACAGAATACTTCGGGTAATAAGCTCCCACAACAAGAACAATCAACCCCGGAATACATATTGTCCCGATTGTATACCATAATCCAATTACCGACTCTATTGAAATAGCCATTACCACACTGATAACAGAAGTTACAATCAATCCGATTTTTGTGTATTTCGGTATCTTATTCTCCCCCGCTCCTTTTATTCTTGCAAGCAAATCTCTCCCGAAAGTTGTAGCACTTAGAAAAAGAAAACTATTAAGAGTAGAAAGAATAGTAGCGAAAAGAGCCGCGTAAAAAACACCTTTCAATCCCGGGCCAAGAATTTTTTCCGCTAACAATGGGAAAGCCAAAACAGGATTCGACATATCCGGAATTATCGAACGGGCATACAAACCGGTTGTGGTTGTAAGAAAATCGAAAAGCGCCCAGAGAAATACTGAAATAATAATTCCGTATTTGGCTACTTTTCCGTTCTTGGCAGCGTAACATCTTTGATGAAATCCGGGATCAGTAAATGTCCAAAGCGCTATTAAAAACCAAACCAAAATAAATATCGGAGAGGCACCTCCGGTCAATTCGAGATGACTTGCGGGAAGAGTCTCTTCCAAAAACGCGAAACCTCCGTATTCCCCTGAAGCGACAACAACAATAACAATGAATCCGATAAACATCACGAAGAATTCCAAAGCGTCCGTAAGAAGATCCGCTTTATACCCTCCTTTGAATAAATAGGCCACCGAAATGATCAATCCCAGTATTAAAGAGAGCCACATCGGAAAACCGAAGATTAGATTAATCAGACTTCCAACCATCAATAAATAAGGGGCCGGAGAGACCAAAATAAATATTAGCAGTGCCGCCATTCTTCCTACCAAAGTGCCATATGTTTCTTCAAGTTTATCGGGAATGGTAAACATAGATGCTTCCCGTATTTTCGGCGCAAACAGAAAGGCGAAAATAATCGCGAATATATAGTAAGGCAAACCTTGAGTAAACCAACTTGCTATTCCGTAGTGGTAAGTAAATTCCCCTACTCCGAGAATTCCCCCGTACCAGGTGGCAACATTTGTGAGAATAAAAAGGAACAATCCCACTTTTCTCCCCGAAAGTAAAAAATCTTCGGCGGAATCTTTTTTCTTTAATGTAGGTAAGAATCCAACAATCGCAACCAGAGCGAGGAATCCTACAATAACCCAAATATCCAAATCAGAGAACGATACCATACTTCCTCAGCAAATTGAAATCACGAATAACAAACACAATTCCGTTTTCGATCTTCAACCTAACGGAATATCCCTCAGCAACATTGCTTGTACTCTCCCTAACGCCGAACGGAAGAGGAATTCTCTCAAGAGGATATTGTAGCCCCTCGGAAGTGATAAGCGTCTCATTATTAAATCCGTATAGCGAAACCGTTTCATTGGGAATTGTTTTAATGACATACTCACCATCGGCGTATGGAACGAGAATAGAATTATCATGAACAAGTTTAATCGTAATCTTTCCGAAAAACTTCAGAACAATACCGAGATTACAAATTGTGTGATCAAGCCGATCACCGGTTCCACCGAGAAGCACAACCTCTTCGAATCCCTTTTCGATTGCGAACTTAAGAGATTTCTCTAAATCAGTATCATCCTGACGCTCGTAATGGATTATTTCACATCTAGATGAGAAATGATCCTTTACATCATCTCTAATCGAATCGAGATCCCCGATAACATAATCGGGAGTAAGGGATAATTCATAGGCGCTGTTCGCGCCACCGTCGGCACAAAACAATGTTTTATAACCGTTATCAGAAAGAAAACGGAAAACCTCCTTTGCGGGAGGAGTTCCGTTTGCCAATAAAATGCCTTTCTTTATCACAGATTAACCTTAATTCCTGTTAGGAAATTTCTTCTTGCGGCCGGGAAGAAATCTTTACCTTCGCCATGGGCAAGATAGTTATTATTAAAGAGATTATTTACTTGAGCGAATATGGAAACTTCATTGAATATAGGGCTCAAACCAAACTTCACAGAAGCAAAAAGATTTGTAACAAAATAGGATTCAATTACATTATCATCATATTCAAATTCGCCAGGATATGAAGCAATATATTCCTTCAATTTATTGTCGTAGTTATCAGAGTAAAATTCTCCGACATATTTATTACTTATCTGTAATTTTAATCCCTCGTAATGAAAATCGAAAATCGCGTTAAACATTGTATTCGGGAATCCGCTTATTCTGTTCCCCTCTAGGTCAATTGACTTTTCCGAATCAATTGCGTAAGTCCCTTTGCTAATATAGTTCTCACTATAGGTTCCGTTTACTGTCACATCAAAAAAGTCCGTAAATTTCACTTTAGCGCTCAATTCCAAACCGGCATGAATTGTCTCATCCATATTACCTGTAACCGGTTGTCCGAATCTGTCTACTTGTCCTTGCTTTACAATCTCATCCTCAAAAATCATGTAGAATCCGTTTAGCGAAAGGAAAAGGTTCTCATCGTTGTAAGTTGTTCCCAACTCAATATTATTCATTGTCTCAGGAGATACAAGTGGTTTATCGAAATCGTATTCCCCATTCTTCATTACTTCAAACTGAGGAACTTCTCCGCCACTCGATTCAGCTGCATCGTAGTAGTTCTTTAATCTTGGTTCTCTAGTAACACGAGCAAATGAGATATACGAACTTACATTCGGAGTAAATTTATAATTAACGCCGATTCTAGGGTTAAAGAAAATGTCATCGACAGAAAAATCAGTTCCAACATATTTTTCGTCGTATATTCTGTATTTGTGATATGCTACTTGAAATTCGGCAAGGAGATTTAGTCTTTCATTAACGGAATAGTTTTCGTTTACATAAGCATTTATAATATCTTTGCTTCCCTTATATTCGTAATAATGAAAATCCTTCGTAACACCGGCAGGTAGATTTTCCGCATGATTAATCCCACCCCAATGATATGAATTATGGTAGCGTAATTCACCACCGACAATAAGCTCTCCGTTATAATGCTTCAAGCTTATCCTTGGAATCCATCCCCATTGTTTGTTTTCAACTTGCGCACGAATTAGAGCATTCCCGGGATTACCTTCCGCTTCGAAACCATTCTTTGCGGTTAGTCGCAGATAATTTGAATCGGCCCAAGATCCGTCGAAATCAAAATATCCTTTTCCTATTACAAGGAACAATGCGGAGTTGAAAGTAATATCATCGGAGAGCTTAATTTCATTAAGTAATTCGTAATGTGGTTGAGAAAAACCTTCTTTCTCATCTTTTCTTCTGGAAGACGCGTAATCAACTTTACCACTATCTGCTTCCCAATAGTTATAATTTTTCTTCCTGTCTTTTTGACTTCCGTTGTAGAATTTCGGAATACCGGTATAAGCCAATCCGTCAGAAATCGGACCTCCGAAAATATTTATTTGTGTAGTTACGTTTTCATCATACCTTACAGCGGAAAGATGATACGATTTGAAATCGACCCAGCTTTTATCGCGGTATCCGTTACTCATCAAATGAGATACTCTGGCGTAAACAGAATACTTATTATTAATCAAACCACTGGAAAAAGCTGCGCTATATTTTCTGGTATTATAGCTACCATATGTAGTTCCGACCTCCATTCTGGGCTTATCGGAAAATGGGGAAGTAATAATATTAATGGAACCTCCGACAGCAGGATAACCAATCACTCCCGATCCGGCACCTCTTTGCACTTGAATCATTTCGGCGCTACCGAGAAGATCAGGAAAATCCAACCAATAGACGTTATGATCTTCAGGATCATTTTGTGGAATTCCATTAATCGAAATGGAAATCCGGCGCTGATCAAATCCTCTGACACTTACATAATTATATCCGATTCCCGTACCACTTTCCGAATAGAATGTTGTCGAAGGCAAATAACTAAGCATTTCCGGTACATCTTGAACAGAGTAATTATCTTCAATATCCTCTTTGTGTAGTTTGGCAAAAGAAATCGGCGAACTACCCTCTTGCCCAATACTCCCTTTAACCAATACGGTTTGACTGCTGAATATCTTTTTCTTAAGATAAATCTGAGTGTAGTCCGTCCCTTCGAAATCGGCCAAGTATACTTTCGCGGTTTCGAAACCGATGTAGCTAATAATCAGTTTGGTGCTGGACTCGAATTGTCCTTTGATTTGAAAACTTCCATCTGTATCTGTTGTGGCTCCCTCTTTGGTCCCCTCAACAGTTACATTGGCCAGTTGTAGTAATTCCCCGTTCTCAGATAGAACAGTTCCTGTGTAGGTTGTCTGTCCGAACAAAGTACCGATGGCCAAACAAAAAAGAATGACACAGTATTTCATTTTACTCCTCATTAATAATAATAAAATTGAGCAATAAAAAAGCCGTTTAATAAAACGGCCAAATACCAAATCATTCTATTAACCGTTTTCCTTCGCTGGCATTATCCAGTGCAGGTTCTAAGGGTATATTCTCAGCCCCGATTTTGCGAGGCACCCCTAACGACTTTTATTCTCTGGTCAAACTTAACAATTAGTTAGAAGATTTCAAAATCTTCAAACTCCAACCAACTTTGATTTTATCTCCGTTTAATTTGTTCCATTCAATAATCTCCGAAACAGAAACATTATATTTTCTAGCTATATCCCATAGAGACTCACCACTTCTGACTTTGTGCATTTGTCCACCGGTAGGAAGATTTGCAAGTTTCAATGTAGTCTGCGATTGCTGCGATGAAGCCTTCGGATCTCCCGGAATTATTCTCAATTTATCACCTACATGAATTCTGCTTCCGCTCATTCCGTTCCAACTTCTTATATCCGAAGCACGAACATAATGTTCTTCTGCAATCTGCCCGATTGTATCTCCGCTTTTAACAACATATATAATCTCTTTACCGGTTTCAACTTTATTAGGAGTCGATTTGACCGATTTCTCGGAGACTTGATCAGTTTGTTTCATTCTCTTGTAAACCTTCAGTTTATCCCCGGGCTTTATCGTGGTTGAAGTAATATCATTCCAACGCATTACATCTCTGGATGAAACACCATACATTTCCCCTATCCCACCTAGAGTATCGCCGCTTTTCACTATATAATAATCTGCTTCACCGTTCTCTTCTACTTCATCTTTATCGACAACTTTCGAACTTTCACCGGTTAAAGTAAGCTTGTCACCTATTACAATCTTGTTACCATTTATATTATTCCAAGCTCGCAAATTTTCTTCCGACACACCGTATTTCAAAGCAATACCTCCTACGGTATCCCCACTTCTTACAACATGGATTTTCTCCCCGCTTGTATTATCAACCACGGTTTCGTTTGCATTTCCACCCTTGCCATATATCTTCAAAGACTTGCCGGCAATAATTTTGTTTGATCTCAGATTATTCCATCTTCTGATTTTGGAAGTAGATACTCCGTATCTTTCCGCAATCTTTCCAATCGATTCTCCGCGACGAATTTTGTGATAGAAGTAATCTCCGGATGGAGCAGACGCAGTCTGATCGGAATTATCTGCAACCGACGGATTAAACTTACCTGTATATATCTGAAGTTTCTGTCCGGCTCTGATCTTATTATTTCTTAAGCCGTTCCATTTTTTCAGATTACTAACACTAACTCCGTACTTGAAGGCAATAGTAGAAAGAGATTCCCCTCTACGAATTCTGTGATTTATCCATGTCTCACCGGAATTGGCGTGAATGATTTTAAGCTTATCTGTTCTCGAAAGATTCTCCATTGAAGCATAATAATTCTGCTTTGTTTGATCGACGTAGATATTCAACTTCTGCCCGATCGAAATGTTTGAAGTATAAGGCAAATTATTCCAGTTTCTGATGTCGGCAACTCTCACATTGAATAAATCCGCAATATCAATCAAATTATCATATCGCTTAACCGAATATTCAATTAATTCTTTCCCTTGCGGAACAATAACTTTCACCGAGTCATTTATTATTTTGGAATAGAGATCCTTAAAATTCTGCCCGGTTCCATTGCTATTTACCTGCAACTTATAAGGAGCTTCGCTTGTCGCAGCTAGCTCATCTGCCGACAATGCCGGAATAGCGTCGTTATTTAATGCGAAATCAGTTGACTTAAAATTCGAAATGGGAATCTTCAATTTTACTTTAGGATATATTCTGGATTTCACCGATACATTATTTACTCTTGCCAGATTACTTAAGTTTACCTTATATCTTTGTGCGATAGCCGATAAAGTTTCTCCGCTACGAACGGTATGAAGCACATATTGCAACTTAGCTTCTGCCGGAACGCTCTGAATATTTTTTACGAATTGATCGTAAGTCATTGCAGGCACCTTTAACGGATATCCGCCATTATAAGTCCTCGGGGTGTGATGCTGAATTAGTTCGGGATTAAGATCCTTCATTACTAGCAAACTAATTCCGGCGCATTTGGCAAGAACATTAAGATCAATCGCTTCATCTACTTTGTAAATCTTTGTATCAATTGGTTTTTCATACGTAATATCAGTAAAGCCGTACTTTGCAGGATCACTACCGATCAAAGTAACCGCGATATATTGGGGCACATAATTTCTTGTCTCTTTCGGAATGAATCTTCTAAGCTTCCAGAAATTTGCGGAGCCTGATCTTCTCATTGCGCGACGAACTCTTCCCTCTCCGCAATTGTATGAGGCAATAGCCAAATACCAGTCTCCCAAAGAATAATATAGATCTCTTAAATATCGGGCTGCGGCTCTTGTTGCTTTTTCGGGATCTCTTCTTTCGTCAATTTCGAAACTGACTTTCATATCGTAAATTCTTCCGGTACTTTTTGTAAACTGCCATAATCCTACAGCGGCAGCCCATGATCTGGCTCCCGGATTCAATCCGCTTTCAGGCAAGCTTAGAAAAATCAATTGCTGCGGTACGTTCTCTTCGGCGAAAATCTTTGCCATCATCGGGAAATATTTTCCGGTTCTGCTTAACCAGCTTTCCATGCTTCTTCTGTATCTTCCGCCGGAAAATGCCTCGATATAGTTTTCCACATATCTGTTTACTTCCAAGGGGAAATCACCGATTACAATAACATCGGTAGGCTGCGCGTCTGCATCCTCTTCCGATTCTTCGGGGAATTCAATCTGAGGCATCTTTCTACTCATATATGATTCGAAAGCCGAAATCGAAGCTCCTTCCGGCAATTCTTCCAATCCATCGATAAAAGCTTTATAGTCTTCAACTATTGTGTTTTCCAATTCCAAAAATGCTTCGTTTTCCTCAACATCAGGGTAGTAACTAATTGCGTTTATCTTATCCATAGAAGCTTCGTATTTTTCCAAAGCCCTATCAATATATCCTAAATTCTGACTAGCTAAAGCATCCAAGTAAAGAAGTCGGGCTTCTTCTAACATATCACTGATTATCACGGAAGGTTCCATTACTGTCAGTGAATCGGCGGGAGGGACAATCGAATCGGATTTGGTGAATGACTCAAAAAGACTACATGATGTTATAACTAACGAAAACAATATTAAAATCGGTAAACTTAATTTTCTCTTCAAAATAACCCCTTATGTTAAACTTTTATTTGGCCAGAAGGCATATTTTACTTAAGCTATGTAACTCCGTTTCGATGAAGTCGGAAAGAATTTTATTATACAATATAATCGAGTGATCCGCTGAAAATTAAACGGACAAATTCAAAGTACAAAAGATAATGTTTTACTTGCAAAACCGAAACTACAACGGCATATTCCCGTGCTTTTTAGGAGGATTTTTATCCACTTTTGTGTTCAATAACTGAAATGCGTGAATCAGTTTCCTTTTCGTGTCTTCCGGCTCAATTACATCATCAATATAACCCCTTTCTGCGGCAATATAAGGATTGGCGAATTTTTCGACGTATTCGTTTACTAACTCTTCGGTTTTCCTTTCCTTATCATCCGAATCATTTATCTCTTTTTTAAAGATTATCTCCACAGCTCCTTTTGGCCCCATTACCGCTATTTCGGCTGTTGGCCAAGCAAAATTTAAATCCCCACGTATATGTTTCGAATTCATTACATCGTAGGCTCCCCCGTAAGCTTTGCGGGTAATTAGTGTAACTTTTGGGACAGTAGCTTCGCAAAAAGCATAAAGAAGTTTTGCGCCGTGCCGTATAATTCCGTTCCACTCCTGATCGGTTCCGGGCAAAAATCCGGGTACATCTTCCAGAACAAGCAAAGGAATATTAAAGCAATCGCAAAACCGAACGAAACGCGCTCCTTTATCGGAAGAATTAATATCCAAAACTCCGGCCAACACCAACGGTTGATTTGCTACAATTCCTACAGCCATTCCACCGATTCTGGCAAACCCTACTATCAAATTCTCAGCGTATGATTTATGCACCTCAAAGAATTCATCATCAACAAGAGCATTAATAATTTCATGCATATCATATGGCTTTGTCGATTCTGCAGGAATGATATTTCCAATTTCCGGCGAAGATAATTCTGTAGTGAAATCAAACTTATGTTCAAGAGGTTCATCTTTCCAATTAAGGGGCAAATATCCCATCAATTTTCTTATCCCGAGCAACAACTCTATTTCATTCGGATAATTAAAATGAGAGACACCACTTTTTACGGAATGAGTCTCCGCCCCACCCAACTCATCAATACTGATTGTCTCGTGAGTAACCGTTCTGACAACGTTCGGACCGGTTACAAACATCTGACTTGTTCCTTCAGCCATAAAAACAAAATCCGTAATTGCCGGAGAATACACAGCGCCCCCCGCACATGGCCCTAATATTGCGCTGATTTGCGGAACTACTCCGGAGGCTAATGTATTGCGTAGAAATATCTCAGCGTAGCCCCCCAAACTTACAACCCCTTCCTGTATTCTTGCCCCCCCCGAATCGTTCAATCCGATAATGGGAATTCCGAGTTTCATTGCCATATCCATTATCTTGCATATCTTTTCCGCGTGAGCCTCGGAGAGAGAGCCGCCGAAAACCGTAAAATCCTGACTAAAAAGAGCAACCGATCTTCCCTCTATCCGGCCAAATCCTGTTACTACTCCGTCCCCGGGAATACGATTATTCTTTAATCCGAAATTTTCAGTCCGATGTTTTACAAATATATCAACTTCTTCAAAACTTCCTTCGTCCAACAGAATTTCTATCCTTTCTCTGGCTGTCAGCTTTTTCTTTTTATGCTGCTTCTCTATTCTTTCCTTTCCCCCGCCCAGAAAGGCTTCTTCCCTTTTCTTCCGCAATTCCTCAATTTTCTTCTTCATTTTTATACCATAAAGAGTTTTATAATCCGTTATTTTCTTAAACACAGACTTTATGTGGCATAATTCCAATAACATTTCCCCGTTTTACGAAAAGCAAACAATCTTTTGAATATTTACTCACATATCAATCTCGTTAATTACAAAATCGAATAATATTTCTTATATTTGTGTGTCCAATCTTAGAGAAGTTGTTGATGTTCTGCTAACAGCTCTACTCTTTATTCCTTTCTTTAAGATTAATGAACATTACTTTTACCCGCATGATCGAACGATTGTGTTATGTGTTGCGTATGTATATTAAAAATAGAGGGTTATTTTGAAAAACTTATTAACGAAGACAAAAGTACTTGCTACTCTTGGTCCGGTAACCAATGACGCGAAGAATCTGGAAAAGTTAATCGACGCCGGAATCGACGCAATAAGATTGAATTTTTCACACGGCGACCATGAGCTTTTCGAAAAAGTATTTGCCACTATAAACGATGTTTGTGTAAAGAAAAAAGTCCCTATTCCAATATTGGTTGATCTTCAGGGACCTAAGATTCGTATAGGAGAATTACTCGAAGAACAGTATGAAATTTTCACCGGCGACACTATTGAAATAACCGTTAAGGATATCAAAGGAACCAACGCTATTGTTTCTACCTCCTACAAACAATTGGTCGCCGATTCTAGCATTGGTAATAAAATATTGATTGACGATGGTCTCTTGAATCTCAAAATAATCGAGAAGAAAGAAGACTCTATCGTTTGTGAAATCATCAAAGGGGGCATTCTCAAACCTAGAAAAGGGATGAATATGCCGGGGATGAAATTGAGCACCCCTTCCCTAACAGAAAAGGATAAAGACAATCTCGAATTCGCGCTCAACCATCGTGTCGATTACATCGCTCTTTCATTCGTTAGAGATTCGAAAGAAATTATTGAGCTTAGAGAATGGCTTACCGAAAGAGGAAAACAAATCCCTATTATCGCCAAGATTGAAACGGAAGAATCGATTGAAAATTTCGATAAAATCTTGGAAGCTACTGACGGTATTATGGTTGCGAGAGGAGATCTTGGCGTTGAATTGTCCCCCGAAGCTGTTCCGGTTCTTCAGAAGCAGATTATCCATAGATGTAACGAAGTTGGAAAAATAGTTATTACCGCTACTCAGATGCTCGAATCGATGATCTCAAATCCGGTTCCAACTCGTGCGGAAGTCTCAGACGTTGCTAACGCGGTATTAGACAGAACTGATGTCGTAATGCTTAGTGCGGAATCTTCTGTTGGGAAATTCCCTTACGACGCTGTTAGAATGATGAAGAAAATCGTTGCTCAATCCGAAGTACGAAATGATCTGAAGAGACATATAAAATTCGATGTCCCCGAATCTCCTGAAGAAAACCTATTCGATTCAGTTGGACACGGTGTAACAGATATGGCAGCGCAAATGAATGCCGCCGCGATAGTCGTATTTACCGAGTTTGGCAAGAAAGCCAAGCTTGTATCGAAATTCAAACCGAATTCGCAAATATATGCCTTTACGAATAATTTCGATACGATGAATAACTTGAATATGTATTACGGAATTAAACCATTTTTCCTCAAGAAAATTGATGATGAAAAAACAGCTATTAAAGAAGCTACTGAGTTTTTGAAATCAAACAAATTCCTCAAGAAAGGTGATCTCGTTTTATTCACAGCCGGTTCCCCGAATTATTCTCAGGGAAGACGCCATTGGGTTCAATTTGCGGTAATTTCATAAGTATAGAAGTTTATTTTTTCAAAGGGGATTTCAAACCGAATCCCCTTTCCTTTTATCCCTTGCCCCTTTCCGAAATCCATGTCATATAATACTCTTCGCTATTGGTAAAATCACATCTTCCAGACTTGGTAATCACAAAACCATTTCTTTTATAAAACTCTATGGCTCGCAAATTCTTTTGATATACCTTTAACTCCAATCTATCCCTAATCGATTTGGCAAAGCGCAACAACTCTTTTCCTATTCCTTGATTCTGAGAATTTACATCAATAAATAACGCTGCCAGATTATTATCCGACAACGAGAGAAACCCCACTATCTTACTCTCCGTTTCATAAACATAAGTCTCCGAATTCGGAATATAATTACTCTTCATCTCCTCAACAGCAGAATCCCAAACCTCACCTGCTATAAACCAATGCGCATCCTTGCTCCCTTCCAACCAGATATTCACAATAGAATCAATATCCGCTTTACAACACTTTCTGATATTATTTTTCATTTTAGCCATTCTTTTTCTCAAATAAACATCTGATCCATTCTCATCCTTCTCATCAACTTTTATCCCTAATTATTCAAGTATTCGCTCTTTTATTTTCCTACAATCCAGTTATATAGATATCCAAGACATCTCACCTATCCAAATTCTTTTCTTTAATTTTTATATTTAACTACATTCTGCGATCTGTATTTCCCTCGTAACCCAATTCTTGCTGCGTATATATCACTCTTGTATACATCTATGGAATTTTTCCGCCATACCCTTATCTTCATCGGCTCCTCATATTCGTAACAAATCGAAATCGAATATTCATCCTTCGGAAAATGCTTAAAGTTGTAGAGCCAAAATGAAGTTGCCGGATATTTGTATTCCGAACGTGGCGCCATTTCTACAAGATCCTTTTTATCCGGATTATAAGGACCTCCCACATCACAATCTAAAGTAACCATATTTCTCTCTACCATGTCGCCGGAAGAATTGAAAACCTCAAACTTAAAAGGCCGGACACATTCCTTCTCTTCAAGTATATAGATTGGATAATCACTATTATTTCTAAAAGTAGAATAGAAATAGAGAGTTCCCCTATCCTCTTTAAGACTATCAATAACAAATTCCATTACTGGCAAATCACCCGCCGATTCCTCCAGCTTTTCATGATAATCCTCAAATTCCTCGGTTTGCTTAATATTATAATATGCTATTGCCGGAAACATCGTGAATTTTCTCTTCATATCTTCCCTGATAGTAATTTTCGTTTTGATACGGGAATATCCTAAGGAAGATATCTGCAAATCATGCGTCCCGGTAGGAATGGAATCTATTCGAAAAAAACCTTCGGAATTACAACAGACAGTTCGGTCTAATCCGGTAAAAGTAAGACACGCTAAGGTCGAATATCCCGCCTCATCCAAAACATATCCGGAAAAAGTATGATATTCATTCTGCCCGAACAAATTATATTGCAATATGATTAACAACAAAAACAATGTGGAATATTTCATTTCGGCAAGTTTCCTTTGGCATATTTAGAATGCTCTCTTATTTATATCGAATTAAAAATACTTAATTTTTCATCTATCACGCAAAAATTATTTCACAACAAGAAAAGATTATTCCCACTAACTTGGGTATAATATTGAAATGATACTACATACTGATTGGATAAAGGAAGGAACAAACCCCCATCCGAAATTATCCGGATGGGGGCAAAATATATTTACTTCACGAGCATCATCTTCTTTGCCAAAGAAAACTCTCTGGATTTTATTGTATATATATAAATCCCGCTCGCAAGATTTCTCGCATCGAATCTCACCGAATAACTTCCCGCTTTTCTCTCTCTATTTACAAGTGTAGCTACCTTTCGGCCCAAAACATCATATACTCTAATTGTTACATGCCCATCCCGAGGAATTGCGTAATTTATATTCGTTGTCGGGTTAAATGGATTCGGATAGTTCTGTGATAACATATATGTCGTCGGTAATTCTCTATTATTCTCTTCTACTTTAACCGGTGTTATAAAATTCGGAACTCCGGGTCCCCAATCGATATCATTAAATCTCACATCATAATTATTAATTGAATAATCTGAAATCTCCTCTCCCTCTCCTTCGTTAAGCGGTAAATATAATAATAAGTTCTCCTCATTACCTTTCAATCCCTTATACATATTTTCTACTATTTCCTCTTTACTCCGAATAGTATTCCAAATACGTATTTCATCAATAACACCGCAATAGTTATCGCTCTCAAAAGCTGTAGCCCCAAAGTAAATACTATATTTGCTATGATCTAGCAATATCCCACTCGCCACGCCACTTGTATCAAGACTCTGTTCAATCCCATTTATGTATATTTTCAAATTACTTAAAAGAGTATCAAACGTCACTGCTACATGCTGCCATTTCCCTATAACAAGTGCACTATCTGATGTAGTTAATGTAGTAAGTAAATAATTATTTAAATAAGTCTTAAAAGAGAAGGAATTTTCTTTTCTATTTATGTATCCCCTGAATCCAATCTTATCAAATAAATATTCTTTTTCAGTTACCATCTCTCTTTCATTTGGTTTAACCCACAACTCAATTGTAGTTCCTCCCTCTGAAGTAAACATTGAATCTGTATCTGCAAATCCAAAGCTACTGTTGAAATATCCGTAATTTCCCGATAACTCAACTGCAGTATTTTCACCCAAAACACTAATATATTTCTCTCGCGTCCTCTTTTTTGTGTTAACTCCATCAGAAACTACCAAATTTACAGTGTAGTTGCCTGCCTCTGTGTACGTCCATTCCGGGAACTGTTCCTCAGAATCAATTATATTATCATTATCAAAATCCCATTTCCAAGAAACAATTTGTTTTCCCGAATCAGGAACCGACAAATCAGAGAATTTCGTTTTATACGGAGCTTTTCCTTTTAGTCTCCTAGAATCAAATCCTACTCCGAAACCAATTGGGATTTCCAAAAACTTACACACTCTTCTCATATATTCAATACGACAATTATTTGTATCACGATCTTTCAAAGGTGCCAAACTATAAAGAGAAGTATACGTTTTCTGCTCACAGAGACCTTCACTTTGTACGGCAACAACTCCATAATTGCTCTCCGAAAATACAGGCTTCCCTAATATATTCGGAACAAGATATGGAAGGTCTTCATTTTGTTCCTGATACGACTCTCTAAATAGCAATCCTTCGGCCAGAGAATTATCCATCCCATATAAACTATCTATCGGATTTTCCGTATACTCCTCTTCCAAAATAACATCTTCGAGTCCAATCAGTGATAAAATTTCTTTTTTCTTAGAAAAATTTGTAAGTCGGGAATCTGTTTCTAAATACAATTTTCCCCCTTTCCTCAAATACTCTTTTAATACATCAGCATCAAAATAACCATTCCCTAAACATGAAATAAAAACTGCATCAAAATTCTCCAAAGATGTAGGGAACGAAGATCCGGAAGTATAACTTACCTTTAGTCCCTGTTCTACAAAAAAATCATACCACAAAGTACCGCTATTATCATTCCCTCCTTTTTCCCCCTCATAAACAAAAATTCCGGATGAAGGAATAACCTCTATTGTAAACTCAAAATCCTCCGTAATTACCGGAATCTCAGAGTATGCCGTAATTCTTAGCTTTGCCTGATGATAACTCACATTTTCTTTGAATTCTATGACAAAACAATTATTATAATCGAAATTTTTTTGAGTTCTTGGAAGAAGAACCGTAGAAATTTCTCCTTTAATAATTTCTATATCCGGGTCATCGCTTGATAACTCTAAGGTAACCTTTTCCCTATTCAAAACTCTTGAATAATTATTTACTACAGGAATAATCGCTTTTTGCATTCCGGCATAGCAATATTTGCTTTTCTTGAAAGATTCATTAAGATCTATCAATAATTTATATTCCTTTCGAATTACATATGTATCTTCTGTTAAAGCTCTGTAAGCATTTGCTCTTCCGTTCCCCAAAAGATTTTCATTTCCCTTATTCAGATAATCAATATTATCCGCTGTCCCCATTAGTCTTGCTATCAATTCCTCGTTACTTAACTCGGGGTATTTCGATTTTATCAAAGCCAATAATCCGCTGACCGCCGGTGTAGACATTGAAGTACCACCCAATGTAAGATAAGAATCACCAATATATGTACTGTAAATTGAATACGGTGCCATAACATCAACGGTTATTCCGTAATTTGAACCAGGATGCAATAAATCTTCGGAAGTTACTCCCCCTACGGAAAAAGAATTATAATAACTACTCGGATAATGCAATTTCCTGGATGATGAATTTCCGGCAGAACATACTACTATACTTCCTAACATTCTCGCATATTCTATTGCCTCCTCACTGGCTCTGCTATATCCGCCGCCGCCCCAGCTACAATTTATTATATCCGCTCCGCTTTCCGCCAAATATATTAATCCGTCATAACCATTTTCGATATATCCGGCATATGGACTCTTTTTCGAACTCTGGCAGGCAGTCATTATCTTTGCGTTCCAGCTAACTCCGGCCACACCAATTCCATTATCTGTAGTTGCGGCAACTATCCCGGCAACATGCGTTCCATGCCCGAATTTATCCATAGGATTACTCGGATCCTCTCCATATTCCCCCATAGAATTCCATCCGATAAAATCATCGGCATAACCGTTCCCGTCGTCATCTATCCCGTTCCTGTCTCCCGGATCCAAAATCCATACGGAATCCGCCCACTCAATTACATGTCCGTCTTTATCCGCGTCTTCTCCCAAATTCTGCCAAATATTATCTATCAAATCAGGATGATCCCATTTTACTCCAGTATCACATATTCCAATAATGACTGGCTCACTCCCATCTTCGCATTTATGAACCTCCCACGCTTCCTCGGCCATTATCTGTTTCAGATGTTCCTGTTTGGAATAAAGTGAATCATTCGGTACCGCGGATACATAATATATAGGAATTGGTTCTACATATTCTACATTAGGATCTTGCGAAATCTCCTCGATTATTTTTTCAATATCCGCCTCTTCCGATATTTCTACTTTGTAAATTCTCGATAGATCAGGCAAGCCGGAATCTTTCGGTATTGGCCTATGCTTAAAACGTTTACCAATAGTTTTCACTCCGTATTTGGAAAGCTTCGAGTCTATAGAAGAAATCCCGAAAGTTCTATCGGAAACAATTCCCTTCTTTGCCGATATCTCTTTTAACTTTATCGTTATCGATCCTTCTAAATAGGTTGGCCTTCCGTTTTCATCGAATTTCGGAAATCTCTGAGAAAAATTAGTTTGAAATGCAAATAATAGAAATGAAATAAAAAATAGGTAGAATCGACTTTTCATAATGTCCGGTAATCGTTTGTTATTATAAATGATTATTCGAAATTCTATATAACAATTATTCGGAAAAGAATCATTAAAATATTCACATATTCACTAATATATTGGATTTCCGTCACATTTATTCTACTCAAAAAAATCCGAATAAGAATCATTCTTATCGAAATACTGCTTTGGGCTTAGACCGGTTATTTTTCTGAAATCATTCGTAAAATGAGCCTGATCGAAGTATCCGCATAAATAAGATAATTCCGCTATACTTAACTCCGGTTCATTCCCCTTTGCGTGCAATGCTGCTTGTAAGCGGATTGTCCTCAGATATTGCTTCGGAGATACTCCAACAAATCTTGCGAAATTTCTCTCAAATTGTTTTCTACTCAAACAACTCTCTTCCGCCAGAAAATCAACCGAAACATTCCCTTTACTCTTCTTAATAATATTTAACAAATAATCCGTGCGTGGAAATTCATATACCTTGCTGTTTCTCTTCAACATATCCAAAAGATACTCTTCAATAATCTCCACTCGCTTTGCGAAATAATTCGTATCAGCCATACGCTCCGACAAATCCTTCGTTATCTTCCCCCTAAATATTCCAATGGAACATTTTGATTATATAGTTCATTCAATGGAATATCGAAAAAATTCATTAATCCCTGAGGATGAAAAACCACTGAGAAAAGAGACAAATCACTTGCGATTTCCATATCATAATAATCCTTTTGATGACCACTGAGAACAACATTATCCGATATTCTCCTATCCGGATCGGAAACCTTCGGAGTAGGAGAAATATAAATCAAAAACTCTGTCAATCCGCTTGGAATTACTCTCTGAGTATAAGTCTCCCCTTTACCAAGTATATTCTCCTTCCCCAATATCTCTTGATATACGGCGCTAATAACGGGGATGGTTGTAAGATATAGAGAGACATAATTCTCCGAACATTTTTCAAAAATAAATTCAAATATACCACAAAATAGAAACAGAAACGGGACGCTAAATTCGCGTCCCATTAAATTAAATACCATAAATTCCTATCTTATTCCCTTCGGAATCAAGGCATATCGCGAAATAGTCTTTCCCTTCAGCTTCGATCTTTGTTTTACCCTGTACAACTTTTCCACCGTTCTCCTCTATTCGCTCGATAGTTTTTTCTATCGAATCCGGCACCGCAAAGCTCACAAGAGCTCCCTTTTCCGACGGAAGAAAATTCTCGGCATATGAAACCGAACCTTCCCCATTTGGCAGGAAAGCCATCTTCTCATTACCATAATCGTTTTTCGTCATTTGGAAATTAAATACGGCGTTGTAAAAACTTACTGCTCTGTCGAAATCTGCTGATGGGATGTCTACCCATGAAATGATCTTTCCCATTTCTTTCTCCTTTTCTTTAATTGTTGTGAATTACACCACAAAGTTACTGGAAGGATCATGGGAAAAATTGGAAATTTGAGACATGTTTTTTTCAAAAAAAACGCCGGAGAAGTCTCCGGCGCTAAAAATCTATTTCACGAGCATCATCTTCTTTGAAGATGTAAAGTCACCCGCTTTTATCATGTAGATATACATTCCACTTGCCAAATTGGAAGCATTGAAGTTTACTTTATAACTACCACTCTCTCTTTCTCTATTAACAAGAGTCGCCACCTCTTTACCCAATACATCATATACCTTTACTGTTACATGACCTCTTTCGGCAAGAGAATAACTAATTGTTGTCGACGGATTAAAAGGATTCGGATAATTTTGCTCCAAAGAATATTCCGTTACTACCATCTCATTATCATTAACCGAACTAACCTTTTCAAAATAATCAAGAATCCCCTTCATTAAATCAGTTCTTGCCTCTTCCGGATAAAAAGATTCATATGGAACGGAAAAGTGAATTAACATTCCTTCTTTATCACTACTTCCGAAAGTTCCTGCATATTTCACCCCGGCTCCACCATTTGCGTTAGGATCGGTATTCAAAAACTGATATGTAAGTTCACTACCACCGTAAGGTAATATTCCGTCAGGATAATTTATATCAATCGTACCATGTTGTCCGTTATCAAAATTAAGACTCTCTGTATCCGCAAATATGGAATTGCTCATAGGAACAATTGTATACGTTCCCCCTTTCCCGGCTGCGGCATCCTTAATATACTTTGCCTTCAGATAATTGTTATAAAAACTCTTACTCTCAGCTGTCCCTTTATGTGAAAGATCCCATCCGATCTCTGCTCCAGAAACAAGAAGTTTTCCTCCGTTCTCCAAAAATTCCTTAACTGCGGCTTGCTCATATTCGTTAAAAGTTCTGTCTTTAGTCGATTCGTCCCCTAATATCCAATCGACTATCTCATAATCTGTCAATTTAATGTTTCCCGCTATTATTGCGTCATTTGCTACTGCGTCAAAATTACGGGAATTATTTAACATCCCTTCCGCGTGACGAATAACGTAATTTCTGGTATAAGCAGAGGTATTCTTCCTATCAAAACCATTTACAATTAATATTTTGCTCCTATCCTTTGCTGATGTTGCGGCCAAAACTTCCGTCTCAATCCCTTTCCCGAAACCATTCAAACCTGCTACTTTTATAAATAATAACTGATTCTCTTTTTCCGACTCCAATATCAGGGAATTCGTATTAGCCTCAAGACTATCAGGAAAATTCACCCCATCACTTGATAGAAAAAAACGATAATTCGAAGCATGTTCAGCTGCTTCAAAACAAATCTGAATCTTCTTCTCTCCCATACTTCTTACACATAATTGCTTCGGTTCTTCCGGTAATATCTTGAAAATATTATCTACAGCGGTTAAGTCTGTTGTAAAAATACCATTTGCGGTTCCTGCCCATATCTCCGTCCCTATTACTATATAGTCCCTAATATCATCGCATGGAACACCTCCGCTCAAAGAATCGGATAAAAATATTGAATCTTTCTCCGATACCCAATTAAACAGGCCTCCTCCGTCAAAATTCAATCCGTCTATATAGGAATATTGTCCGGCTACTATATTACCATCAATTTCATTAATAAAATGAATCCCATTCGCGTTTAATCCGCTTTCCTTATCTATTTTTCTCCAACTACTATCTTTGAGCGAATAATTGTATAATCCACCCAAACAATAATCCGGATTATTCGAAGGCAAATACTCTTCCAAACCAATCCACAAAATAGAATCCTTTATAAACAAAGATGAGATCGATACATAATCCCCTTTCGTTTCAAATCCGTTCCCCTTACCGAAATTAGTTCTTGAAGCGGCATCCGTTATATCCATACTTTTGTCATATCGCTGAAGCCCTTCCTCTGTCCCGAACCAAATATATTTATCATCATGAGCTATCGCCGGAACATTATTTGTCGAACTATTACTCCCTATCTGGATACTATATTTCAAAAAGGTCTTTGTGCTTTTATTATATCTTACAACCCCCTCAAAAGTACCAAACCAGATAAAATCTTTATCTTCATCTATCGAGCGTACCCAATTTGGGAAATATCCTCCCGGAACTATATAATGTTTCATATCCGATCCGTCCAAATTACAGTAATAAATCCCGTAATTCGAAGCGATAAAGACCTTGCTCTCTGATATTAAAATATCCGATACCGAATTCGTAACCAAATCACCACTTCTCTTGGAATACTCCTTCCATTCCTTTACCGAAGAATCATATAACATTACCCCGATATCATCAGTCCCTACCCAAAGATAATTTCCTTTGCTTTCCAAATCAGTTATCCTTTTTTTTCCGAGTAAATTATTCCATTGACTCCCGAAAGAAATAGTGCTTACCATAACCATACAAAGTAGTACTCGCTTTAACAAATACATTTCCCCTCTTACTCCAACTAAAATTGGTTAATATTATTATTTATGAGATATAGCACTAACTTACAAATTGTTTTTACTAATATTAAAGTTTTCACTAACTCGAATTACGATATTGTCATAAAAATATTACCATTTTTAAAAATAATAGGGTAATTTCCCGTAATTATTAGCCTAATTCTACTTTTTCATCTTCCCTTTTATATTTTCTCCCCCTAAAACTCCTCTTTCTCACAAAATCCATTCTTCAGAGATCCGTAATCTATTCATTCTTGAAAGAGCATAGAAAACTCGCCTCTACGATAAGTTTCCTTACGCAGAATTAGACTAATACTTTTTAATATCTTGTGGTTATTATTTGCGAAGTGTCTCAATCACAGCGGATTATCTTTCGATATATTCAGTTATGTTGAAGAATTATGAAAGGTAAATATGCGGATTTAAAAATTCTACTACTCGTTACTTACTCAAAAAAAAAGATGCAACTATTCTAGATAATAGAATAGCTACATCCCCAACAGTTTAGAAGGCATTCCCTTTTTAATAATTTGCTTTTACTCCTTGGCAAACCTTCCATCATATTTTCCTATGGAGTTTCCCCATATAAAGGAAGACATGGTTACAAAACAGACTGTATCAATTACATCTACAGAAATATAATCCTCATTCATTATCAATCTCAAACTATCCCCTTGCTCATTAAATCCGAACCAAAATTCCTTCTTAGATTCGCCATGAAATAGCTTTACAATATCACCCTTTATTTCATACTTACCCGTATAAAGTGTATCATCCGAATAAGTAGTAATTTCTTTGTTGTTTTCAATCTTTATATAAGCTACGGGAGGATCTACTCTCAAAGTATATCCATCTTCGTCGAATATTATTGTCGAAGTTCTTTCATTATCCTTGCTTTCCCCGGAACCATTATCTTCGGGTAAAATATTAATGTCATTAACACTCTTCCATTCGTATGTTTCCGACCATTTTCCTAATAGCTTGTTTTCATTCTCAGGTTGAGTTATCTCTTCATCCTTACATCCCGTTATGAGAGCCAGCATAAACAAAATCATCAATAATCGCTTCATAACAATCCCGTCAAAAATGTTACAAAATAAATTTGGATTTGTATTACTTAAAGACAAAGATACTCAATTATTGGAAATATTTCAACGTTGTATTATAATAATCTTGCGTATCAGCATGGTGAGTTTTCGGATTTAAAGAAAGAATATATTCCTGAAGTAGATATCACTTATCAATTAAATAGATATATCCCCAATCCGATTATTGACAAACATATAGGAAATATTTTCTCCTCCTTTTCTTGCTATCTCTGCTATCAAATTGCTAACAAATCCACAAATTCGAACATTATTAATTCTCTCTACAATAGAAAACAACCGAGATGAAGAGTTACCCCTAATTTTAATCCACTCTCATCAAAAATACTCAAAAAAGTGCCTTTTTGAACCATTTTCGAACATTATTACAACTTTACTAATAGAGAAATTCCCAAAACGACAAAATTTCTTCTCCGCCGAAAAAATTGCGCGCTTGACAATCTTTTCGATCGACCTCTTTTTTAAATTGCGAGCTTGTTATTTCTTTCGATCGATCTCCTTTTTAAATTGCGAGCTTGTTATTTCTTTTGATTGATCTCCTTTTTAAATTGCGAGCTTGTTATTTCTTTTGATTGATCTCAAAATTAAATTGCGCGCTTATTATTTCTTTTGATCGATCTTCATTTTGCTTTGATCGCTTGACAATTCGATTTTCTTTCGAACAATCCCTTTGATCGCTTGCCGAAACTTTTGACTATCTGCCCGAAGGAAAGAACATCAAACAGAAGCATTTCTCCTTTAGAAATATTGTTTCATCGGAATTTTTACAATAGTTTTCTTTACCAATTTCTTTCTCACGATACAACGATTATTCACCTTCAACCAATACGTCAAAGAGCGGTTAATTATAAATTGATAATATTTTTAATTACGATCGCGGGAATGAGTATTCCCCTTCGGGATTGAGTAACTTATTTGGGAATAACAGGATTGGGAGCAATATTCGGAATTTGAGCAAGCAGAAGAAAATCAGTTCTCTTACCGATATATTTTCTCTCCTGAATGGACTTGCCAGAATGGAGTAAATGCAAGTTGTGGAAACTAATATTTATAGTCATGAAATAATTGGAAGTATTCTTAAATTAATTAAGAAAATTTTTTGATGTAAGAACCCTAGCAAAATAAATTAAAAAAGCCACGCTCCGATCCGTGGCTTAATAATCTATAACCTATCTCTTCTTTTTCTTTTATTTGATCAGTGTCATTTTCTTCGTCATAACACAATTGCCGGTTCGTAACGTGTAAATATATATTCCCGAAGCGCAGTCCCTTCCGCTGAATTCTACCGAATGAGTTCCGGCGGGCATTTCATCACTCAATAGATCGGCAATTTCCCGCCCTAATATATCATAAACTTTCAAGGAAACCTTTTCCGTCTTAGGGAGTGAAAATTGAATAACCGTCGAAGGATTAAACGGATTGGGGTAATTCTGGCATAACATATAGTCTTGAGGAATCTCTTCATTTTCTTCCGCATAAACAATTTTTCTCATTGGAATCTTTAACGCGGGATCTCCCAGCAATGTATATCTTTTATGCATTGCGTCAGGCTGAGAAGTTTCACCAAAACAAGATTTTGCGTACTCTATAGCTTCCCCTATTGGTTTCCCCCTGTTCTCGAAAAGGAAAGAATAGAAACCGTTTAAATATTTATTTCCATCACCTGAGACCAATAATCCGCTTGAGGCAAGTATAGCAACCGCCCCTTTTCTTTTCTCAACAATCAGTCTTCTTACTAAACTGCTATCCCCCGGAACATGGTATTTTTGAGAACAAGCAACTGAAAAATTTATAAACGGAAGATTATTATTCTCTAAGTTTTTGCAGTCATCCAGTGTTAATATTTGATGGTTCGACCAACAATATGGATAACCGTGTCCACAATAATTCAAAAACATTGTCCCTTTACTTATCTCTTCGAATATTTTTTTTCTATCCTTCTCAAGAGTCGAATCATTATCTACATAGATTATTTCTTGCTTGAAATCTTTCGGAAGAGTTTTATCTATAAAATTATCTACTATCTTATGAAAAAGAGGATAACCATCGATGTCCGTTACAAAAAGAAAATCATTCTGATAATCTTCCGCAGTTAAATTGTCCTCAAATAGAATAGTTTTCTCTATAATATTTTCCAATTCCGTATTGTTCTCAATCGGAAATCTACCGATCAAAATATCGGCTATATTGTCTTCTTCGTATTTATTAACGGCATACAGCTCATCTATCAGAATAGCCCCCTCTCTTTTGTTTCCTGATCCCGAAAGAAATGATTGCACGATGTTTGAAGGAAGAATATTCCCGTTCCCTACCAAAAGCAGATATTTCGGCTTGGGATCAGTCCAATATTCCAAAGAATAACTTACGAAATCTCTTATCGAATTGGATTCGGAAGTATCGGGGAATTCGGAATATAGAGAATCCAATTCTACAATTCGGACTTCCATATTTTTAGATTCTCTCCACTCGGCAAATGGTTTTATTGTTGCTACGAATTCGGAAGGGGTAATAATAAGGTAATCAGCCTTATTGTTGGTATCCTTTAATTTTCCGAAAATTATGGAAACAAAGGAGCTATAGAATAATAACAGCAAAAAGATGATCTTATAATTTCTTTTCTTCATAACATATTCCGGAATTTTGTCAGTATTATTGTTATTAGAATTTATCATAAGAAGAAAAGTAGTTTTACTACTTTTCTCTTTTCAATAATCTTTTCTTCTTTTCAAATGATGAGGAACAATGGATATAGCTCTATCTCTCTTCCTGATTAGTCTCAACCTCTTTTAATATTCCTACGGCTTCTTCATATTCTACGAATGGCACCAAAATCTTTATCTCATTTGTTATATGCCCGTTAACATCCCCGTCCGGTCTAAACAAAGTATAATCACTTCCACCCAAATAGAGAGGATTATTCTTTCTGTCGAAACGAACCGGATGCAATCCTTCCTTTTCCAGCATTGATATTATAAAATCTATCTCTACAGAATCGCTGGAACCGAATATTTTTGCCATTCTTTCATATATCTCAAGCTGACTATGTTCTTCGCAAAGAAACATCCCTCTCAGATAATCTCCGCATTCGGGGCAACATACTTTTTCGCATATCAAACAAATCCCTACACCTTCCTCTTCGGGGTGATTTTCACAAGCATATTCGCTAAACAATGTCCCGCACACCGGGCAATAATCATAATTTTCACCTACTTGCGATTCGCAACATTCACAAACAAACATTTTATCTCCGTACCTTTTTTTTATTTTCCGGGAAAAAAGAATTTCTTTTGAAATGATTTTCAACAGCCAACAATAATAATTTATTTTTCAAATGTAAATGATATATTTCATCAAAATAAATTATCTGCCGGAAGAATAAAAAACAATTGCCAAGGTAGTTCTTATGAAGGGATTTTAAGAAGAAAAAGGGAAGAAATAAATTCTTCCCTGTTTTTATTTCAGTAAAAGCATTTTTGTTGTTTGGTTAAAATTACCTGATTTCATTCTACAGAAATAAGTACCTGAAGGTAGGTTCGATGCGTTAAATGTAATTTCATGACTTCCTACTTCCAAAGTTTTATTTACTAACTCTGCTACTTCCTGCCCTATTACATTAAAGATCTTAATACTAACTTTTCCACTCTCTGCTAAATTGAAACAAATATTTGTTGTGGGATTAAACGGATTCGGATAATTTTGCTTCAAAGAATATCCGGTTACCACAGCTTCGTTATTATCTACAGCGGATGGCTCGGTTGTATACATCTTTATTTTCTCAGCGGTTCTGTCAACAACATACATCTTTTTCCCGTCAGGACTAAATGCTACACCACGAGGACCTTGAATCGTAGCTTCTTCATTATCATTATCGTTAAATACTTCATAAGAGTAATCGGAAATATTCACAAACCATAGTTTACTTCCGGCTGCGGCGCAATCGCTAATAACCAATTTTCCGTCGGGAGCCCAATCGAGCCCGCAGAAATCACCGGCAAAAGGTTCGTCGGCAGGAAGGAATATCTCACCTGCTCCGTATTCGTACCCGTCTTCGGTATCCCATCTTTTTAATCTGTTCCCTTCCCATATTGTTCCGAGGAAAAGTGATTTGGCGTCGGGAGTTATTTGCAATGCGCGTCCCCAAGCCAATTGCGAATCGATAATCGCGTCAACGTATTTAAGATCTTTGTCGAATTGCCAAATCGGGTTAGGATTTGTCGCGTCGCCGGCTGCAACCAATCCAAGATAAATATTACCATTTCCATCTACAGCAGGTTTGGTTAATGAACCTGCATTGCCGGTTGCCGTACTTACTTCTACTATTCCGGTACATGAACCATCTTTGTAATTAAATCTGTAAAGCTTATTGTTATTCATTACTGCTATTATGTTTCCGTCCTGATCCACATTCATGCCACGGCATTTCGCGTATACAGTATCGGAAACGTCGCCGCAGGAAACATTGATAATCGGAGCAAAATCCGGAACTGTCAAATCAGCGTTTAGAACCTTTATCCCGACTCTATCGGAATATGAGGCATACCAGATCTTCCCGTCCGGGTCAACCGCTATCCCATGTCCTTCCGCAAAGGCGGTATCAATATCGGCCACAAAATGATATGCTTGCCCGAACATATTTCCACAGGCAAAAAGCATAACAGCTAAAAGGGTAAGTACTTTTTTCATATTATTCTCCATTGTTTATTAATACCCAATAGTTATTGAGATAAAATGTCTGTTCCCGAATAATCCGAACGGTTCGATTGCGTAATCAAACTGAAGCGGAATTCTCCGAAAGTATGTTTAACACCTAATCCAGCCGTAAATCCTCGTTCATCGTAATTCGATTCATAGCCCGCGCGAGCGATGAATTTCTCTAAGTATGTATACTCTCCACCTATTTTCACCTTTTCGCCGAAATCTCTCGGATGCAACGATTCTACCAGAACAACCAATTTATGATCTTCCGATATGCCCTTTAAAAATTGAAGCGGCTCGATTGTTGCGCCGAAACTAACGGAAAAAGGTAAAGGGAATTCTGTTATTTCATATTTCATTTCTTTGGAAATATTATGCATAACCGCGCCGAACTTAATCCCTTTGAATTTGAAATCGTAGAATGCTCCTACATCCAAAGCGAAAGCATCGAGATCATATTTAACTGTACTTATCTCTACGGTATCTTTTTCCGGAATTATGCGCGAAACATAAGCGCTCCCCAAATCTTGCTTGGCATATTTCAAATGAACTCCGTATGCAAAACGATCGGTAATCTGCTGAGAGAAACTCAAGCCCGCAGAATAAGCAGATGGTGAGAATTTCCCTGTTTTCACATATCCATCCCCGGAAGTGGCGCGTCTTGTTCCTTGCAAATCTCCGTAATCCATGCTTAAAAAAGAAACACCAATAACTCCCACATCTTCTATTTTTACCGCTCCGGCGCAAGCGTTGTAATTTATATCCGCTATACCGGCTGCATGATTAAAAGAGATCTCCGCGTTATTAGATATTCCTCCCAGCAACGCGGGATTCCAGAAAATTCCGTTTGCGGAGGGAGTATTTACAACTCCCACCGCCCCTTTACCCACAACTTCCGCAGAGACAGGATATTCCAAAAAACGGAAGCCTACTTGAGCTTTTTTCGTAATTTGCGCCAACATACTTCCGCTCAATAGCATAAAAGCAATGCCGGCCATTAGTAATATTCTATTTTTAACTTTCATCAATTCCTCCGAAAGAGTGTAAATGTCGATTTATTTATCTGACTATTACAAATTTCACAAACTTGTTATCGAGACTTTTTCCGTTTATATCCTTACACTTGGTTACAGCCAGAATATATATTCCCGGACTAACGTATTGATTATCGTCTGTCTTCTGGAACCATTCCTCATCTGCCGTTCCGTAATGTGATATTGTTTTAACCAAATCACCGGTCTCGGTAAATATCTTCAATTCACATGCGATAGGAAGATTGAAGAAAGAAATTTTATCGGGAGCCCCTCCGTTCAGAGCCGCACCGGAAGCAACCGTAGCAGGATTCGGAACTACAAGTACCTCATCAGAAGTATTTAATCCAGCCTCAAATGATACCGCTGGCAAAAGAGATCTTGTCATATGTTTTGAACTCTCCAGTTTTTCTCCCGGAGCAATACCGTTTGTATTTTGTGTTCCGTTATCAATGGCTGTAACTGCGTAATAATAATCATACCCGCGTGTTACGTTTTCATCCACGTATTTGGTGTTAAATCTGTCTGTCGTTTCGTAAACCAACTCCCACCGAGAATCCTTTTTCTCATCCAAAGGATCATTTACCAGAAGCGCTCCTTGCTTTCTATATACTCTCCAAGCGTAGAAATCATCTTCTCCGGTTACTGCGTCATTGAAATATGTATTTTCCGGATATTCCCATTTGACTGTAATTCTTTCCGGACCGGAAATAACTTCAATATCAGGAGAAGGAGGAGCTGCCGGAAGTTTTTCTCCGTTTTCCAGTTTATTCCATGCCCAGTTTGCTCTATCCAATGTTTTGAACAAGGAATCCTTTCCTGTTAAAATCAACGAATCTTTTTCTGCGTCGGTAATATTTCCGTTGAACCATTCTTTTCCTATTGAATCTGCCATTTGATAGTTTAATCCACCCGCTCCGATTGCGTAAACCATACTTACGGAATCCGTTCTACCGGCTTTACTATCCTTCGTCAATTCGAAAGGACCGCATGTAATAAATCTCATAGGACCTTTGTTTATTTTCTGTCCTTCACTGATTCTGTCAAGTGGAAATCTTCCTCTTTCGTCGTCCCCTCTATAGGTAAGTAAAAGATTCTCATCTCTTCTTCCCCATAAATCAATTACTATGCTTGCGTATGGCATTGCGTAAGGCTGGTTGATATCATCCGATTTATCGGAAGCTGATTTATCCGAATGCAGCAATGTATATCCCGGTATTTGTGTTGCGTGCAAAAAGCCGGTAGCTCTGTCGGGATCCCCCATTTCATCGGTTGATCCGTTTTCATACGCGACAGGATTCTGTCTGATATAATCCCAATAATAAGCCACGTATAACGAATCTCTTTTCTCATTCGGCAACAATTCCGATTTTCTTTTAAACCAGGAGGAAAGATCATCCTGCGTTTCCATTCCAAATGCCCCGTGACACATCTTTTCACCGGCTTTGCTCGGACCGAAACTCCATGACGCCGGCCACCAGAATTTTATTGTCTGATCAACAAGGGTATCTCTCTTTACAGCGGAGTTTCTCGGTAACTTCGTTTCTCCCGTAAATTTGTGGGTTCCTTTCCAGATTATATAATCCGCGTGATTCGGATTACTGAATGCGTAAACCTCCACATGACTTCTTAATCCGAATTGCACTAATACATCTTCGAATTCAAGTTTAACATCCGCTTCCAGGTTAGGATCAACATTCCATTTATAGGGAGGATCCAATTGTATTCCATCCACTACTACATGAGGAGGACGATAGCGTCTTGTTTCCGAAGCCCAATCGGTTGGTCCCTCGTTTGTTAAAGCTCTTCCTCTCGTATACATTGCCTTTTTTACACTATCCTCATCAAATATTCCGTTCTCGTCCAATACCAACGGATGAAAAATCTGAAACAACATATTAGATTGCCATTGATCTCGCGGCCAATAAAAATTCTCCGTATACTGCGGATTCCCGCCTGTTAAATTCCAGCTAAACTGCGATTGCATTCCACCGTCACCAAATAGCCTGTCGAACTCCATATAAATATTTCCGACATCTATCCTCATCTTTTTCGGATCATAGTCTTTTTCTTGTCCGAAAAGAACATTCACGGAAAACAAAACCATGAGCGTTGTTATGATTATTTGTTTGTTCTTGTTCATAAAATTTATCCTTCTCTTATCTCTCATTTCGTTTATAAACTGAGTTTAACGCCGAATGTTACACGTCGTGGGTTAAGGAATAAAGGTGCTTGCCACCAGCCGATATCGATATGATCTTTATCGTAATCTCCCCATTTGTCGTTACCACCCTCTTTCGGTGTTTTGAGAGATTCTTTATAAGCGGCATATTGAGCCTGCGACATATTGCCCGTGGTTAGGAATTTCGTATTAAACAGATTCGTTATTGTTACGATAAATTCGAGAGTTCCGTAATCTGTTCTAAAGGCTTTCGAACCTCTGAAATCCACATTCCAGTAGTCAACTCTATCGAGATAATCATAATCTTTCGGATTGGTTTCTTCAGGATTTAGTAATTGGCGTCCGCCGTCTCTCCATTCGAAGAAGAAATTCGCGAACCAATCTCCCAATAAATTCATTCCGAGAACTTCCGGTCCGAAATCGGAAGGTGTATGTAAATTCAAATTAATATTCGCTTCGGGTCTTGCTTCTGTCGACCACACATTGGCCGATCGAATTTCACTTTCTCTGGCGTCCAATCTGTTTTCATATATCGCATATTTACCCGATTGCCCGTAACTTGACAGGATATATTCGTACATAGCATTGAAAGTAAAAAAGCGTCCGAAATTTCTCGCCATTCTCACCTCGACACCTCTGGTATCACTATATCCGTCAGGACAATATTTTGTAACGTTGTTATCCCCGTAATAGCTTATAAAACTTCTTCTCAACGGGTTGTTCGAAACATCTTTGTAGTATGCGGTAAGATTTATTAGCAACTCATCAAAGAAAACCTGCTCATAACCGAATTCATATGAAACTGTTCTTGCCATTTCCAAATCTGGAGTTGGAACAGTTACCGAACCTTGTGTTACGTATGTATTGTACAAGAATGAAATCGGCGGTCTTTGATAATAATGCCCGTAGTTAAAATATATTTTACTGGTCTCTGTTATCGGGAACGAAACTCCCAATCTAGGAGATACTTTTACTTGTATTTTGTTATCCTTTCGAGGCCACCCCGGAGGATCTTCTAGCAAATCTCTGTAAGCTTCCCATCTCTCGAAACTGAAAGCTGCACCCGGTAATTTCTCATATTGTTCCGATAATAATTTCCTGTAATCATCATCTAAAGGATGGCTTACCGAAAAACCTTCCTTATTCGGGCTGAAGAGCTCTACTCTTGCGCCGAGGTTAAGTATCATTCCTTCGAATTCCAATTTATCCTGAGCGTAAAGAGCTATTTCCAACGGCATAGCTTCGTAATATTGCCAAGTATCCGGTGTGTATGCTTTCTCTGCCTGCATCCATGTTCCGGCGTAGACAAATAAATCTTGTAATCTGGCCGAAAATCCGGCGTCAATCTGATTATGCTTACCCAACTGCATTGTCAAATCTCCCTTCAACTGAAATGTAGTTGAGTAGGAAGAATCCACTCGCTGCAATCCTCCGTACATATTATATGTTCCGAGAAGATCGGTACCCAGATTTGTCGATGCGTTAGGACTTCCGTAATTAGGCAAATAAAACTGCTGAACTTCCCCCTTGACATCAGTGTAATAAACATATTTCGATGAATCATTCGGATCCATTGAGAATGGTTCCAGTTCCTGATACGAATGCCCTACTTGCAACTCCAATGTGTAAAAAGATTTCTCGGAAATCGGATTGGTCAGTTTCACACCACCGATAATGTATTTCTGATCGAAAAACTGGAGCCTGCTTCGGTTGAAAATATTCGACTGCAATCCGCCGTTTATCAAACTTGCTTGTTGCCTTACGGAAGCTTCGCTACTGTTCAAATATGAAAAACTTGTCGCAGCGTCGGATAATGCCCCACCGTATGAAGCGCCACTCCCCCCTGTAACTGAACTTATGCTGGCGAACATTCCGTTAACCGAAAGTCTCATATTGTTATCAAAAGTCGTAGTTAACTTTAACTGGGCATTCCAGTCTACAAAATTATCTCTCGGTCCAATCGGGAAAGCTAGTTGCGAGTCCTCATATTTACCACCTATCATAAAGGTTGTTCTTTTCGCAAATTCTCCCCAGACAGGTACGGAAGCTCCGGGAACCGGACCGGTAATTGTTCCTTCTATATAATAATCCGGCTTATCACCGAAAGCATATTGCGGATGCTGTCTCTTCCACAAATCAAGTTTTTGTAAAGAATCAAGCCTTTTTCCGACTGCTCCGCCGGAGCGACGGTCTGCCCATCCGCGGAAATTTCTAAGTTCTTCGGGAACCGTTGTATCGCCGATAGTTCCTTTCATCGCGTACTCTCCCGCGTATACACGGTATATCCAGGAATCGTCACTCCATGGATTTGTCCCGAAGAACCTTTCCTGATTTGCCGGAGTTACATTAACTTTTACCGAGGCGGTAAATCTATCACGTTGTCCTTCCTTTGTCACTACATTCAATAAGCCCGAACGAATATTTCCGTATTTCGCTTCGAATCCTCCGGTTAAAACTTGTATTTCTTCTATTGATGTGGAATTGAAACCTAAGTACGAGTTCTCCGATCTCGGATCCTGCAACGATATTCCGTCCATCCTGATATCGGTTTCTCTTATCTCGCCGCCACGAACACTCAATCCTGATCCTTGAGCGCCACTCTCCAGTTTGATTCCTTTCATATTATTGATGAATTCATCAACACGCATTACCGGCATCTCTTCAATTCTGTCTGTTGTTACAACTTCCTGAGTTGCCGAAACGTCACTTTTTATTATCTTCTTTTCTGCCATTACTACTACCTGATCCATCTCTATTGATGATTCCGATAGCTTAAATTTTACTTCAATTGTTCTGTCGGAACTAACGGATATTCCTTTTTGTGTGATCTTCTGATATCCGATCATACTGGCGGAAATATTATATGTCCCCGGCTGAACATTAAGAATAACGAAGTATCCGTCAAAATCGGTTGATGCACCCAATGGAGGATCAATCGCTACTTCTTCTCCGTTTTGCAATACTTTTTGTGTGATTACTACGTTTACCGATGGTAAAGGTTCTCCGGTATTCGCGTCGATCACTTTCCCCGTTATTTTACCGTTACCGGCAAACGAGTAGCTTTGCGCAAGAAAAAGGCAAAGCAGGAATAGATAGAACTTTCTTAAAATAGTTGTACTTGTGTGTGTCATATCACAATCCTATTTGTGAATTACTCTGCTTGTAATGATTTTATTTCTAATCGGGATAAAACTAGTTTTTTGAAGAGAGGTTTCTAAGAGAATAAAATAAATATAGTTTTTCTTTGCCTTTATCATTTTTTTTCCATAATATCCCAGCTTATATCCGATTTGTTTATTTTATGTTTTAAGCGAATAAAAGGTTCATACTATGGCTACGCTCGCTCTTAATCTTAATAGTACTCGTTTGATTTGCGCGGTTCTCGGAACCACCGGAAAAATTCTTACCAAATCGACTACAACAATCGAAAAACTCGCCGGTGCGGAAGTGAGTAAACTTATTCAAAGCGAAATCAAAACACTTCTAAACGAATTCAAAAACAAACCGATGAAAATTAAGTCGGCTGGCATTGCCGTTCCCGGAATTTACTATCCGAAAACCGGCCATGTCTGGGCTCCTAATATTCCCGGTTGGGAAGATTATCCCCTCAAAGAAGATCTTTTGGATATAATCAGAGATTATAAACTCCAGGTCAAAATCGCGAGCAAGAGAACTTGTAATATCCTTGGCGAATCTTGGCTCGGCGCTGCCAAAGGTTCTAAGAACGCCATCTATCTTTCCGTTAGTAGCGGAATCGGTGCAGGTGTTCTGGTGGATGGGAAAGTATTACACGGTTTTAACGACGGCGTAGGGGCGGTCGGTTGGCTGTGTCTGAATCTCTCTTACAAAGAGTATTATAAGGAGAAAGGATTTTTCGAATATCACGCTTCCGGAAGCGGAATTGTTAATCTCGTAAAAGAATACGTTAACAAAGACGAAAAATACACCGGCCATCTCAGAGCTATTGTGCAAAACGGTGATCTTACTATCCCAATTAATCGAATATTCGACGCTTACAAGAAGGGAGATCCGATTGCCTTGAAAGTAATTAAAAACTGTATCGAATATTGGGGAGTCGCTTCAGCTAACCTGGTAAACTTATTCAATCCCGAAAGAGTTATTTTCGGAGGTGTGGTTTTCGGCCCCGCGTCAGAATATTTGCCCTTAATACGGAAAGAAGCGGCAAAATGGGCTCATCCTCATCTCATAAAAGATGTTGAATTTATCGAATCCAAACTTAATATGAATGCCGCTCTTTTCGGCGCCGCCTCCCTTGTTAATAAGAAGGTTTAGCCTTAATATATTATCAGCAGAAAGTCAACATTTTTTTTAATTTTTGTTTAGTGTTGGCTTTCTCAATTCCCTCTCTATAAATTCGCATCACATTATAATAACAAGCGAGGACAAAGGATGTTTGTAATTGCGCATGATCTCGGAGGTACTAAACTTGCCTCAGCCGTTTTCAATCTTAAAGGAGAAATGTTCAACCTGATAATCTCCCCTCTTAAAAAGAAGGAAGGTGCGGAAGTTGGCAATATGATCATTGAGCATACCAAACAACTTTTGGCTTACTCCAAAGAAAACAATCTCGACATAAAAACTATAGGAGTATCAGTCCCCGGAATCAGTTATTCTTCCGATGGAACTGTATGGGCTCCGAATATTCCCGGTTGGGAGAAATATCCCCTTAAAAAGGAATTAAGTGAGATTGTCGAAAACAAGATTCCGGTATTTATAGATAGTGACAGAGCATGCTATATTCTCGGCGAATTCTGGTTAGGAAACGCCAAAGGCTGTAAAGACGCGATCTTTCTCGCGGTCGGAACCGGAATCGGCGCGGGTATTATGATCAACGGAACTGTTTTGCGCGGTTCCAACGATATTGCCGGAGCCGTAGGCTGGCTTGCACTTAACAAACCCTTCGAGGAAAAATATGTGCAATGTGGATGCTACGAATACAATGCTTCGGGTGCCGGACTGGCAAAAGTAGCTCACGAGCTTTTGACTCACAACAATCATTATACGGGAATTTTAAGAGAAAAAAACATACATGAGATAAGTGCTAAGGATTTATTCGAAGCTTATGAATTTAACGATACGATAGCGGTTCAGGTATTGAATCAGGCAATTGAATATTGGGGAATGTGCGTTGCTAATCTCGTAAGTATCTTCAACCCCGAAAAAATTATATTCGGTGGCGGTGTTTTCGGCCCCGGTTGCCAATTTCTGAATAAAATCTATTATGAAGCCAGAAAATGGGCACAACCGATTGCCATAAATCAAGTTAAGCTGGAAGGATCAGCGCTCGGTAGCGATTCCGGTTTGATCGGTGCCGCTTACTTAGCTATACAAAATTCATAAAATCTTATTCTTCGGAGCATTCATGTACAAAAAAAATCTTGTTTTTATTGCTGCTTGTTTAGGGATGCTTTTATTCGGCATTGTTATGACTTCCCTCGGCTCTTTGTTGCCATCAATTATGGTGAAGTTCAATCTGGATGAAATCGCCGCGGGTACTCTTACTTCTATTCTTCCTTTGGGAATTTTACTCGGCTCCGTTATTTTCGGGCCGATCGTTGATAAATACGGATATAAAAGTTTACTGATAGTATGTTCCTTTCTTATTCTTATAGGTCTCGAAGGTATTGCCTTTACCGATTCGATTCTCGTAATACAAATCTGCATTTTCCTTATCGGATTCGGCGGCGGCGTTCTAAATGGTGGAACCAACGCCCTTGTCGCTGATATCTCCGACGGAGAGAAAAGCGCTAATTTGTCTTTACTCGGAGTCTTTTTCGGAATCGGGGCCTTGGGGATGCCTGCGGTTCTAGGTGGTTTGTCGGAATCTTTCGCCCAAGAGTCAATTCTTGCCGGAGTTGGTCTCTCTGTGATTTTCCCTCTTTTTTTCTTTACACCGGTGAAATTCCCTTCCCCTAAAAACCCGCAGGGTTTCCCCCTTAAAGAGAGTTTTAAACTCCTCAAGGAACCGTTTATTCTTTTATTCGGGTTGATTCTGTTCTTCGAAAGTGGTGTCGAGGGTTTGGTTAATAACTGGACTCCTACTTATCTTATCGATAAGTTCTCTCTTTCAACCGAATCAGCCCTTCTCTCCCTTACGGTTTTCGTTATCGGATTGACTCTCGCGAGAATTGCTTTGGGATTCCTTCTGAAGAAATTCTCTTCCAAATCCGTCTTTATCGGATGCTTATTGTTCGCGTTGGCCGGAAGTATTATTTGTAAATTCTCCGACGCGATCTTTTACGATAGAATAGGCTTGTTCCTAATGGGAATCGGATTATCTGCCGGATTTCCGGTCGTCTTGGGATATGTCGGCGACAAATTCGCGCATGTTTCCGGAACAGCCTTTAGTATTGTACTCTTTATCGCCCTCACCGGGAATATGATTATTAACTACCTGATGGGAATTATCGGACAACTTTCCGGTATTTCCAATATGGTTCTTCTTCTCGCGGGCATATTATTATTAATGATTATCTTAGTCACTTTTTCAATCAAAGATAATAGTAAATCGAATAACTAATTATTGAAGACAAATATAACAGGAGAAAGTATGTTAGCTAAAGAATGGTTGAATAATGCCAGAACAGTTATGGGTAATATCGAAGAAACTCAGTTGGAAAATATAAAAAAAGCCGCCGAAGCAATGGCCGACTCAATTGAAGCCGGACGTTGGGTCCACACTTTCGGTTGCGGACACGCTACTCTTCCTATCGAAGAGATGTATCCTAGAATCGGTGGTTTCGTTGGTTTCCACCCTATCGTGGAATTACCTTTGACTTTCTTCACTAATATTACAGGACAAATGGGTGTTCATCAATTCGTTTTCCTTGAAAGAGTTGAAGGATACGGAGTTGAAATGATGAAAGGATATAATTTCGATCCGAAAGATTGTATGTGGATTTTCTCCCACACCGGCGTTAACGCTGTTAATATCGATATCGCTCTCGAAGCAAAGAAACGCGGAATGAAAGTTATCGTTTTCGGTTCTGCTGCCGAAGCGGAAGGAAAATCTACCGTTCACTCATGCGGTAAAACATTGTTCGAACTCGCTGATCTCGTTGTAGATACTTGTGCTCCTTTGCAGGATGCTTCGGTCGATTTGAAAAACCATGTTGATAAAATCGGACCTATCTCTACAATGGCATTTGTAACTGCCGTTTGGATGACCGTTACAACTGTTGCTGAAATCTTAGTGGAAAGAGGGGTTAAACTTCATATCCACCCATCACATAACGTGCCGGGAGATACTACCGCTAAAGAAAGACTATCAGATGCCTTAGCTGAATATAAAAAAAGGGTTGCCGGGGTATAATTTAGCAATTTGGAGCCGGGTTTGGCATGCCTCCTTCCCGGCTTCATCCCTATTAAACTTTCTTGCCATCTATTATAGTTGCCTTAACGGATCGATCTTCATTTAATATCACAATATCAGCGTCGTAACCTACTTTGATTTTCCCTTTTCTGTCATCAATTCCCAAAACCCTTGCCGGATTCTCGGTCGCTGTTTTAATCGCCTCTTTGAATGAGCAATTTGTAGCATGCTGAAAACGATACGCTATTTCCCGCAGAGGCATTGTAGTACCGATCAAAGTTCCGTCCAGATATCGGGCAGCTCCGTCCTTCGATTCGTATTCTTGCCCGTTGCAATTATATATCCCGTCCGGCAACCCTAATCCAGGTATCCCGTCCGTTATGCAAACACATCTTTTAGGTCCGATATTTTGATATATCATATTTACTATCGCCGGATCCACATGTCTTCCGTCTCCGATAATCTGAACCGTTACATTTTCATCCTCGAATATTGCCGGAATCGGCCCTGGATTACGATGATTTATCGGGCGCATCGCGTTGAAAAGATGCGTGGCATGATTAATCCCGAATGAAATTCCCCTCTTGCAATCCTTATAATCTCCGTCAGAATGACCGAATGAAGCGATAATCCCTTTCGCCGTAAGCTTTTCTATTATCTCTTCGCTCCCCTCAAGCTCCGGAGCAATTGTCATCATTCTTAATTTCCCGCCGGTAACTTCCATTACCCTTTCCAATATCTCATCCGAAGGAACCGAAATTGATTCCTCCTGAATTCCCCCTCTCTTAATCTTATTGATAAAGGGACCTTCCAGATGAATTCCTTCTATAACAGCGCCACCCAAATCCTTACCGACGTTTTCACTCAGTAATCGCAAAGGAGCGTTATCGCTATTTTCTTTGAAAAATGTTGTGGCCAGAAAAGTTGTTGTGCCATGTTTGGCGAGTGTTTTCGATATAATTTTTAGATCTTCAAGGGAGTTGTCGGAAACATCTTTCCCTCCCGCGCCGTGAATATGAATGTCAATGAAACCGGGGGTTACTATCCTTCCCCCGGCATCAATCTCTTCTATTGTTTCCCCAAAATCCTCTTCACATATCTCGGCTATCTTTCCATCCTCAATAAGTATATTGAGAAAAATATTCTTTTCGTACGAATCGAATAATCTGCAATTCCGTATAAGTAATTTTCTCATCTCTTCCTCTTTCTATAATTGCAATCTTACCCTCAGCCTTGTCAATAAATCTGTTATCCCGACTATTATAAAGGAGAATAGAACCGATCGGATTATTCCCGTTATCCCTTCCCCGAAATAATCGGATAAGATTGTAATACCGAATATTCTGAATACCGCCAAAATTATAGAAGGCAATATATAAGCTAAAAGAGGATTACTCCCCGCAGGCTTCAATATCTTTGCCCATCCTTTAATTCCGGCGACGTCGATTAACCAATATATTAATATATATAACACCGTACAAATTGCCGCGCTATATAAAGCCCAGGAAGGTGTAGCGTATATTTTCGATATTCCGTAAAGGGGGCGCAACATATATCCTATAACAAAAAGAAACAGAGCCAATCCGAGCGTTTGCGTAATCTTAGCGCGAGATGTAACTTCTTTATCCTTATTAAGAAATATTAAGGATACTATCACCCCGGAAAGAGTTAACACCGAATGACTCCCTATATGTGGCCCGATTAATAATGTCTGCTTTATTACTCCCAAGAAATCCAACGCACCTGCTTTGTCTCCGATAAAAAGAAATACCAGAAACGCCAAAGCTCCGGTCAATAGCGCCTTATTCTCATTGGTAAAGAGATAGATCATTGTTACGGTTAAATAGGCCCATCCTATTAGCCCGAGAATTCCCCACCATTTAGTCCCCATCCATATGGGATTTTCCGGGGTTCCTCCTCTATATATCACTGCCAGAATTATCAGTATTCCGAAACCGGTTCCCTTTAATACTTTCCAAAGCGTTTTCCCATCATCCGGATAAACATTCCAGGCGAGAATAGCTGCGAGAAACATCAAAAGAGTCCAAACCGGCTTACTCATTCCGGTCAACTCGGGATTTAATCCCCCGATATTTACCATAAAAAAGCCGAGTGCCAGCAAAGCGAATGTTCTTGAGGCGATATGTTTAATAATACTTAGTTTACTATCCCCTCTCGAAATCCTTTTCCCTAGCGCCAAAGGAACAGACATCCCTACGATGAATAAAAACGCCGGGAAAACCAAATCTACAAAAGTCATCCCGTCCGCGTCGGCAGGCATATGTTCCATCCATCCCGGTATGTTTCGCACACCCGCCACATCATTTACAAAAATCATTACGAGAATTGTCAATCCTCTGAAAACATCTATAGACTCTATTCTCTTTTTTACTTCTGCCATAATATTCTTCTCTGCCTACTTTTTCTCGTTGGCGCTTTTTCCTTCCTTCTGCTTGGCCGAAAGGTAATAAGATAAACTGGCTGTTCCGTCCATCGTCGGTTCGTTAGTAGAATAATCCCCTTCGTCATCGTGATAAACAGCTACATAAGATTGAAACTCGGCAAATTCATCCTCTTCGAATAATCTTAATCCGGCAAGCTTCTTATAAATCGATCCGTAAACAGGTCCGTCTACCAATCCACCCGTAGTTTGAAATCCTTCTTTAACTAACAAAGAGGAATGTGGTCTTTCGGGATAATCCCCGTGTTTCGGAAGCTCTACAATCATAGAAGTACCCCACGGATTACATCCGAACAACCAATCCCTTAGAGCAGCTTCCATCTCTTTATATTTCTTGTCCCCGGTTACTTTTTCATACAAATGAGCTTGAGTAATCATCGCCGCGACAAGATTATTTGAGCACCAAATAAATGGAACGCCGAATAAGAAAGGATTCTCTTCCCCTCTTTCGGAAACGTTCTTCAAACCACGTCTCATAAACATTTCAAATTTCTTCGCTATCAACTCATTATTCGATTTCGCGAGATGATAATGCCCTAAATTTACGAAAGGATACCACTGATAATGTCGCGCCGAATCCGCCCCCATCCATGGAGTTACAGGTTCAACATCACCCCAATAGGCAGCTTCTTTTCCGTACTCCGCTTTTTGGGTCGTTTCATAAAGCTGAGCGGCAGCCAATTCCAAATCATCTACGTAATTATCCTCTTCGTAGAAATAAGGAGAAACATTACACGCTGTCTGTGTATTCCCCAAATCACTCTTAGCGAATTTATAAGCCTCTTCCGATTTCACCTTTATCTTTTCCGAAAATTCCGGATAATAATCTTTCATCAAATCGGCTCCCAAAGAAAACGCCGACGCGTATTTCCCCGCCGATGAGGAAACTCCGGTCGTTCTGTTCTTATATTGCGCCAATCCCTGTCTTTCTCCTGTTATAAAATAAACAGGTCTCTCGAAACCCTTACCATAGCAGACAGAATCTTTGTTTGGCAATCTGAATCCCGCGTGATCTCTGTCGTCGGCAATCTGATTAAACATCACTCCGTATTCCGGATTCATCTTTACGAGCCAATCCAAGCCCCATTTCGCTTCATCCAATATATCAGGTATTCCGTTCGCTCCGGGATTCCCGTCCTTATCATACTCATCCCCGAAAGAGGAAGGATTTTCCTTATAAGCGAATAACATCTGATATGTAGCGTTTGCGGAAGTAGTAAGGTATTGCAAATAATCGGTCGCGTCGTGCCATCCGCCGGTTACATCGATATGTACCGAATCTTTCCCTTCCCAATCAACTATAAAACCGTCATTTGTGTGGCATGAATCTTTCAAATAAGGATTATAACCGCATCTCTGCTGACGCATATAATTCAGAATAAAATCGGCTGTTCCGTCATATACATTATTATTGATAATAACCAAAGGAGATTTAATCCCTTCCGCTACTATATAATACTTTCCTTCCTTCTTGAATTCGGAAAAATCCAATCGATAGGTTTTATCGAAACTGGCATACGATCCGTAAGCTTTTACCAGATTCCCTTTCCATACTTTTTCCCCGCTTTCGGCTTCAATCAATTCGAAAGATTTTACCTCTTTCCCCTCTTTACTACCGAAAACTGCCACCTTAATATCATCTTCCAGATAACCTAACTGGTTAATTCTTATCCACGACTTTTGCGCGAACAAAGATGTGGTGATTAATAATACCGTAAGGCACAACAAACTTTTTCTCATCAGAACACCTTCTATTTATTAAACTTTTTTTGGAATTCCTCTCTCAGAACGAATATACTTCTCCAAACAAATTCGCCTAATATCTCATTGCGAATTTATCCCTTCCCGGTACTCTTATACAACTATTCCGATTTTTATTTTTTTTTATTGACTTTCTGGGTTAAGGATCGCTATTATCCGGGGTTTCCGCATAATATCGCTTTGATGGCGGCTTAATCGAATAACGATTTTTGCTCGCTTGTTTTGAATTTTCCCGGGAACGAATCATAAGGAAATCCTTCCGAACGATACTTCTTACAATTCTCGAACGCAATTTCCGGATCTCTGTTAGCATAACAATAAACACACCCGTGAGGACAACTGTCGTAATATCCTATATCATAGCTTTCGTAACATCCGCATCCTTCGCGGGATGGTTTCATATTTATTTTCCCGGTCAGATTGATATTACTGATTCTCTTTATCAATTCCGAATCGACGCAATGCGCAACCTTTATCTTAATATCATCCGAAATATTCGGTTGCGAACATGCATACAGTTCCATCCCGTTCTTTTCCGCTATTTCCGCCAAAGTGTTCGCGAATATTTTCTTTTTCCCTTCGGTCGGTTGATAAAATTCTATTCCCTTCTCTTCGGCAAGTTTCTTAAGATTGTTCTCCGTCTTCTTATAGAATTCGGCGAAACTGAAATAACATCTCTTGGTTAAGCCATTCATCCTTTCCGCCAGATACTCGAACTTCCTGAGGATCGAATTTTCGTCATACAGAGATGAAAAAATAATCGGGTCGAATCTCCATTGTATATAATCCGCTCCGTATCTCTTCGCCAGAAATTCCCCCCCTTCCAGAGCCTTTTCAATATCCGGATTTCTTTTCTCTATCTCCTTCGGCATTCCGTTTATGGTGAAATGCATATAATGCCTTCCGGAATACTTTGCGTCGATGTAATCGAGATGTTTAAGCAAAGGGGAAGGATTTCTCGTCCAGAAAACAAAAGCTATTACTTTCTCGGGAGAAAGATCTATATACACGGGATTTTTCGAAATGGGATTTTCATAATAAGCATATCCCTTCTCTAATCTTTCTTTGAACCATTCGGAATAATAGGCGGGAATATCGGTTCTTCTGCTTACCGATATTATCTTTGGCTTTTCGTTATGTTCGGTTTGTAATTTCATCTTTTCTTCCGACGCAAATATACGCTTTTTCAGAGAGACCTTCACCGTGATTATCCGAAATTCGGAATAAGAAAAGAATAATTATCTCCAATAAAAATGGGGCCGCGGAAAGAGTATAATCTTGAAACGCGGCCCCTCACATTTTTATACTAGGAGTGTAAGATGGAATTGGTAATGATTCCGTCGCTACCCACTCTCTAAAATAGCGAAGGAATATTATCTATCTGTAAACAGCCGGAGCTGGAAATATGTCTTTACTCCGATACCTTTCTTTTCATTAATCTTTTATGTATATCATTTATCGGCACCAACGCCGCGGAACTGTACCATTCCCGCAGTTCCATTACAAGGCTTCCCGCTTTTATTGCCGGATCGCTATTCGTTAGCTCTTTCGCCTCTTCTATCGTCGGGACGTTAAATATATATATCCCTCGAATATCTCCGTCATTAAGAAAAGGGCCTGCCAATACAAGTTTTCCCTCTTCCGCCATTCTATCTATATTTCGCAAATGAGCTTTTTGTAATTCCGCTTTACGTTCCGAATCATGATCTCTGTTCGGACCTTTCTTCAGAAACGCCATTACATATCTCTTCATTCCGAATTCATCGGCGCCGTACTTTTTTGCCAAAAGAGAATCGTATAATTCTATTTTCCCTTTCCCATCGTTTTTGTATACGACAATCTCTTTGTTTTCCGGCGCTTTACATGATGTCAATAATATTAATACCGGGACAAACCATTTTACTACCGTAAAGAAATTATTCATATTCTCATTCCTTTTCAACAAAATTCTTTTAAAAATTCCGGCAATAAAATAACTTTTTGCCTCCTTCGTATCGAATATTCTCTTAATCTTTCAACATTCTTTGCGGGACTTTTCCAATCTTCCGGGATTGCCCCGCAGAATGTTTGATATCGATAAGTTTGCAAGTACAGTTATCTTATTTACTACAATAACACTTTTTCCATTTTGGAGGTTTCTTCCTGCAATACTTCACTCAATATCTTGATTGCCTTATCTATTTGTTCCACCGTAATATTGGTATAATTCAATCTTACGGTTTCAAGTCCGTCTTCCGGATTCGGGAAAAAGAATTTACCAGGAACATATCCCACTTTCCTTTCAATTGCTTTGAAATAGACTTTTTCCATATCCATTCCTTTCGGTCCTTCCGCCCAAATAAACATTCCCCCTTCCGGCTTCGACCACTTTAACAAACCGGTGCAATATTTATCCATAGCTTCCAGCATCGCGTACATCTTAGGACCATATAATTTCTTTATCTTTTCTATCTGTCCCGGTAAAAATCCTCCCGCCAGATATTCCGAAGCGAGAGCCTGGGAATATGTGCTTGTATGCAGATCTATTCCCTGCTTCACAATCGACATCCATTTCCCGATCTCTTCCGGAGCTACGTAGAATCCTACCCTCATTCCCGGAGCGAATATCTTCGAAAAAGTACTTACGTAAACTACATTATCGGGAGCCATAGATTTAATGGTAGGTTGCGCTTCCCCGCTATATCTAAGATCGCTGTAAGGATCATCTTCTATCAGAAGCGCGTCGTATCTCTTTATTATTTCCGCTATCTTTTCTCTTCTTTCCAATCCGATCGTTTTTCCCGAAGGATTCTGAAATGTAGGAACCATGTAAACGAATTTTACAGGGTAATTCTTCAGCAAATTCTCTACTGCTTCCGGAATTACCCCCTCGTCGTCAGTCTCCATTACCAGATAATTCGGCTCGTAGGCGTTAAAGGATTGTAGAGCAGCCAAATATGTCGGTCCTTCTACGGCGACATAATCCCCCGGGCTAATCAATAGTTTACCGAGCGCGTCCAGGAATCCCTGGCTTCCGCTGGTAATATAAATGTTCTCTAGTTCCGCTCTTATTCCCTTGTTGGCTAGGTACTCTATCAATCCCTTACGTAATGGTAGAAAGCCTTCGGTCGGATCGTATTGAAGTGCGAGCCCACCATATTTTGTCATGACCTTTTCCGTAAGTTCAGGGATCAGTTCTAACGGAAAACTCTCCGGAGAAGGTAATCCTCCCCCCAGGGAGATCATGCCTGGTGTCTTGGCGATTTTCAATAATTCCCTAATCGCGCTCGCTTTTATGTTGGAAGTTCTTGTTGCGAGTATCTTTTCTAAGTTCATAGAACCCTCAAATTTTATATGTATGGTTTAGCCGTTATATACTTCTTCTATTCCGCGCGCTAACCTTTCGATACCCTTTGCAATCTCCTCTTCATTCAAGCTTGATATAGCCATCCTAAAATATTTCTCTTTATCATCTATCGGGAAAAAATCTTTCCCTAACGCTACTCTGATACTATTCCTTTCGAAAATATCACTTATCGCATCGTATCCTATCGGACAATCGATCATCTTAATCCAAAGTGTAAATCCTCCGTTCGGTTCTATCCATGAAACATTCTTATTCTTAATATTTTCGTGCAATGCGCTTACAGCCGCCTGCATTCTTTTACGATATATTTTATGTATCTTTTTCAAATGTAATTCGTAATTACCCCGCGAACAAAACTCTGCCAACGCCGCCTGCTCGGGTAAAGAAGAACTTATTACTCCGAATCTCTTGAGTATGGCTAATCTTTCCACACATTCCTTATCGGCGGCTATCCAACCTATTCTCATTCCCGGAAACAATACTTTAGAGAAACTTCCTATATAGATTACAATATTCTCATAATCCATCGATTTTAACGGAAGAGCTACTTTCCCGAAATATTTCATCTCCTCCTCGAAAGCGTCTTCAACAACCGGAACAGAATATTTCTCGCAAATAGAAAGTAATTCCTCTCTGTGTTCCTGACTTGTTGTTATTCCCGTAGGATTATGGAAATTCGGCATGGTATAGAGGAAAAGAGGTTTCTCTTTCTTTATCTCCTCTTCCAACTTATCCAAATCTATTCCGTCATCCGTCATCGGAATACCTACCAGCTCGCAGTTGTAATACGTTACCGAGGGAAAGATCATGCCGTACGTTGGGGATTCTGTTAATACTCTTCCCCCCGGCTTCGCGAATAGTTTCATTATCAAATCTATCGCTTCCTGCGCGCCATTTGTAATAAGTATCTCCTCAATATCCGCCGATACCCCGTGCATCCCAGATCGCTTCACTATATATTCCCTTAAAGGCTTATATCCTTTGCTCTCCCCGTAATCCAATACATATTCCCCGTCATCGGCAATCACTTTCGAAAATGATTGTCTTATCTCTTTTACGGGAAATATTCTGGTATCGGGGCGCAACTTTCCGAAATCGATTCCGTCGAATTCGGGGGCGTTTTCGTTGAACGGATAATAAGCTCTTCCGAACATCTCGAAGACTTTCTCGGCGTTTGGACTAAAAGTATTCTTCCAATCCATTCCCCTCTTCGGTGCTTCGGTATCCTTGGCTTTTATTTGTCTGGGTTGACGAATATATGAGTATGACCCCGAGCGACTTTCTATATAGCCCAGTGCCCATAATTCCTGATATGCTTTGTAAATGGTAGCGCGATTAATCCCGAGTTGATTAGAGAATGCCCTTGTCGAAGGAAGCTTTTCCCCCGGCTTCAAAACACCCTGCTCTATCCTCTTCTTCAGCTGATCGAAGACCTGCCGAAACATCGGCTGCTCACTCTTTCGATCGAGATTTAAGAAGATCATCAACACTCCTCGGTTAATTAACTTCAAGAAGTTAATACATTTTTGGCTTCCCCAAAAGAGCCAATTTATTACTTTTTTGAGTATACCAATTTTTATTCGAGAAATAAAGAGTTTAATTGATAATCTTTGTTGGATATGGGAGAGATTCTAAAAAATATTATTTTTTCTAGAATATTAAATTATGCTTACTCTGACAGGAAAATTTATCAAAGGATATGCAATTACAAAAATGGACTAATACAAATTAGGCAAAAAAGCATAGAAAACTCCTTTACAAAAGAAAAGCTCACTACCTCATTCCTTTGTTGCTTTACTAATCCGATAAATTACTTATTTCGACAATTAATAATATATTATTTCTTATGATAAGCAGGCATGCAGTAGCTACAACCATCTGCATTAGGATAATAAGTCTTAGCTTTTCTCATTGCAGCACTATCGGTATCTGCATTAAAATCTATCCGATTTTCGTTATTTGGTAAATGATTGCAATCAGCAACCTTATGCACCTCATGATCACCGTATTTGTTCACACAATATCTAGCCATTATTTTCCTCATAGATTTTTAAAAGAATTATATAATAGAACTTAATTTATTATTAAGATTATTCTTGATAACTATCAAGAATGCCATTATCAAAATAGGCAAACCGATATTCATTATTTTTTGAGTATACCCATTGTTCACTTATTCCCCAAGATCCTACATTTATATTGATATCATCAGGCCTACCCCATGCGTATCTTACCATTTCTCTAGTCATTCCTAATTCGATCATCTCTGCTCTTAACGCATCTTTAAATGATTCTCTAATATGAGGATTTCTTTTGATATATCGCTCAATTTCTTTCTGTTTATAAGTTAATTCAGGTATAAAAGGATCTATTCCTTTTTTAATTTTAAGATAATATTTTACTGTATCAATATCCTTTATCCATGATTCTATTAGAAAGCCACATGTGTCCTTGTATTTCACATAATAAAATTCCTCTTCGAAATCCAGAAATTCAATTTTCTCTCCAGGATTTATTTTCATGATAGTCTTTCCTAAGACAGATGGTTTAGTTCTTAGATCAGACTGAATAGATACAGTTGATATTATCTTGGATTGGGCAAAACAAAAAGTCGTCACTAAAAAAAATACTAAAATAACTCTCACGATTACCTCAATATTAATATAGTATTTCAAATTCCAGTAAGTTAATTTATATTTTCCTATTACAATTTTAATTAAAATAGCATTTTTTGTTTTGATATCCAAGAAATCTCATCCAAACGGATTTGCATCATTGACCATTATTATTTTCATATGCCCCATCATAATCATATATTATAAACAATACTCCTCTTTCTGATAGCAGATAATATTACTACCACATTCTTTAGTATTCATATACTTCATATATCTGTTTCTCAAAGTAAACCCCATCTTCCTACAAATCATCCCTTCCGACATTAAAAGAATCTCCGTCTCGGAAATTATGCGAACTGAGCGTAAAAAAAGAGATACTGTCTGAGTGGAACGTCCTTTGTTCCGCGAGTTTATCTCTTTTAGCGAAGAGAGTAGAATTTCAGGAGATTCTTTTACAGTCTTGATTTTTTGGTACTTTTGTATCAAGACAAAAGTACACCCCATATCATAATCACAAAGCCAGAAACAAAAGAAATCAAGATATTAGAAGAGGATCATTAACAAAACGATAATTACGATTCATTCAATATAAAACTCTTACTCAATAATAAAACCGTTCTGAAGCAGAACAAATCAGACATCCGTATAAATCAAAAAGCTGCAAAACAAAAGAAGAATAAACATCCTCCCACTCTTCCCTTTTGGTACTTTTGCGTGTGTGGTTACTGAGCTTGTCGAAATAAGGTCACTGACGCATCAAGACAAAAGTACACCCATTAGCTCAATTCACTAAGCTAAGATCCACTCGTAAAAACATACATGAAATGCAACAAACCAATCAGAGAAGAAACTCAAACACCGGCCGAACGAAAACACCACGAAAAAAAGAAATAAATAAAAGGCAAAGAGACTTGAACAATATCCGCAAGGCTTCTCCGTTATGCGACGGAGAAAAGCGCGTACCAACAACAGAATAATCATGTTTTTCCCTTATACTATATGATGAGGAATTACGGAAAAACCATGGGAAAAGAAAGACTACACAACTACCTTAATTTCCCCCTTCTCCTTCCGGAATGTTGCCATTATCTACCGATTCGTCATCATCTTCATGACTTGCCGGATAATAAGTCAGCTTTCTGAGATTTAGATATTCCTGATAAATCGCCGGATTCCCATCTTTAATCAGAATTATCTGATTATCCAGATCATTATCAAGAATCCCTCTGGCTTCCTTAAAAAGCGTCTCCATTTCAGCAAGTTTAGCCGACTTGGTAGCGTACGCTGCTTTCTTACTGGCTTGGGCTACATTAAAAACAATTAATTGTTCTTCCGCTTCATCAACCATTTCATCGGTAACGCTATACAACGCAAGCCCCTCCCTATTTGCTCTTAATGAACCGATGAGATCTGCGGCGCGGTGCCCTAGATAATCCAATCGAATTTTATCCAATTTCGATTTGGAAGTATCCATTATTTCCCGCAGAGATGTATTGTTTGTATTTATTGCGTATGATAAACATAAATCTGATAAACGTGCAAGCATCTCAATAAGGGTCTTCTTTGCGGAATCCCTCAGCTCCTTTTTCCCCTTAATAAGATCTTGTAACTCGAGATCAAGCGCGTCTATTTCAGCTTTCTTATTTTGCAAAAGAGTAAAAGACGTGCCCAAAATCGGAAATTGAGCAATGATAGTTTGATACCTCTGCCCGAAGGATACTATGGAATTTATCATTCCGTCGTACATTATTTGAGATATTCTCATACCTACTCCAAGAAATAAAAAACATCAATCAGTGAATTATTATTACCATACGGAAACTACAAGCCTCTTTTCCGATAACGAAAACTATAATTCCGAATTACAACCACTTTTCCGTAAGTCAGTTCGAATTTCATAAACAAGATTGTGATATTCATAAAGCAGAAATAATCCCCCCTTAGCCGAAACCTTATTCTTTTAAAACCCTCTTTTTCGTCTAAATACGCAACTTTTATCCCAAAATGACAAAATTTCGAGCTCACCGGGAAAATTTCTTCTCCGACAAAAGAATTTCGAACTTGTCGGAAAATTCTCGAGCTTAACGAAATAAATTCTTACTCTACGATCTCCCCGCTCCACTGCTAATTTGATTTTACGACTAACTATCTTTTCCTCTTTCCTGCTAATTATTTTGATCGATCTTCATTTTGCTTTGATCGCTCCCTAATTCGATTTCCTTTCGGAAAATATGGGAAATTAATATTTGATCTCTTTGACTTTCCCCCCTTAAGAAAGAGAGAAAAACAGAAGCATTTCCCCTTTCCCCATATTGTTTCATCGGAATTATTACAATAGTTTTCTTTACCAATTTCTTTCTCGCGATACAACGAGTATTCTCGTTCGACCAATATGTCAAAGAGCGGTTAATTATAAATTGATAATATTTTTAATTACGATCGCGGGAATGGATATTCCCCTTCGGGATTGAGTAACTTATTTGGGAATAACAGGATTATGAGTAATATTCGGAATATGAGCAATTAGGATAAAATAAGCACTCTTCCCGGTATATTTTCTCTCCTGAGTGGTCTTGCCAGAACGGAGTAAATGCAACTTGGAGAAATTAATATTTATAGTCAAGAAATATTTTAAAGAATTCTTAAATTAATTAAGAAAATTTTCCACATCCGGTTCTACTCCTTAACCGATAGTCAGATTATTATTCTTTTAGCTCTATGCCGGCCAGATAATATATCTCCAGCAACCTTATTTCATCCGGTTTAATCTTCTTTTTTATGGCCGAAGATATCTCTTCCCCTTTGTCAATTCCGATCTTATCAAACAAATTTAGAATCTCTTCCCTTTCCGTTTCAGGTATCAGAGATTCTTCAAGAAGTCTTTCCGGATTTTGTAATTTATTTTCTTCCCCGTATTCGAACAGATGATTTATTATTGTGCTTCTCTTATATTTTGTTTCGGCCGCTATCTCGCTAAAAGTCATTCCTTTGTTAAACTTTTCTCCGCAACTCTCGTATCTTTTCCCCCCTTCTTTTACCGCGAAAGGACTGGAATCATCAATCTCCTTTCCGTTCGGTTTAATACCATTCTTTTTGCAATACTCTATTACAGCGGAGATAAATAGCTTTCCGTATCTCTCGAACTTGGTATTCCCCACTCCGTTTACTTTCATAAACTCAGCTTTGTTTACCGGATATATAACCGACATTTCAGTAAGAGACTTATCCGAAAAAATAACAAACGGCGGAAGATGAACTTTGTCGGCCAATTTTTTCCTCAGCTTCCTTAACTCGGCGAAAAGGTCTTTATCGTAGTTCTCGGTGATAATAATATCTTTTTTCGGTTCCGCGTCCGCGATAATTCTTCCGTTAATATTCATCTTCCCTTTCAGAACATGATACGCTTTTTCGGTTAGCCTCAATCCCCCTTTGAATTCATCTTTCGCCAGAAGATCTTCTCTCTGAAATTGAAAAGCTAAGTTAACCCATTGTTTCTTAGAATATTCCTTACCAATTCCGTATGTCGATAACTCATTATGCCTATTGGTAATTATTTTCTCCCCGTTCGATCCGCGCAAAACATCGGTAATATAATGAGCTCCGAATAATTCACCGGTTCTTTTAACGCACGACAGAAACTTTTGAGCCGCGATGGTAACATCTACAAGATTTTTATCCCCTCCCTTGCAATTATCACACATGCCACAGTTTTCGGTTTCATAATCTTCCCCGAAATAATTAAGCAGAGGAACTCTTCGGCATACGCCGGTTTCAGCGTAATCGAGCATCGAATTCAAATGCTTTATCGCTATCTGCTTTTCAAGAGCCTCTTTCTGATTGATAAAATACTTTAGCTTCATTGTATCGGAATAACTAAACAAAAGAAGACAATGCGCCCTTAATCCGTCTCTTCCCGCTCTCCCGATTTCCTGATAATACGATTCTATATTCTTAGGTAAATCGTGGTGTATTACGAAACGAACATTCGATTTATTAATACCCATACCGAATGCTACGGTAGCTACAATAATCTGAATATCATCTCGTATAAACATCTCCTGATTCCTTCTCCTCTCATCGTCCGATAGCCCGGCATGATAAGGTTTTACGGAATATCCGTCTTCCATAAGTTCCGAAGCCAAAGAATCTACCTGATTACGGGAGAAACAATATATTATCCCCGATTGATTGGGATATCGGGTTAGCAGCTTTTTAATCTGATCTTTTCCGTTCCCTTTTGGTATAATTTCAAGAAAAAGGTTCTCTCTGTTGAAGCTGGCAATAAAGTCTTTGGGGTTCTTAAGACGTAAAGATTTTTTTATATCCTCTCTTACTCTCGGAGTTGCGGTCGCGGTAAAAGCGACACAAACCGATCCGGGAAATTGCTTCTTTATTTCGGCGATATTCCTGTAATCCGGACGAAAATCATGCCCCCATTCCGAAATACAATGGGCTTCATCTACGGTAAAGCAATCTATCTTAAGTTCTTTCAGCAGATTTATTGTTCTATCCTGAGAGAGTGTTTCGGGAGCTATGTATAATAATTTTGCCTTGCCACATCGTAGCAAATGAATATTTTCGGCATATTCCTCTCCAGATAAAGAACTATTCAAACAAACAGCATTTACCCCAACCTCCCTTAATTGCTCAACCTGATCTTTCATCAAGGAGATCAGCGGAGAAAGGACTATTGTAATTCCCTCAAACAAAAGCGCCGGAATCTGATAGCATAAGGATTTTCCTCCTCCGGTCGGCATTATCACCAGAGAATCTTTTTTCTCCAAAGTTCTCTTGATAATCTCTTCTTGCAAAGGACGAAATTCCTCATACCCGAAAATATCGGATAATATTTTACCGGCTTTATTTAGCATAGCGTACTCATAAAAATCTTAAGATATTTTGATTTTGTCTCTTGTTATCAGTAAGGGTTATTACCCGAAAAAGAGTGGTTCGGGATACTCTGTTTATCTGCTTCTATTACAACCATTTGCCCGGAGATATGGTTTTATCCGAAGAAAGGTTCTCGCGAAAAAAAGAACGGAATCACGAATATAAATAAAGGAATAACTTCCGACTATTGCTTTATAATCATATTCTTATCGGTTATTCGTTTGACAAATAATATCATTATAAAAAAATAACTTAGACTCTCCCTCCGGTTTCTTGCTCCTTTGCCTCCGGAGTTTCCTGTTTGCAAAAACCCCTGATATAGGAGAAATCTTTCTGCTCGATCAACAATATGATATCATTTTTCCGTAGATATACTCTGCGGTTCCGAAAAACTATAGGAAGAAATAGTAAGACTAACTTTCTTTCCGTTCATTAATACTTCTAGATATTTATCTATTGTTTCACTTCTTTCTTGCGCATTCTCTTTTTCGAAAAACTTTTCATCCACCGAAATATCGAGATGAAAACTATTGTCATCCTCCATTGTGGCGCTACATCTGCCTTCTTTGTAATCTTTGAAGATTTCCGTATTTGATAAACCGGCCGCCAAATACTCCGCTTCCGTTCTATCCATCCCCCGATCGAAAATAAAGTAATTATTATTATCACATAAAAAAGAATGGGAGGCAACACCGATGGTTAAATATAGAAACGTTGCCACAAGTGTCGGAATCAAATATACCAATACGGCCCATACTCTTTCCGAGGCTTTTATTTTATTTTTCTTTGTTCTCTTAAATATGGAAATAGCGTAAGTGGCGGCGTTTTTGGCGTTCATACTTCTCGAAAATTTCCTTATTACGCTATTTATAATATCGTGTTGTATATCCTCCTCCAGATCAAGGAATTGCCCCTCATCCCCCTTAATCCTTCCCCGAAACTCTTTGGCTACCTTATCTTCCTTTACACCGAAGCTAATCGAGGCCAAAATAATAATAACCGGAACAAACATTACTATTCCCCCTTCGGGAATCAAGAACATAAACAATATAGCTCCGGCAGCTTTTAATAATATTTCCCCTACAATATTACGGTTTGTAATCATTATTTCTACGAATCTTCCTCCGTCGAAAGGAAGAACCGGCATCATATTAAACAGATTAATAAATAGGGCTGTTTCTCCTATTTCAATAAGTAAACTGTTATTCGATTTCAATCCCATAATCACAGAGATTATTCCGAGAAAAATACCGGGAAGCGGACCGGACAAAGCAACTATCCCCTCTTTTGCCGGGGAAATTCTCCTTGAAACACCTGAAACCGCCGCTCCGAAAAGAGGGATAAAAAACATTTGTAAATTTTTATATCCGAAAGCTTTCATCGCTATCAAATGCCCCAGCTCATGCACCAGAAGGACTCCGGTAATTATAAAAAGACCTTTTATATCGAAAGAGAATATACCGGTCAACAGAAAAAAGAGAAGAGTCAGTACCAGATTCTGTATCCCTTTTTTGCCGTTGCTTTTGTTATTCTCAATAATATCAATTTCCAGAAGTATTTCCTCGTTTGAGGCACTTTTGGCGAAATTTCTGGTAATTCTATCCCCAGCTTCCGCGGCTGAAGTATCCTTTCCGGAATCTTCCCCCTTTTTCCCTCTGTTTCTTCGTATTACCTCTTCAATATCGGGCGCAAAACTTTCTCCGCATACAGGGCAAAGAGCTTTTTCCCATCCCGCCCATGAACTCGTTTTTATATATTTCTTCTTACATGAGGAACATACTTCAGCTCCGCATTTATCGCATACATATATTATTTCTTCTTTTATATTTGCGCCTCTTTTCGGTTCAAGATATATTTCTTTCCAATCTGTCTCTTTGGCTACCTTGTTTTCCTTGCAACGGGCGCATGTAAATTCTTTCTGATCACTCATTTTATCCCCGGAATATTAGGATAGTTTGGAATTTTCAATTTATTTGACTCGCAAAGATATGAAAATCGTTCGAATAATAACGGAAATGGTTTCCCAACAGATGATATTCTTTCTCCTTTGATAAAATCGAAGAGCATCTGCCTACTTCGAAAAAGAGTATTATTAATGGAGCAGTATAATCCGGTTCGGTAGATACAAATCCCGACAAAATTCAATAATATCAGTAAGAAAACGGGATCTTTCTTCGGAAAATGTTGCAAAAGAAATTAAAAAGTGAGTAAATTAACTCCTGATTTCGAACTTGTTATTATGCCCAGTTTCAGATACGATTTCCGCAATGATTCGCGATGATGAAAAGCAGAAACCGGATTTCTCCATTGATCCGCTAATTGTAAGATACGCACGAGAATTGATCCTAATTCGAAAGAATCCCTTATAAAAGAATATCCTAACAAGAAGGAGTATCGTTTTATGGGAAATACGATTTCAAGAACAATCTCGGAATACGCTGTCGGTCTTAAATATGAAGATCTGCCACGGGAAGTTATTTTCGAAGTAAAGAGATTTCTTTACGATTCGATAGGCTGCGCTTTCGGCGGATACCATACGAAAGACGTTAATATCCTTCGTGAAATTTACGAAGAGATGGAAGGAGCGGAAGAATCTACAATTATCGGCTTCGGGAAGAAAATACCCGCCGTGAACGCTACTTTGGTAAACTCCCTTATGATCAGAGCCTTGGATTTCAATGATATTTACTGGCAGGAAGATCCTTCCCATCCTTCCGATATTATTCCGGCGGCTCTTTCGTTGGCCGAATCTACAAACGCTTCGATGAAAGATGTAATAGTTGCCATAGTTCTGGCCTATGAATTCGAACAACGTCTCTGTTTATTCGCCAAGCCGGGAATAAGAGAACGGAAATGGCATCACGCAACCCTTACGCAATTTGTTTCTCCTATCGTAGCGGGAAAAATACTCAACCTTAACGTCGATCAAATGGTGAACGCTATCGGCATCAGCGGTTCCCATAATCATACAATCGGCTGCCCTACCGCCGGAAAATTAACAATGATGAAGAATACGGTTGATCCGATGGCTGTACAATCGGGAGTATTAGCAGCTTTGATGGCTCGCAAAGGATATTCCGGAACAGAAGCGGTGTTCGAAGGAAAGGAAGGCTTCATGGACACTTTCCTCGGTTGGGATCCGAAAGCAGGAAAAACAGCTCCCGTTTCTCTTCCGGGAAGAGACGGAACCACCCACCAAAAGGGTTGGAGCTGGGATCTTGAAGCTCTAACGGGAAACCTCGGGAAAAGTTTTAAGATAATGGAATGCAGTATGAAAGCATTTCCTACCGAAGCGTTAACTCATACTCATCTCTCGGCCGTGTTGAAGGTCGTAACCAAAAACGAAATCAGCTATAAAGAAATAGAAAAAGTAATTGTTACCACAATTGCCCGCGCGTGCGATATTCTCTTTGATCCCATGAAATACAGACCGGAGACCAGAGAGACTGCGGATCATTCCCTCCCTTATTGCATAGCCGTGGCTCTTGTAGATCATCAAATAACAACTGAATCATTTTCCGAAGAAAAACTTAAAGATCCGGGGATTTGGGAAGTGATAGATAAAATAGAAGGAGAAGCCTCGGAAGAATTTGAAAAGATGTTTCCTGAGAAACAACCGTCGCGGGTAAAGATTATAACCACGGACGGAAGAGAGTTTGAAGAATATTTGGAATTCCCGAAAGGGGATCCGCGCGAACCTATGACTATTAAAGACCTCGAAGCTAAGTTCAACTCCCTATCGGCGGGATTGTTGAGCGACAAAAGACAAAACGAAATAAAAGATATGATCTTCTCTTGTGAGGAATATTCGGCAAGAGACTTCATGCGAAAACTAACTATCTGAGTTATAAAATTATTCGGAGCTATCTTAATAGTTCTTTCAGATCGATACTATCGGATATGGCGAAACTGATAGGCTCCGATTCTTATTTACGGTTGTCAAATAAAAATAATAGGTTTTATCATGAACGCGGTCACTAATACTGCTTCTGCCGGCAAACGAGGAAGTAAGGTGAGATCCGATTGCTATGTTGAGATCACCCTCAAAGATTCCGGCGGAATCAAACTTCAATTGAAAAGTAAAGTAGAAATTATGTATGGCGATTCGATTCGCGCCGAACTGAAAAAGATGTGCAAATTTTTCGGAATTAATCACGCCTCCCTATATTTCGAGGATTATGGAGCGCTCCCTCCCACTATCGCGGCTCGTTTCGAGCTTGCCGTAAAAAAATTATTACCGGAAACGGAAAAAGAATATCTCCCGGAATTTAATCCGAAGAACAAATACAAAACCACTAAGGAAAGATTACGCAGAAGCCGTTTATATCTTCCCGGCAATGAGCCTAAGTTCTATCCAAATGCCGGATTACATACTCCCGACGGTGTGATTCTGGACTTGGAAGATAGTGTGGCTCCGACCGAAAAAGAGGCCGCGAGATATATCGTTAGGAATTCTTTGAGATCAATTGACTTTTACGGCGCGGAAAGAATGGTTCGTATTAATCAATTGCCAAAAGGGCTCGACGATCTTAAATATTTGGTTCCTCATAACGTTCATGTTCTATTAATACCAAAGTGCGAATCGGCGGAACAAATACACCTTGTTGACGAAGAAGTTGCCCGATTGAAAAAAGAGCATGGCTTGCGAGGAAATATATTCTATATGCCAATAATCGAGAGCGCGCTGGGAGTAATTAACGCATACGAAATCGCCTCGGCTTCGGAAAATAACTGTTCCCTGGCTATCGGATTGGAAGATTACACAGCGGATATCGGGGCTGAAAGGACAAACGAAGGGAAGGAAAGTTTTTACGCTCGCTCGGTTTTGGTAAACGCTGCCAAGGCTGCGGGTATTCAGGCTATCGACACCGTTTTTTCGGATGTTAATGATATGGAAGGGCTTCGGGAATCTGTAATTGAAGCCAAAGGGATGGGATTCGAAGGAAAGGGGTGTATTCATCCCCGCCAGATAAAAGTAGTTAATGAGGCATTCGCTCCGACCGAAAAGGAGATCGAAAAAGCGAAGAAAATTGTAATCGCTTTCGAGGAAGCCAAATCGAAAGGTATCGGGGTTGTTTCCCTCGGTAGCAAAATGATTGACGCTCCGGTTGTTAAAAGAGCTCAAAGGGTAATTCATCTAGCCCTTATTAATAATCTTATTAAGAATAATTGGCGAGAAGAAGCTCAATAATATTAACTGCTTAGTTTCACAATAATATCCGAGAATAATTATGAAAATGATAAAAAACGCCGCCGGAAGAATGGTTCCGGATGAAGTTAACGGAAAGAAAGAAATTCCATTTATGGGAATAGGTAAATATCACCCTGCCGGAAATAAAGCCAAGCCGCCGATAAGATCATGCGCCGATTATCCGGCCGATGGCAACAAATTAGCGAAAAATTTGCGGGAAGCCCTAAAGAAAGCCGGCCTAAAAGATGGAATGACTATCTCTACCCATCATCATCTTCGCAACGGTGATGTTCTTACCAATATGCTTTTCGATACTATTAAAAAGATGGGAGTTAAGGATATTCGTTGGTTCCCCAGCGCCTCATTTCCCTGCCACGAGCATTTGATTAAATATCTTAAAGACGGAACTATCCACCATATAGAAGGAAGTATGAACGGACCCTTAGGCCGCTTCACTACCGAAGGGAACATGAAAGGAACCGGAATCTTACGCTCTCATGGGGGAAGATATCAGGCCGTACAGGACGGAGATGTTCATATTGATATCGCGGTTATAGCTGCACCGACCGCTGATCCCTTTGGGAACGCTACGGGAGACCGCGGCCCTACAGCTTGCGGTTTGCTAGGCTTTGCTTTGGCCGATTCCGAATATGCCGACAATGTAATTGTTGTTACCGATAATCTGGTTCCTTTTCCATGCGTACCGTGGCAAATACAGGGTAACAATGTAGATACCGTTGTTGAAATCGATTATTTAGGGGATCCGTCGAAAATTGTTTCAGGCACAACTCAAGTAACCAAAAGTCCCGACAGATTACTCATTGCCGAATATATCGCCCGGTTTATGGAAGATTCGGGCATCTTACGAGACGGTTTCTCACTACAAGCCGGTGCCGGCGGAACAAATCTTGCCTTTGCTCTCTTTCTGAAAGAAAAGATGATAGAAAAAGGGATTAAAGCCCGTTTCATAAGAGGCGGAAGTACCAAATATTTGGTTGAAATGCTTGAGGAAGGATTGACCGATTATATTCTCGACGGACAAACATTCGATCTGGAAGGTGTCCGTTCAATGAGAGAAAATCCCGGTCATGTAAATACCAGTCCTTTCACCAGTTATAATTATCACGGCAAAGGGAATTTCGCCTCGATGGTGGACGCGGTTGTTTTGGGAGCGACTGAAGTAGATACTAATTTCAACGCGAACGTTGCCTCACATTCCGACGGCTACCTCCTCCATGGAATTGGCGGATGGCAAAATTGTCTCTTTTCCAAATGTACTATTCTCGCCATTCCTACTTTCAGGGACAGAATTCCTGTAATTGTGGATGAAGTTACAACACTCTGCGGTCCGGGAGAATTAGTAGATGTTATTATTACCGAACGCGGTATAGCCATTAATCCTAAACGAAAAGACTTAATTAAGGTTATGAAAAAGTCCTCACTCCCTGTGAAAACAATCGAACAGTTGCGCGACGAAGTGAACGAGTTGTGTGGCGGTGCACCGGCCAAGCCTAAGATAGATAAGGAGAAAGTTGTTGCTGTTATCAAATGGGTTGACGGAACACTCCTTGATTCGGTTTACAAAGTGAAGAAATAAAAAAAGATATTAAGAGTTGATTATTACCGGCCGTATAAGGAACTTTCCTTATACGGTTTTTTATTATTGTTTCGGAGAGAAATGAAAGTAGGATTAGCTCTTGGCGCCGGTGGCGCGAGAGGCTTGGCTCATATAAAAATAATTGAAGCTTTCGAGGAAGTTGGAATCAAACCTTCTGCCATTGCGGGCTCCAGCATGGGAGCAATTGTCGGCGCAGCATATTCCGCCGGATTAACTTCAAAAGATATGTACATAGCGGTTGATGAATTGCTTTCCGGGAAAAATGGCTCGGCATGGGATTTTTTCAAGAAATCGGATATTATTAAGATGCTTGATTTATTGGATCCCTCTAGGGCACCGGGTGGAATAATAAAAGGGGAAAAATTCATTCAGTACCTTAAAGAAAAGCTGGTGGTAAATAAATTTTCAGAATTGCAAATTCCTCTCTACATTGTAGCTACGGAGTATTGGACGAAAAAGCAAAAAGTCTTTACACGTGGCGATTTATATACCGCAATTCGCGCAAGCTATGCTCTCCCGGGATTACTTGTCCCCATTGTGGTTGGACAGAATTTATATATGGATGGCGGAATGGTAAATCCGTTACCCTATGACATAATAGAAGATAAATGTGATATTGTTGTAGCGGTTGATGTCTCGGCAAAGCAAACCAAGGGAGAAGAACATCCGAGCTCACTTGATATTTTGTTCTCTTCGTTTCAAATAATGCAACACTCAATTCTAACCGAAAAATTAAAACGAAGTAAGCCCACTATCACAATTAGTACTGATATCAAAGGGGTTAGAGTTGTTGAGTTCAACAAATCCGACTCTATCTTTGAGCAGTCGGAGCGCTACAAAAATGAACTAATTTGCGAATTATCAAAAGCGTTAAAAAAGAAAAAATAAAAACATCTAAGTATTTTAATTTTTTGTTTGGTAAGAAGAAAAATATTTATATATTTGTGGTCTCGAATTACTGAGAAAATCAGCTAATTCTCCACGGAGAGGTGGGTGAGTGGCTGAAACCAACGGTTTGCTAAACCGTCGTACTCTACTCGGGTACCGCGGGTTCGAATCCCGCCCTCTCCGCCAAAAAGCTGTCTTTATTGACAGCTTTTTTCGTTTTAAAGAGTACAGTTACTTTCCTCTATCCCCCTTATATCCGAACAACCCGAAAAGGGCAAACAACGCAAACATTCCGTACATTGCCGGGAAATTCAGAGCGGATCCGAGAAAACCTAATAGACCGAGAAATCCGAGAAAGCCTAGCATGTTAAGTTTCATTATTCCCTCCTAATGAGATTAACAATTTTGCGACAGGATAAAACAAGATATGATTATTTTATGGTCGGATCAATAAAAAGAAAGCTATTCCTAAAAGGAATAGCTCATACTAAAACCGTAGGTACCGTCACCGGTCATTATAGGCATAACATTTAAGGCAGTTTTTCTCTTATTACCGTCACTGTATTCGTTGGAAACTTTCCTTCTTCCGGAATCGACAATTGTCTTTCCGAACAGATATCCCATACCGATAGCCAAAGGATAATCCCCCGCCCAGTGAACACCGTTGTTTATCATCTGGAAGCTGAGCAAAGTTAATAAACCGTACCCAACCGGCCTTATCCACTTGTATTCTTCATAGTTCATAGCGATAACAGTTAGAGTCATTGTCGCTGTTGCTAAGTGCCCGGAAGGGAAAGCGTCATATTTCGGAACATGTTTATGGTAATCCTTTTGATCAGGAAAGAATCTCCATTTTCCTCCGTCCTTCGTAGCTCTTGAAGGAGTCTCTCTTCCCGTAATATGCTTAAGAAATTGGGTTGCCGTACCGACAACAACCATTCCCTGAGCTATTTGGGATGCAGTTTGCAATGCTCTGTTATCATCATTTATCAAACCGGCCGTAAGGAAAGAGAGAGAAAAAGTAAGATGCGTCCATCCGTCCCCGATAAAATACATCGCAGATCCCCAATCAGTTGGACCTCTGAAGAGAGGATAATCTCCGATAGTAAGAAAGGCTTTTGTCTCGTCTCCGTTTCCTATTCCCCATTTTCGCCCCCATTCGGCGCATTGATCATAAATAGGTTGGTCGTAGGCAATTAAGAAGGCTGATGAGGCGACAATAGCCAGATTCGCTTTCGTATATTTTTGTGTAAATGCCTCTTCCCCGAATTTAAGAAAATGCCCGGGTGCTTTGGTTAAAAATTCGAATACGTTAGGTTTATCGTAAACGTATTCTTCTTCACCGACTTTAAAGACCTGACCTTGAGCCATAATCAGCTCAGTAGCCATCATAACAAATAGTATTATCAAAATCCTTTTCATAACGACATACTTAAATTAATTCCAAAACTGTTATTTCTACCGACATATCCGGAAACAACTCCTCCGTCAAAAGGCTCAGTTGTAAGGATACCCATTAAAATTCCAACTGCTGCCCCTCCCGCAACGTCATATCCGTCATGCCTGTTTGCAAAACCTTTGAGTCGCGACATCCCGACAAAAGCTGCTGCCACAAAAGCAGGGATTCCGTATTTATATCCGTATCTCCGCGCGAGAAAAGTAGCTCCGTGAAAAGCCGCAGCCGTATGCCCGGAAGGGAAAGCCATTCCGTCTTTGCCTTCAGGCCTTGGTTTATTAATCGCGAACTTTAAGGCGTATACTACACATAGATTGGCCACAAAGGATCCTAAAAATTGATTTCCACCATCCGAATCGTCTCTTAAGAATGTTGTAAGATATGCCGATGCCGGGACAGCAATTTGAACCCAATCTCCTGTCTTAGCAACTATTACATTATCTTGAGCAAAACACAAATAAGAAGACAAAAAGAACAGAGCAATCAGGAGAATAAACTTTACCATACAAGCTTCTTGATCTTTTATTTTTGATATTATTTAATATGCAGGGCTGCATAATCACACGGTGGGCAATATAATGATAATTATTTAATTTACTCAAGTAGTTTTTTTTATAGGATTATTTTATATTCTTTTATTCCGAAATCGGAATCTCAACCGTAAAAGTTGTTCCTTTGCCAATTTCGCTATCAAAATAGATTTTACCATTTAATAGCTCAACATATTTTTTTGTTATTGTTAATCCTAATCCGGTTCCTTCGTATTCACGATTTAATCCTTCACTTCCCTGACGAAATTCCATCCAAATATGCTCTTTCATATCTTCAGGAATACCAATTCCTGTATCCGATACTTTCAATTGTAAAATCTTTCCAGACTCAATAGTCTTCATAGCTGCATATAATCCAATACCTCCTTCGCGAGTATATTTCAGAGAATTGTTTAAAAGATTATGTAATATTTCCAAAATAAACTTCTTATCTGTTTTTATTAACAATCTGGTTTTAAAAATATCCTTACTCATAGCGAGTTTTTTATCCATGGCCTTTGATTCGTATTTATTATATACCCCCTCCAATAGTTCCGTGATATTGAATTCCGATATCTTTACTCCGAATTCTTCGATTTCCAGTTTGGAAAGATTCAAAATATTATTTAACGTTTCGACTAAGTGTTTGGCAGAATCCTTTATTGAATCTGAGTATTCTTTGAGAAGAGGATCCCCCAATGCATCGGATAGTATTTCCGCATATCCCATAATACTAATAAAAGGAGTTCGCAATTCATGACTCATGTTAGCAAAGAAATATGACTTCACTTTGTTCATTTCTTCGGCCTTTTCTTTAGCTAATATCAATTCTTCGACCATCTTTTTCTTTTGAGTAACATCCTCTTTTACTGCTATAAAATGTGTAATGTCTCCATGATCATTTACTATTGGTGAAATTACCTGACTCTCCCAATATAGTTTCCCGTTCTTCTTTTTATTTCGTACTTCACCGAACCAATTTTTCCCCGAAAGAATAACATTCCACATTTCTTCGTAAAATGATTCGGTATGATAACCGGATTTAAGTATTCGAGGATTTTTCCCCTTAACCTCCTCAATAGAATATCCAGTTACGGAAGAAAACTTCGAATTGGCATACTCTATTTCCCCTAACGAGTTTGTAATTACAACGGAAACCGGACTTTGTTCAATAGCTCGGCTTAGCAGTTCTATCTGTAATTGCGCCCGTTTTCTATCCGTAATATCAGTACACATTCCAAATGATCCGCTATACTCTCCGTTGTCATTAAATAAAGGTGTGGCAGAAACAATAAACCAAAGGGATTCTCCCTTTTTATCGATAAATCTTCTTTCATATATTTCCGCATAACCCTTTTTCCTCTTTTCCATTTTTCGTAGATGATCATTCTTTTCTTCCGGAGCAAGAAGACCTACAAAATTCATTTTCAATAATTCGTTAATCTCATATCCTGTCATTATTTCCATCCTGGGATTTGCGAGTGTTATTGCTCCATTATTGTCCAGAACAACAATCCCTTCAACAGATGTTTCGAATAATCTTCTGAATTTCTCTTCACTCTCCTTTAATGCCAATTCCGCTTCTTTTCTCTCGGTTTGGTTAATTGCCAGAACAATAACCCGATCTATTTCGCTGTTTCTACTTCTCAAGGGAGAAGTTCTGAAAACATAGTAATCATGTTCGTATTCCGCATCAAACTCTTCAACCTCTCCTTCAAAGGATTTGTGAACAGCTTCTTTTAATAGTATTTCAAATTTGCCATGGTAGATTTCCGAAATGTTCGTCCCTATAATCTGTTTATCAGTTTTCTCCTTTTCTTTTAGCTCCATACCTCCAGTAAATACAATATTGTAATTACTATCAATAATGGAAATTAGTCCGCCGGGAATATTAGCTATGATAGTACTATATAGCTCCTCACTTTTCTTTAGCTTTTCCTCATTAAGCTTTTGCTCTGTTATATCCAAGATTATACCTTCAATCATAAAATCATTTTCCTTGCTATCCCATATTCCTCTCCCCTGTTCCCAAACCCATTTTATATCCCCGGAAGCAGTAATAATTCTATATGATAATTGAAAAGTCTGATTTCTCTTTAGGGAATGCTGCACCTCATTCCACACAAAATCTCTATCATCCGCATAAATTATCTCGTTATAAGAGAGTTTATAATTATTTATAAAATCCTCCATACTATACCCGGTTAAGTAATATACACCATCACTCATAAATTCCATTGTCCATTTTGGATCGTTCTTACATCTGTATGTAATACCGGGAAGATTACTAATTAGTGTAGCAAGTCTTCTCTTACTCTCTTCAAGATCAGTTTCTATCTTTTTCCGAATTGAAATATCCTTTACAATACCAGATAAATAGCGCACTTCGTCATCCTCATCAACTATTCTTTCTCCGGCTTCACCTAATACTGTTCTTACCGTACCATCCTCCCAAACAACACGAAATTCTAATGGTGCCAAGTCTATTTCCATTAACGCCTTTTGCATTGAGTATTCAACCATCCTCCTATCTTCTGGATGAATAATTTTTCTAAGTATCGATTGAAAATCTCCGTCAAATTTTTCTTGCGAAATACCATATATCATGAACAGTTCATCAGATAACTCTACTCTGTTTTCTTTGGGATACCATTTCCAATTTCCCACATGAGAAACCTCCTGGGCTTTCTTCAATTCCTTCTCACTTATTCTTAATCTCTCTTCATTCTTCTTATGCTCCTCTCTAATTCGAATTGTATTTATACCGAAAGCCAAATCATTTGCGAGCTCAGTCAGTAAATGAATTTCATTGGGAGTAAAAGTATCTATTTCATTAGAATATATATTAATAGCTCCTAATACTTCGTCGAAATATATCAGCGGAATCGCAATCGAAGAGCGGTATCCGCTTTTCACAGCTTCTATTCTCCATTCAGAGAAATCCTTATCAGTTTTAATATTCTTCGATATTGAATGAGTTCTGTTTCTAATTGCTTTTCCGGTAGGGCCTTGCCCTAATTTACTATTATCCCACCGAACATTGATATTTCTTAAATAGCCTTCTTCAAATCCGTACTGAGCAACCGGGTAAACCGTTTTATTTTCATCGTGCTTGGCATATCCGACCCATGCCATTCTATACCCGCCAATCTCCACGATTATTTTGCATATTTCACTCAATAATGCTTCTTCCTCTTTTGCCCTGATTACAACCGAATTACATGCACTAATAGCTTTCAGTGCTCTATTTGTTCTTTTTACTGTCTCTTCGGCTTTTTTTCTTTTGGTAATATCGGTTGTGGTCAATAATGATCTGTTTATTCCCCTCTCCTTGGGATATACAATAAAACTAAGTCGTATTATTCTTTTTTTTCCATCAAGAGTTTTAACTTCTCCCTCCGCTTCATACTCCGATTTCCCTTCCGCCAAAGCAATTATTTCTTCCTTAAATAGCTCAAGTGAACTCTCTGTAAATATATTTTCTAAGTTCCCAAGTAATTCCTCCTTACTTCTTGCATTATGAAGTTTTAACACAGCTTTGTTTACATCAAGTATTTTAATCATTGGAATGCACTTAATTACTTCGTATGGATTATCCTCAAAATATTTTCGGAAATCTTTTATTCCATTTGCTTTTAATGCTTCCAAATATTCCGCTAATTCCGTATAATCTTCTTCCCAAAGAGGCTCGGGAGAATCTTCGAATAGTCTTTTGAAGTGAACTTCGTCTTTAGTTGAATCGGTTACTTCTTTGTGCTTTGAAATAACCTTTATTGTCATCTTTATAAAACGATTAAATTCAGCTTTTCTTATTGGTTTGCCAATATAATGTATAATTCCATTCTCAATTAGTGTATCAATTATCTTATCATCCAAATTTTCTGACAACACACAAATGAGTCGAGATGGAAGAACTTTCCTTATTAAATTCCTCAAATTAATTTTGTCATTTTTACTATTTACTTCAAGCACACCAATGGATTCGCAGTTTTCTTCATTTTCATCAAAAGAAAAATCTGTTTCAGTTGAGATAAAAATAACCTCCGCGGAATATTCACTCCTAATGGCATCTCGTATTACCCCCTTCTCCAAATCAGAAAAACCGATTATGTAGCACTTTTGCATTATTCCTTACCAAATAATTTATTATAATTATCAGTGGTAACAATGCCATAAAAAAAAAAGTTCAGAGAATTATATAGGAATGTGAGCATAAATCAAAAATTGAAGTTCCTCATCATTCATAAAAGGACACTAGGTTTGTACAATAAAAAAAGAATTGAATTTCCAGACTATTTTCCTCAATATGTAAAACAGTCAAAAGATGTTTACTTAATATCGTAGTACGATTTCATGATTATCATCGGATCAATAATAAAATAGTTCAAAGGAACAGGCTTCCTAACGTTGGAGATATCAATCAGTACCATTTTTAGATAAATTTTCATTACGAAACTATCGATATACTCTCCTACTTTAGTATTAGGAACTGTAACGTGAGCATTCTTCAATGAGAGCCATTCTTCTTCAGGTTCTTTCTTTGCGTTAAACCCAGTTGTAACGGAAACAACCGCTGTTCTTTCCGATTTGACTTCACCGTTAATCACACTTCCCCCCTTGTGATAACCATATAAGGCTATTCCATGTCTGGTAACATAACAAGGAGTAACCTGACTAACAACAAAACGAATTTTATCTTCCGGAGCTAGTGGAAGTTCTATCATATCCTCAAAGCCGGAATAGATTTTATTGCTGGAATCATTACTAACCGCAGAAAAGAGCACATATTTTTTCCAATCATCAATTATATCGACTGGATTTTCCCATGTTCCTTTTATATTCTCGTCAATAAAAGCCTGGGTATTTATGAGAGCATTGATCGTCCAGGTATTCCCTTTTTTCATAATAGACCTCTTTACTATTCTACCTCATCTACACAACTATCTCAATCGACTGCTCCATCAAAAAATAATTTAACGGAATTGGATGCCATTTATCTATAATATCTACTAGGGATAATTTTAGCTGATAGTGAATCCTCGCACTAACGGCATCAGATCTGACAAAGCATTTAGGAATTGCAATACTTGCATTTTTATATGCTAACCATTTGTGATTTGGCTCATGTGTGGCATCGAAACCGGTCATCATCTCAATGAAAGCCGCTTCTTCTAGGAGTTCTGTTACAGGGGTAAAAGATGATTCCCAATTTACTCCCTCCATGAATCCGTAAGAACAAACCGCTCTCTTATTGACATAACATGGATTAACTTCACTAACCACCCAAGTAATTTCATCTCCCGGATTTACTTTAATTCTAAAATTATCAGCTTTCCCATAAATTATCCCATCGTTTGGATTATTGCTTATGGCTGTTATGTGAATGTTATCTCCCCAAAAGAAAGAATTAGAAAGGGGTCTTTCCCAAGTTCCGGTTTGCTTTAACTTCGTCAATGCGAGTGTATTTACCTGAACATTGATTGTCCATCTTTTCGCTAGCATTTTATTCTCCTTGTTTTTCCATAATAAAACTGCCGAAGAATTCTCCGGCAGCCATTTCAGAATTAAACTACACAATTATATTAATTGTAGGATCAATCTGGATATATTTCAATGCTTTCGGATTGCGCACATTATCAATATCCACAACAACTAACTTCATATAATATTGAACTGACGCACTCTGCGCATTGGCTCTTACTTTAGTCTGTGGAATCGAAATATCCGCCAGATTGCATTCAAGCCATTGTTCTTGTGGTTCTTTTTGAGCATTGAAACCGGTAATTACTTCCGTGAAAGCTGCTTGAGCGGGAGGAGCGGAAGGACGCATCAAACATTTATCCCAGTTTGAACCTTCCTGGAAGCCATACATACAAACACTTCTTCTGTTTATATAGCGAGGATTTACTTCACTTACAACCCATTTAATTTCGTCATTAAGGCCTACATTAAGAACGAAATTGTCACCGGTACCAACTTTAATTCCATCATTCGGATCGGTACTAACAGCAGTCATCCGTACGTTATCATGCCAATATCTTCCGGTCCCTGCTGGTCTTTCCCAAGATCCGCTCTCAGGATAATTAGCCAAAGCGGCTGTATTAACTTGTACATTAATGGTCCACACTTTATCTTGTGCCATTTCAACCCCCTAATATTATTATAGTTATTTTGCCCTCAATACTTTCTAACTAATAGATTATTTTTTCAAGATTATGGTCCGTCGCGAATCATTATCCCTCCAATATTGACTAGAAATGTAGCAATACAGACCCGACCCTTAACGAGTCGGGCCAACCCAATGCACCGACACCCCCACACAATCTCCCTAACAACATAGAACATACTTGTTCTATTTATGTGCTAACGGGAAATTGATAGTGTTGTCAGCATATTATCCCATACTTAACAATAATCAATGAACGAGGTAATTCCATTATAGAGTATTGCCTACTCATTTATCATTTGTTCTTAAAATTTGGGAATAATAGTCGGGCGATGAGGGGAAAGAGGAATTTGGACATTAACCAACGCCGGGCCATTTGCCAAAGTAAATCTTGCCTATGTCTGGAACCTGATTCGGTTCAATGGGGCGAGATGAAAATACCATTCGCCATTCGATTACAATTTAGAATGTAGCATTAAACTAATGCTTTCTCGCGTCTCAGGAGTTTGTGCAATTTCAGGATAAGAAGAATTTCAGTATTTCTTTATTACGCGGTTGAGTGATACCGTTCTTTCTAACGGCAAAGGACAATGTAATTGATTTGTTCTTTTGATGCAACAAAAAAATGAGGAATTTTATTTTTTTTATTTCTTTGGTAAAGAGAAATAAAATGAACTCCCTTTTCTAATTTGGCTTTCCACCCAGATTTCACCTTCATGTCGTTCAACAAATTCTTTGCAAAGAAGTAATCCAAGTCCTGTTCCCTTCTCATTTCCAGTCCCTAATGTTGATCTTCGATTCTCACAATCAAATAAAGAGGATATTTGATGACTATCCAATCCGACACCAAAATCATGTACAGCTATTTCAATCTCTGATTCATTTTCCCTAGCTGAGATAATCACTTTTTCATTATTACCGGAATACTTTATTGCATTAGTAAGTAGGTTTCTAATTATGACTTCAAGCATATTTTTATCAGCTACTACGTTTAGTGAGGGCTCAATTTTCTCCTCTAAAATAATATTTTTTTTCTGTGCTGATATTTCAAGTAGTTTTAGAATTTCTCCATCTACTCCTTTAAGGAAAATCGGTTCAGGGTTGAATGCCGTTTTATTCATTTCATTCATCGACCATCTTAATAAATTTTCCAAAAGCTCATGTGTTTTAACAGAAGTAGCATTAAATTCTAAAAGTAGTTTGTCCAAATCCTTTTTTTCGATATTATCCTTTTCCTCTATCAGCATTTCGCTGAGACCAATCAAGGTCATAAAAGGATTTTTGAGATCATGTGCAATAATTGAAAAAAACTTATCCTTCTTCGCATTAATCCTTGATAGATGCTCAGTAGCTTCTTGAAGAAGTTTTTCCTTTCTCTGTAACTCAATATTGCTATCCTGAATGACAGTAATATATCTACTAGTTTTTTTGTTATATGCGAATAGACCAAACAAACCGACTATTAAGGCAATAATATGTACTGCTGTCATTGAGATCAATGCTGAATTAATTGTATTTGCGTAAGAGTCTGTTGGAAAACTAATACTCAGTCCCCCTCTTACATCACCAATCTTATATCCTTGATTCCCATGGCATGAAAGACAACTCTCTCTTACATAAAGTGGTGCCATGTATTTGAAAACATCTACCGAATCAGAAACTATTCTCTCAAAACACTCAGTAGCGTCATTATCAAAGGCTCTTAATGCTTTTAATTCCCATTGGTTAGCTTTGTTTTCCGGACGAATTGGATCAATGCTCGTAAGATGAAGACGCAAATTATCGTTCTTTTCAAGAATTTCATTCAATTGGCGAGTCATATAGGCAGGGTTGATCTTAGTCAGAAGACCTAAATCAGAATGTAGGTCTCGTAAAGAATCCTTCAAATAGTAATTCGGTTGGGTATCATGCGTAACGGGCACATAAACGCCACCTTGTAGAGAATTCCAGTAACGCATGTTTTGAACCTGATCAAATATTATCCGACCCTTATTTTGCGCAAGTTGTTCAACGCTATCTTCAATAAAGTGATAATTCCAAACATACGAGATGAGTGTTATACAAACCCAACTTACAATTAAAGCTATGAAATATTTTCTCTTCATAAAATTCTATTCTTGCTGATCCTATCGTTTACGCTCCAATCCCTATTGTATTATCGATTATTTCCAAGAATAGTTTACTTATCGCAAATAAAAAAGCCTCATCCCATACAGAAGAGGCTCAATTGAACTAATTATTTAGTAAATACATTTTCAAATCTTCATAAGAATTGGAAATCTTGATTGATTTCTTTTCTTTATCCAAGCATTGCCGTAATCGATCGGGAATTTCCAGATCAATATTCAAAATGGGATCTACAATATCTTTGAACTTAGCAGGATGAGCTGTCTCAAGGACAATTCCGATTTTATTCTCTTTCTCTTTTTGTGTAAAGTATTTTTCCAATGCTAAAACACCTACAGCACCATGAGGATCAATAACATAATCGTATTTTTGATAAATCATTTTGATCTCATTTACAGTATCATCATCCGAAAAGGAAAAGGAAAAAATATCATCTCGAATGCTATTGATACTATCATTGTAAGCACTCATTATTCTGGCGAGGTTACTTGGATTACCGACATCCATCGCGTTCGAATAAGTTTTTACCGAAGGACGGGGAGTAAATTTGCCTGTTTCGATAAACTCTCTGAAAACAGTATTCGCGTTAGTTGCGCCAATAAATTCCCCCAATGGCAATCCCATTTTTTTCGCTAACAATCCGGCGGTAATATTACCTAGATTGCCCGAAGGGACACAAACTACAATCTCTTTGCTTTTATCAGCAATTTGCTTATATGCCTCGAAATAATAAAATGATTGCGGCAATAAGCGCGCAATATTAATTGAATTTGCAGAGGAAAGATTCAACTTGGCATTTATTCCCTTATCAACAAATGCTTCCTTTACCATTCTTTGGCAATCATCGAATGTTCCGTCTATTTCCAGAGCAATTACATTTTTATCCAAAGTTGTAAGTTGCTTCTCCTGAATATAACTTACTTTGCCACTCGGGTAAAGAATAAATACATTAATTCCTTCAACACCATAAAACCCATTTGCTACAGCGCTTCCGGTATCTCCTGAAGTAGCTACTAAGATGTTTAATTCTTTATTACTTTTCTTTACAAAATACTCCATTGTTCGAGCCATAAATCTGGCGCCGAAATCTTTGAACGCCAATGTAGGTCCATGGAATAATTCAAGTATATTCAAGTTATCCGACAAAGAAACCAATGGTGCTTTGAAATTAATTGCGGATTCTATTATTTCTCGTAAATCTTCTTCCGGAATCTCATCACCAACAAAAGGCTTAGCAATTTCAAAAGCTATTTCATGCATCGGAATGCTGTCGAGATTTTTAATTAAATCAGAACTGATCTGAGGTATATATTCGGGCATATAAAGGCCACCATCCTCGGCAAGTCCTTTTAATACAGCATCTTCGAAAGATACATCCGCGCAATTATTATTTGTACTAAAATATTTCATAACTATTCAATCTCCCTCGGACCAACAGAATTTATCGGAGAAAGATATATTTGTGATGTTAATCCGTTTTTCTCAGCGGCTTTTTTCATAGCTTCATTAATTTGCATTCCCTTTTCAATCGAATCTGACAGAGCAAAGATGGAAGGACCGGATCCGGAAATACTACAACCTATCGCACCGGCAGATAATGCAGATTCTTTTATCTCCGAATAACCTTTAATAAGATTCGCTCTTACCGGTTCTACAATTACATCATTCAATGAACGCCCTATCAAATCAAGGTCGTTACTCATTAATCCGGCAATTAAACCTGAAGCATTTCCGCATTGAGTTATTGTGTCTTTCAATGAAACATCTTTCGGTAAAATGGCTCTGGCTTCGCATGTTTTTATCTCAATATCAGGATATATAACCGAACAAAACAAATTCTTAGGAGTCGTAATTTCTATAATATCAATCGGGTCGTATCCTCGAATCAGGATAAAACCACCGTAAAGACAAGGTGCTACATTATCAGCATGAATAGCCTTACTTGCCACAGCCTCTCCGGCTAAAGCGGGAGCTAACAATTCATCTTTACTAAGATTTGTTTCGAGTAATAAATTGAGCGCGTAAACTCCGGCAACAGCACTGGCCGCGCTAGATCCAAGTCCGCTACCCAATCCCATTTTCTTATTAATCTGCACGTCCACACCAACTTTCAAACCAAGCTTATCTAACAAGGCTTGCATAGCTACCGTTGCAGTATTCTTAACAGGATCCAGAGGCAACTTACCTTCGTCCCCCGTAATCGCTGTAATTCTGATTTCATTCGAATCATTCCTTTTCAGAATTATCTCATCGCCAGGCTCATTAATAGCGAAACCCATTATATCAAATCCGGGACCGATATTGGAGATTGACGCAGGTGCAAATACTTTTACTGAATCTCTCATTACATCACCTTCCCGAACAACCCTTGGGCTTTCATTAACTCGGCATTAAGAATTGTACCACCTGCGGCACCACGAACCGTATTGTGAGAAAGCACTACAAACTTATAATCAAACAAACTACACTCTCTTAATCGCCCGATGGATACAGACATTCCTTTGCCTTCGTTTCTCTGTAGTTTCGGTTGAGGTAATTTCTCATCATCCCAATAAAGCAAAGGCTTTGCAGGAGCTGAGGGCAATTCCAATTCTTGCGGAAGAGCTTTGAAATTTCTCCAAACTGAGATCAATTCATTCATATCAGCCGGTTTATTTTTCAGTTTTACTTGCACACATTCAAGATGACCGTCGAGTACAGCTACTCTGTTACATTGCGCACTTAATTTTATTTCAGCCTCTTCAATTTCTTTTTCACCGACTTTACCCAGTATTTTCAATGGCTCTGTTTCCATCTTGGTTTCTTCACCGCCAATAAAAGGAACAGCATTATCAAGAATATCCATACTCGGAATTCCCGGATAACCGCCACCGGAAAGAGCCTGCATTGTTACTACATTAACAGCTTCTATTCCGTAAATATCTTGCAATGGCTTCAACGCCATTATCATTCCGATTGTGGAGCAATTCGGATTAGTAACAATAGCTCCTTTATAAGGTTGCTTGTTCACCAACTCCAAATGTTCCGGATTCACTTCAGGAATCATCAAAGGAACATCTTTATCGAATCGGTGGTTTTTAGCGTTAGAGATCACAATATAACCGTTTTCCGCAAACTCGCTTTCAATCTCGCCTGCTACCGACGCATCCATTGCAGAGAAAACTATTTTCGATTCAAGATTTGGCTCACATTTCTTAACGACAATATTCCCAATCTCTTCAGATAAAGAAGTTTGCATAATCCAATTAGTCGCATCTTTATATCTTTTACCGGCAGACCTCTCGGAGGCTGCCAATTCCGTTATTTCAAACCAAGGGTGATTCGTTAACAGCTCGATAAACTTTTGTCCAACGCTTCCGGTCGCTCCCAATATTGCGATAGGTATTTTCTTTTCGTTCATATCTTACCCCAAATAGTTTGAAATTCTCAATATATCTAATAATATTCCAGATGCGGTTATTGCCGCACCAGCGCCGGCTCCTTGTATTACCAAAGGCTTATCGGAGTAGTGCTTTGTTGTAAAAGCTACAATATTATCATTCCCCTTCAAGCCATAAAACGGATGGCGCTCATCAATTTCCATTAATTGTACATCAGCTTTACCACCTTCATATTTGGCAATGTAGCAAAGCACCGAATTCTTATCGGACGCTTTTGCCTTTTTATTCTCAAGCACATCGTCCATTTCACTTACTCTATTCATAAACTCGTCAACCGAAACATTCTCAATCAAATTCTTCGGAACGAGATTCTCTACGTTTAATTGCTCCATCTCCATAGGCATTCCGGCAACTCGGGTGAGGATCAATAATTTTCGGGCAACATCCAATCCACTCAAATCGTCTCTAGGATCCGGTTCGGTAAAACCACTCTCCTTTGCCTTCTTAAGTATCTCGGAAAATTTTTCTTTACCGCTCTTGAATTCATTGAAAAGATAACTTAAAGTTCCTGATAGAACTCCTTCGATCTTTACAATTTCATCACCGTTATCAACCAAATCCCTCAATGATTGAATTATCGGCAAAGCGGCTCCTACATTTGTACCATAACGGAACTGAACATTTTTTGCCTTAGCTGTTTCTTCCATATCCTTAAAACGGGCATACTCGCTTGAGTTAGCTATTTTGTTTGGTGTAACAACTGAAATGTTCGCTCCCAATATTTCAGAATACCTTGGGACCAAAAGACTACTCGCCGTGCAATCAACAAAGATGGAATTTGGCAAATTCAGCTCTTTCATCTTCTCAATAAAGCGGTTCATGTCGCTCTCCGTATCTGAAGACTCCAGAGTATCTTTCCATTGCACCGGATTAATTCCATTACTATTGAAAGACATCTTTTTGCTATTTGCCAAAGCGATAAGCTTCAAATTGTTCTGGGTCTTCTCTGCAATGTAATCGGCCTTCTCATTAATTTGACGTAGCAAATCTTGGCCAACAAGTCCTGGACCAACCATGAAAAGATTAACTGTTTTGTGTGAAGAGATAAACAAAGCATCGTGTAATACTTTGAGAGCTTTGCTCAAGCAAGTCCTTTCAATCACCAAGGAAATATTCAGTTCAGAAGAACCTTGCGCAATAGCATGAATATTTATACCGTTATTCCCCAAAGCTCTGAAAACTTTTCCGGAAACTCCGGGAGTCTCACGTAAATCTTCCCCGACAACTGCTATTACCGAACGGTTATCATCTAATATTACATTTCCGATTTGTCCCTCGGCAATCTCGTAATGAAATTCTTTATCAAGAGCAGCCTTCGCAACCTCTCCTTGATGAGGAGACACTGCCATACAAATGCTATGCTCAGAAGAGGCTTGGGTAATCAAAATGATATTGACATTGTTCTTGGCAAGAACACCGAATATTCTAGAAGCGATTCCAGTAACACCTACCATACCGCCACCTTGAATTCTGAGTAACGATACATTGTCTATCGAAGAGATTCCCTTTACAGAAAACTTAACCGCCTTTTCACGTGGAAGTATTACAGTTCCTTTGAAGTCAGGATTGAATGTATTTTTAATTCTGATCTTAATCTTCTTTTTTAACGCAGGGGCCATTGTCGGAGGATAAATAACCTTTGCACCGAAATGGGAAAGCTCCATGGCCTCTTCGTATGTTACTGCTTTCAATGGAAAAGCTTCTTCAACCTTTCTCGGATCGGCTGTCAGAATTCCGTCGACATCTGTCCAGATGTGTATTTCCTCAGCTTCCAAAGCCGCACCGTAAATAGAGGCTGTATAATCGGATCCTCCTCGCCCTAATGTAGTGGTTTCATTATTTTCGGTAGATGAAATAAATCCGGTAATAATCTGAGTCGCTTTATGTTCGGCAAAATGAGTTTTGATATTTGCGAATGTTTTTTCGAAATTAACACGGGCATTACCGAAATTCGAATCGGTCTTTATAATCAATCGACTATCCAAAAACTCTGTGTCAATTCCACGCAGACTCATTGTGCCACTAATAATTGTGCATGATAATCTTTCACCAAAACTAACGATAAAATCAAGAGTTCTGGGAGTAAGCTCCTTCAAAAGATAAACACCTTTCGAGACTTCTCTCAACTCACTGATCAATTCCTCTACTTTCGCAACTAACTCAGATTGGTCATAAGTCGGATTTAACTCGGCAATCGTATTTATGTGTCTTTCTTTTAAAGAAGTAATCTCTTCGTAAAAGCTATCATTTCTCGTTAAGGCAAGATTTCCGATTTCGATAAGTTTGTCCGTCACTCCTTGAAATGCGGAAAACACCACGGCAATCTCCTCACCGTTTGAGAGATAAGAATTCAATATTTTGATAACCTGATTTATTCTTTCGGCGTTTCCTACCGAAGAACCACCATACTTTAACACTTTCATACAATACACCCAGTCAATATTTTTGGATAAAATACGTCTACACCTCTCCCGGCTAACCGGCAGAGGTCACTATAATTGGGGTTGGGGGTTTGGGAACCAAATAACTAAAAAATTGACATGCAATATAAGCTAAATTGTATCGGACATCAATTCTTTTCTTGGATGAGCGATAACTACTTTGTTTACAAGTAAACCTTTTTGCGAAATTATGAATGATCCTGCATCAACCGCACTTGTAACAGCCGCTACATCACCGGTTAAAGTGCAATATGCTTTGCCACCCAAAGCCATTGCCAAACGGATTTCGATTAGCTTTACATTCGCTGACTTAACCGCAGCGTCTGCACCTTCGATAAGAGAGGCTACTGAAAAGGCTTCAATAATTCCGAGGGATTCCAACTCTTGTGCTCCGGTGTGTGCCGAAAGAGCCGGAAATATGTCGGGATGAACATTAGGAATAACAAATTTATCTATCAAAGCGAAATCGGCTTCTTCCGCCGCTCTATCTACAGCTGCCTGAACTGCGGCAACATCACCACCGATTAAGACCATATATTTACCAGAGCAGATTGATCTGGATATTATTAATTCCACTTCTGATGTCTTTAGCATAGTATCTGCGGCCAACATTCCGGAAGCTATACTGGATAATTCTATTAAACCGATTGAATTCATTTCCATTTTCTAACCTCAATTTTCAGTGGAAGTAACTATTATACATTTCTCGTTTATATCGGAAATTATTCCATCTATGGAACTGTGAATCGTCGAACCCAAATTACCTTCCGGAACTCCGGCTATCTTATCCCCTTTGTTAACTTTATCTCCCAAGGAAACAAGCGGCTCGGCAATCTTACCTACATGTTGCTTAAGCTCAATCTTTACTACTCCGGGCTTCGGAGATCCGGTTATATACGGAGTAGGTTGTTCTATCGTATCAACCTTTATCTTTTTCATTAATTGCTTCAACGGCAATCTTCTTCCATCCTTCATCGGATGAACTTTGAGAGGTTTAGTCTGTTCGAACTTCAAGCCTCTTTCACGATTATTGATTTTCCCCTGATCGCAGGCTTCGCGAGGATACAACTCTTCGGGGCAAGCGTAAAGAGTACAAATACCGCAGGAGCAACAGAGATCGGCATACTGATTCCACAAGTCCTCTCCTTGCGCGGTAAACCCTAAAGAGCGCATTACTTTATGAGGTTGCACGTCGTAGCCAAGAAGATATCTCGGACAAAGTTCGGTACAATAGCTGCACTGATCGCACGCGGATTTTCCTATACGATTCATACTCTTTTGCGGACGGCTCATTCGGGTAACCATATAATGATCTTTCGGTAAGATAATTATTCCGGCTGTTGTTTTTGTAACAGACTCTTCAAGATCGAAGATTAACTTACCCATCATTAGCCCACTTACGAAGATAGCGTAATCTTTAATTGTAGCACCACCGGCATGAGCCAATAAATCTCTGAATGATGTACCGATAGGGGCAAAGAAAGAGGAAGGATTTTTCACATATCCGGTTACACTTAGAAACTTATCGGTAACAGGCAACCCTTTGGAAGCTCGATGAACATTGTAAAAAGTTTCAACGTTGTTGACAACACACCCGACATTAAGAGGAATGCCCCCGGGAGGGATCAGTCTTTTGGTTGCTTCGTATACTAATTCGTATTCGTCCCCCGACGGATAAAAATCCCCGAGCGAGGTCAGCTCTATTCCGGTTCCGGGGAGATATCGGCTAATATTTTCAATAGCCCTAGCGTTCTTGGCTTTAATACCGAAATAACCTTTACCTGCTCCGGTAGCTTTGAGCATCAGTTGCATTCCGTCTACTATCTCTTCGGGAAAGTTTACCATCAGCTCAAAGTCTTTGTGAATCAACGGTTCGCATTCGGCACCGTTGGCCAAAACAAATTCAACATTACTGTTGGCTTTTACGTGCGTCGGGAAACCGGCACCACCTGCGCCTACAACACCCGACTCATAGATTAATTCATCCAGCTTCATCAGCTTCATTCCGTTTTATTACAACTACGGTTTTATCGTCTTGATATTGACTGTTATTTGTAGAGAACTTCTGCACATCTTCGAGAATAGTATAAACCAAATCTCTCGGAGAATAATCGGAATGTTCTTTTATTAATTTTTCCAATCTGTGCTCTTCGTAAAACTCAAATTTATCATTAGCTGCTTCAACAATTCCGTCACTATAAATTACTAATAAATCTCCTCTTTCGAAATTAAGACTGTCGGTTTCGAAACGGGATTTCGGAGCCGGGCCTAATAGAGGGCCGGTCGGTTCCAAATAAGTAATCTTGTTATTTCTTTTGGAATAGAACATCGGAGGATTATGCCCCGCATTAGCATATAGGAACAATCCTTTTTTATCATTGGAAATCTCCCCGTAGAACATCGTTGTAAACCGATCGTCACTAAAGATTTTATTTACAAGCTCATTCAAGCGATAGAGCATCGGGGATATTTTCATCTGAAACGTGCTTGCCATTCTAACCGCTCCGGAGATATACATCGCTTCGGCAGCAGCTGCCAGTCCTTTTGAAGCGGCATCACCGACAGTAATTCCGAGACGCTCCTCATCACGACCAATCTTAAGATAATCGAAGAAATCCCCACCAAGAATTTCCGCGGGAAGAGTAACACCGAATAACGAATAGGCGTGAAAGTTCAACTCATGTTCCGGCAAAATGGAACGCTGCAACTCTTTTGCTTTATCCAGATCCGCAATTAGGGTTTTTCTTTTCAAAGAGGATCTGTACTCATGTATCTTGGCTGTTAAAACCGTAGCAATAATATTAAGAGTATATCTCAACTCCGAATCGATATGATCGCTATTGACCGCAATCATATATTCATAATATCGCTTCTCGTCGATAAATCTTTTAGACCCGATTCCGGAAGCGGAAAATTTAGCTATTCCTTTTCGCAAAAGGTAACTGTTTGTCTCGTCGGCAAGTATTGTTCTTTCCTGTGTTAATCTGTCGAATACCGGATATTCGGAGATTGCCAATGTGAAGTTTTCTTTTATCGGCTCCACCTCTCCCTTTTGGGACATAATCCGGTATGACTTCTTATCAACATCCAAAACCCATACACGGGCTCCGGATACATTTATCTGATCAGTTTCTATAATTTGCTTTATTACTTCATTCAATAACTCTTCTTCACTCGAAAACTTTTGAGACGCAATAGCCTCAACCGTTCTATAGATTTTCTTTTGACGCATATACCTTACCGTAATATCAGAAATTTACAAGGGCTCAATATACTACTTGCATACTTTTCTGTCATTAAAAAAATTATTTCGTGTAAAATTCGATAACCTTCGAAATTACTTCTTTGCAAACATCGTTATATTCGTTCGATCTGAAAGACCTCATTATGCTATCGAATGTAGGTCTGTAAACACCTTTCGGTACATAACCTCCCCCTTCGAATACACCTACTTTATTTCTATATTTTTCTTCGTCCGGTGTGGGAACGGGGGTATCTTCGTCAATCATGTCTTTCCATTTGCTTTCGAAATCGACCATGGTAGTAATATTCGGTTCCCATGGTTCGGTTCCTTTCGGATAATAATCCATGTAAGTAGAATCGTAGCCATACTCATCGGCCAGGCCTGCCAGCCCGTGCCCCAGCTCGTGAATAAATACTTTCTTCGCGCTCGGATCTCCGGCAACCGTAAGGGAATAATAATTATAAATAGCCCCACCCCCGTATTTGCTATCGTTAGCGATTATATAAATCTGATCGTAGGGAGCGTTGGCCGCTACATCCCTCACCTTTTTGATGTCTTGTGTCATCAAATATCTTTCGCTATCGAGTGTATAGAAGGATGAATTGAGCAAAGTTCTTTTCCAAACCGTATCGGCCGGAATATCAACACCCGAATCGAGAGAAGGGGCTATTACCGCCCAGATATTTATATCCATTTCATGCTTATCGTATGGTTCGTAATCGAAAAGGGTTTCGCTGAAGAGTTTGCAATCGGCTCTGAACTTATCCATCTCTTCTGCCGTATATCCTTCGGGAAGGAAAACAATATCAAGCTTTTCGTTATGATTGCCGGAATAGTGAATTTTCTCAGCAGGAAAATCGTACCTCTTTTCTTTCTTCACAAAGTAGCTGTTCGGATCGAGGTCAATAGAATAGGCCTCTGTGAACTTATTCTTTTCTCCCCTTACATATATCTTAACTACCACTTCCCTTTTCGGATAGGGAAAGACTATGGTTTCGGGGAATGCTCGCGAGATTCTTTTCGCTTCTTTGGTCGATTGCCATTCTTGGAAAAGGCATGAAAATCCGCGGGAATATATTACTTTCGTTTCATCTTTATCGTAAACCTCGAAAAAGAAATTCCCGTAACGCAATGTGTCTATCAGATTCACCAATGAACCGCCCCAATATTCTTCCTCAATCAACTCATCGAAAATGAATTGTTCTTCGGAATGGTTTCCGAAGTGGAAATAATCCATTCGTAATGTCTTGTTGAAGAAGTAGTCATCGAAATTAACCTGCGCAAATAGTGAACTAGCCAGGAAAATCATCAATAATATATTTTTCATCAGATACCTCAATATGTTATTACGTTCGAAGATAATTGCCGCAGCAACTGCATTTAATATACTAAAAGAATAAACAGGGAACAAAGCATTAGTAATGAGGGAAAATGATTCATAGAAACTACCATGTTAATTCCAGCCGAAAACTGACCAATATTCCAGACAAAATTGACCAGTACAATTATTTATTATGCACCATGTTTCTTAATCTAAAACTTTTTCCGTTAATAAAAAACGGATAACTGTGGTGGAGCAATCTGTCTAAAATAGCTGCAGCCACAACATCATCATTGAAAATCTCTCCCCACTGCTCGAAAGCCTTATTTGAAGTAACAATAATAGATCCCCTTTCATATCTTTTGGCCACTAACTGGAAAAAGAGTTTAGCTGTTTGCTTGCTTAGGGAAAGATATCCGAGTTCATCGATAATAAGTAAATCAAGTCTCCCGAGAGATTCGAGCTTTGCGTTTAGAGTATTGGATATCTCTGCCGCAGCCAATTCCTCGGTTAGTTTCTCTGCGGAGTAAAAGAGAACTCTCATTCTGGCTTCAATGGCCTTAATCCCCAAAGCGATTGCCAGATGTGTTTTTCCTACCCCGGGAGGGCCTAAGAACAATACGTTTTTCCCTTTGGAGATAAACTCCAGATTAGCCAGTTCTCTTATTAGTTGCTCGTTTATCTTCGGTTGAAAAGAAAAATCGAATTCGTCCAGTTTCTTAATCTGTGAAAAGTTCGCCATTCTCATTTTTCTGTTGACCGATCTCTCATATTTAGCGATAACTTGTTCTTCCAACAGCCTTGCCAAGTATTCACGGAAGCTCATTTTTGCTTTGGCCGCTTTTTCCGCTTCGATAATGTAAATCTCCTTAATCCTCTCCAGAGCGAGTGTTTTCATGTGTTCTTCCATTCTGTCGTTTCCCATTTTCACTTCTCCTTACTTAGGTTAAAAGTTGAATTGATACTCCTTAAGGTCTCTTTTTATATCCTTGTTCGGGTAGTTTTCTTTGAGTCTCATATTTTCTATGATAATTGTTCTCTCACAGTTCTTTTCCAGATAACCGGATATGAAGGAAAAATGAAAGACGTTATATTCCATCGCCTTTTTCAGTGCCGAAAGAAAATCTTCCGCGCAATAGAATTTCGAGAGTTCCATAATGTATCGCAATTGGTATCCGCTGTTGTATCTTTTCTGCGCATACAGTTTTTCCAAGAACAAAGATTGATCGGGGAATTTCTCCATAAACTCTTTCGACAAGCGTTGAAAATTGCCCTTCGTAGTGTTATTCCCTCTGTAGTGCTCATCCTTAATGGTTACGTTCCCTTTTCCTAAAGAGAGTCTGTGGGAGGCTACTTTCTTGTTGGCTTGTGAGTAGATCTCGATATAGTACCCTTGTGATATCTTTATCCATACTTGCTTTCCGGCAAAAGCCCATGGCACCGAGTATCTGTTCCCATTGTAAGAGATCAGACAATCGTAGCTTACTTTTCTTATCTCTTCTTTTATCCCCACATAACGACATGATGGCAGATTCATTAGGGAAGCCCTCTCCTTGGCAAACACCGTTTCCGGTTTTTGCTTAATTACCGAATGAAGCTCGTTATTGACCCGATTCTGAAACTCTTTCAGTTTTGAGCATAACTCTTCAAAGCTACTAAAGGTATTTCCGTCGATGAAATGGTCTTCTATATAGGCGAACGGTTTTTCGACTTTCCCTTTGGACCACGGATGACTTGGCATCGAACGACTTGGAGCGAACCCGTAATGACCGCAAAAGTGAAGATATCTTGGATTCCACCGCCAGTTATCCTTTGAATGAATTGTTATGAAAACTCTCGCGTTATCGGTTTGGACTCTTTGACATACTCCTCCGGAGGCTTGAAGACATCTTTCGAACGCTTCAAATACTGCCCCTTGATTCTCCGACAAGGATACTTCCAATATTTTATAGCGACTAAAACCGTAGATATATTGATATATGTAGATTTTTGCCCGTGCCCCTCCGATTAAAACAGTATATGGGCTCCAGTCGAACTGACCTTGTTCCCCGGGAGCTGTCTCGTATGGTTGAAATGTTTTCTTGGAAGTCTGTTTTATTTTCCCGAGATAATAATAAAAGCTGCTTCTGCTGCCGGTGTAACCTTTACTCCTTATCTCATAGAGAATCCGGGAGCCCCGATATCTCTTAATGTTAGACATCTCAAAGATCAATTCCGTAAAGGGAGACAAGGAGTCACTTATTGACTCTTTCCGGACGTACTCCGGAGGACTCTCTTTTGACAAGGCTTTTTTTACGGTGTTATGACTTAAGCCCAATATCCGACCTATCTCACGTAGACTCATTCCCGGATTTTTGGATCGTAGATTTTTGATTGTTACCCAGTCTTCCATACTGATCACCTTTTTTCCCTCCTGAGTTTTGTCTACTCAGGATAACTCTATTTTCTCTTTTTTCCTCTGGTCACTTTTCAGTTGGACAAAACATACCAGTCGGATTATTGAGAAATATAAGCTGATTTAAGGAACAGAGACTCTTATCATTAGCATTTAACATTTATTCGAAGAAGTATTACTCTCATGCGAAGTGAAGTGACACTCGTTCAATCAGAGGGGCAAGTGACGCAAAGGGCTGGAATATTTACTCAAAGCCAGTGGAGAGTTGAGTATATGGAAATAACTTTCTTTCAAAGGGTTCCGACGGCTAAGTAAAGGAGAGGGAGAGTCGATCATTGCGTTGGGTAGATTGCGAATTGCGAAATATGATTGGCGCATTGAGAAATGTTGCTGTGACATAGTCAAATGGAAGTGTGACAAAGCAAAATGGCGGAGTGACATAGACGAATGGAAGTGTGACATAGCGAAGTGGCGGAGTGACATAGAGAAATGGAAACGTGTCAAAGCGAAGTGGCGGAGTGACATAGAGAAATGGAAACGTGTCAAAGCAAAGTGGCGGAGTGACATAGACAAATGGAAGCGTGACATAGCGAAGTGGCGGAGTGACATAGACGAATGGAAGTGTGACATAGCGAAGTGGCGGAGTGACATAGACGAATGGAAGCGTGACATAGCGAAGTGGCGGAGTGACATAGACAAATGGAAGTGTGTCAAAGCAAAATGTTGTGGTTACATTGGAGAATGGAAGTGTGTCAAAGCAAAATGTTGTGGTGACATTGGCAAATGGAAAAGTGTCAAAGCGAAATGTCGTGGTGACATTGGCAAATGGAAAAGTGTCAGAGCGAAATGTCGTGGTGACATTGGCAAATGTAAAAGTGTCAAAGGGAAATGTTGCTGTGACATTGGCAAATGTAAAAGTGTCAGAGCGAAATGTCGTGGTGACATTGGCAAATGTAAGAGTGTCAAAGCAAAATGTTGTGGTGACATTGGAGAATGGAAACGTGTCAAAGGAGAATGTACTTTTGTCGAAGCGGAGTAGTTGTGGAGAGAGAATGTGATATTTGTGCGTATTTGGGCTTTTTTGCCAGGAATTGGGGTGTATTTACCACGGAGCACACTGAGGGCACTGAGGAGAGCAAGAGCGAGGAAAAACAGTTGACAATTGAAATAAAAAGAGCCTTCTCCGATTGGAAAAGGCTTTTAGGGATTTTCTATCTACGGTTTATAAATATTCTTTTAGGAATTATCGATCAGATAGGCCAACTCGAAATCTTTTTCGGTTATTCCTCCTTCCCCGTGTGTGGAAAGGGTTATTCTGACCTTATTCCATGAATGGATATAGATATCGGGATGATGCCCGATTTTTTCTGCCAACAGCGCGACTTTAGTAGTAAAAGCCATAGCGTCGGCGAAGTTTTTCAATGTAAACTCTTTGAGAATTGAGTTTTCAAGGAGTTCCCATTGCTGTAATGATCGTAAACGGGTTTGAATCGTTTCCTTATTTAGTACCATTACTATTCTTTCTCTTTTGTTGTGGAATTTTCATCTTTCGAATGCTCGACAGATTTTACACTTTCCGTAACAAAGAATAATTCGTCGGAGTTCTCTTTGTGCTTAACAATAATCTTATCCCCTTCTTTAATTTGTCCGAGGAGAAGTTCTTCAGCCAAAGGATCTTCGACATATTTCTGAATAGCCCTGTTTAACGGGCGCGCGCCGAATTTCGGATCATATCCTTTTGTTGCCAAAAATTCTTCGGCAGATTCGTCGAGCTCTATTTCCATTTTATTTTCTTTAACATTTTTGATCAATTCTTTCATCTCGATACCAATAATCTTCTTGATATCCTCTTTATCGAGATTTCTGAAAACAATCGCTTCGTCTATTCTGTTTAGGAATTCCGGATTGAAGAGACGTTTCATTTCGTCTTGAACAGTATTTTTCAGATTTTCGTATTTATCCTTTTCCTGTTCCGATCCGAATCCGAATCCGCCGGTATCTTTTATATTTCGTGTTCCGGCGTTCGAGGTCATGATAATAATTGTATTTTTGAAATCGACCCTTCTACCGAGACTATCGGTAAGCTGGCCATCATCCAATACTTGTAATAATATATTGTAAACATCCTGATGCGCCTTCTCAATTTCGTCGAACAGCACAACAGAATAAGGTTTTCTTCTGACACGTTCGGTCAACTGGCCACCTTCTTCGTAACCTACATATCCCGGAGGGGCACCGACCAATCTGGATACCGCGTATTTCTCCATATACTCACTCATATCAATTCTGATAAGAGCGTCTTCGGAATCGAATAGATAACGAGCAAGAACCTTTGCGAGTTCAGTTTTACCAACCCCGGTAGGCCCTAGGAAAATAAAGCTACCTATTGGTTTGCGCGGATTCTTTAATCCGGCTCTTGTTCTTCTGATAGCTTTCGTAAGCTTAATAACAGCTTCGTCCTGTCCAACAATCTTCTCTTTGAGAGAATCTTCCATCTTAAGAAGTTTTTCGGTTTCGGCTTGCACCACTCTGGTCACAGGAATTCCAGTCATCATAGCCACCACCGTAGCAATATCATCTTCGGTTACATCATAAACAACATCTCTGTTCTCTATTTCCCATTCCTCTTTGGCAATTTCAAGATCGGACTGGAGTCTTCTTTCCTGATCACGCAAGCGAGCAGCTTCTTCGTAATCTTGCTTTTTAACGACAGCTACTTTCTGTTTCTTAACCTCTTCGATTTCCTCTTCAAGCTTAAGTATATCATCGGAGACCTTAAAATTCCCCATATGAACTCTGGAGCCTGCTTCATCCAAGACGTCGATAGCTTTATCTGGCAAGAAGCGATCAGTAATATATCTGTCGCTCATTTTCACAGCGGCTTCAATCGAATGTTCAGCATACTTCACACTATGATGCTCTTCATACTTGAATTTGATGTAATCGAGAATCTTAATTGTTTCATCAACCGAAGGGGGTTCAACCATAACTTTTTGAAATCTTCTATCGAGGGCGCCGTCTGTTTCAACAAACTTACGATACTCATCCAAAGTAGTGGCACCGATACATTGTATATCTCCCCTTGCCAATGCCGGCTTGAACATATTGGAAGCATCCAACGAACCGGAAGCGCCACCTGCACCGACAATAGTATGGAGTTCGTCGATAAAGAGAATAATATCTTCCGCTTTTTCGAGTTCACTCATAAGTGCTTTCATTCTTTCTTCGAACTGTCCGCGGTATTTGGTTCCCGCAACCATTCCCGCAAGATCAAGAGTAACAACACGTTTATCCTGAAGAATGCGAGGAACAGTTCTTTGAATAATTCTCAGAGCCAATCCCTCTGCGATAGCGGTCTTACCGACTCCCGGTTCACCAATGAGAACAGGATTGTTTTTCTTTCTTCTGCTAAGCACCTGGGCAACACGTTCGATTTCTTTCTCTCGTCCTACAACCGGATCAAGTTTATCGTCAATCGCCAATTTAGTAAGATCTCTTCCGAAATTATCCAAAACCGGGGTTTTGGTTCTCTCAGTCTTCTTAGATGTAGGAGAAGGCAAGGATGAAGGTCTTTCCGGATTAGGACCGCTACTCATAAGATTATTAAGTTCGGCTCGGGCGCTTTCGTAAGTAACATGAAACTGATGCAATATTTGTGTAGCGATATTATCTTCGTCTCTTAAGAGAGATAGAAGTATATGCTCTGTTCCTATCACATCCGATTTATAAATTTTAGATTCTATCTGAGTTATTTTTAGTACTTTTTCGGCTTGCTTAGTCAAAGGAATATTCCCGATTGTAAGGGTACCTCCGGCAGCTTTAACCGTATCTTCGACAGCTTTTTTCAGCTTAACCATATCGCAATCGAGATTACGCAAAATATTAACCGCAACCCCTTGCCCTTCGCGAATAATACCAAGCAGCAGATGCTCCGTACCGATGTAATCGTGCCCGAGGCGAAGAGCTTCTTCTCTGCTAAGCCTGATTACTTCTTGTACTCGTTCAGAAAAATTACCGTCCATAATATATTCCTTAAATTAAATTTTCTTTCTATAACAGATATTCTCGATGTTTTGTTTCAATTAAATATACAGATTGAGGGTTCACTAATCAAGAATGGTAGAAAAAAGGTATTATTTATCGAATTTACATAAACAAATATAAGAAATATATTGGTAACAGGGGTGAGAAAGAGAAGTATGCCTTCGGTCTACATTCCAAAGGCAAATCCCAAATGAACAATAGGTTCTTTGTATTGCATGTCGTATGAGACACTAAGTATTCCTTTCGGCTTCATTTTGAACGCCGGGAATAACAGGACCCCACGGATTCCTACCATATTTACATTAAACTCCAAAGGATCGTCTGAAAAAAATTTCTCATAGAATGCCATTTTTTCATGTTTAAAAACTATCCCCAAAGAGGCCTGAGTTTTTCTTTTGTCAATAATTTTTCTTTGACAAATTATCTCGTAGTTTTCATATAGATTGGCACCACACGTAAGATAAAACTCATCATAAAAATTCCATGTAAAATCCACTCCGGCATTTTTCAATAAACTTGGATTAATACCAAATGCCAGATTATGATCCAACTTAAAGAGTAAGCTATACCCTACAACTCCCGATTGATAAAAAATATTGAGAGAAGAATCCTTCAACACAGGAAACTCATTTTTCTTTTTCTGCAAAAAGCTACTTCCATAAATAGATTTGACTACGGAACCGCGAGAGTAGGTTGATCTAAGTAGGTCACTAAAATTTTCAGGAGACTTAATATTTTTCTGAAATACCAGAGTTTCCGAAATCGGAGCGTGCAAAGCGCATCCGGTTAGGATTGCGGAAATGAAAAGTAGAAAAAAAGCTATTCTCTTTCGCATAAGAAAACCGATATAATTATTGAAATAAATATTCCCTTAGTATCGATTACACTTAATTAAAACTGCTCTAAAATATAATATATTTATTTACGTTCAACAATAAAAAAGCCCTACAATAAATATAGGGCTCTAATTTCGAAAATATGTCCGAGTAATCACATTCCGGTTACCACAATAAACTCAACCTTATAATTCTCTTCGTTTTTCCTTTTCGTTAATTCGAGACGGATTGTTTTATCAACGTTTTGAGGAGTAACCTGCTTGAAATCGGCGCATTTTACTCTTTCTCTACCCTTTCTCTCAATCGATTCGATTGAAGTTACTTCTGTTTCGTACCAATAACCGCCAAGGCATTCCGTTAGAGTTTTGTATAGCCCCTCATATTTTTCAACCACACTTTTTTGCCGATCCCCATCGAACAAAGTTGTTCTGAATGTTTCGTTCCATTTCGACACGATTTCCGTATTCAACGCTCCTTCGAACTTAAATTTGGAATCGAAATAGTCCTCGGCTCCGTCTTCTTTTTCTTCTTTTAGAAAGAAAAAGCCGGAATTTGCATGAGCCAAAAGAAACTGAACGGAGGAACAAAAATCACGATTTCGTGAAAACTTCTTGGCACCGGCCGAAACATAATTAACATTAACAAAATGTTTTCCTACATCAAGACTATCCCCTACAACATAAAGCAACCATGTACCGGTTTGCTCAATCTCCCTTTCGTAAACAACCATTTGTGATTCCTCACTGGGATAAGTAAGAGCGTATTCGTTATTAGGATTAACAAAGACAAGCAAAGGAGCAAATTCCGCGTGAACATTAAAACGAACAAAGTCTCCTTTATTAAATTGTAGCTGATAAGCGTCATATCTTCCGAACTCTTTTTGAAAGGGATCTTCGTATGATAATTCCCCTTCGAAAACGAAAGCTTCGGTTCTGAAATCAATATCTTGCGCCAATAGCAAAGAGGCGAATAGAAACAGAATAGTAAAACTAATTTTTCTCATTTAGGCTTCTAACTTAATTACCGAATATTTACAATTGCTCCGGAAAATTTCGTAGATTATTCTCTTATTTTCCAGATTATTTCAAAAGTTTTTGGATTTTTTTTTGATAACACAATATAAAAAAATATTACTTCCGATAATTATTTTCTTTCTATTTACATGTGAAATATCTGCTAAACCGGATCTTCATTCGGGGATTTTTTATCTTGCTAACTATCTCTGCTCGCAAGAGTATGATTCTTTGCAAGTTACCCACAAAGATATTGATCTTGTTGATACACTTTTTGTAAAAGCCGTTACTTATTACGAGGGAGATTATTCCGAGGCTTTATTGGCTTTAACAATGGCGACTCTTCCCTACAACAGACTCCCGTTGAAGCTGCCCTATACCGGAATTGACTTTAATATACCGCTACCGGTTGCTCCCGATTCCCTATTCACGGAAGCGAAGAAAAATTTACCACGGTATCTATTACCCGATTCCCCCAAAAGCAAAAATGGTGATAATGATAAATTACCACATTTTTTCGGTAATGCATTTTTCGCTAAAAACATAAGCTTTTTCAATTTTTCAAAATTTATGAGTATCTTTGTTGAGTTATTCGAAGACGCATTCAAAGTAGACGGAGCAATTGACGAAAGGGATATGAGAGTAAACCGATTAGGAGAAGAATTCGGAAAGCTACTTGACGAGGGGAAAAAAGTGATGCCGTCTGACATGTTCGCATTATATTCGCAAATCCATATAAAAGAAAATCAGAAATGAAATCAATACTAATCATCGACGACGAAGTCGAAATATGTGAAAGTATTCAAATGATCCTCGAATATGAGGATTACGCGGTAGAATATTTTACAGACGCTACAAAAGGGCTAGCCAGATTAGAAGAAGCATCTTTTGACGCGATGTTATTGGATATCCAAATGCCCGGATTAAACGGATTCGAAGTTCTTCAACAAATTAGAGAGAAAGAACTTTCGATTAACGTTATTATGATCTCGGCTTATAGTAGTCTTGAAAACGCTGTAAAAGCAACAAAACTCGGGGCATTCGATTTTATCGAAAAACCAATTGACAGAGACAAGCTTTTAATAGCCATACGCAACGCCGCAAAAAACGCTTCACTGGTAAAAGAGAACAAAAAACTTAAAGCCGATCTTGAGAGTGATAATTTGATTCTCGGAGAAAGTCCGGCCATCCTTGGAATATTGGAAACAATAGAAAGAGTAGCCGCAACAGAAGCCAGGGTCTTTATTACCGGAGAAAACGGTACCGGAAAAGAATTGGTAGCCAGAGAGATTCATAAAAGAAGTACCCGTTCCGAGCATGATTTGGTAGAGGTAAATTGCGCCGCTATTCCGAATGAGCTAATTGAGTCGGAACTTTTCGGACATGAAAAGGGCTCGTTTACAGGAGCTTTCAATAAAAGAATCGGACGATTCGAACTGGCGAACAAAGGAACTTTGTTTCTCGATGAAATAGGAGATATGTCGCTACAAGCTCAGGCAAAAGTACTCAGAGCCATTGAAGATCAGAAGATCGAACGAGTTGGTGGGGGTGTAAAGATTGATGTTGACGTTAGAATCATTTCTGCTACAAATAAAGATCTTCGTGATGAAATAGGAAACGACAATTTCCGAGAAGACCTTTATCATAGATTAAATGTTATTCCAATTCATGTTCCCCCGTTACGTGAAAGGAAAGATGATATTCCTATTTTGGCCGAGCATTTTGCGAAAATAGTTTGCTCGAAAAACGGAAAATCACCGATCACATTCAGTAAAGATGCTCTTAGCGCTTTAAAGAAACTCCCTTGGACTGGAAACGTAAGAGAGTTAAAAAATATGATCGAACGAATTGTGATTATGGTTCCTCATCCGGAAATAAAAGCGGAAGACATTGTGAAGCTTCATCCCGGAGGGGAAAGCAAACTGAACGACTTACTCGATATTTCAAATTCTTTCCAAGAATTCAAAGAAAAAACCGAGAAGGCATTCATTGAAAAACAATTGGAATCGAATGATTGGAATATCAGCAAGACCGCTGAGATATTGGATATTCAAAGAAGTCACCTTTACAGTAAAATGAAAAAATATAATATCGAAAAGGGGTAAACAATAATGGCAGAAACAATATTTAGTAAAATCATTCGGAAAGAAATTCCGGCCGATATTGTTTACGAATCTGAAAACGTGTTAGCCTTTAGGGATATCAATCCTCAGGCACCGACTCATATTTTGGTAATTCCCAAAATAGAAATTCCAACGGTAAGGGATCTTAAGGGATCGGAACACGCAACTCTATTGGCCGAAATGTTTGACGTGGCAAACAAGATTGCCGAAGAAGAGAAAATAGCCAAAGATGGTTTCAGATTGGTTTTCAATTGCGACAAGAATGGTGGTCAGGATGTGTATCATTTGCATATGCATCTTTTAGGAGGTCGCAAAATGACCTGGCCTCCCGGTTGATGCCAAACTTAGAGCGCTTTGTCGGAAATATCTTTTCTAAAGTAGATTCCTTCAAAACAAATTTTATTCAGGGCATTGTAAGCTTCCAGTTTGCTTTGCCCGATATTACCTTCATCATTTATCGCTGTAACTCCAAGAACTCTTCCACCACTCGTAACAACATTTCCTTCACTCTCTTTAGTGCCGGCATGGAATACTACAACATTATCAGATTCAGCTTCATTTAATCCATTAATTACGAATCCTTTTTTGTAGCTTCCGGGATATCCTTCCGAAGCGGCAACAACACAAACCGCCGATTTACCCGAATAAGAAACAGCTTCTTTATTGATCTTCCCTTTCGCGGCAGAATGTAATAATTCCAAAAGATCACCGTCCAAAACTGGTAAAACAACCTGGGTTTCAGGATCCCCGAAACGACAATTGAATTCGACAACTTTAGGGCCTTCTTCGGTAATCATTAAACCGGCATATAAACAACCATTATATTTTTTCCCTTCGGCTTTCATTGCGGCCAAAGTAGGCTTTATTATTTTCTCTTCGGCTTGAGCAATAATTTCATGAGTAGCTATCGGAGCCGGAGTATAAGCCCCCATTCCGCCGGTATTTTTTCCTTTGTCCCCGTCGAAAATTCTCTTGTGATCCTGTGCAGCTGGTAAAAGAACGTAATCATCCCCATCGGTAATGGCGAAAAGAGAAGCTTCTTGTCCAACCATGAACTCTTCAATTACAATTGTATTCCCCGCGTCACCGAATTCTTTTTCCTCAAAAATCGAGTTCAACGCGTCTTCGGCCTCTGCTTTGTTCTCGCAAATCAGGACTCCCTTTCCGGCAGCCAATCCTGATGCTTTAATTACAGTCGGATAAGAAATTTCCGAGAGATAAGCTTCTGCTTCAGCTTTACTATCATCAGCAAACACTTTGAAAGCTGCGGTGGGAATATCATATTTCTTCATCAATTCTTTTGAAAATGACTTGTCCCCTTCGATCATTGCAGCTCCTTTATCCGGACCGAAAACAGCAATGTTGTTTTTTCTAAGAACGTCAGCTATTCCGTCAACCAAAGGAATTTCGGGGCCAACAACAACAAGGTCGATTTTGTTGTCATTACAGAACTCAACAACCTTGTTTTCCTCATTCAAATTCAACTCGACATTTTTACCAAGTTGAGCAGTTCCCGGATTTCCGGGTGAAATGAATAATCTATCTAACTTATCACTTTTCGATATCTTATAAGCCAGAGCATGCTCTCTACCGCCCGAGCCGATAATCAAAACATTCATACTTCTTCCTTTAGTAGAAATTGAAATTGCTGTGTTAATTTTTTGGTTAATAATTCCCGATCGTGTTGCATAACAAAGTCATCATCAGGCTTGGGAAGATTTCCCTCCTTGAACAATCTATGAACTTCGAGAATTGTATTCTTTATCTGTTCGATGTTATCAGGCTCGGTTAAAAATGTCGCCTTATATTCCTTAGCTACCATCTTGGAAGCACCGTCGGGTAAGCAAGCAATAATCGGTTTACCGGAACCGAAATACTCAAACAATTTTCCGGCGGTAACATTTTCCATATTCTTACCGTTACCCAACATCATCCAGAGTACATCGACCGCCTTAATTCTTTTAATCACCTCATCGTGATTAAGATAACCGTGATCGTGAACAAAAGGATGAAGCCCAAGTTTATTAATAAGCTTTTTGTTCTCTTTTCGTAAAAGACCGGCGAAATGTAGCTCTATGTTTTCCGCAACATCGGGACGCTCTTTTGCGAGTTCACGGAAAGCCTTAAGAAAATACTTAGGAGTTATGTTTTCGTAAAAAATACCCGAATACAACAGCTTTAACTTATCCCCCGGTAGCGGGAAAGGCTTATTATTCAAAAAATCCTCAGGATCGTATCCGTGCGGTACGATAACGATATCATTAAAATCGAGGAACGGATATGTAGTGATCAACCGTTCCTTAACTCTTCTGTTTACCGCTATTACTTTATCAGCCTTTCTTAATGCCTCACTTTCAAGTTTCTTATTCTTGAATTTATGATACGGTGAAGGATAAAAAGCAAATTGGTTTCCAAACCACAAATCACGATAATCAACCACCAACGGGATATTGTATTTCTCCTTTAGCTTTGCGGCCAAAGGGAAAATAGAGAAAGGAGGCATCGTGATGTAAATAACATCAAACTTCTCTTCTTTCAATAACTTATCGGCAACTTTATAAGCTTTTTTTGCCCATGAGAATTTGTTGTCGGGGATAAATAGAGTTTTACTGACAGCACTGAGTACTTTACGTACAGCCTCTCTCGGCATGTTAATCGTACCGAATTTGGATAACACCGAGTTAGGATCCAAGGCATCCGTACGAATAATTCTGATATCCGAATTGTCAGCCTCTTTAAGTAATGAAGTATCGTGAGCGTAATAACCGGCATTTCCGGCTGTAATAACAGTCGGATGCCAATTAAACTTGCTCATATATTTCGTAAACTTAAGAGTTCTCTGTACCCCGCTTAATCCCATTGGGGGAAAATAATATGCTATAACAAGAGCCTTAAACATTAATTTTTCTTCCGTAAATACATTATTATCAATATTATTTCGTTCTGTAATTAGGAGCTTCCTGAGTAATAATCACATCATGAGGATGACTTTCGATTAAACCGGAAGCGGAGATCTTAACAAACTGAGTCTTACTCTTCATTTCCTCAATTGTTTTAGCTCCGCAATACCCCATTGCAGCTCGAAGTCCTCCGATAAACTGATAGACAGTATCAGCCAGAGGGCCTTTGTAAGGAACACGTCCTTCAACACCTTCGGGAACAAGTTTTTTTACATCTTCTTCCGGATCTTGGAAATATCTGTCGCTACTTCCCTGTTTCATAGCTCCCAAAGACCCCATGCCTCTGTATACTTTGAAGCTTCTTCCTTCGAAGAGTACTTTTTCACCCGGAGTTTCATCAACTCCGGCAAACATTCCACCGATCATTACTATATCAGCTCCGGCAGCTATTGCTTTAGCGACATCACCGGTTTGCTTAATTCCGCCATCTGCAATCAAACGGGTTTTTGTTCCCTTCAACACTTCAGCAACCTTCATTATTGCGGATATTTGCGGAACACCCACACCTGCAATCATTCTTGTTGTACAAATTGATCCGGGACCCACGCCAACCTTTACAGCGTTCGCTCCGGCCTCTACCAAATCAAGAGCAGCTTGAGGAGTAACGATATTTCCGGCAATCATTTCCAAATCAGGGAACTGCTTTCGGATCTTTCTTACTGTCTCAATAACACCGACAGAATGCCCGTGTGCCGAATCGACAACGATTACGTCAACATTTGCGTCGACAAGAGCTTTAACTCTATCAAGAACATCAACGGAAGCACCGACACCGGCACCGACACGAAGACGTCCGAGTTCATCTTTGCATGCGTTCGGATATTTTTTTCTCTTAGAAATATCTTTATATGTAATCAAACCTTTCAGAATACCGTTATCATCAACAACCGGTAATTTTTCAATTCTATATTTTTGTAAAAGAATTTCAGCCTCGTCCAAAGTAGTTCCGATCGGAGCGGTTCTTAAATTCTCTTTAGTCATTATTTCACGAATCGGGAGTTGTACGTTAAACTCAAAACGAAGATCACGGTTTGTAAGAATCCCTATTAACTTCTGGTTATCGTCAACAATCGGAACACCTGAGATTCTATATTTCTTCATCAAACCCAAAGCATCCCCAACGGATTTATCTTCCGTTAAAGTGATTGGTTTAACAATCATTCCGCTTTCGGATCTTTTTACTCTGTCTACCTCATCAGCTTGCTTTTCAATCGACATATTTTTGTGAATTATACCGATTCCACCTTGTTCAGCCATAGCGATAGCCATTCTTGCCTCGGTAACGGTATCCATTGCCGCAGAAAGGAAAGGAACGTTTAGTGTTATTTTTTCGGTAAGATGTGCTTTAAGTTCTGTCTCTTTCGGAAGAATTTCAGATTTTCCGGGAATCAGTAGCACGTCATCAAAAGTAATTCCGTCGTAAGCGATCTTTTCGTTAGTCATACACTCCTCTATGTTATAATTATTAATTATTTTCACTTAAAAGCGGCAAATCCGGTAACATCCTCTCCTATGATAAGAGTATGCATCTCATGAGTTCCTTCGTATGTTTTAACCGATTCCAAATTAGCGCCGTGTCTCATAACAGGATATTCGTTTAATATTCCGTTTGCTCCTAATATTTCTCTGGCTTCTCTGGCAATTTCGAGAGCCATTTCGCAATTGTTTCTTTTTGCCAAAGATATTTGCGTATGCTTTGCGATCCCCTGATCTTTTAGCTTTGCCAACTGATATACTAATAATTGTGCCTTGGTTATTTCAGTAACCATAAAGGCTAATTTTTTTTGTGTCAGTTGAAAGGCTGCTATCGGTTTATCAAATTGGATTCTGGATTTGGAGTAGTTCAAGGCGGCATCATAACAAGTCATCATCGATCCGATAACGCCCCAGGCAATTCCGTACCTAGCCTGATTTAGACACATCAAAGGAGATTTTAGCCCTTTTGATTCTGGGAGAATATCCTTCTCCGGAACAAATACATCCTCCAAAATCAGCTCGGAAGTTATTGACGCTCTCAGAGAATGTTTCCCTTTCATTTCGGGAGCGGAAAATCCTTTCGTTCCCTTTTCCACCAAAAATCCTCTCACCTCGCCGTCAAGTTTTGCCCAAACAACCGCTACGTCAGCAATTGTGCCATTCGTGATCCACATTTTTGCGCCGTTAAGAATATAACCACCTTCCGCTTTAACAGCTTTGGTAATCATTCCTCCCGGATTGGAACCGTAATCAGGTTCGGTTAATCCGAAACAGCCTATTTTCGATCCGGCAGCTAATTTCGGCAACCAATATTCTTTTTGCTCATCGCTGCCAAAAGTATAAATAGGGTACATAACAAGAGCGCTTTGTACAGAGGCAAAACTTCGAACTCCGCTATCCCCTCGTTCAAGTTCTTGCATTACCAATCCGTAGGCTATATTATTCATTCCGGCACAGCCGTATTTTTCCGGTAGAGTCATTCCGAATATTCCAAGCTCAGCTAGCTTTGGAACTAATTCAGTCGGAAAATTCCCTTTTTCGTAATGATTTTCAATTATCGGAATGATTTCTGCGCTCACAAATTCACGCACACTGTTTCGGACGAGTATTTCTTCGTCGGTAAGAAGTAGTTCGATGTTGAAATAGTCTAACCCTTTGAACATATCCATAAAGAATCCGAAAATTTAACTCCCAAAATAGCGAAACTATTGGGTGGATTTCAACTTTATTTCACGGCAATTAAGAAAGATTTAGCTTCTCAATTACAGATGAAATAATATCTCCAGAAAATCCGCGATTTTGTAAAAAAGAATATATTTTTGCTTTAATTTTAAAGCTGTCCGATTCCTTTACGGCCATTGATTTCAGCTTCTTTTCAGCCAAATATAGGGCACTCTCTTCCTGTGTTTCCGAAGAAATTTCACGCAAGACAAAATCAATTGTCTCTCTATCAACACCTTTTGCAAGAAGTTGATTCCGGATCTTATTACTCCCTTGTCTTTTTCTTAGTTTCTCCTCAGCAAATACCATTGCGAAATGTCTGTCATCCAAATATCCGAATCTTTCGAACTCTTGGAATACTTCATTAATAACATTCGGAGAAAACTCCCTTTGGATCAATTTTCTCTTAAGCTCAAATTTTGAATGTGATCTGACAGACAAAATCCTAAACGCGGCTAACTTGGTTTCATATAACTCCGTATATTGTTGAAGCCGCGCAATTATATCCGGCGCGGCTTCATTTCCAATTGTCAAACCACTGGCAATATATGCCTCGTAATTAACTTTTATGTTAGATCCATCTTCGAAAAAGAGAAATATCGAATTCCCTTTCTTTCTAACAGAAGTGATAACCATTTTTTATACTATTTTTCCTCAGCTACTGGAGCTTCAAGCTTAGCCTTTAAGTCTTCAGTCGGGAGCTCCAATTTTTCTCTTATTTCCAATTCAAGTTTATTACGAACATCATCCATTTCGTTCAGTTTAGTACGAAATTGTTCCTTCCCCTGAAATCTGTCCTCTCCGTATGTAAACCATGCGCCACTTTTTTTGATGATTCCATGATTTACTCCAAGATCTATCAAGTCACCTGTTTTACTAATTCCTTCATTATAAAGAATATCAAACTCAACTTGCTTGAACGGAGGAGCAACCTTATTCTTTACAACTTTAACCTTGGTTCTGTTTCCTACAATCTCTTCACCGTTTTTGATAGCAGCAATCCTTCTGATATCCATTCTTACTGAAGCGTAAAATTTCAACGCATTACCGCCGGTAGTAGTTTCAGGATTTCCAAACATAACACCGATTTTACTACGTAATTGGTTAGTAAAGATTACACTCGTTTTGGAGCGACTTACCGCGCCGGTAATTTTTCTTAATGCCTGAGACATTAATCTTGCTTGGACACCCATTTGAGCATCCCCCATTTCCCCTTCTATTTCCGAACGAGGCACAAGAGCGGCAACAGAATCGATAATAATTATATCTAAGGCGTTACTTCTTACTAAAGTATCTACTATTTCAAGAGCTTGTTCACCGTAATCAGGCTGTGACAAAAGAAGATTATTTACGTCAACATTCAATTTTTTGGCGTAGCCTATATCAAGAGCGTGCTCAGCGTCAATGAAAGCAGCCAATCCACCTCTTTTCTGGGCTTCGGCTATTATGTGAAGACAAACCGTAGTTTTACCGGAAGATTCCGGGCCGTAAATCTCAATAATTCTCCCTTTGGGAACACCACCTATTCCAAGCGCGTAATCCAATGAAATGGAACCTGTAGAAATCGCGTCCAATTTTTGAACTACTCCGTCCCCCAATTTCATGATTGTCCCTTTTCCGTAAGATTTTTCTATACTTAGTATGGTGTCGTCAAGAATTTTCAATTTTGCGTCTTTTTCAGATGCCATATTTGCCTCCGTTTTAACTCAATTTAAAACTTTCTATTTTCGTATAGACCGAACCGCCCGGTTTGAGATCGCTTTTAACAATAGAAATTGTATCGGCCACGAAATCTATTTTCGGAAAATCGTATTCCGAAAAATCATTTATTTTTTCAATATTTTCTATCCCCTTCATTCGAAGTAGTGTCAAATGGGGATGAAATTTTCTTTTTTCTTTCTCGAATCCAAACTTCACAAATTCTTTCTCAATTTCAAAATTTAGGTTCATTAATGAATTATTATTCTCTATCCCCAGCCAAAGTATTCTGGGAACACCCCTATTCTTGAAAAGGCCGAAAGTATTGAAAGTAAGATTAAATTTATTATAACCAGTAAGAATTTCATAGAGTTCATCACCAATCGGATCGATTAGTTTTTCCTCTACATCGCCGAGAAATTTGAGTGTAAAATGAAGTTTATCGACCGGTTCCCATCTTACACTATCTGTTTCTCCGTATATAGAATCTCTTATTTTCCTAACTTGTTCCAAAACATCCGAAGGAACATCCAAAGAAATAAAGAGTCTATTCTTCATACGGAATACCAAGAAGATTTCTTCTTAACATATCCAAAGCAGCTTGGGAAGTTCTCTCTTTGTTTCGTAATCTGTCCTCCCCAAATCGGAATTCGCGAGCTGTGCATATTTTGTCATCACAAATTCCAATATAGACCAATCCAACCGGCTTATCAGGTGTAGCTCCTGTAGGTCCCATTATTCCGGTAACAGATAATCCGATATCTGTTCCGCTAACTGACTTGACACCCTGAGCCATTAATCTGGCAACTTCAAGACTCACAGCTCCGAATTTATGCAAAAGATCTTCATCTACGTTCAGATGTTCTACTTTTGCTCCGTTACTGTACGTAACAAAAGCTCTTTCGAAATACTCGCTACTACCACTAACATTAGTCAAACGACTACTAATCAGTCCTCCGGTGCATGATTCGGCAGCTGAAATTGTCAGACCTCTGTCTGTCAATAATTTTCCTACTACCTCTTCAAGATGATCGTCGTTTCGTCCGTAAATGTAACGACCTACTTTTGCGCGAATTTGTTGTTCAACTTCTGTAATCTTATTTTGAGCGTCTTCTTCCGATTCCCCGATTACTGTAAGGCGCATCTTAACACCATATTGATCGGGCAAGAAAGCCAGACCAGCACCTTTGAGCATTTCATCAAGATTCCCTAATCTCTCATAGAGTATTGATTCGGGAATTCCGGTAGTAAGAAGATTTGTAACTACTCTTCTTTTGGTTTTGTCACCTAATTTTTCTATTAATCTGGGAATGACAAAGTCTTCAATCATCCCTTGCATTTCATATGGAACGCCGGGCATTGAAACAAATATTTTCCCATCCTTCTCAATCCATGTTCCGGGAGCAGTTCCCCGTGGATTACGAATTACTTCCGCAATCTTAGGAACAAAAGCCTGATCTTTATTGCTAGGGCTTACTTCTCTGCCCCTCTTTTGAAATATATCGGCAATATCTCCGAGTACTTCATTATTAAGAACAAGCTCCGTATCAAAAAATTTAGTTATAGCTCTTCTTGTAATATCATCATGAGTAGGCCCTAATCCACCTGTAACCAAAACCAAATCATTGTTAGCAAAGGCTTCCGTGAAAACATTAAGCATCATCTCTTCATTATCGCCAACGGTTGTAATTCTATTAATCTTCACATTTATATCTGTGAGCTTTTCCCCTATAAAAGAGGAATTTGTATTTATCGTTTGGCCAATAAGAATTTCATCGCCTACGGTTATTATTTGAGCTTTCATATTCCTTCTTCGTTTGTTACGAAAACTTAATAAGTAAGATAAATAATTATATGCATAATTATCATACTATATATACCCGACACAATATCGTCCATCATAATTCCAAGTCCCCCATTTAGTTTTTCCATCTGTCGGGCAGGAAATGGTTTTACAATGTCGAGCACTCTCCAAATTACGAATGCGGCAAGAATAAACCAAATCTTTTTGGGGATGAATAATAAACTAATCCATGAGCCAACAAACTCATCAATAGTACACTGACTCGGATCCTTTCCATAAACCTTTTCGAATTTCGTTCCTATTTTGATTCCCCAAACGGTAAACAGAGCGATCAAAAAGCTAAGGATTGCCGGATTTTCCATTCCGGGAATCATATAAATTCCAAAAGCCACCAAACTTCCAACTGTTCCGGAGGCAAAAGGAAAATAGCCCGAAAAGAATCCCGATCCGAGAATTTTATCTATCAGATTTATTTTCAACTGTAAATAACTTTATAATTAGTTTTCTGTTTTTAAAGAGATAAGAGAGACCAGTGGTCAATGTGAAAAACGTAATAAAACTCATTGAATAAAAAACAAAATTTTTATCCATTAGAGTAGCAAAGAGTGCCTCATTCCCCGAATAAACCGACTCTACCGTTACTAGCGTATATACTATCAGCAAATAATAGATAAAGGCCATCTGAAAAAAAGTTTTCCATTTTGCTAACCGGCTGGTTGTAAATGACTTGTTCTGAAACTCAGCATAAGCTCGCAAACCGGTAATCAGAAAATCCCTGACAACAATAACAACTACCATCCACAGTGGTAAAACATCCAGAAACACAAATGCGAAAAAGGCAGTTGAAGTCAATATTTTATCGGCCAAGGGATCAAGAAATTTTCCCCAAGCCGTTATATAATTAAATTTTCTTGCCAACCAGCCGTCATACCAATCGGTAATAGCGGCTATAACATACACTAGAAGGGACAATTGTTTCATCAACGGATCGTCCGCCAAAAAGAGTAGCAGAAATACAGGAGTAAGAATTATTCTCGCAACAGTAAGTTGATTAGGTAATATCATATTTACTCTTTTTCATTCAACGATTTTAGATACTCATATTCGTAATAGCCGGACTTATGACCATCTTTCCATGTAATGGCAATACCGTAATTGCCTAGAGGAATTATCTCGGCAATTGCAAATTGATCGGCAGTTAATAATGGGATATAATTCTCAGTCCATTGTTCACTTTCCGAATTACAATCGGCACACGGACAAGCTCGTCGTAAATTTACTAATTTTACCCGTGTAACAGAAGCGTCGCCCCAAGTAATTTTTAAATATTTACTCTCTTCAACTTTTATTTGTGTCGGTATCATTCGCCTAATCTCTTTCCAGTCAATTGTGTTAATGCTTCTTCATATTTCTTAGATGTTTCGGCAATTACTTCTTCAGGTAATGTCGGAGCAGGTGGCTGCTTATCGAAATTAATAGATGTCAAATAATCTCTAACGAATTGTTTGTCGTAGCTTGCCTGGGTTCTCCCCTTTTCATAATCATCTCTAGGCCAGAATCTAGAAGAGTCGGGGGATAAAATTTCATCTATCAAAATGATTTCACCGTTATAGAAACCGAATTCCAATTTCGTATCGGCAATGATAATACCTTTTTCGTAAGCGTAATCATATGCCTTTTTATAGATACTCAAAGTAGCATCCTTTATTTTGTTAAATACCTCTTCTCCTACGATTTCAATAGCTTTTTCGGAAGAAATATTCTCGTCGTGATCTCCGATCTCTGCTTTTGTAGAAGGAGTAAAAATCGGTTCCGGAAGTTTTTCCGATTCCACTAATCCCTCGGGTAATTTGAGGCCGCATATCGTTCCGGTCTTTTTATAATCCTTCATTCCTGAGCCGGTAATATAACCTCGAACAATACATTCGATAGAAATAAGTTCCGCTTTTTTCACTAACATCGAACGCCCTTCGAGAATATCTTTGTATTCCTGACATTCTTCGGGAAACTCATTAACATCAACGGAAACAAGGTGATTATCGATAATATCTTTTGTAAGATCGAACCAGAACTTGGAAATTTGTGTAAGAACAGCTCCCTTGTTAGGAATTCCTTCATTCATTATTACGTCATAGGCCGAAATTCTATCGGTCGACACCAACAAATAATACTCACCCAAATCATAAATATCTCTAACTTTCCCCGATTTGAATGGCTTCAGATTTTTCAAATCCGTCCCGAGTATAACTTTGTTCTTCATAACCGCCTCTTATGTTTCGATGTATTATCTTTTATAATTAAAATTCTTTCGATTCCGCTACACTATAAGAAATATTTTTCTTACTTTTTCGAAATTGATTAAACTCAAATATAAATAGAGTCTCCGCCTAATTCAACTTGACATTGTATATAATTATTAATGAGGTGCTATGAGTCTTGAAAAAATACGACTTAAAGACTTTCCCGCTACCTTTTGGGTAGCAAACACTATGGAAATTTTCGAAAGAATGGCATGGTATGGTTTCTTCGCCGTTTCTTCACTTTATATTACCGGTGCTGTGGAAGACGGAGGACTTGGTTTTAGCGATGAGGATCGTGGTGTTCTTCAGGGTGTTGTTACTTTCTTCTTGTATCTTTTCCCTGTAGTTACCGGCGCTCTGGCCGATCGATACGGATTTAAGAAAATGCTCTTCTCAGCTTATTGTGTTTTGGTTCCTGCGTACTATTTATTGGGACAATTCAAAACATTCCCTACTTTCTTTCTCGCTTTTATGATGGTAGCCCTCGGTGCTGCCATGTTCAAGCCGGTGGTAATTGGTACAATTTCCAAAGTAACAAGCAATCGAACTTCCTCTATGGGATTCGGGATATTTTATATGATGGTTAACATCGGTGGATTTGTAGGACCGATTGTTGCCGGCGTTGTTAGAGCCATCTCGTGGGAATATGTATTTTACGCTTCGGCAGGATGGGTCGCTTTGAATTTCTTATTCGTCACTCTATTTTATAAAGAACCTACAACCGAGAGCGCTTCGGCTAATCCCAGATCTTTGAAGAAAGTAATGACCGACATGGTAGAAGTTCTTGGAAACGGACGCTTCTTCCTATTCGTTTTCGGATTACTGGTAATTTTGGTCATGGGCTCCAAATTTACCTCGGACGGGACATTTACTTGGGGGGATATTATTTTGGTCTCCTCTATATGGATTATACTTAATGTTATTTACGATGTTACACTCCGTAAGAGAAATAGATCCTCCGAAGCTTGCTGGATAGCTCAACCGATGAAGATCGGAGATTGGCGTTTCGGATTATTTTTATTGTTAATGTCAGGTTTCTGGACATCATTTAATCAGATCTTTTACACACTACCTCTTCATATCAGAGATTTTGTTGATACGTCCGATTTGATGAGCTTCATTCAATCAGCCATGTCTTTTATCGGATTATCGGAATATAATGAGCCTTTTAGTCAGGCAATGGCAGTTCCCGGGCAGGTAAATCCCGAATATATCATTAATATAAATGCAGGTGCCATAATCTTTTTCCAGGTTTTAATTTCCTATTTCGTATCGAAACTAAAACCATTCACTACTATCTTTTGGGGAGTATTGATTACCGTGGTCAGTTTTACTATTATGATATTCGGTACAACCGGCTGGATAGTTGTAGCAGGTATTTTTGTATTCTCTTTCGGCGAAATGATGGCCAGCCCGAAATCGAAGGAATACACTGGAAAAATCGCTCCACCCGATAAGGTTGCTCTTTATATGGGATATTTCTACTGGTGCGTAGCTCTCGGTAATCTTTTCGGTGGTATTCTCTCGGGACAACTCTACGGAGCCTTTGCCCGCGATATGCAACGCCCCGATTTGATGTGGCTTATTTTCGCTATACTCGCTTTCGGTACAGCCATGCTGGTTTTATTTTACGACAAAATTGTAATTAAGAAAAAATGATGAGTACAAAATCATATTTACATAAAGGAATTCTGGGATGCATTTTACTATGCATCTCAGCCGTTCTCCCCTTAGCGCATATCGGGAATACGCAAATCACATTATTTCCCATCTTTAACGATTCACCTCTTCCCCCAAGTATTTGGGATTGGCATAATATTTCGGCCTTCGCAATTACATATGGAATTATTATTATTCTCTCTGCCTATTTCTATTTCCGCAAAAATTATCTGGCTGTTTTTGTTGCCGGAATTATTCTGGCCATCGATTCTCTTTTTGTTTTAATCGGCCTTTGGTTAACTGAACTTAATCTCCCCTCTGCTTCAATTCCATTCTCTTATTCTTACGGTTGGCTCTTCATCCTATTGGGAACAACTACTATCATCTTCACCGGCTACAAAGGATGGCGCATGAATATGTAGTACTTTTTTTTCTACTCACATCTGATATAGCGACAAATCTTTCTTTTTCGGAAAGAAGACTAAACATGCCAGTTATTACCTATTGAAACCTCAAGAGAGGCAAGCTCTCGTCCAGTCAAAAGCCTGGTTTGAAACAAAGGTTCGTTGTATTACCGAATTTCCAACCGGATCTACGACAAAAACCTAACTTCGCCAAAGAGGGATTCACCACGGAGAACGTAGAAACCACAAAGAACACTTCGACCAGTCATGAGCCTGGCTTGCAGCAAGCTCCCAGAACAAGAGGGGATGGTGGAGAAAACTGAGAGTTCTTCATGTTCGATCTTTAACCTTGTGGCGGAACGTTTCCGAGAGTGTTCCGGATCTTTCCGAGAGAAGCGGAACGATTCCGAAGGGTGGAGGAATGTTTCCGAAAGTGTTCCGAACGTTTCCGAGAGGGGCGGAACGATTCCGACGAGTGGAAGAGTCTTTCCGAGAAGGGCGGAATGTTTCCGAAGGGTGGCGGGGACTTTCCGAAAGGTGGAGGACCGGACCGAGACTACAAAAACCACATACTTGTGCGGTTGTTTCCCTATTCATTTTTCAGTTACTTACTACCAGCAATTAAATAATAGGAGTAATCATGCATACACATGAATCCGGATTAAATCTCTTAAACCCCCTTTCGGATATTATAAGTGATGAAGTCTTTGAGATTCTCCATAACTATGGTTTGATAAATCATAAATCCGTAAGGGATTATCATATTCGCAAAACCTTCCAAGAATTGCGGGCTACGAGAATTAGCGCGGGGGACGCGATTGATAAAATTAGGGAGGAATATCCCTATCTTCAATTTGATACTATTCGTAAGATAGTATATCAACCGCAGAAAGCAAGATAGTGGGTTGATAGTGAATTAATCATGCAGCCGAGTTGGGGGAATTTTTCTTTTCCCCCACATTTTTCTTTTCTTTCCTTTTTACATCTCAAGTGTTATATTCAAAAGAAATAAACGATCTAAGGAGCCTTTTTATGGAAACTCCTTTAGCACCCTACAAGCTCATTTCTCTCTTCTACACAGAGCTTTACACACAATACAAAATAGCAACAAATTGTAGCCTAAGAGAAGCCAAAAATAGTACCGGTCTTTTCCTTCTCTATATGTGGGCATTAGCAAATGAAAATAATGATGTCAAACAAAAGCTAAAAGAAGAAGCATCGGTCCTTTTTAAGGATGTTGGGAATTTTTTTGAAATGGCTAAAAATGACTTTGTAAATCTTAACGTTGAAAAACCGGAAATAGTACTAGCTTTGAAAGCAATTAACGAAAGAGAATACAATAACCTGATTAACCTTATTCAGAGCGATGATTTTTGATTCGATCTACTAATTTATTTATGAGGAGGTACGTTATGAAAGTAAAACAATTACTATTACTCCTCTTCTTGGCGATACTCTCATTCTCTCTTGCTTGCGAAGAAGATAGCGATGACGGGGCTTCGAGCAACGAAAAGCCTCAGATAAAATTCGTATTCGATAGCGGTTGCCCCACAAACGCTCAAGTAAAAATTTATATCGACAACGAGTTAATCGATCAAGTCTTCTCTAACGGATCCTTTTCTTATGATGTTTCAACCGGAAGACACTCTTATACTATTCGTGGGAGCAACACTAATAATGTTATATGGGAAGGGCAAACCGATAAGCTCAGTTCCGGACAAACAGCTAGAATAACTCTTCTTTGCAACTGAGTAAATTTCAAAAAATATTTAAAATAAAAAAGGAGTGATTAAATCACTCCTTTTTTGTGGGCAGAGACGGAATCGAACCGCCGACACAAGGATTTTCAGTCCTTTGCTCTACCGACTGAGCTATCTGCCCGCACCAAAATTTCAAGACTGTAAATATATAATTTTATCCCTTATTACACAAATATTTTTTCTCATTTGCCTTAATTTCTTTTTCCCCACTCAAGATTATACAAATATAATCCAATATGACTAAATAGATAAGCATAATATTCATATTATTCTTGATTATAAATATACATTATTTTACATTTGGCCGACTTCTAAATAACTATTTACAAATTCCCACATCATGGAGGCACAATGAAGAAACTAATACTATTAGTATTGCCATGTCTATTATTAACTACCGGTTGCGGTAGCATCAATTTCGATAAGTTGATGGATCAAGGTATGAAAGCAGCAGAAAAAGCTGTAAAAAAAGAAGCTGATAAGCAAATTGATAAGTATAGTGGTAAAGGAACTTCCGAAGACTACGACAGATTAAAAGCTGAAAGCCAGGACAAATGTGACAGATGTTTGACATATTTCTCCAAAATCAATATTGCTTACGACAAAAAGCAAATTGACAAAGAAACTAAAAAAGAATTGAAACAAAAAGTTGAAGATAATTACGCAGAATTGGCTGCAAAGAAGATATCTTCAATTCAATTCACTGAAAATTGCGATAAGCTTCTTAAAGACAATATTAAAAAGAAAAAATAAATTTCTTTTGAGCCTCCTATCAAGGGAGGCTTTTTTTTATCAAATCAACCACCAGAACAACTTCCTCCCCTTTCTCTTTCCGCAGAGTCATTTCTAGAATAATTTTATTTTCACTAACTACTCTAAACTCTTGGCTCAATAATGAATTATGCCAATTCATCGCTAACACGTCATCTGAAACAAAATCACAGGTAGCATCCATTGTTGCGCCGGAATCTTCAAACCACCAATAGCGTATTACCCCTTTCCCTTCATCAAAGCCAAAGATTCCATGAGCAGATGTATCTCCCTGCCCTAGTTTTGCCGCATAATCAAACGAAACAAACTTATCTCCTAAAATCCGCTTGAATGTTCCGGACCCCATGCCGGTATCCGAATTGCTCATGCTACTTTTGGGAATATGATAGATTAATTTCCAATTCCCAATAAATCTATCGAACTTACTCATACTATTTTCGGAACTACACATCCTTGCCCCCACAATTAATATTACTTTTCCATCTCTCCCTTCTTTTCGTTCCATTTCACGGTAATTTCCAGCAAATCACCGAAAAATATTTTCAATCTGTTTATCGCCCCCTCTATCTCTTCTTTTCTTTCCAATTGAAGATTATACTTTTCCCCTTCTATAGTCTCCAATCTCCATAAGACATAATAATCGCCGTGAAATGAAATCGTTTCGGCAGGTTGTAACGATACTTTTGCAACATCCCCTTTCTTTATCACAAAACAATTACTACCACCGGTATCTTGTTTACTAACTTCAGAAGGCAAAATCTCAACCGATTCTTTTTTCTTTCTCTTATTCCTAAATAACCATTTTATCAATTCAGAAAGGATTGATACGGGGGATGGCATTACTACTTCGGCCCCTTCTTCAATATTCCAATTCTGCCCTGAAACTTTAATGAAAATTAATTCCTCAGCTTCCAAATAAATCTTATACTCTGTGTCAGGCTTTGCTTTATAAACAGCTCTAGCTGTTATCGGCGCATTATTCTTCTTCATAATTCCCCTTTTATTGAAGATATAAGATAATACTTACCACTTCGGAGATAAAGAATATTATTTGTTATTTTCTTTTATTGACTGTAACCTATCGGTTACTTATATTTGTAACCAACAAGTTACAACATAAGGATTACTATGAAAAAGTTAATGATATTATTCTTCATTTTGCATGTGGCGGTTATCTTCGCCCAAAAAGACTCGCAAACAAATCTAAGAATAGGTACCGAATTGGACGCGCTCCCCTATATCTCCGGAGGCTACTATTTCTCAGGATGGGTGGGATACGAAAAGCTCCGTCTTCGTGCGGTTCTTACGAATGTGAAAACACCGGAATTCGTTATTCCATCAGGATTCAAAGATTTGGAAACCGACGCTTATACTCTTTTAATAGATTATTTCCCAACAACCACTGAAAACGAGTACGAAAAATGGTGGATCGGTCTCGGCATGGAATATTGGGAAAACAGCGTCGTAAATTCCTCGAACAATGCAAATGGGAAATACGATAATCTTATTATTACCCTCGGAGGGGGTTATGTTTGGAAAATTTATAAAAATCTCTATTTGAATCCGTGGATTGCAGGGCACTTACCAATTACGGGAACAAGTAATCTAAATATCGGAGGTAAAATTTACGAACCGAAAAAATTTCTTTATGAGGCTTCATTAAAAATCGGTTGGTATTTCTAAAGGATATTACTATGAAAACTACAAGACGAGATTTTTTACAATTAACCGGTAAGGGTGTTTTACTAACCCTAACATTTCCACTAATTAACTCATGCGCGGGAATAATTCGGAATGAATTGCACACAACAAGCAATAGCCTTGGGAAAAAGCTACCAAATCATTTGAAAGAAATTCTCTATTATGCATCCCTGGCTCCGAGTAGTCACAATTGCCAACCATGGATAGTTGAAGTAAAAAAGGATAACATTCTTTGCGTCAAATCGGATAGAAAAAGATGGCTCAATGAGGTGGATCCCACTAATAGAGAAACACTCCTCTCTATCGGAGCCTTTATCGAGAATCTTTCTATTGCGGCAAGTCGATTAGGATATGCTATAAAAACTAATTACCTAGCCTCCTCCCTTTTTGAGGAATCAATCGTTGAAATAACATTAGTGAAAGATATCCCACATGATATTTCATTGGATAATCTCAAACGGAGAAGAACTCTGAGAAAAAAATATCTTTCCGAAACGATTACTAATGAAGACTATAATTTCATCTCAGATAAATTAGGAAACTCCGCCTCATTTTATCGGAAAGAATCAGAGATTGGGAAACTACTTACGGATGTAACATTGGAATCCAATATACTACAAGCAGGAAGAGAGAATGTTCAAGTAGAACTGGCCAATTGGATCAGATGGAGTAATTCCGATGCCGAAAAGAATATGGACGGACTCACTCCGGCTTCGATGGAGATGTCTGGTTTTCTTTCCCTCTTTGTACGACTATTTTTCGATAAGAAGAGTGTCACTTCCGAAAGCTTCAAAGAAAAAGGGATTGAAATGGTAAAAGAACAACTCTCCTCTTTCGGAGGCTGGATTGTAATTACCTCATCTGATGATTCCTTACCCGAACTGATTGAGGCGGGAAGAAAATTTCAAAGGATGGGACTAAGATGTCGTGAGAAAATGCTAGCTCTACACCCGATGAGCCAGCCCCTCGAAGAAGGTATGAGAGAGACTCTAGTTAGAAAAATCGGATGTAAAGGAAAACTCCAGTTCATCTTACGTGCAGGATATGTTAAGGATTATCCGGAACCGGTTTCTCTGCGCCGCCCTGTTGAATGGTTTGTTTCCTAATAAAAATCACTAAATTTGAATCCTAGAAATTGAACAATTCGGGAAAAAATGCAAAGAGATAAAGAAGTTACAAAACAGAAACTAATTGACGCCGTCGGCACTGTGATATTACGTGACGGTTTTTCTAATGTGGGAATAAATTCCGTAGCTAAAGAAGCGGGTGTAAACAAAGTATTGATTTACAGGTATTTCAATGATCTTGACGGCCTCTTGAAAGCTTATGTAAAGCAGAAAGATTATTTCACAAAACTTTCGAATATGACTTCCGAAAATGTTACTGTCTCATCGGAAGATGAAGTAGCCAAAATCGGCACTGATATTTTTGTGGGACAATTGAAAGAAGCTCTGAAAAACAAGGAATTGCAGGAAATACTTCTGTGGGAATTAACAAATAAGAACGAAGTAACAAAAGCAATCGCGGAAGAAAGAGAAGCCGAAGCAGTTGAATTATTAAGACTTCTTGAAAAAGTTGTAGATTATTCGAAAACCGATATACCTGCCATTTCCTCAATTCTACTGGCCGGCATATACTATCTTGTTCTCCGTTCACGACATGTTAATGTGTTCAACGGAATTGACCTCACAACCGAGGAAGGTTGGCAAAGAATAGAAAAAGGAATTGAAGCTATTATCTCAAAGGGCTTAAAAGAATAAAGATATTAACGGGAAGCAAATTCGTATTCAGATCTCCGATTTTGCTTCCTTTCTTCTTAAAATCTATCCCTTGAAAATGAAATAGACAGCCAATATCAAAAATCCGAATCCGATGAAATGATTTAATCGAAGAGCTTCATTCTTAAAAACAACCAAAGAGAAAAAGGTAAATACTATTAAGGTAATCGCTTCTTGAAGAACCTTTAATTGCACAAGAGAAAAAGGCCCCCCATTACCGGAATACCCAATTCTGTTAGCCGGCACTTGAAAACAATATTCAAACAAGGCTATACCCCAACTCAAAAGTACAATCGCTATCAAACCAAGTTTATTAAACCACTTCCACTCGGCAAATTTAAGATGCCCGTACCATGCAAAAGTCATAAAGGTATTTGAGAGAACCAGCAAGCCAACCGTAATAAAACTCTTCATCGAATACTCCTCTGTAATCATATTTTGAACCGGACAAAATTATTACAAAGAAATAAATTCTCAAAGCTCATTTTTTAGTCGACTGATATAAGAAAGGAATTAGACCTATTTCACTACAAAAGGATTCCTCTTATGAGCAAAACTCCACACCATATAAATCCCACCAAGGATAATGCCCGTTGCGGAAAGCCCCTCACAAAAACCCAACTGAAAATCACTAAGATTATCTCTGAAGATACCGGAAAGAGCCAAAGTAATCTCCCCTACTCCAAAAGCGATAAGCACAAAAATCTGAAAAGGTCTGTTCATTTATTTATCCAATACTATTTTATTATTCGGGCTCGAATATACAAAAGATTTTGTAAGATTGTCATATTTTCAAGCTTAAAAACAACATTGCGAAAAAAGAATTGGGCGTTGATGTAACAAAATGAAAACATAAGTTACCCCGCCAGGTATTTATTAACTATTCCTTTTCATATTTTTTATCGGGAACATCATGCTCGAAGAATTCTCCCTCGATCTTCTTAAAGAGAACTTCCCACGATTCCCCCGCAGTAGTTTTAACTATGCTGCCCAGGAAGGAACCAACCGACTCATCCTCCTCAACATTCGCTACAGCGTTCAAATCCACATCCTTAGAAATTTGGAAGAAAATCACCATTGTAGCTTTCCCATTTTCAACAATAGATTTTGTACTTTTCTCTTCTCCGGTGGGAGTTACAACCATAAAATCAACCATCTTTGTTTCAATCAGGCAATCGTTATCCTCATAATCAAACTCTTTTCCATCGTCAAACTCAATTACTTCATTATCTTCAAGGAGATATTCGAAGATATCCTCCACTGAACTCTCCTCTCCTTTTCCCTCGCAATCGATAAGATCACGATCCGGCTTGAGCCATCCTTGCCACGCTCCAACGCCGTTCTTATCGAAAATAATCGCGTGATTCCGGATATCGGTTTCATCCCACCATTTGGCAAGCACTTCCGGTTCCCCTTCGAAAACTTCTCTTGCAGCCCCGCCAAACAACGCGACCGCCGCTTTACCTTCTTCCCCGACTTCCGCTTTAGAAATTAATTTTGGAGTGTAATAAAATGAGATGTGAGGAAACCTTCCCTCGTCAAATGTAGGATTTTTCTCTCCGATACCAATTGCTACAACATTGATATCATATTTCCCTTGAGCTAATAGAAACGAACAACTAAGAAATATAAAGATAAAGAACTTCTTCATAGTGCCTCCGGTGTGATTTTGTAATAAGAGCTTCTCTATATATCACATCACAGTAATAGAGGATGATGTATTATCTTTTCTCTCGGTTCCGTTTGGAAAATATTTTATACTGGGATAAAATGCAATAGCTAGTAGAATATATTTTTAATATTCCGAATCATCCACGAAAGCATTATTTCATTGCATTCCCCCAACCTCATACCCCCTCTTCCTGATAATCCTCCTTATCTTCAGTTCCTCGGTAGAGAATTTCCAATCGAGAACGGCGGAAGAGAAAAGCAAGGCAAGTAGCGCGATTGTCTCAATGATTACAAATACCGTAACGACAATGTTCTGTGTAATAAACGCCATATTGATAGCATCAACCTGATTGGAGATACCGAAAATTCCCATTACAAATACTATTCTGTAGCAATAACTGTATTCTTTCTTAACAAGAAATAACGCAAGCAAATTGAAGATCGGTACAACACCCAAAAGAATAAACTGAGCCATCAAGGAAAACTCTTTTCTGGCAATAAGAAAAATCGAATCGAATAGTTTGGTGATCAGGAAAAACAACAGTAAAGTTACAAGTATATTTCTCAGTTTATCGAGGTTCTCTTTTTTCGCAACCCCCTTTACTAATTTCAAAAACTCTTCCGCGGAATCGTTAGAATTCCCCTTTGCAAGCACGGCGATAATCTCCTTCTCCGTTTTACCCCCTTTCCTCAAACTATCTATCTTTTCTAGCTCTTCTTCGTAATTATTACTATTTAATAAACTCATCGGACTCCCCGCTTTGGTAAACTTAAAAACAAAGAGTCCAATATAATAAAGATTAACGGATCAAACTCTGCTTATTTCACCAAACTCATTTTTCTTATCTCACTTTTTCCATTAAATTTCAGAACACTTAAATAAACTCCGCTGGAAAGATTACTCCCGTCAAAATTGAATTGATGATCACCGACAGATAATTTCTCATTTACAATTGTAGCAACCCTCTCCCCGAGAATATTATAAATCGAAAGATTCACCATCCCTTCCGTCCCAAGGGAAAAGAATATTCTCGTCGAAGGATTAAAGGGGTTCGGACTATTCTGATATAGTGTAGCCTCTTTACCTGAACTTCCCTCTTTTCCTATCGAACCATTTTTCTTCGGCTGATAATCTTTATCTACAAAAGTAATTACTCCATTCCAAGTAGCGATAAAATATCTTCCGTTTTTGGTCGCTTCAAACTTCGTAACATTACTTGGAATAATCTTCATTTCTTTTTCTTCCCAGGTATTGCCTCCGTCACATGTTTTATAAAGATTATCTTCACAAAACATCATACCGTTTTTCGAATCAATAAAAGCCATCTGGGGATCATCGTAATAATAATGCTGAAACTCTTTTATCAACTTCCAGCTCTCTCCGGAATCACAAGTTTTATAAAGGCTCTTATAAGATAAAGCATAGGTTACGGAATCATCTACAATTTCAAGATCGGATATAATTGTAGGCAAATCATCAGCTCTCCAGTTCTTACCATTATCTTCCGATTTATAGACAAACCCTCTCGGATGATCGGTATCGTAATACACACCACATGACCATAATTGATCATCATCCGCCAAAAAATATCTGTTAAAAATACATCTTTTATTAGTAACCAAAGTCTCCCAAGTATTACCTTCATCCAAAGAAATTAGATTGTCTATTAAGAGCCTACCGTTACTTCCGACTTGAAAATCATAAAATGTCGGCAGGGGAGTTTCTGTCACGATTTTTTCCCAAGACATTCCTTCATCCGTAGACTTTTCAAGATGATTCTTTCCTTTCGAAACATATAGTATATCTTCGCTTATCCTAAAATCCTTAATAAATTTTCCTATTCCTTCAACAGCGATCTCTTTTTGCCAAGTCTCTCCCGAATCGAAACTAATGAGGTATTCTATATTCCCACCACTGTTCACATCTCTTAATACATTTGAATCAGTAGGGTAACAAATTACTTTCTGTTTATTACTTTGTTTTGGATTATGATCAATACAAAAATTATGATAACCATATCTGTTCTTCGGTGCTATCTTTCTAAAATCTTTTCCATTGTTCGATAAGAACAATAATCTGTCAAATTTTTTAATAAACATTATGCCCTGTTCAGGATCAAACGTAAAAGACTCCAACATCCCCTTGCTACTTTCCAACACTTCCTCAAACCAGTTATGCCCGTCATTTATAGTCTTATAAATATATAATTCGGATAGGGATTCAGCCGCAGCGCTCCCAATAAAAATCCATTCTCTATCCTTTTGAGATATTATATACTCCAAAGGACGATTATATTCCCGCTCTATTTCCCAGGTCTTTCCATAATCCTTTGTCATTAATATGTAACAAAGATCTTCTTCGGCATAAAGTAATGCTACTCCTTTTCCCGATTTCTTTATTAAGATATCTTTCATGTCACAAATGCTTCGAGAGCTTTCCGGAATTTCCATCTCCACTTTTCCCCAACTCATCCCTCCATCCTCACTAAAAAATATACCTCCAAAACCATTTTTGGGAAAATATGACTTTATCAGAAAAATTCTGTTTGTGTCCAAAGCAAATAATTTCACAGGAGATAAAATAACATCCCCCGGATATGATTGCTCTACCCAAGTCTTTCCTCCGTCTGTAGTTTTTACCAATTTCTTCCAACCTAATTTCCATCCCACTTTTTCCGTTGCAAAGGAAACAATATAAAACCCATTTGGATTTGAACTGACTTTCCTCCAGGTCTCTCCTCCATCTTCCGTCCGGAATTCTCCGTTCTCTCCGTTTACAATATATCCGTTCAATTCATCGGCAAATGCTATTCTCTGACGCCAACTAACACCACCCGGAGAGTAATTGTTAGTACCATATGATAAGCATGAATTTACAACTCTTCCTTGCTGATCTCTGGAATAGATTAAGTTATTTTTGGTTAGAAAGAAAATCTTTTCCCCTACAATGCAAGATGATTTTACATCTCCGAAGAAAAACTCATCATTTACATATTCCCAATCCGATTGAGCGCTTAAGCTTATAGAAGCAACAAGAGAAAGCACTATAAAGAATAAACTCCTTCTATTCATCCTCATCCTCCTTCTTTAATACCACATCACGACTTAATACCATACTGTCATATAAATAGATAGGAACTGTCCGTGATATGTATCCTTCCTTTTCGAATAAGAAATTTACATTTGGGGTAACTTGCCAATAATATGCCCCATATGAATCGGAATAATTAACGCAAATACTATCCCCCTGAAAAGCATAAGGATACTTGAATTTGAAATACCCCTTTTTATCTGTTACGCAATTCGCCTTCCCTTTATTGCTAATTACAAACATCTCCTTCTTATCCTCATAAATATTCCCGTCAATCCCTTCTGCCCTTATGGAATATTCATATTTCCCGTTTCTCATATTCAGACTATCAACTATATTTTCAAGGCATCTCTGATACAAACCTTCCGACAGATTTTCTCTTTGTTGGTAGATTGTCTTCCCCGACATCGGATTGATAATCTTAATCTCAACTTTCGATTTCACCGGAAGAGCAAAGTGTAAGTAGGTAGAATTAATAATCGGATTCGGAGTATTTTGCTCTAAAACAAAATCGAAATTGGTTACTTCGGTTGGTATTTTCGGCAGACTCTTAGGAGTATTAGACTCTGTTACATTATAGAATTGGAATAAGCAATAAACCTTTACCCCTTGTAAAAGCTTACCTTCCTCGTTCCTTACTTTTCCCGCTACACCGGGATATTCGGATCTGATTTGCTCAGGATCAGTTAAGCTATCCTGACACGCAAGAATTGTAATTACGAAACTAATAACTACAACAATAGGAGAAATTCGTAATAGTTTCATACTATCTTCCTTATTATTAATAAACCGGGTCATGCTTTGGCATAAAACCCACAATTAAAATCGGACCCCCTCCGGACTTTAACTATTAATAATATAGACACTTTAAGATAATTTACAAAACTCAATAAATCAAGTTCTAAAAATAGTATAAACAAAAAGAGCAATCATCCAATCGACAATTGCTCTTTTCTCTGTTAAATATAATTACTATCCGAGAAACTTCGCGGCCGCTTCAGCTGCTCTTTCTCCGTCAATTGCGGCGGAAATAATCCCACCGGCATATCCCGCACCCTCTCCAGCAGGGAACAATCCTTCCGCCTGAGAATGCATCATTGTCTGCCATTCTCTCGGAATTCTTATCGGAGAACTTGTTCTGGTTTCCGGAGCCAACATCTGCGCCTCTTCTGTAATATATCCCTTCATCTTCTTGTCGAAAAGATACAACGCCTTCTTCAAACGACTTGAAACCGATTTAGGTAATATATGGTGCAAAGGTTTGCTAACCGTTCCCGGAATATATGATGCCTTCGGAAGTGTGTCGGACAAACGCCCCTTCAGAAAATCGGTTACTCTCTGAGCCGGTGCCTTTTGCGATTCTCCCCCCGTCATAAAGGCCAATTTTTCAAGCTCCGATTGATACCTCAATCCGGCAAATACCCCGTCGGTTTTCTTATACTTCTGCCAATCCTCTTCCGTAACGGCTACCACAAAACCGGCGTTTGCGTAAGCGGAATCTCTTCGCGAAACAGACATCCCGTTCAAAACCAATTCCCCCGGTGAGGTTGTCGAAGGAACAATAATTCCTCCCGGACACATACAGAAAGAATAAACTCCCCTTCCGTCTACCTGACATGTCAAACTATAGCTTGCCGCCGGAAGTTTGTCATGCCTTTCGGCACTATTATATTGTATGGAATCTATCAGTTTTTGAGGATGCTCTATCCTAACTCCCATTGCGAAAGGTTTTGCTTCCAGAAATAAATTCTTCTTATTTAGTAAATAATAAATATCCCTCGCCGAATGCCCGGTTGCCAAAATCACCGAATCAGCAACACATTCCTCGGAATCATTTATTATTACCCCTTTGGCTATTCCGTTTTCAAGAATAATGTCAGTCACCTTCGAATTGAAACGGACTTCTCCCCCGAAGCTAATTATCATTTCACGCAACCCGGTAACAACCTTCGGAAGCACATTCGATCCGATATGCGGATGAGCATCAATCATTATTTCCGGCTGAGCCCCGTTCTTTACAAACAATTCCAAAATTCTCTTCACATTACCACGCTTCGTTGAACGGGTATAAAGCTTTCCGTCACTATAAGTGCCCGCTCCCCCTTCTCCGAAACAATAATTCGATTCGGGATTTACAATCCCATCTTGCTGTAGAACTTTCAAATCCCTTCTTCTGGATTGAACATCCTTTCCACGCTCAAGCAAAACAGGTTTAATTCCCAACTCTATTAATCTCAGCGAGGCAAATAAACCTGCAGGTCCGCTCCCTACAACAATCACTCTCTTATTCGATTCCGCTACATTCTTAAAGTCGAACTTTGTTCTCTCATCAGGCGCCTCTTCATTTATGAAAGCAGTTGCCTTTACCTTAAAGAAAGGTCTCTTCTTCCTTGCGTCAACCGAGCGTCTCTCGATTCTTAAATTCTTTATCTCATTCGGATTGATTTTTAATTTTTTCGCGGCAAGTTCGCGGTGAAATGCATAGTCTTCAATACGATCCGGAAAAATATCCAGCTCTATTTGCTTGATCATCTTTCGTCCCCTATTTATGGAGAAATTAATAAAATTAGTAAGTTGATTTTATCATACCGCCATCAACGGCGAATGTATTTCCTGTAATAAACCCGGCTCTCTCCGAAGCCAGATAAAGTATCATCGATCCAATCTCCTCCGGACTGGCCAATCTTCTGACAGGTAATTCCGCAGCCAGATCAGCCAAAACCTGCTCGTGAGATGTCCCGGTCAATTTCCCCTTCTCCACAGCCAATTCATATAATCGTGAAGTAAGAGTGTAACCCGGTGCTACATTATTTATTGTAATATTATATTTTCCCACTTCGCTCGAAAGGGTTTTCGCGAAAGAAGTAACCGCGCTCCTCAACGAATTGGAAAGCATCAAATAATCCAAAGGTTGCTTAACTGCAATAGATGTGATGTTAATTATTCTTCCCCAACCTTTCACCTTCATCCCCGGAAGAAAATTCCTCGTCATTCTTACGGTACTCATCAATATCTGCTCAATCGATTCGTACCATCTCTCATCTAGTAACTCATCGAAATATCCAGGATCCGGCCCACCGCAATTATTCACCAAAATATCGATATCTCCCATCACCTTCGTAATATCATCAAAAGTATTATTGATATCTTCAACCTTGTTCAAATCGCAAACAGTCCAGAAGGGCTCAACCCCCAAAGTCTGCTTAATATCGCTTGCGGCCTTAATCAGATTTTCCCGGTTACTTGAAGATATAGCTACGTTGCATCCTTCTTTCAAAAAGAGTTCCGCGGTTGCCCTGCCAATCCCTTTACTACCGGCGGTAACCAAAACATTCTTTCCCTGAATATTAAGCTCCATGTAACCCCTCCGATTATTTTAAGTGGGATTAATGGTAACAAATATATTGGAAAAATCAAACAGAATTACTACAGAGTGTCCAGTCCTGAAATAGCTTTACAGTTTTTACAGGAGAAAAGAGGGTAGTGTCTCAAAAAGTGTGTACATTCGAAAATAAGTGAATACTAGTTTTCTAATCTCTCGGCAAATATATCCTTAAATTGATTTAAAATAAAACCCCATCCGGCTATAGGTTTAGTCCAAGCTCTTTCTACGTTTCTACATGCCAAATAAACAGCTTTAATGGCAGCTTCATCGGTTGGGAATTGGGTCTTATTCTTTGTGTATTTTCTAATGTTCTTATTTAGATTCTCTATAATATTTGTAGTATAAATGAGCTTTCTTATTTCAACGGGATAATCAAAATAGTTCGATAGATTCTCCCAATTTGTAAACCATGAGTTGATTGGCATCCTATATTTGCTTCCCCATTTCTCTCTTAATTCTTCGAGTGCCTTTTCTCCGGCTTCTTTGTTCGGAGCTTCATAAACATTCTTCAGATCTATAGTAAAAAGCTTTCTATCCTTATAGGCTACGTATCTTAGTGTGTTGCGTATTTGATGTAGCACACAGACTTGAGTTACGGTTTTTGTGAATGTTTTCTTGATTACATCCGTAAATCCCTTCAGATTGTCTGTTGAGCTTATTAGGATGTCTTTTACTCCTCTTGATTTTAGGTCTGTTAATACTTCATACCAGTAGGATGAGGATTCTTCTTTGCTTAGCCATAGGCCTAATACTTCCTTGCGCCCTTCGCTGTTTAAGCCGATGGCTATGTTTATTGTTTTGTCTGCTAATCTGTAGTTCTCTCTTATCTTTATATGGAGGGCGTCCATCCAGACGATATAATATAATTTGTCCAGTGGTCTGTTCCTCCATTCTTCTATTTTCGGTAATATTTTATCGGTCATTCTCGATATCGAGCTTTTATCTATCTTCACCCCATATATGTCTTCTATACTCTCTTGTATGTCTCTTACGCTCATTCCTTTGCTGTACAATAACAGTATCTTTTCTTCTATCATATCTATTACTTTCTTTCGCTTCGGGACTAGTTTTGGGGTGAAACTCCCATTCCTATCTCGCGGTACTTCTATGCTGTATTCCCCGTTTTTAGTCTTTACTAGCTTGGCTTTATTGCCGTTCCTACTGTTTTCTTTTCCTTCTTCTTCTCTCTTTTGGTACTTCTCATAGCCCAGATGTTCATCCATTTCTGCTTCTAACAGAGTTTCTATGGTTTCCTTATATAACTCGTCAAAAAAACTATGTACATCTTTTCCTTTTAGTTCTTTCTTTAGTAATCCTTTCAATTCTTCTTTATTCCCTTTTTCCATGGTGTCTCCTTTTTTTTGTGCGAATATAGTGTTTTTTTTATTTACACACTTTTTGAGACACTACCGAAAAGAGCCGAAAACACCTTCGGAAAGACTCCGCCACCCTCCGGAATCGTTCCGCCACCCTCCGGAATCGTTCCGCCCCTCTCGGAAACGTTCCGCCACTCACCGGAATCGTTCCGACACCCTTCGGAATCGTTCCGACACCCTTCGGAATCGTTCCGACACCCTTCGGAATCGTTCCGACACTCTTCGGAATCGTTCCGACACCCTTCGGAATCGTTCCGCCACTCACCGGAATCGTTCCGCCACTCTTCGGAAACGTTCCGACACATGGCTAGAACACAAATCCGGCTTGACGAAAATATGAAAACGTTATATTTATATTTGGCGAGCTAACGGTAAGAAAAAAAACTTCCGGTTAAGCTGCGAAACGCAAAACTCAACCGGAATATCTTGAGCAAAAACGAAAAGAAATATGTACTCTATTCGGAGTCATACTCCACTAAAGATTCAACTTCATATTTGGAAAGTTTGGAGCGACCGTTTAGGAAAGTCAACTCGATAAGGAAGGAAATCTGAACAACCTCCGCACCCAATTTCTCCACAAGTTTGCAAGCCGCTTCCATCGTTCCACCGGTCGCAAGAAGATCGTCATGAAGAAGAACTTTGTCCCCAGGTTGAATAGCGTCCTGATGAATTTCAATTTCATCGGTACCATATTCCAAAACATACGATTCGCTAACACTCGGAGCCGGGAGTTTACCGGGCTTTCTTATCGGAACAAAACCGGCATCTAGTCTGTCGGCCAAAGCTCCTCCGAAAATAAATCCTCGGGATTCAATTCCTATTACCTTATCGATCCCCTTATTCTCGGATATCTTATGAAGCTTATCCAACGCGTCACTAAATCCTTCTCTATCCTTTAGAAGAGTTGTAATATCTCTGAAAACAATTCCCTCTTTCGGGAATCCCGGAACATCACGAATAATTTTTTTTAGATCCATTTGACCCTCACTAATTGTTTAATTTTTCTAAATCTTTTTCGATATATATTTTTTGAATTCATTTTCACTAAAACAATTTATCACATCACCCCGCTTCATGCCTCCCTTTCTTGCCACCCTTATTCCGAAGCGATCATCATCTATTCCCTCCGTCGAATGAGCGTCCGGATTAATTGCGAAGCGACACCCCCGTTCCCTGGCATAATAAATCAGTCGCCAATCCAGATCCAAACGGAAGGGAGAAGCGTTGATTTCAATGGCAACATCATTCGCCGCGCAGGCATCAATTACCTTTTTCATATCCACTCTGTAAGGGTCTCGAGAAAGGAGTAACCGCCCCGTCGGATGCCCCAACAGATTGGCATATTTGTTCTCCACCGCTCCGATTATTCTTGCCGTCATCTCCTCTTCGGGCAGCCCGAAAATCGAATGAACCGAGGCTACAATAAAATCAAAATTCCCTAAAAAGTCATCGGAATAATCGAGCGATCCGTCACGCAAAATATCACTTTCGATTCCGTGATAAATCGGGAATCCCAATTTCGCGCTTACCTCTTCGATCTCTTTTTTCTGATCGAGCACTCTCTCCTCGGTCAGACCGTTGGCATAAAAAGCGCTCTTACTGTGATCACAAACCGCGGCATATTCGTACCCTCTCGAGCGTGCTTTCTCTATCATTTCCTCGAGGGAATTCTGCCCGTCGGACCATGTCGTGTGGAAGTGAAACATCCCTTTCAAAGCTTCCGAAGTCAGATCGGAATTCTCTCGGAGCACTTCGCTTGTCGTAAAATATTCTTCTTCTCTCATCTCGGGGATCACAAAACTCACTCCCTTTTCCGAGAAGATTTCTTCTTCGTTTTCGTGGTTTCCGGAGCAGACATCTTTCAAATATTTTTCCGTAAATCCTTTTGCTCCGGTGGTGGCACATAAAACATCGCCGTAATTTTCAGGTTTACAGAGATGGAGCACTACCTTTCTTCCGTTGTGTTCACTATTCAATTTTACCGAAAGGTGATCCCGCGTAACTTCTTTTATTACAAAGAGTTTACTCAACTCCTCTTCAAGTTCTACATAACGTGATCCCGAAATTATCACCTCAATTCGGGAAACAATCTCGGTGGCACGTCTCAATTCGCCCGTTAGCTCGAATCTTTCGGAGCATTCACACTGCTCCACAATTCGGAGCACATTTTTCGCGTGTGCTTCGGCGTGATGGAGCAGCATATAACCGGCTCCTCTTTTTATTCGGAGCACCTCTTTCATAATACTTTCCTGAGTCTTCTCTCCGAATCCTTTTAACTCTGCCACCTTTCCTTCCACACATGCTCCGGCCAAATCGTCCAGGTCTTCTATCCCCAAAACCTCGTGAAGCACCTTCACTTTTTTGGCTCCCAAACCTCGGACATTCATCACGTCCATGATACCACGCGGAACCTGCTCCAGAAGATTTTCATACTCTTCCACTTTTCCTTCGGTAGAGAATTCTTCGATAACTCCGAGGATCCCCTTCCCTATTCCTCTGACGTTCTTAAGTTCTCCGGTGCGTAACATTTCTTCCGGATCTCCTTCCAGTCTTCGTAGAATATTCGCTCCGTTTTTGAAGGCACTTACTTTGAACTTATTCCCTCCGGTAAACTCCAGGAGGTCGGCAAAGTTTTCTATCAACCCGACTATCTCTTTTCTGAATGACATATCAAAGCACGTAGTTTATTAGGAAATAATATTGGAGATAAGTTAAGCAAAATCCGAACAAAGATCCTGCGGTTACCTGATAAATATCATGCACCCCAAGCCTGAGTCGGGACCAGCCTACGGCGATCAAAAGTGGAAGCAATAACAAACCTCTACTCCCCCAGATAAAAGTCATCGCTCCCATCGGGAGAGATACTCCGATAGCGTGGGCGCTTATCTTCCAAAATTTATTGATCAGAATTAGTAGCAAAGTGTTGACCGCGTACGTTCCCCAAAGAAGGATTGAATTGATGTTGGCGTCAAGATAGATCAACAGTAACATAGCGAGGGTACAAAGAAGAACTCCGAATAGAAACGGCCCCCCTCTTTCCTCTTTAATTGTGGCGTCCACATCCGCTATCTTTCCCCGCTTCATCAATAGGAGGAAAAAAATAATCGGTATCAACAGACCGAAAAATAATCCGGAGAAAGCTACCGATATTTTCATAACGGGAGTAGCCTCGAAAGCTACTCCTAGAATAATAAAACTTATTAGTGTTATTGTGGGTGGGACAAAAATGTTAGAGATTATTCGAGCGGTTAAGTAAGATTTCGACTTCAATTTTTATCCGTTATTTGTTATCACTATTTCCCTCTTGTGAGAGAAGATATTCTTCATGTTTGTTCAAGTAGTCCAAGTAGTTGAGTAACACTTCCTCAATAGGTCCGTATTCGATATACTTCATCAACTCTTGTCTTGTCTTCGATGCGTTGTACAATCCCTTCAGATATCCTGAGTAATATTTCCTAAAAGGAATAACCGCCTGACGTTCTTCCTCTCTATAATCAATTTCATATTTCAGATGCTTGAGTGCGGTATGAATTCTTTCCTCTTTTGTGAGTTCGGTTTCTACTTTCCCCTTCTCCAATAATTCTTTCGCCTCTCTGAATACCCAAGGATGATCAATCGCTCCTCTGGCAATCATCACGCCGTCGGCTCCGGTTTCATCAAAAGCTCTCTTCACATCTTCGGCAGTAAAGATTCCTCCGTTCACTACAACAGGAATATCCACAGCCTCTTTTATCTTTGGAATCCATGACCAGTCCGCCTCACCGGAATGTCCCTGCATACGGGTTCTGCAATGAATCGTTAAAGCTTTTACCCCGACACCTTGCAGACGTTTGGCTATATCGATAATCTTTATCGAATCGGTGTCCCAACCTATTCTGGTTTTAACCGTAACCGGCTTCTGAACGGCTTTTACAATTTCCCCTACCATTCTCTCCAAATAAGGAGGATCTTTCAACAGACCGGCTCCTGCGCCTCTTCTGGCTACCTTCTTAACCCAGCAACCGGCGTTGACATCAATAATGTCAGGATCTTTCTCTTCCGAGATCTTTGCAGACTCTACCATGGCCTCAAGATCATTACCATAGATCTGAATACCTACCGGTCTCTCTTCGTCGGTTATTGTCATCTTCTTTGCTGTCTTTTTATTGTTTCTAATCAGCCCGTCCGAATTGACAAACTCCGTGTAAACAATATCAGCGCCAAGTTCCTTGCATAATTTTCTATAACCTAAACTGGTAACATCTTCCATCGGCGCCAATAGCAAGGCGTTCTTTATTTCGATATCATCTATTTTGAACATTCTCTCTCTACTTTCATTTTGTTTGTGTTTAATAAGAAAGCCGATATTAGAAAAGTAAGAAAAGTAAATACGGCTCCTGTTAAAAACGGGAATTGGTATCCGATAAACTCGAACGCGAATCCTCCCCAAAGCGGCCCCAATACTCTGGCCAATGAGGCGAAGGATTGATTTAATCCCAAAATCGTACCTTGCTCGGAGCTCGGGGAAAATTTGGAAATCATGCTGAGAATTGTGGGTTGCAAAATTCCGGTTCCTAGTGCAAGTATCGTAACAACAATAGCTACTCCCGAGAAACTTCCGCCATAAGGAATCAATCCTAACCCGAGCATCATAAATACAGCTCCCGAAAGTATTAAAATTCTTTCACTAAATAAAGAGGAGATTTTTTTTATCAGTCCTCCCTGTACTATAGCCCCGACCAATCCGATGATTCCGAACAAGTATCCGTTTTCTCTATCCGAGAAACCGTACTCTTGATCTCCTAATAACGCAAAGGTACCGTAAATATTGGCCATCGAGAATACAATAATAAAAAAGAGTATGATTAACAAACCAACCATTGGCATTTTCATCGTACTCTTTATTCCCTCTATATCGAATAATTTCAGAGAAATATCTTTCCCCGATTTTTTTTCTTTTAACGATTCCGGCAAAAAAACTACCGCAAAGATAAACGCGAGAAATGAAAATCCGGCCGCGCCAAATCCGGCCATTTCGTAACCATACTCCGAAATTACTCCTCCGATCATCGGTCCGAAAACAAACCCTAATCCGAAAGCTGCACCAATCAGTCCCATTCCTTTTGAACGATCTTTCTCTTCAGTAATATCAGCTATATATGCTTGCGCTACTCCGATATTGCTTCCACCTAATCCGGCCAACATTCGTGACAGAAAAAGGACTAAAAAGGATTCCGCAAAACTGAAGATAAGGTAAGAAATAGATGTAATCATTAGAGTAACAAGTACAAGAGGGCGGCGCCCTATCTTGTCGGATACTTTTCCCAGAAGAGGATTGAAAAGGAATTGCATCAAAGAATATATTCCAACTATTATCCCGATATTGAAATCGGAAATATCCAAATCCTTACTTGCAAAAACCGGAAGTATAGGTATCAGAATTCCGAATCCCAGCAGGTCAATGAATACTGTCGTAAAAATAATTCCCAATGACGCTTTTCTTCTGCTCATGCGTCCTCAATCTATTTTGTAATTTTGCGCAACCTCGGCTTGTCGGAATATTTTTCCATAATCTCTTTGGTATCCTCAAAAGCCTCTTTCATCATCTCCCTATCCTTTTCCCCTAAGTAAGGGAATAAAGTCCCGCTAGTATCACTCAGAGCCAATTCGGAAGGAAGAATAATATATTCGTCCCCTCTCGCTGTTCTCCCTTTGAATACCCATGCCGGCAGATAATTCAGATCGTGCACAGAAACCTTATTTGCTACGGTATCCTTCTTTACGGTGAAATTCAAAATTACTCCTGTATCGGAATACCGCCAACGTTGGTTGGAAATAAAGTTACCCAAAGAATAAGCAACAAACCCTGTGTCAATGCGCCCATTGTTTGTCGGGAAATAATCTATCGGTTGAATCACATGCGGATGACTTCCGATAATGATATCCGCACCGTATTCCCTTGCCTTATTAACTATTCTTTTCTGATAATCGTTCGGTTCTCTCTTATATTCCTGTCCGAAATGCAAAAACAGAATGACCAAATCGGGATCAAGGGATTTGGCTTTCTCAATATCTCTTTTTATCAAAAGAGTATCGGAATAGTTTAGCAGGTACTCTTTACCATAAGTTCTGTTCGGGATATTTGTAAATGATGTATAAGTTAGCAGAGCGAAGCTTATCCCTTTCTTCTCAAAAATTCTGATGGAATCTCTATCCGCGGCAGATTTGTAAGTACCTACAGCCTCTATATCAAGCGTATTCAATAAGTCCAGTGTCTTTAGAATCCCTTTCTCCCTCTGATCGAAGCAATGGTTGTTGGCCGTGGAAACGATATCTATTCCAGCCTCTTTGATTGCTTCTGCAAATGAATCGGGAGTATTGAATACGGGATAACCAATATATCCGACATCTTCTCCCGCGTTAACCGTTTCGTAATTTGCGATCATAAAATCGGGTTCCGCTAAATATTTTTTTATCTCTCTGTACACCGGCTTAAAATCAAAAGAATCAGGAGTTACCTGAGCATATTTGAATTGGGTGGAATGACACATTAAATCCCCGATAAAAGAAAAATCAACACTTGTTATCGGATCTCTGAACACAATTAACGAATCTTGCCCGAAAATGGACGAGCTAATGAGAAATATTAATACAAATACTTTGCGCACGGTTAAAACACCTGATCTTTGAGTAATAGAAAGACACAAATTTAGTGGTTATGAAGGAGGAATGAAAGTATAGAATAGTAGCGGAGCAACAAAAAAAGAAAAGCCGTTCACCTAAATGACCGGCTTTTCCTAAGAAAGATTTTATTTATCTTCTTTTCTAGCGTTTTTGATATCTTGAACGTCAGTTCTGATGTCCTGAGCTAATTTTTTGATGTCGCTCATTCCTTTACGAACTCTTGTTCCGGCTGCAGCCTGTCCTTTTCCGTAGAATTTTTCAACGTCAGCTTCCAAGCCTTTTACCATTTCAACTAACTGAGTATACTTTTCACTCATGATTAACCTCCATTAATAAAAATGTAATAAGATTATTTAATATTTTCTAAAACAACTTCTGCAATATCTTTCACTTGCAAATCAGTATTATCTATTGTCTTCAAACCGTCGTTCAGCATTGTCATACAGAACGGACAAGCAGAAGCAACTGTTTCCGCACCGGTGGCTATTGCCTCTTCGGTACGTTCTTCATTAATTCTTTTCCCTTCGGTCTCTTCAAGGAACATTCTTCCGCCACCGGCACCGCAACAGAATCCTTTATCTTCTTTACGGTTCATTTCTATTACCTTTTCACCGGTTACCGATTCGATTACCGAGCGTGGTTCCTCATAGATTCCATTATATCTGCCAAGATAACAAGAATCGTGGAAAGTTACCTTTTCTTTTCTCTTTTCTCCGCTAAGCTCAAGTTTTCCGCTATCCAACAACTCTTTTATCATTTCAGAGTGATGAATTACTTCAAACTCTCCACCAAACTGAGGATATTCGTTCTTAAGAGAATTGTAACAATGCGGACAAGCCGTTACAATCTTTTTAACACCATATCCGTTTAGGGTTTCTATGTTCTCTTGCATCAACGTCTGAGCAAGATACTCGTTACCCAATCTTCTCGCTGTATCACCATTACATTTTTCTTCGGCACCGAGTATTCTGAAATCAACTCCCCCTCTCCGCATCAACTGCGCAAAAGCTCTCGATACTTTCTGATAGCGCGCGTCAAAAGATCCTGCGCATCCGACCCAGTAAAGATAATCACAGTTCGAATCTTCCGCCATTGTTTTTATTTCCAATCCATCGGCCCATTCGGCTCGATCTTGAGCGTTAAATGCCCACGGAGAGAAGTTCGTCTCCAAATTCTTAAAGAGACTGTTCAGCTCTGCGGGGAACTGCGATTCCATCAAAACAAGGTTTCTTCGCATATCAACTATCGAATCGATATGCTCTATTGTGACAGGACATTCCTGAACACAGGCTCCGCATGTTGTACAAGCCCATAATTCAGCGGACGAGATATAATGATTTACTAGCGTTTTGTCAACTATATCTTGTGAATTTTCACTATTTTTTATCAAAATCGGCGCTTTTTCTTCCAACCGATGTCTGATATCTACGATTATCTTCCTAGGAGAAAGGAGTTTTCCGGTGCTTGCCGCAGGACACGCTTCGGCACATCTGCCACATTCCGTACAGGCAAATCCGTCTAACAGTTGCTTCCAGGAAAGATGCTCAACATCCGCTACCCCAAATTGTTCCGCTTCTTCATCCTCCAAATCCAGAGGCTTCAAAGAGAACTTTTCTCTTCCGAGCTTTTGAAAAAAGACATTCGGAATTGAAGTAAAAACATGAAAATGTTTTGAATAGGGCAAAAAATTCATAAAGAAAAAGATCACTAAGATATGTGTCCACCAAGAAATTTCAAAGATAATTTTTGCCGAATATGCATTATTTTCGAAAATAATATTAGAAAAAGCACTTGATATTGGTCGAAATTCATATTCAGCAGGCTGGAAACCGTTCAGAGCAAGGGCTGCGGAGTTCTGAAGAAACATTGAAACAACAACCATTAGTATTAATAGAAGAATCAAAAGAGCGTCCATTTTTCCCGCTTTCTCAACTTCAAGCCTGTCGATTTTCTGAACGAAACGCCTGAAAATTGCCCAGATTACAGCAACAAAAACCAACACTCCGAAAAGGTCTTGTACAACTGTTATTACCGAAAAGAAGGGACCGAGAAATTCGAGGGAAAAAGGGGTATAGAATCCCTGAATTATCGACTCGATAACGGCAAATAAAAATAACATAAATCCCCAAAAGATGAGGAAGTGAATCGTTCCCGCAACGGGATCTCTGAGAAGCTTACTTTGCCCGAAAGCAATTTTAAATACGTTTTTGATTCTATTCCCAGGGGAACCGAACCGATCGTCACCGACACCTAATTTCAAATAGGATAGCTTACGTGATAAACTATAAAACAAAAAACCGAATGACGCTAAGAAAACCAGAATAAAAATAATGTTTTTAATTTCCATCTTAACTACATCTATATTTTTGAATAAACCAGTGGTTAGCTACAAGTTCTTAGCAAAAAACAGACGTGTCGTATTCAACAGATTTTCAAACTTTTCGTTGCTCTCTTCAAATGGGTGCTTAATATCAAAGGTATGTCCTGTACTTTCAATTACAAAGAGTTCTGTGTATTCCTTATTCCCCCAAGCATACAGCTGCTCGGCCTCTTTTAACGGAACTGCCAAATCCTGGCTTCCGTGAGCTATCAGATAAGGTTTATTCAGATTCTTTACCCCTTTCTCTATGTTCAGAAGTTTATCTCCGTTTTGCTCAATATCCTCTAGCAAACTCACATTAAGACGCATCACCTGCTTGGTTCTGCTATTGAGCACTTCGAATACTCCCTTTTCTCGCCATACTTCTTTCTGCCTTTTCGAATAACGATCCAACTTTGAAACACCGGCCCAAGTAACCAGAGCCGAAACCGAATTGTTCATAGCCGCGGTAAGTAGCGCTATTGCCCCACCTCTGCTATGACCGATAATCCCGATCTTATTGTTCCTCGTATTTCCGAAAAAGCCCGATTCGTAAGCGGATATAATTTCATTCAATTCCCCTACCTCCCGCGAAAATGTATTTCTGGCGAATTTTTCCGGTTCGGTAAATTCCAACTTATTATTCCCGATACCATTGTGTGAGAAATTGAATGTAATAACGAAATACCCCTTCTCGGCGAAATATTCTCCCAAATATGGCCCGAATCCCCAATCTTTGAATCCTTTGAAACCATGTACGAAAATCAAACATGGCGCTTCGGTAAGATTCTCCTGACCAAAAGTTGTGGATCGTATTATCTCCCCGTCATGGGTAGTGAAGGTAAATTCTTTGTTCATGGTGCCCAATATGGCTAATAAGCTCTATAATGTCAAGATTTGACAAAATAATTATTATTCCTTTCTCTTTACTCTATAACTGATTATCTGTTTGCATTTTCGGAAGGATTCCTTATTTTTCTATGGAGATAAAGAAAAGAAACCAATGATTTTTATTTCTGATAAATAGTTAATCTTTTATTATTTTTGCCGGGCGTTTTACAGTTTGTGTCTGTGTTAATTCTCTAATTTTAGTAAAGCGAAACTCGGAAGTAGAAATATGCCAAACATATTAGTTATTCCTTCAATTGATATTAAAGACGGAAAAACCGTAAGAGTTGTGCAAGGCATTCCCGAATTGGGATGTTCTGACTACGGTGACGATCCGGTCTCTATGGCTATGATATGGCGTGCCGAAAACGCCCGTTGCCTCCATGTAGTCGATTTCGACGCTTCGAGCAAGCATACCCATAATAACTTCGATATTATCGAGGAAATTTGTAACTCCGTTATTATTCCCGTCGAATACGGTGGAGGAATCAAATCTCTTGTGGATGCCGAAGAAGCATTCTCTCTCGGGGTTTACAGAATTGTTGTCGGTTCCCTGGCTTACAAAAACACTCCCGAATTCGAAAAGATTTTTAATAAATTCGGACCTAAAAAAATCTCTGCCGCTATAGACGTTTTCGGGGAAAATGTCCTTATCCACGGCAGAAAAGAGAAGATTAATGTTTCTCCACTTGATTTTGCCAAAAAACTTGCTAAAATTGGAATTGAGAGATGTATTGTTACCGACGTCGAGCGAAACGGTATGCTTAAAGGAGCAAACATAGAACTTTCCAGAAAAATCGCCGACGAAACAGGACTTAAGGTTACTCATTCCGGTGGAGTAACAAATTATAAAGAACTTATTGAACTAAACAAATATTACGATCAAGGAATTGATTCTGTTATTATAGGAAGAGCTCTGTACGAAAATAAATTCGCTTGCCAGAAGATCTGGCGCATTGCGGAATCCGGTTTATTCACTTAGAGGATAATATGGATACTTCAAATAAGGTCGAACGAGGAAGTGGCTTTTGGGCTAATCTTTTCAAAACCCCCGCCGAAAAGACCGATATAGAAGATTTACTTCTTTCCTTACCTCTTTTTGCCGGATTTTCCCGCACCCACTTAAAACACCTAATGAAAATCATCCACAATCGTCTTTACGCTCCCAACGAATATGTTTTTTACCAAGGTGATCCCGGTATCGCTCTTTATATTATAAGGGAAGGAGAAGTTGAAATCTCCCTCTCTACCGAAGATAACATGAACATCGGACTAACAAGGCTTTCACGCGGAGATTTCTTCGGAGAAATGGCTCTGCTCGATAATGATGTCCGTTCCGCCTCCGCCGTTTCACTTAAAGAATCCAAATTGGCCGTTATTTTCAAACCGGATCTTGATCACTTCATAGAGAGATACCCGCGAATAGGTATAAATGTTATGAAAGGTTTAACCGAGATTCTCGCTACCCGCCTACGAGCGGTCAATAACGATTATCTCGAAATGCAAAGCAAATCATTCGATAAAATGGAGGAGGTATAAGATGTATGACATAAACAAAATTCTTGTCCCTATTGATTTTTCGGACTATTCGAAAAATGCCCTCCGCTATTCTGAAAATTTCGCTAAGAAATTCAACGCGAAGATGTATCTCGTGTATGTTAGCGAACCTATGATTTATCCGGCGGATTTCAGTATGGGACAAATTGCGGTCCCGACCACAGAGGTGGAAATTAACAAACGAGCCGAAGAGGAGCTCCGTAGTCTGGCAGAATCGGAGCTTACCATGGGGCTCGAAGTCGAAACTATTATTCGAACCGGCAAACCTTTCATGGAAATAATAGATACGGCCGCCGAATATAACATCGACCTTATAATCATTGCCACCCACGGTCATACGGGGGTAGAGCACCTTCTTTTCGGTAGTACCGCCGAAAAAGTTGTGCGCAAAGCTCCTTGTCCGGTTCTTACTATTCGCGAGCCTCACAAAGGCTTCCGTTTCAAAGCTTGAGAATCTTATGACGCCGAACCGTGAACTGGAAAGGATTCTCGAGGACAATTCTTCAGGCAGCCATTCCATCCTCTTAAATATCAACGAATGGCTGCTTAATAATATGGAGAGACTCCTTTCCGAACCTAAACTCATCAACGAGATTAAAGAAAGGTTATCCCACTTCCCCGCTATTTCTGCCTATATTGATCAGGTTCAAACATTCCTCTCCGAAAAGAATCTGGATGAACCGGAAGAGTTTTTCCATACAATCGCCAGGGCAATTTCCCGGAAATATTTATCTCTCGCAAATCAACTGCATAAGAGAGGTCACTCCCTGAAAAGAATAGTTACCCTTTCGAATAGCTCCACTGTTCTCGGAACCTTAAAGGAACTGAACAAGATTTCTCCGATCAAGCTAATAACCGTTTCGGAATCCCGCCCGATTATGGAAGGAAGAATTATGGCCGAGGCTTTCGCGAAGGAAGGGATAAAAACAAAACTTGTAACCGAAAGTATGCTCCCTGATGAAGTAGCCGAATGCGACGCAACAATTATAGGATGCGACGCTATTCTTGCCGATGGCGCGATTGTTAACAAAACCGGAAGCAAACTACTGGCAATACTTTGCGAACACTACGGCAAACCTCTCTATGTGTTGGGAGAGATCTCAAAACAAACAACCGATTTCCAATACACCCAGCCGGAACAATCTCCCTCCGAAATCTGGCCCGATGCCCCGAAAGAGGTTGCTATTACCAACAAGTACTTTGAAGTAGTAAAAAGCAAAGCAATAACAATCCTTCTCCCCTAACCTCTCTTTTCTAAAGCGATTCCATTTATCCTTCCCAAAAGGGCTTAATGATATTCGACCATGACTCAAAGACAATCTGACTTGACTCAATGATAATCGGTCATGACACAAAGACAATCGGACATGACACAATAATAATCGGTCATAGCACAAAGGTAATCAGACAATCGAATATAGTTGTGTAGCGACCGATTACGATTGTGGCATCATCGAATAAGATTAAGGCGCGGTAGAATACTCTTAAGGAATGCCCGAATAGGATTGTGGTATGGTCTTTTACTCTTGAGTCATGATCGAACATTCTTAAGTCATGATGGGAAAGGATTGCGTCATGACCGAACATAGTTCCGTAGCGATCGTTTATCATCAAGGCACGACAGATTGTTTATGCGGAACGTCGGTTAGGCATTTGGGATACAATAATGTTTCGTCAGTTACTCTCAATCCGGCATTAGTAATGACCTAAGTGTAATCATTTTCGAACACGAAGCAATGCCAATCGAATGAGAAGCAATCATTCCCGAACACGAAGCAATAGCAATCGAACGGGAAGCAATCATTCCCGGACACGAAGCAATGGCAATCGATCGGGAAGCAATCATTCCCGAACGCGAAGCAAAGGCAATCGAACGGGAAGCAATCATTTTCGAACACGAAGCAATGGCAATCGAACGGGAAGCAATCATTTTCGGACATGAAGCAAAGGTAATCGAACGGGAAGCAATCATTTTCGAACACGAAGCAATGGCAATCGAACGGGAAGCAATCATTTTCGAACACGAAGCAATGGCAATCGAACGGAAAGCAATTATTCTCGAACGCGAAGCAATGGTAATCGATCGGGAAGCAATTATTCTCGGTCGCGAAGCAAAGGCAATTGATCGGGAAGCAATCATTTTCGAACATGAAGCAAAGGCAATCGAACGGGAAGCAATCATTTTCGAACATGAAGCAAAGGCAATCGAACGGGAAGCAATCATTTTCGAACACGAAGCAATGGTAATCTGACGACCGGATGTAGTTGCTTCTTTCTCTTTTACACTTGCTTCCTCACTTAATATGCTTGCTTCGTGATGGATTGGGATTGCTTCCGCATCTATCGAGATTGCTTCGCAATGGATTATTCTTGCTTCTTTTCCCTTTATTCTTGCTTCTTATTCCATTACTCTTGCTTCTTGATCGATTATAGGTGCTTCGGCTAATAATCCATTTACAGAAGGAAACATATAGCCCAATTTCATGTAATTCCTCAATACTATCTTATTGCACATAAGGTAAAGAAAGAAAATCAGAGATCAAACTTGAAGAAACATCATAGAATTGCCTGGGTTCTCGGTTACTTAATTCTAATTTTCCTTTTGGGTTTTATTTAACATAATTCCCAAAGAAGTAATGAGACACCCTGTGAGTAATCCGGCGATAGAGAAAAGAAAAAACCATTCACCAAAATCATCCTTTGGGTTTGGATAGTTTTCCGCAAACATTGCAATCGGCCAAGAAAAGCCAATAAAAGCAACCACAATTCCCATGGCAATAAGAAAACTGTTGAGTACTCCGGGTTTTATCCCTTTCCTTTGCTTACGAAGAAGATCGATAATAAATACTAAGAGCCCTAACGGGGCTGATAGGTAGATGAGATATATGGAAAGATCATGCAACATGCTTGTTTCAGTCTATTGTAGAAAAAAAGCGGAAGTATTCTGCAATCTTCCGCTTAGTGATTAAAATTAACTATTCTTTAGGGATTCGATTTTTCGGAAGACTCTTAGGAAATTCTTTCCCCAGATCTTTTCGATATCTTCTTTGGAATAACCTCGTCTTACAAGCTCAATGGTTACGTTTTCCAGTTGGCTGACATCGTAGGCGTCCTTCAATTCGGCGCCACCGTCGAAATCGGTTCCGATTCCCACATGGTCAATTCCGATAAGTTTTACCGCGTAATCGATGTGATCGACCAAATTCTTTACTGTAGAGAGATCGCGGGGATATTTTTTGTTCAGCTCAACGTATGCTTTTTCGTATTCTCTTTTTCCTTCCTCCGAAAGATCGTCGTAACGGCCATGTTCTTTTCGGAAGGCTTTTTTAGCGGCAACTCTAGTGGGGATATCGGGTTCGTAACGGAGAAATTCGCTAACCATACATACCTGAATTACACCGCCGTTCTTCGCCAATGCCTTCAACATCTCATCGCTCATATTTCTGTCGTGGTCGTAGACCGATCTTACACCACTGTGCGAGGCGATTACGGGGGCGTCGGAATTCCGGACAACATCGAAGAAAGCCGCGTCGGATATGTGGGAAACGTCGATAATCATTCCAAGCTTATTCATCTCCTTAACAACCTTCACCCCGAACTCGCTCAGTCCGTCATGTTCTTTTTCGTCCGAAGAGGAATCGCAGATGTCGTTATTCTTCGTATGGCAAAGAGTGATATAGCGAACTCCCATATCGTAATATCTCTTGATGTTGCTCATATCGTTCCCGATAGCGTAACCATTTTCGATCCCGATCATCACGGCAATTTTGTCTTTGCCGGTTATTTCCATGAGATCATCGGATGAGATGGCAAGCCGGGCCAAGGTTTTGTCCCTATCCATTCTCGAAAGGACTTCTTTAATCAAATCATCTATGCGGTTTTTCGCTTTAGTGTTTCCTTCGGGAGTTCTTTCCCCTTGCCCTACCCATGCGGCAAAGATAACGCTCTTCAATCCCCCTTCCTTCATTCTGGGGTAATCGAGCTTGCTAAGATATTCGTCGGAAGCGTGATACTCCGACAATGAAAAGTTTTTGTCTTCAATAAGATTCAGAGGTGTATCCACGTGTGTGTCGATAGTAAAAATTTCGTTGTGAATTTTCTTTCCTTTCTCAATCATTTCTTTGTCCGTTTGCGCTGATAAAATTTGTGTAAGAGTCAGTAATAGGAATAATACTCTTTTCATTTTCTATTTCTCCGGATATTTGAGTAATTCTTCGGCAATTCTCTCTTCGGTAATCCCGAAATGGGAAGCGGAAAAGATAACCTTATTCTCGTAATCGAAAGCGATTATTTGCGGGGACTCGTGCTTAATACCATGATTATCGGCAATCATCCCGCTAAGTTCTTTGTATTCAATAACATCAATCCACCCGATAGTAATATCCATACGGTCGATATTCTTCTTTCTCCATTCGGTAAAATTATCCTCGGCGTTTTTAGATACTGGACACAACTCACTAAACTTGAAAATAATCTTTATCCCCTCTTCTGCCAAAAGGCATTCGTAATCTTTAACCGACTTGATCATCAATTCGAACATATATCTCTCATTTTCTTGAACTCATTAGCTTAATAAGACGTTTCTCATTATAAATAAATAGAAACTTATTGCAGGAGCCACTGATGGAAGAAACCATTACAATGATAAAAAACTATATCGCTGAATTCGGACTTAACATACTGGCCGCAATCGCAATCCTTATTATAGGAAAATGGATAATCAAATTCATCAAACGCCTCTTCGAAAAACTCTTCGAACAAAATAAAGTTGAAGGGACTCTCGCCCATTTCGTAACAAATCTGATATATTATTTCCTTTTGGGATTTGTAGTACTGGCGGCACTCGGGCAAGTAGGGATTGAAACCACTTCTCTGATTGCCGTATTGGGAGCGGCAGGATTGGCGGTAGGGCTGGCGCTACAAGGCTCTTTGGCAAATTTCGCCTCGGGAGTATTGTTGATTATCTTCCGCCCTTTTAAGGTAGATGATTTTGTGGATCTTTCCGGAACAGAAGGATTTGTAGAAAAAATACACATCTTCACAACACAAATAAAAACCTTCGACAACAAGACAATAATCATTCCCAACTCAATGATTACCGGCGACAAGATTACCAACTACACGGCAAAATCGGAACGAAGAGTAGATATGACTTTCGGCATTAGTTACGGAGACGACATTCTAAAGGCAAAAAAAATCCTTACCGAAATAATAAACTCAAGCGAAAAAGTATTATCTTCCCCTGCACCTTTTATAGGTGTTTCGGAATTGGGAGATAGCAGCGTGGATTTCGCCGTTCGCCCTTGGGTAAAGCCGGAGGATTACTGGACTGTCTATTTCGAGGTAACGGAAAAAGTGAAACTTCGGTTCGATCAGGAAAATATTACAATTCCGTTCCCGCAAAGAGACGTACACATATATAACCATAATAAAGAATGAGGGCACAATGAATTTTTCTATGGATGAACTGAATAGTTTGGCGCAGCTATACGGGATTAAACTCGTTCAGGCACTGGCTACGCTAGTAATCGGACTGTTGGTTGCCAAATTAATTGCTTCCGGATTCAGAAAGCTGATTACTCAGAAGAAGTTCGACAAAACTCTTTCGAGCTTTGTTTTCAGCATGACGAAAGCACTACTCTACACAATAGTTGGAATAATGACATTAAGTCAGCTCGGAGTTGAAACCACTTCCCTTATCGCAGTCTTGGGTGCCGCCGGTTTGGCAATTAGTTTCGCCTTACAAGGCTCCCTTTCCAACTTCGCGGCGGGAATTATGTTGATAGTCTTTCGCCATTTTAAGGTTGGTGATTTTATCGACGGAGCCGGAGTAAGTGGTACGGTTGAAGAAATTAAAATTTTCACCACTAATCTGAAAACACCGGATAACAAATTGATTATCATTCCAAACTCGAAATTAGTCAACGATAATTTGATTAACTATTCGGCCAAAAGCACCCGAAGAGTTGATATGGTTTTCGGAATCAGTTATAACGATGACATTGACAAAGCGAAGAATGTTATTAGTTCCTTGATTAAAAGCGAGGCAAGGATATTGTTAGAACCGGCTCCTCAGATAGTAGTGAGTTCACTAGGTGACAGTAGCGTTAATATCACCGTAAGAACATGGGTAAAAAAGGAAGATTATTGGGATGTATATTTCTCGATGACAGAAAACGTGAAGAAAAGATTTGATAACGAACAGATCTCAATCCCCTTCCCACAAACAGATGTTCATATTCACCAGAATTAAAACCATAAGGCGGGCCACTTCCGATTTGTGCCCGCCTCTTTATTATTAGCCGCAATACAAAATAATATCCTTAATATCGTTGCAATTCCCATAAATAAACTTTAAGTTCGAAGGTAAATTTCCGGAGAATAATAGCAATGAAGAAAGAGAGTAAAAAGTACTTCCTCTGCGGTTTACTATGTATTATTTTGGCAAGTTGTTCTTCCCCCGAAAGAAAGCCCGCGCAAATTACTATTCCCGATAAGTCATTCGGTTTTATAAAAGGGGTTACTTCTTCGGATGTCATCGTTGATCATATTGAAATTTTACGAGATGAAGCCGCTCAAAAAGCCTACGGTGAAGACTTCAATGGAAAAGAATTTGACGGAATAATATATCTCAGAGATTTGTCAGATTCCCTAACCACCTATCCTCTGACTTCGCAAGTACGGTTAATAATGGCAACCTACTCTCACAACGAAGCAGGAGAGTTTAACGCGAACGAAGAAATATCCCTACAAAAATTCGAAAAACTCTTTTCCGATACTACCCAAGCACGTTTTCTAAGAACTCCATTCCAGTTTACAGCCAAGGAAAATAAACTAATTGAAATAAAAGAAATCTATGTTCCATAATAAGGATTCACATCCATGAAAAAACGTTATATTCCTATCTTCCTGACGTTGTTCGCTATTAGTCTTTGCGCCCAGGTCAGACACGAAGTAATACTCAGCAAAGACTACGACAAATTGCCTTTCGATATCCGAATCGAAAACTCCGGCATCTACGGTGTTTCCGATTTTGATGTTCTAAACGGTGTGGTTGAACTCTCTGAATTTGACGCTCCTGTAAAACACCTTTTCAGAGAAAACAAATTAATGAAGTCGTTAAAAGACAATAATCATTATTCCATTAATTCCTCAAAGATATCAGGCTTGAGCCAAAAGGAAACGACACTCTCAAGCGCGAAGAAGATTTTCAAATCCTCAGCCGGTTCTTTGAAAAAGGGCTCAGAATATCCGTCTCTTCTCTCTTCGGCAAAGAATGTAAAGATTATTCGTGAATCCAAATCCGAATTGTCTGTTGAAATTGCTTTGCAACAAGCCTCAACATCATTCACAATTAATTTCGATGAAGATCTTGCTTTCGGCGAATTGATAGGAATAGATAGAAGCGGAAATATATTTTTAGGTATTGAAAGATATCTTTCGGAAGTCCCCTTGAAAGTAAAAAGAGAAGTTTATGTTTGTGATTTCGAGGGAAAAACTCTTTCCAAACTGGAATTGCCGGATGTAAAATATCTCTACACAATAAATGATCTTCAGATTGACGCTGAAGGAAATCTCTATCATCTCTTTAGCAATGAATCTCACTTGGAAGTGATTAAGTGGAGCGGATTAACCTCGAAGACAACTACCACAATCTCATACCCTAAGCAATATGATTATTCACTTCACTATAATTATAAAGTTCCGGTTAAAGAAAATGTTACTACTCTCTCTCCGGCTAAGACAAACGGAAAAGTAAGCCGATTGAAAGCAATGAAGATCGGGGAAAGTTACGTTTATCATCAATACTATTGCACCGAGAAAAATCTAGCTCCTGAGGAAGTCACTGCGGCTGACGGAGATATAGTAAAAACATCGCAATATCTTAATTTGGGATATAACGCAAGAGTACCTTATAAATGGGGTGGTTTTAATACAATTGCCCAATTCGACGAAGGATTGAAGAACGGGAAATTCGCAGGAGATAAACATACACAAGGTGTTTCAAGAGAAGCCGTTGGAGTAGATTGCTCCGGCTTTGTTAGCCGATGCTGGGAGTTATCAACTCATTACGGGACAAGCATGATGCCAGGAATATGCACAAAACGAACCAATTGGGATATTGCCAGACCCGGAGACGCTGTTCTTAAATCAGGTCATGTTCGCTTGTTTGTGGCTCACAAAAAGGATGGCTCTATTCTTACTGTTGAGGCTTCAAGCCGTGATTGGGCAGTAAGCTATTGGACATTCAAACCTAGTGATCTTACAGCATATGCCCCATATTCTTATACTGGTTTGGCAGATGAGCATAATGAAAGAGTTCCGGAAATTGAATCAACTATATCTGATGCATCAGAAAACATTACTATTACCTGGAATTGTGACACAAGCTCGGTAATAGGATATAGACTTTACAAATCATCAGATAATATTAATTGGACTGTAATTAAAAACGAAACCGAATTAACAGATACTTTTTTCGTAGACGAAACTTCGGATTCCCCTTCTTATTACAGGGTTTCCTCTGTTATTCCATATCATGCCGGAAAAGCAGAATCAAACTGGTCTAACTTGATGGGAGTAGGCAATCCTGCAAATTCTTCGAAAGCTCTTATTGTTGACGGATATGACAGAACAGAAGGAAGCTGGAGAGGCCCCGGGCATACTTTCGCGGCTAAATATGGCAACATACTCGATTCGAATAATGTTAATTTCATAACTGTTGATAATTCCCTTCTGATAAATGGCACTATTAACGCAAATGACTTCGACGCTATTTATTGGCTTCTTGGGGACGAAAGCACTTATCAGGAAACATTCGATTCCGATGAGCAAAGAATTGTAAGAGAATATCTTGAACAGGGTGGAAATCTTTTTGTATCCGGTAGTGAAATAGCCTGGGATCTTGATTATAAAGGCTCTTCTGAGGATAAAGCTTTCTACAACGATTACTTAAAAGCATCTTACAAATCCGATGAAGCAAATTCCAACAAAGTTGTAGGTGTGGAAAACAGCGCGGTTGGAAACGGCACATTCTATATCGGCAAAACCTATATAGAAGACTATCCCGATGTAATTGCTCCTACCAACGGAGGAACAATTTGTATGAAATATTCCGACGGAACATGCGCGGGGGTTCAATATTCAGGGAACTTCTCCTCCTCCAGCGTGACAGGAAAAATTGTATATCTGGCTTTTCCATTGGAAACAACAGCGGATGACAAGGAATTTAACAAAGTAATTACTTCTACGTTGGGATTTTTCAAATTGTCTACCGATGTTGAGGATAATTCGTCACCGGTAAACGAATACAATTTGGATCAGAATTATCCGAATCCGTTTAATCCTACAACGAACATCTCTTTCTCAATAAAGGAAAGAGGGACGTATTCGTTGAAAGTCTTTAATACACTCGGGCAAGAAGTTGCTACCCTATTTAACAAAGAAATGGAACCGGGGAAATACTCCTTACAATTTAATGGCGCCAATCTTGCCAGCGGAACTTACTTCTATCGATTACAATCGGATGGTTTTACGGCAGTTAAGAAAATGATCCTTGTAAAGTAAATATAGTTTAACAAAAAAGCCCTTTACGTTAAGGGGCTTTTAATTTATAAACCTTATTGTAGCAAGCTGCTACGGACAAGTCATAATATCCAAAATCAGCTTATCTGTTTCATTCATTCCCTTAACCCCGATATCACTCAAGTTTCTGATTGTTCTTTCGATATCCTCGTTGATAATACCGTTGCTGCCGGTTTTTACTAGATCATCACTTGCCAATAGAGCGGATTGAACCGCTGCGCTGGCTCCGGTCGAAACCTTAAAGGCACAACCAGGTTTAGCTCCGTCACAGATCATTCCGGTAATGTTGGCCACCATGCTCTTAATGGCGTAGATAACATTCTCAAGCTTTCCGCCCAAAAGATATGTTATCCCACAAGCAGCTCCAGTAGAGGCTGTAACACATCCGCACAACGCCGACAAAGGGCCAAGATTTTCTTTAATAACAATCGCAATAAGATGACTCATAGCCAGAGCTCTGATCTTCTCATCTTCCGATACATTCAGCTTTTCACAAGCGGCAACAACCGGCATCGTTACAGCGATCCCTTGATTACCACTTCCTGAATTGCTCATTACAGGCAATAAACATCCTGCCATCCTAGCGTCGCTTGCAGCGGCTGTTCGTATCATCGCATGGGTCATGATATCATCGGATAAAATCTTTTTCTCGATCTTTTCCTTCAATTTTTTACCGACTTTAAACCCGTAATCCCCTTCCAATCCTTCATCGGAAATACGATTATTCATTTCGGCACTATCCAGAATGAAGCGAATCTTTTCCAAATCGATCTCGGTGGCAAATTTGTATGCTCTTTCAATTGTTACCCCCGATTTCTCTTCGGTCTCTTTTGTTTCTTCCGGTGAATTATTTTCTGATTTGATTACTAGGTTGTTTTTTTCGATGTGGGTGATATTGGTATGGCCTTTGGCGATAATTACTTTTGCGTTGTCCTGACAACAGCAACAACAACACTCTACATAGAGTTTATCGGTATTATCTTTAACTTTGATCTCCACTCTGTTATCGGCAATCATTTCGTTTGCCAACCGAAGATCTTCTTGAGTGAAGCCATCCAAGACCTCAAGCCCTTTCTCCGGATTTCCACCGATAGCTCCCAAAGCGGCTGCAATATCCAATCCCGATTTTCCGGTTCCGGGAACATACACTCCCATTCCGTTCTTATAAATATTACCACTTACGTAAACCTCAATCTTATCCGGTTTTGCGGGTAATTGTTCCGCGGCTTTAGCAGCGGCAAGAGCAACGGCAATCGGTTCGGTACATCCCAAAGCCGGCACTACTTTTTTCTTGATCAATTCAATAATCTTGCTTTCTGTAATTTCATTCATATTTTTCAATAATCTTATTTAGCTTTTCAAATTATTTCCGAAGTGGGTAAATATAAAGAGAATGGATGTTGATGTAAAGGGGTTTTATAAATTCTCCCCTCTTTTCTTTAATGAATGAGAATGCCTAATAACCCTCCCTTAACTATCTCTTTTCGTTCTCTCTTATAGAAATATACCCTTACTTCGACTCCGCTCAGTAAGCATGCTACTTATTGTATATTGAAGGCCTAAAACATACTTCGATGGTAAGCTTATCAGTATATACACAAAAACCCTTTCGTAATTGCGCGAAAGAGTTTTGTGAGAAATGAAAATTCTAAAATGGAATCAATCTATTTATGATAGTTCGCCAACAACTCCAAAACGGAGTCCGTAATTCTTTCCGTATCTTTTGTGCTTAATAAGTGCGCGTTAACCAAAAATGAAAAAGCCAGTTCTTCCCCATCGGCTGTAGTAACGTATCCTGAAAGGCCTCGTACGTTGGAAATAGTACCGGTCTTAGCGACGGCATTCCCTTCCGCGGCAGTTCCTTTCATTCTTCTTTTCAAGGTTCCGTCAACTCCGGCGATTGGCAAAGTCTCCTTCCATTCCTTTGCGAATTTGTCGTTGTTCATCCCGACCATAATTTTCACAATTAGTTCGGGAGAAACAAAATTATATCTCGATAATCCGGAACCATCCATATATCGGTATGTTCCGGGCTCTATTCCGAAGTCGGATAGTTTTTCTTCCACAATCTTTTTCCCTTCGTCAAAGCTTCCTTTACCGGTCGCATTCCAACTCATGATTCTCGGCATTGTTTCGGCATATAGATTTTGGCTTCGTTTCATCAACCCCTTTAATATCTCTTGAAGAGGAACAGATTTATGTTCTACAAGAACATTATAGTTTTTCTCTTCTTTGCCCCATCCTTCTATCTCGTCGCAATCAATAGCTTTTCCGGTTACTTCAATGTCGTTATCAATCAAAGTTTGTCGTAACACATGCACAAAGAACTTTGTAGGATTGAATATAGTAGGAGAAGTGTAATAGTTTCTTCCACCTCTTTTTATCTCACCGGATATATAAAGTTCGTTATCACCGTAAGGTCTGGTGACTCTTATTCTATGCCTTCCCGTATCGACGATGGTTAACTCATTATGAATTTTCAGATAATCGGTAGGGAAATTAGAAACAATCTCAACGTTGTCACCTTCTTTCGGAGGAATTATTTTGAAGTCGATATAGTTTTCATTCAACTGCAAAGGGCCGAATTCGGGAGAGTACCATTCGTCCAATCCGTTCAAAGGCCATCCGAAGCCTATTCTCTCTTCATCGAAAGCGTTATCATCCCCGATAATGTCCCCTTCTATTTTCGTAATACCTTTTGCTTTCAATTGCTTAGCCCACTCGGTAAAAGCGTCGGTTGTATGCTCATAGAACTTCTCGTAAAAAGTAGGATCGCCGTTTCCCCAAACAATAAGATCCCCTTTAAGAACAGCTCCGTCTATTTCAGCATCGGACAACAGCTTTGTAGTGAACTTGAATTCCGGTCCCAAAACTCTAAGAGCAGTTGAAGCAGTAAGGATTTTTTCGTTGGAAGCAGGCATAAACATTTTATTGCTATTTCTTTCGTACCACACTTCCCCTGTTTTTAAGGACTGAATTTTGGCACCCCAAAAAGCATGGGCAAAACTTTCGTCATTAAAGATATCATCAACCTCAGCGGATATTCCTTCCCACTTTCCTTCGGAAGTAAGATGTGAAGTAGAACCGCAACCGTAGTAAAACAAGACGGTAAACAACATTAAGAGAATTCGTAAATTCCGCATTTCTCTCTCCTATATGAATAAATGTACTATGTTTCTTGAGAATAATAAGGCTTAGTCACAAATTATCAATAAAATCAGTATCTACGCAAGTATTCATGATAGCAGTTCTAAGTATTTCTTATCAATACCGTATAATTTTCTCCCTTTCCGAATAAAATATCGGGAAGATGAATCCTTTTTAATCCGGCAACATCATACCGATAAACAATTAACAAACTCACAGGATGAAATATCATGACAAAGAAATTAACCAAAGACATTTTTCTAAAAGAAATTTTTGATTACGAAAACGAGAAGGAATGGAAATATAAAGGAGAGTTGCCTGCATTGATAGATTTCTATGCTGACTGGTGTGGTCCTTGCAAAATGGTTGCTCCGGTTCTGGAAGAATTGTCCGAAGAGTATAAAGACAAGGTAAATATATTCAAGATAGATACCGAAGTTGAGCAGGAACTTGCCGGTGCTTTCGGGATAAGAAGTATTCCTTCATTATTGTTTATTCCGATGAATGAAAAACCACAAATGGCACAAGGAGCTCTACCGAAAGACGCCTTGAAAGATGCGATAGATAATGTTCTTTTAGGGGTTGAAAATAACTAAAAAAATCGGTAAATTCATTCGCTAGAAATTTTGAACCATAGATAAGCTGGTTAGGCAGTGCCTAATCGGCTTATTTTGTAGGATGCAAATATTTATCTTCTAATCTTTCGAGGAGGCTGCAAGATAAATATTTTTTTTTGAAAAAAGCAAACAATTGGAACTTTTTTTTGATTTCATGGTTCATTTTTAGAAGATTGATTTCGATAATATAGCAGATTCTTTTTAAGATATAGCGTAATTCGGAGGAGTTAAGCACAGTGAAGATAACAAAGCAGTTTACTAACAGGGAAAGTCAGAGTCTGGATAAGTATCTTCAAGAGATCGGAAAAGTAGATCTTATCGACGCGAACGAAGAGATTGAGTTAGCCTCAAAAATTAGAGAAGGTGACCCGATTGCTTTGGATAAACTAATCAAAGCGAATTTAAGATTTGTTGTTAGTGTTGCAAAACAATATCAGAACAAAGGACTACCTCTTAGCGACTTGATCAACGAAGGTAACATTGGCCTAATAAAAGCCGCTAAAAAATTCGACGAAACCAGAGGTTTCAAATTTATTTCATATGCAGTTTGGTGGATTAAACAATCCATTATGCAGGCAATTGCGGATCAATCACGTATGGTTCGTTTGCCACTTAACAGAGTTGGTGCTCTTACAAAGATTACTAAAGCTGCCACTCAGTTGGAACAAGAGCTAGAAAGACAGCCAACTACAGAAGAGATCGCCAAAGAATTGGAAATGGATGCGGAAGATGTTGCTTATGCCCTCAAAGTTGCAGGCAGACACGTATCCGTTAACGCGCCGTTTGCGCAGAGCGATAATGACAAAAGCAGTTTGTTGGATGTAATTTCGAACAATGAACAACCTTCCCCGGATGAAGATTTGATGATGAATTCTCTTCAGAGCGATATCGAGCGCTCACTTTCTACCCTATCGGAAAGAGAAGCAGAAGTAATTAGATTATATTTCGGTATCGGAACCGAATATTCCGCTACTCTCGAAGAGATTGGCGAAATATTGAATCTTACTCGTGAAAGAGTCAGGCAGATAAAAGAGAAAGCTCTCATGCGATTGCGACACTCTTCGAGAAGCAAAAACCTGCAGGTTTATCTCGGTTAAGAAAATATTGTTAGTATCAAAATAGAAGCCCGTTTACATCTTGTGAATGGGCTTTTTTGCATTATGGATGTTAGAATTTTTTATTTATTGGTTAGGAGTTAATATATGTCAAAAAAGATTCTTTTTTTAGTTTTTGGTTTAGCCTTATTTACGATTCAGGTTTTTGCGTCTGATAATTCGTCGAAAACTAATGCGCCAAAAGATAATAATATTGTAATTTCTTCCCCTTTTAGTAACCCTATCAAAATCTCAGGGCAATGGTTTCTGGCCTATCAAAACGGAGAAAAGAAAGGTGATACTCTAAATAGTTTCCATCTTAAAAGAGGATATATTACTATAAAACAAGAGCTCTCGTCAAACTTCTCGGTCCGCCTTACTCAAGATATTACTGTTGATGAGGAAGGAGGTGATGCCGGAAATGTTGAAATCCGCCTAAAATACGGTTATCTAAGATATACTTTCGATAATTTCGGATTTCTTACCAAGCCTTTTATAGAAGCAGGACTTGTTCACAGACCTTGGGTGGCCTACGAACAAGGAATTAACAGATTTCGTGTTCAGGGACTAATGTTTATGAACAGAGCCAAAATTATGAGCTCCGCTGATTACGGTGTTATGTTCTCCTCTTTACTTGGTGGCGAGATGTCGGATGATTACAAAGCCAAAGTAAATAAAAACGACGCCGGTCGATACGGTAGCTTTGCAATAGGTGTTTACAATGGAGGCGGTTATCACGCGATAGAGACGAATAACAACAAAATTATCGAATCAAGATTATCTCTGCGTCCCATGCCTGATTTGGTTCCCGGACTTCAGGTAAGTTTCACAAATGGATTCGGAAAAGGAAATACTGAACTTGAACCTGATTGGAACTTTAACGCGATTTTCGGATCATTTGAAAATGAGAATCTTGTCCTCACAGGTCAATACTACACAGGAACCGGAAACGAAGCCGGAAAAGCACTCGAACATAACAAATCATATGATCAAAACGGCTATTCTTTTTTCGGAGAAGTACGTTTACTTTCGAACAAAGTAAGCCTTTTCGGACGATATGACAGATTAAACCGAAAAACAGATAGGAAATCGAACTATCAGGTTTATATCGGTGGGTTAGCCTTCCATTTCATCAAAGGCTCACAAATAGTTCTTGATTATGACTACAAAAAAGATTCCCTCCCGGGAGTTAAAGAAGATGGGCTCTTCGAAGTTGCCATTGAATTCAATTTCTAAATAAATTTCTCATACAACCCGGCTTCCCGCCGGGTTTATTGTATATTATATTGATTATATTTGTAATCTCCTTTTTAATCGGGAGGAAACGCCTATATTAATATTATAACCGATGAGGATTTGTATGTTTAAGAAAGTTTTTACCGGAACAATAACATTACTATTGTTCTTTGCGACTTCCTTGGCTATTGCTCAGACAACAAGGTTTGTTGTTTGGGGAGACAGCCAATTTCAAAATCCGGAAGTTTTTGAAAAATATGTAAAAGAAACTGCGCTCATTAATCCCGACTTTGTGTGTCATGTAGGAGATATGATTCACGGATATACCTACAATATTGAGTCTGCCAGAAAACAGTGGAAGCGCTTCAAAAAACAGATTGCTCCCCTAAATTGCCCTTTTTACCCTACATGCGGAAATCACGATATAACCACTAAAGAGATACAACCGGCTTATCAGGAAGCATGGGGAGAAGATAAACTCTATTACTCCTTTAGTTTCCAGAATTGCCATTTCATCGTAATGAATACATTCCTCGATCAGAAATTTTATCAATTTCCTGAAGAGGAAATGAACTGGTTTTTGCAGGATTTGGAAGATCACAAAGGCTATGAAAATATCTTCATAACGATGCACGCTCCCCTATATATGGGAGACAAGATGGATTGGACTGAGATGCACAATATTTTGAAAAAATATAATGTGAAGGCTGTATTTACCGGACATTATCATGTTTACGATTGGAGAAACAAAGACGGGATCGATTATTTCTGTGTGAATTCTTCGGGAAACATGAGAACATTCGATAATCACTTTCTGGGAGCTTCCCATCACTATCTTGAGGTAACCGTAAAGGAAGGAACAGTTAATTATGCCGTTCATACTAAGGATGGTATTCTACCTCATAATATTGTTTCGCAAGATGAAAGAAAGATTGCGAAAAAATACTACAATTCGGATATCACTTTTTCTATCCCTTCTCCGAACAATGATAATATTTCGACCACTGTTACAGTACCGATTACGAACAAGACCGATTCCACAAGAGATTACATTCTCGAATGGGAGACAAAAGATTTCAATTGTTCCATAACTCCCGCAGGGAAAAAGATTTCGCTCAATTCCGGCGAGACCGATTCGGTTAAATTCGATGTTGAACTTCCGAAAGGAGAATATGCTCGCGCAGACTTCCCTTATATGATCATCAAAACACCCTATACAACTTCAAGCGGATATGACACTTACATAAAAAACAAAGTTAATGTTTTCGCTCCTCCGACAGTTAATATCTACAAAATGGATTCCGAATTTGAGTTGGACGGAAAGCTGACGGAAGAATGCTGGAATAAGAACTGTATCGATACTCTTTATATCGACAAGAATTTTACTCCCGCCAAAGAGCAAACTAAAGTAATACTCAGCTATGATAACGACAATATTTATGTTGGCATAAGAGGAGAAGAACCTAATCCGGAAAAACTATCGGCTTTCGCTTACGGGGATATTCCTTTAGTATTCGGAGACGATGATTTCGAGATCTATTTCGACACAAATCTCGATCGTGTATCTTTCTACAGATTAATGGTTAATCCGGCAGGTACTACCCTATCGAGCGGGCCAAAAGGATTATTCTCCTTCAAATTCGACGTAAAAACTTATACGGGAAAAGATTATTGGAGTGCTGAATTTAAGATTCCTTTTAAGGAGCTTGATACTGTGGTTCCGGGGATAAATGCCGAATGGGGTTTTAATGTCAGAAGACATCGCCAACAAGCGGAACCGGCCCAAAGTGATTGGTCAAAGATGAATACTCGACCACCCTACGAGCCGGAATACTTCGGCATAATAAAATTTAACTAATCTTTCTTAGCTCCATTCTCTTTGGGTTTGGAGCTTTTCTCTCCGTTAACAGGAGGTTTTCTTCTCGGTCTTCTTCGATCATTGTTGTTATATTTTTTTCTCGGAGGACGATTTCCGTTATGAGATTTCTGCTCTTTCTTTTCTTCCTTGAATTCAACAGTAGGTGCGGGAGCATCTTTCAGCAATTCTTCATCAGGATGTGAACATTCAAGTTTATGTCCCAAGTACTCTTCGATATTAGGGATCTGGAAAGAATCATCTTCGGAAGCAAAGCTTATGGAAATTCCGGTTGCTCCTGCTCTACCGGTCCTACCTATTCTGTGAACATAATCCTCAGGATTTTGAGGTAGAGAATAGTTAACAACATGGCTAACACCGTCGATATGAATTCCTCGTCCTGCCACATCCGTAGCAATCAAAACTCTGAAGTCACCGTTTTTAATACTATCGAGAGTTTTGAAACGCTTTTTCTGATCAAGATCACCGGTCATAAGAACACAGCTAATTCCGCGAGTAAATAGTTTCTTAACAAGTCTGTTTGCTTCGTCTTTTCTATTGCAAAAGATTATTGCCTTGTCGATATTCTTTTCATTAAACAAGTTAAAGAGAAGATTAAACTTTTCATCGTTAGAAACGAGATATAAGTATTGAGTAACAGAATCAACTTCTACCTGATCCGGTTGAACGGAAACAAATTCCGGTTCATTTGTCCAACTGTCAGCAATTCTTTTAATATCATCGCTCATTGTAGCACTAAAGAATAAGGTTTGTCTCTTATCTTTAAAAGGAGTAGATCTAACAATAGTTCTTACATCCTTCATAAATCCCATATCCAACATTCTATCCGCTTCATCAAGGATAAGGATTTCTACTTTATTCAAATGAACGGCTTTCTGTCTTTGGAAATCGAGAAGTCTTCCGGGGGTAGCAACCAAAACATCGATGTAATTGTTTTTTAGCGTATTCAATTGCTTTTGATAATGCATTCCGCCAATGATAGTCTGAATCTTAAGATTAGTATACTTGGCTAGTTTATTGGCATCATCGGCAATTTGCACAACTAATTCTCTTGTAGGAGCCAGAATTAAAACTCTGGGGCTTCCCTTTGATCTTTTCTCTTCCAACCTTTTCTTCAAAATTATATTAAAGGCTGAAACCAAGAAAGCAGCCGTTTTACCAGTTCCTGTTTGCGCCTGTCCGATAGCGTCTTTACCTGCTAAAGTCTTACTCAGTATTTGCGCCTGAATTGGAGTGCAATACTTAAAATCCAAATCCGCAATAGCGTGCATCAGACTTCTGGATAATCTGAGGTCGTGAAATCTTACTTTTCCTTCTTCCTTCGGAACTTTAAAATCTTTTACTTCCCAACGTTTAGGCTTTGGTGCCTCTTCCTCTTTTTTTACGGGAGTTGTAGTGATTTTTTTATTACTCCTTACAGGTTTGGAGGATTTAACAAAACTCTTTTTCTCTATTTTTCCCGGAGCTGGTTTAACATTTTTCTGTTTATCTTTGCCTATTATTTTGCGAAATAGGCTTACAATTGAACCTAACAATTCAGTACCTTTAAATTATTATAAACTATACGTTATCTAGAATGGTTGGCATGACTAGGAATATTAAGTGGGAACATAGAGCAATTATCTATACCATCCAGTTTCTTAAATCAATCCAAAACCACGTTATCACAATACAAATCTACTAACATTAACGATCAAAGACAATGATTCTCTTTTAGTGAGACTTGTATAATTAGGTTTAGCATTTCCAAATATGCATATCCTAAATTAAAGACAAACCCTTCTCTCCCAATACCTCTCAAATCAACCAAGAAAGTCCATGGTTTTTATTTACTCTGTTTCACGGTGATACTATAATATTCCGGTAACACACAATCTTGATTACAAACTTCTATGTTTTAAAGTTCCGCTTCCAAATCTTGGAATAGAGGAATATGGTTTTAGTTTTGGATTCTTTGTTTCAAATTAGTAGTGCCATCTAACGGTTTTGTGATGCATTGCTTTAAAATAGTCATGCAAGATTTCGATTTTGGGGTGCAAGATGACTTTGGAGCAATGCAAGATTATATTCTTGAGGTTCAAGATGACTTTGGAGCGATGCAAAATCATATTCTTGAGGTTCAAGATGACTTTTGAGTGATGCAAGATCATATTCTTGAGGTGCAAGATGACTTTGGAGCGATGCAAAATCATATTCTTGAGGTGCAAGATGACTTTGGAGCGATGCAAAATCATATTCTTGAGGTTCAAGATGATTTCGGAGCGATGCAAAATCATATTCTTGAGGTGCAAGATGACTTTGGAGCGATGCAAAATCATATTCTTGAGGTTCAAGATGACTTTGGAGCGATGCAAAATCATATTCTTGAGGTTCAAGATGATTTCCGAGAGATGCAAAGAGACAAACTTTTAAGTTGCTGATACTGTGGCCAAAATAACGCATGGTTGGTTTGAGGTATTTTCATCCCTCTTATTTTCAGGCAACTTAGGAGAACAATGAGTTAGTTGGTTGTGAAAGTAAGGGTACTTATTTAGGAGTATGCTTACTTCGACTCCGCGCCCCCGACTTTGTCGGGGTTATGGAGAGGTAAGTATGTCATTTGTGCAAATATAATCCGTTACAGCATTTGTATATGCCTTCTAACAGAATTGTTGATATTTATTTCAGCAACAGTATTTTGGATGATTTTGTATGTTTTCCTGCTTTTATTCTGTAAAAATATGGTCCGGTTGGGAGGTTGTATGCGTTAAATGTTATCGTATGTTCACCGGGTTCCATTGTTTTGTTGATCACTGTAGCAATTTCTTCTCCTATCGCGTTGAAAATTTTGATATTGACAGTTTCTCTTTCAGGGAGCGAGAAGCTGATGTTGGTAGAAGGATTAAAGGGATTAGGATAGCTCCCTAACAGCTTGAATTCGGTTGGGTATTCATTCCTCTCTACATTAACCGGGACGTGGTTTATATCGAAGAGATGAATCAATATTTGTCCGTCGTTTTCATAAAGGAATTCGGCGATATATAGGATTCCGTTTGTTTGATCGAAAGCGGCGGCTCTGATATCATAAATTCCTTCGAAGCGAAAGGCCGCATAGGGTTGAGGTTCGTGAGCTTCCATAGTTCCGTTTGCGACCTTTGCCAAATCATTCGGGTTGAAAAGTATCATCATCGGAAGATAGTTGTGAGCTCGCCAGCCTTTTCCATCAGGATCGGTCGCGTAAAAATCGGGATAAGGCATATCGGCAAAGACCCAATCGTTTCGCATGTTTTCCCCTTGGTAACCGTACCAGTTATCCCCCATTCCTTTTAGTCCTACAAAGGCGATGGCGCTTTGATCACCGGCGGAAATCCAGTCGGCTCCTTTCCAATTATCGCTATGGTTATAATCATCAATGGAATTGGGGTAATTATAATTATCGGTTCCGGCGACAGAGCCATATTTCAACAAAGGAGTAATATTCAAAACGGATTCCGCTACCGGAGGGGAGTTACCGACAGGTTCAAAAGCGTAGAGAGTAGGTCCTAATCCGCTCAGGCCGCCATCACGAAATCTACCGCAGACTAATTCCCTTCCGTTGCAATTATCGGAAGCCCACGCTTCGGGCAAGGCGAATAGATAGTCATTTGCCATAGCTTCAATAGGCTCTTCATTCGGATTACCGAGGAACCAAGCTCCTTTCCGATCGGATGTTGCCAAGTTGTCCGTAGAACAGCAGCTTATAGAAGCGTTTTTTTCACCGGAGACGGTATAATGAATACTCCATGAACTGTAGAGAGCTCTCTCGGGATGATAGTATTCCAATCCGGTTCTCCAGATATCGACATATTCCCAATTATTAATGTTTGCGGGACGAATATTGATCGGAGCAATCAAAACAGTTGCAACATTTGGGTTACCGGAAAGAAGTGGTTCGGGAATATTGAGAAGACCGACAAGACCGTTTTCGGGTTGATTAAGATTGGTAACGAATAGAGCCCCCGGATAGAAACCGGAATTAACTGGATCACCTTCGGGAAAATAAGCAATAGCTTCACCACCCCAAGAGAATTCTTCGGGCAGTGCAAATCTTCCCAGATATTTGATTCCGGAAGGATTGATAAGCCCATCCCTTCCGGTATATGGTTTAGTAGTAAGGGAAAGAGTTTCGGAAAAAGAGCTTTCGTTGCCGGCTCTATCCAGAGCGGTTAATTTGAAATTGTATTCTTTATCCGGCTCAAGAAAATGGAGAAGATATTCATTCTCCCGAGTGTATCCTTCAACTTTATCCCCATTATAAATCAGATATTCGGCAACGCCCGTATTATCGGTGGAATGATTCCACCTTAGTCGTATCATGGAATCGGAAATGATTTCTCCTGAGAGGCCTTCAGGAGGCTCAGGAAGAGAAATATCGGCGTCATTGGCGAGTTCTATCTTGTCGCAGATAAGATATTGTTTATACGTAGATTCTCCCCACTCAATGGCGATGTTGATATTAACCGAAGAATATGCTTCGTCTGATTTGTGGACACCGGAATCGGTAATGTTAAATATTGTTTTGGCAGTATCAAGAGGGGGAATTTCCGTAAGGGCTACACGATAATCTTCAAAACTTCTCATTGTAAACCAACTCCCCTCTGAGGAGCCTCCGTTGGGAAGATCAGTATCGTTAAAACTAATACGTGAAGTAAAGAAGATCGGCTCGGAAGAATTATTATACCAAGTAACAATAATTCTTTCCCCCATGGAGAATTGACGAGTTGTTCCACTAACTCCCATATAATCGGTAAACTCTTCAAGGTTGGAGGTGAGGTTCACTCCTGCAGGGCCTGCGGAAGAGTATTCCATTTCTGGTGCCAAGAGTAGAGTATTCCAACCGGATAGAGAGAAGATGTTAGCCGATTGATTTTCGCCGAAATCAATGAGAGTTGTTATTTGCGAATAGTTAATTAAAGAAAAACCGATGATAAAAAAGGCCGTTAGTTCGGCGATTAATCCCAAGAATAAACCGGCAACCATAAATAAAATCCCCAATATTCCGAAAACACCAAAACCGGGCACGACAAAGATTTCGACAATAAGGAGAATCGCGCCGATAACAAAAAGAACAATCTCAATAGCGGAAGCCAATTCGAGAATATAATTAGCGCCGAAAAAGAGAGTTAAGGCAATCACTGCCGCAGTGCCGGGTAATCCCCAACCGGGGGTTTTAACTTCGGTAAAAAATCCGACTAACCCGATCATAATCAGCAGCGAGGTAACAATTGGATGGTTAATAAATCTAACTACGTTTTCAGCCCATCCTAATTCTATATTGACCAGATCGGCATCTTCCAACTCAAAAGCTTCCAGAGTTTCGGCGATTGAAAAGAGGATGGTATCGGCCATTTTATATTTTACAGCTTCTTTTGAAGTTAATGTGATCAGTTTTGTACTATCGACAAGGCCTTCGACAACGACGGTTTCATCAACCATTCCTTCGGCGACATCGGTTCTCCGTCCGTTTTTTTCGGCGGTTGCTCTCATCTCGGAGCGCATATATGATTGATATTTTTCGGCTTGTTTTTTCCCTGCCTGATCAACAACCGTAGTAGCCCCCATCGAAGCTCCGGGAACCATTACAATTTTCTCGCATGAAAGGGCAATCAACGCCCCGGCGGAGATAGCTCTTTTATCAATAAAGGCAATGGTGGGGACTTTACTATTTAGGATAGCGTCTTTGATTTGAGTAGCTGCATCAACACGGCCACCGAAAGTATTAATTTTGAATAGAACCGCATCGGCCATATTAATTTCGGCTTCCTCAATAACTCTTTTAACATAAGGAGCAAGGCCCAGATCGATATCACCGGCGATTTCGCCATAATAAACGGTTTTGTTCTGTCCCGAAAGGATAGAAGCGCATAAGAACAACAATAAGAGAAAAATCTTCTTCATCACGGAGAACCCGAAAATTATTGAAAGGAATAGTTTAACAGCTTATATACTAATTTAGCCGTTGAAAAGCTAGAAATATCATGTTCGGCAATCGGAGCAAGTTCCACGACATCGAAGCCGACAATAGTTTTCTTTTGCCCGATAGCTTTGAGTAAATTCATTGTCTCATCCCACAACAATCCGCCCGGTTCGGGAGTTCCGGTACCGGAAATAACGGAAGGATCAAGTCCATCAACATCGAATGTTATGAAGACATTTTCTTTCAGCGAATCAATCACTTTGCTTTGCCAATCAGTACCATGTTTCCCGTCTCTGATATCTCTGGCGTAGAATGTATTGATTCGATTGCTTTTGATCAAATCGGCTTCCTCTTTGCACTGAGCTCTGATACCAACTTGTGTGATATTTTTGTTAAACTCGAATATTCTTTTCATCACGGAAGCGTGGGAATACTTTGATCCTTCATAGGAATCTCGCAAATCGCTGTGAGCATCGAACTGAAGGATAGAAAGGTTCTCGAACTTCTCATCATACGCTCTCGCAACAGCGGATGATAAGGAGTGTTCGCCACCGAGCACGACCGCAAATTTGCCATCATCCAAAACGGATTTAACGGAAGAATAGACCTGTTCGATTGCTTCTTCCTGAGTAAGGGAATCCAATTGGAGTTCGGGCAAAGTAGCTATCCCTTTTTCGAGACATAATTCCCTATCGGTTTCTTCGTCGTAGAATTCAAGGTAAGGAGAAGATTGTAAAATAGCTTTCGGTCCTTTTGCGGTACCTTTTCCGTAGCTAACAGTTTTTTCAAGTGGGGCCGAGATAATAACGATATCGGAACTATCGTATCGGGAAAACTTATCTTCCAATCCCAAAAAATTCTCTTCTTGCGATAAGGTTTTCATTTTTTCCTCTTACATAAAGACAAAACGGATGGCTCTCCAAAGAACCACCCGTTACATTCAAAATTAGTTATCCTTGCTACCGTTAGTTACTATAGTAGTGATAGCACTTTTTTCAAACTTCATCTTAACGTTGTTTCCAACATCTACCAAACAAGTTTTTTCATCAAGTCCCGCAACGGTACCGTGAAGACCGCCACTTGTAACAACTTTATCCCCTTTCTTCAACTCGCCTAATAATTTTTCTCTTTCTTTCTGTCTCTTCTGCTGAGGTCTGATAATCATAAAATAGAAAATCGCGAAGATAGCACCGAACATAATCAAAGTGCTAACCATACTTCCTCCACCCGCGTTAGGATCTGCAGGAGCCATTGCTAGTAGGTAATTCAATTATACCTCCTCTTTTATATTTTTTGAAATAATTTTCACCGTTTCGTTCTTCCATTCGGTAAAAGTATTATTAAGAATTTGCTTTCTGGCTTCTCTGACGAGATTGAGATAGAAAGTCAAATTGTGTATTGTTGCCAATTCATAAGCAAGTAGCTCTTTTGCTACGAACAAATGCCTTAAATAGGCTTTTGAAAAATTTCTACAAGTATAACAATCGCAATTAGGATCCAAAGAGGTAAAATCATCTTTGTATCTTGCGTTACGAATAGTCACTATTCCTTTACTAGTAAATAGATAAGCGTTTCTGGCGTTACGCGTAGGCATAACGCAATCGAACATGTCAACTCCCCTTTCTATATTCTCAAGAATATTTTCGGGGCGTCCTACTCCCATCAGATATCTTGGTTTATCCTGAGGAATAATATCGGTAGTGAAATCGACAATATCATACATTTTCTCGGCCGGCTCACCGACAGCCAAACCGCCGATAGCATAACCATCGAATCCGATTTTCATAAGATCTTTTGCGGAACTTTCTCTAAGGTCTTTATAAACAGAGCCTTGCACAATACCGAATAGTTTTTGTTTGTGGCCATAAAGTGGTTCGGACTTTTCAAATGCTTCCTTATTCAATAAGGCCCAGTTTGATGTAAGCTCTTTGGACTTTTTCGCGTATTCGTAATCGCACGGATAAGGAGTACATTCGTCGAGCACCATCATAATATCGGATCCGATGCTTCGCTCGATATTAATCACTTTTTCAGGAGTAAAGAAATGTTTTGAGCCATCGAGATGGGACCGAAACTCGACACCATCTTTTTTCAATTTTCTTAGTTCGGACAAACTGAATACCTGAAAACCGCCACTATCGGTAAGAATAGCGTTATCCCAATTCATAAATTTATGAAGTCCACCAGCTTTTTCAAGAATATCTGTTCCGGGACGTAAGTAGAGATGATAAGTATTACCCAAAATAATCGGAGCTTCAATTTCATCTTTAATTACTCTTTGCTTTACCCCCTTTACAGTTCCTTGAGTTCCAACAGGCATAAAAATCGGTGTTTCTATCGGGCCATGATCGGTTTGCAAAACACCGGCTCTGGCTTTCGAATTATTATCATTATGTATTACACTAAAATCCATCATATTTCCATTATTTCGAGAATTTAACTCACTAAGTTACTTTAAAAATGAGAATTGTTCCATTGAAAAGAACTCATTCCGGTTATTTCAGGAATCTCCACGCATCTTTTCGTGAGGGAATATAACAAACATCTCTCTTTCCGAAGAATTTGAACCTGTTTCTCGCGACAAAATCGTACATCATATTCAATAAATTTCTAGGAATAACAGATAAGATGCGAGCAATTATTTTGTAAGGATAACCTAACGAACGAAGAATACGAATGACGGCATCCCCTTTAGCAGAGAGATTGTTCCCCTCCCAATACAAAACAGAATTTCCATAGTTTCTATTAGTCAAAATAGCGGAAGAAGCAATTGATGAAAACGAAGCGAAAAGAAGAACTTCTTTCTTATCCATTTTAAGAAGTAACTTCACAATTTTCTCACAAAGAAGACAGTCAGAGTCAAAAAAAATAATATTACCAGGTAATTTATCTTCTGTCATTCGTCCGATTCTGTTTCCCCTTTCCAATCGTAGATTCCGTTTTCGAGATTATAGACATCAGTAAAGCCAATTTTCAACATTTCTCTACACGCTTGATAACTACGGCTACCGCTCTGGCAATAGAGATAATAAGTATTTCCCTTGTCTAATTCAGCAAGAAGATCCGAGAAATCCGGATGCATAATATCAATCAATTTTGAATTTGGGATTCTTTTCCCGACATATTCCGATGGTGTTCTTACATCAATAATAATAGCTTTTGTATCCCCGGATATTTTTTCATAAAAATCATCACCGTCGAGATTACTTACCTCGGGAATGCTCTTAACTTCGGAAAAATTATTGTTCATTACATCACTCCATGTTTTTCGGATTGGATGAAACAATAAGAAATTGGATTCAACTACTCTTCGGCAATATGAGTTATTGTGCGCAGCTTTATTAATTCTATTTTTGTCTTATTGGCTCTCAGAACGTGAATAGAAAAATTATCTACATTATAAAAACTTCCTTGCAATGGAATTTCCCCTATTTTGGAAAGAAGGTATCCACCTATAGTTTCATAATCCCCTTCGGGAATATTCAATTCAAAGTCCTCATTGATATAATCAATTTCCGCTTTACCACTAATTACGTAAGCGTTCGCATCTGTTTTTTTACAAATAACATCATCAACATCGTATTCATCTTTTATTTCCCCTACCATTTCCTCTATAATGTCTTCAACGGTAATAACACCGGCTGTTCCACCGAATTCATCTACAACCACAGCCATTGAGGTTCCTCGCGCCAAGAATTCATTAAGGGTTTCCAAAGTCTTTTTTGTATCGGGAACAAAATAGATATCTCTGATAATACTCTGTAGATTTTCCGGATTAATAAAGAGATCATAGACATGGACATAACCCTTAATATTATCCATGCTATCTTCGTATACAGGAATTTTTGAATACCCCGATTCAATGAAAACATGTCTGAGTTCTTCAAGAGATGAATTTATTTCTACCCCGACAATATCGGTTCTGGGAGTCATCGCTTCATACACTTTTTGATCACCCAAATCTATAACTTTACTAATGGCGTCGGTTTGAGCTTCATCCAATTTCCCGGCGTCACTACTTTCACTAATTAATCTTTGAATATCTTCCCTATCGAATAATCGTGAAATGTTTTCTTCATTGATATTCTCAGTATGCGTTAAGGCCGAGGCAATAGAAGATGTCAACTTAACAAAGGGGAAAAGTACAAAAGAAACCAATCGAATTGGGGTTGAACAAAATGAAACAAATCTGTCAGGTAATTCTCTCGCCAGATATTTCGGAATAAGCTCTCCTATCAAAAGCAGAAGAACTGTTGAAATAATAAGGATAGAAAAATCCCCGTACCCGAATGTCTTCGATAAAAAGAGAGTAATCAAAGAAGCGAAAGCGATATTCAGTATATTATTCGCGATGAGTATTGTCGAGAAAAAATGCTGTGGCTTATTTATAAAATATAAAGCGTTTTTTGCGGCTAGATTTTTTTTTCTGGCGCGCAATTCGATTTTAATTTTATTCGAAACAACAAATGCGATTTCGGAAGAAGAAAAGAAACCACTTAGAAGAAGAAGGGCAAGCAGCCCCAATATATCAAGAGTCATAAATTAATGAGCCTCGTCTACTTTAACATTATCAACTATGTAAGAATAATCATTTTCCCCGTCATAAAAAATAAATTCAACATCGACAGGGATTCCGGAATTAAAATTACTTTTCAGAAATAATCCCTTTATAGTAGAAAAAACGAAATTCACCATGTCGGCATTACTATTATCTTTGTTAATGATAACTTCCGGCTTTATGGTGAAAATCAGTCTGTTTTTTTGAAAGATTTTGATATTTTTCAATTCGATCATGTTAAGATCGTATTTGAAATCCTTTTTTACCAGTAAGCTACCTGTAATATGAAATCTTGACTTGGTTCCCGGCATCAGATTTACCCAACTATGGAGCTTTAGAATATCCATTCGTAAATCCGGAATGTATATTTCTTTGAGTTTCTCTTCGGATTCACTTTTTCTTTTTGACAATTCACCGGCGGAACAGCCAATCATCAAAAGTCCTATCAATATTGAGCAAAGAAGTTTTTTCATAACGAATTATAAATTATTAATAGAATCGTAATTACGTAGAGTACACCATTAATCACAGAAGGAAGATCAAATAGAAGCGCGTCAAGAGTATTCTCTCCCTTATTATCAGAATAGACAAGGAACATATATCTGAACAACCCGAATACTACAAAAATAGTTGTAAATACCAAGTTCTCAGAATGAAATTCAGCTACTGTTTTCTCGGCAACCGTATATAGGGCATAACAAATAATAACCCCCGCAGCAGAGATACCTGAGATTTGGCTAATAAATTCAAGAGAGTAATCTTTCAATACAGCTCTGGTAGCACCAGTTTGAACAATTTCTATTTCCGATCTTCGTTTCATAATAGCCAGAAAAAGAGATAGAAACAATGTGGTAAGTATCAACCAACTTGAAACATAAACATCAATAGCGTATGCTCCTCCAATAACCCGAAGCATAAATCCGGAGGCAACACACATGATATCCAAAATTACTACTTGCTTAAAAAGAGAACTATATAGAAAGTTAATCACCCCATATAAAACCAGAATAATCCCAAAACGGAAAGGTAGAAAAAGAGAAATAAGAACTACGGGAATTAGCAAAACAGGAATTAGCCAAAAGGCATTCCTTTTATCCAATACACCGGAAGCAAAAGGTCTGTTTCTTTTAATCGGATGAAGTCTGTCTTTCTCAGTGTCGTAATAATCATTCAAAACATAAATAGCGCTTGAAAGAAAGCAAAAAGCAATTACAGCCCCAGTTGCTTCCAAAAATAATTCCGAGTTAGTAAGATTTTTAGAAAATACCAACGGAACCAGAACAAAAATATTTTTCACCCAATTCGAAGGGCGCAACAAAAGAATAAAGTTTTTCATGCTCAAAAGATTGATGTTTCTTCGTATGTACCAAAATGTATTTTTAATTGATTTACCATCTCGCCCAGAGTAACCGAATTCTCGGCGGCCTCGATAAAAGGAGGCATAATGTTTCGTCCTTCCGTTACAGCTACAGAAATTTTCCCAAGTGACTCTTCGACTTTTTTTCGATTACGATTAGACTTCAGCTCTTGTAATCGAGCTTTTTGTTTCTTTTCAACTTCCGGAGAGATTTCCAGAATCGGGATCTCGATTTTCTCATCATACTCGATAAAATCATTAACTCCCACAACAAATTTCACTTTTTCTTCCAATTCCCTCTGATATCGATATGCAGCACCGGCAATTTCTTTTTGAAAATACCCGGCCTCAAGTGCAGGAACAACACCTCCGAACATATCAATTTCATCGAAAATTTTGTTAGCTTCAACCACCATCTTTTCAGTTAATGATTCTATATAGAAACTTCCTCCCAGAGGATCAACTGTATTTATCACACCGGTTTCATAAGCCAAAATTTGTTGAGTACGAAGAGCAATTTTAACGGCTTTCTCACTCGGTAAAGCTAGAGTTTCATCCATCGAATTAGTATGCAAAGATTGAGTTCCACCCAAAACTGCCGCCAAAGCTTGATAGGCTGTTCGTACAATATTATTTTCCGGTTGCTGTGCCGTAAGGGTACAACCGGCTGTTTGAGTGTGGAATCTCATCCACATCGAGCGAGGATTTTTGGCACCGTACTTTTCTTTTAATCGTTCCGAATAAATCCTTCTCGCAGCTCTAAATTTAGCAATTTCTTCAAAGAAATCTAAATGTGAATTAAAAAAGAATGAAAGACGTGGTGCAAAATTATCAATATCCAAACCTCTTTCCAAAGCACTTTCGATATATGCAAAGCCATCAGCTAGTGTATAGGCCAATTCTTGCACTGCCGTAGAACCGGCTTCTCTGATATGATATCCGCTTATCGAAATGGGATTCCACTGAGGAACTTCATTAGAACAAAACTCAATCATATCTGTAATTATTCTCATAGAAGGGATTGGCGGATAGATATATTCCTTTTGAGCAATATATTCTTTTAGAATATCATTCTGCAAAGTTCCTCTAAGCTTATCGAAGGAAACGCCTTGTGATTTGGCCACCCCGAGATAAAACGCAAAAATCATTGCGGCGGGAGAATTTATTGTCATGGAGGTAGATACCTTTTCTAATGGAATCTTATCAAATAAAATCTGCATATCTTCCAAAGAAGAGATGGCAACACCACAAATGCCTACTTCCCCTTCACTAAACTCATCATCAGAATCTCTCCCCATCAGAGTTGGCAAATCGAATGCAACTGATAATCCTGTTTGCCCGTTTTTCAACAAATACTTAAACCGTTTGTTGGTATCCTCCGGAGACCCGAAACCCGCAAATTGCCGCATAGTCCAAATCTTTCCACGATAACCGTTTGAATGAATGCCACGAGTAAATGGATATTCTCCGGGTTTACCGATTGATTTATCATTCGGGTTAAAATCGTCAAGTGTGTATAAAGGTTGAATATCTTCGCCGGAAACCGAAGTATATTTGGAAATTTTTCGATCGGCTCCCAAATCACTTTTGGAAAGTTCATTATTAGATAAGAATTGACCCATTACTCCCCTCCTGATGCTCTGAAAATATTTATTGCGTCGGAAGGATTGGTAGAGGAGAAAGAAAATTACCTTCCGAATTTTTTATCAAGTTCGTCCAGAGAAATCTTTATTATTATCGGTCTTCCGTGAGGACAAACATAGGGCATTGAAGTCGCAAACAACTGATCTACAAGAATTCTCATTTCATTGTCCGAAAGTTTATCCCCTGCTTTTATAGCCGCCTTACAAGCATATGCCTTAGCTAATCTATCGGTGATGTCGGGCATTTGCTCGATTTCATACTCTCTGTACTGATTAATAATTTCCATCAGAATATCCGCTTCGGAACCAATCTTTACGTCCGAAGGAACTCCGGTAATAATAACATTTTTTTTGCCGGAAAGTTTAATTTCGAAACCAAGTTGCATCAAATAGGGACCGATTTCCTTTATCAATTCGATATCGGCAGGATCAAGTCTAACAGCCTGTTCGAATAGCAATTGTTGCGAAAAAGGCATATTCATTCCAAAGGAATTAATAGCTTTTTCATATAAAATTCTTTCGTGAGCTACGTGCTGATCTATAAGCATCAATCCGCTTTTTATCTGCGAAAGAATATATTTATTGTGTAAGGATACAATAAAAGAGGAATCATTCGATTTGGCCTTTTTGGTCTCTTTCTGTTCTGTCCCCTCATGATATACTTCTTTTGTCTTTGAAGTATCGAAAGGGTGCTCAACTTCTCCGTCGGGGGATTTTATATTTAAATCTTCATTTAGAGATTCGAAGAGAAGATTGATATCATTTTCGCTAAAAATACTTTTTTTATCTCTCTCCAGATTCGGGAAAACATTCTTATTAGGACGATCTGAAAAATCATTTTTCTTCGAACTTCCTTTATAAGTATGAGACAATTTTTCCCCATCACTTGAATTAGCTTCGGCAAATTGAATATTCGGAACAAGATCGTATCTACCGAGAGATTTTTTTATAACAGCCTTCACAAAAGTGTAAATTCCTTTTTCATCTTCAAATTTCACTTCGAGTTTAGAAGGATGCACATTTATATCAATTTCGGCTGGATCCAGATCAAGAAAAAGCACAAAAAAGGGATATTCCCCTTTGTCCAAAATATTCTCATAAGCAGAATAGACCGCATGATTTATCACTTTACTTGAAACATATCTGCTATTTATGAAAAGATATTGCTCCCCTTTGCTTTTCCTTAGATAAGTAGGTTTTGCAACAAAGCCGTTTACACTTAGAAACTCAGTATTCTCATTTACCTCAACTAGTGAATCGAAAATATCCTTTTTGAAAATCTTTTCAATTCTCTCATCAAGATTAGCGGGAAGAAAATCGTAAATCAACTCATCATTATTCCAAAACTTGAAGCCAATTTGAGGATGACTCAGCGCAGTTTTCTTGAAAGTTTCAACAAGGTGCTTAAGTTCAGTTGTATTCGATTTTAGGAAGTTTCTTCTAGCAGGAGTATTATAAAATAGATTTTTTACTGAGACCGAGGTCCCTTTTGAATAGGATCCTTTTTCAATTACAACGCCGTTTTCTTCGTCAAACTTCAGACAAGTGCCCAATTCGTCGGAATATCTCTCGGTTTTAATTTCGATTTTGCTTACCGAGGAGATGGAGCTCAAGGCCTCTCCCCTGAACCCAAAAGTTCTAATAGCTTCGAGATCTTCCACCGAAACAATTTTGCTGGTAGCATGCCTCTCAATTGAGGTAACTACATCGGATTCACTCATTCCGTCGCCATCGTCAACCACTTGAATGTGGGTTTTCCCGGCATCTCTGATAATTACATCAATATTTCTCGCATTTGCGTCAATTGAATTTTCCAGCAATTCTTTCAAAACCGATTCGGGCCTTTGAACAACTTCTCCGGCTGCAATCTTATTCGCAATGTGATCCGGTAATATATTTATCATTTTATCTTTCATTTGGGTCGACGGAATGTTTTGAGTTTTTTTGAGTCACAAAAATAGTAAATATTCTAATCAATTTTTTCTTTTATATTTGCTATGAGTAAAATCTTCATATTTTTTTTCGTAGAAAGATACCCATTTCATTTTATCAATCTTTGAGAAAAATCTATCACCCTCGCAAATAATATGAAAATGGCTAATGAATAGCTCCTCTGCCAACTCGAAAGATTCTTTGTAAATTTGTTCGCCACCAATTATAAAGCATTTTTCAAAGCGTCTCTTAAGAAAAGAGATTCCTTTTTCGATAGAATTAAAAAACAAAAGAGTGTCGGATTGAATTGATGGCTTTCGAGAGGAGATAACAATATTTAATCTATCAGGTAATATTTTCCCAATCGATTCAAAAGTTTTCCTCCCCATTACAATCGGGAAATTCAGAGTAGTATCCTTAAAGAGTTTCAAATCCTCAGGAGAATGCCACGGAATTTTGCCGTTACGTCCAATTACATAGTTTTCAGATATTGCTGCGATGATAATGATTTTCACAATATTATTTTTCTTTTAATAAAATTACGGAAACATACTTCGTTTGGCTTTCATTCAATCTTACCGAGAAAGTTGTGTCAGCGAACCCTTCCATTTTCAACAAAACCGTATTGTTCCCTGATTCCAGATTAGCAATAAAAGCAGGAGTTTCTTCACCAGAGTACTTGGAATTGATAAAAATACTAGCTCCCAGAGGTACAGAATAGATACTCAAAGAAGCTCCCTCCTCAGAATCGATGAATTCGGGAATATTATCCCTGCATGATGAAAACACAAAACTCAAAAAAAAAGAGAATAATATTAGTCTCATTGCTTTCTCCGGTTTGAATATTACATAATACAAAACCGGAGAAAGCAATAAAAAATTCATTTTACCAAGGAATTTCTATATTCATTTTTTTGAGCTTATTCTCGAATTCGATCCGTTCGTTTGCGGTGACTAAACTACCATCATCTTTCTTTTTCAACCAACCCAATTCCTCTGCTTTGGCTTTAACACCTTCCATATCCCCATTAAATAGTTTACCGAGAATTTCAGTTTCGAACTGGGATACAGAGAACGAATTCACGATGTAATCCTCAAAAGCCTCCCATGTATATGGTACCCATCTCTTTACAATCTCATTCCCTATAATTTCGGCATATTTTCTAATTTCCAATTGGGCATGGGAATCCATTCTTAGAGCTAAGAAGTGTAATAGATTATGAAGATCTATTTTCCAATAGGCTTCGGTATAAGTAGCCAAAGGAAGATCTTTTCTGGCCTGCTCGCGAGCTACTCCAGCCTCAATTCGTCTATTATAAACTTCTTTCGACATTTCATGAAGCTTATTTTCTTCTTCCGTGAGATCTTTTCCCAACTTGTCTTCAAAATAACCGTCACTTCCTTGTTTATTGGAAGTTGCCTGAACTCTCCATTCACCGGGAAGTGTTTTCATTGCCGAATCAATAGCAATTGAATATCTGGTTGAGTACTCGTTAACACTTGCGGTACGATGTCTGATCCATTGTCTCCATGCATCCATAGGAATACGTATGTGAAGTTTTATTTCACACATTTCCAAAGGAGATGTATGTCTGTTACGCAATAAATATCTGATTAAACCTCTATCTTGACGAGATTGTTTAGTCCCTGAACCATAAGAAACTCTGGCCGCTTGAACAATAGCTTGATCGGAACCCATATAGTCAATAACCCTGATAAATCCGTCATCCAGAACATTAAACGGCTTCCCTAAAATTTCGTCAAGAGCCTCAACTCTTACCGGTTCTAACGCTTCAAACTTGTTATCCATTAATTCATCCTTCTATATCATATTAACTTGACTTGCAAATTAAATGAAAACAATTATCGAATTCAAATTAGCTTTTCAAAAGCTTCTATTAAATTTTTCTTCGTCACCAAAAGATCTTGAGAAATTACCTTAACTTCTCCCAAAGTAGGCATAAAATTCGTATCTCCATTCCAGCGAGGAACAATGTGAAAATGAAGATGTTGATCGATTCCTGCTCCGGCTGCTTTACCTACATTAGCCCCTATATTAAAGCCGTGAGGTTTCATAACTTCGGTGATAGCTTTTGCCGATAGTTGTAGCAGATTCATTATCTCGATGTTCTCCTCTGCCGTAAGAGCTGTAATATCCGAAAGATGTCTTTTGGGAATTATTAGCAAATGTCCGTTATTATAGGGATATAAATTCATTGTAATAAAAACTTTTTGCCCCTCGTAAACTACCAGAGAATTGTTATCTTCAAGATCCACCTTTTTGTTTCCACAAAAAATACATTTTTCATCTTCCTCTTTGGTCTTAAACGATTCGATATAATTCGATCTCCATGGTGACCACATTTTTTCCATAATAATGTCCTCACATAAAAAAGGCGGAAGCTATTGCTCCCGCCTCAACTGGGTTTATTTCAATTATTCTTCTTCTTTTGATTTCTGGTATTCTTCAATTACCTTGGCTTCAACATCCTTCGGAACTTCCTCATAGTGAGAAAACTCTCTGGAGTGAACACCTCTACCGGAAGTTAAACTTCGCAGCTGAGTGGAATACTTATACAATTCAGCCAAAGGTATTTTTGCTTTGATAATTTGGAAAGGACCTTCAGCATCCATCCCCTGAATCTTTCCTCTTCGCCCGGAGATATCACCCATTACATCTCCCATACATTCTTCGGGTACTTTTACGGTAATATTATATATTGGCTCTAACAAAACAGGTTTTGCTTGCATAAAACCCTTTTTGAAAGCCTGTGAAGCAGCAATTTTGAAAGAGACTTCATCGGAATCCACATTATGGAAGGTACCGTCAAAAAGAGTAACCTTAACATCTATCACCTTACTTCCGGTCAAAATTCCATTTACCAAGATCTCATTCAGACCTTTTTCAACAGCTGGGATAAATCTTCCAGGAACAACACCACCAACGATAGCGTTAACAAACTCAAAACCTGCTCCACGTGGTTGTGGCTCCAATTTTAAGTGTACATGACCATACTGTCCCCTACCACCTGATTGTTTCTTGTGTTTGTACTCGGAATCTTCACACATACCTTTGATCGTCTCACGGTAAGGAATTCTTGGCTCAATAAGATCGACCTCAACTTTGTATCTGTCTTTCAACATCTTTACAGCCAAAGAAAGCTGAGTTTCCCCTTGTCCGGAAATAATAGTCTGACCGAGTTCAGGATCAAAATGAGTTGTAAGAGTCGGATCTTCCTCGTGAGCCGTGTGTAATCCGGAAGATATTTTATCTTCATCCCCTTTGGCTTTTGGCTTAACCGCGCCACGTATGACAGCTTTAGGGAAATTAATTTTATCTAATTCAACGGAGTAGTTCTTAGAAACAAGAGTATTTCCAGTGTGAGTATCTTTTAATTTTACAACCGCACCAATATCGCCGGCAGACAGCTTTTCAACTTCTTTTCTGTTCTTGCCATTTAATACATATATCTGTCCCATTCTTTCCGACTTATCACGACTGGTGTTGACAAGATCCATTCCAGCTGATACGGATCCGGAATATACTTTAAAGATTGACATCTCCCCGACATGAGCTTCAGACAAAGATTTGAATACCAGAAGAGCAGGTTCGCCATTCGGATCAACCGCTACTTCGACTTCCTCGTCAGTTCCTTTCATTATTGCTTTCATCTTTGGTCTTTCACTAGGAGCAGGGAAATAATTTGCAACAAAATCCAAGAAGTTATTAATTCCAACACCGTTACTTGCAGACATAGCAAAAACAGGAACAATAGAGCCATTAATAATCGCCTCCTTCAAGCCTTTTTGAATATCTTCTTCAGAAAGGGTTCCTTCTTCGAAGAATTTTTCCATTAAAGCTTCATCTGATTCGGCTATTTTTTCAATTAATTCTTCTCTCAATGCTTCAGCATCAGGATCAGTTACATCCGCTTCTTTAGCTTCTTTTGAAGTCGGATCACCGTAAGTAATCTCTTTCATTTTTATTAAATCGATTACAGTATTACAGTTGACTCCTTCTCCTTTCGGATAAGCAATTACGGTAGCATCTGAACTCAATCTGTCCTTAATCATCTCAACGGTATCGTTGAATTTGGAATGCTCATTGTCAATCTTGTTAACGATAACAGCTCCCGGAACATTGCTTTTCTTCACATAATCCCATGTAGCTTCAGTACCAACTTCCACACCTTCCGCACTTTTTACAACCACAACAGCAGTATCTGCAACATGAACACTCGCGGCTACTTGCCCGATAAAATCGGAATACCCCGGTGTATCAAGTATATTAATTTTTGTGTTTTTCCAATCTAGATGAAGCGGTGTAGCCGCAATAGATATCTTTCTTTCTATTTCGTTTGCGTTATAATCGGATGTTGTGTTTCCTTCGTCAACATTACCTATTCGATTAATCTCACCTGACTTAAATAATATCACTTCGGATAAGGAGGTTTTTCCACTACCACTATGGCCAATGAAAACTAAATTCCTTATGGACTCTGGATTATACTCTTTCAATTTTTTACTCTCCTTTGATATTACCTGGTTTAGTAATTATTTGTTTCTAATTTCTGCAAAAAACTTTGATATACCCCTCCCAAATGCTTTTAAATTTTTAACAAAACTAAATATATGATTCTCCTGAGATACAGCTTCGCCAAAACCAGAGTATTTCGCAACTCTGGTCTTTATATTATCAATTTGATTACTTAAATCGGTAAGTTGTTTGTCGGTTTTGGCGGAAATGTTAATAGCGTGTTCAGACACTTCTTTGAGGTTATCAAGCACAGGAAGTGCCTTTTGAACAATTTGGCTCATATCTTCCTGCATAGTGGTGACTGCGGAATTTACGTTTCTCAACACAATAAACACGTAAATCCCCAACGCTGAAGCAATTATAAGAAGAATTATTAATAGTACATCAATTACAGTCATATTTTATTTTCACTTATATTTTGAGTTTTTCACTAAGCCTTTTCCGCTTCCTCATCTGATACTTTTTCGTCTTTATAAGTATCAATTCCAGCCTTAATCGCTGATTTAATCTTATCACTCTCTTTCTCAATTTTTCCTTTTCCGGAAGCAATATAATCACCGGTTTTAACTTTTGCGTTATCCAATATTTTTTCAGCTTCGTCCAACAAAGCGTCAACTTTTTCTTTTGCGTCGGCAACAAGCATTTCAGATTTTTTCTTTCCGTCATTAATTATCTGATTAGCTCTAACCTTGGCTTGTTCAAGATACTCTTCGGAATCGTTAAGAAAATCTTCCGATTTCTCTCTTATATCACTTCTCAACTCTTTACCTGATTTCGGAGCGTACAATAATGCAACTACAGCTCCTACAACTGAACCGGTTAAAAAACCGACCAATAAACCTTTTCCTACTCCATTATCATTTGCCATGACAACCTCCTCTTTGAATTGATTAAAACTTTATAAAAATAATAACAGGTGAAACTAAAATCAAGATAATACAACACCTAAAATCGGATTATGTTATATTATTTATAATTTCCTCAGAAAATTCGGAACATTTCAGTTCTTTCGCATTAGCCAATTGCCGCGCTAAATCGTATGTAACCAGTTTGGATTTAATTGTTCTCCTAATAGCTTGTTCAACCTTATCAGCTACTTTGTTCCAACCAATATAACGAAACATCATCACACCGGAAAGAATTAGTGACGATGGATTTACTTTATCTAATCCGGCATACTTCGGAGCGGTTCCATGAGTCGCTTCAAATAGTGCAATATGGTAACCGATATTTGCTCCCGGAGCCATTCCCAAACCACCAACTTGAGCTGCACACGCATCTGACAGATAATCTCCGTTTAGGTTTGGTGCAGCTATCACATCATATTCACCCGGACGAAGGATGACCTGTTGAAACATACTGTCTGCAATTCTATCTTTGATAACAATTTTTCCTTCGGGAATGTTTCCGCCGTAAGTTTCGTAAACTTCTTTTTCACTAATTGTCTCATTCTGGAAGTATTTTTCAGCTGTTTTATAGCCCCAATCGGCAAAGGCCCCTTCAGTGAATTTCATAATATTTCCTTTGTGCACAAGCGTTACGCTTTTCCGATTTTCTTTAATGGCATATTCAATCGCTTTTTTCACAAGCCGTTCCGTTCCGAATTTGGACATAGGTTTAATCCCAATACCTGAGTCTAATCGTATTGATTTACCAAACTCATTATTTAGCAATTCAATTAATCTCTTTGCCTCCTTTGTTTTGGCTTTGAACTCGATTCCGGCGTATACATCTTCCGTGTTTTCTCTAAAAATAACAACATCCAAATCCTGAGGTCTTTTTAATGAGCTTGGAGTTCCCGAAATAAATCTGACAGGTCTGACACAAGCGAAGAGGTCCAAAAACTGCCTTAATGAAACATTCAAGCTTCTTATCCCCCCCCCAACCGGAGTTGTAAGTGGACCTTTAATTGCCACAAAATATTCTTTAATCACTTGGATTGTTTCATCCGGCAACCACTGATTTTTTCCATAGACATCAATAGCTTTCTCCCCGGCATATATTTCCATCCAGGCAATTTTCTTTTTTCCTTTGAATACTTTTTCAACAGCGGCGTCAAAAACCTTTCGGGAAGCTTTCCAAATATCTCCGCCAATACCATCCCCTTCGATAAATGGAATGATTGGAAAGTCAGGAATGATCAGTTCAGTTTTGTGTAACCGGATTTTCTCTCCGTTCTTTGGGACAATCACTTTCTTGAAAGCTGACATAATCCCCTCTCTGCTTGTTATGTTGTTATTATTTTACCCATTCTTCTTTGGTATATAACAACACTTATTACTCCTACCAGAATAGAAAACCAGAGAGTAGCCATGCGAATAATAAATGTAGCGGCCACAGCTATTTCAATAGGAATATTTGCCGATGTAAGCAAAAATGTTAATGAACCATCTGTTACTCCCAAACCGGCCGGAAGCATTGTTACTGATCCGACAATCATAGAAAAGGAGTATATAAAAGCGCTCCATAGAGGTTCAGCATCCAATTGAAAGACTTTTAGAATTACGTAAAAGGCCATACACTCAAAGAACCATGATATAAGACTTAACACGAACATCTTCATTAATGGTTCCCCACTTAATAAAATATATGAGCTATCGTATGCACCTTTAATTTTTTCGATGTGTTTTTTGAGAAAGGAAAATTTTGAAAGGAATAGTAAAATAGATTCTGTAATTTTTCTGTTTGTCAAAGCGAAAATAAGAAAGACAAGCAACACAAGTATAATAATTACGATAATTATTCCATAACCGTAAACAATCGCTCCGATAATTGCTATAAATATCAATGAGAGAAAATCAGTTATTCGTTCAGCCAAAACTATTGGCGCAGTCTTATGAACAGGAGTTCCATCGATCTGCTTCACCATGAAAGATTTGAGAACTTCCCCTACTTTTCCGGGAGTAACCCCCATTATCAATCCGGACATAAATATGTCAAAAGAATTCCGCTTGCTAATATTTACATTTAGAATACGTAAATAATAATCCCATTTTAAAAATCGGCAAACGTAATTGAGGTAAGCAAGAAATAACACGATTGGGAAAAATACCCAGTTGAAACTCTTAAAAGAAGAAACAACAGAAGTGTAATCAGCATAAAGAGAAAAGCCAAGATATATTATAGCCGCTAAAGCCAGAGAAAGAAAAATATTCTTTTTTACTTTTTCAAGCAATTACGCAATCCTTTTTAACTGAGAATACAATTTTGCCAAAGGTAATCCCACAACATTATAATAACATCCCTCAATTTTACTAACAAAAACCGCTCCGTAATCATCCTGAATACCATATGCCCCGGCTTTATCCATTGGACTTCCCGAAGAAATGTACTCACTTATTTCCTCCGGCGCAAGGCTTCTAAATGTAACATCTGTTTGCTCGTAATCAACTACCAAGCTGTTTTTTTCAATATTTTTAATAGCAAAGCCAGTATATACTTGGTGTGTATTACCACTTAGTGCCGAAAGGATTCGTTCAGCATCATTTTCATCTCTTGGTTTTCCAATTATTATTCCATTGAGCACTACAATAGTATCCGCAGAAATAATTATTCCCGATTTTTCGATTACTTCAGCGGCTTTTAATTTTTCTACCGCCAACCTCTTAACAGTATCTACAGGATTTTCACCATCAATAAACTCCTCATTAACATCAGCTGTCATCGTTTTAAATTCGAGTCCGATTTGACGGAGAAGTTTTTTTCTTCTAGGGGATTTTGACGCAAGAATAATAGGGTACTTTGACTTTATCATAAATCATCTTTTCATAAACGTGGAAAACAAACGAAGGATTCCGATTAACGGAACAAGGCTTTAATGCTACCCCATGTTCTTTTTACAGCACTAGGTTTATGAATAACACTCATTTCGGAAGAATAAGAAACAGTATTATCATTATCTACAATTTTCAAACGATATGTGTAAAAGGAACTAGAGATTTTGTATGCGTTCTCATCAGAATATTTGTAAAAAGAATAACTACCCTTCGGAGCTACTCTCCCGATTTCGGAAAAACTAACTTCAGAAGATTTTCTTTCAACAACATATTCCTTGAGATTAGTCTCTTCTCCGGACTGCCATGAAATAACAACATTATCATCTTCCGTGGCTACAGATAAATTATTTATATGCGCCCCGGCAAAAATAGTAAGTGCTATACAAGAGAAGATAAGGAAATAAGATTTGATATTTGTTTTTCTCATAATCATGCTCGAAATATATCTTTTCAGAGCGATATTGTCAAGCTCAAAGCTTAGATATTATTCACTATTATTAATTCTTGACAAAATCGGATTTATAATATTTTATGTATATCGCAATCGAGTATAAGACTACATAAATCGGTAAGGCTCCCCAAGCACCTTTAATTCCCCACTCGAGATAAACTCCGAATAGGTAAGAAAGCGGAAGAAACAAAACCCAACTTACCAATATATCTGCCAACATAACATAGAGAGAATATCCGGCAGATTGAAGACCGTTTGCAAGTACAACTCCAATTGCGTAAAATATCTGCCCGAATCCGGCAATTTTAATTATTGGTACTGCCGCTTCGATCAAAGAAGCATCATCAGTGATAATATTTAATATTGCTTTCGGGGCAAAGACAAACAATAGTCCTAAGACAGAGGTATATATTGTTGCTAATTTACTCGTTTCATAACCGAGATATTTTGCTTTTTTCTCACACTTTTCGCCGATACTTTTTCCAACTAGAGTTTGAGCTGCTATCCCAAATCCAAAACATGGCATGATGGATAAAAACAAGGCGCTAATAACAAGTTGACTTGCTGCTTGTTCTTTTGTCCCAATTAATCCGGTGATTGCCACAAAACTTAAAAACGCTACAAGAATAAATACGTTCTGGAAAGAAACAGGTAAAGAAAGCTTTCGAATCTCATCAGCATAATTTTTGTATAATTTGAATTCACGGAAATATCCGTACTTCTCTCTATGGGATTTTGATGAAGAATAGATTAAATAAAATAGGACGTCGGAAAATGTGGCTAAGGAGGATCCTAATCCGGCACCGGCTAGCCCCATTCCTTTAATCCCAAAAGCTCCGAAAATAAATACATAATTAAAAATTATATTCAGAAAATTCGTTAAAATTCCGGAATACATAAAAACTTTGGTTTTTCCTATCCCGAAATAAAATCCTCTATAAGAAACGGAGATTAGGAACAAAGGGATTCCCATAAAGCGATAAAATAAATACTCTCCTCCGTATTCTCCAACCTTAGTATCTGCCGCGAAAAAATCCGCGATATCGTAGGCAAATAATACCCCGACAACTCCGACAATAAGTCCTACGGATAAGGCAATAATCAAGGAAGTATTCAATATTTTTCCGCAATTTCCAAAACTCTTTTCCCCGTAACAACGGGCAGTTAATACATGGGTTCCGGTTGCTAAACTGGAAAAAAAACTTATCAAGGCCCATGTGGCCAAGACTCCTATTCCCATGGCGGCAAGAGAGTACTCAGCATCTTTTAGACGACCAACCATCGCTGTATCAACCAAGGATACTATCATTTGCGAGGATAAACCAGCAATAGCAGGTAAAGCCAATTTCAAAATATATTTTCTCGTACTTTCTTTAGTTACTATTCTCATTTAGTAAAGTATTCCTTCATTTTTCACTTCATAAGTTCTTAAACTCATTCTATGATACTAATATAATATTATTTTTATTCGATCTTTACTAAATTTCTTGACTTTCAAGCTAATTTTTACAAACTTGTAAAACATCATGCCTAACTAATATAATAACACAATCACAAGGGGATTAATTATGAACAAAATCTACCGTTACTCCTTTTTAGGAATACTTCTATCTTTGTTCCTGTCTTTAACTCTTTCAGCTCAAGAATTTAATGGTAAATGGACTTGCCAATATTCGACACATGACGATTCAGACAATGGTACTGGCTACAACGTAATTTCTTTTGCAGTAACAGGTGAAAACAATTTTGTTGCTCTAGTAAACAGAGTAACCAATGCCTCTTCCTATTTAGTAGGATACAAAAATGCCGACTCTACAAATGGTCGACAAGGATCATACGGATATGGAACATCTGCTGTCGGAGATTTGCAACAAATATGGATGGCAGGGTTTGATCAGGTCTTTATGACTGACGCCAAAGATATTGCAGCTAAAGGAAATCTTTTGTTTGTAACAAATAACGATGAAGCTCACAATATTTTGGTTTTCGAACAAATGGAAGACTCTGTTTACTCACACCCTCTAAGAATGCCTACAAATTACGACGCATTTGTCATCGATTCTCTATGGGCAATTGATGTTGATAATAATGGTAAAGTTTATGTAACAACTCAAGGTGATGAGTATACAGCAAGTAAAATTCTGATCTATGAAGCTCCAGAAAATGAGTCAAAATGGAGTTCAGGTGAAGCAGCTGATCCATTACAAGTTATTACTTTGCCAGTAAACGGAACCGCCAGAGGAATAGCCGTTTCAGAAAACGGAGAAAAAATCTTTGTTTCAAATTGGGACGAAAAAAAGATTTATTGTTATGAAGGGGATGCTACCAATGGTTATGTATTAAATGAAGGATTCAACTTTACATATAGTGATGATATTATAACTGATACAGATACACTTATCGTTGGTCCTTGGGATCTAAAATTACTAGATGAAAATAATATACTATTTATGGCTTCTCACGGAGATTTCGCCGGTAGTTCAGGATATCCATATGGTAATATTTATGCTATAAACCCAAACAATGGCGCTATATTAGATACTCTTAATGTTGCTAAATGGAATTACGAAAATTGCGATTCCTCATATAGTAGTGGTGGGGATGGTTTAGCATCCGGATATACATCTGTATATGAACTAGGCTTTGACGAAAACAAAAACATGTATTCTCAGTCTTATTACGGTTGGGCAATTGATAAATGGTCTTATTCCGGAACATTACCAACAATTACTTCAGTTGAAAGTAACTTAACTCAAATTCCGGAATCTTTTACTCTAGAACAAAATTACCCTAATCCTTTTAACCCGTCAACTACAATTTCATTTGGAATTCTTAAAAGTTCTAATGTCACTATAAATATCTATTCCATTACAGGTGAATTAGTCTCAACTATATGTAACTCTACTCGTTTTTCAGCAGGAACTCATAAAGTTAATATCGACTTCTCCAATATGGCTTCAGGTATTTACTTATATTCTGTATCTGACGGTACAAATTGCCTCACAAAAAAAATGACCCTTATTAAATAAGAAAAAAGATGAAAGCCCGACTAAATTTGTTGGGCTTTTTACTTCCATTTTCATTATTTTCATTTCTAGCTTTTACTCTGGGATAATAATCCTAACTAACTAATTACATCTTACATATTCCTTAACATAATTAGGAGGCATGATGCGTATCTTTAAAGCGGCTACCTTCGTAGCTTTAGCTTTTCTGTGTACTACTACTTTTGCTCAGAAGGATTTATTTACTCGCGGTGCGGTTGTAAATCTTGACACAACAGAAGCTGGTGGTTACGGAGAAATCGTTTCCGGTCTTGACCTAGACAGAGACGGAAAACTTGAGATTTATGCGGTAAATGATAACTGGGGCGACGGAAGTAGTGGAAAGTACCCTCAGGAAATGATTCCGAAAATCTTCAAGTATGAAAACAATAATGGTAAATGGGAAGTTGTTTGGCAAGCAACTCTTGATATCCCTGCCCAAAACACATGGCCGACACTTACCTCGGCCGATCTTGATGGCGACGGTAAAGGTGAAATCGTTTGGGGTCCTGTTAACGCTACCAGCGACGCTAACCCTAATCCTGCAAGAATTGTCGTTTTTGAATCCAAAGGGGACGGTTCTGACGTAATGGGGGTTGACGACGGAAGCGGAAAGTACTTACCTAACGCAAAATGGTCTATTGTCAGTGAAGACAAAATCAATTTGAGACCTTTCAAATGGTTAGCTAATGACATTGATAATGACGGTAAACAAGAACTTCTTCTTGCTGATCGCCAGGGTTCCGGATACGGAATGCAATTCGGTGTTATCTCAGTTAGTGACATCCCAGACGCAGGTGATGGCTCTGAAACTTGGACAATCGAATTTGATGGTAAAAATGTTACTCCTCATTTTGCAAGAATTGCTGAAATCAAAGCTCCTGCAAATGCTCCTGGTGGTTTCGGTAATATCATTTCCGGCGTTGACTTTGACGGCGACGGTCTTAAAGAAATTTATGCTATCAACCAAAACTGGTCAGATGGCGCGGAAGAATTAATCCCTAGAGCTTACAAGTACGAATGGAACGGCTCATACTGGGATTTGGTTTGGGAAGCTACTCTTGACATAGTTCCTAAACAAAATACATGGCCAGCCCTTACTTATGGTGACTGGGACAAAGATGGTAAATCTGAAATCATTTGGGGTCCGGTTAACTTCTTAGGGGATGACAATGTAAACCCTGCCCGTATCGTTGTTTTTGAAGCTGCCGGTGACGGTACAGATGTAATGGGAGTTGATGATGGTAATGGGAATTACAAACCTAACGCTAGTTTCACAATCGTTTCTGAATTCGAAGGTAAAGTTGAAGTAAGACCTATCAAATGGGTTTTGGAAGACATTGATGGAGATAATGCCGAAGAATTAATCTTTGCCGATAGAAACGGAGCTGCATATAATTATGGTATTATCTCTGTTGATAATATTCCTGATAATGGCGACGAATCAGAAACTTGGACTGTTGAAGCAAGTGGTACTACTGTTGCTGTTGATAACGGTTCAAAATGGGATATAGCAGTTGTTGGAAATACAGCTTATCTTTTTGATGGTGCTGGCAAATTGTTCCCTGTCAAATGGAACGGAACTGCCTACGAAGCTACTAAAGCCTTTACTCCTTTCCCTGGCGGATCTTTCAAAGGTTCTGTTGTTGTCGACATTGACAATGACGGGAATAAAGAAATTGTTGTTGGTGCTTGGGGAACTTCAGGAAATGGTGCTGTTTATTTATTACAGCCTGACGCTGATACTCTTGCTGCTACTAAAATTGCCGATTGCTCTTCTTTAGGAGTTACTCGTTTTAATGGTGCCGATGCCGGAGATATTGACGGTGACGGAAATATCGATTTTGTTTTCGGTACAAGAGAAAAATCCTCTACCCCGAATAACTCTATTGTAAGAGTTGCATACAAAGGTGGAGATATTGCAGACGCTGCAAATTACGAAGCTAGTATCATTGATCAAGAGTTGATGGGTGCTACCGGTGGACAACTTGATATAGTTTCGATAGGAAACTTAGACGGTGACGACGCTATGGAAATAGTTTACTCCGGTGTGCACAGGAATCTTTCTGAGACAATTCCTATGGCAATCTTGGATTATCAAGATGCTATGTCCCCTGCTTCCGGTTCATCCGCTGCTCACAGATGGGACATCGCAGTATTGGATAACGCAGCTTATTTATTCGCAAATGACATGTCTGTTCAAGGCGTCAAATTTGTTAATGGTGCTTGGCAAGTAATGCCTAAATTAACTGGTATTGCCGGTGGTTTCGGTTCGTTCAAAGGTTCTGTTGTAACTGATATTGATGGTGACGGTACAAAAGAAATTGTTGTAGGTGGATGGGCCGCAGGAAATAAAGGTGGGGTATATCTACTTCAGCCTATGAACGGTGGTTTGAAATCTACAAAAATCGCTGATCTGTCAGAATTAGGTGCAGATAGATTAAATGGTGCTGCAGCCGGTGATATTGATCAAGACGGTTATATGGATTTAGTATTTGGTTCCAGAAGTAATGATGGTGCCATTTATAGAGTTGAATATAAAGGTGGCGACATTGCAGATATAGCTAGTTACTCTACTCAGCTTGTTGATAAGGAAATTCTTCCTGGTGCCGGTCAAACTGATATCGTTAACATTGCTAACGTTGACTCTGACCCTGAATTGGAAGTTATCTATTCCGGTATTCCTAGAGGAACTTATCCGGTTGCTACTCCTATGGTAATTCTTGATGTTCAGAAAATCAATTTTACTCCGATTGCTGACGCTAGAGTTGACGCTGATGGGGACTTTATTCCGGACAACTTGAATAATGAATATACCATTGCCGGTGTCGTTACTACTATTAACTTCACTGCAAGCTCAAATAACCTTAGTATTTATATTCAGGATGAAACTGCTGGTATAAATGTTTATGGGTATAAAGATGATTCTACTTCTGTTAATATTGGCGACAGAATTATGGTAAAAGGTCTCATCAAACAATTCAATGGCCTTACCGAAATAACTCCTTCAGAACCTATTACTGTTATGGGACAAGCTACAGTTCCTGCTCCGATAGAACTTACAGCTAAAGCTTTCTTAGAAAGTCCGGAAAGTTATGAAGGTTCATTGGTTAAAATTCTTGGTATCGCTTCCACTACTGAGTGGCCAGATACAAACAGTGAAAAAAATATGACATTTACAGATGGTATTAATGAATTGACTGTTCGTGTTGATAAAGATACTGATATCGATGGTCAACCAGAACCTACTTATCCGGTAAATGTAACTGGTGTTGTTGCTCAGTACACAAAAGCAACAACTAAAGATGATGGTTATCAAGTTATGCCTAGTGCTTATACCGACTTCGAACAAGGTGTTGCTGTTGATCCTCATCCTGAATTCTATTTCACAGATGCTACTAAAACAGAATTAGATGGTAAAACAATCACAATTACCGATCCTACGGAAGAATACAAATTGTTTTGGCATCCTGCTGTTATCGTTGGAGATGCTTCTCTTATTTATCAGATTTATGCTCTTGATACTGAAGGAACCGAAATTTGGTTGAAAGGTTCTGACGACGGTAATAAAGATACTGTAAAAACGATTGTAGGATCTGAACTTGTTAAATTGATTACTGATAAAGGAGCTGATAATAAATTAGATGTAAAAGTTGGTCTCAGAACCAAAGCTTCTACAAGCAAAAACATTATCGCTTCCGTTGATACAATTTCATTTACTTTAGTTAATAACACAGTTGGTGTTGAAGACGCCGAAGATATGATTCCTGAGAAATTCTATGTTGCTCAGAACTATCCTAACCCATTCAACCCTACTACTACCATTAAATTCGGTTTAACCGAAAATGCTAAAGTAAGCTTGAAAATCTATAACGTTCTTGGTCAGGAAGTTGCTGTTCTTATCAACAACCAAACTTTGAACGCTGGTCACCACTTCAAAGCATTTAATGCTAGCAGATTAGCAAGTGGAACTTACATTTATAGATTGACAGCAGGTAAAAATGTTACTGTTAAGAAAATGCTCTTAGTTAAGTAATATTTAATATATTTACGAAAGGCTACCACAATTGTGGTAGCCTTTTTTGTTTCAGCTCATATACAACATACGATACAATATTATTTAATACCCATTAACAAGATAATCCTTCTTGTGAATCCGAAGATGATTCATCTTCAACATATCTTCCTGCCAAAAATCGAATGAAACTGTCGGATAGTTCTCCAAAAGAAATGTTCTTGTAGGTATTAAACATTCCGGATAAAACTTATCCCCCGAAATATGTATATCGATAAATATATAATCGAACTTACTCATATCTTCCTTTCGGAGATACTCGAATAAATCATACTGCAAGAGCTCCAGTTTTTCATCTTGAGCACCACATAATTTTATTATATCCTCAGAAATTTCCAGAGCAGTAACATTCTCTACTTCCCCCTTCATACACATCAAACGGGAAAGGACTCCCATACCGTAGCCCCCAATAAACACATTCCCTTTAGCCCTCAAATATGGTATGTACAGCTTATACATTTCCAACGGTGAATTTGTCATTACTCGTTCATTCCCACGGAACAGATCATACAAGACAAAATCATTTTCGATGTATACTTCCTTAAAGGTATTCCCCATCAGCATACTTTGAAAATTATTAGGAATTACAGCTAACTTAGTTCCGGGTAAATAAACATTTCTAATTAGATTATATTCTCCCGACTCCCCGGCCGGAAGTTTCAAATCGAAATTGAGACACAGCTCCATATACTCTTCTATTTTCATATCAATTTACTATTAGTTGATTCTTTTAGGTGAATTAATAAATAAGAGCGGAACAAGAACCGGAATTTTCGAATATTGATTCCTATACCGCCCTTCACTAACCAGAGGCACTTCTACCTTGATGAAAAACCTACTTAATCAATTGCATTTTCATTGTCTTTACTTTGCTCCCTGCAATCAATCTGCAGAAATATATTCCGGAACTTAATTTCGAAGCATCGAAGTCCACAGTATATTTCCCCGGTTCATGATTTTCATTAACAAGTGTTGCTACTTCATTACCGAGTATATCAAACACCTTTATTGATACATTCTCTTTCGCAGCCAACATGTAACTTATTGTCGTAGAAGGATTAAACGGGTTAGGATAATTTTGTTCTAATTGTGTCTTATTTGGAATAAGCGAGCTTACTTCAATTTCCTCGGAATACTTAAACTTCCCGTCGAAATCAATCTGTTTTAAGCGATAAGCAATATTTTCTTCAGCTATCTCCTCATCAACAAAAGAATAAGACTTTGATGAATTACTATTGCCTGCCCCTTGAACAAAACCTATCTTTTCCCAATTCCCCTTTTCAGCTCTTTCAACTTCGAAGCCGTAATTATTATTCTCGGTCGCGGTTGTCCAGATAAGTTTGATTTTTTTCTTATCAACTTTTGCATTAAACGCTACAAGCTCAACAGGAACCGGATTTTCAGTTGTTACAGTTACCTTTATCGCGTTTACTTCATCAGTTGTCCAATCACTATAATGGTACCACGCATCACCTGGCCAATAATTCCAATCCCCGTTGCTATTACTTACACTTTGATCACATCTTATGTAATTTCCTGTGGTCTCAATTATAAAGGCAACTTTTCCCGTGATACTCGTTCCACTGTTGATACTAATGGTAGTCCACCCTTCTGTATCAGTACAATTAAAAGTACCACTTAAATCACCAATAGGTGTAAGTGTTGGAGTTGTAGTTCCAAATTGGGTTACCATCCATCCCATATTGTTTTCCGCGCCGGTAAAGGCTGCTTCCATGCTAATTACATAGTATGTGCTGGCCCCAAAATCATAGACTATTGCTGGCTTCCATGGACTATTATCCCCCACAACCGCATTATAACTTGATCCGTATTCTATCGTCATCACTTGCGCATGGGTTGTAAAACAGATCATGATAATTATCATAATCAATACTTTTTTGAACATAACAACCTCCTATTGCCTTGGTGGATAAACACCTCTTAAAGAGATCATAAAATTTAACGCAACATAAGATGGGGTAATAGGAAAAGGAATACTCCCCCCCGCCTCTTGAATGGTAACAGTAAGCGGGCTTTCCCCCATATCGGTATTCGGTGTTGAACCGTAAATTGCCATAGATGGAGCACCGGGATAATTATTTGTCGGATCACTTGTCAATGTCCCTTTTCCGGTAAATGCCTTGGGTTGAATAATTCCGGCGGCATTGTGAGTATGAGAAGGAAGATTATCCGATGTTAGCCGAATAGTATCACTTCCCCCTCGCTGTCCTACAAACCGTCTTCCGAAAGCTCCAATCGGAATACGATCCCTCATATCGGGAAGTCCGAAAGTTGACTGCCCGTCTCCTCCGTAAGTTGTCAGCAAAAGAGAAAAAAGAGCTTCATTATCTTTAATGGGCATAATAGCCCCGTTACATATCGCCCAGTCTCTTGGTGCCCAATTCAATGGCCACATCTCTACTGAACCTAAAAATCCATCCGGTGATGCCATTTTATTCCTCCAGATAAATATTCAATTATAAGGCGCCCTAAAGAGCGCCTAAATTCTTTCTATGGTCTTTCCGGAAATATTCCGGTTAAGGCTATCATAAAATTCATAGCCAAATAAGGAGGATTCAGCTCAAATGCCGCACTCCCCCCCGCTCCTTCTACGTTAACTGTTACCGGTATATCCCCCATATCTGTATTAGGAGTAGATCCATAAATTGCCGTAGAAGGTGCCCCGAAATAATTATTTGTCGGATCACTTACAAGTGTACCCTTTCCCGTAAAGGCTTTCTGCTTTCCACTCGCTGTGGCAACATGTGTGTGGGAAGGCATATAAAGCTCCGGAAGCCTTATCGATTGATAACCACCATATTGACCTACATATCGATTTCCGAAGGCTCCCATAGGAACTCTGTCCCTCATATCCGGCAAGGCAAAGTTCGAAATACCGTTTCCGCCATAAGTTGTTCCTAATAAAGCAAAGAGAGTCGTGTGCTCTTCTATTTCCATTAAAGCTCCATTACATATAGCCCAATCTCTTGGGGCCCAATTCAATGGCCACAATTCCAATGAAGCTACAAATCCAGTATCGCCAGGTGATGCCATTTTTTATCTCCTTATAATATTTTCATTTTCTGTTTATGACCTAGGCGGATAAATACCCGTCAAAGCTATCATGAAATTAAGAGCCAAATAAGGTGGTGTAATCGGAAATGGTTGATTTCCCCCGGCATTTTGTATTGCTACGGTAATAGGACTTGAGCCCATTTCAGTATTCGGAGTTGAACCATATATTGCTGTTGACGGTGCCCCCGGGTAATTATTTGTAGGATCACTTGTTAATGTTCCTTTTCCGGTAAAAGCTTTCGGTTGAGCCATTCCCGCAGCCACATGTGTATGGGAAGGAAGATTCTCTGTGGTCAAAGTAATATATTCGTGCCCTCCTCTTTGACTAACAATCCTCTTTCCGAACGCACCGATAGGAATACGATCCCTCATATCGGGAACTCCGAAGGTAGTATAACCATCCCCTCCGTAAGTTGTTCCGAGTAGTGAAAACAAGGCTTCGAAATCACGAACGTTTAACAACATACCGTTACAAACCGCCCAATTCCTTGGCGCCCAGTTCAACGGCCACATTTCAACAGATGCAATAAACCCTTCAGGTGATGCCATAACAACCCCCTCTTATTAGTTAATTGATATATTTATTTCCCATATTTTGAGATAATCTTTATCCTAACTCAAAACTTGAGTAACCGTAAATATTATCGAGAGAGTTGTTAGAGGAGGATTTGGTGTACATTCTAAGGTACTCCCTTTCTTTGGTTAGCCGTAATTCTTCTGCTATTTCCAAAGCGGAACTATTCGGTTCCGGGATATCAATGTAGTAATTTGTCCCCTCAGGAAAATGCCCTGTCAAAGCCTTTAGTATTTCTTTGGCTGTAACAGGATCGTCAGCAAATAGAGGGGCAATTTTGTAACCATTCGTTGCAGGTCTAATCAGACCATAGCCTAAATACTTGTTTTCCTCTACTTTCCCGAGCAACAGAGATTGAGGCTGATTAAGCCAGCTCATTATGAAATCTTTTCTGTCACAGAAAAAGTGATTCGTATCGAATTCGTGCAGAAGCTCAAAAGGTTGTAAAAAAGGTGAGCCTATAGTAGACGGCTTATCAAGTTTTCCGTCACACACCCCCTTAAAGGTGATTATCTTATGATCGAACTTGAATCCGCTCTTCTCGTAAAATTCTTTTAGACCGGGAAGAGAATTCAAACCGATGTTTCTTTCTCCTAATCTTTCAACTGCAACATTAAGAAGCTTTCTCCCGAGGCCTTGCCCTCTGAGTTGTTCCGCAATTATATGAAACCCGATAAAGCCAAACTCTTTGCTATACTCAATCGATGAGATACACCCCAACATTTCATTATCATGCACCATGACAATAAAACCGCTAGGATCAGCTCTAAAGAAGAAGTCATGATCACTATTACCCGGATTCCAACCTTCCCTTTCGGCCATTTGAATAATTAATGGCATCTCTTCGAAGGAAGCGTTTCTTACCAGAATATTTCCCATAAGTATGTATCTATATTTTTGTGCGTGGATATCTAGTCGATATTTCTATTGCACTAATACGAAAGTCGCAAGAAAAAAGATTTATTACTTCGCCCTCAATCTTTTTTCTCCCATTTTGATTATAAGGAACTACAATCATTGATGCAACATTTTAGTTGAGTATTAATCATTTTTTTTAGGCTCATAAAGTATTTCTATCCGGTTTGATGACTTTCTTAAAGGTTTTCACCTCTTTTTCATCGCTCCCTTCTACTTTAGATACTTTGTGTCTTGACAGATAGATTGTTTTAATGCCATGTAGGTATTTTGTGCGGAATATTAATGTCATCTAAGGATATTTAGGCTGGATAACAAGAGAATGTTGAGCTGCCCTTTGGGAACAGCCCAACTGATATTCTATTTTTCTAGAAGGTTTTTCTTTAATTTCGTTAACTGATATTCGGCTTTTGTTGACGCTCCCTTTATTCTATCGAAAAGGGAGAACACTTTTCCGATATACTTAATTGCTTTTTCTTCCTCTATTTGGTTCAGCAGCTTCGTCTCTTTCCCGGTATTCTCTTCCGTAAGATCAAGGCCCACTTTACTGAATTCCGATTCCAAATATTTCAGTATAACTATTGTCATCATCCAGTTAGCTACTTCTTCCAGACTCTCTTTACTGTAATAGAGTATTCCCTGATATTCGTTTACACCAATAAAGGCTTTGAAGAACTCATCATCAAAAAGTTGTCTGATTACTTCCCCTTTCTGCGAAACAATAAAGTTCTTGAACTCTTTTTCCGAAAGCTTTAGGAATTCTTCCGGACCATCTATCATGTTAAAGAGTTTATCTTGATACTCGAGTAGAATTCTGAGGAGAGTAATTTCACGGTTTACCCCCATTGTTCCTCTTCCCAAACGATGAAGGATTTTCTCAATCGAATCTCCGAGAAGTAACTTTTCGAAAACCCCTTGTTCTCTCCACGACTCTCCGTTACCAAGCAACTCTCCCAGCTTTGTAAGAGTATTTAGGAGCAATAGCAGCATCAGATTCTCTTTGTAATTCGACTTACGGGCTACTGTAATTTCACTGAATAGTGGTAACATCTTAATATCTCTAACGGAGATATTCTTTCGAAGGAGATAGTTTAGAACCTTCACATTCTCCATTGCGATGGCAAACCCATTCAAAATAGCTCTTGAGTCGGTTGCGGATTGAGAATACTGTTTGACCTTTTCCAACAACAGATAGAACTTATTCCAGGTAAACTTTATATCCTCTTCAATTGCCGATTCGGTATTGATTTCCGTAACAAGATTCTTCACAAGAGCATTCAATTCTTTTTCGATGAAAAGATTTTCTACCGCTTCGTGAATCGGGGCAAGTTTTCGTTGAGCAGAATACCGTTCCACAGATTCCACGCTGTTGCCGTTCAAGTACCTATGGATTTCGTTCAACTCACCGGTAACATCAAAGACTTCCCGGAAATCGGTAAATACCTTATATTTAAATCCGTCAAGTCGAACAGGGATCCCGGCAGCTACCTCACTCCCCTTCCATATATATTCTTCTCTGCTAATCGCGTCCTTTAGAATGTAGAAATAATTCTCGTCGTTCTTAATTCCGAGTGCGTCAGAGATCGAAATCAGTTTGGAATCTTTCCCATCATTGCCGTTATTAACTAATTTCGGTGTGGATATAGTAACCTTTCCGGTGGCTTGATCATATTTATTATTATATAGAACAAGAGCTTTATCATCACCGATGCTGTTCGTATAGGCAAATACGTTTTCGTTGATATTGCCAAAATCATCAATGCAATCGTACAACCAGAAATTCTCCACTTGGCTAAAGAGATAACGCTTCTTCATCAGAGGGAATATCTCACGTTGGTGTCTTTCAACAAGCCAGTCTTTCGGTGTTTCGTTGTAATAGGCTCGTTGATATTCCATTCCGTATTTCTCTATATATCCTTCAATCTGGCCGTGAGCGAACATCGGCAAACCGGGGAGAGTAATCATTAGGGTAAGCACACCAAAGTACTTATCATCCGTCCCGAATTGTTTGATTGCGGTCTCTTCGTCCGGATTACTCATAAAGTTCACATATCGCTTCAATATTTCCGGCTCGAACTCAAGAGTATTTGTGATAAGATCTCTATATTTCTCATTCTCTTCTTTCATCATCATATGCATGAAAGCGCTATTGTAAACTCTGTGCATTCCGAGACTTCTTACAAAATAACCTTCCATCAGCCAAAATGCTTCGGCAAGTAAAAGAGTATCGGGCATTTCGTTATTCATTCTATCAACAACCTCTCGCCAGAACTCTACCGGAAAGGCGTTATCGAACTCGGCTCTGGTAAGAGCATAATCGGCACGACTTGGGATATCTCCCCCTTTGCCCGGTTCCGGATACCAAAGTCTTGAGAAGTGTTTCTTTGTGAGTGTCATAGCGGCGTCGAAACGTATGATGGAAAACTTCTTTGCCACATCCATAATCTTTTGAATAACCGCCTCGCGCACCTCCCCTTTCAGGAGATTCAATTGGGCAGTATCGTTCCAAGGCATATTAGTACCGTCGTTGCCATGATAAAGATATCTGATTTCTCCGGTATTATTATTTATCACCTGGAAAACAACCGCGGCGTCACTCTTGGTCCAATACCCGTCTTCGAGCCTTATTTGAAAATTGTTATCGTCCGAAAGATCTTCGCCGGTAAACTTATAGGAAGGGAACGGCGGAGTATCAGACTGAATGAAATAATCGGGATGTTCAAGTACCCATTTCGAAAAGATACCGGTATGATTCGGCACCATATCGCTGGCAAGGCGGATTCCTCTGGCTTTGGCTCTTTCGTTCAAATTCTCGTATGCCTCTTCGCCGCCGATATCATTGGCTATCTGATAATCGAACAGAGAATAGGCTGAGCCAACAGCATCTATATTCCCCATCAGATGTTTTATCTTCTTCGAGGCCGTACTTCTTTCCCAAACTCCTATAAGCCATAGGCCATTGAAATTCCAACGGGCAAGCTGATCGAGCTCTTCGTCAGGTATTTGATCCAACCTTTTTATCGGACGGGAATACTTTTTCGACAACTGATCGAGCCATACATAAGCGTTTTTGGCTATTAGAACCACACGTGGCATCCACCCCATATCCTCGGTGAATTGCTCCGGCTCATCGTAGGCTTTGGTACTATCCGAAGCGTAATCGAACAAAGACTTACCAAGTATTCCTCCTTCGGAACCGAGAAAATCCCCTTTGTATTTCGGCACAATAAGAGGGAAATCTCCACCGCCGAATCCTCCGAAAGAGAAATCTTCTTTGATAAGGTCTTTCCCCGAGAGGATTTTCCTGTGGAATTCATCTGTAAGAATCACTCCCCATCGATTAAATATATATTCCAACTGATCTTCGAGACTATTCGGATTGGCATCCATCGGTGATTTGAAAAGTGTAAAGAGATCATGTCTGTCCGGCCCGAATGGTTTCTCCTTTTCGAAGAATTTATTAAGGGACGCTACTACTTCTTCATATTCCTTTTTATATTCCAGGTAAGAATCATCATACAATTCCTTTACATTCTTGGCTGCGGAATTGTAATTCGCGAAATAGACCAACATCATCTCTTCGAGTGTGATAATCTCGTTCGACTTGCCACCACTCATGGAATTCAAATAATCGAATGTGCTGATCTTTCCGGTATAGACATCAAGCGGAGGAAAGATATTAACAAAATCGAACAGCACTTTATTCAGCTTCTCATCTCCGATATTCTTCAACAGACTATCGTAAGCTCTCTTCATCACACCGGGATTAACATTTTTCTCATATTCGCTTAGCAGATAATGATAAATCTCATCTATTAACCCTACGGCGTTAACATCTCCGGTCTTTATTTTCCGGTGATCTTCTCTTTTCTCATTTACTTTTGCGACAAAACTTCTAACAGCGGGAAAATCAGCAAAGACAACATTTCCGTTAAAGGAGAAAAGCTCCTTGGCAAGCTCATATTCCTTCCTGATAAATCCGGCAATATGAAACTCATATTTCAATGGTTGTCCTTCTTCAGATCTCTCCTTGTTTAATATGTCATTATTATCCTTATTCAACATTTTCGACCCTCTATTTAGATTAACAAGGAATATTACGCTTTTTCAATATAGCTAATTTGGAGATATTTTGATAAAGTTTTCATAATTTTCCAAAGAAAGGCAATATCTATCCATGTTTATTCCCCTTAAATTGATATTATTGCGGATATAGGGTATATTTTTGTTTTGAATTTTTATGGATTCGCATGGCTGAAACACCTTTAATGACGCAGTTCTATAAAATAAAAGAAAGTAATCCCGATACTATTCTTTTATTCAGGGTTGGAGACTTCTTCGAGACATTCGCCGATGACGCTAAAATAGCTGCAAAAGTACTGGGAATTACTCTTACGAAAAGAGCTAACGGAAAAGCGGGACACGTTCCTTTAGCCGGTTTCCCACACCACGCTATAGATACCTATCTTCCCAAATTGGTAAGAGCAGGATATCGTGTGGCCGTTTGCGAACAAGTGGAAGACCCTAAGAAAGCCAAAGGAATCGTAAAAAGAGAAGTTGTCGAAGTGGTTACCCCCGGGGTAGCTCTTTCCGATAAATTGCTCGACCATAAGAAGAATAATTATCTATTGGCAATATACCTCAACGGCGAAACGGCCGGACTTTCTTTTTCCGATATTTCAACCGGTGAGTTTTATCTCTATCAGATTCCTCAGACTCAGCTTGAGGAACAGTTCGGACTTATCAATCCGGCGGAAGTGTTGGTTTCAAAAAAACAAAGGAACATTCTCGAGCCGATTATCAGAGGGATCAGCGAATCGATCAGGATTTCGAAAGTTGACGATTGGATCTATAATTTCGACTTCGGCAACGATCTTTTGCTGAATCACTTCAAAACCAAGACATTGAAGGGCTTCGGTGTAGAAAACCTTAGAGACGGAATTATCGCTGCAGGCGCGGTGCTTAACTATCTGCAGGAAACACAAAAAGGGAATCTCGGGCATCTGAATAAGATCTCAAAGTATAATCCTTCCGATTATATGATACTCGATTTCGCTACAAAAAGAAATCTTGAGATTACCTTTACTATGCAAGATGGTGGCAAAGAAGGCTCCCTCTTCTCGATATTGGATAAGACGGAAACCGCTATGGGTGGCCGACTCTTGAAGAAATGGATTACCGCTCCGTTGAAGAAGTTGAACCCTATTCTCCGCAGACAGGAATCGATAGATGAGTTTGTTAAGAACAAACCACTTAGGGAAAACCTTCAAAACGAGCTTAGCGAAATAGGAGACCTCGAGCGTTTGATTTCCCGAATCTGCACTGCCAGAGCGAATCCGCGCGAGTTGGTTAGTATGAAATCTTCCTTGAAGAAGATTCCCCTGCTGAAACAATTGCTCGATCAGGCTAATTCCGAAATCCTTTCCCACATCAACGGGAACCTGGATGAGCTCAACTACCTTGTTGAAAAGCTGGAAATAGCCATAGTGGATAATCCTCCGGCAAGCATTGGGGACGGCGGCATTATACGCCCCGGTTTCAGTCCCGAATTGGATGAGCTACGAGATATGTCGGGGAACGCGAAGCACTGGATCGCAAATCTCCAGAAAACCGAAAGAGAAAGAGCCGGAATATCTTCCTTAAAAGTTGGTTTCAATAAGGTATTCGGTTATTATATAGAAATTAGTAATACACATAAAGAGAAAGTACCCGAGAACTATATTCGAAAGCAGACTCTCGTTAATTGCGAGCGCTTTATTACTCCCGAACTGAAAGAATACGAAGATAAGATACTAAACGCGGAAGATAACATTGCGAATCTCGAATATCAGTTGTTCAATGAAATAAGAAATATGGTCGCTGCCGAAACAGTGGCTATACAAGAAAACGCAAGGATGATAGCCATTCTCGATTGCTATTCCTCTTTTGCGGAGTGCGCCGATCAATATAACTATGTGAAGCCGACAATAGACGAAAGCAACACGATTGCGATTACTCAAGGTCGTCACCCGGTAGTAGAACGAATTCTATCGCCGGGGGAAAAGTACACTCCTAACGATTGCGCTTTGGCAAACGAGGAGACACAAATAGTAATGCTTACCGGACCGAACATGGCCGGTAAATCGGTCTATCTGCGACAAATAGGATTAATTGTACTCCTTGCTCAGATCGGCTCCTTTGTTCCGGCGGACGAAGCCCATATAGGAATTATAGATAAGATTTATACCCGTGTCGGCGCTAGCGATAATATCTCGGCCGGGGAAAGTACATTCCTTGTTGAGATGCAGGAAGCGGCGAACATTCTTAACAACGCCACAAGCAAAAGCTTGATATTACTCGATGAAATCGGTAGAGGAACCAGTACCTACGACGGTCTTTCTATAGCGTGGGCAATTACGGAATATCTGCATGAAAACCCGGAAATAGCCGCCAAGACCTTGTTCGCTACCCATTATCACGAGCTGAACGAAATGGCTTCTCTCTACCCTAGAATCAAGAACTACAAAGTGGAAGTAAGAGAGTACGGAGAAAAAATAATCTTTCTTCATAAAGTAACCCCCGGTGGCGCGGATCATAGTTACGGAATTCAGGTAGCCCAAATGGCAGGCCTTCCTCAATTTGTTACTTCACGGGCAAAAGAATTATTGAGCAACCTCGAAGAGAAAGAGGTTACGCCCCTCGAGGAGAAAGAAGAAAAGTTGAAGCAATTCGGAGAAAAGAATGATACGCAATTCAATCTCTTCGAAATTAAGGATGACGCTCTCAGAAAAGAGATTGAGGATATAGATATAAACGAGCTTACACCTTTGGCGGCGCTTAACAGACTTAGCGAGCTGAAGAAAAAAATAAAGGAAACCAAATAATCCGGAGATATAATGAAATACCGGTCATTGCTCATATTGATTATTATTTCCCTTTTTTCATGCGGAAAGAAGTACTCGGCCGAAGAGGAAAAGTATATTAAGGAAATACTCTCCGAGAGAGCCGAAACTAATGAGTATTACAAAACGAATCCCAAATCTCCCTTTATCTTCAAGGGGAAAGTGGAGTTTCACGAATTGAACTACTTCGAAGTAGATCCGGGATATCGTTTTACTAGTAAGCTTTACGAGTATCCGCAAATGGATACTATAAAGATATACGGAAGCAAAGGAGACGAAAGAACAACTATACGATATGGTTATGTTGTTATAAATTACAAAGAGACTGATCATAAGCTAAATGTTTATCAGGGAAAATCCAAAGCGGGAAATACCTACTATAGCATTTGGTTTACAGACAAGACAACTAATTTTGAAAGTTATGGCGTAGGGCGCTATCTCGATTTCGATAAGGAAGATAACCCTGACCATATATATACTATCGACTTTAATAAGGCTTATAATCCTTACTGCGCTTATAGTAGCAACTACTCTTGCGCCGTTCCTACAAAGGAGGATTATCTTGATATGGCGATTAAGGCTGGTGAGAAAAAATTTCATGACTAATATTTTGGAGTTAACGTGGTAGTAATTTTTGAAGACAACGCTAATGAAAAGCAAATTACCGATGTGATTAAGAAGTTGGAAGATCACGGATTTGAAATCCACAGATCAACCGGCGAAGCACGCACTATCGTAGGCGCGATCGGTGTGAAACCTGATTTCGATACTAGAAAAGTATCCATTCTTTCCGGAGTTTCCGAAGTATATCGTGTTACAGCCCCATATAAATTAGCCTCAAGAGCCTTTAAGGAAGAGAATACTATTATAAAGGTCGGTGATGTTGAAATAGGGGGTAAGGAGATTGTCCTTATGGCCGGCCCTTGCTCTATCGAGAGTGAAGAGCAGATATTCAAACTTGCCGAGGTTGTAGCCAAATCAGGCTCTAAGATTTTACGTGGCGGAGCGTTCAAACCGAGAACTTCCCCTTACTCTTTCCAGGGAATGGGAGAAGAAGGATTAAAAATAATGAACGCCGCGGCTAAAGAGTATAACCTCGTTACCATTACCGAAGTTATGCAGATAAGCCAAATCGAAACAATCTGCAAATACGCCGATATCCTGCAGGTTGGTGCGCGTAACATGCAAAATTTTGCTCTATTGAAAGAACTGGGAGCAATAGACAAACCGGTTATGATCAAACGTGGGCTATCCGCTACCATTGAGGAAACATTGATGTCAGCCGAATATATTTTGGCAAGTGGCAACCCGAATGTTCTCCTTTGCGAACGCGGTATCAGAACTTTCGAAAAGTATACGAGAAATACTCTCGATCTTTCCGCTATTCCTATTATGCAAAAGAAAAGTCATCTTCCGGTTGTGGCCGATCCTTCTCACGCTACAGGCCTAAGAGATCAGGTTGCCCCAATGGCACGCGCTGCCGTAGCTGCCGGTGCCGATAGCTTGATGATAGAAATACATCACGAACCGGAGAACGCTCTCTCCGACGGGCCGCAAGCTCTTTTACCCGAAATGTATTTGGAGTTAGTTGAGGAACTTAAGTTAATTGCCAAAGCTATTCACCGAACATTATAGAGTATTATGCGGATATCTGTTTCAATAATCGGATTGGGTTTGATAGGAGGCTCAATCGCGAAAGCACTTAGAAAAAGCAATCCTAGCCTGGAAATAAACGGTTTTGATAAAGAAGATGTTTTGAAAGAAGCGCTGAGTGAGGGATCGATCTCCTCGGCGCTTAGTTCTATAGAGGAAGCCGTAAAGGGGGATATTATTTTCCTTTGTCTCCCGGTTGACCTTACTCTGAAAACAATCTCCGAATTGGCTCCTCTCCTCAAAGAGAACCAAATTCTTACCGACGTCTGCGGAGTGAAAGGAATTCTTCTGGACGAATGGGAGAAGACCGGCAGCAAAGGGACTTACTTCGGCGGGCATCCGATGACAGGAAAGGAAAAGGGTGGATACTCAAACTCCGATCCCCTTCTCTTTGAAAACGCGGTTTATATCCTTTCGGAAAACGCCGCCAACAATGATAAAGCGGATAACCTGATTAAGCTAATCAAGTCTCTAGGAGCCCGTATTACTTTCATTGCTCCGAAGCTTCACGATAAGATGATAGCTAAAGTAAGCCACATGCCACAATTGCTCTCAGTCTCTCTGGTAAACGCGGTAACGAAGAACCAGAACGGAACAGATTGCCTCGATTTCGCAGCAGGTGGCTTCAGAGATATGACCCGCATAGCTTCCAGTAATTTCAATATCTGGGAACCTGTGGTTAAACATAACAAAGAGGAAATCCTCTCGGCCCTTAATTCCATCAAAGAGGAGATAAGCGAAGTAACCGAGATGGTTGAGAAGGAAAGCTATCCCGAGCTATCCGATCGATTCGAGTCGGCCAGAATGAGAAGAGACGAAATACCGAAAAACATGAAGGGATTTCTACATCCGCTGTTCGACATATACGTATTCGTAAAAGACGAACCGGGAGTGATAAGCAAGATCTCCTCGAAACTCTTTGCGGAGAACATCAACATCAAAGATATTGAGCTCTTAAAGATTCGCGAAGGAACCGGAGGCACATTCCGTCTCTCCTTCGAATCGGAACAAGATGCTAACCGAGCTGAAATAGTATTGAAGGATATCGGTTTCCTAATGAAAGAATAACAAAATATGTTTATTGATTGACTCTCAGCTTTTTTTTATCTTGTAGCATTAGCAAATTACTTGATAGAGTTATGACTTCAAGATATTTTACGGAAAATGAAATCTTAGCAGCCATAATATTAAAGTATGGGAGTCAATCACAAGCATCTAAGTCTTTAGGAATTAGCACCTCTACAATGTCTCGAAATATAAAACGTGCTTCTCCAAAGTTTGTAGAAAGATTATTACAACATGGAGTTGATTTCGATTTTTTACTCTATTCAAAAGATAATCCTTCTAGCACCACTATTCCCAAACATATTCTAATAGAAATAGAAAAAGAAAATGAGATAATAAAAAAATTACTATCTGATCGTGATTCGACAATCTCCATCTTGCAAGATACTATTACTTCTTTTATTGACTCTTATAAAAGAGATTTCTCTGATTTGAAAAAACTTCTTGAGAACCTTCAAAGCGAAATCCAATCAAAAATATAGAATATTATTATGAAAACAATCATGAACTTTTCTTTATATTTACTTCTCATTCTTAGTCTTATCGGATGCGGTGTAATTACTCCCGCCCAAAGAAATAAAACAAAACTTTCAAATATTCATTTAAAAATGAGTAAGGAAGAAGTAGCATTCATTCTAGGGGAATGTAATGAAGTTAGAGGTAGTATAGTCAATAAAAAAGGTCAAGTTGTGGAGGTTTGGGAATATAGCCTTTATAGAAAAACAGCCTCCCTTGAAAATGTTCTACTAGGTCCTATATTGCTCACCTTTTCTTGGTGGATTCCACTTAATAGTTACTCCAACTATTGGTTCTATTTTGTTGACGAACAACTCATTCAATGGGGACGAGCAGGAGATTGGAATGATGAGATAATCTTGAAAATAACCTCAGACTAACAAGTATATTATCTCGAAAATAATCCCGATGTGATAAACTATATTTTCATAAAATTATTCTAATGGAGGCTAAAAAGTTAATTCCTTCACTCTCTATTGGATTTCTTTAAACCAAGGTTGAGTAAAAAAGACATTAACTCTTTACTAACGTGTCCTCTCCAACTTCATTACTCTGTATCTCTTCCTCTCCTTATCATATTGTCGGAGAATTATTCCCTTTACGTTCTTATCCAATGAATATTCCCCGTTAATAATCAAAGAGAAATCGAATTCCGTGGTATGAGGTATCGTATCCCTAAATGTTACTTTCTCCTTCTTTATTCCGATTGCGCCGGCACCACCGGGAGGAAGATACATTAACTCCGAAATAATCTCATATTCATTTCCTTCAATAATCAACTTAATCTCCCCTTTCTCTTCACGCCCGTCCTCATGCCGGATCATAAATTCCCCTTCATAAGTACCGCTATCAAGTTCATAATCAACAACCTTATCGGAACAAGATATAAGCCCGATTATCAGTAATAATTGAAGAAAGAATTTCATTTCACCTCCGTAGTCATCAATGTAAAAGGAAGAATAATTCTTTAGATATAACGATTATTCACAACGGAATTAAGTTAAACTATTTTCTTTACATATTCAAGGTTGCAATTTGGTACTACTTACAATCAAAGCATCTCCCATAATATTATCTCAATCCCAACCTCGTCTTTGCGCGAAATATTACTATTCCTTCACTAATAGTAGCCTATGTATGGAATTCTTCCTTTTCTTATTAAATACTTCCTCCCCTAGTCCCCTTATTATGCCATAGAGCTATTCCACAACCGCGCAGAGAGAGGAAATAGAAAAGTATTACCACTTACCGGGGAAAGTCTTGGTTAGATATAGAGTATATCTCAGTTAGATATTTGGAAAATCTCGACTAGATATGGAGCATACTTCGGTTAGGTATTTGGAAAATCTCGACTAGATATGGAACATATCTCGGGTAGGTATTTGGAAAATCTCGACTAGATATGGAACATATCTCGGGTAGATATTTGGAAAATCTCGACTAGATATGGAGAATATCTCGGGTAGATATTCGGAAAACCTCGACCAGATATTGAACATATCTCGGGTAGATATTCGTAAAACCTCGACCGAATATTATTGATAAGTGGCGCAGAGATAATTAGTTTATCGTTTTGGATCGGAAGGAAACCGAGTAAGAGGAACTCAATCATAAGGAGTGATTAAATAAAAACCCCGAGTATCACGATACAATACTAAGGAGAAATCGTGATACCCGGATTGGGGTTCGCCTCATTGGGCTTAAGCGATTTTAATTATGAAACAGATAGTCCTTTATTATAATTCCCAATTCGCATTTCGTTATTTATTATTGCTCGAACTTCTATAAAGTATTCTCCCGCTATTAGTTCCGGAGGAATAATAAATAACAGAGAAGAAGGTTTGAGAGTTCCAACGATTTGAACTTTTGTAGGCTCCCCTCCGGAATCAGGGATAAAATAGATTCCCTCTTCAGCAATTTCCGTATTAAACTTAAGATTTGCGCCAAGTATTTGCCCCAAACCTCCCGGAGTTACAATGCTATCTTTTTCGCCGGTATTAATATCGGTAAACTCCAATATTTCCGGTTTCAATACATGTGCTATATCCTTTTGTACCGGAATTCCGAGCTTTGTAATTTCCTTAAGTGCTAGCCCCGGTGCAATTTTAACCAAAATCTGATGTCGAGTGGGATCGAAAAAATCGGTCTTCCCATTGAAAACTCCTTTGATAGTAAGGAAATAGTTTCCGAAAGGAAGATTAACGTTGTACCCGTCAACCAATGCGTTCTTGAGAGTACTTTGGAAATTTTCCATAACACTTATAGTATCTGCCTTGGTAACAGTAGAACCCATGTTAATCATTTTTTCTACAATATCATCCATCCCGATTGTATTTGTGGAAAGAACAACCGCCTTATGATCATTGGGATCGGGTGAAAGATTGTTATTATATATAGCGTATCTGATCGCCATGATACCCTCATAGTGCTTGTAGAGTTTATATTCCGTATAACATCGCGATAGTTTAGGAAGTTCACTTAATAATAAAAAAAGGTTCTTTTTGTTTTGAGATTCAATGATGTTTTTTTCTTAGATTCACTTTTGGGGAATGGTTTTAGCATGAGGGGAATATAAGCAGTAAGTTAATTATTTCCATTTGGAGCAAAGGAGCATGCGGAAAGGGTGTCGAGATAAGAAACAGATAGGAATTTTTCCCAGCAACAAGCTTACTTCGACTCCGCTTCCGTCACAACCGGATCTGGGACAGTAAGCATGCTACTTATTGGAATTGGAATGCTTAACATAGATTTTATTATTCTTAAGATAGCAACCTTGAAGCTCTCAAATACTATTTACCCTTTTTACTTAATTACTCCTTATTCTAAGCATTTGTTACATATCACTTGTAATTAAAATATCAGTAAAGGTAATGTTTATTGCCCAATCAGGCTCACCAAAATCAGCCACCAAAATAATTTCAGCATTATACTCGGTTTGATTTTTTTGTTGACATTGTATTTCAGAAATTTCCTCCATTAACAGAGTATTTGAGTATGCTTTTGAAGTCTCAAATTTGGTTACCCCCTGAAAAATTAAGGAATATTCATCATAATTTTTCTTCTTTGTATTCCATTTTTCGTAAACAAGGGTAACTGATTTTGTAATAAAGTCAACTTTTAACTCTCTAATACCTGAGTCATGAAGTTCCAAACTATCAATCTTTTCTATAATATTTGCACTCATAATCTACCCATTTATATTAATGTGTGATTCAGGAGAACCTTTGGGAACCGGATTCCCTTTACTATCCAAATATCTATCGGATTTACCAGTCTTGTTAGGATTCTCTCTATGCCAATGATCATTTCCCTCGTTGCCGGGTTTACCAGGTTTACCTTTATCAAATCGTATCTTTTCTCCAGTGTTCTTATTGGTAAATTCTCGATGATTTCCGGTTTTATTTTTATCGCTAGTTGTTTCTTCCCATTCTTCACCCAAATCCTCAGGTGAAGCAGGAGGATTATTCTCCCAATCAATTTCCTTATTATCTTCATTTGTTTCACTACTACTAAATAAACTACTTACCCCTTCCAAAATATTCATACCTGACTTTGCAATTGTTAAAGTAATTTCCATCTGGGAAGGTATTCGATCATTACTTAATGAATATTCAACTGTCTTATATGTACCATAAATAATAGCAGCTGACCCAAGAATAACAGCGCCAGCAGTGGTTGAAGCTGTCAAGGTTAAAGGATCTTTCCCATCTGGATCGATGTTTGATAAAGGATTATTTAAGCAATATGTGTAAGGACTAATCCCAGGATATTTATCAGCATGTGGATCAACCGATAAAAATCGTCCTGTTTTAGAATCATAATACCTCCCGGCAAATATCGATTGGGCTGATAATAATAATAGTAAAGCAATTGCAAATAATCTGAATGCTTTCATTAATAACCTCCGTTTTCTCTATATTTTTTTATACTTTCTGCTTGCTTCTGGTAGAATTGCAATGGGAATTCAAGAACAATTCCAAGTTCTTTAGCTTTATTTGTGTACTCTTTGTATTCTGCAATCTTCGCAAATATTTCCGGTTTGTACTTTTCTTCAATAGCCTTTAATCGAGCATTAAGAACTATTTGCTTTTCTAAACTTGCTAAGGTTTGTTTATCTGCATCATTGATCTGCGCCTCTGGTTTACAACATAATTCATCTATTTGTTTTTGAGCCTCAGTTTTAAAAGCATTTTCGTTATTAGGCTTTGGTATATCAGACCTTGGTTGTACAAAAGCATAACCGGATGAGATCTCCTTGATCGCTTCTTGTTTCTCATTCCACATTTGATCTTCAAGCTGACGGGCTTCCCCAAAAACTGTCATTCCATAATTCATGTAAGCAGAGCTAAAAGTAGGATCATATTTCATCGCAAGCTTATAATAATGTTTCGCCTTCTCGATGTTTTTATTTTGCAGATACTCGTTTGCATTAACGAGAAGTAGTGACGCAATGTATTCTTTCTTGGTTAGTGATCTTAAATAAACACCATTTTTGATTGCTTTATCCGGAAGTAGGACATCTTTTTGATACTGTTTATTCGAAATGAATCCACCACCATTCGTGGCTTCAATATTACTTTGGAAATTTGGTGTAAATTCTTCAGAGTCATATCTTGCAAAAAAGTGTTTTGCGGAGCGCACTGGTTTAATTGGGAAATTCAGTTTCTCACCAAGAATAACATAAAGCATAGGCATAGTAATACAAGAGCCTTTCTTGGAAGAAATGTATCCATTGATAAATTTGTTATCAAGCTTAGTTACGTGCAAATCATCATCATCATAGGAAAATGAAATACTATCATTCCAATAGCCGGGTTTATACAAATAAGTGTTAAGAGCAGCAATTCTGTCATTTGGGTCGCTATATTTACCAAAGTAATACTTAAATCTATCTGCCAGATAATCAAATGATTGTAAAAAGAAAGTAATATTCATATTTGGATAAAACTCTTTCGCAAGCACAAGAGTAGCAATGCTAATACTGATATCTTTCTCGGGAAGTTTCAGAATTTCATCAATATTTTGGCCATTATATTGCTTTTGAGCAAAACAGAGATTTGCCCAAAATATGAAGAGTAAAAGATTTTGCAATATTTTCATCAATTTCATCTTTTGTTTTACATTATTATGGGCAAGAGGTCTCACAACAATTCGTAACAAACCAATTATAAAGTTTTAATAAAAATAAAATAATATCGTATTTAATTCAACCCAAAGAACGCATTTTGATATCGAAATATTTACATTTGTGTTCTTCCTCGGAAATACGGTTTTAAGAAAATATTGGGCAAGTAATTCGTTATTAGCTATTTATAAATATCTAAACCTCTCGTAAACAAGCACAATTGTTTTAAAAGCTTCTATGTTTCCGCAAAATCTTAACTCTCAAATACTATTTATTCTCTTCCAGGCTCTCCCTGATAAACTCTATCGGAACGTCCATTCTAACGGCTGTCTGCTCGATTGAAAGGCCATTATTCATGAATCTCTTAATCACCGCGGTCAGGTTTTCCCCTACTTCGATGATATGTTTATCCGGATCATAAAACCTCAATACTCGCTGTCCCCATGAGTGCTCTTTCATTTCATGAACGAATTCGATTCCCTCTTGCTTACCGATCTTTTCGTTAAACCGGTCAATATCATCCTCCTCGAAGTACAACTCGGTAGCGTTGTTGCGGGTAATTATTTCTTTATCCTCTTTATCAATAAAGACTTTCCATGTCTCTTTTGTCTGGAGAGCTATTCCTCCGGTCAGGGTAACATTCGCGCCGAAATCGGCTATTACCTCCAGACCTAAGAGCCCGGTATAGAACTCTTTTCGCCTTCTCCATATCTTCCACACACAAGAGGGTACTTTTATATTTCATGATTTTGGTCTCCTAATACTAGTTATATCTTCTTACCGATAAAGAAGGCGTATCCGTAATACTCTTTATACTTTGCGTACAATTCAGCTTCATGACGCTCGTTCTCGACGAATTCTTCGGCTGTTTTATTCCCGGCATACTTTGCGAGAAACTTCTCTTGAGCCTCCTTTTGGGGCGCGTAAAAATGCTTTGTCCAGCATTCTTCCGGCAATATAAAGGCCGCAACCGGAACATATCCCCCCTTCTGCATCTGAGCCAGTTTATTAGGGATAGTATCTATTTCGGGATAAGAAGCATTCCAATATTCCTCTATTTCCCCTGGGCGCTCACCCGTAAACCAAGAGGCCTCGGAGACCGCAATATATCCTCCCGGCTTCAGAAACTCTCTCCATTCCTTTATGCCCCGCTCGAACCCGATATTATATATTGCCCCTTCAGACCATATCAGATCCAGTTCTTCCTTTCCGAACTCAAGCGTCTCCATTGAACAGATAACACCGGTTACTCTCTCGTCAAAGCCAAGCTCGCGGCTTTTCGCGTTGAACAAATCTATAAATTCAGGGAACAAGTCCACTCCGGTTATCTTCCCTTCCGTATTCCCGGCTAATATCATCGTCTGCCCGCCGGAACCGCAACCGATATCGGCTATCTTCGATTGGGATGATAAATTATCGATAAAACTCAAAGCCTTCAGCGTAACCTCCGGACTCCCGGGTCCCTGCCGCTCTATACTCGCGAAATACTCGCATATCAGTTTGAAATCGAACTCGTGAATCGATTTATTATCTTCGCTCATTTAGTTTGTTTCCTGGTTACGAAATTCAACATTATAAAAGAGAACCCTTATCCTCATTATGTTTTCTGTGGAGAGTTCTTTCTTTTCTCTTATCAGATTTCTCATTGCTCCAAAGCAACCAAATCCCCTTCCTCATATCTGTTATGCCCGGGTAGTCCTTTTTTGTATTTCCAACACTTTATGGCATCATCTCGGTTGGCGTTGGGATTAGCGGTGAAAAAGTCCCTCGTATATTGATTATATTGAAACTGGGAAGCTATCTCGGTTTTCTTTCCATGTTTCTTCTCATTTACTATTCTCTTCCATTCCCCGATAGCTTCTCGGTATGTTTTCCCCGGATTCTCTTTCATCCAATTCATAAAGGGAACATTGAACTTGAAGTACTCCCCTATTTCAGCTCTGAAGAAGGCTCGATGTCTTTCATCATTTTTGTAACCTTCCGGGATTTCGGAATCGAGACTTAGAGGAGTATTTACCGATTTCCTCTGACCCGGCTTCTCCTTCGACGACTCAAGAATTCTTCCGTTTCTTAAGTATTCATAAATCCTTTTGGTTAGTTCATTCTTACTCCCGTTTGTAGGAAGGCTATAATTCTTACAGAAGGAGAATAACTCCTCCTTAAGCCAATAATAATCGAGGAAGTCATCCGGGGCTATCTCTTTATCTAATTTAGGTCTCATAATCTTCTCCCACGGGGATTAAGGTTATACCCTAACCCAACTATTCCGTTTTCACAAATAATCCGTCATCATGCGTAATGAAGATTGTCAATATTCAAATCTACGAAAGAATTAATATAGTTAACAGAAACCATCAAGTGTATTTTGGGATTCGTGAAAAGCATTTTGGAAATGCTTCTTTAAAATAGTGTGAGGAGAATTATCATTTTTTCTTTTACTTAACCATAACTCCCCTTCTTTGATCATTTTATATAAAAGAGAAGTCCCATCGTGAAATAGAAATTGGAATAATTGTATTTCAAGCCGGTATTATTTTTCACCAATATAGATTTATCGTAATTCCAATCGGCTTTTCCAATTTCAACAAACCCACCAAAATGCTTGAAAAAGTTATTCCTTGAACTCAGAAAGTTGATCCCGATAAAATATTGCATTCCATCAATCGAGCCGTTCCCCTTAAAGCCCTGCACATCCTTCGCTTCATTTACGAAAGATTTTCTAACTCCCAAATAGATAGGCAAATAACATATTTTATTCCACATTGCCCCCACTTCATAGGCTAGACTAATACTATGTGAATTTTTAATGTCTTTTATCATTTTATCCGGCTTCGATGTTTCGCCGGCAAATCCGTAAGCATATCTAACCATAAGGCCCTTATAATAAAGAAAAGAATTTAGCGCAACTGAAGGTTGACTAAGCTCATACCCGATTCCAATCTTCAAATCAGGCTTTGGTGTCTCCAATGTATCGAGTAATTCTCCTTGATAATACTTTTCTTCATTTATAAGGCTATACAAGTTTTCCGCTATTTCGGTTTTATAGTTCGTATCTTTTTCTTCAATCTTTATGAAATTAGCCTTTACTCTGTAACAGTTGCTCCAAAAATCAGGCTTATCAACTTCCTTTACTTGGATCAAATTTGCTCCTGCCAGTTCAGCTTCGGCTAATAAAATCGTCTCAACACTACCGGCGTCGCAATTCGCCGAAAAACAATTATCCCCAATTTCAATCTTTCCGACTATTTTTCCGGCAAACAGAGAGTCTGATTTGGTTTTAACGATAGGAATTTCTCCACGTTCCGGGGAAGCCTTCTCTGTTATTTCATACCCGATTCGACTAATACTCGGGTTACAGCCGTAAACACAAATAAGCAGAAACAAAATACTAGCAGGTCTACTCCAAAATACTTTTCTATACATCCATTTCTCCGTATTACACTTCTATATATCAATCGATTTCTAGTAATTTACAGACAATACCCCAACACAATCCCTATTCTCGGGTAAAATCCACTATCCCCCATAACATCAAAGTGATTCGCCTCACCAACGCCGGTTATACCCAGATATGCGCTTAGATAAAAGTTACTAAACCGCGGGGTTCTTCCTCCGATTAAGAAAGAAACTCCTCTCTTTTTTTCTAACTTCCTAACTCTGAATCCATCGGAACGGAGCTTTTCAGTAACCTCGTAATCAATGTATCCGTAATTTATTCCCACATACAAATATTCTAGCGGGTACATTTTTAACCCGATATCAAAATCAAATTTCGATTCTTCAAAATCTTCATCTGTTAAAGAATGTATAGAACCAATGGCAAAGGTTCCGGTCCAATGATCGTTAAACATAATTTCAGCCCCGATCCCTAAGAGTCCACCAACATTTGGTCCGTTTCCCAAACCTAAATAGATTGAGTTGGATAAGTTTTGAGCCGATGTGATTGTAGCAAGAAAAACTATCAGTAACATGAATACTTTTTTCATTTTCTATATCTCTTATTTAATAAAAAAAACACCGGCAGATAACATTGGATGATACTTATTGCCGGTAATGACAATAACTTAGTTACTTTTACTGTGGAATTTCGGGTAATATCAGCTCCGGCATTTGCTCTTTCATTCCTAGCAACTCTCCAATTAATAAAAGGATTTTGTATTCTTCTATACTCGAGGGAGGCACCTGTTCTTTGATCACGGTTATTTCGGGAAATTTCACCAAGCAAAAAATCGTATCGTAATAAGATTTTGTTATTATGCCATGGTCAATAGTAATAACCTCTACTTTCGTTTTACTCTCATCTATTCTCGTTATGTGTAGATAAAACATGGCGCTATATGGTATAGGCTTCTCCTTGTTGTAATAAATATATGACTTTAATGGGGGCCAATGAGGTTGCACCAATATATCAAAAGTGTTGTTTCCTTTATATAACTCCCCGCTTCTGGCATTAAAAAACGGGGACTCATTATTATACCAGCAGTAGCCAAGACAAATAAAACCCATTTTAGAGATAGAGCCATATAATTTTTCGAGGGAAAACGGATATACATACTCAACAGGATTTAACTCCGGCATCTTCAATTCTATATAATTACTTTCAGAGTAATCTACTGTGCAACAACTACTAACAATCAAACATAATAAGACTGATGCAAAAATTAACTTAGTTCTTTTCCTCATTGTACTACTCTGTATATCCGTACCCATTTAATATTATCCGACCAATCATGTTAACCGGTTATGATTTTCTCAACAAAGATTCGGCTATATTACGAACTCCAACCATTCTTTGCCGTATCCTTATTCATTACTTATCCTTTGCAATAGGCTATTCTCGAAAGAAAGAAAATGCCCTATATTATTCTTCCAAATAATGCTTCAAAACTTTCATTGCGAATCGACTTGTAACCGTAGTAGGTCCTATTCCCATTTCAAATCCTACTTCCAGCGCTTCTATTACTTCCTCGAAACTTGCCCCGGAATCCAAGGCTTGTTTAATATGCCATTCCAAACAAGATTCGCAGCTATTAACTAATGAGATGCCAATCGCGATCAATTCCTTTTGCTTTTTCGACAATTTCCCATCTTTGAATGTCTTTTGTTCCAGCTCAACAAACGCTCGGTATACTTCGGAATTTTCGTAAAAGAATTTGTGCGACTCTTGCCTGTCTTTCTGAATTTCGCGAATTATTTCTTCCGAATTGTTCATATTGCCATCCTATTTTTGTGAGATTATTATAATATGCACTTATCGATCCTGTATTTACCCACAACCGCAAACAACATAGGTGGTAAACCATAAGTCACGAAAAGTTCTATAAAATATTTTTTAATACTCTACAGATTGGGAGCAATAAACTTCCGGACCCCATTAAAACTACTTCACATAATCCAGCATAACAAGCTATTAAATCAACGGGATAAGTTAAGTTTTTGTTTTATCTAATTCAACTTTATAATTTTTACAAAGGAATATATGCAGATCTGTACATTTAGCAGAATAGGTAGTAAGTTGGTTAGGCATTTTATGGTGCGGCTCAAACAAAGGAGTATGTCTCCCGATCTTTAATTAGGCCTACCGAAAGGAAACCAATGGGAAAAATCAAAGCGATCTTTCATAGTAGTAAGCTTTCTTCAACTTCGCTTACGTCACAGCCGAATCCGAAACAGTATGCATGCTACTTAATATAATAGGAAAGCTTAAAACACACTTCACTACTGAAGAATTGTACTAAGGTTGCCAAAAGTATACATCCATTAGAGGAAGAGGAAATAATAAACATAAGCACTCCCCCTCTAACCGGCAAAAACAAATAATACCCCCTCTACCTCAACAAAAGCACTTTCACAGTTTCTCTCTCTTTGCTCCCCTCCAGACTACATAAGTATATTCCGGTTGGTAAATGAGTCGCGTTAAAATCAATTTCATAACTCCCGACTCCCTTAACCTCATCAATTAGAGTAGCTATCTCTTCCCCTAACATGTTGTAAACATTGAGCACAACACGTCCTTTCTTCGATATTTCGAAACATATGCGTGTAGAGGAATTAAACGGATTAGGATAATTTCTCAATAGCCCGAATTCCGCCGGATGGTATATTCCATTATCCTCTATTCCGGTAACAGCGTTTGTCGATATGGACTTAATAATAACCGGAGATTTATCCGCGCTATCGTAATACCCCTTGAATTTAGCTACATAATCGGATTGATAAGTGAACAAATCATTGGCAAATCTCGGCGATATTGTCTGATAAAGCATTTCCACTATTATCTTAAAATCAGTCCCCTTTCCGGCAACGGAACATTTGTAATGAACCAGATCTTTTCCTGACCCTTCAACGCTATTAGTTCTGTTAAAATCACTATCATCCGCTGCCTCCCCGATAATACCGGTCGATATATATTCGGTAGCTGTAGTTTTGAAACCTATCGGCGGAATTCTATTATCTTTTGCGTATTGGGCTCCTCGTAGCAAAGTGTATGTTACCTTATCATCCACATCTTTCATAATAGCCTGATAAATCTGAACATCATCTTGCGAATCGAGATAATTATGATGTGGCTCATAATCCGCATCCAGTCCGGAGATCTCGCCATTTGCGTCCCATTTCCCCGATTCGAAAACAGTCTCATTATTGTTATTCGTTATCAGTACATGCAACCACCCCCTTCTGCTTGGAAATCCAGTCGGGAATTTGTGTCCGGCTAAATTCGTTACGGCAACATCGAGAAATAATGTATCTCCCGCTATTTCAACATCAGTCGATAAATCAATAGTCCTATTCTGCAACAAATCGAGTGTCTTGGCAAGCGTACTGTCGAATTCTTCCGCGGAGGCTGTAACCCCAATCTCGCTACCGTGTGAGTTTATCATTCCATTCACAAACGCATTCCCCCCTACAAAATTATGATGCCATATCGGTGTTCGCTTTGTTGTGAGCCATGCCGGACTAACGGATATCAACATCGATTCTGTTGTGGAAGGCATATGACATGTCTGACATTCTTTGCTTTCCGCAGGATAGATACTGTTTTTCCATTCGAGATAAGGAGTTTGCTCGGGAAAATAACCGGCAACTTGACCTTCGTTATTTACATAAGGAGTAAACAAAGTATGGCAAGTGGCGCACAGCTCTGATTTATTCACTTGCTCCCCGAATACCGGTGTATATCCCGATATATTGGTCATTGGCATAGCTACCGGCGCCAAATATGGCCCAAATATCGAATGTTCGTTGGTAATGTTGTAACTACCGGAATAACTATCCTCAGTCCCCAGATTAGAGTCTTGTATTTGATGACATAATGTGCAACTAACACCATCCATACTCAATTTATCCGTAACTCCCTCATTAAAGGAAAAATACTCGGCTCCATTATAAAGCGCTTCGGTTCGTCCCATAGGCATATGACAAGTTGCACACTTATCTTCAATTACCGATTTCAACAAAGGATGTTTTAATACTTCCGCGCTAACTTTTGCCTGCCAATACGGATCACGAGCTGCATTTGCCATCATAGTTGACCGCCACAATGTGGTAGGAGAAATATCGGCTCCGTTATCCCCGATAAAAACACCCGTACCCGAAATATGACATACAGCGCAGTTACCTGCTCCGGAAAAAAGAGTTGATGTTTCGGTAGGCAAACTCTGCGAGAAAAGATTGGTGCTAATTGTAAATACAATTACGAAAATTGCAAATGATGCTATTGTAGGTCGTTTCATGATTATTCCCCTCCACACTTGGAGATAATAAGATCTATAATTAACGATTTCTTAATTCCTACGCAGCTTTACTAACTTTTTCACCAACACATTAGCGTAATAGAATTTTATCAGGAGACATAAACTCAAGCAAACTCACGCGGCGACAATACATGTGATAATCAATCCGGGCATCTTAGGTGACATTCCATTGCTTAAACAGAAGAACGACGCAATCAGTTCATTTACCGAAAAGGATTATTAGCGATATCGATAGGAGAACTCAAAGCAACTTTAACAAGGATGCTAATTGCCATATACCAGACTTACTTCTTCTCTGCTAAATAAAAAAAATCCCGACACGGCAAATAGCCAAATCGAGATCTACAAAAAATCTTATATTTCCTTGAATTTATCTGAGCGATATCATCTTTCTAACTTCCGAATGTCTTCCGCTAGCAATTCTGTAATAGTAGAAGATTACCCAAGCGGATTGTTTATTGCGCCTAAAAAGAATTTACCATCCCCCACTGAAACAAAATGTAATAAATCAATAAACATACAGCCGATATAATATTGATTCGAACTACATTTTTGATTATCTCCATCAATCTTTTCTTCTTTAACACCAATAAGAAAAATGGAAATTCAACAAAGAAAGAAGTAATTGTGAGAGACACATATAGTAAAATATTTTGCCAGATATATTCGTTTTTTGCAGGAGAATAGAAATTATATCCTAATAATTCTCCTATAGACGAAGCTAGAAATACCCCGACCAACATCGAAGCAAAATTTGCGACAATAATTATTATTACAACAAATAGCATTCTGTATTTAACGCCACTCTTTTTTGCCAAATACGATTCCAGAAACCCTACAAAAATATTCCCTAAATATAAATGTACTGCACTAGCCCAAATTAGAGGAGTACCGGCATTTGCGTATACAGATATTGGTAAAAATAGTAAAGTAAATATTAGTAAACTTTTCTTCATTATTGGACTACTCACCCCCTACACTAATCATAAAACTTTCCCTTATGGAAATTCTCATTTCCAAGGTTCTTTGCGGTCATTTTGAACATAACGCAACCGTCAGGACATACAATATCCTTACTATATTTGCTATTTCCACCGATATTCTCCAAATCTCCGCCACTTCTTACCGCTTCCATAATCGGAAACATTTGCATCATAACCTTGGAGCAAATGCCCTGCCCATCTTTATTCACCGGACAACCATATGTACACGTATACTTATCCCCTATCTCCTCACCATTACGGCAGTACCTCTCGGTCTTGTCGCTCCTTAGAAACCCCGTAACCTCAATCTCCCACTCATACTCCTCATCATACCATTTCTTCATAACAAACCTCAGATTTTATTTTTATCAGATTTACAACTTATATTTTCCATTATTGTGAACCCTTGATATGGGTTTTACACAAAATTATTCACTAATCTTTATAACTGTACCGTATGCTAAGATATTTGATCCAATCGCAAAACCAGATGTAAAATTTTCTTTGTCGATCTTTATATGAATTATGCCATCTCCTCCTAGGTTAGAAGCATTCTCTTTTAATTCATTAACAAGATAATCAAAAATATCAGTCATCTTTTTGGGATTTTTATTAACTAATGTGCTAAAATAAGTACTTGTTGTACCAATTACTTTGTAATCATCTTTAATATCACCAGTACTTGCAATTATTTTTTCCATAATTCACCTCTTTATTTTGTGGATAACGACAGGGTCAGTTATGGCATCAGCAGAAACAGCCATGCCTATGTGTTCGCCAATATCAACCAATTAGAATATTTTTAAAATCAAAACATACCATAAAAAAGAACTGAGTGCTCTTGCGGGTACACTCATTTGGATTATATTAAATGTATTATTCCCTCATCTACGTCAAACCTATACTTTTTATATAGGCTATCTTCACCTAAATACTTTGAAAGATTAACCGTAAACCTTTTATCTTTGTCACCACTAAATACTTCATTAAAAGCAGAATATTTACCTTTTTTTATAATCAGAAGATCCTCATCGAAATTAAAATAAAGCCAATAAATAATATCAAATTTTGAGTTCGGATTTATTGTTACTGTTCCTACCGAAGTAGTGCTTGCTTTTATCTCTATATTATTATCATTTATGTCTACAGCATCATATATGTTCGAATTACTTTTTGATAGATTTAATAAATATCTTATAAGAGATTCAGAAAACTTTTCATGTATCTTGGGAGATCTTCCAAATTTAAATTCTTGGTGGAGTTGGCGTAAAGTTTTTAGAGTAGAATAATATTTAATATATTTTTCATCGGTTAATTCCATAATCTCAAAATTTAGTTTTTTCTCTCTATGTTTCTTATTGTACATTGTTATTTCATTACTAAAGCTTTTAGGTATTACTATTTGCATTCCATTGTTTTTGCCTTTAGAAGAAATTCTGAATTTTCCTTCAAAATATAATTTTTTATCATCTGTTGATATGATAATATACTTGTATTCTGGTTGAGTAAGTTTCATAGAATCAGCTATTTTGATGGGAATTGACCAATTAGAGAAATTGTTTTTGTTTTTCCTACTTTGGATTGGAACTGAAAAAGTATTCATTATCATTTTTTTAAAGTGTTTAGAAGGACAAATTGTATAACATATAATCATAAGGAAAAACAATTCATATCATCCGCATATTGAAAATCAGCAATCACCCAATTAAGTTAAACTATTGCTTCAACTTATTCAACTATATAATTCCGTTCTGAACGGGCAACAAAACTTATTTTAAGATTTATTAAACTCCAATCCCCTTTTTCGCTACTAATAATTCAGATAGGCTTCTGGTAAGTGACACAAATTTTCCCGAAAAAGGAGAAACGAATAATGAGAAGGCACAAAACTACCGGAAGTGGCAAAAGCCGAATTAATCGGGCGCTAACGAGCACGGAAGAAACGAAAATACTTTTAATTTAACGCCGACAAGCAATAATCTCATAATTATGTGAAAAATGTTGCACGAAAGAATTACCGGCTCATTATTAGGACAAATAAATCAGGAATACGACGAAAATAAATATTATACGAGTAACTGACACTTGAATAGAACAGACGTGGCAGAAAAAGTGACTATTTGTCGAAGAATGTTATAAAAACGGAAAAAATATGACACATGAGAAAAAAAAATGACTTTTGATCGATCAAATATCATTTTTTCCCCATTTTTGTCACATTTTGTTCATAATAATCCAATTCGAAGCCTAATCGGTTCTTTTCCGGGCATCGTCGGTCATATTTTTCGCAAATTTGTCACATTTCCGGCATTTTTGCCTCTTATTCTACATTTTCGTCATTACAAAGATCATTTGGATTGCTGTCGAACATCTTTTTGCCATGTTAGATTAAAAAGGATAACATTCGAGGGGAAATGGTCAATTAGCCAAATATAATCGTGAGATTTAAAGAAAAGGTTGTTTGTTTTTTGGTGTGAGTGTGATAATTGACATTGCTATTGTAAATATCCTAGAGTAATCACTCCAAACTCATCCCTCACCGACCTTGTCGGGATCCAAGGACTACCCCCCTTCTCTTGAGGGATAAAGCAAGAGAAGGGGGAACGTTCGACATTCTTCTATTTCACAATATTTCGATCTATCTGACTTTTCCATTCCCCCCCCCCCATTTCAGCTCCGCTAGGTGCGCCCCATTAACCCAAATCACACTGACAGGCTCTTCCCGACCTTAAAAGAATCTCCGTCTCGGAAATTATACGAGCTGAGCGTAAGAAAGAGATACTGTTTGAGTGGAACGTTCTTTGTTCCGCGAGTTTATCTCTTTTAGCGAAGTGAGTGGAATTTCAGGAGATTCTTTTACAGTCTTGATCTTTTGGTACTTTTGTATCAAGACAAAAGTACACCCCATAGTACTGCTCGCTAAGGCGAAAACAATTTGAATACAGAATATCTTTTATCTATCTTCCACAGAAGTTGCATAAGCCCAAAGCGAACCCTCCCGCCCCAAACATCACTGCAAGGAAAATCAAAAACAGTTTTGATAATTCATACAAAATAGGTAATTTTGCTTCTCTTCTTTCTGTTGCTATTCTATTAACGGAAGAGAAAAAGTTTTGTTTACGCGCCCGTAGCTCAATTGGATAGAGCATCTGACTTCGGATCAGAGGGTTGAGGGTTCGAATCCTTCCGGGCGTACAAAACACCCTTCAAATAATCATTATTCGGGTTACTCATCTTGCTATTTTCAGAAAACACTTACAAATTTATGTTCGCTGCTCTAAACGAAGCGGAACAAGCATTCGAAGAAGGTGAAATACCTATAGGAGCGGTTGTTGTTCGGGATAACGTAATAATCGGCAGAGGCTATAACCAGGTGGAACGCATGAAAGATCCCACTGCCCACGCCGAGATAATTGCCATTACCGCCGCGGCAAACCATCTGGGAAGCAAACAACTAAAGGAATGCGATCTCTACGTTACTGCCGAGCCCTGCGTAATGTGCTCAGGGGCGATATTGCTTTCGAAAATCAGAAACGTATACTTCGGCACCTTCGAACCTAAGTTCGGCGCGTGTGGCTCTCTATACGACCTTCTGAACGATAATAAATACAACCACAAGCCAAATGTTTTCAGCGGGATCTACGAAAACGAGGCAAAAGCAATGCTCAAAAACTTTTTCGAGAAGAAGCGTAAATCCCCCGGAGAATCGGGAAAATAAATTTATCAAAAAAATTTCCTCAACTTTTGTTAAATTTGGAACTATGATTTACGTTTTGATTGTACTGATTTACAAACTTAATTAGGTTTTTGGAAATGCGTATTATTATTTTTGGCGCTCCGGGATCAGGGAAAGGAACTCAGGCTAAGGTTATTTCTTCCGAGTTAAATATTCCTCATATCTCTACCGGAGACATTTTGAGAGAGGCTGTTAAGAACGAAACAGAAACCGGCCTTAAGGTTAAGGCGATTTTGGACAGAGGCGAATTGGTTCCCGATACTATTATGGGAGAACTTATCAAGGAAACTCTGAGTGATACGAAAAATCAGAATGGTTTCATACTCGACGGATACCCACGAACTATTGATCAGGCTAAAGTACTTAAGGCTATTTTTGACGAATTGAACGCTGAAAAACCTTATCTCATTAAACTTGATGTTGCCGACGATGTTATTGTAGATCGTCTTTCAAGTAGAAGAACATGCTCCAAATGCGGACATATTATCAATCTTAAACTAGATGATGACGCCAGCAAATGTGAGAAATGCGGAGCTGAAAAGAGCTTCATCACACGTGACGATGACAAAGAAGATGTTATTCGCCACAGACTAGAGGTATATCACGATCTTACCTCCCCGGTATTCGAATTCTTCAAGGATTCAGCAGTTATCATCGGCATAGATGGTACTAAACCGATAGAGGAAATTTCGAAAGATATTTTGGAAAAACTAAAATAGAATTTTGTTAGCGGTTATTGCTCTTCTTCTTAAGAACGACCTTAACCGCTTTTCCTTCTTGCAGCTTATAAATCTTCGCGGGTATTTTTCTAACAAACTCATAATTATGAGTCGCCAGTATTATTGATGTTCCTCTTGCCCCGATCTTCTTCAAAATACTCAATATCTCTTCCGAAGTTTCCGGATCAAGATTACCGGTAGGCTCATCGGCCAATATCAATTTGGGATCGTTTATTATCGCGCGGGCGATTGCTACTCTCTGCTTCTCCCCTCCCGAAAGCTGATGCGGCATATTCTTCTGTTTATGCGCTAGCCCTACATCGGTAAGCACTTGAAATACCTTCTTCTTAATCTGCTTTTTCGGAACACCGGTTATCTGCAAAATGAACGCGAGATTATCGTAAACATTTCTATCTTCGAGTAACTTAAAATCCTGAAAAATTATCCCGATTTTCCTTCGCAGAAAAGGTAGCTGCTTGGAAGTAATTGTTTCGGAATTGTATTCATCGAATTCAACATATCCCCCTTGAGGCATAAGATTCATATAGATCATCTGCATCAGGGTAGTCTTCCCCGCCCCACTCTTCCCGATAAGAAAAACAAACTCCCCTTGCTCTACCTTCATTGATAGATCGGTAAAGACAGGCTGATTGCTGTAGCGATATTCGACATTGTTAAATGATAGCATACTTTTTCTAATTCTTTCTTACTACAAATTGCACTCGATCACTCTTGGAGTGCCCCGTCTCAAACGAAAACGCGTCGAGACATTCCGAGATATAAAATCCGGCTTCTTCCAACAAATCGAAGTAAAGCTCGAATTCGTAAATTCTTTGGGTATGAACTTCCTCAATTATTTCGCCATTATCAAGAGAAAGGGTGAAGTAATTTCTATGAATTCTCTCTTCTTCGGAATAAACACTCTTCTGAATATACTTTATCCCCTCGTATTTCCCTCTTCTGTTGAGATGCTTAAGGTGCTTCAGACTGTTATTCTCCAGGCTAACATCAAACGTAAAAACCCCGTCGTCACTTAATATTGCAAAGACCTCACGAAACAGATCCCTCAATTGCTCCGACTCCGTAAGGTAATTCACACTATCGAATGTGGAGATAATAAAATCGAACTTTCTCTTGAAAGGAAGTCGCGTCATATCGCAACAAATTTTCGGCAACTCATTATCATCAATCATCTTAAGCATCGGAAGAGACAAATCGGATACTATCACGTTATCGAAATACTTTTTCAGATTCTTCGAAAGGTCTCCGGTACCGGCCGCAAGTTCCAGAACAGTATTCGTTTCCAATTCATAATCGATAAAAATATCGTGAAGATACTCCGCCCACGAAGAATAATCGATTAGTCTCATCAAGCGCTTATATATTTTCGCTATATGCTTGTATTGTGTAATATCCTTCATCCTTTGGAACCTCTGTGAGTAACTATCTCTTTGGCCAGACGAAACGCGCATAATATACTCTCGGGATCCGCTTCCCCTTTGCCGGCAATATCAAAAGCGGTTCCGTGATCGGGAGATGTGCGAACGATCGGTAATCCGGCAGTATAATTTACGCCGGTATTGAAGGCAGTCATCTTAAACGGAATAAGAACCTGATCGTGATACATCCCGAAAATCAGATCATAATTATTATGCATATGATTTCCGAAAAAGGCATCCGGTACAAACGGCCCTTCCGCTGCTATTCCCTTCTTCTTGAGTGTGGCAATGGCGGGTCGGATTATTTCATTCTCTTCCTTACCTATCTTACCATCCTCTCCGGCATGCGGGTTCAATCCGAGAACAGCTATCTTCGGATTAGATATATCGAAATCTTTTTTGAGCATTTCATTAACAATACCCACCTTCCCGATAATAACATCTTCGCTCAGAATTGAAGAAACTTTGCGTATCGGTTCGTGAATAGTAGCCAAAGCGCATCTGAATTGATCGGCGACAAAAGTCATTACAAAATCATCTGCTCCTGTCCACTCGGCAAGCATTTCTGTGTGCCCGGGGAAATCGTGCCCGGCAAGTTGTATTCCCTTCTTACTGATTGGAGCGGTAATCATCGTGTCCGCTATTCCGGAACTACATAGCTCAACCCCTTTCTGTATCGCCTTGAAACTGATATCACCGGCTTCCACCGATGTCGCTCCGTATTGAGGATCATATTCGGTATCAAAAGAATCTATTACGATAACGGAAGAGTCGGTGAACCCGACTACACCACTTGATACTCTATAATCAAATTCAATAGGGAGAATCTCTTTGAGAGAACAGAGGATATTCTCAGGGAGCAAAAGGATAAATCTATCCTTTCCCTCTTTTGTCAAGCGGTTCAGAGCCTTTATGCAAATCTCTGGCCCTATTCCGTTAACATCACCACAGGTAAATACAAATGTTTTCATCTATTTTATCAATAAAAAATTACCCAATCCGGATTCGTCGGCAAAATAGAATTCCTTCTTTATTTTGTCGTAATGCCAGACTTCGATTATTTTATCCTTTCCGGTATACTTTCTGGAAGTTCTATCCGGAGGCCCGAATTTAACATAAATCTTTCCGCGATCGGTTTTAGCCCCGTTATTATTTATCGTTCCGAACTTTTCAACGGAATAATCAACTCTGTTATAAAACTCCGCCATAATTTCATTAAAAGCAGTAGCTTTGTTGCGATCATACTTTTCCCAATATTCGGTCAGCTTCTCGTAATATCTCTCTTCATCTTCATTTAGAAGTTTTCTTACGTTTTTATAGCTGTCGATATTTTCAAGTATTTCGATGGCAAATTCGTGATGATATAAGGAAACCGGCTTATCAACCCAGTAGACATTAATTGGAAACTTAAGAGAATCCTTGCCGGTCAATACCAAAACCTCAGCAGCTCCTTCACTCAACTTGCTACTGAAATCATTGAATAGAAAGAAATCTACAGGCTTGTGTCCGTTATCCGCAGTAAATACAATACGATTACCACACTTGTTTATTCCGGCTTTTCCTTCCGCAACAAATTTTCCTTCGCAGGTTACTTTCAAAGAATCCTTTTGCCTGAACTCAACCGATATCCCTTCGATTGTTTTTTTCGGAGCCGCAATAATCATCGCGTAATTATCCACCGAAAAAGGGACTGATTCCTGGAAATTAATTAAGGCGACTAACGAATCACCAGCGCATTCATATTTTCGTGAGTCGATGATGAAAGGCTTCAACAAAGCGTCCGAGGAAACATCAATGGTTATCGGTTGTATTCTGTGACTCTTCTGAGTATTCAGATTGGTTACTACCGGTACTAAATTGTATTTTCCGAAAGGAATATCAAAAGAAAGCAATCCTTCGTAAAACAATTGAGCTGCGTTAGTCTCCTCATACGTATCAACAACTACATCAACATCCAAATTATCCCTTACAACAACGGTGTCATTTTTCGTAACTTCAACCGCGAAATTAAACGCCGAATGGTATCCACCACCATTCTTCAAAAATATTAATCTGTCGTATGGAATTTTGCAACTAACGTAGCAAGTATTAGTAGAGTCACTAACTCGAAACTGGTGAGTTTCTATAAATATACCTCTTGGTCCTTCCTGGGCAAATGCCACATTGAAAAGAACCAAGAGTATTAAGCTTATCTTTTTTATCATATCAGAAGTTTGTGATTATTTCGGATTATCACAAAGTTTTACAGTCTATGCCGTCTAGATGTTTCTGGAAATAAAATTAGCTATTCATGCTATCAAGGAATTCTTTATTCTTTCTAGTTCCTCTCATCTTATCGAGTAAGAATTCCATTGCTTCGATTGAATCGAACTCACTAAGAATTTTGCGAAGAATCCAGATTTTCTGGAGTTCGTCTTCTTTCAATAGTAGTTCTTCTTTTCTGGTACCTGATCTATTCACTCCTATAGCAGGGAATACTCTTCTATCGGAAAGATCTCTATCAAGTACAAGTTCCATATTACCGGTACCTTTGAATTCTTCAAAGATAACCTCATCCATTCTACTACCGGTCTCGATCAAAGCAGTAGCGATAATTGTTAAAGAACCACCATCTTCCGTGTTTCTGGCAGCCCCGAAAAATCTTTTCGGTTTTTGTAATGCGTTAGCGTCAACACCACCGGAAAGAATTCTACCACTATGAGGCACAGTCGTATTGTGGGCTCGAGCCAAACGTGTGATACTATCCAAAAGGATAACAACATCATCATTTGCCTCAACCATTCTCTTAGCTTTTTCAATAACCATATTGGCAACTTGAACGTGTCTTTCCGCAGGCTCATCGAATGTGGAACTGATAACTTCAGCTTGTACGGATCTCTGCATATCAGTCACCTCTTCGGGACGCTCATCAATCAATAGAATTATCAGCTTTACTTCAGGATGATTTCTACTAATTGAGTTCGCGATCTTCTGTAACAAGATCGTCTTACCAGTCTTAGGAGGCGCAACGATAAGTCCTCTCTGCCCTTTACCGATAGGAGAAAGCATATCAATTACTCTCATGGAATATTCACCGGGTGCTGATTCTAATTTTAATCTTTTTGTCGGGTAAAGTGGTGTAAGGTTATCGAATAAGGTTCTTTCGCGGACAGCTTCGGGGTCTTTTCCATTAACGGCTTCGACTCTTAGCAACGCAAAGAAGCGTTCCCCCTCTTTTGGTGGTCTTACCTGACCACTTACAAAGTCTCCGGTACGTAAACTAAAGCGTTTTATCTGAGAAGGTGAAACATAAATATCGTCAGGTGAAGGAAGGTAATTGTAATCGGAAGATCTGAGGAATCCGTATCCGTCAGCTAATACTTCCAACACTCCTTTTGAAAATGTTAAACCGTCCTTTTTCGTTTGCGCTTCTAAGATCCTGAATATTAGATCTTGTTTTCGTAAATCACTGTAACCCGAAATATTATAATCTTTCGCAATCTTATGAAGATCTACAATCTTCTTCGACTGCAAGGCTGAAATATCCATCGGCATAGCTTTAAATCCTATGTATTTATTTTTACTTATATTTTGGTTAAAAAATTATAGACTAGTATAAGGGGATAATTCTGATTTTTATTATAATGTAAATAAGATTTTGGAACTTGTTGAAAGGAACAAGAGGTCCATTGAAAACTTACCCCAATTAGTTTAAAATGTCAAGTCCTTTTCCGATTATTTTTGATTTTATGTCACCAAGCATATATATGCTTCCTAAAACCACCAAACAATCCTTTTCGTTCCCTTCCGACAAAAAATGTATCACATCCTCGGCCGGATCAGTCAGCCCCTTTGCTTTTATTCCCAACTCATCGGATATACTCAAAAGTTCCTCAACCGATGAAGCTCTCGAATAATCTATTGTAGTAACAAAGATCTCATCAAAATAATTCTTCAATTCGCTCAACATTTTTCGAATCTCTTTATCTTTCATCGCGCCGAAAATTAGCTTACGCTTTGTGTATGATTTATATTCTTTCTTAAACTCATGCGTAAAAGACTCAATTCCCTCAATGTTATGAGCTGCGTCTATCAACAACGTTGGTGACGTTTTTATTTTTTCATAACGCCCTTGCAAGCCACTATTAGTAAGAACATTCTTCAACCCTTTTTTTATAATATCCCAATCCGTTAAACCAAGGGCTTTGTTCAAAGTCAAAATCGCCAAAGCGGAATTGGCAAATTGATGCTTCCCCTTTAACGGCAAATCATATACGGAACAATGGAACTCATCAATAACAATATTCGCGGAGTCTTCATCTACTTGAGTAAAATTCTTGAGCAAAAAACTTTTCGAATTATTCTCTGCGCATTTACTTAACAACGCGGCCTCGGCTTCCGGTTCCATAAATCCGATAAAAGATTCTCTGCCCGGTTTTATTATCCCCGCTTTCTCCAAAGCTATTTCATGAAGAGTGTTCCCGAGAATATGAGAGTGCTCATGACTAATTGTAGTTATTACTGAGGCAACCGGATCCAAAACATTAGTCGCGTCCAAACGTCCACCCAATCCGGTTTCTATTACCGCATAGTCAACATTCATATCTACGAAATATTGGAAGGCCAATGCTGTGGTTACTTCAAAAAAGGTTGAACCTTTTTCCTCAATATACTCCCACAGTCCGTCAAGAAACCCGGCAACGTAATCATCCGGTATTGTAACACCGTTTACTCTTATCCTTTCATTGTATCTGACAAAATGAGGAGAAGTATAGAGCCCGACTTTATACCCGGCTTCCTTCAATATACTTGCCGTAAATGAGGCTGTACTCCCTTTTCCGTTAGACCCGGCAATGTGAATTGCCTTTAACTTTTTTTGAGGATTTCCAATATGTTCGAATAACTCAACAACGTTATCCAATCCTAATTTCACTCCGAATTGATGGAGCGAAAACAATTTTTCCAAAGCTTCTTCTGTTGACATCTTATAATTCATATGTGGCTGTAATATCGGATAGTTTTGTAACTCCGACTTTCTTACAATATTCAATCAAATCATCTATCATTTCGTTCCCGGCGTTCGGGTTAACGAAATTAACCGTTCCCAATTCAAATGCGGAAGCGCCGCAAATCATAAATTCAACTGCGTCCTTCCAATTCATTATTCCGCCAATTCCGATAATCGGGATATCAACTTTTCTGCTAATCTCCAAAACTTTCGCTAACGCGACCGGTTTGATTGCAGGGCCTGATAAACCGCCCGTAACATTTTTTATTATTGGCTTTCGTGTCCAAATATTGAAGGCCGTTCCGATTAGTGTGTTAATCGCTGATACCGCGTCCGCCCCTTCGTCTTTAGCTACTTGAGCGAAGTCGGCTATATTAAAATTGTTCGGAGATAACTTAATGATCAAAGGCTTATCCGTAACGGCGCGAACCTGCTCGGTTATTCTTCCTACTGCTTTAACATCATTTCCGAAAGTCAAGCCCCCTTCTTTCACGTTCGGGCATGAAATATTAATTTCAAAACCTTTTATTGTATCCTCAGCGTCCAATATTTTCGCGCATTCTACATATTCTTCTATCGAACTTGCGGCGATATTGCAAATCACCGTAGAGTGTACTTTTTCGAGAAAAGGAATTTTCGTTTTTATAAACTCCTCAACCCCAACATTAGCAAGCCCTATAGCGTTCAACATTCCCGAAGACGTTTCAAATACACGCTGAGGTGGGTTCCCTTTTCTCGGTTTTAACGAAACAGATTTTGTTACAATCGCTCCGATTTTGCTTAGGTCGGTAAAATTGGAAATTTCATTCCCGTACCCGACAGTGCCGGAAGCCAACATAATCGGATTCTTCAGCTTTAGTTTTCCAAGCGAAACCGATAAATCTATATTACTCATAATTCCACTTCCCTCACGTTAAACACAGGTCCGTCTTTACATACCAGCTTATATTTATCTTTGTTATCTTTCTCTTCAACTGCGCATCCCTGGCAAATGCCAAACCCGCACGCCATCGCGCATTCCGTGGAAATCTCTCCGTTGATTCCCCTTTCCAGACAAAACGTCTGAACAGCCTTAAGCATCGGGGTTGGTCCGCATGCGAATACCTTGCATTTCCCTTCCTTAAGAAGATCCTCATTCGCTTTTATCAACTCAATAACATTACCATGTAAACCTGTCGAACCGTCGTCCGTAGCAACCTTAGCGTTTTTCATTCCGTGAGTAACTACGTAGCTTTCCTCTCGTCCGCCGACAAATGAATAAACTTTTTTATCCGCAGGAATACTCTTTGTAACCAAAGGGAACGGAGCCGAACCTAGTCCGCCGGCAATAATAATAGCTACTTCGTAATCATCATCCAACCCGAAACCTTCTCCCAAAGGTCCCAGAATATCCAAAATATCCCCTTCTTTCTTCTCCGAAAGTAATTTGGTACCTTCACCATGTACGTCAAACATTATCGATAAGGAATCTCCATCCACATCGGAGACACTAAACGGACGTCGCAATAACGGGAAATTGCTTTCCGATACTTTTACGTTGCAAAATTGTCCGGGTTTAACTTTGGAAGATATCTTTGGAGAATTGACTTTCAGAAGGTAGATATTGTCTTTGATCTTTGTTAAAGATTCTACTCTACATTTCTCTATATGCACTTAGTTTCCCAATTTTATCAAGTTCTAGGTCGTAAATTTATAATTTATTAATGTTTTTCAAAAGAAATTATTTTTCCACAATCAACTATTTCGTTCGAGCAACTTGCTTTCAAGCTCACTTATTTTATCTAATCTTTTCTGATGTCGTCCCCCTTCGTACTCGGTTTCGACTAATTTCTTTATTATAAATTTCGCCGCTTCTTCACCAATCGCTTTTGCACCAATAGTAATAGCGTTGGCATTGTTGTGAGCTTTCGCGCTCCATGCCGTGAACTCGTTGTAACAAACAGCGGCTCTTATTCCAGGTATTGAATTCATTGTCATTGCCGAAGGATTTCCCGAAGCGTCTATCATTATCCCGAAATCAACTTCTCTCTTTATTATAGGATTAGCCACAGCCATCGCGTAATCAGGATAATCACATGAGGCTTCGCTGTTCGTTCCTACATCAATAATATCATATCCCAATCCGGCAACATATTCTTTCAATTTCTTTTTCAAAGCAAAGCCGGTATGATCCGAACCTATCGAAATTCTTTTCAGCGGTTCGCTATTTATTTCTTCCTCTATCGCTTTGAGAGTTATCTCAACCTTGTAATCTCTCATCGCGTCTTTGGCAAGAGGAGTAATCAAATACTCCCCTTCCACGTATAATTTATTATTACCGGCTCTGGCCGCCTGGATAATATCATTTTCGGTAATAAGTTTCTTCATTATAACAACTCATTTCTTTTTTTCAATTTAAGATAGTCCACAATCTGCTTAACATCTTGCGCGTACTCTCTTTTACATACCAATAGTGAGTCATTTGTATCAATTACAATGGTATCCTCCATCCCAAGAACGGCGGCAAATTTCTTGCGGGAATGTACATATGAATTGGATGAATTACTTACGAACACATCCCCCTCTTTAACATTTCCGTCTTTATCCTTTTCGGATAATTGATAAACAGCTTCCCAACTTCCAACGTCACTCCATTCGAAATTCCCTTTCATCATATAAACTTCTTTGGAGTTTTCCATTATTCCGTAGTCAATACTAATCGATTTTACTTTCCCGTAAACATTGGCAAGCGTTTTATAAAACTCAGAAGTTCCGATTGTAGGTCTCAGCTCGTCTAGCCCTTCGGAAAGATCGGGTAAATACTTCTCTATTTCCTTCAATATGGTTTCAACTTTCCAAATGAATATACCTGAATTCCAAAAGAAATCTCCGGACTCCATAAATCTTTTCGCTGTGCCCAAATTAGGCTTTTCGGCAAATCGAAGAACCTTATGAATTCCTTCCGATATCTCGTTATCATCAATTTGGATATAACCGTAACCGGTCTCAGGACGAACCGGATTTATTCCCAATGTAACCAAGCCTTTGGATGATTCGGCATGTTCAGCGGCGCATTTCAATGTCTCAATAAAGGCCTCTTCGTTTTGAATCAAATGATCGGCCGGAAGAGTAATAGTAACTGCGTCTTTATCTATTTTCTCTACTATAACCGAGGCTAACCCGATGCAAGGAGCAGTGTTTTTTCCGAATGGCTCGGCAATAATATTTTCCTCGGGAATACCGGGAAGTTGTTTCTGTATTTTCGGTTGTTGAATGCTATTTGTTATTACGAAGATATTCTCTTTTTCGATAAATCCTTCAAGTCTGTCAACCGTATGCTGTATCATCGATTTTTCACCGAATATTCTTAGCAGTTGTTTTGGTTTGGTCTGTTTGCTACGTGGCCAAAATCTCGCGCCAACTCCACCTGCCATTATTACCGCAAAAAGCTTCATTATATATCTCCTTTATTTCAAAGACAAAATCATTTGGCCGAAATCTTCGGCCTTATTCAAATAACTTGTTATGTCTACATCTTTTCCTCTAACTACGGCAACTATTACAATAAGACATGCACGCATACACTCAATAACGTTCCCATCGGGAACTAAACGCTTTGTCATTATCAGCTTTAACGCCGCGCCGAAAATCAGATGCATATTTGTAACTATCTTAAAACCAATCTTTTCGGAAAGATCGGCATTCCTTTTTACAATCTCTTTGTACTCGAAAAGTTCTTCATCGGTATAATTATTCGTCGATATCCTTCCGAGCATCCCTTCCAGACTACGTATCGGCTTTAGAATTGTTTCCTCGAAGTGGCTGATTCCGGATTCGTCCCCATCTTCATCCTCCTCAAAAATGATATCCTCTTTCATCTTTTCGGGAGTAATCGATTCTTCTTCCAAAACTTCTTCAGCTTCTTTAATCTCTTCCTTCGGTTCATGAATTATCTCCGGTTCTTTCGGTAGATTTTTTTCCAATAATCCGTGAATGGTTCCCGGAGTAGCTACATCGAGTAGTGTACTGAGTATCATAACCATGCTGTGACTATGGGATTTGAATACATCAGACACCTTAAGGAAATCTACTTTCGTCCTGGCTATGTAATTATAAATCTCAGCCAGTTTTATACCCGCTTTAGAAAGCTCGGTAACTGTTTTAAATCTGCGAAATTCTTTTTCCAGATCTTCGCAATTGGATAGATGCTCTCGTAATATCGCAACCACCTCAATCTTTTCGGAACTAAGCCTAAGATTATTGGCGGCGCTCATTATTGCCTGTATTATATATTGTTTTTCGAGAGTCATCATCACTATATGTATCTTCTAGGTACTCTTTTACTGATATTACATGTTATTTCATACGGAATTGTATCCAACTCTCGGGCCCAATCCCATGCGTCGATTTTTATTTCTTCGCTTTCACCCAATAAAATCGCTTTCTCCCCCCCTTTCACTTCATGATCATTACACAAAAAGAGAATTCTGTCCATCGTAACTCTTCCGACCTGTCGGAATTTCTTCCCCTTTACAAGGCAATTTATTTTATTGGTTAAATTCCTGTTTACTCCGTCCGCGTATCCTATCGGCGCGGTAAAAACAGTACTGTCTTCTTCAGCTATAAACTTTCTTCCGTAACTTACTGATTCCCCTTTTGCTACTTTTCTCAAAGAAGTAACCTGTGTTACCAAAGACATTACCGGCTTAAGCTCAATAGATTCACTGGTCTCCTCAGACGGATAATATCCGTATAGAATCATTCCGCATCGAACCATATCGAAATAAGCTTCCGGCATATCCAGTATCGCCCCGCTATTGGCAGCGTGAACAATACCAATCTCAACGCCATTTTTCTTCAAAGTATCGGTTACGTTCTTAAAACGATCCAACTGAATATTGGCATACTCTTTATCAGCGTCATCGGATGTGGCAAAGTGGGTATAAACCCCGGCTATTTCCACATTCTTTATTGCCGCTAACTCGGTAATCTTTTCAATCGCTTCGGAATAATGATATCCCAATCTCCCCATTCCACTATCAATATTGACGTGGACAGAGAGCTTCCTATCAAGATCCAATGATTTCAGTATCTCTATATGCTCCGGTACACAAACCGTCGGCATAATCTCATACTTCAAGTATTCTTCAAGTTCTTCGAGATTGAAGGGAGAAAAAGTCAGTACCGGCTTATCGGTTACCTTTGCTTCCTTCAACTCCAAAGCCTCTTCGAACAGAGCCACCGCGTAATAATCCGGAGCCTCGTTCTTCAAATCATTTAATGCTCTTACGCATTCTACCATTCCGTGCCCGTAAGCGTCGGCCTTTACTACTGCTAATACTTTTCTGTTGTCTACTTTACTTTTGATATTTAGAAAATTCGATTTCAGGTTAGCCAAACAGATTTCCGCATAGGTTGATCGCATATCTTTTCACATCAAGAATAATTAGAGAATTTTTTTCGGCATTACGAGAGATAAATATATAAATTATTTCCGTTTTTATCCTGGAAAAATCGCCGAAAATATTGGTCGAAATCACTTTCCCTTGATTATTCCCCTTTTGAAGTGTGCCCCTTTTCTCTCCCCAATTTAAATAAGTATTTGAAATTTCCAAATAATCTTTATCTTTGAATCTCACATTTTTATCAGGAGGCATTTTATGTTAGTTACAACCACAAACAACATCGAAGGAAAAAAGATCGTAAAATATTTGGGGCTGGTATCCGGAGAAGCTATTCTCGGAGCTAATATTTTCAAAGATTTCTTCGCCGGCATCAGAGATATCGTTGGCGGAAGATCAGCCTCTTACGAAAAAGAATTGCGCGAAGCCAAAGATATTGCCATAGCGGAAATGATTGAACAAGCCGAACTCTTGGGAGGAAACGCCGTAATCGCGGTTGATCTCGATTACGAAACTATAGGACAAGGGGGAAGCATGTTGATGGTCTCTGCTAACGGTACCGCCATTATTCTCGAAGAGAAACTATAGTATTCCAAATTCACCGAGTGAAAAAGTTTTCCGCTTTTTCACTCTTGATATTGTCTCAGTACTTCCCATGTTTTCTTCTTAGTTGTATTGCCATCACTGGATATTGATTATCCCTCTCATCCTTTGCCACGTCTCTCTTGCAAATCATATATTTCCGTTATCACATCCTTTCTTCCAACTGAAAGTTCAAACTTCCATAAGAGAAAATTCACAATAGCATAATGCTTTTTAATCACATTCCCATCCGCATATATGCTATTCGGAATGCAACAACACCAAAACAAATCAGCAAGGTAAAAAGTAGGGTAAAACAACCGCAGAAAAAAAAGGAAGGCTCCTCTTCAAAATCTCATGACGAAGCGACAAGATTGGCACACACATTCTACAACAAGCTAAAACAATACACTTAATTAAATAACCCATTAACTTAACTCATCTTTTAATCTCCCACATCCTCATTTACCAAATAATCGGCTCGGTCTTTTCCCCGTTTCCGTTCACATTAATCTTCGAAGACATATCTTTGTTCCATTCTTCACTCAGTTTATATTGCATTAAACCCTTATCTAGTTTTTCTTCTTTAGCATAATAATGAATGGAATAATCCTTATATCTCATTTCATATTCTATTTTATTCGCGTCAACACATCCGTACTCAATTTTTTCATCAACGCCACAGTATATTATTCCGTTAATTTTTTTTCTCTCCATGTAAAATTTCAACCCGATATCCGCGGGTATAAACTTGATCTCTTTTCCTATCTCCTCCTTACACTTCTTAAACATCTTTTGAAACTCATTGGCTATTTTTATTCTACCTCCCCTCATCTCTTCCCCGAATTCAGATATTACACATATATCAGGACGTAAACACCTATTTATTTCGGTTAATCCTATTCTCCCCAAATGATTTTTATAATTACAATCACTTTCCTCATCCTTTAAATATTCATACTCACAATCCTTGAAACCTCCGAGATGGGCTAACAATACGGTATATTTCTCCGGTGTATTTATTTCATGTAATTCAGTATATTGTCTCATCATCTTTCTATTCCATCCGGTATCACCAGTGTAAATAAGTCTGCAGTTTTTTCCATTGAAGCAAAAACCAAGCGAATCCCTGTCCGAGATAATATCATCATGTTTAGACGCCAAAACTTTTACACTCGGGGCTCTATCATCTGAGCCTAATTTCATCTCATTACCCGGCTCAACAATATGCACTTGATAATATTGTTTTTCCCCTAGCTCTAACGAGCCTGAATATTTCTTAAAAACGCTCAAAGACATAAAAAATTCTATTTTCTTTGGCTCCTTCTTCGATTCATCCTTCTCTTTTTCCTGATCATCCTTATTTGGTTCATTAAATTCATTTAGTAATACCAATATAGATTCGATATCGGCTGTATGATCATTATGAGCATGGGAAACAAACACATAATCTATCTCATCAAAACGATGTGAAAAGCTTTTAAAATTATCCAGAAAATTTATCCCAGGATCAACTACTATCCCCTTATCATCACATTTCAAAAAATATCCACCACCCATACTAATATGGTTACTTTCCGCGAGAATTGGAGTAAATGAATTCCATCTTCTTAAAACTTGAAAATAATTTCCTCGTTCGTCATTCCTGGGTTTCTTTAACTCTGCTTTTAGTTGATCCTCTTTATCCTTTGCTATTTGGGCTATTTCCTGTAATTTATTATTTCGTAATACTTTTTTCACCAAATCATCCCCCTTCATTTCCTTACCATATTCTGATAAAAGGGCTGCACGCAGCAAAATCCCTTCCACTTCCTTTGAGTAAAACTCATCTTTTTTTTCCTTAAATATTTCGTAAGCTTTTCGGTAATTTTCTTCAGATTTACTAAATTCATTCTCTTTATTTTGCAGAAAAGCGAGATTTGCTATAGCAAGACCATTATCCTCCGATAATATTGTAGCCTTTTCAAATTTTCTTTTTGCTTTTTTTAAATAACGCTTCTTCATTATAGAAGTTTTTTTTGATTCAGCCATCCAATAGTAAACAACACCTAAACCGTTGAATCCTCTCGTACTCATTTTATCAGCCTTTGTCGCATTATGATAATGAGTCATGGCAATATCAAGAACCTTCCTATCCCTCTCCTCCTTCTTTTTTTCCGTATATTCCCGAATAACAACATTCCCTAATCCTACAAAGGCGTCTGAAAACGTTGGGGAGTCTTTTAGTGCTTCTTCGTATTTTTCATTTGCCAACTCATATTCTTTTCTTTCCAAATAATAATCACCTAAGGTATTGTTAAACAAAGCGGTTTTATATTTTACACTTTTCTTTCTTTTCGATTTCTCCTCCCCTTCCTGATTATTTATTTTGCTCAAAAGTGTGTCAGCCATAAATAATAATCGTCCGGCATGATCCAGATTTCTTTTTCTAAACTCAATTAATCCGAGCCCCCACAAAGCAAATATATTTATCAAATCCTTCTCTTCCTTTGCTTCTTGAATTTTCTCAAAACTCTCTTTTGCTCCGGAAAGTATATTGCCATTCAACAGTATAAATCCGTTAATCAAAACCTCAAGATTCTTATTAAGCCTGGCAGCTCTTTTACTGAAATTTTCAAGATATTTTCTTTTTTCACTCACGGTGTGAAATCGTGGATACTCATAACAAAATTTTGCCAATAATCTTTCCATAACAAAACCTCCGGAAATATCACAAAATATAAGTTCTTCTCAATAACTATTTCTACCCTCTCTGTTCTAAACCTTCTATTCCCCCAATAAGAAAAAAAAGGCCCCGAAGGGCCCAAACCCGATTATTCACCATCCGACCCACCTGTATGTCTGATCCCAAGATCCTTAATTACACGAGTAGCCTGATACTGAATATAAAACTCAGGATAATTTTGTCTTACCATCTCGGCGCACTTATCCAGACGATTATACAGAATATCATCCGCCTCCGAAAAGAGATCCTTCAAAACCTGTCTGGCCGCTTTCTTCTCGGCAAAACTGGTCTCTTTCAGATTCAAAGAAGTATCGTAAAGCTCCACACACCCCTTTGCCTTAGCCAATACCTCATCCGTAATACCGAAATCATCCAGATCATCCTTATTTATCTCGATATGAGAAACAATCTCCTGCCCCTTGTTCAAAAGATCCGTATCTCGCATCCTTCTTAAAGACGATTCGGTAATATTAACGATCTCCTGAAGATCACGTTTCCCGTTTATTTCCGCGAATAGCGAAAGAGTAGAGGCCAGCCCCAATAACGTCCCGACCAAAGCGTCCTCCGCCTCATCCTTAAGAATTGTTTTACCGGCCGTTAGCGAAAGATACTCACCGTTCTTATCCGCTATAGCCATTAATTTTGCCTCGAACAAATCGGCCGAAAGCCTGAAAACCGGTATCGAATCAACAACCGTCGGGTTATTAACCAGATGCCCGTTAACTGTTCGAAACATTGTGAATTTGTTTTCTTCTCGTATTTGCACGATAACCTCCTTGGTAAGGTTAATTGATAAATACCCTCTTTAGGGCCTCATTTCTCTCTTATTTCTCTACAAAAACTTCGAAAACAACCTACTTTCCAACAATATCACCTATTATTCCCACATTTTGAACGACTGTCACTTCGTTTTGAACGAATGTCAAATCACTTTGAACGAATGTCAAATCGTTTTGAACGACTGTCACATCACTTTGAACGAGCGTCACCTCGTTTTGAACGAACGTCACATCACTTTGAACGAATGTCAAATCGCTTTGAACGAATGTCAAATCGTTTTGAACGACTGTCACATCACTTTGAACGACTGTCAAATCGTTTTGAACGAGCGTCAAATCGTTTTGAACGAATGTCAAATCGCTTTGAACGAATGTCACATCACTTTGAACGAGTGTCACTTCGCTTTGAACGACTGTCAAATCGTTTTGAACGAGTGTCACATCACTTTGAACGACTGTCAAATCGTTTTGAACGAATGTCAAATTGCTTTGAACGAATGTCACATCACTTTGATCGACTGTCAAATCGCTTTGAACGAGCGTCAAATCGTTTTGAACGAATGTCAAATCGCTTTGAACGAATGTCACATCACTTTGAACGACTGTCAAATCGTTTTGAACGAATGTCAAATCGCTTTGAACGAGTGTCAAATCGCTTTGAACGACTGTCACATCCCTTCGAACGAATGTCACATCCCTTTGAACGACTGTCACATCACTTTGAACGAGTGTCACATCACTTTGAACGACTGTCAAATTGCTTTGAACGAGTGTCATATTGCTTTGAACGAATGTCAAATCGCTTTGAACGAGCGTCACTTCGCTTTGAACGACTGTCAAATCGTTTTGAACGACTGTCACTTCCCTTTGAACGGAGCCCTCCGAAGAAGCGATATGCTTCTACTTACACTTCCCAATAAACAAAGAACAACCCTCCACACAACACATGCTGCAACAAAGCCACACGGCATAAGGAGAAAACTTTATCTTAGGGAAATAGTCGGGCATGGGAGAAGAATCAAACAATCGGGAAAAACAACAGCACTATGCCGGGCTAATTGCCAATCTCAAATTCCAAATATGTCACGAACCGGTTTAGGTTCATTAGTGGCGCAAAACATACCGGCCACTTAGTCGATTCCAATTAAACTTGCGGGCACTATCATAATAAGATAATGCTTTCTCGCGCCTCTTTAATCGGGAGTATTAGCAGAATCAGAAGAACTTCCGTTCTCAACATTACGCGGACTAAAATGCCGCCCACCATAGCGACGAAGATTAATGTAATCCTTTTATCGATATAAAGCAATATTAATTTTGGGATTACTTCTAAGGGACACGCAGTTTAGGAAACAGATCCGTATAACTAATTAATGCTTCATGTAGTAATATTTCCTTAGCTATTTCTCCTGGGAACAATAACTAATTAGTATTTCACAGAATACATTCAGATTAGATTCCTATTATACCCAATCTCCTTATTTGTAGAATCCAAATCCTTTATAAATTCTTTTTCTTTCCTAAGAATCTCTCCTATTTCAACATCTTCTTTAAAGAAAAGGATTTCCTTTCGAATCACTAATTCAATCCCCTTTTCCATATACTCTTTCATCTCCTCATTCATTTCTCTTCTTGCCTTAATGGGAGTTCCGAAATAGGTAAAATAATCATAAAGCGCCTCTTTGGCTGTATCACTTCCTACATATATCTTTCCATTCGGATAAGTAATTTTGTAGACACACCCCCAAGGGACTCTATGTTCCCTTTTTCGAGATTGATTTTTCATTACTTTCCCTGCCATTTGTTTTTATCTACCGCATATTCTTTACTTCAACATATCATTCTCATCAAATGTCTCATACAAGAACTCGAAAATGTTCTCTTTCATTCGAGCGTTTCCACGGTTGTTCGGATGAATTCCGTCACATGAAATCAACTTATCATTATCCCAAATATGCTTGTAAATATTTTTATGTATTGGAATATTATGTTCATCGGCCAATTCCAGAAACATGTTGTAATACTCTGTAGCCAAATCTACATAACTATGAAAAGGATGATCTTCGGGAATGCTCTTAATGATTTCCGGATTTATAAAACTGAGCAAAACAACCTTTATATCTCTTCCCTTTATCAGAGTAATCAACGAATCAATATCCTTTTTCGCCTCCGAAGCCGCTACTCCGTCCAGAAACTCGTTCCCTCCGAATTCGAGTAACACCAGACAAGGATTATCATCCAAGCAATACTGTTCGAAATAATCTATCCCGTCTGTGGCGTCTGCTCCCCAAACTCCGAAATTCACCACATTTATTTTTAGTTCCTTCCCTAAAAGGGCCGGATATGTTGAATCTCTTTCCTCCTTCGTATGTCCGTATATCGTTCCCCCGCATGTTATACTTGTTCCGAGGCAGACTATGGAATTACTCTCATCCCATTCAATCTTTAGTGGCGCAAATTCATTCCCCTTTTCCGGTTCGTTTTCCACAGACGAATCACATCCCCAAAAGCAACAGAATATCAATAACAATAAAAACAATATGGAAAGCTTCTTCATTCTCCCTCCTTTATGCTTACTTCCCTACAACTCTTCTTCTCTATTTATGTATTAGTTTGCTACTAATACTCATTAATAAAAATAATTTAACATATAATTAGCATATGGACAACAAAATACTCCCCCTCATGAGTCAAATATCCCCCCTCCATATACTTTCTTGCCTCTTCCTTTTTTCTTTTCCATTGCCTCCTTTCCTTTTTTCTCCCCGCAAAACTTCCTCTTGTTTACTCCCCCAGATATCTTTAAATTTCGCCGGCGTTTTAGTAAAATTATTACGACTTACCACTTTGTATTATTTCCATTTTTGTAACTAAACGAGATGAAATGGCAGAACTAATTGTAAAAAACATTACTAAGTCTTTCGACGGATTCAAAGCCGTTGATAATGTCTCTCTTCAAATAAGCTCCGGGGGACTATACTCCTTTCTCGGCCCGAGCGGCTGCGGAAAAACAACTCTTCTTCGTATGATTGCGGGCTTCGAAACCCCGACGGAAGGAGCAATTTATCTGGGTGATCAGGATATTACTTCCCTCCCACCATACCGCAGACAGGTGAATACTATCTTCCAAAACTATTCTCTTTTTCCTCACATGACGGTATTCGAGAATGTGGCTTTCGGATTGAAGATTAAGAAGATCCCCAAAAACGAAATAAGGGATCAGGTTTTCGAGATGCTTACTATGGTTAAGATGGAAGACCAGGCAAATAAATATCCTTCGCAAATTAGTGGCGGACAAAAGCAGCGTATCGCAATCGCGCGCGCGCTGATCAACAAACCGCAACTTCTCCTTTTGGACGAACCCCTCGCGGCTCTCGACCTTAAGTTGCGCCAACATATGCTTATTGAGTTGATAAATATCCACGACAAAGTCGGGATTACATTTATATACGTTACCCACGATCAGGGAGAGGCGATGAGCTTTTCCGATACTGTCGCCGTTATGAACGAAGGGCAGGTAATTCAAGAAGGAACTCCAGACGAGATTTACGAAAAACCGAACTCCATTTTTTCCGCCTCCTTTATCGGTGATACAAATCTCCTTCCCGGCGAAATCATTGAGGCCGAAGAAGAATACGTTACACTGAAATGCCAGTCGGGTGAAAACGAATTTTTCGAAATCGACTCGAATTACGATATTCTTCCTCCGGTAGGATCGAAAGTAACTGTCTCTTTGCGTCCCGAAAAGATTGCCGTCGCCAGAAAAGAACCGATTATGAAAGATGATTTCAACATCGTTAAAGGCAAAATAGAAGATATCCTTTATCTAGGTACCCATACACAGTATATCGTAATGGTCGGGGATCTTAAGTTCAAAGTATTCAGCCAGCACAAGCAGGTTTACGATGACGACAAAGCTTTCGATTGGGAAGAGGAAGTATACCTCTACTGGCACGACTCCGATTCATATTTAATTAACGAAACTACCGACGATGATATTGTAATCGCGGATAAAAAAATTGGCCCGAAAATATAGGTATCGATGAAAAGTTATTTGGAAAATAAAGAAGAGATCCGAAAGAGCAGATTCAGCTTCTTGCTTGCCTCACCGGCAATATTCTGGCTTACTCTCTTTTTCCTGATCCCTTATTTGATTGTAATCGTATATAGTTTTCTTACTCCCACGATTTACGATATAAAGTTTCAGTTCAGTACAGAATCATATTCGCAATTGCTGAACCCGATATATATTACCCCTTTTATCCATTCCTTCAGGCTAGCGGTAGTAACAACGGCGGCTTGTCTGTTGCTCGGATATCCGGTAGCTTATCATATCGCGCGTAGTCCGGAGAAACAGAAAAATCTTTTCCTTTTGATGATTATCATCCCCTTCTGGACGAATTTCATCATTAGAATTTTCGCGTGGAGAATCTTTATCTCTCCTAACGGAATGCTCAACGAGATATTCATGTACCTCAGTCTGATAGATGAACCGATGCGTATTCTCCGCACAGATTTCGCAGTAACGTTGGTGATGATATATGTATATCTCCCTTATATGATTCTTCCGTTGTACGCTAATATCGAGAAGATCGATTTTACCCTTAACGACGCCGCGATGGATCTCGGAGCTAACCGATTTCGTTCCTTTCTTTCGGTTACTCTTCCCCTCTCCCGCGAAGGAATATATGCGGGAATTCTTTTGGTTTTCATTCCCGCTTTGGGAACCTACATCATTCCGCAAATCGTAGGAAATCAGGATATTCTTTATCTGGGGCAGGTTATCGCCTACAAAATAAAGAGTATCCCGAGGAACTGGCCTCTGGCTTCGGCACTTTCACTTGGGTTGTTGGTTTTCGTTTCGGTTCTTCTTTTGGCATTATACGGTTTATACAAAAAAGTTGGTAAAAAAGAGATACAATGATAAAGAACAGATCAAATAAAAAGAAAAACTATTTCAATCTTACGGTATTTACCGGAGTAATGAGCTTTCTCTATATTCCGCTGATAATATTGATCATATATAGTTTCAATAATTCCAAAATAGTAACGGGCTGGAAGGGATTTACATTCAAATACTATTTCGAGTTGTTAAAAAACGAAGAGATTCTCTCCGCATTTTGGAATACTTTGGAAATCGGTGTTTTATCTACATTGATTTCCACAACTATCGGCCTCTTTGCCGCGATGGCAATGGAAAACAAAAGATTCACCGGAAGAAAGTATCTTACCGGATTAATCTTTCTTCCTCTTATAATGCCTGATATTCTGATGGGAGTTTCACTCGCTCTTCTCTATAACTTTATGCAACTCGGAATGGGAATGAGCACGGTTTTAATTGCTCATATTACTTTCTGCATTTCCTACACGGTTATCGTAATCAATTCCCGATTGGATGGTTTCGATTATTCCCTTGAGGAGGCCGCTATGGATCTCGGAGCGAATCGTTGGCAAATATTCTACAAAATTAAATTCCCTTTGATTATGCCCGGGCTTGTTGCCGCGGCTCTGTTGGCATTTACTCTTTCCATCGATGATTTTATCATCACTTTCTTTACTACCGGAAGAGGATTCAAAACTTTGCCTATCTACGTGGAAGGAGCGATCAGAAGAGGAACTATAACAACAATCAACGCCCTCTCTACCTTGATGATCGGAATGACGTTTATGTTTGCCGTTATTACCAAACGCTTCCGCAAACTTATGCTTGGTTAACGATCGAGTTAATACATAAAAAAAGCTGTCTCTTTACGGGAGACAGCTTATCAATTCTTTTTCTTTCCGGGAAAATTAGTTATTCAAAACCTCTTCCCAAACTTTATTCAGCTTTACAATATCCTCACCGACATTTATGATAAAGTCGCATTTGTTAAGATACTCTTCGGAAGGATACATAATCTTATTGTTCTTAATCTCCTCATCCAACATTTCGAAAGCGGCCCTATTCGGAGTCGGATAGTAAACGTATTCTGTGTTTTTCTTAGCGTTGTTAGCTTCCATAATGAAATCGACAAATTTGTAAGCCAAATCGATATGCTCGGCTCTTTTTAGAATAACAATATTATCGATCCACAACTCTGCCCCTTCTTTCGGATGAACAAAACCGACATTCTCGTTTTCGGCCATAATCTGCAAAGCGTCTCCGTTGTATCCCTGCGCCAACCAGGTTGTTCCGTCTTGAATCTCATTCTTGTAAGAATCGGAATGGTACTGAGAAACATTCTTATCCCAATCCAACAAAGCTGCTTTTGCGGCAGATAGAGCTTCGTGGCTCATATCATTCAACGAATATCCGGAATATTTCAATGCGGCGCCTATCGCGGAACGGGCGTCATCCAACATAGAAACAACATTCTTCCCTTCGAAGCGTTTGTCCCCTAAAAGACTCCAGGAAACATCCTTCATCTCTTCGTCCGATAGCTTTGTTCTGTCATAAACCAATCCGGAAGTTCCCCAGAAATAAGGAATCGAGTACTCGTTCCCCGGATCAAAGCTTTCGGCTTTCTTCAAAAGAGGAGTGCTAAGATTTTTGTAATTCTTCAACTTCGATTTGTCGATTTTTAACAACAAATCTTTCTCTTTCATTATCGACACATGATCCCCTGAAGGAAATACAATATCATACGAACTTTGAGCTCCCATAACTTTGGTTAGCATATTCTCGTTTGAGTTGTAAGTGTCGTAAACAATATCGCATCCGTTTTCTTTTTCGAATTGCGATATCAATTCAGGATCGATATAGTCGGTCCAGTTGTAGATATAAAGTTTTTGTTCGCTTTTTTCGCCGCATCCGGCCAAAAGGAGAACAATGGCTAAGAGAATTAACCTTTTCATTTACGCCTCTCTATTGTTTGTTTTCTTAATCGCAACTTGCAAAAATATACCCAAAACAATAATTCTCAAAGAGAAATAGTATTAAGAAATTAATAAATATCCTACAGATTAATAGTAAATCATTTTTACTGTATTTTTCCGATAATATCATTAGTGCGTATAATCGAAAACCTCAGTGTCGTTCCCGATTCCCTTAACTACAGCTTCTTTCATCTTCTCGAAATGAGGACAAGCAAATCCTATCGGATTCCCTTTGCTGATACAACTGGCAAAAGCTATCACATCTGCTCCCCTCTCTACCATTGTTTTCGCTCGGGCTACAGCTCTTTTCCCCGGACACCCTCCGCAGGAAACAAACCCGACTATCTCAACCGGTCCGGTCTCCTTAAAAGCCAACTTCCCTTCCCTGGCAATTTTGAAATCTGTTGTTCCACCGCAAATATCTTCTGTTTGCTGACATCTTATTATTCCAACCTTCTTCACTCTCCGTTACTCCCCTTATATTACAAAAATAGGTTCGCTAATCTAATAAATCTTTAGGCTATTTAATAACCGACATTATTCCGGAAACAGTATCTTGCGGAATATATGTCAGCTATATAAACTCACGGTTGTTTCGTTTTTCATCGTCAATTATTCCATCGGAACTTATACAATGCAGTTTTTGATTCTATCGCCAGAGTTGTAATTAGGGTCACCACGGAGTACACCGAGGGCACTGAGAACACTTCGACCAGTCAGGAGCCTGGCTTGCAGCAAGCTCCCGTCAAAAGTTCGTTGATTACCGAATTTTCAACCGGGTCTACGACAGTGACCAGAGCAAGGGCGAATGGTGTCGGAACGATTCCGGAGAGTGGCGGAACGATTCCGACGGGGGGCGGAATGTTTCCGAAGGGTGTCGGGACGATTCCGACGGGTGGCGGAACGATTCCGAAAGGGGCGGAACGATTCCGAAGGGTGGCGGAACGATTCCGGAGAGTGTCGGAACGTTTCCGAAAGGGGCGGAATGTTTCCGAAGGGTGTCGGGACGATTCCGGTTGGTGGCGGAACGATTCCGAAGGTGTGCCGGACGTTTCCGACGGGTGGCGGAGTCTTTCCGAAGGTGTTCCGAATGTTTCCGAGAGGAGCGGAACGATTCCGGAGAGTGTCGGAACGTTTCCGAAAGGGGCGGGACGATTCCGACGGGTGGCGGAATGTTTCCGTGCTTCGACTCCGCTCCCGGCATAGACCGGATCTACGACAGCAACCGAAAGGCGGGACGATTCCGCACTTCGGCCAGTCAGAGGCCTGGTTTGCAACCAGTCAGAGGCCTGGCTTGCAGCAAGCTTCACAGTGACCAGAGCAAGGTCGACTTACCACGGAGTGCACCGAGGGCACTGAGAACACTTCGACAAGCTCAGTGGAGCAAGGGCGAAAAGGGTTTGTTGGTTTGGGGTGTGATTCTACTTTAGTGCGATTACAACAAGAAATCGAACAACTATTTGAGCAATTTGATGATCAATTCCGGTAGTGTCTCAAAAAGTGTGTAAATAAAAAAAACACTATATTCGCACAAAAAAAAGGAGACACCATGGAAAAAGGGAATAAAGAAGAATTGAAAGGATTACTAAAGAAAGAACTAAAAGGAAAAGATGTACATAGTTTTTTTGACGAGTTATATAAGGAAACCATAGAAACTCTGTTAGAAGCAGAAATGGATGAACATCTGGGCTATGAGAAGTACCAAAAGAGAGAAGAAGAAGGAAAAGAAAACAGTAGGAACGGCAATAAAGCCAAGCTAGTAAAGACTAAAAACGGGGAATACAGCATAGAAGTACCGCGAGATAGGAATGGGAGTTTCACCCCAAAACTAGTCCCGAAGCGAAAGAAAGTAATAGATATGATAGAAGAAAAGATACTGTTATTGTACAGCAAAGGAATGAGCGTAAGAGACATACAAGAGAGTATAGAAGACATATATGGGGTGAAGATAGATAAAAGCTCGATATCGAGAATGACCGATAAAATATTACCGAAAATAGAAGAATGGAGGAACAGACCACTGGACAAATTATATTATATCGTCTGGATGGACGCCCTCCATATAAAGATAAGAGAGAACTACAGATTAGCAGACAAAACAATAAACATAGCCATCGGCTTAAACAGCGAAGGGCGCAAGGAAGTATTAGGCCTATGGCTAAGCAAAGAAGAATCCTCATCCTACTGGTATGAAGTATTAACAGACCTAAAATCAAGAGGAGTAAAAGACATCCTAATAAGCTCAACAGACAATCTGAAGGGATTTACGGATGTAATCAAGAAAACATTCACAAAAACCGTAACTCAAGTCTGTGTGCTACATCAAATACGCAACACACTAAGATACGTAGCCTATAAGGATAGAAAGCTTTTTACTATAGATCTGAAGAATGTTTATGAAGCTCCGAACAAAGAAGCCGGAGAAAAGGCACTCGAAGAATTAAGAGAGAAATGGGGAAGCAAATATAGGATGCCAATCAACTCATGGTTTACAAATTGGGAGAATCTATCGAACTATTTTGATTATCCCGTTGAAATAAGAAAGCTCATTTATACTACAAATATTATAGAGAATCTAAATAAGAACATTAGAAAATACACAAAGAATAAGACCCAATTCCCAACCGATGAAGCTGCCATTAAAGCTGTTTATTTGGCATGTAGAAACGTAGAAAGAGCTTGGACTAAACCTATAGCCGGATGGGGTTTTATTTTAAATCAATTTAAGGATATATTTGCCGAGAGATTAGAAAACTAGTATTCACTTATTTTCGAATGTACACACTTTTTGAGACACTACCTCAATTCCAATTCTACTTTAGTGCGATTACAACTGTGGAACAAAGAGGCTCTTCGTTCCAGGCTATTTAATTCCAATTCTACCATAGTGCGATTACAACGAGAATTAAGCAACTGAAAAGTTCACTTAATCGCTTATTCCAATTCTACTTTAGTGCGATTCGTTGGGGGTAATATGGAGATTAATTTGGTGAGATGGTAGGTTTTTCTGTTTTGGGAGAATTTATGTGTAATCATTCCAAACTTATCCCTCGCCGACTTTGTCGGGATCCGAGACCTACCCTCTTCTCTTAAGGGGAACGAGGTCAATTTAGGCCACTTGTGTGTCTTAGCTGATAGATAAAAGATATTATATGTCGCACCTATGGCGCTCAAATATATTCTTTGAATCCTTTTGCTACCGAGATACCGGAACTGAGGGAAAAGAGCAAGGGCGACTTACCACGGAGGACACTTCGACAAGCTCAGTGACCACACAGAGAGCACTGAGAAGAGCAAGAGCGAGGAACCACTGAGGATGCTTCGACTCCGCTCCCGGCATAGACCGGATCTACGACAGCACAGGCACTGAGAAGAGGAAAAAGGGTTTGTTGGTTTGGGGGTGTGATTCTACTTTAGTGCGATTACAACGACGCGGACGGAGCAATTACCGGGATGACGTTTAAATTCCAATTCTACTTTAGTGCGATTACAACTTCAAGGGTAAACCAAGTTCCAAAGGCGACCCAACATTCCAATTCTACTTTAGTGCGATTACAACCAGTATCCTATTTTGAACAAAAACAAGAAAATTACTATATTCCAATTCTACTTTAGTGCGATTACAACTGATGATTTTAGCACTCGTTGCACTTTTATCCTCTTATTCCAATTCTACTTTAGTGCGATTACAACCCTTGCAGATAGTCGCCATCATCGTTTTTTTTCCAACATTCCAATTCTACTTTAGTGCGATTACAACGGATCTAAACCAGAACAACGGAGGGAAAGGGACTCATTCCAATTCTACTTTAGTGCGATTACAACGTAGCGGGTAACTACCGCCGGCATCTTCATATAAAAATTCCAATTCTACTTTAGTGCGATTACAACACGAAACAATGCACGTAGAGGCAAGCAGAACTTATACATTCCAATTCTATTCTAGTGCGATTACAACACGTTGGGAATGAAATCGAAATAACTCAAGATGTATCATTCCAATTCTATTCTAGTGCGATTACAACCATTTTCAGCGATTTCGAACAACTCAGCTTTGGACGATTCCAATTCTATTCTAGTGCGATTACAACGCTCCGGGGATTGGATAGAATTCTGGTTAGAAAAATATTCCAATTCTATTCTAGTGCGATTACAACCCAAAATCCATTTTTCGGCAGCGACGTTTTAGACGAAATTCCAATTCTATTCTAGTGCGATTACAACCCGAAAGAGCGTGCGATTACGTACGGATCACTACATAATTCCAATTCTATTCTAGTGCGATTACAACACCTCTTTTCTAAATTCCGGATCAGTGTTCTTTTCATTCCAATTCTATTCTAGTGCGATTACAACATCTTCAACGACCAAGTACACCGGTCTTTTATTTTCATTCCAATTCTATTCTAGTGCGATTACAACCGATATTTCTTTCTTTTTAGTCATCATCCGCCTCCTAATTCCAATTCTATTCTAGTGCGATTACAACTATGCTTCTTGAGTCCGTTTTGATCTCAACGCCGTTATTCCAATTCTATTCTAGTGCGATTACAACCAAACTAAATTTTGATGCCGAATTTGACGAGAATGAATTCCAATTCTATTCTAGTGCGATTACAACGATGAATTTTTGTTGGATCAGACGGGTAATCGTCGTATTCCAATTCTATTCTAGTGCGATTACAACCCGGCATCTAAAAATGAGCGAACATGTTTAGCCCAATTCCAATTCTATTCTAGTGCGATTACAACTGCCTTGCAAAGTAACGAACGTAACCATAATAAAAATTCCAATTCTATTCTAGTGCGATTACAACCCCGTTAATTTCTTTGGAAAACGGGCTAATTTCAAAACATTTTTTACGTTATGGGTCGTCGACCCACAATAGTGTAAAAACACCGGGGGTACGACGACTTTTATTTTTTGTTTCCTGAGGTAACCATACTGACCAAAAGATCATTTAGTAGTCTGCCACGAAAATTTACTACTATGCAGTTTCTCTTTTTGTTAAGTTCCGCAAGATGCGCTTCTGTGATTTCTCCCTCTGATTTAGGGGCATAAACTATTAAAACATTGCTATCCCCAAGGGACAAAAGAATTTTTTCTAATACCTCTTTGCAGTAATCATAATGAATCAACCAAAGGGAGCAATCTTCTTTGTTTTCCAAATCGTCTAGTAGAACCTTCTTAATATTTTTCTTTTCAAATAATCCGGAATTCACAATAAGGTTATATAATAGATCATATTGGTCTTTGGCAAAGATTGCGATTTTTCTTTTCCACAGGCCAAGTCCGAGTCTACGCCACACAAAGTATCCTTTTTTGAGAATAAAACCAAAAGAATATACACTATAAAGTAGCGCCACAATAGTTGTAACCCCACCTACAATTGAAAAAAATGGATGGTTGAAGAAAGAGATAATGGTTTCCATAGTTCTCCGCTTTTTTGAGTTTGCCTATATATTCGATAATGATATGGATTATATCATAGTCAGTTGCTTCATGTTTTTCAGTTAAGGTTTCCGAATTCTACCATAGTGCGATTACAACATCGCTTACTTAGTTCTTCCTTTGTGTTGTCTAAATCTTCCAATTCTACTTTAGTGCGATTACAACATTCATTAATGAGTTCATTGGCGTTAATAGTTCGACATTCCAATTCTACTTTAGTGCGATTACAACGTATGTGAAATTCCGTATTGCTCTTTGGCTTTTCCGAATTCCAATTCTACTTTAGTGCGATTACAACTTATTCCAACTATTTGGTTTGTACAGCAATGGACGTATTCCAATTCTACTTTAGTGCGATTACAACCGGCAATATCGTGAAAATGGGAATTGAAAAGAATGAAATTCCAATTCTACTTTAGTGCGATTACAACTCTTCCAATTTGAAGCGACAACTCCGCCAACTTTGCATTCCAATTCTACTTTAGTGCGATTACAACTTCGCCAAATAAATTCGCCATCACGGCGTAACTGCATTCCAATTCTACTTTAGTGCGATTACAACGACGAGAGGATAAAGATTACACAAAAGATAGCAGTATTCCAATTCTACTTTAGTGCGATTACAACCGATAAAAGATTCATTCACATTAAAACCGTTCGAGGATTCCAATTCTACTTTAGTGCGATTACAACTTTCTATAAGATTCTTGCGAACTAACAACAACCCTATTCCAATTCTACTTTAGTGCGATTACAACTACTTTTGAAGCTTCGAAACCTTTGGTAACTCTTGATTCCAATTCTACTTTAGTGCGATTACAACATCCACCACTCGCCTGATCTGTTTCGTTCGACGTCGATTCCAATTCTACTTTAGTGCGATTACAACATATCTGCAAACTCTCTGGGTAATTTTCCAATGCTTATTCCAATTCTACTTTAGTGCGATTACAACGCGGCATCTCCTCTGACGGGCGGGCAACCATTCGCAATTCCAATTCTACTTTAGTGCGATTACAACGAGAAAGCTCGAACTCTTGATCTTATCAATCAAGAATTCCAATTCTACTTTAGTGCGATTACAACAATGAAATTCAATGATTTGCTAAAGAGGGTTACAAAATTCCAATTCTACTTTAGTGCGATTACAACATTCGGCATCAAAATTTAGTTTGTAGAGTATGAAATTATTCCAATTCTACTTTAGTGCGATTACAACTACTATGGGTCAATTAACACCGAAGCGGAAGCCGAAATTCCAATTCTACTTTAGTGCGATTACAACATGCGACATACTTTTTAATGACAAGCAGCCGAGCGAATTCCAATTCTACTTTAGTGCGATTACAACTCGGTAACGGTACCGAAGGAGCTAGTTTATATTACAATTCCAATTCTACTTTAGTGCGATTACAACCGATGAAATATTATTGCAAAATGAAGCCGTGTCGGCATTCCAATTCTACTTTAGTGCGATTACAACAGGGAGCTTAGACAAGTCCGGCAAGATGAATTAGAAATTCCAATTCTACTTTAGTGCGATTACAACGCGATTGGACGCCCTGCACATACCTATCATCGATCAAATTCCAATTCTACTTTAGTGCGATTACAACATGACAAGCAAAAAGACAAATAGCGAAAGAAAAGAGATTCCAATTCTACTTTAGTGCGATTACAACATAGAAATAACCTCCAAGGCCACCGGCCGCATCATAATTCCAATTCTACTTTAGTGCGATTACAACTCTACCGCCTCTTTTCCTTGATTTCCCCCGGCGGTATTCCAATTCTACTTTAGTGCGATTACAACGGAGCTTAGACAAGTCCGGCAAGATGAATTAGAAATTCCAATTCTACTTTAGTGCGATTACAACGAGGTTCAACAAACTCACTGAATTCATTGTACATCCATTCCAATTCTACTTTAGTGCGATTACAACGGGGTCGGCAAAAGTGGATAGTAATGAAGTGGCGTGATTCCAATTCTACTTTAGTGCGATTACAACTGATATCTCTCAGATCGGCCGCGGTTCCTTCCAATGATTCCAATTCTACTTTAGTGCGATTACAACCGCTCCTAAGTATATGCGGGGATTTTTAGGAATTAATTCCAATTCTACTTTAGTGCGATTACAACCTGGTGAGTGAGGGGCATTTAACGGACACTTCGGTATTCCAATTCTACTTTAGTGCGATTACAACATTGGCAAATATCTAAAAAATCAGAGGGGTGTAAGAATTCCAATTCTACTTTAGTGCGATTACAACGCAGATATGGCCGATTTGCAAGATGTTCTTTACTTATTCCAATTCTACTTTAGTGCGATTACAACCGGAGAAATGGAATCATTTGTGGGGGCTTTACGAGATTCCAATTCTACTTTAGTGCGATTACAACCACTCCGAAGGATGCCCGACGTCATGAAAGTATAAAATTCCAATTCTACTTTAGTGCGATTACAACCGGCGCTGTTACTATTGCGCAATTGGATGATTCGCATTCCAATTCTACTTTAGTGCGATTACAACCTGCTTATTTAGTATCATTGATAAATAGTAGTCTGGATTCCAATTCTACTTTAGTGCGATTACAACCCGTTAATTTCTTTGGAAAACGGGCTAATTTCAAAACATTTTTTACGTTATGGGTCGTCGACCCACAATAGTGTAAAAATACCGGGGGTACGACGACTTTAGTGTAATTCTAATACGATTTTCAGTCAGACTGAAATCGGTTATCTGTAGTTTCGAAATCAATGCCATATTTATAATTATATTTATATCGACATTCTATAACATTTTCCTCATGAAAATTAAAATGAAGCTTTTTCCCATCTTCTTCTTCGTCAATTATAAACTTGTAAAAAGGGATTGGGACTTGATACTCAACCCATTTCCCTTTCTTTTTCGAAACCACAGTATTAGCCTCATCAAAGCATGAGGTGGGAACGACGTTTATTTTTCGGAAATTATCAGAACGTATCTTGAGACCTTTACCGTTTTCATCTCCGTAAGCTATATTAGAATAATGATCACCGAAAAGAATATTTCTTTGAAAATATTTCTTAAAAATCTTTTGTTGTTCTCTTGCGGTTTTTAAGTAATCTTCAATATAAATTTCATCACATATTTCTTTAATTCTATTATAGGAATAATTTCCTGTTTCAAATAGTTGCCATGATTTTTCCATAAGAGTTTTATCATAAGGCAATTCCGACTCAACGTTATATAAATTCATCACATAATCTTTATTGCTATTATTTTTTTTTGATCGATTGATTCGTCCCCCTCTTTGGCCGATTGCATCAGGAGGAGCAATATTTGTATACATAGTATCACAGGAAATATCCAAACTAATCTCAATCACCTGCGTAGTAATAAGTATAACAGGCCCCTTTTGCAATTTCTTGTAGATTTCTTTTTCCTTTTTAACTCTATCTCTATGAACAAATTGACTATGGTACAGGAGAACATTTTTCTTTTGAGATTTCTTTTTCGCTTTTTCCATTAATTTGGTAAAGATTTTTTTTGCCCATTCTATCTGATTCACAATTACAAAAACGGTCTTCTTTTGTTGAAAGTCATCCCAAATAGATGAAACAGTATTCTCATCGAACAATGATTCCGAATGAGCCTTCTTTTCAATATAAAATGGCTCGAAATATAACCCCTCATTATCCTTAACAAAGTTATAATTTTCTCCGAGAGAATTAATTAGAAACTCCGGTGCGGTACCTGTCATTAAAACATGTGGTATTCTCCAATCTTTTAGTATCTGAAAACCTTGTAAAAGAATATTCAAAGTATGTGGTTCGTAGTAATGGACTTCATCAAAAATAATTACAGAATTTTGCAAATTGCCACATGCAAAATCCGCTTGAGAAAATCCGTGTGTAAGAGAAAAAGCCAAATGATCAATTGTCGTTACAGTGATAGGTTTATAAAAAACATTTCCTTTGAATTGATCGTCTTTTATTGCGTCGTAGTTCTTTATTTCTTCCTCAGTTTTGCTTAGATCATTTTTCAGATACTTAAGAGCAATACTACTCTTTCCGTGAAACAAACCGATATTATTGTGGCCGAAATTGAACAGGCGTTTATACATTGCATTACATGTTGTTTGAGTTGGTAAAGCGATAATAATTCTATCGCGATTATATTTCCTTTTCATATCGAAAGCCCATAAAAGAGCAGCTTCGGTTTTCCCTCTTCCGCAAGGCGCATACAAAAAGTTAAATTCCTTTTCACATCCGGCTAATTTGCTTTGGAAAGGATATGGAGTAAAGCCATTAAGCAATTTTCCTTCTATTTTCCCATCATCATTGTCTATATCATAAACAAATTTGCCGGGGTTTTCCAAAACAGAATCCATACAAAGGTTTGCAGGAATCTCGGTTTCAACATAATTACTAAAATTGGCACTACTATAATCATCGCATAATTGCAAAAGGGAGAAAAAATATGAATAGACAGCTTTTACAGAACTACAATATTTCCTTATTTTGAATGGAAAGAGAATTTCGTCTTGTATAGCAGTGGATTTCATCTTTTTTATTGAAGAGAGTTTTATTATTGATAAATCGAAATAGTTATCAAACCCTAATTCTTCATATACTTGTGGAATTTTCCGGTTAACAAATAGAAGAATCTCTTCTTCCTGATATTCAACATGTGTTTTGAAATTATATGATTCATATAGTTGCGAGTGTAATTGCGAATGATGTCCAAGAACAGCAAGCAAAGGGACAGGAACGTTTTTATAGGTTCCCAAATTGCATTCCCGAATAATAGGAATCCCGAAAAAAGGATGAGGAACGTTTTGGCTGGTTTTACCTTTATTTATGTTCTCTTGAAATTCTTTAGTTCCCTTCCCTATATCGTGTAGGGCAATAGCGTAAAACAAATCGCGCGAAAAATCTTTAGGATCAATTTCCCATCGAACGCAAAATTGCTTTAACACATTCCCTTTTGTCCTAAGATATTCTTTATATATTTTCAAACAATCGGTTGTATGGCCGATTAGAGACTGGTAATATTCTTTGTGATCAATTTTTGCTCTTTTTGCTAATAACTTCACACTCTAATTCCTTTTCAATTCATCTTGTTGTTATTAATAAAGTTGAATCCGAAAATCACCTAAAGAATACCCAAGCAATTCGTCCGTTTTAATACTATTTCCAAGTGGGACTGATACTAATTTAAACTGAATAGAGTAATCTTTTCCCTCTTTATTAAAAACGTAAGGAATATTTTCCACTACTCCACCGGGATGTACCCCTTCAACAACTGAGTGAAATGAGTTAGAGGTTACTTCTTCTACGTCAATTATCTCAGATACATTAAGATCGACCAAATCATCGGATTGCCCAAGATACAATGGACGCTTAAGATTATTCAGCGCATAATGAATCTCACAAATAGTTTCATCATCTCCCGCAACAAAGAGGCGATATTTGGGCTTTATCAGGAATTCCTTAAACATAGGAGAAGAGGGATAATGAGACGGATGAGAGACCTTTCCCTCCTTCAGCTTGAGTATTTTTGCCATTTCCACATTCTTTCCTGATTTATCGCCAGCCTCAACTACTTGAATTCCGATTTTTATTTTCTCTTGGAGAGATAAGTCATCTTGCGCTAATCCAAGAGCATTTGATAACATCCCCCTTATAGTGGTAAAAGGGGGTATCGAATATGATAAAATTAAACTTGTAGTTGAGGGCTTACGAAATGTAGCGAAGTATAGGACTTCACAATCAATTGTAATCCCCTTCATATTTTCCTCTTCTATAATTTTATTTTTTCCAATACATCGCCGGGACTTAATACATCCAGCCCTAAACTCAAAGCTTCTTCGATTACTCTTTCCTGATTTGCCAATGTTCCGGGCAAAATTCCAAATAGCAATTCTTCATTATCTTTTACTTCAGCTACAATAGCTTTAAAACGTTCCACATTCAAAGCTCCGTTTTCATCTACCTCAAAAGCTTTCTGAATTCTATGACTATATTTCTTTTGTTTGGAAGCTAAAATAACATCCGGTGTAAAATCCGTAAGTAAGCGGGATTGTTTTGAATAATCCGTAAGATATTTCACCCCATCCAAAACCGAATTTATTCGATTGATTCTAATCTGTTCATCTTCAACAACCGGGATAAGCTTAACTTCCTTGCTTTCTTCTTCTATTTCTTCTTCCATTCCAACTCTATAAACATCAACTGAAACTCCACATTTATAGATATTAATACCTAACTCAACATTAACAATATCGCCGGATGCTTTTTCTCCTTGATCTTTCCTTTTTTTTCTTGTTAGAAAATCTACAGTACTGTTTTCGGTAAGAGGCAATAAGCCCATAGCGGTTGATACTTTAACCGGAGAAACTCTTACTCCGGCTCCTTCACCTTTTTTCGGCAACATATATCCGAATAGATCACAGTTTAGGCATCTTTTGTTTTCGCCACAATTTTCCCCTTTTTCATTAGGTACACACATAAAATCGGTTCCCTCCAGGCTTCTTCTGACTGCTTCACGAAGATAAAATCTCATAGCCTGCCCACTAACATAAGGATACTCGATATTCCCCTTTAGGTATTTCTTTACATCAACAAGGTTTGTTCCCCCCTCTCCCGAGTTCAAATTGGTCAAATCGGTTTTAGACAACCAAACAAGTTCAATTCCTTTGATGTTATTCATTATTTTTCTCCCCTTTATTTGAATTATAATGGTTTGACAAGCTTGCGAATATCAATATTAGATTCTTAGTGGTACTAAAAAATTCCTTATCGTCACTTTTCTCAACAATTCTCTTAATGATTTCTTTTATTCCATTAGTGTAAATTTTGGTATCATATTTTATTATATATAGTCTTCTTATTACTTCTTCCAACCCCTCAATAAATTGCGAAACAGTCTTAGCCTTTTCCAGTTTGAAAAATAGTGATGTTCGATTATCCATTATTTTGGACAAAGCATTTCCCGCATCTGTGATATGCTTAAGATACTCTTCCCTGTTTTCAATATTCATTTTCTCAATTCTCCATATTTCTATAAGTTTATAAAATACATTATAAGCATCCTTAGACATTCCAAGCTTGACACCTTTACTCGGAATAAAAGTTTTGGAAAACTTCATAAAATCATTTTTCAACAAGGCTTCACATAATAATTCATGAATAATTTTTTCGGCATCAAAATCTCTCATTCCTTTACTACTATCGAGATAGAAACAATATGTCTCTTTAATGAATTCACGATAGAAATAGCTCCCTTCTTTTCGAATCAAATTATTGAAAATACTATTTAGTCTATCATTCATTACCATATTATAGTATTTCGGATTCTTTACGGAACCATAAGGAATTTCAATAATAAACCAATTATCACTTTTGAAATCAGGTCTAATCTCTCTGAGATATGATTCATAGAAGCTAACAAATGTAGTATACTTATTAGGGGTATTAACAGTCTCAGATTTCTCAGTATCGATTTTAATATTGGACCATCTATTGGAATTATTCAAACATCTGGTAACAATCTGATCTTTAATATCGACCAACTCTTTCAAGCTGTTACAGTTAGGTAAAATTAGAATACTTTTAATACCTGGTAAATTTCTATATACAATACTTTCATCCATCCATTCCAGTATTCCAATCAGATAGCAAAGAGGACAATAATTAGAAATGTACTCAGTAAAATTTCCACTTCCTCCTTTACGAATTCCACTAAGACTTTTAATTTTTGTAACAAAAGGATAAGAAGCTTGTTGTAATTTTTTAACACCTTTAGAATACTTCTGATTGCAAAAGAAACATGTTTTTTTCTCTCCGTCCAAATTAGAGAAAATCTCTTTTATTACTTTTTCGGTCTTAGTTCCTTGATAGATTTCTTCTTTAAACGAAACCTTACCATCAATCTTCTTATTTTCCTGAAGAAGGATGTGATCTCTTTTAACTTCCTTACTCACCCCAAGGCGTTTATCTACTACTTCCAATACAAGAGTATTTAACCTAGCTTGTATTTGAATTGCGAGCTCATCAGTAAATAGTTCTTCGTCATCATATTCGAAAGTAATGGAATTATCGGTAAGTTTAAGATCAGCCAGGGCTTCATTCTCTTCAACTTCTTTTAGAATTAAATAAAAGGTAGCAAGACCGTTATCGAGCCAGACATCATTAAACTTTTTTATAGTTCTTTTCAAATTAAACCTCCATCTTAGTGTGGATTAGAAATTTGTGTTAACCCCATCCCCATAGAGTTTTTTTCTCCGAAGCCGCATTGGTAGCCTACGTTCATCAAAGCGGGATCACCGGAGAGATAGAAGGGGATGTCGTTCCCGATTATGTTGATCGGACGGCATTTCGGGCGTGAGATAGAGATCATTTTGGTGAGTCTCTTTTTCCCTGATAATTTCCGGTTTATAAATTCGTTATCCCATTCGAAGGTAAGGGGTTCTCCTTCGTAGGCTTTGTTGTATAGGAGTTTATATTTATTTCTGAGATTCGAGTTAATCACCCGGTTGATATCGTTGATATTATCGTGGTAACGGAAAAAGTATTGCGAGCGCCTTCCTTCGTTTTCCTTTACGGTGGATAGCACCAATGGGGAAAGGGTTCGGAATTTTTGTCGCCCGGCGAAATCGATATCGGGAAGAGCTTCCATTTGTTCTATGGTGAACGCGGATGTAATCCCCTCTCCGTAGAGTTCAAGCACCTGGCTCTTAAATGAACCGAGGATAAAGTTTCTGATAAAGTCGTCGATTAAGGGGGATGAGACAATCAGGTCTGCGCGGGGAGAATTGAGTTTGATAATTTTTCCGGCCATTTGGTACTGATAGAACCGGAGGGCGAATGTAAATAGTTTGTAGCTTTTCCCTTCGAGCTTATAGCCGACATCGTGGAGATATTCCGAGAACTCCGGCGATCCGAAACGAAGGAGTTTGTAAATTGCCGAAGAGAGCGGATAGTTGTAGTTAACCGGTAGCCTATCGGAATTAAAGGCATTTAAGCGTATTTTGAGGCGCATATAATCATCTCTATATTAGATATATTTAAAAAGGCCCTCTTGGAAGTTTAAAGTAAACAAAAACCACAAGCATTTCAACCTAATTGATAAACTAATTTCTTTCGCAACACATTTGTTTGTTGGTGGAGTTAAATAGGTTTCGATTAACAACGGGGAAACAAGAGCCGAACCACGAAGGGCAAAGAGCAAGGGGGACTTACCACGGAGGGCACCGAGGACACTGAGAAGAACAAGAGCGACTTACCACGGAGAGCACAGAGAGCACTGAGAAGAGCAAGGGCGACTTACCACGGAGAGCACAGAGAGCACTGAGAAGAACAAGAGCGACTTACCACGGAGAGCACAGAGAGCACTGAGAAGAGCAAGGGCGACTTACCACGGAGGATGCTTCGACTCCGCTCAGCACAGGCACTGAGAAGAGCAAGAGGGAAGAAAAGAGCGAGAAATCACTGAGGACAGAGAAGAGGGAAAAGAGAGTTGTGGGGAAAAAAGAAAAAGGCCACCCTTTTGAGGTGACCTTTTTTATATGGAGTGTTTCCATTTTTCTTGTGTCAGATTCCGTAATCTTTACGTTCCCTTTAGCCTTTGCCGTAGTAGAATAGAAGCCAGACTACCGTAAATACCGGAATAAGAATCGGCAAAGAGTATTTACCGATATATGTGAAGAAGCTAGGCATCTTCACGCCGGCTCTCTCGCTTATGGACTTAACCATGAAGTTAGGTCCGTTGCCGATATATGTAAGTGCCCCGAAGAACACAGCGGCAACCGAGATAGCCTCGAGATAGATCGGATAATCGACCGATAGCTGATGTACCTGATCGCGAGCATTAATATCCAATCCGAACTTACCCATTTCCGCGCTAAGGAAGTTCAGGTAAGTAGGAGCGTTATCGAGCACTCCGGAGAGTATACCGGTAGCCCAATAGAAAATTCCCGCATTAAGTTGCTCGCCGTAAACGGCAGCTTCGTGAGCTATAAGCTGCAAAGCGGGAATCATCGTTCCGAAAATTCCGATAAAGAGAAACGCTACTTCTTTGATCGGCTCGAAATCGAACTCGTTTTCTTTAAGAATATTCTTGTCGGCTGTTTTGTAAGCAAAATAGCAGACAGAGAATTGAATTATCTCGCGAATACCAAAAGGTAACGGAGCTAAACTAGGCACCCAACTCATCACACCGGGATCGATAAAAACAGCAAGCAAAATTATCAATAAGTATCCGATATTCTTTAACCCCTTGAATTCAATCTTTCCTGAATACTCAACCCCATTATCATCTCCGAGTTTGTTTCTCGAATCGATAAAATAAAAGATCACCAGTAGTAATAGGATTGTAGGGAGCCAAGCGTGCCATACATTCGTCATAAACCAGAAGAAATCTACCCCTCTCAGGAAGCCTAAGAATAAAGGAGGATCTCCGATTGGAGTGAGGGCTCCACCGATGTTACTTACCAAAAAGATAAAGAACACAATGTGATAAGGCTTAATGCGATTCTTATTAATCTTCATAAAAGGACGAATAAGAAGCATCGAAGCCCCGGTAGTTCCGATCACGTTAGCGATGACGGCACCGAAAAGGAGAATAACCACATTAAGCATAGGAGTAGCCTTTCGATCTACTTTGATCAGAATTCCTCCGGAAGCGACGAATAATGAAGCTAACAGAGCAATAAATGAAAGGTACTCAGCCGTAGTGTGAAGCACACTGTGGGAGTCTCCAAGTCCGAATAAATAATAACTAACGGTAAAAGCACCTAATGCGATAGCGATTTTCGGATAATGTTTTTCCCAGAAGTGGTGATAAAACAAAGGACCGGTAGCTATTGCAATAAGAAGTACCGCAAAAGGTATCACCATAAAAGGTGAGGGTAAAGCATGCCCGGCTTGCGAACCTCCCGCCTCAACGGAAGGGACAGCCGGAGCGTCTGATAATACGGGTGTTCCGGCGATCAGGGTATTATTTATGGTAAAGAATACGCAAAAGATCGCCGCGAACAAAAAGAGCCTTGTTTTCATATACAATGCCTTCCATAGTTAGAGTAAGAACTATCCTTAAGGTGTATTGCGATAGATCATTCTAGGGAAAGGAATAGCCTCTCTCAGGTGATCGATACCGCAAATCCAGGATACTGTTCTTTCAAGCCCCAGACCAAAGCCTGAGTGAGGTACTGATCCGTATCTTCTTAAATCCAAATACCATTCGAAAAACTCTTGAGGTAGTTCGTGCTGTTTGATTCTTTCGAGAAGCAGGTCGATATTATCTTCTCTCTGGCTACCTCCGATGATCTCGCCGTAACCTTCGGGCGCAAGGACATCAACAGCCAAAGCGACCTTTTCGTTTTCGGGATCACGTTTCATATAGAATGCTTTAATTTCAGAAGGATAACGGTGTACCATTACCGGTCTGTCGAATTCTTCGGAAATGAGAGTTTCATCCGCTCCACCGAAATCATCTCCCCATTTGAAATCGACCCCTTTTTTCTTAAGAATCTCGACGGCATCGTCGTAAGAGATTCTAGGGAACGGTCTTTTAACAGATTCGAGTTTCGATATATCACGTTCTAGTATTTCCAGCTCTTCTCTTCTATCTTTTAAGACAGCAGCAACGATATATTCTAGAAATTCTTCAGCCAGATCCATGTCATCATCCAAATCGAAGAAAGCCATTTCAGGCTCAACCATCCAAAATTCCGTAAGGTGTCTTCTGGTTTTAGATTTTTCGGCTCTGAAAGTAGGGCCGAAAGTATAAACCTTTCCGAAAGCCATAGCGCCGGCCTCGGCATATAATTGACCTGATTGAGTAAGATATGCTTTTCCTAAATCAAAATAGTCGAACTCGAAAAGAGTTGAAGTGCCTTCACAAGCATTGGGAGTAATAATAGGAGGATCAAATAGTGTGAAGCCTCTTTCATCAAAAAAGTCGCGAATTGCTTTAGCCACTCTGTGACGAATCTTCAAAATCGCAGCCGTCTTTTTCGAACGAAGCCATAAATGTCTGTGGTCAATTAAAAATTCAACGCCATGCTCTTTAGGAGTAATAGGGTAATCAACAGAAGGAGCAAGTTTCTTTAAGCCGGTAACATCCAGCTCAACACCACCCATTGCCCTTTCCTCCAAGCGAACAGTACCAGTAACTTCGAATGAACATTCCTGGGTTAATTCTTTTGTTAGTTCAAATACATCCGGTGAGACACCATCACGGAATACAACACATTGCAAGTATCCCGATCCGTCTCTCAATATAAGAAATCTAACTTTTCCGCTCTTACGTTTATTAAAAAGCCACCCTTTGAGAGTAACTTCTTGTCCGGCATATTCTTTAAGATCTTTAATATAGATTTTGTTGTCCATATCTATCATCCGTTTGTTAAAAATAAAAGTCAAATATATGATTTTACCGATAAAACCAAAATAGGTTTAGACCGATTAGAAAATAATTGCGAGTCTTTTATCGAAAACTTCCTCGAATAATTCCTTTCTTCTTTCGTAACTCCATATTTCAATTTCTGGAACCTCTCCTTCGAATTTCAGATTCAGCTCGATTATATCATCCAGTTGAATAACAATAACATCTTTTATCTTCTTCGAATGGGTTCTGTCGAAAGCGTCGGCGATTCTTAGAATCGCTGCCAGTTTCTTAACGACAAGCTGGTTCTTTTCGTTTAAAGAACTAAACTCTTTGTGCCTCTTTTTAGGATGGCTCTTTCTATGATATCTAGCAATATTGGCGATTATCTCAATTTCGGTATCGTTGAAGCCAAGCAGATTACTATGTCTGATAATATAATACCCATGCCGATGATGCTGCGAATGTGAAATGTGATATCCGATATCGTGCAGCAAAGTAGCGGCTTCCAGATATTCTCTGTAGCGTGGCTCAAGCTTATGAACATCCGTTAGTTTATCGAAGAGTCCTAGAGCCAAATTTGTAACGTATTGGCAGTGATCCTGATCGAATTTAGATATTTCCGCAAGATGTTTCACGCTATCCATACGGATATCGTGCAGCTGAGGTTGAATTCCGTTATCCTTATTCTTCTCGAGAGTATCGATAATAATTCCCTCGCGCAAAGCGTATTCCGAGATAGTCATCTTTTCTATTCCGAGAGTTTCGAAAATAACAGAAAGAAGAATAGCTCCGGCGGGAATAATATCGGCTCGTTTCTCCTCCAGACCGGGAATTTTCACACGCTCTTTAACGGTTTTCTTTTTCAGAATTTCATTTGTAATGCCATTGAGCTCTTTCGCGGTAAATTGAAAATTATTCAGTAGTTTACCGGCATTTGCATCTTCTTTTCTGTTTGCCAGAATCATTTGTCCGGAGGCCTGTATTGTTCCGGAGGAACCGATGCAAAGTTCGAAACCTCTTTTCTTAAGCTCCTGTGCGGTAGGGTAAAGAACTCCTTTTACCCACTTGCGACATTTTTCAATTCCATCTTTTGTAACAACATAATCGGGAAAGAATTTCTGGGCAAGACGAACAGCCCCTAATTTGAGACTGACCGAGTATTCGGACTTTCCTTCTTTGCCGATAATGAACTCGGTGCTTCCTCCGCCGATATCTATACACAAAGTCTTTTTGTGATAGGCGTTAATAGCTTTCAAGGAGCCCAAGTAGATAAGCCTTGCTTCCTCGATTCCGCTAATAACCTCTATTTCCAAACCGGTTTTTTCATAAACGGTTTTCAGAAATTCATCTTTGTTTATCGATTCGCGAACAGCGCTTGTTGCCAAGGCTCTGAGAGAGGCTCCGTGCGCTTTGGCAATTCCGAGAAAGTTAGTAAGAGTATGTACAGCTCTGTTGATAGCTCTATCATTGATATATTTAATATCACCGACATTCCCTTCGTTAAGGCGGATAACTTCTTTCGCCCGATCTATTATTTCGAAATTACCTCGTTCGGTATATTCAACTACAATAAGATGAAATGAGTTTGTTCCAATATCAACAGCGGCTAATTTATTATTGCTCATCCTCTTTGATCTCGACTCTTTTTGATAATATGTAATCGCATAATTCCAGAACATCCTCTACCTTGATCGAATCCATAAGATCAGACTTTTTGAGAAAATACTTGTTATCCCCCAAAGGAGCCCAGTTAAATGGATTCGACGGTCCGAACACGCTTATCTGCGGAGTATTTGTAACTCCGGCAACATGCATAACCCCGGTATCATTGGTTATAAAGAGATCGCTCTTTTCTATTAAAGCAGCCAATGCCGGAATACGTTTGTTCAGAAAATATCCTACCTCTATATTAAGATTTTTCTTTATATAATCTATTTCTTCCAGATCCTTATTACTTCCGGTAAGATATATTTTCACCGGATATTTCTCTTTCAATTGCCCGATCAGATCAATATAAGAATCGAGTGGCCAGATATTCTCTTTCTTCCCTGCCCCGACATGAATTCCTATTAGCAAATCCTTATGATCGAGTGTTAACTTCCCGATAAATTTCTCAGCATAGTCCAAAGCCGACTCGTCACTTGAAATGTGGGATGTAAAATCCTTAGTGGAAATATTCAAAGGGCGAACATTATCCAGAATAAAATCGGAAACGTGCGCGTCAGGATATCTGCGCCAATCCAGATCAATCCCCATTTCATAAAATCCGGCAAGATAATTCTTTATCCCTTGTAAAGATTTAGCCCCGATTCTCAATTTCGTATTTACGAATCGGGCAATTATTGTGCTAGTATATGAGTGCTTAACAGATACCGGCACAATAACCCAGTCGTATTCCTCTTTTAACACACTCTTTAATTCTTTGCGATACTCTCTCTTCACTATTTTTCGTTTATCAAACACATAATAATCATCAATCAGATTATTACGGGTAATCGCGAAATAATTATCGGGACTTGCGATAACTCTAATGAAACAATCGGGATAGGTCTCCTTAATCGCTCTGAATATAGAGACACTGGATAGGAGATGCCCTAGCTCATTATGTTGTCTGATAATGAGAATTTTCCTCGGAGCGGTTATTTCATTATTATCATTTTCTCGAACACGAAACGTAGAATTGATAAGAGAGAGAAAAGCCCTTGCAAATATATTCGGTTTCGACATTAGCTAGCTTCTTTCCTTGATGTTTCTTCGGGATCCAACTCAACGAATTCAGCTTCGATAATATCTTCGTTTTTAATTTTATAACTCTTCCTAGCCTTCTTCTCTTTCGGGCGGAATGAGTTTTCTTCGCTTTTATTAGTATAGGCATTCTGATATTTCTTACTATTGCCTGTAATAAATTGAAAAACGCGAATAGCTTTATAAATTATATATCCAATAAACAATAAAAAAAGTGTCTTAATCATATCAATCTCCTAGGATCGGATTAAAATATTCAATAAATCCCCTGTCCTCACGAAATATCTGTTTGTATAAATCATCAAAATCTTTTTCCCGATTCACAAAATCAATTTCAGTATTATTAACAATCAGCAAAGGAGTATCGTTATACTTGAAGAAGAAATTATTATAAGCCTCGCTAAGTTCTTTAATATAACTTCTGGAGATATTCTTTTCGTAATTTCTTCCTCTCAACTTGATGTTGTACATCAGCCTATCAACACTCGCTTGCAGATAGATAACAAGATCAGGCTTTCTAATTTCCCTTTGTAGCAAAGGGAATATACTTTCGTATAGTTTCAGTTCGTCTTTACTCAAATTCAAGTACGCAAAAATTCTATCCTTGGCAAAAATATAATCACTAACCGTAAAGTCATTGAAGAGATCATCCTGACATAATCTTTGCTGATCTTTATAACGATTGATCAAAAAAAACATCTGCGCTTGAAAAGCGTAACGTTTTGGATTATCGTAGAACTTAGCCAGAAAAGGATTTTCATCAAATTTTTCCATTACCAATTTGGCATTTAACCTTTTGGCTATCTTTTTTGCCAGTGATGTTTTACCGGCTCCGATAACCCCTTCGATAGCGATGTATTTAATCTCAGACAATTGTACCACCGGATAGAGAAAGTGAGTAATCAGTTTTCGATAAGATACACTTATCTTTCAATTGAGTAAAGTAGTCATATAGTTTTTTCCCGGAAACAGGATGAGAAATATCAGCATCTATTTCGAGCAACGGCACCAACACGAAATCTCGTTTGGTTAGTTCGGGATGGGGCACTACCAGATCAATATCATCCAAAATAAAAGTATCATTGATAAGAATATCAAGATCAATCGTTCGCGACCCCCATTTAACAAGTCGGTTGCGTCCAAGTTCCTTTTCAATTGTGGAAATATCGGTTAACATTTCCCTCAGAGAGGAATCGTGCTCAAGTTTAACAACACAGTTCAAGAAATTATCTTGTTCAACCGGCCCGTATGGTTTTGTTTCATATACAGAGGAAATCGCTAAAATATTATTTCCTGCGAGAGCCGATAATTTCTCTACTCCATTTTGCATATACTTCAAACGATTCCCGATATTGGAGCCGATACCTATGTAACTAATGCTACTCATCGATTTCCTTAATTACTTCCGCTTCTACGTAATCGATAACACCCCCCACAGGGACGCTGTTTTTACGGACACGCACAATAAGCTTGGTAACATTAGAGAAATTCTCGACGATACCATCGGCAATATCGGTAGCGAGTGTTTCAATCAGTTTATAATTTTTGGAGTGGACAATTTTATAAATTAGCTTGTAAACTTCATCGTAGTTAATAGTCATTCCAAGTTTGTCTTTTTCGGCAGCCTTACTAAAATCGGTATACAAATCGACATCCGCCTCAAATTTACCACCGATTTGTTGTTCTTCTTTGAATACTCCGTGGTACGCGTAAAAAGAGGCATTCTTTATTCTTATTATATTAACAGTTTTCATCCCTTCATTCTCACTTGTCGTTTCTTATAGTACTTAATCAAACCCTCAAAGTTAGCAAATAAAATCCCAATTAGCACGAGGATTGCTCCGGCAACATGACTATTCGTTAACTTTTCATCGAGCAATATTGCTCCTAATACCAAAGCTACAATCGGAGTAATAAACGCCGATAAAGAGAGTATTACAACGCTTATTCTTTGCATAAGCCAGTAATAAGTGGTAAATGTAAAAATGGTTCCGAATAGAGCCAAATAGAACACAGAGAATATCGCTATGGAATCAAGTTTCACAGCACTCATATCTTCGAAGCAGAGACCTAAAATTGTCATTGATACACCGGAAATCAATACCGGATAGAAATTCATCGTAAGAGGATGCAAATGCTTTCCGAATTCCTTTATTAGAACAGCAACTAAAGCCTGGAGTAATCCACTTCCGACAATTGCCAACATTCCAACCAGATCGTTCGAAAAATCGAGGCTAATCTTGTCCCAAAAGATGAAACAGATACCAAGAAATCCGACTATCACTCCTCCGATCTGGAATCTATTCGCCCTTACGGAGAAAATCAAAAAAGAAAAGATTATCACAAAGAAAGGAAGCGTGCCAAACAAAACGGAAGTTAATCCGGAAGAAACATACTGCTCTCCCCAATAGACAAGAGCAAAGGGAATCGTAAAGGATAATATTCCCATCAGCAAGTATAAAAGGATGGAAAGACTGTCGGTCTGTATTGTAAGCCTTTTATATTTTATGATACCGGCAAGCAAAATCGAGGCTCCTAAGAACCTGAGCCCAACTGCTAACATTGGGGTTAAAGAATCGAGACCGACTTTAATTACAATCCAGGTTGTTCCCCACAAAAGACAAATTAAAACATAAGCCAGAAAAATTTTGATACTATTGTTCACAATTCCTCATCGCAATTACTCCGAAAGCTCTTCCCGATTTCTCCCCTTCTCTTCTGTAGGAATGGAGTAATCTTTTGTTTGAAAAGCTACAAAGATCGGAAGATTGAATATTCTGTTTTTTCACACCGTATTTAAGAAGGCAGTCATAATTTATTTTCCGCACATCAAGAAAGATCTGATTATTCGATAGTAATAAATATTCCTCTTCGAATTTTCGCGCGACTTCTTCACCGACTTCATAATTCCTCTGAGATATAGATGGTCCCATATATACAATAAAATCTGAAGGATCGGAATTAAACCTCTCTTCCATTTTACTTACTGTCTTTCTCAGAATGTTTTTTTCAGTTCCTCTCCAACCGGAATGAACAGCCCCGATAACTTTTTTTCTGTCATCATATATATATATGTTTGCGCAATCGGCAGTTGCTATGGCAAGTCCGATATTAGGTTTATCGGTAATCATAGCGTCGCTCTCTTCAATATTCCCGGGCTTTTCCACATATGTTACAATATCGGAATGAATTTGCTTTTGCACCACTGTGTTTTCCACCCCCAGACCTAATTTCTCAAAAAAGGTATTACGATTTTGCATAACCGCCAGAGGATCATCCTCAACTGACATTGAGAGATTAAAAAAGTAGGGTAGTTTTCTGTGAAGTCCGATTTTGGTACTGAAGCCAAATATGACATTATCGTATCTGTTAAACAAACCGCTTTTAATAATGACCATTTTCTTCTTTCTCTAATAATTCAATGTGGAAAGATAAAAAATAAGGAATAAAAAACCCGACAATTCGCAAGATTGTCGGGGTATATATTTTCAGATTTGTTTGAAAGCGTTATCCAAATCCATAATAATATCCTTAGGATTTTCCAAACCGATAGCCAAGCGCACACCTCCCGGATTAATACCTCTTTCATTTAGTTTTTCCGGAGGAACAACAGAATGGGTCATCGAAGCTGGATGCTCAATAAGAGTTCTAGTATGTCCGAGACTTACTGCCAAGGTCATTGTATAGGCATGATCAGCGATGATATCCATAAACATTCTACCGTTATTCTTGCAATCTGCAGGAGTTTCTCCTTTAAGAGCAAAGTAGATCATAGCACCGGGAGCAAACTCACCTCCGAAATCAGTCATCATTTTTTTCGCTAACTCATAATATTTGAATGAAGGGAGCCCCGGATAATTAACAAAATCAACTTTCGGATGTTTCTCCAAATACTCTGCAATCATCAACGCCGATTCGGTCTGATGCTTTTGCCTTAAGCCAAGAGTAGGCAATCCGTAAGTCAATATCGCCCACGCGCTTTTGGTGTTTAGCACAGCTCCGAAATCTTTTCTGTAAAGTAGAAGGAGGTCTTTATACTTCTTCGGCCCGATAACAACACCCCCCATATCAGCTCCGAACCCACCTATTCCTTTGGTTAAGGAATGCACGACGAAATCGGCTCCCAATTCCAAGGGACGCTGGCAATAGGAAGTAGCAAAAGTATTATCCACAACGACGGATATCTTTTCCAACTCATTTCTTTGTTGGTTAATTTTGTCAACAATCTCGCGTATCCGGAAGATATCAATAATATCAAGATTCGGATTGGCAGGAGTTTCGAAATAGATAACTCGTGTGGAATCTTTGACAGTTGAATTAATAATTTCGGCATCCGTTAAGTCGACCGGAGTCACTTTGATGTTGTATTTGGGATACCAATTATTAAAGAGTGATATTGTACATCCGTACAAAGTGGAATGAGTAATAATCTCCTCATTAGAATTGGTCAGAACTCCCAGTACTGCCGATATAGCCCCCATTCCGCTAGCGAAAGTAACCGCCATTTCCCCTTTTTCAACATAGGCAAGGTTTTCCTCTAGCATATCCTTGTTTGGCTCACCAAGGCGATCGTAGATGAAAATAGGGGCTTCTCCGTTGAACTCCTCGGTATGAGCGAACTGCATAAATCCATGCGCACCCCGTTCAACCGAATCGAGCCTAAAGGTTGTGGAAGATGAGATTGGTGCGGTAACATGGTGAGCGTAATCCCATTTGTCGGATACATCTTTTCCGTAAATAATTCTGGTATCCATTGAATAACGGGAATCGTCGATTTTGTTTCTTTTCTTCGGATGATTTGGTTCTTGTGTCATAAGCTTACCCTCTTATGCTTTTGATGGTAAACTCAAGGTAAGAAAAAAAGCGATCCGAATAAATCTAAAAATTAGATTAATGGACCGCTTATCTTTATACAAAATTATATAGCTCTATTTTACAGCTTGTTTGATATCCTCAATCAGATCTTCAACATCTTCGATACCGACTGAGAGTCTGATAAGACTATCAGTAATACCTAACTTTTCTCTTTCCTCTTTAGGCAAAGAAGCGTGAGACATTGTGGCAGGATGACAAAGCAAACTTTCCACTCCACCAAGACTTTCGGCCAAGCTGAAAATCTTTGTCCTTTTCAGAAAGTTTTTCGCTCTTTCCACATCTCCGAAATCAACCGAAACAACAGCCCCGAAACCTCTCATCTGCTTCAAAGCCAATTCGTAACTCGGATGTGACTTTAATCCGGGATAATAAACTTTCTCTACAAAATCCTGCTCGGACAAATATTCCGCTATTCGGATAGCGTTTTCGTTATGTTGTCTCATTCTAACAGCCAATGTCTTGGTTGATCTTAGCGTTAGCCAACAATCGAAAGGAGAAGGTATAGCTCCTGCAGCTTTTTGGATAAACCTCAATCTTTCATGAACTTTTTCATTGTTAGTAACAACAATTCCCCCGATAACATCGCTGTGCCCATTTAGAAACTTAGATGAACTATGAACAACAATATCAGCCCCAAGTACCAGAGGATTTTGAAAATAGGGACTCATAAAAGTATTATCGACTACACAGAGCAAATCTTTTTCTTTACAGACATTTGCCGTAGCAGCGATGTCAGTTAAATTTAACATTGGGTTTGTAGGAGTCTCAATATATACCAACTTGGTCTCTTGGGTTATCGCGTTTTTGATATTTTCCATATCTTCAACATCGACCCAAGAAAACTCGATACCGTAATCAGTCATTAAAGATTGAAATAATCTGTAAGTCCCTCCGTAAACATTATCAGAGACAACAACATGATCACCGGCTTTTAATAATCCCATCAGTGAATTAATAGCCGCAACCCCGGAGGAGAATGCAATTCCGTATTTTCCTTTTTCAAGAGTAGCAATATTTTGTTCCAGCGCTTCTCTGGTGAAATTTTGAACTCTTCCGTACTCATATCCTTTATTTTTCCCCAACTCTTCCTGATGATAAGTTGAAGTCATGTAGATCGGTGTAACCACCGCTCCTGTAGCCATATCCGGCTCTTGACCGGCATGAATCGCGTCAGTATCAAATCCCATAGCTGTCCTTTATAGTTTTATTCCAAATAGCGATTATAATTTATATCCTCTCAGAAACTCTTCGGAAGTCATTCTCTTTCTACCTTCCGGTTGGATTTCCAATATTTTCAATTTTCCTTTTCCGCAACCGCAAATGATTTCCTTTTTTGTCTGCTCAAATTCCCCAACAGACAAATCATTTTCATCAATTGATTCGGACTTGTAAACCTTATACTGCTTTTCATTATGAATAAAAAAGGCTCCCGGATAAGGAGATAATCCTCTAATCAAATTATGTATTTCGGAGGAAGATTTATTCCAATCAATATTGCAGGTTTCTTTAGTAATCTTGGGTGCAGGGGAAGCCAGAGAATCATCTTGAGGAAATAGAGAAAACTCTCCACTATCAATCTTCTCGACAGTCTCCCAAACAAGTTTGGCTCCTTCGAGACTCATTTTATCATGTAGTGTCTCGAAATTGTCCGAAGGATCAATAGTAATCTCCTTTTGCAATAGGATATTACCGGTATCCACTCTTCTTTCGAGGAAAAAAGTAGTTAATCCTGTTTTTTCATCTCCGTTAATCAATGTCCATTGAATAGGGGCAGCGCCTCGATATTTCGGTAATAGTGAACCATGCAAATTAAAGGAACCGTTTACCGGAATCGTATATACCTCTTCGGGCAGAATTCTAAAAGCTACTATCACAAAGAGATCAGCATCCAAGGCCTTCAGATCGGCAATAAAATCATCATTCTTCATCGTTTCTGGTTGAAGTATGGGAATATTATTTTCAACCGCATATTCTTTTACCGGCGTGAAAGTAACTTTTCTTCCTCTCCCCCTTTGTTTATCCGGGGCAGTAACAACAGCTACAACATCATGCTTACTACTATTAAGCTTATCTAAAATTGGCACAGCAAAATCAGGTGTACCGAAAAACACAATCTTCATCTCTTCCTCAATTTAATTCTGAATAGTTGTTGAATCGGAAAACTACTTTTTCGTGAAAGGATAATTCACTTCGAAAATTCTGTTTTTGATATCCTTCAGTTCCTGTTGAATTGCCTTCTTAATTTTTGGCTCAACACGATCGGGAATCATTTTTCCGAGAAGATGATCATACTCGTGCTGAATAACTCTGGCCAACCAATCATCATCCTCAATGAATTGTTCATTTTCATCAGTATCCAAATATTTTATTTTAATGGCTTCCGGTCGAGCCACTTCCGCAACTAAGTTCGGTAAGCTTAAGCACCCTTCTTCGTAATAAACTTCACTATCGGAAGCTTCAACAATCTCCGGATTAATGAAAACCATCGGCTTTGTATCTTTGAATTCCTCCATGGGAGTGAGATCAATAACAAAAAGAGATTTGTTAATTCCAACTTGGTTTGCGGCAAGTCCTATTCCGTTAGCTTCTCTCATTGTTTCGAACATATCCTGAATAGTAACGATAAGTTTATCATCAACCTTTTCAATCGGCTCCGCTTTTTCGCGAAGAACTTTATCACCCCATATTGTAATTGGAAGTATTGCCATTATATATTAACTCCTGTTTTTTGCTCATAAGCTTTTGCCGAAACAACATCGGCACTTAAATCTTTATACAAATAGACTTCGGTCGAAAAAAACAACATTCTAATAAGAAGTCTGAAAATAATCAACATCTGTTGCAGAATAAAAGACAACAACAAGAAATAAAATGGTGCCTTAGGAACATATTTCGCAACGATATTATAAACTACTGCTCCTCCTGCCCCCATGATTGAGACAAGGAGAAATACACCGAAAACAATATTAAAGTTCCTTTTTATAAATCTTATCCCCGCAACGATACACTTAAAAACATCTGCTCTATCTTCAATAGCGATCAATACTTTTGTGTAATCGGAGATTATCCCGATAACTCCTATTAGAAATAGAAGCACCAAATATCTCAGAGATCTCAAGACAAAATCGGCCAAAACATTTTCCGAATTGCTGTACCCATAATGAATCCAATCGCCGGATAACGCATGGAATTTGAATACCAAAGCATAAAATCCCAAAGAAACCAAGAGAACTTTAGTGAACCTATACCAATACTTCACCCCTCCGTAAAAGAAATCGGAAACATGATTTTTTTTCGGGAAGTGGAATATCGAAATAAACCCGCCGGAATAAAATGTAAGAATTAAGACATATACTCCGGTTACCCCGTAAATCAGCAACGGGAGTTCGTGAAACTCATTCTGATAAATCTGACGAAATTGCAGATACCAAACAAAGTCCCATCCTTGAGCAAGTTTATCACTCATGACCGAATGCTTTAAATTGTCAATCAGGTTGGTATAAATCGGTATCGCCAAAATAAATGCCATTGCCGCATTTGTACACCACAATAGAGCAACATATCTCTTGTTATAAAAAACCGAACGAAATCCTTCGACAAATGTATTTTTTACTTTCATCCGACACTCCCGAATATTCCCAAGGCGTTTTGAAACCAGAAAAAAGTTCTTATAGCCAATGAGAGAGAGCCCCAATATTGTGTCTCAACAACATATGAATTATTGGAGATGTTAATATCGAGTAAATTCTTTCTGTACGGATCTATAGTTGCACCTATAACTTCTTCATCAGTATTTACGGTAATTATTTTGTATCTATCTTTCCCGTTCCAACTGGTCTTAATTGTGTCCTTCTCTGTAAATACAAAAATCTCATTCTCGGCAACACCTTCCCCTAATCTTTCCAAAAATATATTCCATTTCGAATCATCAATCTGTTTCACCTCATTGATTCTATAATCAAAATATCCGGTTCCCTTTACAAAGCTTTCTTGAAACCATTTGTAATCGGGAGCAACTTCATTTACAATATTCCAAAAATCACGGGAGGATGGATGTTGAAAAGAATACTCCACATAAAGCCTTCTCAATATATTATTCATCTGCTCATCCCCCAGATAATTGCTGAGTGAATGAAATACCAACGAAGATTTGTGAATACTGTTGATGTCAGAATATTCTTTGTCAGGCAAACTAAAAGTAGTATCCGCAATTGAGCCGGTATAGAGATTTCTGTAATATTCTTTCAAATCGGTAGTAATCTCGGGGGTTGAAAAAGTCTCGATAGTATAAATAATGGGGATTTCCCTATAGGATAATATTTTCAATCCGTATATAGGATAGTAAGAGGCAAACTCGAAGGTAGCGGCTTTTTCACCGTAGTATTCTTCCATAATTTTCGCGGCAAGATAAGATGCAATTCCATCTGACAACCATTTTTCTCTCACGTTATCCGTCCCTAAAATGGCACCGAAATATTGCATCGCTACTAGTTTAGCTATCTCAAACTCAGGATCATGAAGTTCTTCAGGGGCGATAAGTTTAGCTCTTGAGGTAATCAACCCGGGATAACAAACTCCTTTTGAATTGCTGGTACGAGGAGCGTCGATTACCATTAATCTGCGATAAGGATATGTTCCGAAATTCTCTTCAAGATACTTTAACGAGTTATTTACCGCATTGTGGTACCTTTCGATATATCGATCTTGGAACTCTTGTGTATAAATATCAACCAATAGTTTGCTACCATCAGATTTTTCCAACACTTTGCTATTTTCAGTGTAGCTATCAGTGGCAATCCAAACAAAGTCATTTACATTATGAGACTCGAGAAAATAACGGTTGGAATCAGAATCTATTTTTTGCTTTGATATAACGGCGTTTGAAATAAGGTCATATTTATTCGGTATACTAATTTCCGCTTTAAACGAGGCGAATTCATTAATGCGTCCTGCGTCAGGATATACCGGATCACAAATCCATTCCCCGTCATCATAAATTCCAACTTTGGGAAACCATTCCGAAATAAAATAGAACTCTACATCATCTGCATACCCAAACTGAGTTAATGTTTTAGGAATCATCAAGGAATAATTCATTGTAATTTTTGCAGAGTCTTTCGGCGCAAGAGGAGTATCCAAGATTATTTTAGCGAGAGTAGAATCCTTGATTCCAGAATTAATATAATGTAATAAACTTTCTTTTTCCCCTACAGCTACTCGTTCAAAGTCGAATCCGGTTTGCTCTTTTTTATTCAGATAATATCTTGAGTTAAATAAGCTCCCCTGCTTAAAGGCATTAGCAGGTAAAGAAAAATAAATCTCAAATGCAGGATAATTTGTTTTATTATAAAAAGTAATCCCTTCCTCAACAAGAATTACTCTTTGATCAGGATGAAAATCAATCTTAAACTCATACTTTTGCGATACATCTTTTCCTGTAATAGTCTCAAACGAATCATAATTCCGAAATCGGGATTCATTATCGGATGTTACCAACGATGTATGCCTCACTAATAGAGAAAGGCCACACAGAAGAAAAAAGAGAGTTATTAAATAGATTTTTTTCATTGTGCAAAATTAGCCAAAAAAATTGATATAGTATAATCAAAATTACAGCTGCGTTCTCCTCGTATTGCAATTCCAAATATTTTTGCTAGACAAACCGAGGAAATAATTTCCAATTATCAAATATTTATTTATTTTAGCGCCAATCCTTCTTGAAGTTAGCCAATAATTGATTATTTTTTTACGTTTCTTCTATACGCAAGGAGTAAACTTTATTATTATTAAAAATTACAAAGGAAATTAATGTCACAACCGAATAATAACAGAGAACAATGGGGTTCGAAAATAGGTTTTATCCTTGCCGCGGCAGGCTCGGCAATAGGCTTGGGTAACATATGGAAATTTCCATATGTAGTTGGAGAAAACGGAGGCGCAGCATTTATTATTGTTTATCTTTTATGTGTATCCATAATCGGACTTCCGGTTATTATTTCGGAAATCCTGATGGGCCGAACAGCACAGCGAAATCCCGTTGGAACTTTCAAAGCATTGTCAAAATCGAAATGGTGGCCTTTGGTTGGAGGAATGGGAGTAATAGCGGGTTTTGTTATTTTATCTTTTTATGCTGTTGTTGCAGGATGGTCCGGTGGATATATTTTCGAAGCAATCTCCGGAGTTTTCTATCAGTTCCCATCTAATGAAGCAGCCGGTGCTCACTTCACTTCTTTAACTCAAAATGTCGGTTGGATTGTAAGTTATTTGGCAGTATTCATGATTCTCTCAATGGTTATCGTCTATTTCGGTGTCGAAAAAGGGATTGAGAGAGGAAGTAAAATAATGATGCCAATGCTTTTCATTATTCTGTTTATCCTTATGGTACGAGGCTTAACTTTAGAAGGAGCTTCTGCAGGACTGGAATTTCTATTTTCTCCGGATTGGAGTAAAATAACCGGATCAACTATTCTTGAAGCAATGGGTCAAGCCTTTTTTACTTTAAGTTTAGGAATGGGAGCAATGATGACTTACGGAAGCTATATGTCAAAAAAAGATAGCATCCCATCGGCATCATGCCAAATAGTATTCCTTGATACAATAATTGCAATAGTAGCCGGTATTGCAATATTTACAGCTGTTTTTTCAACGGGACAAAATCCTTCATCCGGCCCTGGTCTGATCTTTTCCACTCTGCCAATTGTTTTCACAAAAATGCCGGCAGGGTATTTCTTTTCTATTCTCTTTTTCTTCTTACTTTCTATTGCGGCATTAACCTCTATGGTTTCTTTAATGGAAGTTGTAACCGCTTATTTTGTTGATGAAAAAGGATGGAAAAGACATAAAGCAGTAATTGTTTTCGGAACTATCGCTTTTATCATTGGTATTCCGAGCGCATTATCATTCAATGTTTTGGCCGATTTTAAGATATTCGGGCTAAACTTCTTTGATTTCACAAACTATATCGCGTCGAATATCATGTTACCTCTCGGCGGCTTTTTTATTGCCGTTTTCGTAGCATGGATATGGGGATTTGATAAGGCTGTTATAGAATTACGAAACGGTGCTCAAAGGTTATTTGAAAGATCAACCTGGATAATTCCGACATGGAAAATATTGTTAAAATATTTTGCTCCGGTTTTGATCTTTATTGTGTTTTTACATTCGATTGGTGTGCTTGACTCGATTATTGGTTTGTTTACGAAATAGCTCTTAATTAATCGTAGACTTTAACATAATCTAAGTAGGCCTATGAAAAAATCATATGCGGGTATTCTTGCTCTTTCTATTATTTTTCTAGTTTTAATCATCGGTGGAGTTCCATTTTTTGAAACCGTTTGGGCTTTCCCCGGAAATTTTGACATAATAAAAAATTTCCCATCTCCGGAAACCCCAATCGGTTCCATCCCATTGATGGTAATTGTTCTTTTGGGTACAGGTATTTTTATTTCTTTTAAACTTATCTTCCCTCAGGTAAGGCATTTTTGGCACGGGATTAGAGTCACCGGTGGGATATATGACGATCCGGACGATGACGGGGATCTAAACCACTTCCGTGCGCTATCTACTGCGATTTCAGCAACTGTTGGAATAGGAAATATTGCCGGTGTTGCCACGGCCCTATACTATGGTGGACCGGGGGCTTTGTTTTGGATGTGGGTTACTGCTTTCTTCGGAACGGCGTTAAAATTTTCAGAATGTACATTAGCTCACAAATATCGGGATATTCTTCCCGACGGTTCAACTGCCGGCGGACCAATGTACACAATTGAAAAAGGCCTCGGAAGAAACTGGAGATGGTTGGCGGTTGCTTTTGCCAGTTTTGCTATTATATGTTCCTTCGCTACAGGAAATGCCATTCAGGCCTTTACAGTATCGGATCAGATATATTCCGAAGTATCTCAGGTGATCGGCACAAACGGATTTCTTACTCAAAAACATGAACTCTTTGCCGGCTTCTTTGTATCAATGCAACAAATAATTAATGGTGTTGTATTAGCCGCAATTGTTGCCACGGTAATTATCGGTGGAATAAAAAGAATCGGACATGTTACCGGCCTTCTATCCCCCATCATGGCGGCATTTTATGTCTTAGCCGCTTTTCTTATTTTAATTGCGAACGCGCATGAAATTATCCCTAGCTTCAAGTTAATTTTTCAAATGGCTTTCAATCCTCCTGCCGAAATCGCAGGCGTTGGTGGAGGTTCCTTTTTGGTTGTAATGAATACCGTCTTGTGGGGCATCAAAAGAGGATTGTATTCAAATGAGGCTGGACAAGGAAGTGCCGCTATTGCCCACTCAACAGCCAAGACAAAATACCCTGTTCGCGAAGGAACAGTAGCCATGTTGGAACCTTTTATTGATACAATCACCATATGCACTCTCACAGGCTTGGTTATTCTTACAACCGGCGCATGGCATCATACGGAATTCTATGTAAATCGAATAGATCCGAGTTTCAATGGTGAACTCCTAAATGCCAGTTTGCTTACATCACTAGCGTTCAAGCAAGGGTTGAGTTGGCTTTTCGATTACGGAGATAAAATTGTAACGATAGGAGTTTTATTATTTGCTATCTCCACAATGATAAGTTGGTCTTTTTACGGCGACAGAGCAACTCATTATCTTTTCGGGCAGAAGTTTATTCTACCTTACAAATGGATGTTTGTACTATTTGTTTTTATTGGCGCAATTGCCGAATTAGAAGCTGTTTGGGCCTTTGGAGACGCTGCTTTAGGTTTTATGACTTTCCCAAATTTGATTTCAATAATATTGCTTTCTTCGGTTTTGAAGAAGGAATTGGTCGAATACATCTCAATAAAGCATATTCCATTTAAAAAGAAGAAATAATTTTTATATCCGCTCTGTTAATGGAGCGGATTTTTATTGAGCTTAATTAAAAAATCCATTATTTTCAGAAAAATATTGAAATAGTAAACTTTCTCCGGAGCTAAATGTGGAACTAAAACCTGAAATTGCTCTATTCTTGTTATTATCCTGGGGATTAATTCTTTTTTTGTGCGGGTCGTTTTATTACAGGGTGTTTGCCCCGAAGATTTTGAAGAAAATAAAAAAGCTGCTTTAGTTACCCAAAGCAGCTTTTTTTTATATCATTATTTGACTTACATATTAACCAAAGAAAGTGGTTGCAACTTCATAAATTGCGTCATCAACAGTCTTAAGTTCGCCTGTAGCTTCCTTAAGTTCAACAGCTTCGATATTAGTTCCTTTTAATGCAGCCATCTTTCCAAATTCACCCTTATTAACCAATTCAGCAGCAAATACACCTAATCTTGTAGCTAATACTCTATCGAAAGCAGTCGGAGAACCACCTCTCTGGATATGACCAAGAACTGTAGCTCTTGTTTCAAAGCCAGTAATTTGTTCAATTTCTTTTGCCAATAGGTTTCCGATTCCACCGAGCATTACATGACCGAATGAATCTAATTTTTGGCTCTGTAACACCATTCCGTCTTCTGATTTTGAATCGTCAACTTTCTGGGTAGCACCTTCGGCAACACAAACGATGCTGAAGTCTTTACCTCTTGAATGTCTTTTCTTAATAGTTTCGCAAACTTCGTATATATCAAACTGTTTTTCAGGAATTAAGATAACATCCGCACCACCGGCCATTCCGGAGTGTAACGCAATCCAACCTGCATGACGACCCATAACTTCAACAACCATTACACGATTGTGTGATTCTGCTGTAGTGTGAAGTCTGTCAATAGCTTCAGTAGCAATATTTACAGCTGTATCAAAACCAAATGTGTAATCTGTAGCATTTAAGTCGTTGTCAATAGTTTTAGGAACACCAACTACGTTAACACCAGCTTCGTACAATTTTGTAGCAACCCCTAAAGTATCTTCACCACCTATTGCAACCAAAGCATCTAAGCCCATTTCTTTCAAATTTTTAATAGCCTGAGGTTCCCCTTCACCATCTTTGTAGATGTTTGTTCTTGAGGATCCTAAAATAGTACCACCTCTATGAAGAATACCGGAAACAGAATCAATAGTAAACTCTTCACAGTCTTTTTCCAAAACACCTTTCCAACCTTTTTTGATACCAAATACTTGGTGTCCGTTCTGTATAGATTTTCTGGTTACCGCTCTGATTACAGCGTTAAGACCCGGGCAGTCACCACCACCTGTTAAAACACCTATCTTCATTTTGTGCTCCTTTTATTAAATAGTAATGTCAAATTAACCTTAAACTCACCCAAACCTAATCTAGCCGGGATTCAAAAATAAGCATTTTCATGCAAAGAGTATATTAAGCTAATTTTAAATTAGCGAATTTTGTCATTAATGTTTTGCTACCGATCTTATCAAAATGGACAGTTACCTTTTGAGTATTTCCGGCTCCGCTTATTCCCATAATTTTTCCCGGTCCGAAAATTTCATGGGATACTCTACTTCCAACCCGAAGAGATTTCCTTTCCTGATCAAAATCATCGTAGCTTTCCTGATACATCTCATCATAATAAGCCTTTCTTCTTCTTCCGGTCTTCTTACCTACCGAACCATTACTTTCCTGATAAGTTCCCGGTTCAAGTTCTTCCAAGAATCTCGACTTATTCTGGTAAGCCACTTCCCCGAATCTGTAACGAGATCGGGCATAGGACAAATAGACTTTTTGTTCGGCTCTGGTAACAGCCACATAAAACAATCGACGCTCTTCTGCAATCAGTGAATCGGAATCGAATTTCGGATTGAGAGGAAATATGTCTTCCTCACATCCTGAAATAAAAACAATCGGAAATTCCAATCCCTTTGCGCTATGAATTGTCATCATAGTAACAGAATTATTTTTATCTTCAAACTGATCGATCCCGCTGATCAGAGCTACATCACCGAGGAAATCATCAATTGTTCCTTTAGGATTCTCTTTTACAAACTGATTAATACCCGCCAATAACTCTTGAATATTCTCATACTTATTTAACGAATCCTGGGTTCCTTCTTCTTTGTACATTTTCAGAATACCCAATTCATCAATAAGAGCCGAAGCTAACTCGTTAACAGACAACTTTTCTTTCAAATCGATATACTTATCCAGAAGCATCTTGAATTGCTTGACATTCTTCTGGATTCTCTCTTTCACCTCAATTACCTCAAATATTCTTCCCATTGTTGCAAATAATGTAAGATCCAATCTTCTAGCAAAAGAAATCATCTTTGAAATAGATGTGTTACCGATTCCTCTTTGAGGATAATTCATAACCCTCAATAAGCTTTCTTCGTCATTCTGATTAGTAAGAACTCTTAGATAAGCGATTATATCTTTAATCTCTTTTCTTCTGTAAAACTCAACCCCACCAATGATCTTGTAAGGAATCTTTTCTCTTCTGAAGGCCTCTTCCAAAGCACGCGACTGAGAATTAATTCTATACAAAATCGAAATATCATTCAAAGCGAGTTTTTTCGCTGCTACTTCTTTCTTAATCTGTTTAGCTATCTGATATGCTTCATCTTTCTCATCAGTACAGCGCATAACAGTTAATAACTCACCGTCATTGTTTTCTGTCCACAGAGTTTTTCTGATCTGCTCAGGATTGTTTTTAATAACCGATCCGGCTGCATCCAGAATTACTTTAGTTGATCGATAGTTCTGCTCTAACTTAAAGATCTTCACATTTTGAAAATCCTTTTCGAAATCGAGCATGTTTTTAACTTCGGCTCCTCTCCATGAATAAATACTCTGAGCATCGTCACCAACAACGCATATTTTCACACGACCGGTAGCAAGCATTTTAAGTATTTCATATTGAGCTTTATTAGTATCTTGAAACTCATCAACTAATATGTATTTGAACTGCTTATGATATTTCTGTAGTATTCGTTGATTATTATTCAACAACTCGATTGGTTTCAAAAGAAGATCATCAAAATCCATCGAATTATTTTCTTTCAACCTTTTGCAGTATTCGGCATAAATCTGACCAACCTTTTTCTCAGGAACTGTTTCTGCCATATGCTTATTATATTCATCCGGCAAAATCATCTGATTTTTCAGATTGCTTATTTTATGCTGTACTGATTTCGGTGTATAGTCATCCGAAGATAAATTGAGCTGCTCGATAACGTTTCCGACCAAAGAGATAGAATCTTCCCTGTCATAAATCGAAAAATTAGCTCGATATCCCAGCTTATCTGCCTCCGATCTCAATATTCGGGCAAAAATCGAATGAAAAGTCCCCATCCAAAGCTTTTTGGCTTTAGCGCCTATCAGACCCTGAATTCTCTCTTTCATTTCATTTGCCGCTTTATTGGTAAAGGTAAGCGCCAAAATATTTTCCGGTTCAAATTCCTTTTCGATAAGGTAGGCAATCTTATGAGTTAATACCTTAGTTTTACCGGATCCGGCACCGGCTACTATCATGTGAGCACTTGAATTATGTTCAACTGCTTCTCTTTGTGCTTCGTTTAATGTTTTTAGTATATCCATAACCCTCTGAATTTTAAGTCTGCAAATATACGAAATTTTGCTCCATTTTCAAAGAATCGAGCCTTTACATGATTCTTTAAAATAAAAAAGCCGGCATAACCCGGCTCCAATTCCAAGTATCTCTTCTTTATACTAAAAATTTTCCATTTTTCATAATTTCTTTACCATCAAAGTATATGGTAGGCTTCTTGATCACCCCGTCAAGGTGAATAGGAACGTTTACATGCCCTCCCATGGTAATATTATTTCCCAATGCGATATGAGCTGTTCCCATTACTTTTTCATCTTCGAGAAGCATTCCGCTTAGCTTGGCCTTATCATTTGTACCGATACCAATCTCAGCTATATTCAGAGCATCTTGCCCATACTTCTTCAACATTGCTTTCAGCATTCTGGCCTGCTTTCCACCGGTTATCTTTGTAGCGTATCCCTCTTTAACCTCAATCTTGATTGGCTCCTCTTCTATCATTCCTATTCCGGCCATTGATCCGTCAACATAAAAGACACCATCCGATTTACCTTCGATAGGAGCCGCAAAGGTTTCACCGGTCGGAAGATTTCCACCTTCTCCCTTTTTATGGAATAGACCTTTACTCGCTATAGCTGTTCTCCCCTCGATATTCATCGTAATGTCGGTACCGTTCGGAGCAGTCACACGAATTTCTTTTGTTTTTTCGAACATTTTCTTCAATTTGTTCGATAAAGCAGCTATCTTGTTATAATCGGCACTCAATCCGCGAATCATTACATCGGTAGTAATTCCCGGGAAAGTTGCGACCCTTACTCCTTCGGCCGAGGCGTTTCTGCGAGCGTCCGTATGTGTTAAAGATTTTGTGGTGGGACATAATACCACATCAAATTTCTTCATTAATTCCGCTACATACTCGGGGGGCTCTTCACCGTTTATTTCTCTTGATTTCATCTCGACCAAAAGAGCCTCGTGCCCCAAACGCATAGCGTTTTCGTATAAGCTATATCCTACTTCTCTTTTGTTTTCATCGGTTATTACCAAAATCTTTTCGTTCTTCTTTGCCGCCATACAATCTTTAATAGCAATTGTGCTGGCTTTATCAAGCTTAGTAAGAGCCATATTATTCCTCTGTATTTTTATAATGGAACACCAATATTTAGTTGAACGGTAGCCGATAATCCACCCTCGGCTATCAGGTTTTTGTTAACCTGAGATGAAACGAAATCAATTCCGTCGTCGTCTTGAAGGTTATCCACAGTTACAAAGTTATAAACAGCGGACCCTTCCAAACTGACATAGTTTTTCACCAAATGAATAATCAAGCCGGTTGAAACGTAATACCCAACATTTACGTCACTATTGGAATACTTATATTCAATCTTATTGTTCTCCGAATCGGTAACGCTGTTTTTCAAATCGGTATTGTAAAAGGTTACTCCCCCTTCCACTATTTTCCAATTGAGGAAAGAGAAAACAGGAATACCGAAATCGAGCCCAACTCCCCAGTAATTCATTTCCAATTCGGAATTGAGCCTGTTACCATTGTTATTTTGCTCCACCGGCAATTCTTTCTCTTCTTTAAGGAATTGGTAAAATCCTTTAGCGGTTAGAAAATAGTTGTCGAAATCGGCACGAAAGATATTCGCTCCGATTCTGATCCCTTCCATTCTCTTAAATTCGATTGGCTTGCCGGTGTAGCCGTTTTCGGTAGCCCACAATGAGAATTGCTTATTCAATCCGTCGGCCTTGAATTCCTGCATGGTATATCCGGCGAAGGCTCCCGATAAGCCGAGACATCCGAAACCACAAGACTGGGCATTAACATGAGACGCCAATAATAGGAATAGAATAAAGGAGAATATTTTAAAATTGATTTTCATCTGATATCCGTCTTTCACATATCAATATAACATATTTTGAAGATTATTTCTTCTGCTTCTTTTCATATAGCTTTATAAGCTGAGTTCCGTTCATTTGATGAATAAATTGAGTTACTCTCTCTTCGGCCGGTTCTACCTTTTCTCCGAATTTCTCCCTCAACTTATTAGAAATCTCCGCGACGGAATTGTTCCCGTCGCAGTTTTCCCAAACATATGATCCGATTTCATCCAGATCTATTTTCTGTGGCTTTTGGGCCAACTTCTTGAAAAACCACTTTATTATCTTCGGCGGATTGGGATCTACATAATGAACAACTGTCAATCCGTCTTCTATTTCATATTCGCATACCCTCACCGGGTACAATGCATCTATATTTTCCATAACTATTTACTTGCCATCCCTTCTTCCAATCCGTGACTATTAGGACCGGTTTCTGATTTTCTCAATAGATAAGCAAATACTAATCCTAATACACCTAGTATAGAGAAGATCCACATTCCTAACGCGTATCCTTCAGGATTTTGAGCACTAGCTGCTGAATAATCATTTGCATAACCAATTATTTCATTAAAAGCCGAAACGCCAAGTTGTTGAATCAGAGACATTAATGCATAAGCTGTTCCCAGTCTCTTCTCCTCTACAAGATATGCTACGGATGGCCACATTACGGCAGGGATGAGAGAAAAAGCAATACCCATCATAATAACCGGTATATAAAGGGTTATTCCTGAATAAGCCATCATAAGGTATACAGGTAAAATCAACAGCGAACCTATCATCATCATAAAAGCTCTTTTTCCGTACTTATCTGCCAATATTCCGAAAATAGGAGTAGCTATCATTGAAGCCCATGGTAAAGCGCTATTAAACATTCCGGCTATATCCCTTTCGACTCCATGTCCTTCAATAAAATATTTTATAGCAAAAGAGCGAAACGGAAAGATTGCCGAATAAAAAGTCACACATAATAATGTGATGTACCAAAATGATTTGTTAAACTTGAAAAGATCGCCCCATACAAATTTATCAGTCTCGCCAGCTGCGCCAAGCTTATATCGTTTCGAAGCATATCCTTCCATGAAAGCATAAATAATTCCACCAACAACACACGTCAATCCGATAAAAAAGGCTATCATTAATGGACCACTATATGTATCGTAATAACTGCTAGCCCAAGCAGGAGATAAATCAGCCGCAGCTGATCCTAAACGGGCAATTGATATATTGATACCGAGCGCAAGACCTAGTTCCTTTCCTTTGAACCATTTTGCCAAGGCGGTAGTAATTGCGACGATCATTATCTCAGCCCCTATTCCCAAGAGAAGTCTTCCGGATAGCATAACATTGTAATCTGAAGATACTATCATTAAAAAAGCAGAAATTGAACAAAGAGAAGCGAAAATAAGAATAGTAATCTTCGTCCCGAATTTGTCAACAATTATTCCACCAATAAGTAAAACAGCTGCCGCTGCTATTCCATAAATAGATTGTAAAGAACCATAATCTGAATCAGTAATATGTAATTGTGACTTTAACAAGTCAGCAATTGGAGCTAAACTATCATAGATATAGTAATTACCAAACATTGGCAAACTTACAAAGATAAGCACCAACCATCTGTATATCGGAGACGGTTCCGGTTTTGCTAGAGTAGTTTGTGTCATTTAATTTCCTGACTAATATTTTTACACTAATTGATTTTCTTTATATTTCATGCCCCTTCAGGCGAACGGGGAATATTTTAATATTTGGTGGCAATAGCAAGCGGAATTTCGAATACTTTCAGAAATCCAACTTCCTCATTCCGATATGGCAAATGGCAAAATCATATTTCACCGGATCTTCCCTATTGATCCGCTTCAGATTATTTGTAATCTCTTCGGCCATCTTCCACGATACGTTATTCATTTCGGTAAGTCCCAACGATTTGCAAATCCTGGCTATATGTGTATCGACCGGAATTATCAACTGTCCGGTATCTATCTCCTTCCAAAAACCGAAATCGAGCTCATCCTCCCTAACCATCCATCTGAGAAAGAGATTCATCCTTTTGCAGGCGCTTCCTTTGTAAGGATCGGGAAACATGAAGGAGAGTCCCCGGCTTTTATGCCCGGATGATTCGGCTAACTCGAGCAGATTATTGGAGAAAAATGAGAGGGAGGATTTTATATTCTCCTCATCCCCGAAATAGTAAAGAGTAAAAAGATAATTCAGGGAACCGTAGCTTTCATAAGCTCTCTTTACCCCGTGGAAAAGAGCTGCAATATCCGCGGGAGTATAGAATCGGTGCTTAATATCCTCGAATATCTTTTTCCCCTCTTCGAAATTATACTCTTTAAGAAATTCTATCGGATCGGGGCCGATTATCTCAAATAACCGATCCAAACTCTTTATTATCTGAGTTACGTTTCCATATGCGAAAACCGAAGCGATAAACGCGACCAACTCGATATTATCTCTCCTTTCGAATCGGTGGGGTAATTCCAACGGATCGGGTGAGATTGTTGACTTGTCGAAAGCTTTGTAATGATAATCTAGCTTCCGTTTCAGCTTCTTAATATCGTATTGGAGCATAAGCTTCGGTTTCCACAAACTTTATGAATAATACCGCTTTCTGCTTGCTAAATGATCAGTTTATTGCTTTGTTTGAATAAGCTCTTTCATCTCTTTAACAGCCTTTTCGAGGCCGACAAAAACCGCGCGGGCAATAACTGCCTGACCGATACTAACTTCGTCAACTTCTACAACTGCAAGAAAATCTTTCATATTATTGTAATTAAGTCCATGCCCCGCATTAACTCCAAGGCCAAGTTTCTTTGCGTAGTTAACCGCAATATTTATTCTTTCCAATTCCTCGAGCATCTCTTCTTCGGTAACGGCGTTCGCAAAATTACCGGTATGTATCTCAATATAATCCGCCCCTATTTCCGCGGAAGCGTCTATCTGAGGAATATCCGGTTCGATAAAAAGTGACACCGGTACATCGGCGGCATGAAGTTTTTCAATCGCGTTTTTTATTCTCTCAATATTATCGATTACATTCAAGCCTCCCTCGGTAGTAAGTTCCTGTCTTTTCTCCGGAACCAAAGTTGCCAGTTCGGGCTGAACATCACATGCTATATCTATTATTTCATCCACAGCAGCCATCTCAAGATCGAGCTTGGTTGTTATCAACTCTCTAAGAAGGCGGAGATCCCTTTCGTTTACATGGCGTCTGTCTTCTCTGAGATGAACAACAATCCCGTCAACACCGAATTGCTCCGCCATCAACGCGAAAGTAACCGGATCAGGCTGCATTTCCCCGCGGGCGTTTCTTAGTGTCGCTACATGATCTACATTCAGACTAAATTTCATCTCTTTTCTCCGTAAATATATTTACCAAATAACATGGGCTATTTTATCAATATTCCTGATCACTATCAATTAAAATAATGGGAAGATTCCGGTTTGCTCCCTTTTTCCGGCGGGTTAACTATCCGAGGATGATTCTTCTCCCCTATCCGGTTTGTATTTTCCAAGCAAATTATACTTAGCCTGCCGTTTTTTCCACCTTTCTCTCGCGTATTCTCTCATATCCGGGATACGGTCTTTTTCGTCGAGTATCTCCAGCCCAAGCAGGGTTTCGATAATGTCTTCCATTGTTACTATCCCATCCATCCCACCGTACTCATCTACTATAAGGGCAATATGCTCCTTATTTGCCAGCAGCTTTTCCCATAACGCGTATAATACTATCGAATCGGGGACGGCGAGAATATCTCTTTTCAAATCCTTTAGTTTCAGTCCGGTTTTATCTTCGGCAAGCTTTTCGAATACCGTTTCCCTTAGAACATACCCGGTGATATTATCTTCATTACCGGAATAGATGGGGATTCGGGAGAAATTAAGATAATCCTTATTTAGCAGAAAGTCCCTAAGATCCTGGTTTTCATCGGCAAAGGCTACTACCACCCTGGGAGTTTTAATCTCGGTTACCTTTATGGTTTTCAGCTTGAGAATGTTTTGAATGATCTTATTCTCTTCGCGCGAGAATATTCCTTCGGCGGCTCCGATCCTTGCCATGGCTGCTATCTCTTCCCTACTGGTTGTCTTTTCATCACTCTTTTTGGCGAATATTCTCGTGATTAACGCCGACATCCGTACAAGCGGATATGTTATTATTATCATTCCCTTTATCGTGTGGCAGGAGAACCGGGCCAGATAGCGCCAATATCTCGCCCCTACGGTCTTCGGAATTATTTCGGTTATTATCAATATCAGAATTGTTAATATGGCCGACACAATGCCGAAGGAGGCTTCTCCGAATACCTTAACAGCCTGTGCTCCCACTCCGGCCGCCCCTATTGTGTGGGCTACCGTATTCAGGGAGAGAATAGCAGATAGCGGTTTATCGATATTCTCTTTCAATTCTATAAACTCCTTTCCCCATTGATATCCCTTCTCCTTTTTTACAAGAAGGAAAGATGTTGGGGTAGATAGTAGTACTGATTCCATTATGGAGCATAGGAAGGAGACAAATAGAGCCAAAAACAAGTATGCAAATAGTAGTATCATAATATCAGTAGAAACACTCTCTGTGTGGAAAAAATATACGGGTCGGACTCAGCCGGAATTTAACTCTTTTAGCAGGTTAATTCAAGAGAGACCTTGGGAAAAGAGGGTGAGCCACTGACCACAAGAACGATTCACCACGGAGAACACTGAGAAGGACAAAGAGCGAAACGACGAAAAGAAAAAGAGCGACAAACCACAGAGGGCACCGAGAACACGGAGAAGAACAAGAGCGACAAACCACAGAGGGCACCGAGAACACGGAGAAGAACAAGAGCGACAAACCACGGAGAGCACCGAGCACACTGAGAAGAACAAGAGCGACAAACCACGGAGAGCACTGAGGACACTGAGAAGAACAAGGGCAAAACCACAGAGGGCACCGAGAACACGGAGAAGAACAAGAGCGACAAACCACAGAGGGCACCGAGCACACTGAGAAGAACAAGAGCGACAAACCACGGAGAGCACTGAGGACACGGAGAAGAACAAGGGCAAAACCACAGAGGGCACCGAGAACACTGAGAAGAACAAGAGCGACAAACCACAGAGGGCACCGAGAACACGGAGAAGAACAAGAGCGACAAACCACGGAGAGCACTGAGAACACTGAGAAGAACAAGGGCGAATGGTGGAGGAATGTTTCCGAGAGGAGCGGGACGATTCCGGAGAGTGTCGGAATGTTTCCGGAGAGTGTCGGAACGTTTCCGACGGATGGCGGAATGTTTCCGAAGGGGGCGGAACGATTCCGAAGAGTGGCGGAACGATTCCGAAGGGGGGCGGAACGATTCCGGAGGGTGTCGGAACGTTTCCGCGGTCCTGTCCTGAAATAGCTTGGTCCTGTCATGAAATACCTTTACAGTATGTTAGCCTGCTCCGTTTGGTTATGAGAATTTTCTATGCAACAGATCAGCTCTATGAATAATATTCTTATTAAGCGAAATTATTTCGTTGACCTGAATAAAGACTAATTTTTTACATCCACTCTTTAGGATTAGTACCAATGGCATATTTACTTCTGTTATTTCCAATTACACTTCATTTCAATAAAATGAATTTTCTACCTAATTAGCTTTAGTGAACCGGAACTAACTCTTTCTTCAACCTGTTGGGAACTAAGTAATAAAAAGTACGAATGAGCAATATTTTCCTTTTCTCCCCAAATGATAATTCTTTACTGTTTTATTCATATATAAATAGGGGTTATTATGGGAAAGATAGTTACTACTCTTCTTGCTGTATTATTTTTATACGGCACAACAAACGCTCAGGCAATAGGAACCGGGTTTTCGTGGCACACAATATCAGTTAATAATGCAGGGCTGGTTTATTCATGGGGGGACAACAGTGCAGGCACCTTCGGTGATAGCACCACAACAAGCAGCTCGGTTCCGGTAGCAGCTTATACTGCCGGAGTTCTCTCAGGTAAAACAATTACCGCGGTATCTACCGGTAGCTCATATTCAATAGCGCTTGCCTCCGACGGTACTCTCTACTCTTGGGGATACAACGGGCAGGGACAGCTCGGTGATAATTCCTTAATAGATAAAATTGTCCCTGTAGCGGTTTACTCCGATGGAGTATTATCAGGAAAAACCATTACCGCTATCGCAACCGGTGGATCTCATACTTTGGCATTAGCCTCAGACGGAACAGTTTATGCGTGGGGCTGGAATAGGGACGGACAACTTGGAAATAATAGTACAACAGACAGTTCTGTTCCGGTAGCAGTTAACACCTCTGGCGTTTTATCAGGTAAAACTATTACCAAAATTGCAGCAGGAATAAATCATTCAATAGCCATCGATTCGGACGGTACTATTTACACATGGGGTAGCAATTCGGACGGTCAGTTGGGAAATAATTCGACAACAAACAGCCTGGTTCCCGTGGCTGTAACGACTTCGGGAGTTCTCTCAGGTAAAACCATAACTGCTGCAACTGGAAGCTCCAGACATACGGTAGCGGTTTCAACTGAGGGACAAGTCTTTTCTTGGGGTGCTAACTCTATAGGGCAATTAGGTGATAATTCAACTACAAGCAGCTTGGTTCCGGTTATGGTATATTCGGATGGTGTATTGTCCGGGAAAACAATTACAGCTGTTGCTTCCGGACAGGCTCATTCCTTGGCTCTTGATTCGGACGGAAAGGTTTATTCTTGGGGAGGTAATTGGTCCGGAGAGCTAGGGAACAACACATCCACCTCCAGTCAAGTTCCTGTTGAGGTTTATAATTCAGGAGTGTTATCAGGCAAAACAATTACCGCTATTGGTATCGGAGAATATCATTCAATAGCTTTGGGCTCGGACGGTACGGTTTATTGTTGGGGTGAAAACTGGGCAGGACAGCTTGGGAATAATACTACTGATAATAGTAATGTTCCGGTGGAAGTATCCGGTGCTCCTCTTCCGGTTGAGTTAACATCATTCTCCGCCTTGGTTGTTGATGGTAAAGTGGAATTATCATGGCAAACAGCAACCGAATTAAACAACTACGGTTTCGAAATTCAGAAATCTGCCTCGAATTCCACTTGGAAGAAAATCGGATTCGTCGAAGGAAATGGTAATAGCAACGCAACATTGGATTATTCCTTTACAGATAACTCTCCTATCGCCGGAAGAGCTAAATACCGCTTGAAACAGATTGATACGGACGGAAAGTATACTTACTCCAAAGAACTTGAAGTTTCTTCCGCAGTTCCAACCCAAATAGAGTTGGCGCAAAACTATCCGAATCCTTTTAATCCTTCGACTACAATTAAGTTCGGTTTAACCGAAGATACAAGGGTGAGTTTGAAAATCTACAATCTTCTGGGAGAGGAAGTTGCTGTTCTGATTAATAACAAAACTATGAACGCGGGCCAACACTCCCGATCATTTAATGCCGATAAATTAGCTAGCGGAACCTACATTTACAGATTATCTGCCGGTAAGAATGTTATGGAAAAGAAAATGATCTTAGTTAAGTAACTGTTTAGATAAAAACAAAAGGTTGCCATCTCTATGGCAGCCTTCTTTTATTTTCTTTACCAACCTCTTTGCGACTTTGAAGCAGTCTTGCTCCATCCTTCTACTATGTTTACTCCATATCTCGACTGAGTTTGCTCCATATCTCGACTGAGTTTGCTCCTCACCTTGGCTATGTTTTTCAAATCAGAGATACTCCACTTATGGCATCCGAATACTGAGTTTATTCCTTACTTTTCGCATCCGCTACCTATGCGTGGATTCCAATAGTCTGTCAAGCTCTCAGATCAAGAGTGCAAAACAAATCACTTGAACTAATAAACAGTAAAAACCTAGGGAATTGTTATAAACTTTTCACTTTCTTCTTGACACCGGAATTTATTCCTTTAAATTAGCCTCTAAAAATTATTATTGTATATCAGGAAAAAAAGATAGCGAACATTAAATAACAGGCAAGACAATGAGCAAATCAAAGAATCAATCTTCAAATGCAGATATGGATAGAATAATAAACAAGATCACCAAGGATCTTGAAGAAAAGAACTTCGGTTCATTGGAAGAAGCGAATGAATATATCAACGAAAAATATATTGGAAAAGAAATAAAAACGGATAACAAAAAATTATCTCGCCAGAATAAAGCAATGGATTTAGTATACGAAGCGTGGGATAGCGAAAGCGAAGAAGAAATGATTTCACTCGCTGAAAAGGCTCTTGCTCTTGACGATAATTGCGTTGACGCTTATAACATACTGGCAGAGCAAAAAGCGGAAAATCCGTATGATTCCCTCGAATTATTTGCCAAAGGAATAGAAGCCGGGAAAAAAAATCTGGGGAAAAATTATGAAGAGTTAAAAGGACATTTCTGGGGAGTCCACGAAACTCGCCCCTTCATGAGGTCTATGGCTGGTTACACCCATGTTTTATGGCTCTTAGGAGAAAAGAGCAAGTCTATTGAAGTAACGAAAGAGATGCTCATTCTTAATCCCAACGATAACCAGGGAATGCGCTACATTCTTATTACGCGTCTCTTACTATTGCACCGTTTTCAAGAAGCGGAAAATCTTTTGGACGAATTCGTAGATGATTACTCAGCCCAGTGGCATTACTCGAAAGCGTACCTTTGTTTTAACAGAAAGAGCAAACGCTTCAAAGCCGATAAACTCCTTAAAGAAGCAATGGAATTCAATCCTTATGTTCCCTTATACCTCTTTGGCCTTATTGATATGCCTGAAACAATACCCTCTTTTACAGGTATTGGAGATGCAGATGAAGCCATTGTTTATGTTGACCACGCCTATGAACTTTGGGGATGCAATAAAAAAGCGGTGGTGTGGTTTGCTGACATGCATAGAAAAATGAAGAAGGAACTTGATCTCCTGATTGAAAATCGGGAAAAAGAACAAGCGGAGAGATTTGGGATTGGTGAATAATTGCCTACGGGCAAAAAAAACATTACTAAAACTATGGGAATAATGAATAGATTTAAAACCAAATCAATAAAGAATTTTGACTTTATAGATGGTGATTCCCGAGCAATCACCATCTTCAAGTTTGAATAATTGCCCCAAAGCCGAACTTACTTTTCTCCGGAAAAAACGGAATTCGGCTCCCATCCACTCCCCGACTTTGCCATCACCGGGGTACCATGCTTTCCAATTTAGCGCATAGTTCTTTTCGAATTCAAGGTAATTGCTAAATGAATATTGACTTTGGTTAAATCGAACTAAAGCATAAAGAATTACTCATTTCGTTTTCTGGAGGGTACTGTTAAATTCATCTTTCTCATCAACGTTATAGTTTGTTTTATTTAAATAATATTAATAATTTCACACTTGTATCCTAATCGCAATAATTGACAAGTCTATAAAACTATTATTCTGCTTTGAATTGGGTGGAAGAGATTAAACGAATTTCCGGAGAATGTTTTGAAGAAAAATTTATACTTACTTGCTTTCGTAATTATTTCATTATTATTTCAGAACTGCGGTTCGACCCAATCATTGAAAAATGATAATTTTGCGCCTTATGTTGTGATTACCCTTATGGATGGAAGTGAGGTATCAGGCATGTTATTGGAGGAGACCGATGAAAAGATAGTAATTGAGAAAACGAAGTATAAGTATTACCTAAAAGAAAACATCAAAGAAATTAATAGAATCAATGTGCCGGCAGAGACCGAAATGATGAAGGATATTGTAAAGAACACATCAAAGACAACAAACATTCTAAGTATATTCTTAATTATTTCAGTTATTGCTTCGGTAGGAGCTCTTGCTTCCGGAAGCTAAAGAATAGAGTTTTGTTAAAGTTTTTTAAGACACATTTTTCGTGTCATACTTAAAGAAATGGTGGAGGTGGCGGGAGTCGAACCCGCGTCCGAAGATACCTTTCAGAGAACATCTACGCACATAGTTCATCTATTGAGTCTTATCGCAAAAGCTCCGACAAACAGGATTTTTTACGACCAGCCTGATAAAGTTTCGCCTCCCCTACTCAGACACTCGGATTGGCTATCATACCTAACGGCGTTCTTCAAATTCCCGGCATGAGGGGAAAATGAGAACGGCTGCGTATATATTTACGCAGCTAAAGCGTAATTTTCGTCATTTATTTTTTTTCCCGATGTTTAGCGTGACTTCGGGGATCACGATGCGCAGTTCAAAGAACAAATAACCCCGTCGAAACCAATTTCACCCCCAAAAGAAGTGTAATAGCCGCGTGGGCATACTTATCATTTTTTCCACGGAATATCTTCCGTAGAGTTAACAAAATTCTCATATCGTGCAAGGACAAAAAAGAGATCAGATAAGCGGTTCAAATATATAACTATTTTCTCACCAATTTCAACACTCTTCGAGAGTTTTACTACTTCCCTTTCCGATCTTCGAGCAACAGTTCGGGCATAATGGAGTAGCGAAGCTCCTTTTCTGCCTCCCGGAAGAATAAAACATTTCATTTCGGGAAGGAGTGATTGATAAGAATCTATTTCCGCTTCCAGCTCTTCGATCATTTCATCCGACACTCGGGGAGCTTTGTAGGCATTCCCGGAATCTTCGGGAGAAGCCAAATCCGCTCCTACCGTAAAAAGCTTGTTTTGGATATTGAACAGAGTCTTTCTGAGCTTTTTATTTTCTATTTCCGCCAGAGCCACACCGGTTAACGCGTTAAGTTCATCAACGGTTCCGTAGGCTTCAATTCTCAAATCATCCTTGGCTACTCTTTTACCACTGAATAAGGATGTAGTTCCGGTATCACCGGTTTTGGTATATATTTTCATTTCGTCTCTTTCAATTCGATTATTTTCACGTCAACATTTCCGGGACCTTGTTTGGCATGGAACTTACGTCCCTCTTTCAATCCGATGGTATCAACTACGGCCAGTCCGACATAGGAACCTAATTTGAAGGATTCTGTAATGCTGGTTACTTTACCGACACTATTACCCGAATCGTCGAAGAGCTCAGGTTTAGTTCCGTTAGCGAGAAGATTCGAGTCGCATACAATTCCGCACAATCTCTTTTCAGAATTGCCGGCGAGCATTTCACTTTTCCCGATAAAAGAAGCCTTGGCAGGATTAACCTCAGTGCTCAGATTAACTTCGTCAGGATAATATTCATCGGTTATTTCGCTTCCCCCTTTGGGCAGGCCTTTTTCTATTCTGAATACTTCGAATGCCTCTTCCCCAATGAAATCAACATCAAATATGCTCTTCTCATTCATAATCGCGTCGATAATCGATTTGACAAAAATAGTATCGAAGAAGAGAATAAATCTTCTCACCCCTCTGAATTGGGCTTTGATGATTGTACCCCGGAAAGCCTCCAGAGAAACTTCCAGAACATTCCTATCGGTAAGGAGATCAATTTTCTTACCGAAAAGTAGAGTGAGATAAGATTCGGCTTGCTTGCCGTAAAATTCCAACACGGAATATTTCTCGGCCAGATCGGAAATCGTTACATCTTCGGAAGTGAGGTATCGTTCGATCCAGTAATTGATTCTCTTTTTATTGGAAGCGCTTGTAAGCAAAAAAGAATAGTCGGCAAATTTAACAAAGGTCGATCTCCCGATTAACTTTCCCCTCTCGTTAGTAAAGAGAGTATTATCTTTCTCGTTAACGCTCAAAATCCCGACATCATTCGTAGAGATTCGTTGAATAAAATCAACTGAATCTTTTCCTTCCAGTTTCAGTAGTCCGGAATGGGAGGCATCTCTAATTCCTACCCCATACCGCATGGTGGAGAATTCTTTTACCTTATCGGTATATTTAAGCGCAATCCCCTTTTCATCCGAAGTCATCTCGGGAAAGAAGGATTTCAGATAATCGTGTAAAGTATTTGTCGAATTATTAACCATAATCACTCGTTTCTCAATATTTTCTAAACCATCTTCTATTTACTTTAGTAACATACAATTGCTTTTTGATATCCCAATAAAATGGAATGGAATCTCTGATGGAAATACGTGTCGAATCCTCGATAAATCGATACTCGAAATAATCGGGGAATAGATCGTCGTTCACATTAGCCATAGTTCTTTTATGAACAAGTCCCTCGTAAGTTTCCATAAGATGAGGTAGTTTATCCAATCCGTCGACCATATAGAAATTGTAATTTCTGTGTCCGGAAATAATGCCATCCTCAAAATTGAGTTCCACGTAAATTATATTCTTCGGTTTCCATCTCTTTATCTTCATCGAATTGAAACCGCCATGGATGGGGACTTCCGATTCCCAGAGATTATAAAACTCATTCTTCTCGGGATTACATTCGAACAAGGCAAGATAAAAGAAAGCGGTACCTAGTTTTGTGCTATCGAGATTTATAAAGCTCGATTCGAAGCCTACAATATTTTTCGGCTCAACGAACCTCTCCCCTTCCTTCGATTTGGCCATAGCCGCAAAGACATATCGTTTGTTGTCGTTATTGAAATAGGCAACAGCCGGTTTGGGAATATTGTAAGTAAAAGTTCTATCGAACTCAACCAGATATGTTCCAGCCGGAAAGGTACGAATAATATGTTCTTGCAGAGCAATGGTATCGCAAGGGGTTCTCTTGGCGGCTTGTTCTTTTTCCACCTCAATGTTGTATTCCCTAAGGGACTTATCCTTGCTCCCTGAAGTTTCGGGGGAACCGCCGCCGACATCGTCCTTACCGCACGATGCCAGCATAAGTATCAAACTCATTGCGACAAATATTTTGGTTATATTCATCATTTTCATTTTATCAACCGCTTGGTTATTTAGCGAATTCTTCCATAAAATAGGCCGAAGCTTCAATCCCCTTTTCGAAACTGGAGATATCGAAATGTTCGTTAGGGGAATGGATATCATCTGTATCCAGACCTAACCCCATAAGAACAACCGGAGCGTTGAGCTGTTTGCTGAATTCAACAACAATAGGAATAGACCCACCCTCGCGGGTATAAACCGTTTCGGCGCCGAATGCTTTGGAAGTAGCTTTTGCAGCGGCAACAATAGCTTTGTCGTTTAGAGACATTACTATCGGCAAACCGCCGTGTAATTCCTTTACCTCAACTTTTACACTCTTAGGAGCCAGTTGTTCGATATATTTTTTAAATTCTTGGGCAATCTTTTTCGGTTCCTGATTAGGGACCAATCTCATAGAAATCTTAGCTGAAGCTTTTGAAGGGAGAACGGTTTTGGCTCCCGCTTCTGTAAATCCACCGACAATTCCATTACAATCCAGAGTAGGGCGACCGGACATTCTTTCCAAAGTGGAATATCCTTTTTCCCCTTTCAATTCACCCACTTTAAGTTCTTTTTCCAATTCTTCGTCGGAGAAATTTAGAGCCTTGTAGTTTTCTCTTTCCAGCTCAGTTAGTTCGACAACATCGGCATAGAAATTCGGAATAGTAATTCTTCCGTTTTCGTCTATGAGTTTGGAAATAATATTAGCCAGTTCGTTGATAGGATTAGCTACACCACCCCCGAAAGAACCTGAATGAAGATCTCTGTTCGGACCGGTCACTTCTATTTCCATATAGCACAAACCTCTCAAACCGTAATTGATCGTCGGGATATTAGGCCCGTACATGCTTGTATCTGAGATTAAAACAGCATCACATTTCAGAAGTTCTCGAGCTTCTTCGATATGAAGAAATTTCTCAAGACTTTCGCTACCAATTTCTTCTTCCCCTTCGAAGATGAATTTAACGTTTAGAGGAAGAGTTCCTTTGGTACGGAAGAAAGACTCAACACTCTTTACATGAACGTAGTTTTGTCCTTTATTATCGTTAGCGCCGCGCGCCCAGATTTTTCCCTCTTTAATTGTTGCTTCGAAAGGAGGAGTGTTCCATTCTTCGAGCGGATCTACCGGTTGGACATCGTAATGTCCGTAAACCAAAACCGTAGGAGCACCTTCTACTCCCATCCACTCACCGTAAACCAAAGGATGGTTGTCTGTTGGTATTATCTTAGTCTTTTCGATTCCGGCTTTATTGAGTTGTTCCTCAACATACTTAGCGCATTTTGCAACATCATCCTTACTCGATTCCAAAGTACTGATACTCGGAATAGCGATGTACTCTTTTAATTCTTCTATAAAACGATCTTTGTTTTGTTGGATATAATCTAAAACTTGTTTCACAACTGATCCCTCATAAGTTTTTTATGAATTTATACTTTGAAGAAACTACAGCTTAATTTACAGTTATTATTGTCTCAATTCAAGAAATCAATTATTATTAGCGGAAATAACCAACATTCTTCCCTGTTTGAGATGAAAATAACTTAAAGTAAATCGAGTATTATCTTTATTCTTTTGGTATATTCCGATTTCATAGTATCAGGATTATGAGTAATTTTGCAGCTGAAAAATAAATAGCAGAGAAATATGATTCTATTCAAATATATAATGAAAGCCCACTTAATACCCTTTATCTTTTCGATCTTCACATTGATATCGGTATTCTTATTACAATTTCTAATGAAGTTTGCCGATAAGCTTGTAGGGAAAGGGCTGAGTTTTTGGATTATCGTAAAGTTAATTACATACAATCTTGCGTGGATGGTTGTTCTCGTAGTTCCGATGGCAGTATTGGTAGCGACTTTGATGGCATTCGGAGGGATGGCGCAAAACAACGAGGTAGCAATAATGAAAGCAACCGGAATATCACTATACAAGATGATGATTCCTCCTTTGGCAGGAAGTATTTTGGTTGCCTTTTTATTGATACAGTTTAATAACAATATATACCCTAACGCAAATCACGCCGCGAAAATCTTATCGCAGGATATAAAGAAGAAAAAACCTACACTCGCTTTGGTCCCCGGAGTTTTTTCGCAGGAAGTATCTCAGTACTCCATATTGGTAAGAGACATTGATGAAGAGAAAAATATTCTGAAGGAATTGACAATCTACGACAATTCAAATCCGGAGAATATGAATGTAATTACCGCTAAAACCGGAAAATTATATTTCTCACCGAATCAGACACGATTGGTAATGGATCTGTGGGACGGAGAAATACATTCCTCAAAGATGCATGATTCGAAAGCATACAGAAAGATAGATTTTAAGAAACATAAAATTGTTATGGACGCAGAGGAATTCGCCTTACAGGAAACAGCTCCCGGCGAAGGAGATCGCGGAGATCGAGAATTAAGCGCGCAACAATTGGAAGTGCTCGCCGATAGTGTTAATACGGAAAAACTGGGACTAATTTCGGAATTGGAAAGTCGCATAAACAGGACTTTTACTCTAGACTCTGCCAAAAGTCATTCCTCTCATTTAAGTATTTCAATGAAGAAAAGGTACGTCTATTTGCGAGCTACGGAAAGGTTGGAAAGTGCTCAGGCACTAATCAAATCAGCCTCCAGAAAGATATACTACAAAAAAGAGAGATATAGTAAGTACTGGGTTGAGATTCACAAAAAGTACTCACTTCCTATCGCTTGCATAGTATTCATTCTTCTCGGAGCTCCTTTGGGAACAATGACCCGCAAAGGAGGTATAGGAATGGCCGCTTCGATTAGCGTTTTCTTCTTTGTAATTTACTGGGCCTTTTTAATCGGTGGAGAAAAATTAGCCGACCGTGGAATGCTCTCTCCTTTCTGGGGAATGTGGAGCGCCAATTTTGTACTCGGAGCATTAGGCCTATACCTTACTTTCAAAAGCGGAAAAGAAAGAGTGACTCTGAGCTTCGATTTCTTAATGAAACTACTTCCGAAACAATTTAGAAATACAAACGGACAATAATGAGAATTCTTGATAGATATTTAGTAAAGCAGTTTTTACAGACTACCTTCTTCGCGCTGGTTTCGTTTTTGATGATATTCGTTATCATTGACGTAATGGAAAAGCTGGGGCGATTTATTGATAAAGATGTTCCGGGAAATATTATCCTTCAATATTATGCTGTGTTCCTTCCGGAGATTGTGAGATTAATGATACCGGTTGCGGTTCTTTTATCCAGTCTTTTCGTCGCTGGAAAGATGTCAAATCAGAACGAACTAACCGCGATGCGATCATCCGGAGTAAGTTCTATGCGCTTTATGGCTCCATTTTTGATCACCTCCCTTTTGATCAGTTTCGGAGCGGTATATTTTGGCGGATACATTGTACCTTTGGCTAACAAGCATAAAGTCTATATAGAGCGAGAATATTTGCGCAAACACCGCATCGGTCCGGAGAATAATATATTCTTTCAGGATAGCAAAACGAGAATAGTATCGATCGGTTACTATAATGTAAATACAAATCGTGCAAGCAGTATTAGCATACAGAATTTTGACGAAAATGACATCACCCGCATGACAAGCCGTATTGACGCTATCAAGATGACATACGATACTACGAAAAGTGTTTGGACTTTAGGAAGTGGAATAGAAAGAAAATTCGACGGAATTTATGAACATACAAATAAGTTTTCCTCTTTGGAATATCCCGATTTGAATTTCACGCCTGAAGAAGTGCTAAAGAAACAACGACGAAGCGAAGAGATGACATTGTCGGAACTAAGTGAGTTTTCGGAAGAACAATTACGTTCCGGCAACGATCCCACAAGGATTGAAATTGAATATCATTCAAGATGGGCTTTCGCGTTCGCCAGTATTATTACCGTTTTGCTTGGACTCCCTATTTCGGCTAATAAGCGCGGGGGTGGACTGGCTATTCAATTCGGAATAAGTTTACTTATCACCTTTGTTTATCTTGTATTTATGAAGATAAGCCAGGCATTCGGAAAGAACGGTGTTATGAATCCATTCTTCACGGCATGGTTCGCGAACTTCTTTTTCTTAGCTATCGCGATAGTGAATATTTTCAAATCGCGCAAATAACTATTTTGATTTCAATTCGAAAACTCCGTCCCAATCTTCAGCGGGCGGATTTTCGATGTAGCTTTTGCATCTATCCAAATATACTTCCGAAGGTTGATCCCCATTGAGCTTCCTTGTTGATTCGGAGAACATTTCACAAGCCTTTTCGAAATTCATCTCTTTATAGAATTCCAATCCTTCACGATAGTGCTCCAAATTGACCTCCATTAAATCGGCTTCCGGATCTCCTATAATACCTAATAATTCGAAAACTCTGGTCGGTTTCTTTTTCCCCTTCACTCTGATTTTATCTAATTCCCTTGCTACTATCTTATCTTTCACCTTTTCGTAAGTCATCTCACTGATCATCACACCGGATCCGTATTGTTTGTTAGCCCCTTCTAGTCGGGAAGCAAGATTAACATTATCCCCCATTACCGTGTAATCGAATCGTGTTTTTCCGCCGATATTACCGACAACCATTTCACCGCTATTTATGCCGATACGTATTTTAATCTCTTTTTCTTTTGGCATATTCCACTCTTCCCGAAGCATAACCAAACGCTTTTGCATATCAACAGCGGCTTTGCATGCCAGATACTCATGGTTATCCAACTTCATCGGAGCTCCCCAAAAAGCCATTATCGCGTCCCCTTCGTATTTATCGAGTGTTCCGTTATTCTTGAGAACTATATCGGTCATTTCGGTAAGATATCTATTAATAAAATCTACGAGCTCTTCCGGATCAAGGTTTTCAGAAAATGTAGTAAAGCCCGCGATATCACTAAAGAGTACTGAAATTTCTCTCTTTTCCCCGCCAAGTTTAAGTTTATCGGGATCTTGTAACAATTGTGTCACCAATTCACCACTTACGTAATGGCTAAACATTCCTCTGATCATTTTGTTCTGTTGTCGTTCGATAACGAAATGATATACGGTGCTTCCCAAATAACTAATTACAACTGCCATAACCGGATAGACAATTGTAATAACGTAATTATACTTGACGAAAACCAACATCCCTATTTCAAAAATCGCGAAGATAATCCCACCGACTATTAGAAGATTCCCGATTTCGAAAAGGAATTGAAATTTAGTTTTTCTTCCTTTGAAGAGAGAGGAAAGTACGAAAGTAATAATGACCAGACAAACCAAGAAAACAATCTCAAACGATTTACTTTGCTTGATTAGAAAATCTTTACGGATAATATTTTGTATCACATTCGCGTGATATTCAACTCCGTAAATAAGATTATCTCCTCCACCTGCTCCTGCCGAAAATGAAATCGGGAAGAAATCTTTATCCTCCGGCATTGTTGAGCCGATCAGAACAATCTTGTCGTGAAAAATATTTTGATAGAGCAATCCGTACTCGGGATTATCCCAGGTATTTATATCTTCTTGAAAATCTATTTCATCAATTGTTTTGAAATCCTTATCGTCAAGTACATCGATAAACTTGTAGTGAGGAAAACTTCTGCTTGCCCCGTAAAAATTGATTAACATCGAAGTACGATCATATTTCGGAATAGTGATAGGCCCGAATTGGAATTCCTCTTCGCGATTCTCAGGAACATGCATTGAAGGGAGAATAAAGTATTTATTCAAGACAGCAGAAGCAAATATCGGAATACTTCTTTTAGTGATCTGTGAATAGACATAAGGCTGAAAGCGACGATAAACACCGTCATAATCATTAGGGACTTGAACAATTCCGATAGAGCTGTCGGCCTCAAAAAAAATACTCCCGAAGTTTTCATCCTTTTTGCTAACACGAGTAGAAGACAATCCGGAATAACTCCCCTTTTGTGCTTCAATCCTTTCGGCAGCAATATCAACCTTTCCGGCCACTACTACATTTCCGTTCTTACGGATTACATCTTTAAGTATATTGTCGTTTTCGGAGGAAAATCTGTCGGGATTAGACATTACAATATCAATACCGATAGCTCTTACACCTGCTTGCTCAAGATTCTCAATTACATTAGCAAAAAGATTTCTCGGCCAAGGCCACGCGTTATTCGGGGGTGGAATTTGGTTATAGGAATCCTGGGTAATTTCCAGAATCACAACATCAGCCGAGGCCCCGATATCCAGAGGACCTCGTCGTAAAAATCTTTCATCTGTCAGACGCAATTCCAACTTGTGTAGAAAGGGGATGCTCATCCATTGAGTCAAAACAACGACAAATAGAGCGATCCCGAAACTAACAAACAACTTGGATAAATTCTTTTTCTCTATCTTCTTAGCCATTCCGTAAATACTATATTCTATACCTTACCGTTAAGCCTGTAATACTATTTGTGGCCTCATCCGGTATTCGGTACAAACGTGTTTGAAAAATCAATCTGAGATTTTGCATTACCAAATATTGAGCTACAAAATCCAAAGCTTGTCGTTTGAAATCTCCGAAGCTAGGACTAAGAGATGCAGATAATTCCAGCTTATCCTCCATCAACTTATACTTTCCTCCGAAAGAAAGTGTGGTATAGTTATATTCTTTCCCGGCCAAATCACTGGCATAATACATCAAACTAAAAAAGCTAGTGAGATTTCTTTTCCAATAACTATTCAGAGAAAATGAAGTTGAGAAATAATTAGCATCGTAGTTTGCCGGACTATCATCCTCTCTGGTTGAAGTCATAAAACTTAGTGAAGAATTATGCTTTACACCGTAATCGAAACCGTATGACAATGTTGTATAGAATCTGTTAGTAATATCATTTACCATTGCGGCTTTATTTGTATCCGCCTCTGTAATACCGTTATCATTTTTGAATCTCGAATATCCGACTGTAATATTCGGGAAATTGGATCTCGGAAAATAGGAAACCGATGTATTCAAAGTCTGATAGATAGTTGTTGCCGGCTTTGTTTCCTGAAGATTATCTTCCAACCTTTCATATCCGGCCGTAAGGAAAAGCTTATTCTCCATTAAACGGACTCGATCGAACAAATTAAATCCCTTTACATCCGTTCTGATAAAATCTTGCCCGAATGATCTGTAATCGTTTCCTCGGTAAATATAAGAAGCCTTCAAATTATTATTGAAGTAATTCATTTGCAATTGAGCTTCTGCCCCAAGGGATGAAAGCTCTTGCGGATTTATCGGACCGATAAATTGATTAACTGTTATGAACTTGCTCAGAGTATTCTTAATTCTTTTTATCATATCCGTATCGGCGTTAAAATAACTATCCTCACCGAAAACCGAATCGATTTTGCTGTCGCTCAAAGTACCGGAAGAAATATCCGAATTAAAAAGACTAACAGCCGCTTGACCGGTTAAAATAATATTCTGATCATCCACAGCAACTTTAAGATCAGTACCGATAACAGCGTTCTCTTCCGGACGCGCACCGAACTCAATAGATTTCATGTCATCTTTAGCATGAAGATATGTAAAGCCTAATTGGAAATTTTCCCCGCTTCCGAAAGAGGGTCGAACAATAAAAAGCTCTCGACTATAAATTCCCATATCAACTTGACCGAATGGCTGATTATATTTGGCGGAATCAATTTCAATAATATTCGAGCCCAACGGAGCATCGGCACGAGAATACGTTTGCAAAAGACTTCCTTCTATTTCCCTGGCAATCTCTCCGAAGGCAGCTTCAATATTGAAGTAATCCAAATACAACCCTCCGGATACTCCTCTTACCCTTTTCCCGCTCATAATCAAACTCGGAAAATATGGATAGCTATCGCCGGCTTTTACTTTCAACCAATCATTCTCAATTGTTGCCGAGAATCTATGCTGGGGTTGAGTTTTGTCATCCTCTTCCGATGTCAAATATACTTGTCCGTTAAATTGCCAATCTTTATATGTACTTTGAAGCGAGGTGGAAAAATTATTAAACCATTTCGATTTCTTATCGAAATTCTCATTTCTCGATTCCCCTTCCATATTGATCTTATACTTAAATCGATTGGCGGCTTTCAGAAAATAATCATCCTCAACGGTTACAAAATTCCTTTTGACGGCGTGATAAAGCTCCCCTTCGTTATCGTAAAGTTCAATGAGAAGAGATTGGCTCCCCATCGTAGCTGTTCCGGGAAAGTTATTAGCGTAGAATAGAATCAAATCCCCGGCAAACAATAGTTTATCGGAAATATCTTCACCGTTCAGATATATCTTAGTCGCTTGCGAATTAACATTTTCACTGGCACGAACAAGAGAAACCGAAATAAACAAATCATCCAAAGCTACTGTCTCGCCTTTTGCAGGACTCAGCACCAAAACTTCTTGGTCTTTCTCACTTTTGGCAGCTACTTCTACCTCAATAGGTTTTCCCATTTCAGGTATCCCTTGTGGATAGGTTTCAACTGTTCCATCTTTCTTATCTATAATTAGATAGTAAGTAACAAATGGTAAAGCTACCTTTTCCGAAGGAATTACAAAACTCGCCATTGATCCTATAAATTCCATATCGGCGATTATAAATTCGCTCTCCTCAAAGGATTTATAGGCAATTCGGATATTAGATATCGCGCTTGTCTGCAAAACCTCGGCATTAATTTTTAATGGTTCCTTTTCTATTGCCTCATCCGTCGTTACGGAAGATATATATCCGCTTACTTGTGCGGTAGTTACTGCAGGAATAATCGAGATTAAGAATAAAAGCGTGAACAACCGCATTCTTAAAATAGCCCCAATTTTATTCACTGTCTCCTCCTTAGCATTCCCTAATTATTTAATATTCTGTTCAGGATAATATTCAATTTCCAATGTACCTTGTTCGGTTTTTATCCTGATTTTCTTAGTCTCTTCTACTTTTGATTCTCTTAATTTTTTATTCATTTGGTCGTCGATTCCACCTTTACGAACCTTGCCGTCTTTTCCTATTATTGCAGATCCGCCCCCGGAAACACTTCCCGATTCCTTACTGCCGGATGTCCCCTGGAATTCAATCAACCCTCTTTCGCATACGATAGTAGTTGAACTATCCTGATCAACTCCAATATAACCGGCAGTTCCTCTAATCGACGCCACAGCCGTAGGAGTAGTGAATTTAAATTCTTCATCTTCCTGTTTATTTACATCGAAACCGACAACACCTTTCTGAATAAAGGTATTTTTATCGATTCGTCTGGCTTCCTTTTTACCGTAAATGTGAGCAATGGAATTTTCCCTTACACGCAAAAGTCCTGAACCATCGGTAAAAAGAATAAGAGCCAAAGATTTGAATCCGGTCTTAACTTCTTGCCCATCCTTTAACGGTACACCTGTTTTAGCTAATTCCCATTCGGAGGCTTCAGAGTCTTTATAATTTACATCTTTGACAATCTTCTTTATCAAAGCAATCGGTGTTTCGTTTGGGTTATTACTCCACCCGACAAACACTGAAGTGAGAATTACTATTAATAAAAGAACAGTAATATTTTTTATGTTTTTCATTTTTCTCACCAATATTAGTCTTCAATAAATCGCATATTAACAACCGAGCGTGGGTTGTTCTGCAAATAGTTAATTATCGCCTTTACTTCAGCTTCAGTAAGAACAGCACCCTCTCCGGTAGTAATCCTAACATTAGAAAGATCAATCTCACCGTTGGAAAGCATTGTCAATATTTGGCGAATCCTTCTCTTATCCCCTTTCAAACTGCCACCAGTTTGAGTTAATTTGGATAAATCGAACTCTACATTAGACAACAGATTAAGCATATCCTTATTTAGTTCACCGGTATCATCGGTTTTCAATCTAAAATTAACTATATCGCTATATAATCTTTCATTCCCACCCGGTCGCGGTATAATAGCCGCTACTTGGAATACTATTTCCTGCCCCGGTAACCATTCGCGTGATAAATATTGACGCAAATTGGCCATTGTAACATTACCGATATTCACTTTATCTATAATTGGGGTTCCGAAAGCCAAAGCCTCTTCCAAAGATTGGCGAGAACGCTTTCTTACGTTTGCGGTAATTTCATATCCTTCCACTCCCGGCACCTCGGTCCATGTAGCTAAAACCGAGCCGATATCATAGGAAGTATTTGCCTGAGGTGAAGTAATAGCAATTGTTTGAGTAGGATTCGAAAAATCGAGTTCCTCCATATCCTGACTTAAGAAAGTGCCATCGGGAGAAAATACTTGAAGAGTAATTCGGTAAGTTCCTGTCGGCTTTCCTCTCTTCAAATTTTCATCGGCAAGATCATCATTCGGAGAATCGCTATCATCAATCTTGATATCGGTATTACCGATCTCTTCATTTGAAAAATTTCTGGAAAGAAAAGGTTTTGTTTTAAAAAAGAATAGCCTTTCGAAAATACTACTTCCCGGCTTTTTCCATTCAAGCGCACCTTCCACATAAACCATAACGTTTTGCGGAGTCATGGTTATTTGCATTATACGAGGCGCACCCTCGAGATCCTCAATTACGGCAAATGCAGCAAAATCTACTTCAGGCAAATTACCGAAAACTTGCAAATCGATTGTAACCTGTTGTTGAGCCTTTGCACCAGTAAATGGAGCGAACACGAGTATCCCAAGTAAAACAATTAGCGGAAGCTTTTTCATAGCTCCTCCTAAAATCTTTTATTTGATATTTATTTTACTGTACATAGAAAAATTCCCGAATTAAGACCCCTCTAGAATTCGGTGAGAAACGGATTAGATAATCAATTGGAAAATACAATTTATTTTAGTTTGAAGAAAGGAATGAAAATAAAAATCTGAAGTGTTGCACTTCAGATTAATTTATTTTTTCATTATTCTGCGGATTTGTGAAGCCAAATTGCTGGTTGGGCTGATTCTCCAATTTGATTTCTCCGAAACGAGCTTCGAATTTATCTATATTATCTTGGAGTGCTCTCATTAACATCTTAGCGTGTTGAGGAGTTGTAATAATACGAGAATGAACCTTAGCTTTCGGAACGCCCGGTACTACTCGTGTGAAATCAATAATAAATTCGGCCGGTGAATGAGTTATAATAGCTAAGTTGGAATAGATTCCTTCAGCCTCTTTTTCACCCAACTCTATATTGATCTGCTGCCCTTTCTTTTCGTTATTCTGTTCCATAATCACCTCGTTTTTCAGAATTAAAAAAGCCCACGACCAGTAACTATTCTAATCGTGGGCATAAAACTTAATACGGACTATCTTATTGTCTGTACTGATCAGCTTTTTCGAATGCGTCTTTTGACTCGTCGCCCATTCCTAAGTTAGCGTATACTTTTCCTAAGAATTCCCATACTTTGCTATCTTCAGGTTTGAGTTCCAAATATTTTTTCAATGGATCAACACATTGTTTGAAATATTCTTTATAGCTTTCGTCGCCACTATCTTCGTCAATAGCTTTCTGCTGAGCTTCGGCACCCTGTTTCAAATAAGTAACGCCTAAGTTATAATAAGCAACCATATATTCGGAATCCAAAGCAATTGCTTTAGCGAACTGTTCTGCTGCATTATCATAATCTTTAGCCCCTAATAAAAGAACACCGTAGTTATATCTGTAAATTTTATTTTCAGGATCAGCTGCAACACTTTCCTTGAAAGTATCCATAGCTACATCCAATTTGTTTGCTGCAACATAAGTGTTGGATAACAACATCAAAATGTTTGTATCGGAAGAATGAAGTTTTTTACCTTCTCCTAACAATGCCAAAGTCTTGTCGAAAAGCTCCATAGCTTTCGCGCTGTCACCTTCGCTCTGTAATTGAACACCTTTGTTGTAATATATTTCACCCAACATTGCGTATGAATCGGCTGTTTTGCTCAATTCTACAATTTTCTTCAAAGGTTCGATTGCTTTGTCTTTGTCCCCTAAATTCATATAAGCAAATGCTAAGTTCTTATATGTACCTACGGAATCAGGTTGGCAAAGAATACCATTGTTGAAAGTCTCAATTGCTTTGTTGTAGAATATTTTTGCCGTATCAGGAGCAGCAGCTTTAGCACCTTTATTAAAATAATTCACACCTCTGTTAAAGCTTGTCTGCCAGTAATATTTCTTCGAATCGTTAACATCTTTTTCAAACTTTTTACTGATTTCCAAAGATTTGTCGAAGTTTTTAATCATATCAGGAATATTTTCCATCTGACCGTAAACATAGCCTAAAAGATAATATCCTTCGTCACTTTTAGGATTCTTTGTAATTTCTTTTTGTAAGGCTTCTTGTGCTTTCTTATAATTTTTCTGCTGAATATATAATTTGGCACTTGTAATATTAGTTGAAGCACATCCAACAGCCAATAAGCTAATAGCTAGAATGGAAATAATAGCTACGAGTTTTTTCATTATTACTCCTTTTGGTTATAAATAATCAGATTCCAACTTCGAAAAATTACCACTATTCAAATGGATAGTCAAGGACAAATTTGTCCGCATTACTTTACATTAAATCATATTTATTGTTATTATGCCTTACTCTTTATTGATTTTAGGGAGCAAAAAAGATATTTTTTGAACTAAAATTGAGGTAAACTTGAAGACTGCGGAAATTATCAAAAAGGTACCAAAAGTTCAACTTCACGACCATCTCGACGGAGGTCTCCGTCCTCAAACCGTAATTGAATTAGCAAACGATATTAACTATAAAGAATTACCTACCCATAACCCGGAAGAATTGGCCCAATGGTTCCATCGTGGAGCCAATAAAGGGAATCTGGTAGAGTATCTCCAAGGCTTTCAGCATACTTGCGCTGTAATGCAAACCAAGGAAGGACTCGAAAGAGTTGCTTACGAAATGATAGAAGATATGGCCGAAGATGGTGTCTGCTACGTGGAAACACGATTCGCCCCTATACTGCATCTCGAAAACGGCTTGTATTACGACGATGTTATGACTGCTGTTCTTAACGGACTGGAACGAGGGAAGAAAGATTTCGGAGTCGGATACGGAGTCATTCTTTGCGGTATGCGCAATATGAAAAACTCTCTCGAAATTGCCGAGCTTGCGGTTAACTATCGCAACCAGGGTGTAGTAGGTTTCGATCTTGCCGGTGAAGAAGGTGGTTATCCACCCAAAAAACATCTGGACGCTTTTCAATATATAATGCGCGAAAACTTCAACATCACTATTCACGCCGGGGAAGCTTTCGGAAAAGAATCTATCTGGCAAGCAATTCAATATTGCGGTGCTCATCGTATCGGCCATGCCACACGATTAACCGAAGATATTGTATTCGATAAAAACGGCGAAGTTGTTTCACTCGGAACTTTAGCCCAATATGTTCTCGATAAAAGAATTCCACTTGAGATATGCCTCCTTAGTAATGTTCATACCGGAGCAATCGACAAATTGGATAATCATCCTTTTATCTACTTCTTCAAAAATAATTTCAGGGTATTCCTCAATACTGACGACAGGCTTATGAGCGACACTACCCTTACTAAAGAATATTTAACTGCGATTGAAATGTTCGATATCACTCTTGATGATGTTGAGAAACTTACTCTTAACGCTATGAAGTCCGCCTTTATTCCTTATAAGGAAAGACTCCGATATATCTACGATATCATCAAGCCGGGATATCAGGAAATGAAAGATAAATTACTGACATTAAAGCTATAAGGAAATCATGAAAAAGAAATTATTCAAAAACTACGACTTCGAATTCGATAAAAATGAGGCGAAACTAATAACAACATTTTGTAAGCAAGCTATTGGACAGATGAATCAGGATAACAGATTCCTCTCCGATGTAAAAGCTTTTAACTCGATAATGGATAAAGTTGCGGAAGATAGGACTTCGGTGAAACTTACTAAAGACGAAAAGGTACGATTCACAAGACACTTGGAAGAGAACGCTAAGTATATAGATAAGCAAATCTCCAAAAGCAATTTCTTGAAAAGATGGCTTCTAAGGTCTATGTACAAACAATATAATTCATTATTAACTAACCATTTTAAAGAATGACATGGAAAGAACAATAAAAGCACCACATGGTACTGAGCTCAGCTGTAAAAGCTGGATTCAGGAAGCAGCTTTAAGAATGCTGATGAATAATCTCGACCCCGAAGTAGCCGAAAAACCGAACGATCTTGTTGTATACGGTGGTATCGGTAAAGCGGCCAGAACTTGGGAAGCATTTGACAAGATTGTTGATTCTTTGAAAAATCTTGAAAATGACGAAACACTTTTGGTTCAATCAGGTAAACCGGTTGCCGTTTTCAAAACTCACGAAAACGCTCCGAGAGTTATCATTTCGAATTCAATGTTGGTGCCCGACTGGGCTAATTGGGATGAATTCAGACGTCTTGAGAAACTCGGCCTTACTATGTACGGGCAAATGACCGCCGGTAGCTGGATATATATCGGCACTCAGGGAATCTTGCAAGGTACTTACGAAACTTTCGCCGAATGCGCTAAACAACATTTCGACGGAACTTTGGCCGGAAAATTCCTACTTACCGCGGGCCTTGGCGGTATGGGGGGAGCTCAACCTTTAGCGGCTACTATGAATGGCGCCGCCTTCTTAGGTATAGATGTCGACCGTGAAAGAATTGAGAAACGCTTGGAAACAGGCTATATCGATAAAATTACCGAAGACCTCGACGAGGCTTTGGATTTGGTGCTTAAGGCCAAAGAAAATAAAGAAGCCCTTTCGGTTGGGTTGGTTGGAAATGCCGGAGAATTATTACCGAAGATTCTCGAACGTGGAATTATTCCCGACGTTCTTACGGATCAAACTTCGGCACACGATACATTAAACGGATATGTTCCTATGGGAATGCCTTACCAAGAGGCTCTGAAACTTAGAGAATCCGATCCCGATAGCTACATCGCAAAATCGAGAGCTACTATTGTAACTCACCTAAAAGCGATGCTTGAGTTGCAAAAGAAAGGAGCAATCACCTTCGATTACGGTAATAATATTCGTGGTGAAGCTAAAGAAAACGGTGTGGAAAATGCGTTCGATTTCCCCGGATTCGTTCCGGCTTATATTCGTCCCCTTTTCTGCGACGGTAAAGGTCCTTTCCGATGGGCAGCTCTCTCGGGGGATCCGAAAGATATTTACGAAACAGATAAAGCTGTGATGGAAGCATTCCCGGAAGACGAAGCCTTGATCCGATGGATTAAATTGGCTCAGGAAAAAGTACATTTCCAAGGTCTTCCTTCCAGAATATGTTGGCTGGGATACGGCGCCAGAGCGAAGATGGGCAAAATCTTCAATCAATTGGTTGCCGATGGTAAAGTTAGCGCCCCTATCGTTATTGGTCGCGATCATCTCGATTGCGGATCGGTCGCTTCTCCATACAGAGAAACAGAATCGATGAAAGACGGTAGCGACGCGATTGCCGACTGGCCGATATTGAACGCTTTGCTGAACGCTATCGGCGGAGCTAGCTGGGTTTCGGTTCATCATGGCGGCGGTGTCGGGATTGGTAAATCTATCCACGCCGGTATGGTTGTGGTTGCCGACGGAACCAAAGAAGCCGAAGAAAGGTTGGAAAGAGTACTTACTTACGATCCGGGTATGGGAATTGTTCGTCACGCTGACGCGGGATACGACCGCGCTAAAGAAAACGCCAAGGAAATGGGTGTAAAGATACCAATGCTATAATTAATATAAACTAACTTTACATGAGGTTTAAAATGAAAGTACTAATTGCTGATAAGTTCCCCGACAAGTACATGGCACAGTTGAAAGAACTGGGTCACGAAGTTATCTTTGAACCCAAACTTGGAGAAAACGACTTACCCGCTAACATCAACGACGCTGATGTTTTGGTTGTCCGCTCAACTGTTGTTAACGCTGCCACTTCCGAAGCAGCTACCAAATTGAAGCTTATTATCAGAGCCGGCGCCGGTGTTAATAACATCGATATTCCTGCCGCTAACGGTAAAGGAATTAGCGTTGCCAATTGCCCCGGTAAAAACTCAATTGCGGTTGCCGAATTGGCTGTTGGCCTTATGCTATCTTTGGATAGAATGATTCCCGATAACGTTTCCGATTTCAGAAACGGTGTTTGGAACAAAGCCGAATATTCCAAAGCTGACGGACTCTATGGCAAAACTCTCGCGATTGTCGGCTACGGCCACATCGGTCAGGAAGTTGCCAAAAGAGCAAAAGCTTTCGGTATTAAAATCTACGCCAAAGATATTTTCGAAATCAAAGAAGAAGGGGTAACCCAGTTCGAAGATTTCGCTGAAGTTCTTCCTAAAGCTGACATTATTTCTCTACATCTCCCTGTAAACGCTCATACCAAAGGAATGTTCAACGCGGAAATGTTCGGAATGATGAAAGAAGGAGCTACACTTATCAATACTTCCCGCGCGGGAGTTATCGACGAAGCCGCTCTTATCGAAGCTGTTAAAACTAAAGGACTCAAAGTCGGCCTCGATGTATTTAACGACGAGCCTGAAGGGAAATCGGGAGACGTAAGCTCTCCTCTAAAAGGTATTCCTGGTGTTTACGTAACTCATCACATCGGCGCTTCTACCGCACAGGCACAAGACGCTGTTGCCGAAGAAGTTATCAAGATAGTTGACGAGCTTGCGAAAACCGGAAACGTACTAAACGAAGTAAAAGCAAAATAGTTAATATAAAAGCCCTCGCTATGAGGGCTTTTTATTTTGCGTAAAAAATAATTCATTTCTCCGAATTGGAAATACCTATAACATCTTTCTTTTGAATTCTATATTTCACCTTTCGTGAACTCTCATCTGCAGAGAGCAAATAATCTGTTTTAGTCTCCCCGAATAAAAATCCTCGATAATTCTGTTTTGAAGTAAGGATCCTTACAAAGGAATTGATCTTTGTATTCTTCGCTACTTTCAAAGAATCGGAAACTATTGGTTTCGGCAATAGAATCTCTTCTGAATCTGACAATACTTTGTAATACAACTTAGAGGGAGTTGCTTTTAATATCTCAATTTCATAGTCCCTGAATAATAATCTTCTATCTTTTGTTAGATCATATTCAACAGTCATGAAATTACTATTAATCATAATTCTGGCAAGGCTAACATTGGTAAATTTTCTAAAAGATAGTTTCAGAATATCATTAATTGTCCCCAGGTAATAGATTTCTTCAAGATGATCTATTCTCTCCTCATCCGACTTTATTATATCCTTATATCCATTCTCAAAGTAAACTAATGCGCATCCTACATTGCATGAATCAACCTTCCCAATTTCGTAATTTTTATATGTGTATGGCTCAAATTGAGCACAAGCCTTGAAAAGAAAAAAAGAGGTTATACAGATAAGTATTTTTCTCATTGCGGATGCCCCTTAAAGAAATAATTAATTTAGGTATTATCCCATCATCATTTCGCAACATAACTTAATCATTCAAAACTATCAATTCTTTATAGGTAGTTTTCTTACAGATATCTCTAATGATTTATTCCGTGAAGACTATGATGAAATATTTGCAAGATAAATCCTTTGCCAAGGCTGTAGCTAACATAAACGGATTAGAATATGCAAATAAACTTATCGAATATAAACAGAAAAAGAATTCCGGGAAATAGAGTGAGATTATAAGGTTCGCTTTCTCCCGTGTATAATTTCATCACTTGACAAACGTAAACATATTACATATTTTTTAGATAAAATTTAAACGAGCCGTATTGTAAATATCACTATAACAATGAGACTTAGCCGGCGCAACTTCCATATTCTTAATTACTGCGGGAGACTCAACTATGAGAAATATCGGATTAGTATTCTTCTATTTGCTTGCGAATATTATTGTCACAGGGCAGTATTCAAGTTATATAACTACGACTGATTATATGAATTTTCTAGAAGAGGTAAAAGAGAAAGTAAAATCGGATAAGTCCCCGGAAGCAGATGAATTAAGCTACTACAAGAAGCAAGTTTTTCTTGCCTACAGAGGTAATCCGTATGAAATTGATTCGGAATTTCGTAAAGAGCAAGATAACATTACAAAAGATACAAACATCACAAGAGCAGAATATTACACACTTTTTAGGAATAAGAAGTCTGTCGCGGAAGGAAATATCCTCAAAAAAATTAAAGAAAATTCAACACCATTGGAATATCATTTACTCAATACGCATGCGATTGTTCGCGGCACGATACAGAGGATGGAAAAGAAGTCAGAGTATATTGATGAGTTTCACGACTTGAAAATCACAATGATATATGTAACCATCAAAATAGATGAGGTAATAACCGGAAATCAACTAACACCACATGACAAAATCCTTACAATTTATTTTTGCCCGGACTGGATTGAGACCAATGTAAACTGGGATCTTAATAAATCATACCTTTTTAATTTAGAATTCCGATTAGAACCTCCCGATAAACCAAATCTAATTTCAATTGTATCATATATCGGAGACTCAGGTAATTTCCCGATTGTCAACGAAGCTCTAATTGATAAGACAAATTATTTCGGCCTTGGGGAAAAAATAAAATGGAATGATTTCAAAGATACGTTAAACCGGAAGATCGATTCGATCCTGGATTAATATATTTTCTTATGGCTTCAAGCAAAAATTTGAGTTCCATAACACAATCGCAAACAAGCTCTTATGCTTTGGCATTCGTTTTCGTCCAGGAAATCGCTTCCACGCAAAAAAGGATTTACATCCTATTGGAGCTCGTTAAAAAAATCAAACCGAGATTACAATGCTACCATGTTAATATGGAGCCATTCTTAACTGTTGACTTTCATGCGGCTATGAAGAACTTTTTTTCTTCTCCGATTCCCAAGTATTTATAAAATCATCAGCAGTAGATATGGTTATTTTACCTTTTCTGTAATCCTTTATGTTTCTGGTAATTATCAATTTTATACTATTATTCACTGATGTGAAATATTGGATGGCATCTTCGAAGTCACTGAAATCAGAATTTAATGATTGGTTAATAACTCTCTCATCGGTTGGCAAAACAGTAACAAATGTTATTAATTTTCTAAGACTTTTTAATGCTGCTTGATTAGAAATCATTTTCTTTAGTAAATAATGAAGATTAGCAAAAACAATTGGAGAAGTATATGCTTTTACTTTTTGCTGATCAATCAACGTAAATAATTTTGCGGAATAAACATAATGAGGCTCTCTTTTTGCAAAGAGATCTAGAATAATATCCGAGTCAACAAAAAGCGTTAATCATTTTAAGTACTTCTCCTCAAGATGTTTTCCATATACCTCTTTCAGATCCGAATCTTTCGGTAATTCTACAATTCCGGAAATTTCAAGAACGTTAGGAGAAATTTCTATCCCGTCCCCATTTTCCTTATCTGAAATTACATTAAAATAATTTTCAACCATTACAGATAGACTTTGATTATGCTTTTTAGCATACTGTTTTGCCCGTTCAATCACTCTCTTATTCAATTTTAATGTCAGCTTCTTGTTCATTATTTATCTCCTTCTTACCTGCTCCTCTTATACCAAATATGAGCCAAGAAAGATTTTATTTCAAGAAAATAATTTATACATAGTCGAACAAGCACACTAATTAATAGACTATAAAAAAAAGAGAAGAATATAGTTGCCCGGCTTCCCATACAACCATTTTAGGTTAGCTCATCCGATATTTGCAATAACCTTTGTGCTCGATAAATATCAGTATATTTATTCAAAATATCCCTTGCCTCTTGAAGGTCTCTTTTGCTTTTCTTAAATAAATCAACCCCCATTATTAACATTTGTGTCTCCCACACAATCTTTCCTTTCTCTCTTGCTTCTTTTATCTTTTTTCTTTTCCCTTTATCCTTCTCCCTTAAACCCTTAACTAATTTCTTCACCCAACCATCTCATTTCCTCCCCCTCCCGGCTCAGTTACTTAAACCTATATGCAATTTCTTCGGTCATCCATGCCAGTTACTTAAAGCTTTACGCTATTTCTCCGCAAATAGGGGCTCCGCACGCCTCAACGGGGGTAGTTACTTAAAACTCTAACATATTTCTCCATCCGCACTTCATTCTTCTATACCCGAACCAGACATTTCCCTACTAGTAAAGAGCACTTACTTAAAGTCATACACAACTTCTCAATCTTCCCTTTCCGCTTCTCTACAAATACATCCCGATTACTTAAAGCCATATCGAATTACTCTACTTCCCCCACTCACCGCTCAATTTGTAGAACGCTTTTCCCCGATCAGAGATCGCTATTACCGGCACGTAGAACGCTATTCTTCTTCCATACTTTCCATTTCCCGGATCATCGCACTCACCGCGCAAGACAACAATCCCATTTCCGGAAACGCCAACCGGACTTCCCGCCACAACAAACCCATTTCCCAAAGTACAAAATCCATTACTCCGTCCAACCAATCCGTTTCTTCCCCCGACAACCTCAATTCCTTAAAGTGAGAACGAGACACTACAAAAAAGTCTGTAAATGACTTATACGAATTATTTAATTCTGTCTTCAAATTCAATATCAATTTACGTAAGAGAACTGTTCCATGCTGCCACTTTATTAGCCTACCGATCGGAGAGGTCGTTTTTTACTAGGGAAAGCATTTTAAGGAGAGCTTTATCATTAGTAAAAACAGCTTTGCTATGAGTGGCCTTACGAAATTTCTTTTTTTTTCACGACTAATCTCTTTAGGCAATACCATTGCCGATCCCAATAGAACCTCAATCAAATTCTTATTCAAAAATACCCCGATTTTATTCGGGAATATCGTATTAATTTCACTTTCCGAAAATAAAACTTGACAATGATCTTGGGAATTCCATAATTTGCAACCCAAATGAAAGCGACTATGAACACATATTGTATTATTAAAAACTGGTCATTCTGGGCATGGTGGTGGCGTGTATCCGCTTCAGAATAAATATCAGTGAAAAATACAAAAGTTTTGGATAATCATATATTGAAAGCCCCTCTTAGTATTCACTGAGAGGGGCTTTTTGCATTAATAGGGTTTAGAAAAGAAGATGATAACATTAGTTATAGATAATTACGATTCATTTACATTCAATCTGGTTCAGCTTATCGGACATTTCGAAACCGGAATAATCGTTAAGAGGAATGACGAGATTACTACAAAAGAGATATCCGATCTTTCACCCAACAGAATCCTTATCTCCCCAGGGCCCGGGAAGCCGGAGGATTCTAAAATATCTCTGGATGTAATAGAGCGTTTCGCCGATTCGATTCCTATCCTAGGTGTGTGTCTCGGTCATCAGGCTATCGCGATTAGTTTTGGCGGTAAGGTAATTCAGGCTCCGGAACTTGTACACGGAAAGAGTTCCATGATTCTTCACAACAACAAAGGGATATTCAATGGCATTCCGCAACGATTCGACGCGGGAAGATACCATTCCTTAATTGTGGAAAAATCATCACTACCTGATACCCTTGATATTACTGCCTTAACCGAAGATGGTTTGGTAATGGGACTAAGACACAAGGAATACCCGATGGAAGGCGTTCAGTTTCATCCGGAATCAATTCTTTCCGAACACGGATTAACTCTGATGAAGAATTGGCTTCTTCAAAAGTAATCTTACTACGGAAACTGTAATATCTATCAATTGAAAAACAAAACATAGGAAAATAGAAATGGAAACTGCTGTAAAATATTCATACCCAGATACAACCGGACATTACGGAGAATTCGGTGGAATGTACGTTCCCCCTTCAATCCAGTCGGCTCTTTTCGAACTGGACAATCTTTACAAAGAAGTTCGCAACACAGATGAATTTATCAACGATTTGGAAAAGCTTCAGAAAGAGTACAATGGTCGCCCTACCCCTTTAACATATGCCGACAGATTAACAGAGCTTTACGGAAAAGCTAAGATTTACTTAAAGCGCGAAGACCTTTGCCACACCGGCGCTCATAAGCTTAACAACTGTTTGGGACAGATATTACTGGCCAAAAAGCTTGGTAAGAATAGAGTTATCGCCGAAACAGGAGCGGGACAGCATGGTGTAGCAACCGCGACGGTTTGCGCTAAGTTTGGATTACAATGTACAATATACATGGGAGCAATCGATTGCGAACGCCAGAAGCTCAATGTTTTCCGTATGAAAATGCTTGGCGCTGAAGTTATTCCCGTTACTCAGGGAGGACAGACTCTTACCGACGCCGTAGACGCGGCTCTCGCTGACTGGATTACTAGCTACAAAGAAACTTTCTATCTTTTGGGTTCAGCAGTCGGTCCTTATCCGTTCCCTTCGATGGTAAAAGATTTTCAATCTGTTATCGGCAAAGAAGCCAAGGCTCAGATATTGAAATCGGAAGGACGCTTGCCCGATTACGTTATGGCATGTGTAGGTGGCGGTTCTAACGCTATCGGAATATTCAGTGATTTCATTGAAGACGAGTCGGTAAAGCTTATCGGAGTAGAAGCAGCAGGTTTAGGAATTGATACGGATAAACACGCCGCTACAATGACTTTGGGAAAACCGGGAATGATTCACGGAATGAAGACATACTTATTAGAGGGCCAAGACGGATCTCCGTACGAAGTTTATTCAATCTCAGCCGGTTTGGATTACCCCGGAGTAGGTCCTGAGCACTCACTCTTGAAAGATATTAAGCGCGCCGAATATTACGCTGTTACCGATAAAGAAGCTTTGGACGCTACAGTTAGGTTGTCGAAGTACGAAGGAATTCTTCCGGCTTTGGAATCGGCACATGCTATCGCATATCTCGAACATTTAATGCCAAATACCAAAGAAGATGAAATAGTAATAGTGAATGTCAGCGGTAGAGGTGATAAAGATTTGAATACAATTGTTGACGAATTGAGTGACATTTTCGCCTGAAGAGAAACCTCAAAATATGATTAGAAGGAATAACCTTTTTACAGGCTATTCCTTCTTAAATTTTATTTCGACTTTACTTTATGTCTTTCCTGAAGAGTTTCTATAATCTCTTCGAACCTGATACCTTTATCAACAAGCATTACAAACAAGTGGAAGATCAAATCGGAAGTTTCGTTAATTATCTCTTCTCTATCGTTGTTCTTTGCCGCAATAACTGTCTCAACAGCCTCTTCCCCAACCTTCTGGATTATTCTGTTTTCTCCTCTCTGGAAAAGGGTTGTGGTATATGAGCCTTCCGGCATATCTTTCTTTCTACCTACAATCAAGTCGTACAACTTGAACAAGAAAGTAAGTTTCTCATCCTCTTCGATATCGAAGCATGAGTATGTTCCTTTGTGACATGTAGGGCCAACAGGATCTGCGGCAACCAAAAGAGTATCATTATCGCAATCAATCTTGATCGATTTCAACATTAAGAAATTGCCCGACTCTTCCCCTTTTGTCCAAAGTCTGTTTTTGGTTCTGCTAAAAAAAGTAACCTTTCCCAATTCTATCGTCTTAGCGACAGCTTCCTTATTCATAAATCCAAGCATCAAAACCTGGTTCGAATAATTATCAACAACAATGGCAGGAACAAGTCCGTCCATCTTTTCGAAATCAATTTTTTCCAAATCAATCATAATCTTACCGGAATATTATTATCATGTAAATATTTTTTTAATTCTTCTATCTGTAATTCGTTATAATGAAAAAGACTGGCCGCGAGACACGCGTCAACATTGGCTTCTTTGAATGCAGTTAAAAAATGCTCTTTATTTCCGGCACCACCGGAAGCAATAACCGGAATTTTCACCATTGCTGATAGTTTCTTCAAAAAGAAATTATCATAGCCGTCTTTTGTACCGTCTCTATCCATTGATGTCAAAAGGATTTCACCCGCTCCCAGTTCTTCGGCTCTCTTACACCAGCTAAACCCTTCGAGATCGGTCTCTTCCTTACCCCCCTTGATAAAGACCTTATATTCGTCGTTAACATGTTTAATATCAATTGCCGCAACAACAGCCTGGCTCCCGAATCTTTTGGCGGCTTGCTCAATCAAACCGGGATTGCGAACAATAGAAGTATTAAGAGAAACTTTATCTGCTCCTGCTTTCAGAAGTGCGTCGATATCATTCAGTTCCGATATTCCCCCCCCTACAGTAAAGGGCATGCGTATAACAGCGGCTACATCCTTTACCAAATCGAGTAAAGTTTTTCTTCTCTCTTCCGAAGCGGTGATATCAAGAAAGACCAACTCGTCGGCACCTTCGTGATAGTATCTCTCGGCTAGTTCAACCGCGGAACCGGCATCGCGCAGATTAACAAAGTTTGTCCCTTTTACTACTCTTCCGTCCTTCACATCCAAACAAGGAATTATTCTTTTACTTACCAAAGTTCGCTAGCTCCTCTAGTTTTATTCTTCCTTCGTAAATAGCTTTACCTACAACAACCCCGAAGGAACTCATTTCGGAAAGTTTTTCCAAATCCTCAACGCAACTAACCCCGCCCGAAGCAATCAATTTAATATCTTTATGAACCGAATTGATTTTCTCGTAGAGTTTTATACCGGGACCTTGCAACATTCCGTCGGTCGCTATATCAGTACAAAGGAACTCTTCCAAACCAAGCTCCTTGCAATAACTGATGTGATCGATGATATTTGTATTGGAATCTTCCGTCCACCCTTTTACGAAAACAATTTCGTCCTTTACGTCGGCAGCAACAACAAATTTATCAGGCCCGAATTCCTTTACTACTTTTTCGAAATTTTCTTTATCCTTAATCGACATAGACCCGACAATAATTTTGTCTACCCCGATTTCAAGAAGATTAGCTATATCTTCCCTCGAACGAATTCCACCACCGAATTCAATTGTAACATCCAATTTTTCTTTGAGCTCTTTTAGAATTTCGTAAGTCCCGATCTTTCCATCCTTAGAACCGGTAAGATCAACTATGTGAACTCTATCGAACCCATTCTCTTTATATTTCTTTATCTGCTCCAACGGGGTAACCTTATAATTGGTTACTTGATCATATTTCCCCTCGGAGAGTCTTACAACATTTCCGTCCAGTATATCAACAGCAGGTATGATTAACATTTTTCTACAAAATTCCTCAATAATTGAACACCATATTTGCCCGATTTTTCGGGATGAAACTGCACTCCGTAAAAATTATCCTTCTTGATAGCGACAGAAAATTTTTCTCCGTATTCGCAACTCGCGATTGAGTAATCATTTTCCGGCATATAATAGGAGTGAGCAAAATAAAATTGTTCCCCTTCGGGAATGCCTTCGAATAAAGGGTTTTCCTTTTCTACCTTAACTTTGTTCCAACCCATATGAGGAATTTTGATATCCCCCTCGAATTTTTTAACTGTTACGGGAAAATGACCGAGACATGATACATCTCCCTCCTCCGATTTCTCACAAAGAAGATGAGCTCCCAAACATATTCCCAAGAGAGGTTTCTTTACAATTCTCAATAATGTAAAGAGATTCATCATGTGTAATTTTTGAATAGCGTAAGAAGCTTCCCCGACTCCGGGGAAAATAATTTTATCCGCATTACAAATATCCATCTCTTTATTGGTTATTTTGTACTCCACATCCAGATCGTTAAGCGCGTTTGCTACCGAAGCCACGTTACCGGCACCGTAATTAATTAACGCAATCATATTACCCCCTTGGTTGAAGGCAATTTGCCGCCACTCCTTTCGTCAATGCGGCAAGCCTCATTCAAAGATTTAGCGAAGGCCTTATAAATAGCCTCAATTTTGTGATGATCGTTTTTTCCTTTACATCTAATATAAACATTTGCCTTCAAACCCATCGACAAACCTTTGAAAAATTCAGCCACTAACTCAGTCGGGAAATCCCCTACAAACTCTCGTGTGAATTTGCATTTGAAATTAAGATGTGGTCTTCCACCAATATCCAAGGCACATCGGGCAACAGATTCATCCATAGGTATCATGAAACCATATCTCTTGATCCCTTTCTTATCTCCTAGGGCTTCGGCAATTGTTTCACCCAACGCGATTCCGACATCTTCAATAGTATGATGCTCATCCACATGCAGATCACCGTCACATTTAACCGATAAATCCACATTACCGTGACGAGCAATTTGATCCAACATATGATCGAAGAAACCTATTCCTGTTTCCACCACCGATTTCCCTTGTCCGTCAAGGTTAATATCTATTTCGATCTTTGTTTCTTTTGTTGCTCTCTTCTTGCCGGCTATTCTTTTGGGAAAACCAATTGCCTCGGCGAGTTCTCCGAAAGAAGTATACTTATTCCCTTCGTAAGCAATTCCCTCTTTCTCAAAAACAACATTCGGAGCATCATTACTTTCGGAAATTGTAATCCCTTCGGAAAGAAGAATCTCCGTGAGCGCCGAAATATTTGACGAGAAAAGAGGAATCCCTTTTTCGGATAATCTTTTCAAGCCGGTTATCAAACCTTTTGCCACAGGGCTGGAAAAGTCGAATATTTTTTCATCAATTATTAACTGCATAGCACCGATTGGATTTCTTTTAAGAATAAGTTGTTTTGTTCTTTCGTACCGATAGTTACTCGGAGACATCCTTCCAAATTCAATTGATTGGATCTGTCTCTGATTATTACACCTTTGGCAGCCAATTTATTAAAAACCTCTTTAGCGTTTTTGCATTTGAAAAGAATATAATTCGCGTTAGAGTTGTAAACTTTTTCAATTCCTTCGTATGAACTTAAAGCCAAGGCAACTTTTTGACGTTCTTCTCTGATTTTCCAAACATATCTTCTTTTGAGTTTGTTATTCGCAATCGCTTTAAGGATGGCGTTCTCAGTAAGTTTGTTGATTGTGTAAGGAGCCTTAACTTTGAATAGAAGATCAATTACATCACTATCGGCAACACAATAACCGCAACGAACTCCGGCCATTCCCCAGGCTTTTGAGAAAGTTCTGAGTATTACAATATTATTGAATTCCTTAACATATTCCTGGAAAGTATATCTTTCGTCGAAATCTATATAGGCTTCGTCTATAACAACAACACCGCTAAAGCTTTTGGCTATGGCAAGAACATTATCCTTGGAAAGAACATTTCCCGTAGGATTGTTAGGAGAACATAAGAAAATGATTTTCGTATCCTGATCAATATTTTTCTTTACCGTTTTCGGATCGACATCGAATTCTTTATTTAACGGAATAGCCTTTGTGACAACACTGTTAACGTCACAAGCAACTTTATACATTCCGTAAGTCGGCTCAAGCAAAAGAGCGTTATCTTTGTTAGGCTCGCAAAAGATCTTTATCAACAAATCAATTATTTCATCTGAGCCAACGCCGAAGAATAAGTTTTTTGTATCTACTCCCAGATACTCACCCAGACTACTCTTCAAAGCTTTCTGATGTGGATCAGGATACCTGTTTAGCTCCAAGTTTTCTTCATCACTAATTACGCTTCCGAAGGCGTTTTCATTCGCGTCTAACAATAATCCTTCCTCGAAAGAATCCCTGGCGCAAGTATATGGCTTCAATTCGAGAATATTTTTTCTGGCAACTTTTTTAATATCCATCTCTATGCGATCCTTATTTTAACAGCATTAGCGTGTGCCTGTAACTCTTCCGCTTCAGCCAAAGTAACAATTGTTTTTCCTAATTTATTTAATCCGTCTTTTGATATAGTCTGAACTGTAATCCCTTTCATAAACATTTCCACACAAACACCACCGAACGATTTAGCGTAACCGTATGTAGGCAATGAGTGATTTGTACCGGAAGCATAATCCCCCGCGCTTTCGGGAGTATAAGCCCCTACGAAAACCGAACCGGCGTTGCTAACTTTTTCAACAAGTGCGTCAGGATTCTCGACATTTATTATCAAGTGCTCAGGGGCGTACTCGTTACTGTAATCCATTGCCTCTTCCAAAGAATCTACAACCAAAGCGAATGAGTTTTCTAACGCTTTTTGAGCTGTTTCTTTTCTTGGTAAGACTTCCAATTGTCTTTCCACGGCAACCATTGTTTTTTCAGCAAGCTCTTTACTGTTAGTCACAACTATTGCCTGAGAATCAGGACCATGCTCAGCCTGCGATAACAAATCAGCGGCAACAAATTCGGCATTAGCTTTTCCATCAGCGATTACCAAAACCTCGCTGGGTCCGGCGGGCATATCTATTGAGCATCCTTCCGGATCAATACTGACAAGCGTTTTAGCGGTTGTCACAAATTGATTCCCCGGTCCGAATATTTTATCAACTTTCTTAATATCCTCCGAACCATATGCCATTAATCCGATCGCCTGAGCTCCGCCGATTTTATATATTTCGGTAATTCCGCATAACTTGGCGGCAAACAAAATCGCCGGATGAACTTTTTCTTTAACCGGAGTACATGCAATTACTCTTCCGCACTTAGCTAACTTAGACGGTATACCAAGCATCATCATCGTGGATGGTAATACTGCGCTCCCTCCGGGAATATATAGTCCTACATTTTCAATCGGCTTGAATATTTTTTTACATATAACTCCTTCCGATGTTTCAACCGAATAGCTGCTCGGAATTTGTTCTTTATGAAATTTCTCAATATTCTTAACCGCTACTTCTATTGCCTCTTTCAGCTCCGGATCAATCTCTCTTTCAGCTTCTGCAAATTCTGCATCCGTGACTCTCATTTCGGAATTCAGTCCGTCAAGTTTATCAGCGTATTTAAGTGCCGCTTTAGTGCCATTCTCTTTAATATCCGCCAATATTGGTTTAACGATATCCGCTACCTTTTCCCCCTTTATTGCCGGCCTTTTAAGAATAGCCTTATAATCGATATCCGATAATTTGGATTTCTCTATTACTTTCATAGTATTATGTTCTCAATTGGTAACAACAAAATTCCGGAGGCCCCGGCATTTCTTAAATCCTTATTGATTTCCCAAAATTTATCTGACGGGATTACCGCGTGAATAGCTAACATATCTTCGTCTGCCAAAGGTAATATTGTCGGGCTTTTAAGTGAAGGGATCAGATTTATTATTTCATTCAAAGAGGATTTCGGAACGTTCATCATTAAGTATTTCGATCTTTTAGCGCTCAATGCCGATTCGATTCTTTCCATCAAATCATCAAAGATTGCTTTTAATTCCGGCTTATTATCCAATTCTTTGTTTTTAATTAAAACCGCTTCGGAATTAAGAACTGCCAATGATTTTTTCAGCTTATTCATCTTTAGTGTTGTACCGGTAGAAACCAAGTCACAAATGTAATCCGAAATACCAAGAGAAGGAGCAATTTCAACCGAACCACTAATTGTTACAATTTTTGCTTTTACATTATTTTCATCCAAATATTTTTTCAAGATATTCGGGTAAGTAGTTGCGATTGTTTTTCCTTCCAATCCGTTTACATCATCAAGCTCATCAGCTTCCGGAATACCAATGCGCAGAGTACATTTCGCGTATCCAAGTTTCTTAGCGATTTCAACGTCAGATTCTTTTTCCATAACAACATTTTCACCGACAAAACCGATATCGGCAACACCATCTTTTACGTATTCCGGAATATCATCGTCACGCAAGAATAGTAATTCCAATTTGTAGTTACGAGCAGTAAGAAGTAATCTGCTCTTGTAATTTTCCACATCCAAACCACACGCGCGTAATAAATCCAGAGACTTCTCTGTAAGTCTTCCACCTTTTTGAATAGCTAATTTCAAATTTCCGTTTGCCATTTGTACTCTCCTTTAAAACAAAAAAAGCCCGGCTAATCAACCGGGCTTTTACATTAATATCAATAAAAATTTATACGTCACCGGCGCTCACCAATTGGGAGAAAAGTATGATGATGGTTACGGTGATGTGTTAATACTATATTCATTATCTCTTTTGGGTTAAAATTCTTGGCACAATAATACGCATTAATTTTGAAAAAAACATAATCGGATAAAAAAAATTGTATATTTTATCACAAAATAGTGATAAGATTTCATTATTGTAAATATTGATTCATTTTCATGCAAGAGTAACCGGAGGTAGTATTATCAAAGCCTATTTCGTATCCGATCTACACGGACACAAAAAGAAATATTCGAAGTTATTCGACTTGCTCCGAGAGGAAACACCTGACATCCTATTTATCGGTGGTGATATTCTACCATCAGCTTCATTTTATTTTTCCTCCGCAAAGATAACTCCTTCCACTTTTGTAGAATTATATTTGGTAAAAGAATTCAAGAAATTGCGCGAAGAGCTCAAGACAAACTATCCTCTTGTTATGGTTATTCCCGGCAATGATGACGCTGCCAAAGCCGCGCAAGCATTAGCCTCCCCTTCTTATAATGAGTATTGGAAATATATTCAAATGCGAAAGTATGATCATAATAATTATTCCTTTGTCGGGTATTCCTACATTCCCCCGACTCCTTTTCGCTTGAAGGATTGGGAAAAGTATGATGTATCGAGATATGTGGATCCGGGATGTATTTCTCCCGAAGAAGGAATGAGGACTGTTGAAGTAGATCAAAGCAAAATCAGATTCGAATCGATAAAAAAAGATATGGATATGATTGCCGAGGGAATTGATTTTGCCAATACAATATTCCTTTTCCATTCCCCCCCTTACAACACTTCTCTTGATCGGGCAAATTTGGACAACAAAATTATTGACCATGTTCCGGTTGACGTTCATGTAGGAAGCATCGCAATTCGCAGATTTATTGAGAAGTATCGACCCTTGATAACTCTTCACGGGCACGTTCACGAATCAACCAGGTTGACAGGAAAGTGGATCGAGAAAATCGGGAATACATATTGTTTCAACGCCGCTCATGACGGATCGGAATTATCTGTTATTAAATTCACAACAGATAACCCCGAATCCGCCGAAAGAATTCTTATTTAGAAGAATGTCCCATTTTTAATTCTTTGGCCGCGTCTGTTACAGCACCAATCTTAACGGCAAAACTTGTTCTCTTTTCAATATCCTCATCTGTTATATAATGGATATCCAAGAGTCCGGAAGTTTTGTATCCTGTTCTAAGATAATTAATTTCACTTAAAGATAGACTCCAGCCTTCAAACCAATTATCAAGTAGCTTCAATTGCTCTTCGTTACCGGTTACGTGAACCAACAAATCAATATCACTTGCAGGACCGGCGACAGCGTTTTTAGCACTCCCGAATATATAGATCCTTTTTACACCAAATTTTATGGGATCAATATGTGCGGCAATCTTCTTGGCCATTTCATAACGCCATTTCCAGTCATCCGTAGGATGTCCTTCGGAAACATGACTTGCTATCGTATTGGTCTGAATCTGTTCACCGTCCGGTGATCTGAGAACAGCTAACGCTTCATCCAATTCGGCATTTACCAATACTTTCAATATCATTCCGTTTGTGTTATCCGGTACGTCAATTACTTTAATTACATCTTCCAATTGATGATAATCAGGAAGCATCTTTGCAAAGCAATTCTTCGATACTTCAAAAAACCTTTTATTAAAAATATTTCCTTTCTCATCAGGATAAAGTGGAAGATATCGGATTGCCGACTCAACCAAATCTTGGAAAAAGTGCGTGCCGAAAGAAAGATCGGGAACATACTTCCCTTTTTGTTTGGCTATCTCAATAAGCATAGCCGTATTCTTAATATCCGAATAGGTTATACTAACTCCGAGCTTAATATCACCGCGACTTCCCCAACGACCCGGCCCCATTAAAATAAACTTCCTTTTTGGTAATAGCTTATTCAACTTACCAACGGCGCGCCCGACTCGTAACATTCTTTCACGACTTTCCAGTTCACCGTATTTTACCGGATCAACATAAACTATGTGTGTAATGTCAGGGACCTTTCCGTTTGAAATATGTTTATTGGCTGAAAAGATTTTCCTATCCTTCGGAATATCTTTCGGAATGGGATCGGCAGTTTGTTCAGACAGATAACTTTGGGGGCGACATTGTAACAAATAGAAATCCCTTCCGTCAGAAGCAAACTCAATATCAACAGGGGTCTTAAGACTCTCTTCAAGTGTCTTCAGAATAAGTCCCGCTTTTTTTACAAAGCTTGTATTCTGAATCAAACCGTTAAAGGTAACAACAAAGTCTTTATTCTGATAGTCTACGTTCAATCCCATTGGTTGACGTATCATCCCATCATCCACCATCGACACGACATGATTAATTCCGGGGAATTGATCTCCGTAAATTCTGATAAGATCATCGATCTCAATAGTCTCGAACTCATTATTCTCCAGATTGATCACATCTATTCTTTTGGGAGCATAACGGATCAACTCTTCTACAGTAACGTTTACACGGAGATGTGGTTGCCCCGGAGCAATAAGAATGGGATAATCATCCCCTAGTCTATCCACAGCTCTTGTACCAAGCCCCGGAACCAATCTTATCAAACCGTCATTTCGTTTAATACGTGGCGACCAGCGAAATTCATTATTACTAAAAGCAACACCGGCATATGTAGGTAGAAAATATTTTCCGATCTTGTTCCCCACAACTTCCTGAATCATTACTCCCATCTCCTCGTGGAAATCCAAGAGCCCTCTCTCTGCTCTGTACTCAATCGGATCGGGAGCGAATGTTGAAGCGTATACTTCAGCAATCGCGTCTTCAAGTGCGGCAAGCTTCTCTTGTTTTGTACCCTGGTTAGCTAAGAACAAACTCTTATACTTTCCTGAGAATGAAGACCCCATCTGATCTTCAAGCAAACTGGAGCTGCGCACAACAATCGGACGATCTCCCAAATCATCCAAGGCCATCGACAACCCCTTCTCAATGTCAGGCGGAAACTGAGAGTTCTTAAAAAGCTGAACTAACTGAGGATATTCAAGTCGTAGCTCATCAACTTCTTTATACTTTTGCTCCAATACCTCTTCGAGATTGTTGTATCGCATAAACGCAAGGACACAGTCCGAAGCTACAAACCATGATTTGGGTGATTTGATATTCTTCAACAAAGGATGAGCATCCGACTTGTTTTGTAAAATATGTTGCGCCAAAAAGACACCGGAACTCTTACCACCAAGTTTTCCCTGACTGGTAGGAGTATAAATCATTTTGTCAATAAGATTGTAGAAATCTGTAAGCTTTACAAACTCTTTTGCGATCCTAATATAATCGAGATCCTCGGTAAAGAACCTTCGTAGAAGTGAAACACGAAGACCATTTATCATTGGCGGAGAGAGATCGAATTTTTCCGGAGCAACGTGGTAATATTTCCTGATCGCATCACTAATAGCCGCCAAGGAAGATTCCCGTGCCTCAACGATTTTTACAAGTTCACTAGATTTATCTTCCTTAATCCATTTCTGGATTTTCATAAGCATTTCATCATGCGGGAGATGCTCGTTTGCCAGATTAAGGATAGCCTCTATATACTCGTCATAATTATTTATTACTTTCTTTTTGAGTGGTTTATTTTCATCACTGCTATCAAAATCCTCCCCTTTCGTAGCGATACTTGATTGTTGCAAAAGAATATCCGCTTCCTCTATTCCTTTATAACAGAGTTGATGAAGTAGTTTGGATAGTATTCTCATAAAGAGAGTGGGATCTGTTTTTCTGATCATATCCAGAACAACTCTATATTCTCCGTGACCACCATGTTTAACATGTCCCTTTACATCCTGGAAGTCCTTAAAAATCACTTTCAAGTCATTGTGAAGAATAAAGTGACTTAATCTATCTGAGACCGTTTTTAACAACTTCCCTTCTTCTTTCAGAAAAATATCCTCGTCGTTATCAGCTACTCTTTTCATATAGCTCATTGTGATTCCGCCGATTTTTTTTTCTCTGAGCCAGATCGGTTCACATATTGACCATGCCGTTTCTATGAAATTTTCTGTCTTATATAACTTTCCCCTAATATTTATTCGGGCTTGACAATGTTCGGGAAATTGAAAACCATTCGGTAAGGCGTCAACCGTTTTTTGAACTGCCCCTTCAATATCTCCGGAAGGATTATTTAGAGTCTCCTCGATAGTATATAAGCAATTTAATTCCTTGGCGCGCTCTTCAAGCTCATTTACCAAAGAATCCAGATGTTTGTTATTTATTTCCGTCATATTAAAATAACTCCCTTTCCTGTTCTACCGTCTACCTTTATTTCCAGTGGATTTACCAGCTTAATTCTTTTTACATTTTCTGTTTCAAGAATAACTTCCTGCATATTTAGCCAATCCCAATTTATTGAAAAATCTCCGTCGTGTCTAACGGAAAAATACGCTACTTTGAACGCGGTTAGATTATGAAAAAAATGTGAACCCTGACTCATATCAACATTTATCCCCGGCAAGGTTGCTTCGACAATTACTTTTGCCGAAGATATCTGGCTCCAGTCAACCGGAATACCCAACCAAGGATCAGAGCTCCCCCATCGTCCGAAACCAATTAAAAGATACTTTTTCTTTTCCGAATGAAACGCACGATTCATAGCCTCTATTTCCAAAGCAATTCTTTTGGAATTCTTTGTCTCGAAACTATCCGGCTTTACAAAAACAATATCTTCAATATCCTTCAATACCCCGTTTCCTAATACATTTCTTGAGGCAACAATAGCCTTATCGGAGGCTAATTGTTCTTCCTCAACATTTACTTCTTCCGAGCTAATATTCATAGCTCGAACTTGAAGAAAACCGAGTCTGTGTTTCTTCCTTTCCATATCATAATCCATGGCAAACTCTATTTCTACCGGATTATTCAACTCCTCTTTACAAACATCCAACAGGCGTTTTACAATATCGTTAAACCGAAATTCATTCAGCTTTAGCAGAGGAGCAAAATTGATAATTCTCGCTCCGTCTGCCCCTACCCCCATCACTATTCGTCCGTCTCGTTCCGATAGTGTTGAGGCTATATTTTTCAACACACCGTCGTACTCGGCATCTTGCAAATTCAAATTTATCAGATATTCATCCTCAATCAGAGGATTATAATTTTCAATACGCCCCATATTTATTCCCCAATATGAGGTCTGTGTGTTTTTCGCCATATCCGACGGGCTTGAAAAGGGGGGACCGATTTTGGGAAATTTCGGTGAATAACTCCAGGCAATTCCACCGTCTACAATGGTTTTCCCCAACCCCAGAGCAAGGCTTATTACTCCATCCTCCGGCTTTGCTCTTCCGCTAGCGTAGAAATTGTATGATTTCCCTACTCCGGAAATAATGGGATAAAACCGCTTTGTTCTCTTTGAACCCAAAACCTCCTGAATAATAACCCCCATCTTTTCTTCACGGGGTGAATGATTTGTCGCTCCGATATAATCCCTCGCCCCTTTGAAAAAGGTGGAAGCGTAAATATATTTGATGGCCTCGGTTAACTTTTTGAATCTGTCATCCGCGCTTGGTTGGTTATTCGGTATCATTTTGGTGGCATATATTCCGGCGAATGGTTCCTCTTTATCATCTTCGAGCTTGCTGGAGGAACGAATAGCAAGTGGAGAATTCACTTTTTCTATAAGTCCGCGTAAGTCTCCCACGTATTCGGCCGGGAGAGAAGCTTTCTGAAATTCATAAACTTTTCTGATATCGGAATCATTCGACAAAGCGATCGGCCAAAGATTATTCCTCTCCATAAAGCTATCGAAAACACCCGTTTTCATAACCGTCATTCTGGGAATTGAAAGAGCAATCTCAGGGAATTCCTCATGAGAGATTTTTTCCTTGAGAATATTCCGGATAAGAGCCAAACCGGAAGCCTTTCCACCGAGAAGTCCTTTTCCTATTGTGGTAAACTCCTTCGTGGAAGTGAAAAACTCTCTATCGAACTGAGGAAAATTGTTATGAACGTTATTTAATTTTTCATTAGCCATAATTGAATATAACAAAAAATTTCAGCAATCTGTTCACTCAAAAAAAAAGGATTCCCCCTTACGAAGGAATCCTTTAATATATCTGAAAATAGATTTTTCTTTATCTATTAAACCCAGCCTCTGTCTTTACAAGCCTGAGCAACTCTCTGGATAGCGATTACGTAAGCAGCATCTCTCATATAAAGACCTTTCTTACGAGCCAATTCGCTAACGGCCAAGTAAGCTGAAGTCATCTTCAGATCCAATTTGCCGAGAACTTCGTCTTTTTCCCAGAAATAGTTCATGTTACACTGAACTTGTTCGAAATAGCTACATGTAACACCACCTGCGTTTGCCAAGAAATCAGGAATAACCCAGATACCTTTCTCTTTCAAGATTTCGTCAGCTTCCGGAGTAGTAGGACCATTAGCTCCTTCGGCAATTATTTTAACTCTGTCTTTGATTTTCGAAGCACTCTTGCCATTAACTTGGTTTTCCAAAGCGGCAGGAATCAAGATATCTACATCTTGCTCAATCCATTCGTCGCCAGGTAGGATTTCATAACCTAATTCTTTGGCTTTTTCTTTATTGATACCACCGAATTTGTCTGTGATGCTCAATAACTGATCAACGTCAACACCTTCGTTACGTTTGAAAGCGTAAGAAGTTTGATCTCCCTGATCCCATGAAGATACGCAAATAACCTTTCCGCCGAGTTGGGTATATAATCTGATTGCGTACTGAGCAACATTTCCGAAGCCCTGAACGCTTGCGCATGTATCTTCAGGTTTTATATCTTTCTCTTTTAATGCTTCTCTTAATGTATAAATAACACCATATCCTGTAGCTTCTGTTCTACCTAAAGAACCACCCATTCCTACAGGTTTACCTGTAATGAAACCAGGATATTTTGCACCTTGGATTGTTTCGAATTCATCAAGCATCCAAAGCATGTGCTGAGCGTTAGTCATAACGTCAGGAGCAGGAACGTCGTTTATCGGGCCAACGTTTTTTGCCATCTGGCGAACCCAACCGCGACAAATTTGTTCTTGTTCTTTCATACTTAGATTATGAGGATCACAAATTACTCCCCCTTTACCACCACCTAATGGAATGTCAACTACCGCGCACTTCCATGTCATCCATGTTGCAAGCGCTCTTACGGTATCTATAGTTTCTTGAGGATGGAATCTGATACCACCTTTACCCGGGCCACGAGCATCATTATGCTGAACACGGAATCCACGAAATACTTGTGTGGAACCATCATCCATTTTTACAGGAATGCTGAATTGATATTCTCTCAGAGGATTGCGTAGAATTTCTCTTGTCCCTTGATCCAAACCGAGAATATCGGCTACTCTGTCGAACTGAGCTTGCGCCATTTCAAACGCGTTAAATTCTTTACTAGCCATCTTTAAACCTCAAACAAAAAAATGATTTTTTGAACTGTTGTTGTTGTTTTATTTTCGAGCGATCTCATCGGCTTTTGGTATTTGTTCTTATGATAGTCTAATAATAAAGAATTATAAGATTTTAAGATGTTTCGAGCAAATCCCGCCAAAACCTCACTCAAAAATTTGAATAAAATTTAATTTGACAGAAGAAAATTAGGTAACTGTGAAGTATTGCGCAATATAAATGGGAATTATTTTGGAAAAATTTCTGAGAGGCTTATTTTCTATTATTTGCTGAGACTACATGCATCAAACACTGTATTTAATTAGGTTTTTCTCATGTTATTCCTTATTAATTTAATTTTCTCAAAAACAATAAAATGACTTTAACAAAAATCAATTGGGAAATATGAGTAAATACATACCATTAAGAATAATTATCCGTACAATTCTCTAATCGCTCGCTCTTGCTCCTTCTTTTCCTTCCGATATATTATTGTAATACCTCACGGTAGGATAGGCGAAATCGATATCATTATTTTCGGCGAAACGATCGAGTATTTCTTCCCAGATAAGTTGCTCACTTCCCCTTCTTTTCTTAATATGACAAATGTAACGGATAGTAAGCAACACCCCACAGTCTCTTACAGATGTATATACTATCGGAGTTAATTTGCTGTAGTGTATCATAAATTTCTTCGAGGCTTCTTTTATCTGCTTTTCCACATCGGAAGTTATCTGCTCGGAATGAAGCTCTACCGAGTTCAGCAAAATCTCTTTCCCCTTACGCCAATTGCTTTCGAAGGTTAGAAGTACCGGAATTTCATTCCAGATATATTCAAAGCCTTCGTTATAATTTGCCTGCCATTTGGAAAAGACCAATCCGTTCGGAACATGGACAATCCTTCCGGTGCTTTGATCGGCATCAACCCAATTACCCACCTCGATAATTGAAAACTGGAATAGCCGGATATCAATTACATCCCCGATCAGAGAATCTATTTGAATGCGATCCCCTACCTTGAGGGGTTTTCTGGTTAGTATAAAGAGCCAACCACCCATATTTACCAAAAGATCTTTGAAAGCAATTGCCAGACCGGCTGATAACAAACCGAGAAATGTTCCGACCGACTCGAACATTCCGAACCATACCCTCGAAAGAAATATTGCGATTAGAAATATGGAAGCATTCTTTACTATTTTCGACCATCGATACCGCTCTTTGTAGTCTTCTATTTTGTCCACAAGAAAACGGATAGTCAATCGGCGGAGAATCCAAACTACAAGAATAATTAAGAACGAAACAAGCAATTGTACCTGAAGCTCTGCGGAAATCCCAATAGTTTCGTGAATAATGTCGGACATTTACCCCTCGGAAAAATCTTTTACGCAATTTAGAAAAATGTAGGACAAAGACAAGAATTGTGTTTGTACGCCGGACAAAGGTATTGCTAACAACAAGTTTAACTGAGAACATTAACTTCCTATTAGTAGCTTACTTCGACTCCGCTTTTGTCCAGTAGGACGGAAATGCAATATAGCCATTGTTGTATGGCATTTTTATTCAACTCCAATTAGAGTATACATCAATTCTTCTTTACTCTCATGCAATAGATCATCTAACATAATACTGTTCAATTTTACTGAGTTTTTTAATCTTTCAAGCTCAGCTCTCCCTTCTTTTTCTCGATCGACAATAAATATTAATGAGATTGCTCTATTCAATTTATTTGCTTCAATTTGTTCATGTTTATCCGGATTGATTATCCTTCGATCAAAAATCTCAACACTTTTAATGTAACATGAGTGTGCTTTTGAAGAGTTTCCCAGATAGTCATGCAACAAGCCTGTAATAAACCATCCTTCTGCCAAATCAGCCTCTTTCATCACGACTTGCTCACTCTCCTCCAATGCTTTTTCGTATTCTTTTCGAGATAAATAGATTTATTTGAACTTTATTAGCGTGAGGCAGATAATATGTTTCATCTGCATTAATTGCCTTGTCGTAAAACTCCAGAGCTTTCTCTTCTTCACCAAGTTGAGCAAACTCTATAGCTTTTTCATTTAGTTCTATAGCTCTACTCCTATTTTGTTGTATTCTCGCACACTGGATTGTGCTAAGAACAACAAGAACCAATACTAATCCCATCAAAATCGCTTTTTTCATTCTATCTCTTTTTTATAAATGCCCTACCGGTAAATTGTATGGTGCGTAGGGCATTAGAAAGCACTTTCCTGTCAAACCGCTTCGGCGGGGGTGAAGAAAACGCAAATGTTTCAAACACAGCATAACCGCCCTATGCACTATACAAAATGTTATGGCAAGTGTTTTATTGATTTCCATTCCAGTATCTTTCATTTAAATACGAAATCAAGTCTTTATATTTTGCTGAATCTAAGTTAGATAAAAAGTCTTTGGGAGAAATAATGACATATTTGTCTTTGTCTATCAAATGACTTGTCCAAGTCGATTTCATATTTTCTCCGCTACACTTATATTTCTTTTCAAGTAAATCAGCATTGTCTGACGGAATAACGTGTATATGCAAATAATTGTCAGCTTTGATGGTCTCTTTTTCTCTATTCACAACCATTTGTTCTGCCCACAATGTCTGTCGCATTAATTGGTAAAATGGCTCAAAGTAGTAACAGTAATGTTTCTCACTAATCAACTGGTTTGAGTTATTAATCAAGTCAGTATAGCGTTCTTGTCTTACTTTGCCCTTGCATTTCTCATGATTTGCTTTACAACCTTCTTTTGCTTTATCCAAGTTTTCATAAAACTCAGTAAATTTCCATTCTATCGGAATGAGCCAATTTGTTCCATCTCTATGTTTTGCGTAAATCAGGGCGTCAACCGAAGTACAATTGCTTCCACGTGTTGATTGTCCTTCATTTAGGTAGTCATTGTCACTTACTGACTCGAATTGGATAAATGCACTCAAATATTTGTCTGTTTTAATTTCTAAAACGTCAATAAAATCTGCCGATACATTTTTCAATAGTCCAAGTACTGCATTTTTGTCGTTACGAATTGCATACAAATGATTTATGCAAGCAATCTGAGAAGATAACACGTGTCCAGTCGGATTTTTACCACCCCACCAAGCAACGTTGTTTTTTGAGAAATATTCAATTGCCTCGTCTTTTATGTCTTTGTAGAAATTTTTATTAAAATCAGTCAAAACAAAATCTCTTTTTGTACGTATAAACAATTTTCCACCTACACCGTCATAAAAAACTGGATTCTTGTCTTGAATTAGTTTTACCGCTCTTGTTCTTTGATTTTCTTGATATTCTGATTTCATATTCTAATTTTCTCTGGTTTGCAGGCTCTTTTTAACATTTGCCATAACTTTTGTATATACTCCATTGTTTTTATACCACCAAATCAGCGGTATAAGAACAATTACTCATATTTCTTGTTTAATTTAGTTATCTCATATCATCTATGAGATTCTTCATTTATCATTAATCACCCGATTAAGTTAAACTATTGCTTCAACTTATTCAACTATATAATTCCGTTCTGAACAAGCAACAAAACTTATTTTGAGATTTATTAAACTCTATTCCCCCTTTTCCCTACAAATAATTCAGATACGCTTCTGGTAAGTGACACAAATTTTCCCGAAAAAAGAGAAACGAATAATGAGAAGGCACAAAACTACAGGAAGAGCCAAAAACCGAATTAATCGGGCGCTAACGAGCACGGAAGAAACGAAAACGCTTTTAATTAAACACCGACAAGCAATAATCTCTTGCTTACAAAGAAAAAATGGCACAAATCAATTACCGGCTCATATTTATGGCATGAAGCGGACAAATAAATCAGGAATAAGGGGAAAATAAATATTATTCGAGCAACTGGCACTTGAATAGAACAAACGTGGCAGAAAAAGTGACTATTTGTCGAAGAATGTCATAAAAACGAAAAAAATATGACACATGAGAAAAAAAAATGACTTTTGATCGGTGCAATATCATTTTTTTTTCATTTTTGTCACATTTTGTTCATAATAATCCTATTCGAAGCCTAATCGGTTCTTTTCCGGGCATAGTCGGTCATATTTTTCGCAAATTTGTCACATTTTCGGCATTTTCGCCTCATATTCTATATTTTCGTCATTACAAAAATCTTTTTGGTCGCTGTCGAACATCTTTTTGCCATGCTAGATTAAAAATGATAGCATTCGGGAGGAAATTGTCAATTAAAATACGAACATCATCATTTGTCCAAGATTAATCTTCCGTTTTAAGCAAATATGGTAATTTAGCGGAAATTTTGGCATCCCATCTGGTTCATCAAACTAATTATATAACCCACATGTAAGTTTGGAGAAGAATCCGGGTTTTCGGAAGGCGCTGCAGGCATTTCGCACCGCTGGTGCTAACAAACATTTCACTCCTCCGGAGCTTCCGGCAAAAGCATGGTTTGCAACATAGGCATGTTGTATTACCGAATTTTTAACCGGATCCGAGACAGAAAGCATAATACTCGAAAACTTATTTCATTATATCCCCTCTTATCCCCTTATAGCAATTAAAGAGGCTGATGTTTGCTAATCGGATTGTCAGGACGAGACAGAGGGTGCTTCCTACGAATATGGCTATCATAATGAGTATTTGATATTTTATCGCAGTTACAGGGGAGCTACCTCCGAGTATCTGGCCGGTCATCATTCCGGGGAGTGAGATTAGTCCTATTACCGACATTGTAGCCAAGAGAGGGTTTAATCCGTTCTTCAGGGCTTTCCCGATGTATGGGCGGAGGGCGACTTTCTGTTTGCTCCCGTTTGTGAGGAGGAAGTAATAGAGATCGGGGTGTTTGGTAATCTCGTTGAAATAGGTGTTTAGCCCGACGAGGTTATGGCTTAGTGCGTTCCCGAGGATCATTCCTGTGATCGGGATAAAGTAGCGCGCGTCGAAAATATATTCCAGTTTAATTACTACTCCGAGAAAGAAGGTATCTATTATCGCCACGGTAACTAATGTAGAGACGAATATCGCCAGAGCGAAGAGTTTCCGGTTAAGTCCTATTCTTTTTAGCTGGCTTCCGGTACTTACAAGTATCATCACGAAAACCCAGGCGGAATTCAAAAGAGCGTTGTTGTGCTCGAATATCCATTCGAGGTAAGCCGCCACCAAAAATAGCTGGAGAATCATTCGGGTAACAGAGATGATAATATCTTTCGTCAGATTCAGCTTGTAGTACTTAAGCATTAGGATCGGGAAGATCAATGAGAGTATGCCGAGAACCAGTTCCCAAGTACCGATATCAACTATGTTATTCATAACTCAATCACCTCATCCGATTTAGCGATCCATTGCAGATTATGGGAGACGGCAAGGATTGTTTTCCCTTTGAGAGATTTTACAAGTTTGATCAGATTTTCGATTGAAGTTTCGTCGAGAGCCGAGGTCGGTTCGTCCATCAATAGCAGCTCTCCTTCAAGGGCAAGGCAGACCGCTATAATTACCCTTTGCTTTTCACCACCGCTAATGTTGAGAAAGTTTTTCGAAAGTATCTCTTTCGGAAGATTCAGAGCCGCTAGGTTCTTCCCTATCTCCTCCTCTTTTGTGTTGAGTCCAAGTAGTTCAATCATCTCGGCGCCATTCTCTACGGGAAGATTTATGTTCTGCGGAATCCAGATAATCTCTTTTCTTATCGCGTCGATAGTCTCTTCCTTCAGAGAAAGTCCTTTTACGGCAACTTCCCCCTTTTCGGGAATTACGTATCCTTGCAATGTTTTGAGTAGTGTCGATTTCCCTTTTCCGGAGGCTCCGGTTATGGTAACCAATTCCCCGTTGGTTACCTCAAAGGAAAGATCATCGATTATTTTTTCGGCTCCGAAAGAGATTGTGAGATTCTTTATCCGAATCATTCCGGTTCGCTCCCTTAGAATATTCCAGTAAGGAATCTATTAAAAGGTATTGTTATTTCAAAGAGAGAAGAAGGGACTAACCACGGAGGAGCACTTTAAGAAGAACAAGAGCGACTAACCACGGAGGACACTGAGAACACTGAGAAGAGCAAGAGCGAATAGTGGCGGGATTTTTCCGACGAGGGGGGGACGATTCCGCACTTCGACCAGTCAGGCGCCTGGCTTGCATCAAGCTTCCTGCCAGTCAAGATCCTGGTTTGAATCAAAGGTTCGGTGATTACCGAATTTTAAACCGGATCGGGGACAGTGACCACCCTAAGAAGGGCAAGGGCAGAACCACGGAGAACACTGAGAAGAGCAAGAGCGAATAGTGGCGGGATTTTTCCGACGAGGGGGGGACGATTCCGCACTTCGACCAGTCAAAAGCCTGGCTTGCAGCAAGCTCCCGTCAAAGCCGGATCTACGACAGCGACCAGAACAAGGGGGAATAGTGGAGGGATCTTTCCGAGGAGTGGAAGACTGGACAAACAGCAACCGAAAGAGCCGCCCTTATTCGAGCGGCTCCGGTGGGTATTTGATACTATTTGATCAAAAGCATTTTTTTTGTGCGGCTGAATTCACCCGCTCTTATCGAATAGAAATATATTCCGCTACTAAGGTTCACCGATATTGAGTTGAACTCAACTTTGTGCATTCCCCTTTCTTGGGTTTCGTTAACCAGTGAGATCACTTCGTTCCCGAGAACGTCGAATATTTTTATTACAACATGGGCAGAAACGGGTAGTCCGTATTTTATTATTGTCGTCGGATTAAACGGGTTCGGATAATTCTGGCTGAGTGAGAATTTTGTCGGGATAATCGCCTCCTCAACCCCTACAACAATACTCAACTCATCGGAGAGCTCACTTTCGTTTCCGTTAAGATCAACAGCGGAAATGTTATAAGAGAGGCTCTTCTCCTCCGAGTTTTCATCCACATATGTTGTATCGGTAGTTTGGGCGAGTAGTTTCGAGTCTTTATAGATATTGTAATAAGAGAAATCCTTCTCTCTATTGGCGCCCCACAAAAGCTCAACATTGTTTGTTCCGGCAATTTGTCCGCCGGCCAGATTTTTCGGAGCCATCGGAGCAAGGTTATCTATCGAATATCCGGTAGCGCTCTTCGACTTATAATAGAGACTCGGATTCGCGGTATGCGCGATAACCATAAATGTGGAATAGATTATTCCCTTATCGGTAGAATCTCCGAGAGTCGGGGCTACATAATAATACTTGTCGAATTCCGGCACAGCGGTTACGTCGTGGATGAAATCCCATCCTTCGCTTTGAAGCTTATCGAACTCTTTCTTTGCCAGATACTCCAATGAAATAGGGGGGATTTTCGGCATCATGTCAGGATCTACCTGACGCCAGACACTGTATTTAATTATCGGAGTCTTCGATTGGGGAACATCGAGCAACGAAGCGGACCAACATAAACGCACCCACCTACCCTGATCGTTCGGAACATCCATAAGGCAAACAATATTTGGAGATTCCGTTTCGAGAAAATCGAGCCAGCTTCCGTAATCTACGTAGTCTGTTATCTCATCCCCTTTGCCGTCGGGGTTATATAGCTTAGTAGGATCGTTGCTATCGTCGGAATTATCGTAAGGACCGGAAGGATCTCCCCACCAGTTGTTTTTCGCGTCGATAACAATCTGATCCCGATTTCGAACACCATATTCGGTATTCCCCGATATCTCACTATTGTTTATCGTAACGGAAGAGCCTTGCTCCATGTAAGCGTGAACACCGATATAGTTTCCGGTAATGCTTGTATTTGTTACGGTAAGATCGGTAACGGAGTTTTCGGGAATCCAAATACCATCCGCCTGACTGTTTTTAATTACCGAATTATCTATTACCACCTTAATGCCGTCATCAAGCTCAATAGCATCGGAAGAACAGTTTTGAATTGTTACGTTATCCATGGTTAAGGAGGCCGATTCAATTTCGACTGATTGCTTGTTCGAGTCGGCAAAGCAATAATTGAGAGTAACCTCGGAACTGTTTCTCGCGTAAAGTCCCTCATCCTTATGATTCAGAAAGCGGGTATTGTTTACGGTAACAATCGCGGAGGAATCGAGAGCGATACCGGTATAATTCTTTTTGAATATACAATTATCAATCGCAATTTCTCCGCCGGTAATATCGAGCACACCGGCAACTTCTCCCCCTCCGTGGGCAAATATGGTATAACTGATTTTGCTATCGGTAAAATTGGCGTCGGAACCAAAGATTACTCCTCCCCAATCATATTCATCTTCACTCAATGGGCTTTTCGAAAAGACAATCGGATTTCCCATTTGCCCGTTCAGAACCAGGGCGGCATCTTTACCGATATACAATCTGGAGTAATTATAATTCGGCCAAATTCCCGTATAGTAATATTCCCCTTCTATCCTTACTCCTTGGGCGATTGTAAGGGTAGCGTCGGTAACGTCAACATACTGCGGGCCCAAAGAATAGGGAGCAACATTTCCGTTCTTCAGCATTCCGGGAATTTTGAGTGTACCGGATGTTTCCAGATCGTTCAATCGGACAAAGTTATCATCGGCAAAGCAATTATTCAGCAGTTCCGGGAAACTATTGTTAAGCTCAATAGCGATCCTTTCCGCATCGAAAAAACAGTTCTCCACTCTTCCCTTTGCCGCTTCGAAGTAGATACCGTAGTTAATATTTTCGAAGGAGCAATAACTGATTACAGGATTCGACAAACTATCCGCGTAGATATAAGTCCCCGAAGAGTTATCGAATTTCACATGAGAGATAAAGGGAGAAGACTTGTCGATATATATAACACCGGCCATCTCTCCCCCGGCGTATTCGAATATCGCGTTCTCAATTGATGTTTGTGATGTTCGGGAATTATCGGCAATAACAATTCCGCCCCAATTACCATCATCCAAACTAAAGGGACTCTTGGTAAAGACTACCGGCATAGCTGAAGTGCCGTTAACAACCAGCGCGGAGTTCTCCCCGACAACCAATCGGGAGTGATTGTAATTCGGCCAATTTCCGGTATAATAATATTCCCCTTCTACCACGACCCCTTTTTCGATTGTGAGAATAGAATTAGTAAGATCAACATACTGCGAGCCGAGAGAATAGGGAGCGGTATTACCATTCTTCAGAACTCCGGGAATATAAAGGGTACCGGAAACGGAAAGATCATTCAACCGGACAAAATTATCATTGGCGAATATGTTGTTTTTCATTTCGGGAAAACTATCATCCAACTCGATGGCAATTCTCTCAAGATCGAATTCGCAATTGAGAACCGAGCCGCCGGAATTGGAAAAATAGATTCCGTAATTTCCCCGATCGAAAGAGCAATTATCGATTGTCGGGTCGGAACCGTTTTCCGCGTAAATGTAAGTCGCTCCGGATGTATCGAATTCGCAATTGGTTACCGTCAAATCCCCGTTATCCAATTGAATAACTCCGGAAACCTCCCCGCCGGCATACTCGAACCGGGCATTATTGATCACAGAAGCCGAAGCGCGGGAATCGCTAGAAAAGAGAATACCTCCCCAGTTTTTGTTATCAAGCCCATTCGGATTTTTGGTGAATAGAACCTGATTCGACGATGTTCCTTTAACCAGGAGTTTAGCGTTCTTCCCTATCTCCAAACGGGAATGATTATAATTCGGCCATATGCCGGTGTAATAATACTCTCCCTGAACAACCACCCCCTCTTCGATAGTAAGTGTAATCTCCTTACTATCGTTATAGACCTCCACATACTGACTACCCAGAATATAAGGGCTGCCGGCAAGGGTCCAAGTGGTACTTTCTGTTATGGGAGAAACAACCTCTGTTTGCGCTGAGAGGCTTGTGGCGAGCAGTAGCAAGAGAATAGAAAAAGTAAAGTGTTTCATCTTTCATCCCTCCTTTATTGATCGTAAAGCATACGTCTGTCTGATGTCGCTATTTATTCGCAATAACTATGAGAGAAAAGGAAAATACTTTTCGCGGAATATCCGGCCGGAAAATTATGATTGGAATAAGGAAGAATCGGAAGTCTGAATAGGTTATTTCACAACGCTATTAGCCGAACCCACATAGATTGAAGATATGGCTTGAAGCCCAGAGATGCAAGTAAGAAAAAAGCTACAAAGTGAGGAAAAGTTATGAAATTCTACAAACCATTCCCCAGTGTAACAGTGAAATTATATCCGTAATAGCTTTTTTCGAAATTAAGATTGGAATATAAACAGACCCCGATTCCAATCTCATCGGCAACGCGAAACAGGAGCTTTGTTTCCAACCCCAAACCTACGGTATTGAAGTAGATATCTTTTTTGTAATCGAGGTTTCTCTTTCCGAATAGATAGGCCGGCCCTCCCCAAACATTGAGCCCGAACCATTCCGATTGAAATCTGCGTCCGATGGAAAAATCTATCGCGTTGAAAACTCTACCGTACTTACTACTCACTCCTCCAAAAATCGAGGAGCGATTGAAATATCCTATTTTATAGAAATTCTCACTATTACCGAATGAGTAGTTGGAATAAAATGAGAAATCGTTCCCTTCGAAGTTGCCCCCCACTGAACCCCAATACTTATATTCGTTTTGGTTTTGTTGCGCAAATAATAAGTGACTACCCGATAGAAAGAAGAAGAGAAGAAGTATATTTTTCAAGGCACCCTCAATTATTACGTTGAAACTTTTACGAATATAAACTTTTTTTTCATAAAGTAAAACTACTATCCCTAAAAACCTACAAGAACCGCTAACCCTGCCCCGAGAATCAAATCCGGAGTATTGCTGTTTAGTCCCCTTCCGGCGTATAGATCCAATTGAAGATGGTCGGTGAATAGATAAGTAAATCCCCCATTGATTACCGGCTGCCAATCCTCGAATGAGGGAACCTCTGCGTAGCCTTCCAAGAACGCCCCCAGTTTATCATTCAGCCCGAACCCGAAAGCCAGAGAAACAAGTGTGCTAAGATCTTGCAAGGATCCGTTTTGATATGATATTGTACCGACATTCATCCCCATTGATACCCGCTCGGAAATATTGTAGCTACCGGCAAACTTCACCCCGAATTCCCCGTTTCCGACAGAGACAGCCTCATCTCCGGTAGGAAGAACCGACACAAAGAGGATAGCGAAAGGGATCTCAGCGTCGTTCGGAGAGATCTGATATTTGGCTTCCAGAATAAGATCCCCCATAAAGCGATCGGTTTTATCATTAACGGTAATGTTTGTCCAGCCTGCAAACCCGGTTCTGAGCTCCCAGTTGTACCCCAACCCGAAACGGAAAAGAGTCGCCGGCAAAGTCAGTTCATCGGTAGTATTAAAATCGAGAAATTCTCCCCCCGATTCTATCTGCACCATTCGCGGTGGAATTACGTTAGGACTCTCCGTAAAATCGGGACGATCGGTGATTATCTCTTGCGCAAAAAGAGATGAAGCTAACAGAGAAAATAAAAATAGTTTTACAAATATTCCGCGTACCATAACAAACCCTCAAGTGAGTTCAACTATTACGGAAAACAGATTATTCTTCCTTTCGGTTCACTTATTGGGTTTGGGGAGAGACAAAGTGAGGTTGCAGTCCCCTTTATTGGAAATCAAAGACAACCGATAGTGCTGTTATTAATCTAATATTAGTTCTTTCATGAGCACTGATTTTTTTCTTTTTTAGGGAACTTTGGTATGGCTTACGGATTCCTTTTTTATTTGAAAACTATTCCCAATTAAATAACTCTAATATTTCTTCACCGCTTAACGCACGATCAAAAATCAACAAATCATCAATCTCTCCTCGAAAATAATTGTATTTTTGGATTAAGCTTTTTCCTATAAACAAAGGCATACTGCTGTTGTTAAAACTAAAATTACGACCCGGAAACCTATGTTTGGCCTCAATTGTAGGATAACCCTGAAAATAATATGTAAAAACAGTGCTTGTCGTATCAATGCCTTTACTAAAGGTAACACCAATAAAAAGATACTTTTGATCTTCCCAATAATTTGAACGCATATACTCACCACTTTCAGTACCATAAACTGTCTTAAAATCATACCAATAATCTTTTGAGCCATGTAAACTTATAATATAACCTTCTCCAACAGTATCCCTTCTGGAAATAACTGCAACTAAAGTATCAATATGAATGCCTGAAGGAATCCGCGCCCAAAAACATATTGTGCCACTCATGTTGTTAATTTCGGAAAATTGAGGAATTTCGATATAATCATCAATGCCATCGAATTTTAACGCCCCCTCTTCCTGGTCAAACCTGCCTGTTGTAGTTTCAATTCCATTCTCTATTCCATGGAGTTCATTACCACTGTAATCTTCAGCGTCTCCATCAAACGGATAGTATGCAATAAGACCATCAGTAATCACTTTTCCATATTCTTTATAATTTTTTGGTTCTTCTTCTTTATCATTATCGACTCCATTTTCGCAACCAAAAACAAGAACGACAAATAAACCACACAAAATGGTTTTTAAGTATATCCTTGAAGTAAATAAATAAGTTAATTGCATGTTATTTCCTATTTGTTTTTAAAATCCGGAACAAGCGCTTGCAGATTCATGATAATTGATACAATTTACAACTACGACATTTATCATTATTATTGCATCAGGACAAAAGCACACCAATCAGAACATTACTTTGAACAACTCTTCCGGAGCCACTAACTTTTCTTTTTCTACGTGGAGGGTATTTTTATTCAGAGCCTTTAATATAGGTTACATGCGCTCTGTAAAAAAACAACTATTCGATTTCCTTAGCATATTTATAAAACATATTTGCATAGGGCGAATCAATTTTCACAGATGTAATTTCTTTGAATTTTGAAGAGACAGGTTTAACATCATACTCTCCTCTAGCATTAAAATACTTTATACGTACTTTTTTATCTGACACTTTATAGATTGGTCCAATCTGAAATCTGTCATCATTCCCGTATTTGCACTCAATAATTACAGGTATGCAAAGGTTTTGAATTTGGCTAAATAATTCACGAAATGGTGCTAAGCTAATTTTCAATGCTTCTCGCTTTCGATATATTTCTGCTGTGAGCTTTTCTTTTTCTAATATTTGCTTAAAAAACTTTTCATTGTCCGAGCATTTTATTTCTGAAATATCTTTTTTTTTCAAGATCACAAGTCCATCGTAATAAAAATCTGTCATATCATTCATTAGAATAAGCTTATCGTTTTGCTCAAATATTAATCCCTCAAAATGAGTAATTTCTGTATCATCATTATCTGTGATGTAGACCTTAACAAAATCTTTATTTTCGATATGTTTATTAATTCTTTTTTTCATTTTCTTAATCCATATTTTTCTCTGAACATATAAAATATAATTATGCGGAAAACTTCGGCATATCATCCGCATATTAAAAAACAGTAATTACTGAATTAAGTTAATTTATTGTTTTATTTAATTCAACTATATAATTCCGTTTTTAGCGGGCAACAAAACTTATTTTGAATTTTATTAAACTTCACTCCCCTTTTTGCTACAAATAATTCACATCCCCTTTTGGGATAACAAACCAATTCTTTCATAATCGGAGCATGAAAGCATGACCGAACGTATAACTGAGGCTCTCAAGCCCGCGTGCATGAATGGGAAGTTAGCATATACATTCTGTTGTTCATTTGATAGAATGCCAGAAAAGGGGGTTATGTTGCGTTTAATAAAATTTGTCAGTATCATTATCGTGATACAATTATGATACAAGGAGAACGAAAATGCCGATAATTAAACCAATCTCTGATTTGCGAAATAAATCGAATGAAATTTCAAAATTGGTACATATGTCTAATGAACCTATATATATAACTAAAAATGGTGAAGGAGATATGGTACTGATGTCAATGGAATATTTTTCCAAATTAGAATTAAAACTTGAATTACTTAGTAAATTATCAGTTGCTCAAACTCAAAAAGCATCGGGTGATAAAGGCAGAACTCTAAATCAAGTGATGTCGAATATTCGAGGAAAAATTAATGACGGCAAATAAATATCAAATAAGATTTTTACAAATTGCTGAGGAAGATTTTTCTGAAATAATTGAATATATCGCATTAGATAATCCATTAGCCGCAGACCATTTAGCAAGTGAAATTGAGAATAAATTAATTCTTCTGTCAGAAAATCCAATGATGGGAAGAGTTCCACGAGATGAAGATATTAAAAATCTCAAATACAGATACATAATAATTGAAAACTATTTAATCTTCTACACAATAGAAGGAAAAGTAATTTTAATACATAGAATAATTCATGGAGCAAGAAATTATAAAAAACTATTATAGTTTCATGAACGCAACCAAAACTTATTTGGAAATTCATTAAACTTATGCCATAATAGGAGCATGAAAACAAGGCATGGCGCTCCGCCGGTCCTTAGACCCCGACAAAGTCGGGGAGCGACCCATTAACACAAATCCCCTTTACAATTTTTTTGGTTCTTCCCGACATTAAAAGAATCTCCGTCTCGGAAATTATACGAACTGAGCGTTAAAAAAGAGATACTGTCTGAGCGGAACGTCCCTTGTTCCGCGAGTTTATCTCTTTTAGCGAAGAGAGTAGAATTTCAGGAGATTCTTTTACAGTCTTGGCTTTTTGGTACTTTTGTGCCTGTGCGGCCACTGACGCAGCAAGACAAAAGTACACCCCAAAAACACAATCACAAAACCAGAAACAAAACAAATCAAGATATTGAAAGATGATCGTTAACAAAACAATTATTACTCTTCATTCAATATAAAACTCATGCTCAATAATAAACAGCTCTGAAGCAGAACAAATCAGACATCCGAATAGGTCCAAAACCAACAAAACAAAACCACTCGGAACATTCCCCCTTCTCTTGCCCCATCCCTCAAGCAATGCTGTCAACTTAGCACTAGGCAGTAACTTTTTGGTTGATATACGATCCCCCCGAGCGGAGTCGAAGCACGGCCACTGACGCATCAAGACAAAAGCACACCACGTAGTACTAATTACTGAGGGAAAAACAATTCGGGGTCAAAAACTCCCCTCTTCACATAGAAAGAGCCAGAATAAGATTACGGTGCTTCTCATCCCCCATTCTAAAAAAGAGTTCTCCCGTTTCGGTAAACCCTACTTTCTCATAGAAACCAATTGCGCGCCGATTATTCTCGTATACCGAAAGCCACACTTCTTTCACTCCGCGAACTTTGCATTCTTTCCTAATATGGTTTATCAATTCCTTCCCGAGCCCTTTTCCGCAAAAGTTTTCCTGAATGTAGAGCTTGTCAATTTCTGCGTCATCCTTCGAACTCTTTGTTTGGTGACTATCATAATTCATCTCGGCGAACCCGATAAGATGCTCATTCTCCCATAAAAGAAAAATCTCCCTCTTGTCATTCTCAATTTTCTCTGAGAAATTTTCCGGTGTTAGTTCACTCCAGATATATTCCGAAAATGTATCTCTAATCCCCTCAACAGCGTAAGTATCCAACCACACTTGCACCGCGAGGGAGGCAATATTTTTCGCGTCTTCCTTGGTCGCTTTTCTAATGATCATTTCATCTCCCTTTTTCGAAGATAAAAATAGTAATCATTAGTGAAGAAACAAACCGATCCCCATTCGGAAATTCATCATATAACGAGATGATAATAACATTGAATAATCAATAAAACCCTGAAGCTGTTCGAAGTGACATTGCAATAAGTTTTTACTTTTCTCTTTTTACTTTTCTCTTTTTACTTTTGCCTTTCCCCTTAAACCCTTAACTAATTTCTTCACCCAACCATCTCATTTCCTCACCCTCCCGGCTCAGTTACTTAAACCTATATGCAATTTCTTCATTCATCAGCGCTAGTTACTTAAAGCTTTACGCTATTTCTCCGCAAATAGGGGCTCCGCACAACAGAAGGGGTGTATTTACTTAAAACTCTAACATATTTCTCCACCCTTACTTCGTTTCGCTCTACCCGTTATAACCGGACGCTAATTTTGAGAATTTGATACATCAGGTTTGAGATTTCAGTTTGTGTCAAATTACTGACAAAATGTCAGTCTTTAATTCTATCTTAATGACTCGTTAATGAGTCTTTTATTAGGCATAAAACAACGAATCTAACTCAATATCCACATCTGTTTTTTCTACAAAAGGATCAGGGGCTATTTCTTTAGAATAAACTATTGCGGCATTCACATCGATTAAACCATATCCGTCTTTTTCATCCCAATTCCCATTTCGGCTTGATGTCATACGGGCACAGTAACGAGCTTCCCAATGGCCACAATTTCGATAATTCATAATCTTTGCTATCTGGCCGGCAATGGTACCGTTTGAAAAACTGGAATAATCAGGCTCTACGGTAATTTCATCCGGAGCGAAGAATTCAATATTATAGCCGGTTTCATTATGCTCGTCTCCGGCTCCAGTAATTAGAGCCGGCTGAGGGATTTCTAAAGAAAATACATTTGTGAATTCATTCGAACCAGCGGGAAATACGCATAAAACTCTTGGGTAATATTTTTTTGCAATTTCGATATTCTCCATAGCTCCCGTCATTGATCTAACCAAAATTGGTATATTCAGCCCAACACATTTTAGAAGATCTGCTTCCAAATCATTAGCAAGACTGACAAAAGGCTCGACGTAAATTTCCTTTTTTATTGCTTTGGAAATATTAACCGCATGTTCGAATGATATATCAGAAATTAAAATCATGATGCAAATACCGTTAACGCTTGAGGCTTTTGAGGGAAGACACTACAATCTAGAGTTATTTTCTCACCCATTCCAGGATCTACATATTCCTCAGTTTCTTTATTTTTTATATGAAAATATAAAAAGTTGCTTTCCCCAGAGATACCAGCTGAAAATAGTTTTTTATTTTGACTCCTTATTTTTGCATCAAACTTTCTATCAACATCATATCGATTCGGAATTACATCATTGAATATAATCTTAAATTGGCCTGTTGAAATATGTTCCATTGAAGTAAATGTGAGATCCATATCATTTCTTTGCACCCATAATTCAACCTTTTCTGGATTAGCATATGGTGCCGGATAAAAGTGAAGATCCATAGTCAAATTCCACCAAAATCCTTTAACTGTTGAATTTGCGTTCTGTAAATTAAAACAACAACCAATTCCATTTGAATTTTTAATAATCGGCTTTCCCTCAAAAATAACATGAGCTTCATAAGTATCATCCGAAAAAGTGCCGGCCGTGGAGGTACTGATAATCTCCGGCGACCCTATAAATTTCCATGTAATATTACTTTTTAGAATAATGCTATTATCCCCGATATTGTAAATTCCCGGATAGACAATTAAGCAATCTCTTTCTTTAGAAAATGTATTTGCTTCTAATATCGAACTGCAAGGAATAGAAATACAACCATTATTCACCTGACGGTGGATTAGTATATTTGCTTTCATAACATACCCCAATTATACGGTTATTAATTTTTCATATACTTTTTTTGCGCCAACAGTTATACAAAAGGAAATAGGTACTATCGCACATTCATAATCCGGATAGCCAGATGCTGAAAGTGGAGCATCCTTCATTATAAATAGAATTCTAAGTGGTGATCTTGACAATATCCCTACTGATTCAACGATTCCATAAGCAAAATTGTCAGCAATAAGAATAGTATTCTTTAGATCTATTCCATATCCCCCAGGAATTGATTTATCAAATTCCAAAGAAAATTCACCATCTCGCGTATGTTTTTTTATCGCAGTTATTCCCAAATTGAAATCGTTTTTCTCTTCAACAATTTGACAATTCTCTCCTTGGCTCAAAATATCAAAGGATAGTTTAGCTGAATATTCATAGCTACAGTTTATCGTGGAAGCACTATTTAAATTAAACGGGCAAACATTTTCATTTGTGTTTAGGAATACGGGATTTCCGTTAATTTTAACATCGACTTGAATACCGTTATCTGTTACAGTGCCGGTTGTATTTGAACCGATTATTTCTACTTTTCCGAGAAAATCCCAATTTACTCCGGTTGGGAAAATTAGTCTTTCTTGCCCTATTTCGTAGGACTTTGGGTATACAATAGCCAAATCACCCGGCGAAGAATGCTCATGGACTTCAAGCGGGGAAGACAATGGAATAGGAATTATGCCTTCACTACTTGGTTTTATTAATATTACATTTGCTTTCATTGCTATACTCCTGATACATTATATATGTCAAAAACTTCATTTATTGCGAAATGCAACATCAGTTCATATTTCTGATTTTCACTTAAAAATTTCTTATCTGCAGATTCATCAATCATATCGGCCGAATGGCTCGCCGGATGAACATACTTATTCGCTTCCGGCTCTATATTTTCAACCTTTTGGGCTGTAATGATGTCATAGATGGCAGTGGTAAGATCGAGTATATTTTTATTGCCATGTTCATGCTTAACAGCTACAGCAGAGTTCCAACTATTTTTCTCAGACGAGTTAACAAACTGTCTATTCTCATCTAACGACAAACATTCAGCTCCGGAAGGGTTAAACAAATCGAAACATTCATTTGTTTTGTCGATCATATCAAGAGAGTACAGATTAAAGAAGTTCTTGATATATTCGAGATCTCGGATCACTATTTTAGAGTCATTAATAAAGAGCATACTATCATTCTTTGAGCCTTCCAATGAAACTTTTTGGTACTTTTCATACGAAGGCTCGTCAGGGAAACCATTAAACTCATTTTCACCTTCGGGGAGTAATGCAAAAGACCCGGACGCAATAGTTGAATACTCTCCGTTGCTATTAATAGCCGAGAGAGAGAGGAAGTAAATTCCTTTTTGTACTGTTCTCGTATACTCACGATTTGGTGTAATGGTTATTTTTGTGCGTTGACGTTCCTCGTCATACTCGGCCAAAAGCTCTCCCGGAACACCATCATAATTTTCCGAAGAGACCGTGAATATCCTTTGCGCTGTCATTTCTTCATTATAATTCACGCAAAACCGCAATTTGCATCCCTCAAGGTTTCCCTTAACGAAAAAAGAAAAAGGGATCGAATTACTACGATAGTATGTAATATTAAGCGTTTTCTTTTCCATTGTCTTCTACTTCTTTATAAGTAATATTTCCGCTTTCAAGATTAACCTGAGTTATTTGATTTCCGGGAATTCCGGCACAATCACAGTATTGTTGCAAAGTCTTTTGATATAATGCTGCGAGGTTTTGTCTTTTTAATTCCATGTTTTCTATTTGTAGAGAAGCAATAGTTTGACCTTGGGTTAAGCTTAGCAATGTTAGCCTCTCCTCATTAGATAAAGGATGATTAGCCAAAGTATTTTTAACTTCCTCTTGCGTTTCGTTTTTCATAATTCTTCCTTAAAATGATTTCCAAGTTGTTCCATTATAGTATTTTGCTACTCCGCCAATTTCGGCTGTATCGCCGGGAGAATTATCGAATTTCGGGTTTTCCGAAAATATCCCTCTCCAACGAGAAGCGCGGGAACCGTTTATTAACAATTTGCTACAACCCATTTCAAAACGATTATACCCGAACCTCAAAAACGTTTGTGGCGAATTGTATAATTCAAGACCATCTCTATTTAACCGAGACTTTGTAGTTGTATATCCGTTAATTTTAACATCCTTGACCAACAAATCATGAGGATTGAAATTCGTAGCTTGTGCACCTCGTTCAAGAATAAATTCTAGTTTTGGATTTTCCCAATCAACCGGCATTATTATTTCCAATCCGTTAGAACCGGTAAAATCGTATTCCACAGATGTTTGAAGACCGTCCGGAATAGTAGCACCGAAGAGATCTTTCCAATGCAAAACCCCGTTGTAGGTGTATGCTACTCGGATGACCAAATCACCACCATCTTCTTTATATTCTTGATGCGCGTCTTCTACTTTTACTCTACATTCCACCTTTACTATTTTACCGGACAGATATTCGTCATTCTTAAAAGACTGAGTTATTTTATGACGGAAAAATCCTCCGCAATTAGAAGGGATATATGAGCATAAATAAGAAGAGTAAAGGGATAGAGTTGGCTCACTTAAATCGGCTATTCCTTCATTTTCCCACTTCTCGGTTCCAATGCAACCGCTTTCAATTGTTGGGGCATTAAACACATTGGCCGTAATATCGTTATATACATTTGTGAGATTCTCAGATGCAAAATCACCTATCTTAACAAGATCAGCTACGGCAAGACCTTTTAGCGTCTCCGATGCCTCAAGGCTAACATCTTGGTTATAAAACTTTTGCTCATCAAAGAACCAGTTAGCAATCTGTTTATTCTTATCGCTTAATTCGAAATACTTTTTATTCATTGACGTATAGGCAATTCCTAACTTATCTGAAACTTGGCCATTCCCGTCTAAAATAGAACCGAAGGAAATAAAACCGGGATTACCCGCCGCCTGCTTATCAAGGAACAAGTGGGCACCGATTAAGTTATCGGAAGCGTTTAACTTCATTTGATACAAAGAATCGTCTTTTGTGACCTCCGGAGAAGCCAAAGAAGATTCATCAAGTTTCCAGTTACAAATATCTGTGTGGCCAAGCGTATCCCACTTAATGCGACCGGAAGCTAAAAAGCCGGAACCGTCCATTTTGAAATGTGATAGAATCGATTCTGTCCCTATATTATTTCTGGAACGAAAACGAATTCCATCGGTGCTATCAACCGTTACAAATGAAGTATTCTTTCCGTATCTGCCTAGTCCTACACCGTATTGATCATTTGAGTAACCGTATATTCCTCTAAGGTTTCCGATACCCCAGTGTTCGCTCCAATCGTTGTAGGTAGATGAATTGCGAACATTACCTACGATTGTCGGACCAGCTTGATTAACCGATTTCACTGAACGAAGAGAATAGAGATCTATGAAACCGGAACCGGTGTTACCGGTATTAAAGAGAGCGTCTCCGGCGTACCATGTATTTGCTCCGGAACCGTCTCGATTTCTCCAAACATTATACCGGAAACCTTCATCCGGCAAAGCTTGAGCGGGTGAAGAGATCTGCATAAATTCTACTCTCGCATTTGCTTCGAGATAGACAATATCATATTGATTAAGATTATTATGCTTTACATCAATAAAAGCAGCCACATTGTCAACATCATGCAATAGTGATGTTGTCGGACCAACTAATACGCGACCGCCAATAGTAGCGATAGTATCTTGCGCCACTAATGTTTCGACCCACAGTTCGGCAGCGTGCAGACTCAAGAATTTATCTTGAATTGTGCCTAGATTAGTGTAGTATTTCTGCTTTGGCCGTAGATTTTTAGATCCGAATTCCGAATCATCAGTTCCTTGCTGATCTATTCTTCCTGAGAGTGTAAGATTATTAAAAATAGGATTTGCGCCGGTATGAATATCTTGAGGCAATCCAAGAATCCAAGATCGATCCGCGGTTAAGTCCAAGAAAGCTTCATCAGAGATAATAACCTGATTAGCCGTACCTTTGATTTGTAAATTTCTATCAGCTCTTACGGCATGATTGCTATTTGTGGCTTGGGCTAACTGTACAGTTCCGGAAACATTTAATGGCTTATTAAACGCCCATTCAAGTCCATTAAAAATCATTGTTGCAAAGTCGTTTCCACCATCGCCTAACACGGAGACACCGGAACCGATTGCAGTTGTATTATCGCCCCCTACGTTTAGATTAATTACTTTATCTTGTACGTTTAGGTCGGTTACATTTACCTGATTAATATTTCCGCCGATATAAATATCACCGTCAACGGTTATATTTCCGCCTACATGGATATTATGGCTTAACCCTAACTCAACTTTTCCATCGGATCTCTCATATGCGTAGACCCCATTTTCAGTTCCGGACATATAATCAATTAGATTTGCGCTAACTAATTGGCCGGCTGAGTTAGTTCTTACTAATTTATCTCCGGTAAGTGTATTCAACAATACAGATCCGAATTCCGGTATAGCTGAGGAATCTATATTTTGGGGTAATTTAATTTTGAAATCCCCACTAACACCATCCGGGTTTTCAACAATGACTTGATTTTCTGTCCCTTCTATTATGCGCTTCGTGAAGCCAGCAGGGGCAATTTGTGTTACAATGCCGGGAACATAACCTAGGTTTGACAATGCTGTCAATGTAGCATTCAAGGTTGGTGTTGTAGGTGTAGTTGAGGAACCTGCAGATGAACTACTATAAGAACTACTTGTTTTAGCGTTTTTTACTACATTTACTTGGCTTAAATCATAATTGTAAACATCAAGACTAACCGCCTCAATTTCAACCACCTTTTCTTCCAGATCAATATCAATTTTATCAAAAAAGAATTCTTTCCCATTTATATGCAAAATATCCAGCAACCCCCAATAGATAGTATTGTCATCCAGATTTAACGTCATCGGGTAAGCTTCATGTCGCATCCCATAGAATGAGAAGTAATCTTCTGCCATTTGCTGTGCCTGATAGTCGAGATCTTCTTGTGTTAAAGCTGCAGCACATGCTAGAACCTCTTTATCAAGGCTGTTTTTGGCTTTTATGTTTGGATTCTTACTTATAGTTCTGGCACTTGACAAATATTCTTCATTGTCATTAACTAGCCAACTATCAATCGTAATATTGACTTCATCCACTAATTTATCCCAAAATAATTTTTTTTCTCCTTCTATTTTTTTTGTTGTACCTAAGGATCTGCTTTCTCCTGTTGCTTGTAAATATTGTCTTTTTGTAATTACAAGCTGTCCAAGGTTATTTACACAAATATAGCATTGCATTGAATCAGCAAGTTTTTTTATTGCATCAAGAGGATGCTCCCCTAATGGGTTTTCATCCACTAATTTCAAAGCATGCTCAAGAGGAATAGGATAAGTTTGACTTCCCGTTCTATTATCTATAATTACATTACCCCATACTTTCTCATAAATCGATTGAATAAGAGCAATCGCATCAAGAGCTACAATTTCATAACCCTCTTCAAGTGTATGAGTATAATTATCCCCGCCATCTTGATAATGCAATTCATAAGATTGACGATATTCTTTTATTGTAATATCTTTTTGATTAAACAAAAAATCTAGATATTCAATATTTGTAATATATTTAAAATTATTTGAAGGTTGTGGATAGCTAACATCATTTGTAATTAGATCACAGTAAATTGGTGCTAATGTATCATATTGTTCAATTTTTTTCTTTCCTTTGTATTTTACAAAAGACCAACTTTTCCCATCAAATGGGCTTTTAATAGTGCTTCCCAAAGGAGGGGTGTTATAATGATTAATTTCTTTGATTAGGGTATCATCCAAATACTTTAGCTGAATCCACTTGTGGTGTTTTGTTGAAGATGCAGCATTTGTTTCTACCGATATTTTATCAATCGAGGTATCCGGGTTTACATCAAATAAGGTATTTTTCTTATCTCTGGTTAATTCAGCAGACACAACATTAAGAGCTGAAAGTTTGTCCACGACATCAAAAGAGATCGTATTCTCTAAATCCGGTATTGAAATCGTACTAAAATCTACCATCCCTTCAAAAAGCTGCACTAGTGTTCCATCGGATTTTGGCTCAGATATTCTTATCAAATACCTTTGTGCGATTGTAAGTTCTCCACTAAATCTATTCCAGACTGCATTATTAGGCACATAATAAAACTCAAGCTGAGTGTTATCAAATACAATCAATCCGGCTTCTCCGGCATTTTCGCTTTCCACCTTTTTGCGTATACGGGGAGCAAATGTCATTAGATTGCTCCAGTCTTCCCACGATTCGTTGCCATATATTTGAAATTCTATTTTCATATGCCTTGTTTCATATCTGTTGTTTGGTTTTCTTTATATGCTTTTCGGAAACCTCTTTCGCTCACATAAGCTTTTATACCGCCTCCGGCAAGCTTAGTAAACTCCGAGCGCATTTGTTTCATTTCTGATAGAAGTTCTGAGTTATTTGATGAATTAGGTGAATAATTCCCAGTTCTCAGCTCGTTTTGTAGAACATTCATTGTCGTAAACATTATTTCAGTGTGTGCCTGCGCAAATGATTTTTCCGGAGCAACAATTTCATTTTCGTATCCTTCGAAAAAGCCTTGTTTTCCTTTTGGCAAAATCCCACCATGTTCATATGCCGTGATCTTTTGAGATGCAATAATAGCGACATTGGCCAAACCTCCGGCAATTATTGCTGCTTTTAGTGGCCAGCCATATATAGGACCTAATCCAACAGGAGGTGGTTCCAATGCCGAGGTACTTGCTTTATATGTACTCATAGTGGTAGCTGCTATATCTCCGGCTTGTTTTAATCGGAACCATACTATTAATTTTTCCTTGGCTCTCTTTTGTGCCTCATTTTCAAGTTTTTCTTGCTTCTTGTCATATTGCTCATTTACTTTCTCTCTTTGCTGAGATGTTCTGGCATGCTTTAATGCAATTTTGCGTTCTGTATCCAATTTTCTATTTTCTTTGGTTTTCCATGCTTGGGTTTCTCTTGAAACATTCATTTCAGCTGCAGAATAGATTTGATTAAAGGCAGAAGCGGCTGCGTTGACTATTTGTCCATAAGTAGCAATTTTAGAAAGCAATATTTTAGTATCAATCTCCTCACTTTTTCTCCGATATTCTTCATCTAATGCTATCTTCATTTGATTGTAATTTGAGTACTGGCGAATCTTCTCTTCTTCTCTTAGATACCACCGATCTAACTTCGCTTGTTCAGATTTATCATATTTATTTGTATCTCCTTTCTTCGCAATATCGTCGAGAAATAGATCATCCGGATCTTCGACCACTATAGGGGATGGCTTACTCTTTTTCGCAAGTTCAACTTCTACTAGTTCCAAGTCATACAATATTTCCGTAACATCCTTACCATATTTCTCATACTCTTCACGACGCTTTTGCAACTGTTCTTTTTTTAGGTTTAAAAGAATTAGTTCATTATCAGTTTCGAATTCGGCCAAAGCGTATGCATGTTCCTGAGCTCTTTCGAAATCTTGTATTTTCTTCTCATTTTCATCCTTTGCTATGCGATCAGAATTGTTCAATATATCGAGTTTTTTCTCATCTGCCTTTATCCATTTTTCAAGTGTTTCTTCAGCTTCTTTATAACTTTTTGCTTCGGCAACTCTTGTTTGGTAATTTTCCTTATTAAGGGTATTAAGTTTTTCTTGGTTTATATTTATTCTATTTTGAATATCCTCTCTAATTCCAAGATTTTTTATTGTTTCTTGGATTATTCCAATTTCTTGAACAGTTTTTGCAACTCTCCCATCAATTGTTCGGTCATATACAACACCAGATTTTGTCATTCCACTAATGAGCAGGTCGAAGAAATCCGGAGAAAACTCCATATTTTTCAAATCATCAAGCTTTTTCGAAAGCTGATTTTCTAATTGAGCCTTTGTTAATTTTTTGTACTCATTTTTTAGCTTTTCGATTTCTTCTTTTTGCAGTTTTGCAGATTTGGTTACGTCTCCGAATAACGAAGGAAGAATTTGCATACCTAGAACAACAGCGTTCACTGCGATCATTAATCCACCAGGCCCCATCAATGAAGCTACTAAAGCACTTTTTAGAGACTTTCCAGTAGATGTTATTTCAGTACGTGCCAAGCTCAACATTTGAACTACCATAGGGATATTGTTTGCGATACTCATCATTCCAATTCTGGCATCTACCATAAACATTGAGGCATCACCTATTGCATATCCTAATTGGCCGAATGCATTATTCATTTGTGAAGCTCCTGCTACTACAGGACGTTGAGATTTATAAAGACCTTGATTTTGAAGAGTTACCTTTTGATAAGCTGCTCTGATATTTTCGGCAGCTCTAGCATTGTTGACCCATTCCTTGGAATTTATATCCAAAGCTCTGTTTTGCTTTACCAATTCATTGATTGTTTTTTCAATATTGGCTTGAGTGAAGCTTTGTTTTTGAATCCAATCGGCCATACTATCAACAGTTTGATCTGATATAGCATTATACTTTAGTGCTTCTCTGGAAATAGCCTGATAGGTGCTAGTAAATTCGTCCTCAACCTTTGTTGCACTTGCAAGCAACTTGTCTAATTCCTCTTTTGTTATGCGTACAGTTTGAATCCCTTGTTCGCCATCAATTCGCAATTGTAGGACTATTTCTTTCAAAGGAATATCCTTATTCTTGGTTGTTATCTTTATTTAGTATTTTTTTATACTCTAAAATCATTCTATTAATTTCATTCAGTGTTTCAAGAAGCTTATTGTGATAAAACAGATTTACGTATCTAAGGCTTGTTCTTCTGATTATTGGAATTTTAGATACATCACATCCGCTTACAAAGAGAAGAATCGAATCCATATAGGTATATTCCAATTCTCCTTTTGCTAAATCTGGAATAGTATTATCGTTTATTTTTGATCCAAGCTTCCTTAATTCTGAGTACCCTTGAGAAATTCTCTGTTCAATTTTCCAATGCTGTTCTTTGTAGAAATTCCTCTTCTTATTAAGATTAAAAAAAAACTTTTAATCATTTCTAAAGCCTGTGGTCGAGTGATTTTTCCGAAGTCAATAGGTTCTTTACTTTTTATAATGCATGAAAGGAAATCTTTCAGTTCACTATTACTCCCGAATTTAATATCAACTATATTTTCAATTGTAGTAAACTTGTTAAGTTCTTCTGATAAGCGATCTTCTTCGTCAAGTGAAATATCATCCAAATCGAGTAATTCACATTTTTTACCCCCTACAATGAATGACTTATTTTCCATTCACAACCTCGAAACTCGGTTTAACTTCCAAAATCGTTTTCTTGCTCTCTAAGTCTTTTATTTCAATCCGACAGTCATTTAATCCCTCTATTCCGGACGCTGTAAAGCCGTCTTTGTCTTGCTTAAGAGTTCCAAGTCTTGAGGATCGATAACAACTTTGATTTCCGTCTTTATCGAATACTCTCAATACTGCTTTATTAGTTTTCCCTTTATAGGGAATAAATAAAACTCCGTTTTTTACAACTGCTTTTGATTCATTCATTTCTGTTACCTATGTTGTTTTAATAACCAAATTTCATAGTACCACCGACAACTCCGTCTGCTGTGGCATCTCCACCGGCTGCTGCTGAAAAATCCCAAATAATATCATAGATCGGGATTTTGCCTGTAAAAGTAGCTTTTATGGTGTTGTCATTATCGTCGTTTTTGATTTCATCACTTTGACAAAGGACACCAGTATTAAAATCAAACCCCATATAAGTTGAGTCACCATTTTTCTCTTTCCACACTGTTGAACAGCCGAGAGGCTTTGTAATCTGAGTAATGATATTGGGAATATCTGCTTCACTTGCTGTAATTGACAATGTAGCCTTGATATAATCCACAATGTCTTCATTATAGATGGATTTTTTCCCAACTGTCTCGAGTTGTAGATCTCGTTCAACAATAGATTTTCGTGAATATAACGCAGTTGTTTTGGGAGCTTCAAACGCTAAAAAATATGGTGCTTTATATAAAGACATATCAGCTCCATCGCCTGTAGTTCCTAAATCAACCTGATCTGTTGAATCAGCTCCATCGATAAATGTTTCCGCCCTGTCATGTTCCATGGCCACTTCAAAAGTTGGGTTAAAGATTCTCTTATCTTTGTCTATTTTATATTTCCACCCTATACCACATGAGTTATCTCCAACAAAGTGGAAAACTCTTTTCCCGTTGCCTCCCGCAACCTGCGGATTAGTAACAAGTTGGACATCTGCGCCATCGGCAGCCCAACCGGTAAAAAGCTTTAACATTTTCATTGTTGCCTGCAATGACGAGCCTTCGAACTTAAAATTCATCATATTGCGCAAAGGCCTCTCACGATAATCCTTTACTTGTTTATGATCTTTTATATTAAGTGTAGAGTTTTCTCGTATACCCATTAAAATTTGGTCTGTAGGAGTTGACAATAAACTCCCCTTATTACAAGTCCCAATTTGGGAAAATCCGGCTTTACTCATAATGCTTTATACTCCTTGTTTCATTCTTCTAAATTTACATTAGGAACAACAAAAGTGATTTTATACCACCATTCGTCCGCTTTCCACAGTTCTTCAACTGGCTCCCATTTTATTGGGTAGATTTTTCTATCTGTTCTATCAATTTCTTCGATTTCGACTCCGGTAAGAGAACGTATAGCGAGTTCTACGTATTCCTCCGGTCTTGGATGGGAGTGAATACAGCGCATACCAACAAGTACACCAATCTGAATATCGTGATTTTGCAAAATCACATTAGAGGCTTTGGAATCACCAAAACCACCTCCAAGTGGAATAACGAGAAATACACCAAATAGGTTATTTAATTTATAATCCGCCAAATAAACCGGAATTTCAACACTTCTTCGATGCTCTTGAGGAAAAGCTTTTACTCCATCCTCAAGCTTCTTTTTTACAAGATTCATTATGTCTTTAATCTTTACTCTTTGCATTTCTTCCTTTTCCGCTAATCGTTAGTATTTTCCCGATTTTATTTGCTACTGTTTTGGGCTTAAAAAAACTTAACACAACACCAAGTGTTTGCAGTATCGCAAATTTGTTTTCTTTCACAAAAAGGCTTGCGCGCTCAAAAATACTTACTTTGAGATCCGGCTCCGGATTTTGGAGCGGAGCCGGATTAGGTTCTAATTCTTTATATTTCTTTTCTTCAGCCATAATCGCTTAGTTTTGTTTCTATACTTGATTTATCATGAATCAGAAATTTCCTCACCTTAAAAACCGTTCCTTCACTATTTGTGTAACTCTGAAGCAATGTGGTTTTTAAGGAATACAACAGTATCTTCATTACATCTTTGTAGAAGTCAGAATTGACGATTTTATAATCCGAGCATTTGCCGGCCAAAAAGGCCACCTCACTTTCTTCCAGATCTATAATTTCTAGAATCAATTCATTCTTATTCTGATATACCTCAATGGAATTAAGAACATCGGGCAACAGATCAACAGCAATTGCAAAAGCACCTTTCTCTTTATTAATTGCGCTTTGCGTCTCTTCGATAGTGTTGTAAGTCAACGAAACCAGTTTCGATGTCTCTGCTATTCCTTTTTCCTCTATAGTGATGTTACCGGAACCGCTACATGCCACGAAAGGAATTGATATGACCATAGCGAGAACAATAGGTGTATGTGCCTTGAATAACTGCAACAACTTTCTAATTGCGTCCCAGTCAAATAAGCCGTTGGCAATTAAGCCTGCGCTTAAACCGTAGATAAATATGTAATACCATTCGACGGTAGCGAATACTCCTATCTTTAGGAAATAACCAATACATGAAAGAACTACTGCAACTCCCCACGATAAATATTGAGCGGGGGATCCGGTCAACTTAAAGGCTTCTTTTATGTATCCGGAAACGATTGTTACCAGAATTGCAAGAGCCGGAATCGTCGCGAAATAATCGATTTCATTACCAGGCGGACCGGTACCGGTTTGAGCGAACATTTCTGCGCTAAAAAGCATTAGGATTAAAAAAGTGACGAATCCTAATTTTCTCATGTTACCTCCATTTTTATGTTGTGGCCAATATTGGCCGATGAATATTCTGGAAAACTCCTACCATGTCTTGACTATCAAATCTCATTTTCATATCTATGCGACTTGTCTTTATATGTTTTATTATCTCATCATCATCATAATTTTGCATACATTCATAAAAAGCATAAAGCGTAATCGATTCGATAAGCCCTGTTTCCTCAACTTTTTTATAGCATGAGTCTATATTACTAAGAGCGTTTATTGTTCTTTGTAAAACTCTTGCCGCCTTATCAACAGAGTTATTTAAGGCAATTGAGTATAGTAGCTCTGCTATTCCTTTTGGAAAATGAGACAAATGCAACGGCGAATAGAAATTTCGTTTGTAAAATGCTTTTACAGTCTCTTCAATTTCTTCAAATAGCAATTCCGGATTTCTAATTTTCCCGTGCATATCCTTTTCAAGATCTATAAGCACCCAACCTTCCCAAGAGGGATACTTATTGCGTGAAATGCCAGCAAATACTTCGTCTCTTGTCTTTTTGTATTCCCTCGGTGGAGTGAATGAACTGTATATCGTCTCAAACGTTGTCATTAGAATCTGCTCAGCATGCTCGCGCTAAAATATTGATCCGCTTCAGTCTTGTTTACCTTTACCTCACTTGATGCCGAAGCTGATGGAGAATCTAGCTTTATTCCTAAGCTCAGCTTCTTCGACTTTATCAACCTCAAATCCTCAATACACCTTTTGTAATCCTCCAGAACTTGCTCCGGAAGTTCATCGCTGTAACTCGGATTGCGCTGATAAATGTTTTTCTTAGTAATCATACCGCACAGATATTTCACACGACGAGGAACATTAATCAATGGAAGAATTCCAAGCGGTTCCAAAAAGGGATCGATTTCCGCACATGCGTCGAGAATTGCGTTTTCAATTCTCTTCGATATTGGATCTTCCGGATTCTGCAAATCTATTGTATGACGAGAACGGTTTTCAGAATCAAGAAGGTTTATCAATGTGTTTTCATCGATATAGTTTTCTCGTATGTCATCTATTGTGCAATACATTCATTCTCCTTAAAAATACCCCGGAGGTGGCACTCCTCCGGGATCTCGACAAGCGTATCGCTTGTGTGTTATGCGGACTGCTTAGGTATTAGTTTCAATAATTCATTTTTCTTTGCGGTAGATTGATATTCTATTTTATTATCATCTAACCATTTTTTTATATCCGGGACACGCCAAGTGTCATCAGGATATTCTTCAGCCGTTTTGGTGCTTATCTTCTCATCTTCCTCATTAGTATCTGGAGTATCGATAGACTTTTCCTCCGGAGCCTTCTTTAATTCCGGAACACTCTCGGTTTTTGGTGTTTCCTTCGGTTTTGTAATTAGCTTTGCGAGGGATAATCTTATCAACCTTTTGGCTTCTTCTGCGGGACAAGTATATTCCCCGACAATTCTTTTGAAGTCCTTTTCAACCCATTCTTCCCGACTAACTTCTACAGTAACTAACTCCTCGGCCATAATTACCTCACCTTAATGGTTACGGCTGCCTGAGGTTGATGCATTGCTAAGAGCGGATGCGATTCAAGTGATAACCACCATTTTGACGGCATCTTTTGCACCCAGTTTTTTGAGAAATATCGTCTGACGATATTCGGCATTGCGTCAAAATCTTTTATCGGACCGTAATGGCGTCTGTTGCCGTCGCATTTCCCGGTTAAAACAATCTTTCCGTCAGGAACGAATGATTTTCTTGTACCATCATAGTCGATGTAGGTCGAATCATATTCGTAATAATTGATCCCGTCAAGCTCAGCGAATTTCTTAGCACCGGCTTGGAGTTCCTCTTTTGTGGTATCCACCTCACCTCGTCTCATTCCTCGGTTGTCTAAAGCCTTTTGGACTTTATCGCAGGCAAGGAAATGTCCCTTGGTTGTTTTATCCATTATCACACATGTAGGCTGAATGCCGACTGATTGTGTTATTAATCTGGATTTTAGATCAATTAAACCTAACGGATCAGCATTTACATGGTCTGTCCACAAGTCAGACCCGGTCAATGTTATATCATGTTCCGCCGGTCGTTTGAAATCAATAGTATATTTCTTTCCGTTTTGCGGAAGAGTTACAGACCATTTTCCGTTGAATAGGGCTTGAGCTGCCATCCATTCTTCCGTTCTTGTCGTTCGGTCTTTCATCGACTTAAGTTCTCTAGCCAGCTTCGTCAAGACTTTCTTTCTAAATGCTTGATCCGATTTAGCTGTAATACCAACACTACCGGGCTGACGGGTATTAATGAAGTCCTCCGGCTTTAGTGGTGTCATCATCTGTATGTTCGGGGTTTTGACCATTTGGGAGGCATATCCTTCTCCTCCTACTATTGCGGCACCTTCCTCACTTGAGACAAAAGCCGCAAGTTTTTCACCTTCCACTTCGATGTCAACTAAAATAGCGTCAGTGGAGTGTTCCTGTACGGTTTCTTCGCCGAAGAACCGATCGCGAAGAAACGTTGTAGGTTGCTTAATAGTTTGAACAAGACCATCAAGGGTGGCTTGTTCAAATACATCTATTACCATTATTCTCTCCGAGAATTAATTAAAGAATTACTTTTACAAAGATTCCAACTTTACGAAGCTGGATAATAGCCACGTCATCAATTCCGACCAAAGCGGCCTTGTTGAACGAGCCGGTTACGTATGTTTGTACCGGGACATCTTCCGAAGTAGCGTCAATATCTTCGGCCAAAATAACTTCCGCAACTTCGCTTCCGTCTGTTGCCGCATCGTCATATGGTTTTAGTTTCCCAGTAGCTGTCACTCTTCCCAAAACGGTGTGTTTAGCAATTACACCGGCTCCGGAAGCTACCGTAAACGGCATAACCTCTACCGGGAAATTTCCCGCCAGTAGATTTTCCGGGGTATAGCTTGCAGTTTCAGTTCCAAGTTCCATTTTTACCTATATCCTTTATTAAATGATTAGTTTAGTGCGGAAGCTATTTCTGTAGCCTCTGTGTAGAGCTTATCTTCTTCCGATTCTTCGTCCTTTCCGTTTTTTGCGTATTCGGAAAATTCCATTGGTGGAAGCTTTTGTAATACTTCCTTAAATACACTTAACGGATCAACTGATACGGTAGAGCCATCTTCGCTAAACTCAATTGGCTTGGAATTCTCTTCCAAAAAGGCAATTGTATGAGCAATTTTAGGTCTCATTGCCGGAGTAACGTTATTGCTTAGCTCCTTCTCGCAGAAATTAATTGCTTTTCTGTATCGCTCATCGGCTTCTTTTTGCGCCAACTGTGCTTTCAGAGTGCTGTTTTCATCTGCTTTGCGTTGAAGTTCTTGAACTTCTTCAGGGGTTAAATCCATTTTGCTGGTCCTGTCTATTTCTGAGAAATTGTTATTTTCCTTTCTATACACGTAAAAAGGATCGTTAACTAACTCTAATTCTCCTTCCGGTATTAATACGTCGGCTGTTTCCAAATCATATTTTGAGATAAAAAAGTTTTTGATTCGGCGGAATAGTCTTTTGGCCGTATTCATTTGATGACGACTGATTTCAAATTCGGAGAACTCAATAATCATATCTTCGTCTTGCTCGGTAGAATTGAATTCGGTACAGTTAAATGTTAGATCTTCCGAGAAATTTGTTCCTTCGCCAAAAGCCGGCTTTAAGCCTGATACTGCAGTGGGAGCCCCTCCGAACCATCCTATATGCCGAATGGAATAATCCGGTCTCAACGAAATTGAGATGTTTTTGAATTTCTTTTCTTTAATTTCTTCCAAGAAATTCTTATTCAGATCATCTTTTTCCATTTTTATCTTCAGATGATTGTCATCGTCAATTATCAAATTGTTTTTGTTTGCCCATCCTTCCGCCGGAGAATTATCGCGCGGATGTCCTTTTACGTGTGGGAATTCGTCATTTTGATATTCCCGGTTCCGGGTTGAGTTAAATATCTTTTTGATATACTCTTTAGTCACGTTTATCCCGTTCCAGACTCCTGGTCTCATTAAGTCAAGAGTTATTGTTGCCATTTTTTAATCCGTGTTTTGATTTAAGTTCGGCGTTTCGTTATCTTTCTGGTGCAAATCTAAAAACCTCAATTCTGAACCGAAATCGACCTTTTCGTAAACTCTGTCGCGAACTCAGTCGCATGCCTTAAGAATAGGTATTAATTACCTTGCGCTCGTATTTTCTAATTTTTTCAAGGCGTGTTATTTATGATGGCTAAAATTTTCCCTTTGTTGAGTTATATAAGCTTCGTATTGCTTCAGCAACTTCAACAATTCCAACCGCCCGGCTTACCATATTTGGATTACCTTGTCCAGGGAGGAATCGCGGGGGTTCTTCTATTCATTTGGTATCACACCACAAAATCAACGGAAAGGCAAACAAAGCAGATTTACGAGCAGATGAACAAAACAACTGACGCGATTCTGGAGATTGTAAAAGAGGATACCAAATACAAAGCATTATTAGCACAGACACTTACTTCCCTTGAAGATAAGATTGATAACATTAAAAAATAGTTCGGAGACTATTGGATGAATGATCAAAGAATACTTGCTCTCGGCAAACTGGAAGGAGCAAAGAAGCATCTGATGGAGCTTGGTGTTCGTGCCGGCTCTCATATTGAATCTCTTCGTCAAGAGATTGATAGTATTTTATTCGAGAAAGATTATCTCAATATCGATTTCGATAAGTGTGATGTATTAATCGAACACTTAAAAGAAATTCAAAAGTCTGCTAAAGCAGAAGACGAGAAGATTAAGCGGTTAAAAGAAACTTATAATTTTGATTGATATGAAACCTGAAAGATTAGAAGCAAAAAAATACTATATCGAGCATGGGTTTGGTCTGAGTACAATCGAAAAGGTTTTATCCAAGCCGGTCAGCCGTAAAACTTTATACAATTGGAAGAATAACTTGGACGGTAAAGATGAAGCTGACTGGGTTACATTAAGAAACCAGAGGTGTAACGCAAGTGAAGATATACGGCAGTCACTTGTAGATACTATTAAATCAACTATTAAGGAAGCGAAAGAGAATAATGATCCCATGTTGCATTTTGCGGTTGCCAAATACATCCAGGCTCTTAAGTCTTTCAATGATATAAGAGACGTTCTTGATGATTCTCCGAAAGAGGAAGTGAAAGATGAAAAGAAAGTGCTTTCTAAGGAAACTCTTGCTCAAATGGAGAAAGAAATCTTCGGATTATAAAAAAACTCTAGGAGCGTCGTAGGAGGCTTTTCTCGGCTCAATTGGTACAAACAGACCAGAAAATTATAAACCGAGTTTTTAACGGCGGATTAAAGCGTATTAAACGCACTTTACTGGCATAACTCAGAACTTTTTATATAAATCGGCTAAAATCCCTTGTTACTTATCAAATTATAAGGAAGAACAAATGGATAGCTTAATATGCTGGGTAGGCGGAAAGCGAATTCTAAGAAAGAAACTTGCGGAGCGTTTTCCGAAAAACTTCAACGGGTATATCGAAGTATTCGGTGGAGCGGGATGGTTACTTTTTCTAAAGGAGAGATGGGCTAATCTTGAAGTCTACAATGATATAGACTCAAGATTAACCAATCTTTTTATGGTTGCGAAATATCATCCCGAAGCACTTGAAAAAGAACTTGAGTTAATGATTGACTCAAGAGAGCTTTTCGGGGATCTGTTGACTCGAGAAGGAATAACGGATATTCAAAAGGCGGCCAGATTCTTTTATCTGATCAAAAGAAGCTTTGGCGCGCAAGGAGAACATTACGGGACTAGCAAAAAGGACAACTCTACAAAATCTCTCACGAGAATGGTTGACCAGATAATGCAAGTTGCCAAACGTCTCGACAAAGTAAAAATCGAGAATCGAGACTACAAGGAGATCTTCGCATTATATGATAGTGAAGATAATTTCTTTTTCCTCGATCCTCCTTACCGGTTTGGCCATCAATATAAAACCGGTCGAATGGATTACGAAGAGTTCTTAAGTCAAATCCGCAGCCTTAAAGGAAAATTTCTGCTTACAATTGACGATTGTCCTGAAAACTTAGAAATGTTCAAGGAATTCAACATTGAAAGAGTCGAAAGAGCAAACGGAATTAACAAAAAGGTTATAAAAAACAAAATGTACAAAGAATTAATAATTACCAATTATGGATAAGAAATATTTTTTCGGTTATCAAAAGGATTGGATTAATGATCCGGCACGGTTTTCTATTGTTGAAAAATCCCGTCGTACCGGTATAACGTACGGAGAATCGTATCGAACAGTAAGAGACTCTGCCAGCGATAACGTGAAAAATAAAAAGACTTGGTTCTCCTCAGCTGATTTATCCGCAGCTGAGGAGTTTATAGATTATGTCGGGTGGTGGGCAAAAATATTAAACACTGCCGCCAAACATATCGGTGAAGTGCTGATCGATAAAGACCAGGATATAACGGCTCATAGAGTTGTATTTAGTAATGATGTTCAGGTAAACGCAATTTCATCGAATCCGGAGAAATTCAGATCAAAAGGTGGTGACATTATTCTTGATGAGTTTGCTCATCACCGTGATCAGGTAAAAATGTTCACCGCGGCAAAGCCTTCGATGATGTGGGGAAATAGAGTAAGAATTATTTCTACCCACAACGGAGATGGAAGCTTTTTTAATAGTCTTATTAAGGAGATCAAAAAAGGGAAAGAAGGCTCAATGAAAAATTGGAGTCATCATAATATCCCGATTGATCGAGCTATTAAAGAAGGATTGGTTGATAGGATACTTGGACACAAAGCTAGCGAAGAAGATATTTCTGAGTTTCTGGAAGATACTTTCTCCGGTATGACTCAAGAGGCTATCGATGAAGAATTCTATTGTATCCCACGCTCCGACAGCGCAAACCATCTTCTTACTTATGATCTTATTAATGCGATTGAGCGAGATAATATACTATTCGAGGATATTGATAAATTATTTGCCTTAGCTACCGGTCCGCTTTTTGCCGGAATTGATGTCGGTCGAAAAAGTGACCGTACTTCAATAATAGTTGGTGAGCTTCTCGGAGAAATTATCTACACCCGCTTAAAAATTTCCTTAAAGGATACAACTTTTACAAAGCAGGAAGAGTATATCTATTATTTACTTTCTCATCCGTTAATGAGACGGGCTTGCATTGACGCAACCGGATTAGGTATGCAAATGGCAGAAAGAGCCAAAGAGAAGTTCGGAAGCAATAAAGTAGAGGAAGTAACCTTTACAAACAGCTCTAAGGCAGAGATGGCTGAGTATACTTATGTGTCTGTAGAAGGTTGTAAAGTTTTAATTCCCCGCGACAAAGAAATGCGTGATGATCTCTATAAAATTCGCGCCGTAAAAACTGCGGCCGGAAATACACGCTACGAAGCAACAAGGGACGAAAAAGGACATGCGGATAATTTCTGGGGATTAGCTTTAATGTTGGAAGCATCCAGGAACTACGGTTCGGATGTTAGAATCCATTCGGGAGGTCGTCCGATAAGTTTATCTAGGTTTAATAATTACTTTGGAGGTTATTAATGGCAGACGGGTTATATATAAACGAAAAGGAATTTAAGACATTTGATGAGTTGTCTCTCGATAATGAGATTGCACTGAGAAGTTCTATTTCCGGAACAATTACTGACTGGTTCAACTTTCTTCCTGACCCCGATCCGGTTCTCCGCAAACTAGGGAAAAGCAATAGAGCTTACGAAGATCTTATGGCGGATGATCAAGTCGGATCTACAACAATTCGACTTAAGAACGGTGTAAAATCTCTGGAATGGTTTATTAAACCCGGAGAAGCTTCCGATAAAGAAGTCAAAATCTGTAAGGATGCTCTTGCTAACCTTAAACAACACAAGCACAAAATCAAAGACGGCATTAGCCAGTCTCTCAATGCCCATTTTTGGGGTATGACAGTTTTTGAGGTTGTTTGGGAGAAGGTAGATAATAATTGGCTCCCGGCTAAGTTGCTGGAAAAGCCCCTGGAATGGTTTGATTTTGATTCGGAGAATAATTTAAGACTCCGAACAATGGACGCGATGGATGGAATTCCTCTGACTGGAAATGAAGCTCATCCAAATCTTAAATATAGATTCATTCTTTTGCAGAATGAACCAACTTATAAAAACCCTTACGGAGACAAGGCTTTGAGCCGGTGTTTCTGGCCGGTTACCTTCAAGCGTGGTGGCCTAAAATTCTTTTCTGTCTTTGTAGAGAAATTTGGAATGCCGCATGTTGAAATAAGGCATCCAAGCGGATGGAAAGATAATGAAATTGCTGATCTTGTAACTAGAGCTTCAATGATGATACAAGATGCTGTTATCGCTGTTCCCGAAGGCAATAGTGTAAACCTTCATAAAACAGGCGAAAAGCAGAGCGGCGATCTCTACAAAATGTACATTGATATGTGCAATTCCATGATTGACAAATCAATACTGACAAACGCTCTGTCCACGGAACAACAAAGCAAGGGGGGTTACTCATCGGCCAATGCGGGAAATGAAATTGTTTACAATCTCGCCAAACAATTAAAAGACTTTCCCGAAGAACTCTATACTGAGCTATTCCGTATGGTGGTTGAACTTAATATCGGTTCCGGTAACTATCCCGAATTTACTACCTACGAAGAGGATGACGCAAAAAAGGAATTTGCCGATAGAGATAAAACCCTCTCGGAATCAGCCGACAAAAGCGGTCAAATTATTAAGCGTACCAAGAGTTATTATATCAATAATTTCGGGTACAAAGCTGATGAATTTGATCTTGTAGATAAAACACCGGAAGTAAAAAAAGAAGTGAGACCTAGTTTAACCGAATTCTCGGAAACATCACTTAATGATCTTTCCAATGATCTCTTTCAAGAATTTTCCGATGATTTAATAACTCCGATCTTAAAGCTTGCTTCTGAATGCAAAGACAATAAGGAGTTCGGTGAAAAATTGTTCAAGCTTTACCCGGAAATGGATAGCAAGAAGTTCGAAGAAGTCCTTACGAAGGTATTATTCATTAAAGAACTTCAAGGTATGACGGATGCTAACGAAGAGTTAACCGGGAATTAACGCCATATTATTCCGCCATTAAACAACTATTAATAATCTGATTTGGATAGGACATGAGTGATATTAATATAGATTTTCTATTAAAAAAATCCCCGGAGGAAATAGTAAGATGGTTTGAGAATAAAGGATACAAACCTTCATGGGATTGGAATGAGGTTTGGCAGAAATCGCACGCCAAGACTTTTACTGTGGCCAAAGCAATGAAGTTTGATATTCTGAGAGATATACACAAAGAATTATGTAATTCTTTTAAACATGGCACAACCTACGAGACTTTTGCAAAAAGACTTGAGCCAATTCTAAAAAAGAAAGGATGGTGGGGAAAAGTAAAAGCAAAAGATGTTCCTGGGTATTCTCCTAAAGTAGGAATTGACCCGGAAAAGGTTGTTCAACTTGGCTCTCCACAACGACTAAAAAAAATCTATAGAATCAATCAAAATGTAGCATATAATTCCGGACGTTATAAAAGTCAGCTTGAATCATCTGAAAGTCATCCTTATTGGAGATATATACAACTAGACAGACCGACAAAAAGACCTGCTCATAAACAGTTCCACGGAAAAGTTATTAGGTGGGATGATCCAATTTGGGATGTTATTTACCCGCCCTCTGATTGGGAGTGTGCATGTCGTGTACAATCTTTGAGTAAATTAGAACTCGAAAGATCTGGACTTTCTTTATCTAAAGGGCAAGATTTTGACACTTCTATTATTCCTGAAGAATGGAGATACAATCCCGGGAAAAGTGCATTCTTCGAAAAAGGCAATTCTTCTGCAATACCAAATCAACAGAGTTGGGAGGATTATAAGCGTCCTGATATTGCTCAATTGGATGATTCCTATTTCACCCGTCCGGGAATATTACCGAGATGTGGTTCAATTGATTCTGCTGTTGAGCAAGCAACAAATACATTAGGAATTACTGGATATTCCAAAATAATTAAAACCCCTTACACGGATGTAATTATTCTAAAAGATAAATTACCGCATTTATTTGAAAAGCGACCAGAGGGCAGGGAAAGATTTTGTAACCATTTTCTAGAAACATTATTAAACCCATTTGAAGTGTATCTCACGGAATTTGAAGATGGTTATAGATTGACATACATAGGTTTATTTAAAAAAGATCTTCGGAATAAAGGAAAGGATTATAATCTAATTTCTTCAATAAGGATTGGGAAGCAAGGAAATGTTGTATGGAACATTATGCATCAAAAAAACACAAACACTAACGAGAAAAGAAAGGGTATATTGGTATATACAAAAAATCCTTAACAATAAGTTTGCTAAGGATTCTCTGTGGCGTCCGTTTCGACAAATACCGAGTTTGTCTAACATTCCACTGCCTTATGCTCTCGGAAGCAGACAGCTTCTCTACCTGATTTAATTATACAAAAAAACAACGAGTAAAGCAATGCTATTGGAAGATGGATTAAAACCTCTCTGGGAGGCTACTCAGAACAAGAAACCACTATATTCAATCCTCGCCGCAGAAATGCTTAGTGCTGTTGATAAGAACTTTGAGACAGAAGGTGCTCGTGGAAATATTCCTTGGCCTGCACTTAAAAAATCCACCATTCGGCAAAGGGGTAAAAAGGGTAGCTGGCCAGGAAAAATATTGCAGGTCAAGGGAGCCCTTTCTAAGTCAATTCAGTCTTCATCAACAAATGAATACGCAATGGTATCAACAAATAAAGTCTATGCAGCCATTCATCAATTTGGTGGGGAGATTGAAAGCAAAAATAAGGTAATTCATTTCAAAAAGCATAAAAGAGGAAAGAATAAAGGAAAAACTCTTTTCTCTACCGAGAAGAAAGCGAATTTTGCGCAAAAAGTAATGTCTCACAAAATTGTCATTCCGGCAAGACCGTTTATGTTCTTAACAGACGAAGACTATCTGCATATGAATGCCCTTATTGCTGATTTCTTCATAAAATGATATTATTACAAAATCTAAGAGAATTGATCAATAAAGAAGAATTCTGTTGCTTTAGCAAATTTGTAAGGAGTGCTGGGACTTATTGTGTTTTTTTTCTTAAATGCTTTGATTGCGGATTTTTACTTAAGATAAACTCAATAGTAAAATCTTCGGTATATTTCATTATCTAACTTATTGGATTGTATACTAATATTGTTATCTCCGTCAATGCGATATACCTCAACTCTAATATCTCTTCCTTCCCATTCGTATCCAAAAACATCGTAACCATAAGCATTACTTTTAAACCTGTCTGAATTACCATATAAACCAGTGATTGTATCCCTAAAAGAATGAAGATAACTAAGTCTATCATTGAAGTCTATATTAATTCGAGTTATTATTTCATGATCGAATTTTACATTCATTTCTTTGATCTTGATCCCAAGATATTCCTTCGGGATGCCCATTGCGGTGCAATGATAAACGCTATCTCCGTCTGAAAGAGGGAATTTTTTCAATTGACTAGGTTTAAATTTTGTTATGGTGTCCCCTAAGAAAAATCCGAAGACTCCTCTTGTATTATCCAAGTCCTTTTTCTTTTCAAGCTCTATGTCTTTTCTGGGAGTACACGATATAGTTACAATAAACAAAACAAAGAGAATAATATATTTTTTCATAACAAGAGTATGTTTTTTTGTTGAATGTTTTAATTTATAAATAACGGGGGAAAGAGGAAAGAAAAAAAACGACTGACTCTTGGCTGGTGATCCCTAATGTAACTAAAAATACACCTCCATGTCTCGCGAGCATAGAAGAGTCAGTCGAATTTATAAAAATGGGTATAACTCCGACTGATAATTATGTTACATTAAGTTTATTTTAGCCGTAACAAATCTAATAAAATTGTTAGTTAGTAATATATTTTTCTTTGGCATGAAAAATATTTTTTTTATTTTTTGTCTTAACGAGGGTTATATATGGGCACAAAAATAGATTTACCTAACTTATCAACACTGGATAAGGTTACATATTATATTACTAGCCATTTAGATAATATTGGACTATACCATTATAATAAACTAACCTATCTTTTCGAGTTTTTCCATATCCGTAATTTTGGAATGAGATTCACAAAGGAAAAATTTATTAAAATTCCTCACGGACCGGTTATTTCTAACTATAAGCAGCAAATTCAAAAGAACATAGAAAACAATATATTACTTGGTGACTGTGAAGAATTAAACAAAAAGCGTAAAATGGATTCTGATTTCAAAGTCAAAATTCATATTGACGCTAACATGGATTTTGCTTACTCCATTCAACTACCTTCTTATGCCCAAAATCTAGCCGATAAGGTAATTCGAAAATATGGAGATCTTTCTACCGAAGAACTTGAAAGCATTGTATACAAGACTCAGCCTATCATTAATTATATTAATAACCCTTATAACAGAGAAATCGGATCACCCGTATTGGTTAATCCAAATATAAAAATGTCAGATCATGGGAAGAGTATTCATCCTGGTATCTTAATGGCAATTAAACATATGAATAAATTCCAAGATGTAAAATATCCAGAACAAATACGAAAAGACCATGAAGAGTTTGCGTTTTTAAAACAATTCCGTCCAAATTATGAATAGAGAAATACTAAAGAAAGTGAGACCCCCTCAACCTGGAGATATTTTCTATATCAACTCTAGACACATTTACATGGAAGACAAGCTTAACGATAAGCAAATGAGGCCATGTGTTGTGTTATGCAATTGTTCGTTAACTACTCCTCCTTGCGAGTCGGTGTTTATTGTACCTTTCTCTTCTATAGGAGAAGAAGATAAATATCGGTTCCCTGTAAGAGATGGATTTGAGCAGATCAATGAAAAATTCAATCCGGCTAAGAAATGTTTTGCTTTGCTAAATTTGTATCAACCTGTATTAATTGATGCATTTCATGAAAAATGCGCCAGATTAGAATGTAATACATATTTAGCATTAAAAGAAACTATTGCTAATTCCATATTAGGATATTCGGAAATAGATTTTGATATTGATATTTCCTAGCTGTTGATAAATAGCTCTGCCTTAATTGTTAGTAGAGTTCCTATTTCTATATCTGTTCTATAATACTCTTCGGTCTTCGATTCTTTATTCAAATAGTCCAATGATGTTTTACGCTTTGATATGATATTGTCAAGCATGATGGAAAACGCCTTTTTCTCCTTTGAGATTACTGTAAGTTCACATTCCGGAACTACATCAACAGCCTCAGAAAAGAAAAATCCTCTCTCTTGTAGCTTCACTACCTTTTTGTTTCCGATTTCGCATACGGATACGATTCTGTCGTAAATCTCTTTCCCGTTAATGCGAACACTATTTCCTGTCATCATCTTCAACTCCCAGAATGAAATAAATAAACCTTATTATTTGCTTTTTGAATGCCAGTGCAACTAAACAAGGGATTATTATACTAGTCAAATAGTGAAGCTTCATCATCAATAGGATCTCCTAAAAGTCTCTCAATTGTACGTTGCGAAAAGCCGGTCTTTTTGCATAGCACGAATTTGCTTTGGCTTCGGCCTTGTTTTTTTACCCACTCCTTTTTTATTTCATTCAACCTTTCGGTAGAGAAATAAAAATAGGTGCTCTTAAATTCTTCAAGCAGTGTGATGAATTTATCTATCCCAATGATTTCAATCATAAGCCTTTCTTCATCATTGAAATACTTTTCATAATCCAATTGTTTTACAAGTTCATGTGTTGAGTTCATAAGTTCTCTATCGCCTTTATTACTTTTGAAACATGACCTTTCTTTAACCAAGTAATATCATCTATCTTTACTATATTTTTAATAAACTTGTTTAAGCTTTCAGGTGACTTATTTCGTGATCTTTCTTCCCACAATCCTCTAATTAACCCGAGTTGTTTTGGTGTTGCGAAGTTATTTCCACGATTATTTTTGAATTTCTTTTTGTACTCATTCTCATTTGCTTTCTTTGCGGTGAAACCTAATCTTTCAAACAAAGCAAGTAGCTCATTGGCCTGATCAAAGTTCAGATCCTTACAACTTGAGGATTGCTTGCCATCTTTGGAAATAAACCCGGATAGAATTTGTCTGTAATTATCCGATTTGGAGTTTTTATCTATCAATCCCAATTGGTTGGCCGCAATGTGGATTTTTGTTATTTGCCAGGGTGCTATTGGTTTTGGTTTTCGTGCCATTTTTGTTTTCCGAGAATTATTGGCCTCTTTTTCAGAGGCCTATTGAGTGCTAATTTTGTTTTGTTAATATTTTTTTTACTATTCTACTATCAATTCTACCTTTTCATTATGCCTCCTCTACTATTTCACGTATTTCAAATTGTTTCCTCATTAATAATTCTCTTTTTTCTAATAGTAGTATACTTTCCAATTTCATATTCTTTTTGGAGCAAAAATCAATCAAGTTTTCAAACCCATCTATTTCTTTATTCCATTCGTCTTTAAGAGATATTATTTTAAGAAGAATGGAATCACTTTTAAGCTCCACATTATTAAGAGCGGAAATTGCTTCTGAAATCTCTTCGGGTTCTATAGTATTACTTTTACTCATAGCGTCCGAAAGAGCATCTTGTAAAACCGATCGTATTTTCTCATAGTCATTGTTCATTTTCGGCTCCATTATGGGTTTGAAATCTCAATTTGATTTTTCCATTCCCATTCATCCACAGCAAGTAATTTTACTCCGCTACTTCCATCTATCGGGAAAAAGCCATCCATATCTTCAAATTGTCCGATAATTCCTTCAAGCTCGTATTCTTTTGTCATCGGAAGTATTATGACTGCTAACTCATGCAGATAAGCCTCAATAAAATCTCCGTTGTAAGAATTCAATAAACTAGAGCTGTTATCGCTGTGTAATACACAATCCTTAATTGACTCGATTGCTCTTTCCTCGTCAATCTCAACACTTGCAACAAAATCTAATCCGTAGTTTATGTTTCTTATTCCCATCTCTTACTCCTGAATTTCTTCTATGTCTAGCTTGTAAAATGGTTCGTCTTTTTGAACTATCTTAACTCCTCCAAGTGCCAATTGCTCCTCGGTAAGGTTTTTATTTTTGAATGCCGTCACTACCGAGTTTTTGTTTAACGTTTTCTTTAGGATGACATACTTTTCTCCGAATAAATCGAAGAACTTATCAGCTATTGAATCCCAACTATCTTTTCTGCTTTTCTTGCTAAGATGTTTTTGCCCTTTCTGGAAACCTACCACGCCGTATGTCAGATTTTTAGAGCGCACCTCTTGAAATTTGCTTTTGTTTGCTTTAAGAAACTTTGAAATATCCTTTTCATTATTTGAAATGGATTTCTTAATCTCCTTAATTTGCTCCTCGTAGCCTTCCTTTATCTTTAGCATTTCTCTATTCATATCACTTTCGAGAGCTTTTATTTTCTGCTCATCATCAGCTATTTTTTTTAGTCTTGCATCGAGAGAGTCAAAGCTCTCTATTGAGAGCTTTGTTCTACGCTTCATGATCTCCCTCGCCTTGAGTAAAGAGATCACCTACCCCAACACCGGTCTGTTCATCTGATATTTCATCGTAAAACTCCATTGCTTGCTTTACGAAAGTCCTGTCTTTTTCATTCTCATCACGAAGATCCTTTATCTCTCTCTTAGCGGAAGAATTTTTAGCGGCGGCAACAGCCGTCTCATCAGCTACTTTTTGGAGAGATTCCATTTTCTCTTCGCGAATCACAATCCTTTTGTGAGCAGCATTAAACTGCTGAAGTGTTGCTTTTGCTACATCATCCATAGTTTTCTCCATGAATTTCACCTCCGTTATCAATAAAGAAATCTTTTAGTTTCCCGAAATCCAGTTCCCAGACTGTGTTTTTCACATAAAAGATTCCTTTTCGTTTTACTTTTTCTTTTCCCGGGTAACTTTTAATTATACCGAGACGTTTTAGTGAATTTCGGCGTGCGCTTACAGTGCTCGAAGGCCATCCTAATTTAATAGCGACTTCATTATCTGTTGCCGCGCCACCGAATTGAACTACAGTTTTAATGTAGCTCAATGACTGAAAACCGAAGAAATGCCCTAACAAATTGAATGTTTCTGCCTTTATCTCATTGGCGTGCCAAACCCAAGAAGGCAGATTTTTAGCGTTCATTCCTCGGAATAGTGGACAATCCGCTGTCACACCTTGCTCAACGATTCGCTTGACTTTCTCGGTGTTCACTTTGAAAGCCATCGTTGCTCCTTTTTTTTATGTACATTACAGCTTGTAAGTCTCTTTCGTCAATTACTGCTAAATACTTTTTCCGTAATACATCAAACTCTGGAGTTCCTATTTCCGCAAACATTGCTTCTTTCTGTACGCATGAGGCTAAATTATCCAAAGCCTCGTAATTAGTTTCCGCTTCCGGATACTGTTCTAGTGCTTCTTTTAGATATTGCTTTACCATTGTATTAGCCCTATATTGTTAGAAGTTCATGCTTTCTTGAAAGAATCAGCTCAACATCATCTTGCTCCTCTTCAATAAATTGAGCCTCTTGCACATTGAGTATTACTTTTAAGTCATTAAGGATAATTTCTTTATTTTTGCGATATTCTTCTTTGAGCTTTTCCCTTTTTTCTTCCATGGAAATGGAATCTGACTCTAGGAATACCTCACTAGTAATATCTAATAGATCTATTACCTCGCATTGAATATCCAATAAGTCCTCTAGATCCATTTTGTATTCTTCACCGTCATATCTTTTTACTTTCAATAATACCTTTTTCATTACTCCACTCCTTTCCCGACAAGGATTCGTTTATTATTCTCATCGTAAATAAAGAATTCTTTCTTGCTCGATAATGTCTGATAGTTTTTTTTGCTTGCCATACTAACTAGTTCGTCCCATGTGTATTTTTTCTCTTTATTTGTTTCCCCGATCAAGCTGAATACAACTTGATAACTTTGCTTTAATGTCCCGATAAACATGCCTTAACTCCTCGTTAATTGAATTGAGTTAACAGCATTGTTGCGCATTCGTCTATTAGATCTTCTGTTATTGGGCAGTTACTGTTTACCATAGCGAAACGGACAAGATCTATCAGATTTTCAAGATTTCTGGCGTTTTGTTTGCAGAGCATGTAAAACATCGGGGATAACTTAGCGGCAACGGGAAAATTAGCTTCAATAATTAGTTTGGCGTCGTTTTCGGTTAGCGAATCCATTTTCATATTCATTCCAACCCTACTAGAGAGTTGTTTTAATTGAAAATTACGTCCGCAAAGTTTTTTCTCAAGTATTTTTGTTCCGGCCAAAACTACCGGAACTTTTGTGAAGTCATGAATTCGGCGAATTACTTCCAACTCGGCAGTTTTTAGGTTCTCACCTTCGTCAATTATTAATACTCGGTTACTTGACTTCAAGTAGCTGATTATACTATTGAATTTTTCGTTTATTGTGCCATCGTTTGGTAATTTGAGCTTTCTACACAAATCTGTAATCAGAGAGGTTTTTGTTACAGTATCATCAACTTCGATTAATACACTGGTTGTATTATTCGATGCATATTCGCTAAGCGTCATGCTTTTACCGCTTCCAGGATCACCTTGTATCAGAACTAATTTTCTATAGGCAATAGCGTATTGTATAGCACGAGTCGCATCTTTCGCCGCAGTAGTCATAACAAACTTAGCTTTGTCATCTATCTGGATTAGTTTACTGTTTTCCAGATCGAGAAAATTTCTTATTTTTGATGCAACACTTTCAATATCTCCGGTATAGGAGTTGCTGGAGAATAAACTTATTGTTGCCGGGCTGTAGCCGGTATTTTTAGCTACAAGGGCGAATGTCCTTTTTTTAGGATCTTCGGCTTGCCAATGTTTTAATTCTTGTCGTATATTTTCGATTTCTGCGTTTGATAAATTTATATGACTCATTTTTTCCTCTTTGTTATATTGTTTGGTTAATTTGAGTTAGGGTCTGCCGATACTGCATTGTGGGGACAATAAAGAGCGGCAGACTTTTTTTTATTTTTCATAGTTACATTCATAAAATACCGTACCCTTATAAAAATTCGATTCTTTCACATTTTGTTGAAACTGCTTATCACTACTGTAGCACAATATTCCAATTCCAACTTGTTCGTTTATTTCAAAGAGATATTTCAAAGCTCCTTCGCACAGATATTCCGCGTCTGTAATGACAAGTAATCTGTTTTTCTTTTCTACTATTTTTCTAATATGAATCATCCATTCATGTGGATAATTATCTCTTCCAACAACATCGAACTTATTAAGCAGTTCACGATTACATAACCGCACATTTACTGCATCTGTACCGGAAATAAAAATCGTATTCTTACCCGCTATTTTTATTATTTCGTCAGAAAAGGACGATGGTGCGTTATAAACAAAACCTATTCTTTTTTTCTTTTTCAAGAGTCCAATAATGCTTAATTCCACTTAAGCCTCCGCAGTTTTTTTGTAAAATATTCCCGTTTTCTTCGGGGTTTCATCTATTATTTCTACATCAATTGAATCGAATATGCTTGATCTCTTTTTCGGAGTTTCCACGGTTGAAGATGATGTGCCTTTTTTATTCGCGAGTTTCTTCGAGTCTTCAATTGCTCGTTCTACTGATTTGTCTATAGAATCAGCCATATCGTTTTGCAACAAATACTTAGCTTTAGCTTTTGTTAATCGTTTAAGTTCTTTTTGCTGTGCAGATTGACGTTGTAACTCTTCAACATCCTCAGCTGAGCCAAGCGGACCGGCTGCAGGATGAACTAGCGGATCATAAGTAGCCCCGCCGAGACTCTTACCCGATTCGTCGAAAAGATATATTACTTCTCGGTCTATAATATCATACTTAACAGTTACTTTCCCTTTATAACCATACAGTTCGTCATTCCAATAATAGCGACCGAATAATCTTATACCGTTTGCATAAACAGGTAATTCTTTCTTTTCCATCATCAGCCATACTAATTGTGCCTTATCTACTCCAGATCCTATTCCTTTTGAGAATAATGACATTGGGGCAACGTTTTTCAAATGTCCGCTTTGTTGTTTCCTCTCTGAGTATTCATCGAACCACCGAGCTAATATCTCATGAGCCGTCCATATATCTATGCTGATATTATTCATCATGTTGTCATATAGTTTTTTATGGAACTTTTCATTTCTCATCATTCGTGGTGGCTTTTTTTCTATGCTTGTTCCGCAATAGGTTGGCATTCTCATTTCAACTTCAGCGAATGTTTCGAAAAATCTTTCAATTGTTTTAGCCTTTGCGTTGTAGGGACGTGCTGTTATTACAGATATTCCGCATCGTTCGAATAGTCCGATTATTTCGTTATTCTCTGTACTATCTCCGGTAAAATACTTGCTGACAAATGCTCTTCCGTTATCCAAATAAACTAATCGAGGAAACTTACCTAAACGTACTATTGATCTGTATAAGGCCATCGCTATAGCTTCCGTATTCTCGGTTATCGATATTTCCCATCCGAGTGGCATATTAGATTTCATATCATAGAACAGAATTAAATTCATTCTTCTGTATTTACCGGTAGCCGGATCAATAATCTCAAAGTTGAGTTTATGCCCGTCAGCCACCATTATGTCCCCGACTTCAATTTTATCATAGTCGCGCAATATCGATTTTATCGCTTTCTCATCTAATGCCTTTTCACCTTCTCTTATCAATGTCCAAACGTCATAATTATTTTTTTTGTAATTCTTAAGCCATCGTACATATGTTTGTATGCTTTTAACATTTGGAAAATTTCTCATTACAAAGTGCGCTACTGCGCTTCTTGCGCATTGTCTAATCGGTGGATTGTTTGGAGTTAATGCATACTTTATTAATATCTTTGCTTCTTCCGGTGTAACTGTGCTTTGCTTAGTATATTTAAACGCCGGTGCTAATGCCGTATAATCTTTTTTATTCTCTAACCATGTTTTCTTCCACCTTTCAACCGATTTGTAATTTACTTCGCCGAGGCTTCCGAATACATCGGGGAAAATGTTTCCTTGATTATATAACTCAATAAATCCTTGTTTTTGCTGGGTTAGTTTTTCTCCGCTAATTGAGGTATAATTTCGTAGCAATTTCGCCTTGGCCAGAGCTATCTTTTTCTGCTTATCGTTAAGCCGTCTTTCCGGTTTCTGCTCTCTGTCCTCCGCCTCGTCTTGATTTAGATTCTCTAAGTATTTTGTTTGACATGCTACTGGCAGAGAGGATAGTCTTATTCTATATTGTAATCCACCGTTGCTTTCTATTTTCTCTACTTCATAGCGCCCCTTCAAACAATGATCACGTATCGTTCTTTTCTTTTTACCTAGAAAAATCGAGGTCTCATCAACACTAAGCCAGATTTCCGAAGTATTTATTTTACTATTCTTCATAACTATAAAGCCTTCCCGATTTTACGATTCGTTCTCTCCATTTTCCCTTTTGCGAAAGGAGGAATATTATAGAGACTGTATTGCTTTTTTATCAAGATTGACCTTAACTCTTGATTATCACAATCTTGATCTATATACACACGAGAACAGAAAGGATATTGACTTTCTAATAGGGCAGTAATTTCTGAGATGAGTCTTTTATCGTCCTTTATAATCGCAATATTATGCAAAGAATCATCATAGATTCCGTAATATTTTCCTTGCTTATTATAAAATGAATCAATAAGAATTGATGGCGAATTGAATACTGGGTTTATCCAAGTCTTTATTGGCAGCTGACTGTAAAACTCTTTCATTTCCGGTACTAAATCCCAACGAACTCCTTTGGGTCGGGGATCATGAGAATTCAATCTATAAACAAACTCTCTACCTAAATTCCCGTAATGGCATCGTTCTTCATTTGTAACTAATAAGAAACGGTATATTTTATTGTTGTAGTCAAACCAACATCTAATACTCCGATCATACCAACTTGGCTTTTTGTTAGAGGTTGGCATATCTAATTTCCAACAATCCGCGACAACAATTTCAGTATTCTCTATATTCTTTTTCATAATATTACTCCTTATTAAAATTCTAACTCGAATTGACCTTTGTGTTTTTTTACACAGAATTTTTGCGCCGATGCACTTAAGCGCATCACTTCATGTAAATCATCCTCAACTTTTTCCAATTCTTCTGCGGTTGGTTTTTTGAAAAATGATTTCAGACTTCTGCAGGCCTTAGTTGTAGCGTCCTGATAATTATCAACTAGGTCAATCTCAGTTCCTTTATTAGCACTTACCTTAGGAATTTTAACTACAAGAAATCCGCATATTCTTGCAATATGGGTTAGTAATTCAAAATTTTTGGTTGCCTTCATCAATGGAACCAATCTGGATAAAGGCATTTCGGAGCCGGATTCTCCTTCAAGGCAATAACGATAAATACTATTTGCCGATACTCCAATTTCATCCGCAATTTGATCAATCGATTTATTATTTCGATGGATCGTTTGGTATAATTCTTTTTTAATTGTCTTCTGCATGGCCGTTAAAATCTTTATTGAACATTTTAATCGCTTTAGCCTTTTGTTCCCTGTAATTTGAACTCAGAAAACAAAAAGAGGTAGAAATGACATTTATAACGTTTACTGCAGGTGAGATACAAGACTCATTACTAAGTGCGATAGCTTCATTAAAGCCACAAAAAGAAGATCTATTTGAGTTCATGAGCTCAAAGAAAAGCGAAGAACTAATTTCCTCCGAGAATGGGCTTACTAATGAGGCCGCTTGTCGATTCATACTTTTTGGTAAAATCCCTATTTCCAATGAGTATAAGTGTGCCATTTGTACTCGCCTTATCCGATTTTACAGTTGTTATGAAAATTACAATCGGGAGCAGATAATACCGTTAGAGGTATCAAGAAGGTATTATTCAACTCCTCTGAATTACGCTCTCTTGGGAGCTTCTTTTTAATATTTGGGATAATAATATGACTCATTATGATTTCCTTATTTTGCATTGTGGGGACAATAATAATTACATAGCTCTTTTTATTGCTAGTGTAGAACTTGATAAGGGTTTCACATTAATTTGTTGCGTATTATCTTTGTCATTCGTATTATCTTTAGTTGCTTTATCAACAAAGCGAACTGCATTTCGATTTAACGAGATGGCAGCATTCCTGATTCTTTGAAGCGCATTTGTATTATTGCGTTCATTTTGTGGATTTAGTAGCATAGAGACATAAGATTGAGATAAATTAGCTTTTTGAGCTATTTTAGATGTTTTCAATAGGTCTGTATTGATTTCAATATCAAGAATTCTTACTACTTTCATTTATGGGCCTATTTTTATTATAAAATTTCTGTAATAATTTTATCACAAAAGTATAAGATTACAAACAAACATGCAAGAAAAAAAGTATACAATTACAAAGAATTATGAAATTACTATTGATAAAATCGCATGTGGCAATAGACTTAGAGAATTTGGGGCTAACAATTTCTCGAAAGTAAAGGACTTTGCAGAAGCCCTAGGAATGTCCCCATCTTCGTTGCAGTCTTCCTATTTTAGTGGACGTAGTTTACCAGGGGCACCGATGTTAGCGAAATTATCTTTGATGGGATGTGATCTTCAATGGCTGTTGTTAGGGAAAGAGGCTGACATTATTGAGAATAGAAATATTAACATGATTTCTACATTAAAAAAAGAAAATGAGCGATTAATCATAAAGCTTGAAGAGATTATGCGAATAATAAAAGACAACTAGTATTAGCTGCCTTTTATTATTTTCTTTAATAATGCATCAAATTCTCTAGGATATAATAAGCGTATTGACTTAGGATTGGTTCGATTTGATATTCATTTTCGATTCGTTCAATCGCTTTGATTAGTATTTTAAGCTGTAAAATCTGATTTCCGTTTTCGTCGTTTTTCATTTTAATCCATTACTTTTAATTTTGTATCATATATTCTGTTTTTGAATATTGTTAGGAAAAGATTATCAAAAGCAAATGGGGGCAATCTCGTTTTAAGCTCATTAAAATTATTTCTTTTCATTAACTTACCTTAGCAATAAGAGAATTAACAAGTAAGAAAATTAAAACTACATGTTTCTTGAATTGTTTCTTTTATTCCACTGGGAAGCATCATTAAGAAATGCCATGATAATGGTATAAGAGTAAGTTAATTTCGATAATCTGAGCAATGCTTCAACAAATATGAGGTTGTATAATGAATATTGGAAACAGACTTGAAAAATTTTGGAAACAAAATGAATCACTTTTTCCTACCAAAAGTAGCCTAGCGCAAGCTTTAGGTATAAGCTATCATGGTTTGCAAGCTTACTTTACAGATAAAAATAAGCCTGGTGCTGATTTCCTTATAAAACTTCATGATTTAGGATGCGATATTAATTGGCTGCTTACAGGTAAAGAAACAAAGAGAGAAAACATTGAATCTATTTTATTAGAAAATAGGCGACTAAACGAGTTGCTGCGTAATATTTCTGATTCCATAGATCTTTTTAATAATAACAATGATCAAGAAGGTAATTAATGGATATTGGACAAAAACTTAGAGAATTTGGTATTTCGAAATATGGTTCAATCAAAGAGTTTGCTCGAGCTTTGGATATTCAACCACCTAGTCTACAACGATATTTAAAAGGAGATCAACTTCCCGGGGGGACTTTTCTTTCAAAACTATTAAATTTGGGTTGTGATATTAATTGGCTACTTTCTGCAAGAGAAAGTAGTATTAAGAATAACGCAGATAATCTGAATCTTGGGAACAGAATTAAAGCGATAAGAAAAGGATTAGGAATTAATCAAGAAACATTTGCGGAACTTATTGGTGTTAAAACTAAAACAGCAATAAGCAATTGGGAGCAAGGTAAATGTGAGCCGAATATTTCTAAATTGCTTACTATTGCTAAAGCTGGTGGAAAATCTATTGATTGGTTGACTAACGGAACCGATAATGTGAAGATAAAAAGTGAAGCTCTACTATTATTGAACTCTGAGCTGGAAACATTAATAGAGCTTAAGACCTTACTTTGCAATAGGATTAGAAAAATAGAATGTCAAATCAAATTACAAGAGAAGGTAGACGAGCTTTGAGTAATTGACTGGAACTATAAGTTGATTAATTCTGACATTTTGTCAGCAAATAGTTAGCAAATTGTTGCCAACCCTTTGCATCCTTATAATAGATGTATCTTGTTATTTCCAAAACACTTAGCTATATCTGCTTTTGCCAACCTTATTGCCAACCCTTTGCAGTGTCAAGATTTTGTATTATTAAAAATGTAAGGGGGATTTTTTAATGCAATTTTCTCCTAAAAGCTGATTAACGAGCCATAATAGGCCTTTTAATAGGTTGTTAAATGGTTTTTAAGAAGGAGTGCAATTTCTCAAACTTGGTGTGTAAAAAAGTGTAAACTTAGGAAAAACACTGTAATAATCTCAAACTTGCTTTTTAGCACCATTATCCTCCTAACTTATTATTTTATAACACCTTAGAAATTTTCTTTCTTTCAACTATAGATCTCATTTTACATAACCCCTCTATACCCGTACCGAACATTTCTCCACTTGTAGGGAACACTTACTTAAAGTCATAATAAATTTCCTTACTCTCCCCTTTCACCGCTCAACCTTCCCCTCTCATTTCTTTAAACGTACATTCCATTTCTCCGGTCACCCATTCCATTTCCGTACTCACCCGCTTCGTTTCGCAACTCGCGCATCTCATTTACTTAAAGCCATATAGAATTTCTCAATACGCCCCTCTCACCGCTCGACTTGTAGAACGCTTTTCCCCGATCAGAGATCGCTATTCCCGGCACGTAGAAGGCTATTCTTCTTACGTACTTTCCATTGACCGGATCAACGCACTCACCGCGCAAAACAACAATCCCATTTCCGGAAACGCCAACCGGACTTCCCGACTCAACACCACCATTTCTCAACTCCCCGAATCTATTTCTCCACCCGACCAATTCATTTCTTCAAACAACGAAGTCAATTCCTCCCGACGCGAGTATATTACATTAACCTTCCGCAGGGAGTCCGGTCTTGATAATATAATTCATACCGATAAACTCCTGCCCCTCTTTTTGCTCCCCTCCGGATAGGTGGTTATAGGATGGTATCCGGTTAAAGGCTACCTTACTCGGATTCCCTTTGCATTTCATACATTCCCCCACCGCAAGTTTTCCCCCGGCGCACACAGGAATAGCTCCTCTCATGTCGGGAAGTTTCACTTTACCTTCACCCCCACCGTAAATAGTACCGATCTGCCGAAAGAGTTCCGGATATTCGCTAATAGAGAGATCTTGTCCGTGGCATAGAGCCCATCCGAAGGGAGGAACTTTTCCTCCGAACACACAAATAGCCCCAACCGGAAAGAGATCAACAACTTCGTTCTTTTTCCCTTTAGCGAAAACTCCACCGAAGGAACCGAGCATAATACTTCCGAAGGAAATACCGAAAAGTTTACCGAGAAAACTTCTTCTTTCTTCACGTGACGATTTGGTTAGAGAATCATTCATGACTTTCTCCCATATATTCAAATAATAAGATTTGCCTATGAATCGCAAAGGTATGCTAAGTAGAACAGAAAGAAATCGAGAGAGGTTCAAAGAAGGCCACCCTTCGGAAGAAGAGTGGCCTAATAAACAAAATTACTTAATAAGCATCATTTTCTTCACCTCGGTAAAAGAACCCGAAGTAATTTTATACAGGTAGATTCCACTGGACAAATCGGAACAATTAACTTTTACAGAATAATTACCCGCTTTCTTAAAACCATTGGCAATTACTTTTATCTCTTCACCGAGAACATTATAAATGCTCATCTTCACCATTCCCTCCTTCGGAATAGAATAGCTAATTGTTGTTGTCGGGTTGAAAGGATTCGGGTAGTTCTGAGCCAATGAGTAGTCCTTTGAAATTCCGGAGCTATTGTTTTCAACTTCAAGAGCAGAGGGATTATCGAAACGGGCAATAAAGACATCGAAATTCTCATTATCAAATATATCCCCCACCAAGACTATTTTCCCATCTTTTTGTTGAATCAATGATTTCACGATTGAACAATCAGCCCCAAACTTTCCTGTTGAGTAACCATCATTGCCAAATGTCTTATCTATTGAACCGTCCTTATCAAACCTAATTAAAACATATAGTGAATCCGCATTACCGGCTGCTACAATTTTGCCGTCATTTTGCAACAAAATGAAGCTTAAACAATCATACCTTTCTGAGATAGGATAAGAAACAATACCATTCCTTCCAAAAGAAGAGTCCGGTACTCCATTGTTTAGCAATTTTCCAACCGCAACATTAGACCCATTATCGTCATGATCCATGAATCCGACTTTAAGAATATTTCCTTCCTCAGTAAGAGCCAGACTTTTTACTCCGCTTTCTTGTGAATTACCAATACCCACTTTAGCTAAACCGTTTTCACCGAAAGAAGAATCCAATTTTCCATCAATATCGAACTTTGCAATAATTGTATTAGACTTATCAGACTGCTTATTCCCCACAAAGAAATAATTCTCTTTTTCGTGATAGGAGTTATACATTTTAGTCCCTAGCATCTCTTTTAAGACAATTCCGTTTTCACCGAATGTTTTATCAATTTCTCCATCATTAGTAATCCTAGCCATCACACAAGAATAGATATAACCTAGATTCCTCCCCACTGATAGAATAGTCAATTTTCCGTCAGGACTTTCAACAATACTCCCCGGACAAAAATGAGCAAAATGGTAATCTTCTTTAGGGAAATTGATGCTCAATTTTCCATTTTCACCAAAGGAATCATCGTAAGAGCCATCATTATTAATAGAATTGATGTAAATTGTTGTATCATTATTGCCGACAAAAAGAACCTTTCCACTTTTAGTAATATGTATCAAGCGGATACCGTTTTCAGAAAGAACCACTGCTCCATTTTTTCCGAATTTCGAATCTCTTTCTCCATCGGAAGTGTAGCTTATAATTGAATAATAGGTATATCGAGGATTAGAATAATAATCTGTGGATTTAACTAATTGTAAAAATCCCCCCTCTTTCCGTCCTAAAAAAGCGATGGAAATATCATCACCAAACATAATGGGTGTCTTGACAATTCCTTTATCCCCAAAAGAGTCATCATACAAACCGTTTGTATCAATTCTCTGAACTGTCATTATCTTTCTCAAATCTTGGTCGTATGAGGATCCTACTTGAACGATTTTTCCATCAGATAATTCAGCAACATCTGAATTTAATTCTACAAATCCGGCATTATGTTCAATTATATTATTATCATTAATCTCACTTACCAAAAGAATCTTTCCGGTTTTATCATATCTCACTGATACTAAATGCTGCTTCCCTTCTATGGTAAGATATTCCGCGACAAGAAGATTTCCGTTTTTTTGAATTAAAATTCCTCTTGGGAATTCTTCTTGATAATCCGAATTAAAAGAGGAGATATCTTCCTTATTAAACTCCGAGACAAGATTTCCATTAATGTCATATTTTAATATTCCACTCTTCAAATTTCTTTCGAATAGAACAAAAATATTGTCATCAGAGTCTAGTGTCATGTCAAAGAAAAATTCATCAATATCATTTTCGGCCATGACTATTGTTCCATTATCTCCGAAACTAAGATCACATGTACCATTTTCTTGAAAACGGGATAGAACAATACTGTCTTTTGAGCTGTAGACATCAACCTTCGATCCGGCTGCAATTATTTTCCCGTTTTTCAATCGTTTGACTGAAAAATATTTACCTCCATTTAATGATTTTCTTTCAACAGTATACCCTTTTACGCCAAAACTTTCATCTAGCTCCCCCTCTTCGGAAAATCGAGCTAAAACCGGGGCTCCATTCGTTCCAATACCGGCTAATAATATTTTATTATCTTCCAATATTAGTAGTGGGAACCTTTTAGAATTAAATGTTGAGATATCTGTTTTAATCATCCCACCATTTCCAAAGCTTAAATCCATCTCACCGTTCGCGTTGTAACGAATAATGGCGAAATTGTTTTCTGATTTGCCCAAAAGGAGAATTTTACCATTTTGGGTAACTTTCATTTCCCGAACTTCATAAAACACATTTCCAAAGCATTCCGCAACAAAACCTTTCCTCCCGAAAGACTCATCTATCGTCCCGTCAGACATATAACGCACCATGACAGTTCTTTCTTGTGTTTTCCCTAAAACTAATATTTTACCATCATCTTGCACTTCCACACATCTAGCATAACTCTCTTCGGATGATATGGCAGACAAAACTTTACCGTTATCGCCAAAGGTTTTATCCAGCATTCCGTCTTGAGCAAATAATGTGAAAGAAATAAAAAGACCAACAATATAAATCAGAATAAACCTTTTCATTTTTCCTCTTTTGTGAAATTGATTGTTATAAACAATTTATTCTATAAATTTGATTATAGTTTTCTAGAAATTCTCAGGCTCGAATTATGCCGGTCAATAATTAGGAATATACATACCTATCAACTCATTGCTATCTATGACAAATACGTTGCCAAATCATATTGGCCTTACAACGTAGCAGGATAAAAAAGTGGAAAGCATGAGAAATATTTCCAACCTATTACACTCCAAATAAGATTCTATACATGTAATTTAATGTTGTCTTCTCAGATAATGGAAATATAACTCAATAATTCAAATAAAACAAATTCAGGAATGGTTGTTTTTAAGTGGTATTCTATTTAACAAAATTAAGAGTATAGTTTCTATCATTCCCGTATAGTTTTAGAGGTTTAAGGTTTGCTACAGCGGCCAAAGCTTTCATTTCGTTAATAGTCATTTTGTCAGGATCTCCGGCCAATTCGGAAACGGATAGAATTCCCCCCGGTTTTAGTATGCGGTGTATCTCTTTCATATAGGCATGTTGATTAGCAACCTCTCCTATTACGGTAACCATAAAGACTCTGTCGAAACAATTATCGGGGAAATCGAATTTTACACCGTCGCAAAGATAATATTCAACATTGTTTATTCTTTGTTTCTCAATCCTGTTTCTTGCGTAATCGAGCATCTCTTGTTGGATATCGGCCAATACTAATTTCCCTTCCGGCACAACCTTGGCAATCTTAGTACTGAAATATCCTGGTCCGGGCCCTATTTCCAAAACCATCGAATTCTTTTTTAGCTCTAATCTGTCAATTAACTTCTGTGGAGAAAGAAATATATTTCTGATAGGAAACAATAGCGTAAAAGCATATTGATGCGGGAAAACTCCTTTCCCTACAAATCGATCCAGAACTTTATCTTCTTTTTTCATTTTGAACACTCACTTAATAAAAACGTATCTTTATTATTCTAGTATATAGCTGATAATATTTACCTCAATAAAAATAGTAAAAATTATTTTATTGATATGACTTTTATTCATCCTACTCCACCGAATAATACCAACTATTCGTATTCAAAGAGATATTTTTGATATTTCCCGAAAGAGAATCTCCAGATAATCTCAACAAGATTCCCTTGCTTGTCATAATCCATAATAATATCCGCGTCAAAGCCATCTTCTCCGTGGAATTCTCCGGTAACTACGCGACCTCTTTCCTCAGCTTGAAAGATAATTCTCCCTGTCAACCAATTATCCAGATTCTTTACATAAGCTTCGTTTAGTGTTCCTTCGCTATCGTAGTGATATGCCTCAAAAGATTTAAGAGAGTCGCCATGAAATAGTCGCCTTAATATCAGATTATTCTTTTCATCATACTCATAAGTAAACCTTCCGATTTTTCCGTCGGAATACTTTCTAATCGATTTTATGAGTCTGTCCCGAGAATCATATTCATAATCTGTTATGGTAACAAGACTATCGGAACGAACAAACTTTTTACGAGCAAGTAAGCCTTTTTCGTCGTAATAGTAATAGGAGGGTCCTCCTACTTCATCGTTGAAGGAATAGCTTTCCTCTTTTATGCGGTAATCAGAATTCCCGGATAGATAAGGGATCGAATAGTATCTCTTTCGGACGCCGATTTTTTCATATATGTAGCTAAATATTTGCGACCATTTCCCTCCGAAGTCCCAAATTTCTTTCTCCAAATTATGAGCCTTATCGTAGCTATATTTAATCGAACAAATTTTCTCATTCTCCCGATATAGAATCGCAGATTCTTTTCTTTTTTCGGAATTATATTTATAGACAATTTCTCCTTCAATCCATCCTTTATGCTTTTTGCAAACTACCTTTTCCGGAATCCCATTCAAATAAAAATATTCCGCGCTCCCCCTGACGCTATCGGATCTGAAAAACAACTCACTTCTCTTTTTTCCAAAAATGTCATATTCAAATAATTCGTATGAGATAATTCCGTCGGAAAATTCTCGAAAGGAGGAGATGATATTCCCCTTTGCGTCGTGTTCATAGAGATTTACAGAACTTCTAGATTGATCATCAAGTGACCAAAATCCTTTTATCATTTTCCCGTCAAGGTCATATTTGAAAAGAGTGTATCCCTTTTCTCCGCTACTGTTTTCGTAATCGAGGCGTACAATTCTGTAGCCTTCGGTGGGATCGCCGAATGGTTGTGCAAAGATATTGTAACTCAAAAACATAAAAAATAAGCTAACTATGATTTTCATCTTTAACCTCATGGATTTGAAATGAATTCATAAGATATTTCAATTAGAGGTTTTCTTTTGTAAAACTCAACTTTTTTTTTATCGACAAGTAATACTTTTTACTTTTGGTTATAATAATCATTAAATCAAAAAAAAGGACATCAAAATTAGATGTCCCGTTGGATGAAGTATTCTAATATCTCGCTGAAACTATTCCTTTCGTCCGTGCGAAAAGATCTTTTTCCCATTATCCCCGATTGAAATGACAAATAAATCATTTCCAATAATTTTATATGAACATATTCTATTGCACTCTAGCAGTTCATTAATTCTACCCATTTTGTAGGAAACCAAATATTCATAATTACTATCGGATTTTTTCTTTGTGGCGATCATCATAATTTCCATTTCACTCCTTCCACCTAAATTTCGCACATTATAATCCAGAGAGGAAAAATCATACACTTCCTGAAAATCACCATTATTATAATACCATAGAGTACAATTTCCATAAAAATAAACTCTTGCCCCGAGCTTAATTGGATTAGTACAATTCAAACTATCCATTTCTATTTTTTTACTTTCCCCAAACTGAGTAATTTCGTATAAAGTTGGCTTATTCAACTTTCTATTATATCCGGAAACATAGTATTGATTATTTTGAACATCATATTCTATTTTATTCAGAGTTTCATCATAACTATCACTTGGAATTTCCTTAAATTTTCCATCGGAATAATGAATAATAACCCCTTTGGTTCCCTTTGTTACATACTCGAAATATCCAATAGCATAAAACTCCTTATTGTTGGTATTCGCATCTGTAACATACTTTATTTCCAAATTCCCTTTCGCAACAGAATAATGAAATTCTCCACATTGGATCCAATTCTCACCGTCGAAATATTGAAAATTAACCGCATAGGGCTTTCCATCTACTTTTCCCCAAATATATTTTCCAAGAAAACTGCTTTGGTATGAATTATTTATTGAAACTTGTAAACTATCTTTTAACTTATCACCATTGTAATGAAACATATTTTTGTTATCTGAAATCCAAACACTTGTAGGTGAATTACCCCAAATATTAGTTGGAAGATTATTGTTTTCCAATGTATCATGCTTCCAAAAATAGGTTGAAGACAATTTCGTTCCTTCGGAAAACTGAACAGTATTTTCATTACATCCGTAATACAAGAATGAAAACAATATTAAAATCAATAATGATTTCACACTATAAAACCTCACAACACCTCCATGTGATAAAATGAAACATTTTTAATAAAAAAACTAACTAATATATATAATAATAAACTCACATCATATAACTACAAATAGATCCAAGCAAAAAGACCTCGTTACGATTACGTTTATTGATATTATTGTAAAAATCAATATCTTGCAGAAAAGTTGAGAATGCCATGACTCAATTCAAACTGTTACTTCTTTGTATCATATTCTTGAATATATCCGTTTACGCCTGTACTGCGTTTGTAATAAAGGGAAACGGTACTGTAGTATTAGGAAAAAATTTGGATTGGCACACCGGTAAAGGAACTATCTATTTTAACCCTGCCGAGGGACAGAAAATCTCTTCCATGCAAAGCTCAGGAAAATCATTCGAATGGGTATCAAAATACAAGAGTATTACTTTTAATCTTTACGGAAAAAATAACCCTTGTGGAGGAATGAATGAAACGGGATTAGTAATTGAAGAACTAAATTATACTCCCGGGAAATATCCGACTGATGTCTCTCTCCCCTATCTGAACGAACTGGAATGGATACAATTTCAATTGGATTGTCATTCTTCGGTCAGTGAAGTTATACACTCGTTAGATACCGTTTTGATAAAGCGAAAATGTTTCAATCTTCACTACATACTTTCCGATAGTACCGGAGCGACGGCGGTGATAGAATTTATTAATGGAAAGATAATTATTTATCAAACCGCTAATCTTCCCATTAAGGCTCTGTCAAATAATAGTTACGCAAATTCCATAAAGTACACAAGGCTTCATAAAGGATATGGAGGAAACAAAGCTCCATTAAATACTAATGATTCGCAAGAGAGATTTGTTAGAGCTGCAATCGGGATCGACCGAATAGAATCAATTTTTAGAAATTCAATATTCACCAAAGGAATAAGGTTATTAGAAACACTAAAGCAGGATGATACGCAATGGAGTATTGTTTATGATATTAGAAAAAGAGAGATATACTATTCTACAATGAATGACTCTAAATTGAAAAAGGTGACTTTCAAAACCTTTAGTCTTTCGAAAAAGATCAACCTTAATTAACAACAAAAAGTAAATCGCAAAAATAATATGGCCTCACACTTTGAACTGTGAGGCCTCTTTATTCGATCTATTATCTTTTCACTTTATAAGGAGAGTTCTCACTTCCGTCTCCTGATGAAATTTTAATAAATTTCGGATTTACATACATTGCCGGTACAATTCCGAACTCACTTGAATGAGCTGTGTTAAATCGAACATAAGAACCTCCGTAACTTGAAGGGTAAACTGTTCTTATACAATTTACTTCTCGTGTATATGGGGTTCTTGTATAATAGGAATCATTCTTATCTGTTTTCTTTCTCCTTAAAATCTTATTATCTCTATATGCAATTGCAGTTGGTTTCTTTTCCATTGCAACTCCCCTCTTTTCCACGAATTCGTACAATTCTTTAACTGATAATAAAAATACTTTATCAGTAATCATTTCATAAAAGCATTTATCGTAGTTTTTCAAAGCTTTTTCCGGAGTATCTGTAAACCCACCGAATTCAAGCTCTTCGCTTCCTCCGCTTTTGTTTTCCGAATCGATCTTTACCAAAAGAGTTTTATGTGTAACAGAAACGATTGCCTTCTTTTCATTATTCGAGAAACCATTCAAAAAACCGGGTTCTTTATCATAGGGATTAATATTAATCAGCGGATCATACGTAGAACCGATAGCGATTGGGCGTTCGAATTTAAGAGACATCTTTGTCGGTGATTGAGTAGTGTATTTAACCTTTTTCGAATCACTATTTAGCCACTCTCTGATATTTGAATTTTGCCACCGATTACTACCACTTTTCTGGCGCACTTTTACTTCAGTATATTTTCCTCCTTCTTCACCACCGGACCCACTCTCGGCAGCATCGTAAGGTTTATAGGTTAGGATATTATTGGCCCATAAAAGAAAATTTCCATCAGTATCAACATCAATTACTTTCCAACTTATCGAATATCCTTTGTAATACCCAAAATTGACATTATCCCCCAATTTCAATGTTTTCTGCGCAAATAATGAAGAAGTTGTGAATACAACAAGAATCAAAATCGACAAGAATATTAAACTTCTTTTCATATAATTTCCTTATGTATAATTCTCAAAATATGTTTTCGAAGATAAAGATAAGAAACCTTTACTTTCAACCCTCTTTTAAGATAAATTGGCTTCTTCATATTTATCAGCAATGAATTTCTAATCAATTACTCTACAATTCAGTATATTTGCTGACTGTTGTAAAAGAAAAAAGGTTAACATGGCAAACGAAATAAATCCGGTAATATTAACGGCACTTGATTTGGAAGTTCATTACGGTGAGCAGATTATTTTGGACAAAGCATCTATCAGTATTCACGAAGGAGACAGAATTGGTCTTGTTGGTCGCAACGGAGCAGGTAAATCGACTTTCCTTAAAATAATCGCTGATCTAATGCCACCTGATTCCGGTGAGGTTGCCAAAAGAAAAGAATTAGTAGTCGCATCACTTTCCCAAGAATTTACCCTTAATGACTATATGACAGTTAAGGAAAACATCTTAGATGGGGCAAATAATATTACAGCATTGATTGATGAATATGAATCTCTCCCGTATGATTCTCCCAAACGAGATTTTCTAGAAAAGAAAATTCAAGATTGTGACGGATGGAATTTGGATAAGAGAGTTTCAATATTGATAGAAGCACTAAACGCGCCAGATCAGGATAAGATTGTGAAGAATCTTTCAGGTGGAGAAAAAAGAAGAGTCGCGCTTTGCCGTGCTTTGATATCAAATCCCGATCTTCTGATTTTAGATGAACCTACTAACCACTTAGATACCTACTCGATTGAATGGATAGAGAATTTTTTGGCCTCTTATAAGGGAACTTGTATCTTTGTTACTCATGATCGTTATTTCTTGGATAGAATCGCTACAAGAATCGTAGAATTGAATAACGGTATTTTTCATTCACACCAAGGGAATTACTCGGATTATTTAATTTCCAAATCCGAAAGACAAGCGATAAAGGAAGCAGAGGAAAAGAAACGTCAAAACTTCCTCCGAAGAGAGTTGGAATGGGTTCGTAGAGGTCCGAAAGCAAGAACATCCAAATCCAAAAGTAGGTTAGATAAATTCGAAGAAGTTTCTTCAATAACAAATGATGAAGTAGAACTTGATGTGGAGTTGGTAATTCCTAAAGCAGAAAAATTAGGAAATAAAGTTTTGGAATTGAAGAATCTCGGATCTACTCTGGGTGGAAAAAAACTCTTTGAAAGCCTAAATATTAATTTCGATAAAGGGAAAAGAATTGGAGTAGTAGGAAAAAACGGTATCGGAAAAACTACTCTTCTTAAAATCATTATAGGAGAACTTCAACCTACAATCGGTAAACTGGATATAGGAGAAAAAACCGAATTTAACTATATCGATCAATCAAGAATGCTTCTTAATGATGAAGATACGGTTATAGACGCAGTTGGTGACGGTAATGATTTTGTTCGCTTCGGGAAAAACCAAATGAACGTTTGGACTTATCTAAGAAGATTTCTTTTTACAGATGACAGAATCAATACACTTGTAGGAAGACTTTCGGGTGGAGAAAGAAGTAGATTAGCACTTGCCAAGATTCTGAAAAACGGAGGTAACTTCCTTTTACTTGATGAGCCTACAAATGATCTTGACCTCCCCACTCTTCGTATTTTGGAAGAAGCATTAATGAGTTTCGAAGGATGCGTTGTTGTTGTAAGTCACGACAGATATTTTCTTAATAGAGTATGTAATGGAATATTGGCCTTTGAAGGGAACGGTAATACATATTACTCTGAAGGAAATTACGATTACTATCTTCAAAAGAGAAAAGAAAGAATAACTCTGGAAAAAGAGGATAAAAAAGAGAAAGAAGAAAAGAAAGATACCAGAGTAAATCATTCCAAACGTAAACTCTCTTACAATGAACAGAGAGAATATGATTCAATCGAAGAAAAGATACTGGAAGCTGAGGCCGAAGTTGAAAGAATAGAAGCTATATTTGTTTCCCCCGATTTCTACGAAAAACATGCTCACTTAACAAATGAATTAAATTCTCAATTGGAAGAAGCAAAAGCACTCGCGCAAAAACTTTTCGAGAGATGGGAAGAATTGGAAAGGATAAAGGAAGGGATATAAATATTTTCTTTTTTCTTTTAAATCTAATAAATATCTTGAAATAACAATAAACTGAATTCGATGCAAACAATAAAAAAAAATCTTCATTACGTTATCTCTTTACTTTATATTTTTTCCATATTCACATGCACAATATCCAATTATAAGACATATTCATTTTTTTTGAAATTTTTCTCAATCTTGTCGTTATTCACAAGCCTATTCTTATATATTAAATGGAATAAAATACCAAAAAACATATTGATACCTTCAAAAAAAAAGTACTGTGTTATTATTGCACTTTCTAGCTATCTTTTTTTATCAATATTGTATTCTCTGAATCCTTATTTTGGATCCCTCAAGTGGATTAATTTTGTGCTATTCAATATTCCGCTAGTTTATGCAACCTACATTTTCTTACAAATTAACTCTAAGAGTTTATGGAAAGGACTATATTGGAGTAATTTTGCTGTTACACTTTTTGTGATATTATCCGTTTTACTGTTCCATCCTTTTTCCTATATGCCTGGAATAGTATCCATCTCTCAATGGAGCCATGTGATTATCGGAAGATATTTGTGCTTCTCTTTCTCAATATTCCTAATAACACATTTTCTATTAAATAATAAGAAAAAACTTATTCATTCCACTACAATTTTAGTAATGATTGTAATTGGAACATACTTATCAGGACACAGAGCTAGTTTTTTAGGGATAAGCATTGTCTCTATTATTATACTTGCCAAATCTTTCTTTTCGATAACAAATACTACTCTCAAAGCAAAAACATTTAGATATTATTTCCTAGTATCTGTATTACTCCTTACGGCACTACATTTATCAGGTAATAACTCCTCTAAGAGATTCCACGGTATTAGCGAACTCACTAAAAGCGGGAAAACAACTGATACTTCCATAGAAGTAAGATTGGAAGCATATGAAAAATCATTTGAAAAATTTTTAGCGGCACCATTATTTGGATATGGTTTAGGGGGCTATAATGAAAATATTATGTTAGGGGAATTATTAATTAAAAAGTATCCTCATAATATTATATTAGAAATTGCATTTGAGTTGGGGATATTAGGAATCTTTCTATTCGGATGGATATTTTACTTGATAATTAGGAATCTTAAATCGAATTCTATATTAGTAGTAATATTCATTTTGGCATTTTGGTTATCCCTGTTCTCGAAAGATCTGACTACTCAACCGCAATTGTTTATTTTCTTAGCATTTGTTGGATTTAAGAATATTAAAAATACATCCTATCCAATTGGTATTTTATATAAGAACATGATATAATAAAAATAAACAATTCCTAGTATTGCTTGATATGGAATCCAGATTCTATTAATTACAGTCTTTGGTGAAAATGGAAGCGTCATAAGAAACGCTGTAGTAATCAATGGCAACATATGCCTTTCCGAAGGAAGTCTATTAATGATAAAGCCAACTAATAAAGCAATAAAAATAGCTTTTAGTATTTCATTAATCTTATTGTTTTTACAGAGTATATGAACTAATACTAATATTCCGACGAATACACATAGGATTTTGATAAAATTCCCAAATAGAAAATTAATTTGACAAATAATGTCAATCATATGAAAGGAATATCCTGATATTCCACCTAAGGTTGGTTCATTTACCCAAACAGGATAAAAGAAAACAACAAGAACAACAGCTAGTAATATTGCGATAATGATTTCTGATTTTGAAAACTCTTTCCATTTATCCAAAATATAAGGAAATAATACTCCTCCGAGAACAAGTAAAACCGCAGTAATATATTCTAATCTAACTACAATACCCCATGCATGAAAATTAGGATGAGTCCATCCATTCCAAAGAATAAACAAAATCACAACTGGAATAAGGGTTAAAGAAAAAGCAATGTTCTCTTTGATAAACTTAATGATTTCGCGAGTTTTATTTAACTTGTAAAATTCATATAGTGCGTAAAATGGAAGGATAATCAGATAGAATTGCTGAGAAAGAATAGCAAAACATAAGAATACTCCGGCGCAAACTTTATTTGCAATACATGTTTTTTGAATAAAGATTAGAAATAGTAGAAAGAAAAAAAGCCCATATATGGCCATAAAAAGAGCAAAGGAAGGCTTAATAAAATAGGGGTAAAAGAATAGGATTAAACCGGCATAGAGTATATCTTTTCCAGTCTCTTTTAGCAAAAAATAGAAAACTAAAAGAGATAAGAAAGATACCAAAATATTTATCACTCTCACCGAAGCTAGAGAAGGTACAATATCCAGTATATTGTGAAGCGTGGTCTCTATTATATAAGGTAAAGGAGTACTTGCCGATTTATATCCATCTCCGGTTAATGTTTCAGATATTCCATTCTCAGTAAATGAAACAATAGTCGGATAGTGATAATCGACCTCATCTAAATGTGGATTTAAGGTAAGTATCGAGATAGTACCAAATAGAACATATAAAATTACAACTACAATGTAGAATCTATTAGGATAATAATTCATATTAAGAGAACACATTGAGATTAAGGTAAACCATAATATAGAGACAATGATAAATTATTGTTATTCCCCAAAAGAAATTCCGGAGTTCTTCCAATCTGCTGATCCTTTATATCAGAATATTTATACTTTGCTTCTATAAAAAACTCATGTATTATTTCATATTTTGCTTCAATTCCAACAACATAATCTTTTCTAATCGGCCCGTATAAAAATGGCTCAACATCCGGATCTTCATACGCAAATTTGAGATCTTTCATTCCCCCTTTTCGTAACCTTTCATAATATCCCTTTAAGTTTAATCCTCGTATCGGTCGATAATTAGCTTCAATTCTCAATTGATCAGCATTTTGTCCCAACCAATGACCAATAGAATAATCAAGATGCTTATAGGTTGTAAGATCAATCTTATGTTCATATACCCATGGATTTATACGCGTATACTCCAATATAAAATCGAGATTATCAGCAAAAAGGTTAATTCTCTTCATTCCGATTGTTACACCATACCATGTATGCTGAAACTCTGCATTCATTAATTCTCTAATACTTGTTACATCCAATAGTAGCGATGAATAGAATTTATAATTATCAGGATATTTTACTGCCAAATCAAACTGTAATCCCCCATTCCCATCCTGAATTGATTTCTTCCCTGTATCTCTATCCATATACTTAAAAAAATTGAAGGGAATAAACATTTCGGGACGAACATCCCCGGCATATACAATATAATTTCCCAACGAAAAATCGATTCTTTTTATCGGGGAAATAGTAATAAAATTACTTACAAAATATTTTGGAAAGAATTCATTGAACTCTTGTTCGAATAGACTTCCTCTATTACTAATATGAGAAACGGAAGAATCGATCACTCCGGAATGTATCCATCCGTAAGTATAATAAAAACGAATCCAATCAGTTGGCTTTAGCTCTAAATATAGCTTTGTAAAAGATGGAGCTTTATCAGACAATATTACGTTACCAAAATAACCTTGTCCCCAACAAGAATAATCTTTCATTAGAGAGATTGCACCCCATTTGAAATCAATATTCAATTGTACTCTAACATCACTAAATTCAATTCCATTCGGAGCACTAATTTCATCCGCTCCTCTTTTAGAGGAAAATTGTTTATTATTATCAACATTATCTCCAAATTCTCCGTTATCAGTCATATGAAGCGAAGCTCCAAACCAATCTGAATAAGTTGTATAAACTCTTAAACCGATTCTACGAGAATGTCCTTTTTTGTTTCCTGTTTGCGAAATTCCGTAAGCGGCAATTGGGGAAAGAACAAAATCAAAATTTTCATCGGAATATGAGAATAATCTCAATCTATTAAGAGAAGTATCTTCTAATTCAATCCCGTAATCGTCTAATAACCATCTCAACTCTTCTGTCTCGGTTGAATTAAGTTTATTAGTTCTTTTACTAAGCTCTACTAATTTGGAAGCGATATATTTTCTACTAAATGGTCGAACTTCGGATGTAAGAGTAATATTACCTTTTATTTCCTCTCTATCTAAAAACTTATAAACATCATTTTTTAACGGCTCATATATAATTTGAGCAGTTCCCGTTATTCGAAAACTGCTCAAAAAAATAAGAGTCAAAAAAGCGATAGAACCAAATCTACCCATCTATCTAAGCACTCCTTTTTTTCTTAAGTATAATATTATAAAAAGCTTTACAGAAATATTTGAGATCAATTATCTTTCCGTATTTTTCATAACTTTTCAAATATCTTTTTTCCGACTCTTTAATCTCTTCAATTGTCTCAGGCATATCCGCATAATAAGGTGGAACAAGCCCTGGTTTATGATTCCTTCTAAGTTCTACAAGTTCATCATCATATAGTGTTAAGTATTGTTTGCTTAATGGCCTAACACCTACTATTTTCAATTCCCCTTTTAACCAATTAACAATCATTGGTAGCTCATCAATCCAGAGCTTTCTGAATATTTTTCCCCAATAAGTTATCCTAAAATCATTATCGAACTTACCCCCTTTTTTGAGGCTAAAATTATCATAAATAAATTGCTGAAGATATTCGGAATAGGGATGCATAGTTCTAACTTTGTAAACATATATCAACTTACCCCCTTTCCCCTCTCTTTTCATACGAAAAAACGGTCCGTAAGAAGGAGTTTTATCAATAGAGGGTTCTTTTACTTTTCTTGCCGTAAAGTAAAGAAAATTATCAATTTCTTTGATACCGATAACTTCGAAACCACAATAATACAAACGCCCTAAGCCTTCAGCCATTGATAATGCTCTTTTTTTCCCTTTCGTAAAGGCAAAATAGATTTTCTTAACAAATGGTAACTTTGGAAAAGCTCTTCTCCAAATAAAATCAATGATATAGAAGAAGAGACCAATATAGTAGGGATAGTTCTTTAAATACCGAAGCTTCCTAAATCTATTCGGCTCAATTTTCCCGATAAATATTCCACCGTTTTTCAATCTCTTGTTAACTTCAATCATATAATGATTAATTCTACGGATATCGTTCAACTCATGGAGATTCATATAGAGTTCAACCATATCATCCGGTAAAACCTCTACATTGTAGATATCGGAAGAGCGTAATATAACAGATGCCGAAGGGGAAATACTACCTAATTCAACATTTTCATTAATAAACTCAAAGACGTTCGGAAACTTTTTGAGATACATATCTCTCAATTGCTCTTTTAGATAACCGTTTGAGTCGTTTGTAGAATTAAAAATATATTTGGAAGTCGCTTGCAATTTTTTTGATAAAATACGCGCGCTGTCATCCGAAATCTCTTCTGTTATTCCTGTTATCTTAGGCTCTATCTCATCTGTTTTCGAAGGTTTTTTGTATATATATATGATTGAAGATACTAAAACAGCCCAAAAAGCAAAGAGAGAAATACTATATATTAACAACTTACTTGTTCCATCGGGAAGCTGAAGTAGAAAAACAACGAATGAAACCAAAGCGCCTAATAATACATACGATTTAATGCGTCCCCAAATAAATGGCCAAAAGCTTTCATTACCATCAATGGAAGAAAAATGATGAGTTAATCCTCCGGCTAAAAACCAGAATAAGTATAAAACACTCAAAAATAGAATTTCTTCACTAAATGAATATCCGTTGGAATAATTGCTTAAGTATCCGTACAGAACAACCCATGATAGCAAAAGGAACTCAAGTAAAACTGAGAACCATGAAAAGCTTATCGTTTTTCTATCAATCTTTCCAATAGGTTTTCGATTGATAAAAAAGAATAATATAACTTCGAAAATAAAATAGAGGAAAACCGACCCCAAAAGGACAAATCGTGATGGATTTAACTCGGAAAAGAGAGTTACAAATAAAGAAAGGATTCCAAGGTTCAGAATCAAAGCTTTTAAGTTGGCAAACAAAACAACATTGACTCCGTACAATTGAACATCTCTAAATTTTCGAGTTAAAAGAGATGAAATATTCAATGCACCCAGATATAATATGAATACATAAACATCAACCTCTTCCGGAACAATAGATACTCTTTTCAGAAAATGTACTATCCCGAAAGCAATCAACTGTAATACAATATTCTCAGTAATTTTTTTTTTCATATACAAACAATACAAGGAAATCAAATATCAAAATTGAAAAATTTCTTATAGACTGTATCAGGAACTATCCCAATTTTATTCCCCCACAGTATAGGTGCCTTAAGAGTCTTTACTAAAGGGAAATATGATTTATAATCTTTAAAAGACTTAACCGGAGAATCCATTATTTTTTCAAAATCCTCATAAGACAAATCAAGCTTCTTTAAGCAATAATCCAAAGCTTCTTTTCCATCCGAATATGGATCTTTCTTTATTACTTCCAAAGCCTCTTCTCTTGTTAATTGCCCGTTTCTTACTTTAGCCGAATAATGTAATTTTCGTTTATCAATATTAAATTTTCTAGTTAATATGTAAGCTTGGAAAAACGCTGTATATTTCGACTCATGATGTTTATCACCATAATTTCTCCATCCCAGTTTCTCTTCAAGAATTGATAAAACTTCCTTCTCATTATATGGCAAATAATATAATATCCGGATTTGACGTACTTTCTTGATAAAAGAATAATAGACATATTTAAACATATTCATATTGGGAAAACTCTTTGGTTTCAGAGTCCCAAATCTTTTTTGAACATCTCTTACATATTTTCCATCCATATATGTCCAGGTAAGAGGAGTTGTTCCCTCTGTTCTAAAAGAGTGACCATGAATAATATACTTTACTTTATATTTTGCGGCTTGCTCAAAAAGAACAGAAAAAATAATCCAATCAGTCGGCACTTCAGCATCAGGCACAGAAGCAAATAAGAAAGATCTTTGCAGATCCTTAAATTCTTCCCAATCTGCAACATGAGTATATAAATCTACATTAAGTATCTCACACGCATTTTTGATATTTTGAACGGCAATCTCAGAATTCCATCCGTTATCAAAATGAACCGCAAGAGGTCTTAACCCTAATTTTACAGCATTATATAACGTATAAGTACTATCTCTTCCACCGCTAACACCAACTATACAGTCATATTCTTTTCTCTTACCATCTTTTTTTATTTTTGACACTAATTCATTAAGCTTCTCGGGGGTTTCACTATTTAACGGATGTTTACTTTCTAAATCGTCATGTATTTTGCAAAAAGTACATTCTTCATTCTCATCAAAAGTAATACCCGGTACAGTATCATCCATTAAACACCGACTGCATATTTTACTTGCTTTATACTGATATGGTAAAATATTCATCAATCACCTAAATTTATTTTGTATTTTCGGATTCTTTTTAATTTCAAAATAACTTGATGGATAATTATCAATAAACCAAACCATAAACTCTGTTATGTCTATTTTATCCGCCAACATTCTTCGTTGCTTTTCTTTCCATTCTTCTGATATACTTTTATTTGCAACAACTTTCTTTACAGTGTCTATTAATTGTTTATCATTTTTTAAATGAATTGATAGACCATATTTTTCATCTTGCTCTTTGCAATACCCTACAGTGAGTGAATTCACGTAAATATTCGGAGTCCCTAATACAGAACATTCGGAAGCTGTAGTTGATCCTTCGCCTATATATAAATGCGCCTTTGCTAAAACAGAATGCAATTCCGTTGAGCTAATATTGAGTTGATATTTTTGATATTTTTCGGGAAGCTGCTTTTCCGAAGAAATGAAAATCCTATATTGATCTTTTAGCAATTCAATTAATTGTTCTTTAGTTGAATCACTAATACCGGATTGTCCAATATCGTGACTCGCTCCCCATGACACAAAACGTAATATAACATATTTGTCATCTTTACCTAAAGATAACTTCTTATATATACTATCATCAGCTTCAAAAAAACGAGGATGGAGATAATTCAACTCCATATAACTATCGAAATAAACTTGTTTTTCTCCGAATGACTTGTTAAAACATGAAGGAGTTAATACTACATCAGAAAAAGGAACATATAGCATATGTTCGAATTTTGCGTGTTCTGTATCGTCAAAAGCAATATGAGGTTTTCCTAATACTTTAGCAACATGCGCAGCATAACTCGAACCAAAACTCAAAAAGAGATCAGGCTTAAATTTTCGCGCAAACTTAAATAATCGAAAATCGGCCTCTACAATATAAAAAATCTTTCCTAATACGCTTTTCTTTCCTTTTCCTCGTGATACATAATCAATTTTATATTTTTTTAATAGATCATGCGCAACTTCTTTATCGCGAGCGGTAATAAAAAACGAATGCCCTTTGCCTTCCATTATTTTTATAAAATTCCTAAAATAATGAACATGAGCAGGATGTCCTATATCAATAAATATTTTCATTTGATAGAAAAAATCTCCTTTAATTCTTCTTTTTGGGGGAAATTGATTAAAACCGCTCGCTTAGTACCATGATATACAAATAAACTCCCTGCCGACACAGCAGAAGCATTATTAACTGAAACGGCCTCTCGAAAATCATTATAATCTTTTGCTCCCCCAAGAGCAACAACAGGTATACTAACTGCCGAAGCAATACTATGTATTAGATCCGCATCATAACCTTGATATGTACCATCTCTGTCAACTGCTTGTACAATAATCTCCCCTGCTCCTGCTTCTACCATTTTTTTTGCAAATACCAAAGGAGATTCCTTAGATTTTTTTTTCCCGTTTCTACATACTACGAGATTCTTTCCAAAAAAACTTTTTTTGATGTCAATACAAACAACAATTGTTGAGGCTCCAAATGCCTCAGAAGCCTCCCTGATAAAATCAGGTTTTTCTATAGCAACAGTATTAAGAATTACCTTTTCCGCTCCGCATTTAAGAATCTTTCTTATATCGCTAACAGTCTTTATCCCCCCTCCAACAGCAAAGGGCATATTAGCTTCTTCCCCGACTTTCCTCACAAACTCTAATGAAATGTGTCGGTTTTCTTTCGTAGCAGTAATATCTAAAAATACTAATTCATCAGCACGCTTATCATTAAAAATTCGTACAGCATTAATAGGATCACCAATATACCTATGATTCTTGAATCGAACTGATTTCACCAATCCATTCTTTCGTAAAAGTAATGTTGGAATTACTCTTGGTCTAAACATACATAAATACTATTATTTTATAATGAAACAAAGTTTTTTAAGATCTGTATCCCTGCGTCTTGGCTTTTTTCCGGATGAAACTGTGTACCATAGATATTATCCTTCTTGATTGCAGAAACAAAATTATATTCATATTCTGTTGTTAGCCAAATATCTTTTTTTTCATTACATTCCAAATGGTAACTATGAACAAAGTAAAAGAGTTCATCATCATTAATATTGGCATTTAGTAAGTTAGAATTTTCTACCTTTACATCATTCCATCCCATATGAGGGACTTTGTATCTAGTCTTATCATTTACTCTAAACTTTCGAACTTCTGCGTCTACCCATCCTAAGCCATCAACATTTCCTTCTTCACTAGACTTACAAAAAAGTTGAAGTCCAAGACAAATTCCTAAAATTGGAGTTTTCTGCTCTATAACCTTTGTGGTTAAAATAGTATCCAATCCCAAATCTTTTATTTTCTTCATCCCAGTCTTGAAGTGTCCAACTCCAGGTAATACTATCTTATCTGCAGCTAGGATTTCGTTTTTTTTTTCGGTAAGAACTGCTTTACATCCTATTCTATTAAATCCTCGTAAAACAGATCTTAAGTTTCCCAAGCCGTAGTCAACAACAACTATTTCATTCATTATATTATATTAAAGTTTAATTGAAGAATTTCTAACAATAAATCGTCTTTTCCCAGATTTAGTAATTGGGATATCGTTTACTATACTCACAAATACAGCAACATTATCCCCAATATATTCCTTCCAATAATTAATAATATATTTCTCAATCTCTTCACAATAAGAGTCATCAACAACTATTTTAATAATAATTTCGGAAATAGACTCCTGTATTATTTGAAATTGTTTAACTGAGCCAAGCCTTGAATTTTGAAAAAAACCAGTAAAATTATGGACAATAAGATATTTACCACTGGGAGTTACCAATATATCATTATCTCTCCCATCTATTCTGGATATTGCAACTAATTCCTTCATGGCCTTTTTCTTTTTCTCAACATCAATTTTAGTAACATAATCCTGAGTATCATATCTAATAAATGGGCAAGCTAAATTATGAAGATCTGTTGTTATATGCCGTCCTCTCTCTCCATCATCAACATATGATTTATCATTATTTATTATTTCAGTTATGGCATATTCACTAGCTCCATAATATATCCCATTCTCTTTCGATTCACTAAAAAGTGCACTCCCCTCACAACTATATGAATCATATACTACACCATGAAATTGCTGTTCAATATATTTTCTAACTTCAGGAAAAAGAATATTACCAGTTGTTGTAATAATTGGGATTTTTAGATCTGTTATACTATTATTATGTGCAAACTTTGCTAAGAAAAATAAAGGATCAGGATATCCTCGTAATACTTTTGGACCATATTCCAATATTTCTGAAAGAATTTTTCTAAAATTATCATTAGTAAGTTGTTGGCTAAATAAGTATTTATTCCTACTCACTCGATCTTGAAGCTTCTTCTTTAAATTATTACGAGGATTTTGACTTAATTTAACAAATTTATCACCGAGCTTATACCCCATCCAATACCATCCTCTTATTGCAGCTGCAATATTTAATGAGTAAGCATCTCTAGTAATGTAATAATGTAATGGTTCTCCAGTTGATCCACTTGAACCATTTTTCATTTTTTCATTTTCACTGATGTTAACCGCTATTAGCTTTCCGTTGAGAATATTTATCCTTATTTCATTCTTAGATAATATTGGTAATTTCCATAAATCCCCCACAGACTTCACATCATATGGTTTCAATCTAATATCATCAAACTTTTCTCTATAGAATTGTACATTCTGATAAGAGTGTTCAATTAGCTTTCTTAATTTTTCATTTTGATAAGCTTCAAGTTCATTTATTGTCCAATTCTGGCTATCGAATAAAAAGTCAAGACATGAGGATACTGTTTGATTACTAATATAATCACCAATAGGTAAGATTATATTTTTGGTAAAAAAATTAGTTAGTGACATAATTCAAAACACTTTTAAACTTTTTATTAAAAATATCTATATACTGTTTTTTGCCATAATCAGATAGTTTATTCCAATTTTTCACCAAAAATAATTTCATCAAAAACCGTTGATATAATTGAGCTTTTCTCATTTCATTGTTTCTCATGGAAGTATATTTTAACAAATCGGAACTAAAACTATTCATCTTATCTATATATTTTCCCATTTTATTTCTATATTTGCTTTCTTCCGTTATTGATGGAGTATAATCATTTTTTATATATATGGGAATCTCTTCAAATCGTATTTTTCTTGTTATTTTTGATAAAAAAACCTTAACTGCCAAACCTGATCTAACATTCTCTGACCACAACATATCAAACAGAAAATTCCCCAAACTATATATAATTAATTTATCTTTATATATCTCTATCGGTTGAACCACATGCGGATGATGCCCTACAATTATATCAAACCCTTTATCAACCATCTTTCTTGCAGACTGAATTGTCTGGTAGGATGGATAATTAATGTATTCTTCCCTCCATCCCCAATGAACACTAGCTATCTTATAATCTACATCTACTAATTCGAATCTCTCTAAATCAAAATCAATATTACTATCACTTAAATATGAATATGTATCTTTAAGCTCTATATCATGAACATCATTATAAGCAACAATTCCAATTCTGGAGCTATTTTTTTCAATTACCCTTAATTGAGAAACTCCTTTATCAAGATGTCCGATTGACACAATATTGTTTTTTCTTAAATTAGTTAAAGTTTGTGTAAACCCTTCAAAACCATATTCCAAAATATGATTATTAGCTACAGACAGAATATTGACTCCGACCGATTTTAAAAATTGAGCAAATGTTGCATTCCCTGCAAATGCCATATTATGGGAATTATCATTATCTATTAATGGCGCTTCAATGTTCCCACATACAAAGTCACAATTATTTGTCAATTCTCTAATTGAATTAAACCATCTATCACCACTATGTTGCTTAAACTCATTAGCTACGCCATAACCAACAGTCAAATTTAAATTGGCTGGAAAAATATCTCCTATAAAACAAAATGTTACTTCATCCAAATGCTTCATCACGAAATTAACTACTCTTTGTTAATAATCTGTATTTAATTTCAACCAGAGATTTAACAAAAGAATGGATCCAAAAGAACACAAAACCAAGTGATATGGAAATACAATTCATACCTTTTTTGATGTGACATTTTCTAAACTTTTGTCCGTTTAAAATTTCATCAATTTTATATTCTTTTTTTAGAAAGACCCTATTAAAAACTCTAAATGGGTTTGCAATATTGAATCTATAATACCTATACTTAATTATATCACTTTCAACATCGGTTTCTTTTGCTCTTATCTTACTTATTCCTGTAGCTGATTCTCTTAAATAATAACCAAGTGGAGTATCTATCTTAGAGACCAAAAAACTGCTAGAAACTCTCATCCAGAATTCCCAATCTCCGGCAACATGAAATTGTTCATCAAACATACCAACCAAATCATGTATAGTTTTTCGCCACATTAAAAAACAACCATTAGTAAAACTCATTGTACGATTAAGAAAACTCTTTCCTAATTTGCAATGTTTTAGATAACCTTCTTTTTCACCATACTCAAAAACTTTGTAATATTTTCCTGTTACCATCATACAATCATTATCGCTATCAAGTACTAATGCTTGTTCTTCCAAACTAGACTTTGATCTACAATCATCTATATTCCACATAGCAAGATATTTTCCAGAAGAATTTTGAATTCCTCTATTCCAACTTGTATATACATTTTCCCTACTAACCTCTATTATTTTAATGTTGGGAATTTTTTCTCTATATTTACTAATAATTGTCTTCTCTTGATTCAAAGGATCGTTATGAATAATTACTAATTCAACTTCATTTAGGTTAGTAATCTCAAGAAAATTTTCAAAAAAACCATCAATGTATTTTTCACCTCTGTAGATAGAAGTAATCACACTAATCTTTATGCCCACTACTTATTTCTCCATAATTATTTCTGTCCAAATAAAATTTATCAAAAACAAATGCCATAATTATCCCATATCCAAATATTGGATACTGCACCATAGTCATATTCGCCCATAGGAAAATTAGGAAGGCATAAAAACTACCATACCTTTTGGTTAATCTCGCGTTATGAAAAAACCGTTTTATTATCTTATACCAAAAGATGAACAAAGGAATACTTCCGATAATTCCATATGAAACCAGATGAGAGAGATACCCGACATGAATTTGTGAAGAAACTCCCCCTAAAAATATTTTTATATCATTTGTAAGATGAATACCTGTTCCAAACCATGGACTCTGTGGAAAAAACTTCAAAAAAGCCAATAGAGCTAGATATCTAGTACTGTTCCCCATTGTTGCTTCTTTAAAAAGTCTGTCATTATAAAATGCCCAGATATCATATCCCAAATATTCGAATAGTTGAATCCCAAGAAACCCAACAAAAGAGACAATTAAAACATATTTGAAAGTCTTATTCGGATCTAATTTAGATTGCACAAAAATCATCGTAAGGATCAATAGATATCCAACCATTATATATCTTGTATTTGTTCCGAAAGAAATGATTCCACCTAGAATCAGATATACCCATAAAACCTTTTTCTTTTTAATAAGTAATGCCGAACATAGTAATGCTAGAATTGGCAAAAAATCCAACCCATAAGAATTTAATGAAACAAAACCGAATATTGAGGAACGCCTTATTTGATATTTATCGATAGATCCGGATAATTCTATTAGGGTTTCATGAATAAAAAAGGTGGGATTTATTGCTATTTGAATTACCACAAATACAAAAGACAACAATATAGTATATTTAAATAATTTCGTGCATTTTTCAATAAATTTCCTCTCAATGACAATATTCTCTACTATTACAATGAAAGAAATTATCTCTATATAAGGCTTTCTGATTACTTCGAAAAGGATAATATCATTATAGGCATAATTATAGAGATCCCATATCAATAAATATAAAATATAGACTGCCAGATAATACAGATATTTCGGGAAAATAATTTTTACTCGAGTTGTATAGAGCACATCAAAAAGAACTATCATAGTATAAACTCGATAAAAATGCATCGGTTCTATTGCAAAAAGACTATGCAATAAAAATGAAATCAAAGGAGATAGAATTAGTGTATATAAATATATTTTTACGCTTTTCTTCATCAGGAGTTAATCTCGTATAATATCTAAAATTCGCTTGGCAACATTACAATTCTTAGCGATAAATTCCTTATGCCATAACTGTGAACTCATCTTATATTCATCTCTAATATCACTTCCATTTAAAATTTCACTTAACTTTTGTGAACTCTCTGAGAGTCTATCAGGGTTGATTCCTACTATAATATTCTCAGATAATTCATCATAAAAGGAATATTCAGTTTTAAGAACAGCCACCATTCCATTGTATTTAATAGATTTTATCAAGGCTCCTTCGATAGGTGAAGACCAAATTGAAGCGTGCAATACTATTGTAGCATTTTTTATCTCTTCTTTTAAGCCGGTTCCCCATGACATATTCTTAATATAAACATTGGAAGGTACAACTGAAGAAATTTTATCAACCTCATTTCTTTTCATAGGCAATAAAAACTTTCTCTCCGGTAATTCTTTTGCTAGATCAAGAATCACCCCTAATCCTTTAGCAAAGTGACCATTCCCATGAAAAACAAAATCATACATTTTCTAATCTCCGAATTCTCTAGTATATAATCCCACAACATGTCCATCAATATCTCCTAATGATTTTTTAGCTAAATTATACTGTGAGAGATTTTGGAACAAGAAAGTAATCTTTTGGGAATTTTCTCTTAGACATTCATAGTATTTTTTATATGATTCTAAGCTGGTTTTCTTTGGAAAGGAATTGCATTTATGCTTATGCGCCATATCCGGATTACTTATGCAGTCAAAACAAGGTTTATAACCAGCTCTTGTATTATAAGATTTCACACAAAAAAAATGATTATCTAACACAAAAAAAAATATTCTATTTTTCTCAATTAATTTTCTAGTTAACGATATTCCTATTGATTGAGGATGAATCAATAATATTTTTTTTTTAGAAAAAAATAGAAGTTGAAAACGTGTAAGAATATTAACTAGTTTTTTTTGGACATAATTAATGTAGACAAAAAGTCTGTTCGTTTTAGGAATCCTATCTCTATTCAAAATTATCCAATCAACTTCATCACCAATTTCTTCTCTTAAATAATCAACAAATCTTCCGGTTCCAGTTTGTGTAGCATCACATCCTGATACAATATAGACTTTATCCTTATCCCCTAATAACATTTAATAGTCCTTCTCTAAGAGAATATTCAACTTCCCAACCCAATTTTTTTAACTGCGCAATATTCGCATATGAATTCATAAATTCCGCTTCACGATATTCCAGTGCTCCGAATCTCAATTCAGTTTTACTAGAGGCTAATTCTTTTATTAGTTGAACACATTCTTTTATCGAAACGGAATTCCCCGTACCAATTTGAAATTCTTGAAATTCTGTAATCTCCTCTAATTTATCCAAGACAGTTTTATATGCATTAACCACATCATTGATATAAATAAAATCTCTTCTTTGTTCTCCGGGAGTAAGATCAAGATATTCCGTTCCCTCAGATATTTTATTAATTATCTGAGGAATAAATTTATTAGGATTATCTCCTTGCCCATACATATGGAATATTTTCATATTTATAAGTAAAGTTGACCTGTCATATAATTTTTTCAACCACTCCATGCAATGCCTTTTAGACATTGTATATTCCGCCAAATAGCCATAATTCGAATTACTATCATTAAAAAAACTATCAGTATTAAGAAAAGCACTAACTCTATTTTTTTTTGCCAGTTCAAATAGTTGAATAGGTGTAACAATATTAGAATTTATCAAATTTTCTATTGGTTCATCTCCACGACGATAGAGAGTAGCAGCATGAATAATCGCGTGTATATGATTTTCTTTAAAAATCTTTTCTATCTCATTTTCATGCGAAGAATAAACATTCCAATTACGCCCCTCTAATCTATGCAAATTACTTTTTTCATATTCCAATCCGATAATCTCGTAGAAATTAGATAATATCTTTGCAAGATTACTTCCTAAAAAACCATTAATACCTGTAATTAATATTTTTTTCATTATTCCCAATCATCAGTTATAATATTGCATTTATTATTACTTTTATCCAAAAGATATTGTTTGAATTTCTTTATCATAATTGGTGGTCCGGAAATAAAATAGGTTGTATTTCCACATTCATTATAAATCGATTCAATATCAAGGATCCCTTCTATATCTTCATAATATTCCATAATACTAAGTTCGCGATTATTCCCTCTTGCACAATCTAATTCCTTTTTGAAAATATTATATTCTCGTGTTTTATAACCAACATATAATTTAGGAAAAGAATAATATTTGAATGTTTCATCTGTAAATAAGGATAAGAAAGGTGTTATACCGGTTCCCCCAGCAATGAAAACAACATTATCCTTGGAATGTGAATTACTAAATATCTCACCATATGGTAATTTTAACCAGACTTCTCTACCTTCAACTAATTCGGTAGACATTCTTTGTGTAAAATTACCTTTTACGGAAAAGGTAATTTTCAAAGATGAATTATTATTTGGACTTTGAATTGAAAAGCATCTTGATTCCGGCCATTGATCTATTCCATCATATTGATCAATAGCTAAATGTAAAAATTGCCCCGGAGCAAATTTGAATTTCTTATTTGTAGAAAATTGTATTGTATATATTCCGGGAATAGGATTTTCTATTTTTTCAACTACTGATTTGTACTTTTTTATAATAGCCATATTGTATTTATTAATTATATTTTTCCATGAATCTGTTAACAATTAATTCAATATAATTCAATTTTTCCATTGAATTACCCGGGTAAGTTCCCAGAAAGAAAGTATTATTCATAATGTAATCAGTATTTTTCAAGTTATCAGCTATTCTATAATTCTTATCCATAAAAGCTGGCTGCTTGACAATATTCCCGGCAAATAAGTTTCGTGTTTCAATTTTGTTATCATTTAGATAATTAATGAATTCATCTCGTGTAAATGGTGAATTTTCCTTTACGGATATGATAAAACTAAACCAGGATGGATCCGATTTTTCAGTAGCCTTTGGAAGAATTAGAAAATCCGAATACTTTTCAAAAATTTGATTATATCTATCAAAATTTTGTTTCCTTCTTTTAGTAAATTCGGGAAGTTTATCTATTTGTGCGGCACCAATTGCTGCTTGCATATCAGTCATCTTCAAATTATAGCCTAATTCCGAATAGACATATTTATGATCATATCCAAAAGGTAAATTCCCAAATTGCTGAGAAAATCTTTTACCACATGTGTTATTTTCCCCTCCAGAACAATAACAATCACGCCCCCAATCTCTGAAAGATTTTATTATTTTAGCCAGTTGATCATCATTAGTACAAACTGCCCCACCTTCCCCGGTGGTAATATGATGAGCAGGATAAAATGAGATTGTAGAGATATGGCCGAAAGTACCTGTATATTTCTCTTTATATTTACTTCCAAACGCGTCACAATTATCTTCAATTACCCATAAATTATGTTTATTTGCTAGCTCCATTACCGCATCAAGATTAAAAGGATTTCCTAAGGTATGTGCTATAAAGATACACTTTGTTTTTTCCGATATTCCCTTTTCCATCATTTTGATATCTATATTATAGGTAGGAATATCAACATCTATAAATACAGGAACTAAATTATTCTGAATAATTGGAGTCACAGTTGCAGGAAATCCAGCAGCTACTGCAATAACCTCATCTCCGGGTAATAATCTTTTATCCCCTAACTTTTCGGATGTTAAAGCAGAGAAAGCGATTAAATTTGAAGATGATCCCGAGTTTGTAAGTATCACATTTTCAATATCCAAGAATTCCGAAATTTTCTCGGCAAATTCTTCCGAATATCTTCCTTCGGTTAACCAAAAATCCAAGGAGGAATCCACTAAATTCATTAACTCATGCTCGGTAAATACTCTCCCGGCATAATTTACTCTGGAAGTACCTGGAATAAAATCGGTATTTGCGAATTTAGTTTCATAATATTTTTTTGTAAGCTCTAATATTTCTTTTCTTATATCTGTATGATTCATTACTTCCTCTATCCTTTAACAGGTATTCACATTATATACAGTTTATTTTAATGCCCATAATATTTTTTTTTCTCTAGCAATTCTTGTATACTGCTCAATTTGTTCTAATCTTAATTCATAAATATTCTTTTTATTATCAAACAAATACCCTTCAACAGTAAATTCAACAGTCTTATCGAAATCCAAAGTTGGCTTCCATTTTAATTGGTGAATAGCTTTGGAAATATCAAGATTCAACAGAGAAGCTTCATGATATTTTTCGTTTAATTCCGGAGCTTCATATCTACCTTCTCCTGAATACTCAATCATTTTTTCCACTAAATCACGTACTGATTTATTTGTTGAATCTAATGGACCGAAATTCCATCCTCCACTATATTTTCCCCCTTCGGAATATAATTGGGCTGCAAGAGCCAAATAACCGCTTAGAGGTTCCAATACATGCTGCCATGGTCGGGTAGCTTCCGGATATCTAAGTTGTAAAGCTTTTTTATCAGTAATAGCTCTGAAAAAATCAGGAACTATTCTAAACTCTGCCCAATCACCACCCCCAATTACATTCCCAGCTCTTACAGATGCAATATTAGGAGTTTTCTCATCAGAAAAAAAAGAATGAATATATGATTGTGTAATGATCTCAGAGGCACCTTTTGACGCACTATATGGATCTTTCCCACCCATTGCATCTTCTTCTCTATACCCCCAAATCCATTCATTATTTCTATAACACTTATCACTAGTTACATTAATTGCTACCTTAACACTCTCAGATTTTCGAATACATTCGAATAAATTAATTGTACCTGTAACATTTGTCTCAAAAGTATACTTAGGATTTTGATATGATTCTAATACTATCGGTTGAGCTGCTAAATGAAAAACAATTTCGGGTTTAACTAATTCGAAATAAGCCCAAAGCCCTTCATAATCTCTGATATCACCATCTTGATGTTCTATTATTTCACTTAATCCGCATTGTGAAAAATTATCCATCTCTGTTTTAACAGGAAGAGAATATCCGAAAACTTTAGCACCAAGAGTCTTGAGCCATATTGCAAGCCAAGAGCCTTTAAATCCGGTATCTCCGGTAATTAAAATTTTCTTATCTTTATATAATTCGTTAAACATTACTATTCCCAAATTTTCCAAGGAGCTTGATTATTATTCCACATTTTCTCCAGATCCATTTTATCGGATAATTTATCCATAGGCATCCAAAAATCATCATGCTTAAATGCTTTTAGTTGATTTTCATGTGCCAAATTCTGTAATGGAGATCTTTCGAATATAGTATCATCATTATCCAGATAATTAAATATCTCGGGTTCCAGGACAAAGAATCCAGCATTAACCCAGTTCCCATCTCCCGAAGGCTTTTCTTTAAAACTACTAACTATTGCATTTTGCTCTATTTTTAATGCTCCAAATCTTCCTGATGGTTGCGCGGCAGTAAGTGTGGCAATCTGATTGGAAAAATTATGATGTTCTATAAGTTTAGCTATATCTATATTAGCAACACCATCACCATAAGTCATCATAAATCTATTGTCACCAATATAATCTTTTACTCTTAATAATCGACCACCAGTCATAGTATTTAATCCTGTTTCAACAAGAGTAACTTTCCATGGTTCGGAATGATTTTGATGAATCTCTGCTGAATTATCTTTTAAATCAAATGTAACATCCGATTGGTGAAGATAATAATTAGCAAAATATTCTTTTATAACATATCCCTTGTAGCCCAAACATATGATAAATTCATTGAATCCATATGTTGAATATATCTTCATAATATGCCATAATATAGGCTTTTCACCTATCTTTACCATGGGTTTAGGTTTGACTGTAGTTTCTTCACTTAATCTGGTTCCAAATCCACCTGCAAGAATTACAACTTTCATAATTACCTCAACAATCTGTTATTTATTCCAGATCCCTATATTTTTCTTATTTAATATTTTATAATATTGTATTGGTGCGAGAATAGGACCATAAAAATTAGCAATAATCATAGCTAAAACTACCCCTCCAATTGACAATGACGTATAATTCGAAAATAGAATTGCACAAGGTATAAATAATAACGCTCCAATTACAGATGAGACTAATTGTAATCGAATTTTGCCTACACCATTAACAAAGAACACAAAAATATTTCCGAATGATAGTAACCCTACATGTAATCCTAATAAAATAGAAAGAGATATGGGAACCTTGACTTCTTCCCCAACCCAAAATGTATAGAACATATTAGAAAAGAGGGTCATTATAATTATTCCCAAACAAAAGAAAGACCAGATTAGAAATAATTGTTTAGTTGTTTTTCTTATCCAAAGATAGTCCTTCTTTATGTAAGCCTCTGTAAAAGCAGACCAGAACGGTTTCATAACGATACCAAACCCAACTAAAACTATACTATAATAGCTATATGCTACATTATAAGGAGTAACTTCAGCCGGTCCAAAAAATTGAGATATTAATATGTTACTTGTTTGATAAATAATAACGGCTGAAATTTGAATAAAAAAAAATTTTCCTCCAAGTCCAATTAAGTTTTTTGCATACTTAAACTTAACGAACTTTATTGAGGGTCTATAACTTTGATATCTATTATGATAAAGATGTATCGAAGCAAATAATAACACAGCAACCGGGGTTGCACTAATCACCGTCCCTAATATAAATAAACTTTCAGATGAGAATTGTATCACTAATACTAAAAATAGCAAGGAGAGTAAATTCCCGATCAATTTATAAACATCTGTTTGAGCAGGTCGCTGATCAGCAGCTAATACACTCGAAATCAGGTTAACAACAAATCTGACACAAAAAAGACCGAATATTACTACAACAAGCAAACTTAATTCGTTTTCAAGATTAGCTTCTGTATTTAATATCTTAGTCCACTCTAAGAAAGGATTAATAGCAAGAAAAACAAGAAAAACAACGACAACAAGCAAAAAAAGAATTGCATATGTAGTACTTAAATACTCTCTTGCCAATTTATAATTTTTACATGCTAGTGCCTCAGCGAATTTATTTCTAAGACCATGTCCCAATCCAATATCAAAAAAGCTAAACCAACTCACTATTGCAGCTAATGTCACCCATATTCCATATTTGAGGGGTGATAAATAATTAATCATCATGGGGATCATTATCATATTAGACAAGATGCTTAATGTTTTAACGATAAAACCCACAAGTATATTTCGATTAGCTTTTGCTGTGCGATTTTCGCCTCGGAATATTTTCTTTATAATTAGATCGATTCTACTTAAGCTCAATCTATGATCCTTTTATTTAGCATTACAAAGGAACATTTTTTCTTTTTTTGCCAATTCATAATCCGATTTAATCATTTTGCGTACTAAATCATCTAACTTGGTTGTAGGAGTCCACCCTAAAAGTTCATTGGCTTTTTGTGGATTACCAATTAATAACTCAACCTCAGTAGGGCGATAATAACGAGGATTTACTGAAATAATTTTTTTTCCGGGAAATAAATCATTATTAACAATCTTCATATTTGCTGTGTTCTTAATTCTCCCAATTTCAGCTTCATTATTACCCTCCCATTCGAGCTCAATCCCCAACTCCATGAAAGATAGCTCTGTAAACTCTCTAACCGTATGAGTTCTTCCTGTAGCCAAAACAAAATCATCAGCTTCATTATGTTGTAACATCCTCCACATACCTTCACAGTATTCCGGAGCATATCCCCAATCTCTTTTTGCATTTAAATTTCCAAGGGATAATTCTTGTTGCATCCCCAATGCTATACGAGTAGCTGCTCTTGTAATTTTCCTAGTAACAAATGTTTCCCCTCTTCTTGGTGATTCATGATTGAATAAAATACCATTACATGCAAATATATTATATGCCTCTCGATAATTTTTAACTATCCAGAACCCATATAGTTTTGCAACTCCATAAGGTGAGCGAGGATAAAAGGGAGTTGTTTCTGTTTGGGGTATTTCCTGTACCTTTCCATATAACTCAGACGTAGAAGCTTGATAAAACTTGGTTTCCTTTCCTAACCCAACTTCTCTTATTGCATCAAGAAAACGTAAAGTTCCTAATGCATCAACTTGCGCTGTATAATCTGGGATATCAAAGGAAACTTTCACATGACTCTGAGCCGCTAGATTATAAATTTCATCAGGAGCAACTTTTTCTAATAATCTATTCAAACTACTAGTATCTACCAAATCACCGTAATGTAAAAAAAGTTTCTTACCGTAAATACTTTTATTATTATAAATATGATCTATTCTACCAGTATTAAAAGAACTACTTCTTCTGATAATGCCATGAACTTCATATCCTTTTTCAAGTAATAGTTCTGTTAAATAACTACCATCTTGTCCGGTTATTCCGGTAATTAATGCTTTTTTATGGGACATAAGATGTAAAACCCTATTCTTATTTGCTCTATTTGATTTTGTCTTACTTAGAAAAATAACATTCGGTTTACTTATCAATATTTTTCAAAAACCAATGATAAGCTTTTTCAATTCCATCCTTCAAGGAAATGGAATGCTTCCATCCTAATTGATGTAATCTATTTACATCTAATAATTTGCGAGGAGTACCATCAGGTTTAGAAGTATCATATTTGATCATCCCCTCAAATCCGACAACCTCCTTAACAATTTCCGATACGTCTGCAATTGATAAATCTTCACCGGTTCCTATGTTGATATGTGTAATATTTTTATTGTATATATCTTCCGCATTAATATTATTCATTAAATAAAAGCATGCATTTGCAAGATCTTCAACATATAAAAATTCTCGCATAGGTTTCCCGGTACCCCATACTTCAACAAATTCATCTTTATCTTTCTTTGCTAGATGAAATTTTCTTATTAATGCTGGGAGTACATGAGAATTTTCCGGATGATAATTATCATATGGGCCATATAAATTAGTAGGCATCACAGAAAAGAAATTACAACCATATTGTTTGTAATAATTTTCACATAACTTGATTCCTGCAATTTTCGCAATTGCATATGGCTCATTAGTATATTCCAAAGAATTGGTTAAAAGAGATTCTTCAGTAATTGGTTGAGAAGCATGCTTAGGATAAATACACGAACTACCCAAAAATAATAATTTCTTAACACCGTTTTTGTATGAGGAATGAATAATGTTTGACTGAATCATCAAATTTTCATAAATAAATTGAGCTCTATACTTTGAATTTGCTAATATACCACCAACTTTAGCAGCGGCTACAATAACATATTCCGGTTTCTCTTGCTCGAAAAATTGTTCTACTTCATTTTGCCTGGTTAAATCTAATTCCTCGAAATCTTTTGTTAAAATTTCGAAATCATTATTTCTTTTGTATTCTCTTGTTATAGCAGATCCTACCATTCCATTATGACCAGCTATATATATTTTCTTTTTTTTCATCATTACTCACAAAATCAAGGCTATCTATTTACAAAAAATAAAACTAAACAGATAGCCTTACCAATATTTAGTTTAATCATCCTGTTTTCTAGATCCTTTCTTACCGGTTACTTTATGAGGCTTAAGACCGAAATCTGCGACAACCTGATTTCTTTTTCCGTAAACACCATATAACTGCGTAGAATAATTTCTATACTTGTTCTCTAAATCTTCTAACAACTCGTTGTATTTGTCATATTCTATTCTTGCTGCATTTTCTTGCAATTCATATTCTTCCCTCGCATCTTGAAGCTGTCGTTTGGCAGTCCTCAAATTATCGGGAACAATTTGGGAGGGAAACCCCTCATCAGACAAATGGTGTTCGGCTCCATCGGCCATTCTTTCCAAATTTTCGGAGAGAGAACTAAATTTTTTGTTATTAATGCTTGTCATAATATCCTCCAATGGGATTGTTATTAAACAATTGATTATTATTTATTCGAAAAAAAAGAGAAATCTTCGTTCAATAAATTTTCAATGTGTTCAATAATGAATAACAAGATTATCTATCATAAGGTTCTCAAGTTTCATTAAAATAATTATTCCCCTCAGATATTTATTCATGAGGAATAATTTATTTTCCTAACTGATTAATTATAATTCGTTATTGTATTACAATAATTCAAGATGCATGAATTATTCTACTACAACATATTTCATTAATTTCTCGCTAATTAATTGTAATTAAAGACCAATTACTATTAATTACACGGTGGTAAACTATTATTTAACCGGCTTGAACAATAAAACAAGAGTCATGATTTATTAACAAAAATGTTTTATTTATAGTTCTATTACCTTTTCACCGTCAAACTTGTACTTTTTATTTGATCTTTCACAGAAAGCTATTCCATCTTTATCAAATTGAAGCTTTTTACCTGCTTCGCTAACCCATCCGATTACCTTAGCCGGATTACCTACAACCAAAGCAAAATCAGGAACGTCTTTTGTAACAACTGCACCGGCACCAACCAAACAATGCTTTCCAACAGTATGTCCGCAAACTATAGTAGCATTAGCTCCTATTGAGGCCCCTTCTTTAACCAAAGTATCTACGTAGAATTCCGCTCCTACCTGAGGATATTTACATTTCGGATCCAAAATATTTGTAAAAACCATTGAAGGACCACAAAATACATAATCCTCTAAAGTAACTCCTTCGTAAACAGAGACATTGTTTTGGATTTTGCAATAATTTCCGATAGTTACATTATTGGCAACATTTACATTTTGTCCGAGAACACATTTCTTTCCGATTTTAGTCTTGCTTTGTACATGACTAAAATGCCATATTTTTGTCCCTTCCCCTATTTCAACGTTGTCATCAACAACTGCATACTTATTAACAAAATATTTTTTTTCTTCCATTTTTTATTTACCCTCTTTTTCCTTAATGGATTTAGTTGCTTCTTCAAGAATTCTAAGAACACCAACAGCGTGTTTTCCGTCGGTTCTAGGCTGAGTATTATTTATTATTGAAGAATAATAATGCTTCTGTTCTTCCGCTAATGGCATTCTATTCTCAAATTCAACTACTTCATAGTCAGCGTCAAATTTTTCCAGAGTTCCGTTATTATTTTTGAATCCTTTCTTGAAAAATTTCAGTTTTTCCGTTTTCAAACTATCTTCAAAAACGAACATTCCGTCAGTTCCGGTAACAACTAATCTTTGTTCCTTAAAAGGATGTAACCAACTCACATAAATATGTGAACGTACGTTATTCGGATATTCCAAATATGTAAGAGTAGTATCCTCGATATCCGGCTGGATAAACTTCCCACCGCAAGCGTAAATCTTTATAGGATCAGCTTCAGTTAAATATTGCACCAATGAAATATCATGAGGAGCAAAACTCCATAGAATATTCTCTTCACTTCTTATAGCGCCCAGATTCAATCTGTTACTGTAGACATATTGAATCTTACCGATCTTTCCGGACTCAATTTCGGATTTCATTTTTAAGACAGCAGGGTGATACAAAAGAACATGCCCGACCATGATTTTTACATTAGCTTCTTTTGCCATTCTTTCTAGATGTTCGGCATCTTCGGTAAAGAGGGTTATAGGTTTTTCTACCAATAAATTTTTACCTGCTTTGATGCATTCCTTTGCTACTTCATAATGAGTTTCGGCAGGAGTAGCAATAATAACGGCATTAATACTGCTATCATTCAGAACATCCGCAATATCGGAAACAATTGCAATTTCGTTATTTAGTTCTGAAATCTTCTCTTTGCAATCAGGATTACTATCACAAACAACAATTTGCTCACTACTTAATAAAGTATTGGCCGTTCTTACATGATTAAATCCCCATCTTCCGGCACCAATTATCGCAACCTTTATTTTTTCAAAATTCATATATTTCCCTCAAATCAAGCAAATAGGCCAATCCACTTCTATGCTTCAATTGGCCTAGCTGATGAAATATTATTTATTTAGAAATTCCGCAATAGTATTTACTACGTAACTAATTTGTTCTTTACTTAGTTCCGGATATATCGGAATAGCTAAAGAATGCTGGGCAGCAAAATCGGCATTTGGATAAGCATCTTTACTACAAGGCAAATCTTTAAAGCACTCTTGTTTGTGGAATGGAACAGGATAGTAAATTTCGCATCCGATTTTATTTTCTCTCAGAACTGCTAACAGTTCATCTCTTTTATCAACTCTAATCACATACTGATTATAAATATGATAGTTTTGATGTCCGGTTTCTTTGTAAACAGCTTTAGGTAATAATACTTTGTTTTCGCTATCGAATTCTAATCTACCTTCTTCCTGAGCTAGGCCTGCTTCGATAAAGAGTTTTGTATATAGTTTTGCATTTGCTCTTCTTTTCTGTGACCATGCATTAAGATGAGGTATTTTTACACTTAATACACCAGCTTGAATAGCGTCTAATCTGAAATTACCACCGATCATACTATGATAATATTTAGGTCTTCCTCCGTGAACTCTTTTTACCTTTAACATATCGGCAATTTCTTCATCCATAGAAACGGTTAATCCTCCGTCTCCGAAACAACCAAGGTTTTTGCTAGGGAAGAATGAATAACAACCTACATCCCCTATTGTACCGACACATCTACCATCTTTATATTGTACTGAAATAGCTTGTGCTCCGTCTTCAACGACTTTCAGATCATGTTTCTTAGCGATTTCCATGATAGGTTCCATATCGGCACTCTGACCATAAAGATGAACCGGAATAATCGCTTTTGTTTTTTCGGTTATCTTTTCTTCTATTTTCGCAGGATCAATATTGAAAGTTATCGGATCTATATCCACAAATACAGGAATAGCGTTTAGTCTCGCTACAACTCCTGCTGTGGCGAAGAACGAATAAGTAGGGACAATTATTTCATCGCCTGCTTTAATATCCAAAGCCATAAGTGCAAGAAGTAAGGCATCGGTTCCTGAGGAAACTCCGACGGCATATTTAGCTTTTAAAAATTCACTAACTTCAGTCTCGAACTTCGCGACTTCCGGTCCTAATATAAAATATTGAGATTCCGCGGTTTTTATAATAGAAGAATCTAATTCTTCTTTCAATTCTTTATATTGAGCTTTTAGGTCTAATAGAGGTACTTGCATTTTACCCTCAGAAATATATTTTTATTATTATTTTAATAGTTAGATTTCAAAAATCAAATTATGCTTTGAACAATTTCAGATTTCGCTTTCCGAGACTCTTTTCAAAAGCGTTTCTTGTATCTATAATCAAATTCGAATTTTCATAAATAAATTGGTAATCATAATCATCATGATCAGTCGATAATAATACCAAATCATATTTAGCAAGATTTTCGGCAGTCAATTCAATTGATGTCATATCATATTGGTATTTTCTTGTAGCGGGAAGTTTCGGAACATATGGATCATTATAATCCACTTCAGCACCTTTATTACGGAAAATTTCAATCAATTTAAGAGAAGGAGATTCTCTCATATCATCTACATTTTTCTTATAAGCTGCTCCGAGAATGAGTACTTTAGAACCATTGAGAGCTTTTTTGTGAAGGTTCATAACTTCAAGTGCTCTGGTCACAACATAGAAAGGTTGCATAGTATTAACTTCACCGGCCAATTCAATAAACTTAGTTCCGATCTCATATTCATGTGCTTTCCATGTCAAATAGAAAGGATCAATAGGAATACAATGTCCGCCTAATCCTGGCCCCGGATAAAATGCGTTATACCCGAAAGGTTTTGTTTTAGCGGCATTAATAACTTCCCAAACATCTATTCCCATTCTATCGAAAACCATTTTCAATTCATTTACCAACGCAATGTTGACAGAACGATAAATATTTTCCAATAGTTTTGTAGCTTCGGCTGCTTGAGTTGAGCTAACCGGAACTGTCTTTACAATAATTTGATTATATATTTCTTGAGCAACTTTTAGACAATTATCAGTAACTCCACCAATTACTTTTGGAATTGTAGCAGTAGAGAAATTTGGATTATTAGGATCTTCTCTTTCAGGAGAGTATGCCAAATAAAAATCTTCTCCGACAACAAGTTTCTTGTCACTAATTCCTTGATCGATCGGGGCATTTTCAAACAAAGGTAACATCAATTCATTGGTAGTTCCTGGATAAGTTGTAGATTCAAGAGTTACTAATTGCCCTTTTCTTAAATATTTGGCAACTGTTTTGGTTGTATCTACAACATATGACATATCCGGTTCTCTATGCTCATCCAAAGGAGTTGGGACACAAATAAGAATAGCGTCAACTTCAGGAAGTCTGGAAAAATCGGAGGTTGCTTTCAAATATCCTTCATTAACAGCTTTTCCGATTCGTTCACTGGGAATATGTTTTATATAGGTTTCTCCTTTTTCCAAAGAATTAATCTTTCTTTGGTCCAGATCAAACCCTAGAACATTTATTTTTTTTTCACAAAATTCCAGTCCCAAAGGAAGACCAACATATCCCAGACCTACAATACCAATTTTAATTTCTTTTGATTTGGTTTTTTGAATTATTTCCATTTTTTTACCCGATGTTTTTTTTAATTTGAATAGAGCTTCGCCAAGTGAGTCACATCCTTTCGGACGGTCACGCTCAATAATCTAAAAGTATTATTAGACCCCTGAAGTATAAGGGAGGTAAATTTCGTTTGCTATTTTGCATTTTCATGTAAAGACATACTATATTATGCCCTCAAAAAAACGAATTTTAATAATAGTAAAAAATTTAATAAGTTTCTAATATTTCATAAAAAGCTGTTAAAAATAATAGAAAATCCTCTTTTACATAATGGCAACAGCTCATGTAAAGAAGTAATTTACAAATATAATAGTTTTTGTTTAGCATTAATGTGTTCCGGCGCATAATTAAATTTGCCCTTTCGCCGAATTCATTTACAGAGGAGAAATTTCTAATATAATCAATACGATAGTATTTGTAGACAAAACTTAATAGTTGGATCAATAATAAGGCTATATAGCCTTGAAAACACTCTAAGATAATAACACTCTTTCTCTTTCCCTCGAAGATAAAATAAGGTATTTTGCTAATAAAAGCTACTATTTTGAATTGTTATTTCTTCTCAATAATTTCTCTTTCTAGTATCTCGAAGATCTCTTTCTCAGTACGCTCTTTGTTAAAATGTTGATCTACTTTTTTAATATTAGTTTTACTAATTTTCAACCTCTTTTGGCAATCTTTCCATAAGGTATCTATCTTTATTGATAATTTTTCTTCGGAAAAAGAATTTAAAAGATATCCGTTCTCTCCTTCATTGATTAACATTTCCGGGCCTCCACATTTTGTAGCTATTACAGGTAGTCCGCACGCCATTGCTTCGAGAATTACTAATCCTAATCCTTCTTCTTTTGAAGTGAGAATAAAGATTGAAGCATTCGAATAAATTTCAACTAATTTTTCGGTTGAGGGTTTTTCTATTATTTCTATATCCTTTTCTATTCCTAACGTATGAGCTTTTTCCTTTATCCTTTCATGTGGAATTTCACTACCGGCAAGAACCAAGCGCGGATATTTGTCACTCCTCTCTTCTTTGAATAATGCATATGCCTTCAGAAGCATTTCCAAATTCTTTCTTTCATCAGTGAGTCTTCCTACTGTTAATAGATAACCGTTTTTATTATATCCTCTTTTATTTACAAAAATATTGTTATCAATTCCTGGAATCATTAATTGGGTATTCGGATTTAACTTCATTGATAATTGATACATTCTGTTGTTTTCTACTAATACAGTAGAAACGTTTTTTAAAACGTAATAATCAAGTTTTGAAACAATTTTTGTCATTAACGCTTTTAGACTCATTCCGTGATGCGCCGCAATATCTCTTCTTTCGATTTCTGTAGTTGTAGCAACTTGCAAAATAACAGAGAGACCACATTTTAACGCAATGTTTGCTAAGACCGGTGTTGAAGATATTACCAAAATAAGGTCGAATCTTTTTAAATAACTATTTAGCTTTCTATCAGAAAAGTATCTGCAGATTTCAATATCGGAAAAAGATGTAGCCCAGTGTGTAAAAGAAATTCCGTCGCGAAAATCACGAACATATCTCTCGCTTCTAACCAATGTTGCCGGTTTTAGCAATTGCTTGTTAATTTTATCCTCTCTTTGAGTAGCAATGGAAATAATTTCAGGAACATAGGTCTTATCCTTTGAAATTATTGCATAAAACATAGATGTCAGAGTTTGTACACCACCATTTATTCCAAAATCAGGAGTAACTATTCCAATTTTTATTATTCTTTTCCTTTCCAACTCTCTATCTTTCTCCTGAAAACTAGACTGACGTGAACTAACAATTCAAATAAACAATTCTATCCTAATATTACAAAGCAAAAAGAACTCTTTTTCGGAATATTAGCTTATGTTAGAATGTCTCTTATAATTCTCGGATTATTCGAAATATGTATAATCGTTGATTATGCTATTATTTGAAATATATTTATGTAAAATTCTTAGATAAAAAATCATCATACAATTAAAATAAATAAATATTCCATTGTGGAAAATTCTTTTATTCCCTACCTTTAATGAAGTTAAATACATCTAATAACTAATGGAGATACTATGGAAGCATTTACAGGCTTATCAATTGTAGTAATTGTAGGTATTGTATTTTTACTGATCCTCTTCACTTATTTCGTTCCGGTCGGGCTTTTTATTACAGCCTATTTTTCCGGTGTTAAGTTAAAAATATTCAAAGATTTGGTGGGAATGCGTCTTCGAAAGGTATCCCCTTTCATTATTGTTAAATCGCAAATTACAGCTACAAAAGCTGGTTTGGATTTAAACATTGGGATGTTAGAGGCTCATTATCTTGCCGGTGGTAATGTAATTAAAGTTATTCAAGCTCTTATTTCGGCTAGTAAAGCAAATCTCGAATTATCATTCGAAAAGGCCGCAGCTATTGATTTGGCAGGTAGAGATGTTTTGGAAGCTGTAAAGATGTCAGTTCTTCCTAACGTAATCGAGACCCCAATGGTTGCAGCAGTCGCAAAAGATGGTATACAATTAAAAGCAGTAGCAAGAATTACGGTTAGAGCTAATTTGGAAAGATTAGTCGGTGGCGCTACTGAAGCAACAATCCTTGCGAGAGTTGGAGAAGGTATTGTATCTACAATCGGTTCAAGTAGTACTCATAAAGCGGTATTGGAAAATCCTGATAGTATTTCCAAAGTTGTTTTGGCAAAAGGGCTTGATGCAGGAACCGCATTTGAAATTCTTTCAATTGATATTGCTGACGTAGATGTAGGAACAAATATTGGTGCTATCTTACAGACAGATCAGGCGGAAGCGGATCTTAAAGTTGCGAGAGCAAAAGCCGAAGAAAGAAGAGCAGCAGCTGTTGCGGTAGAGCAAGAAATGGTTGCTGAAGTTGCCAAAATGAGAGCAAAAGTTGTTGAAGCCGAAGCAGAAATACCTAAAGCAATTGCGGAAGCTTTCAGAAACGGTAATCTTGGTGTTATGGATTATTATAATCTAAGAAATATCCAGGCAGATACGGATATGAGAAATACAATAGCAAAACCGGATGACCAAAAATCAAACGACGAGAAAGATAATGGATAGCATAGCGGACTATATTGTTCCGATAATAATTATTATTAGCTTCATTGCTTCGGCGTTAAAGAAAAAGCCGGAAGAAGAGAAGAAGAAACCACAGCCACAAAGACCTGGCAAAGTAGAAAGACCGAGAAAGCCTTCTTTGGAAGATTTATTTGAAAGAGAAGCAGGACCGGTTATTCTGCACGAACCTCCGCGACAAAAATCCGAAGTTGAGGAGTATTTCGAAAGGGCTTTGCAAAAGTCGGCTGAATTGGAGAAGCAGAGCAAAAAAGGTCTACTATTAAATGAGCAGCAGAGGGAGAAAGAAAAGCATCATCTCAAAAAAATCGAAGAAAAAAAACGATTGCTCAAAAAAAAGAAGATTCAAAGAAAAGCTTGCGATAATAAATTGCAAAGAATAAATTCTATCCGTGAGCGTATTACCGATCCGAATTGTTTGCAAGATTATATAATAATTTCGGAGATAATCGGAAAACCGAAAGCTCTTCGCAGATAGCAAATAATAATTGATAAAATAATCAGACGGGCCCAATAAATCTTATTGGTGCCCGTTTTTTTTCTCTTTTTTTAATATTATTGTTATCACTTTTGTAATCATTTATAAACAGGAATCCGCTTAATGTTTTTTTTACTTGCCGGAATACTATTTCTTACATTTTTGTTAATCATCACTAATTTTATAATCTATTCTGCCTTAGGAAAAATAAAAACATATGATTATTCCGAACATGATGAAGTGAAAATATCGGTTGTTGTAGCTGCCAAAAACGAAGAAGAGAAAATAGCCTCGTTAATTCGTGCTTTACGAAAACAAGATTTTCCAATAGAAAAGTATGAAGTGATTATCGTTGATGATAATTCCGAAGACAATACTTACGAAAGGGCAATCGAATTAATAAAGGATCTGGAAAATTTTAATGTAATTAAAGCTAACAAAAAAGATTACCCTGCCAAGAAAGGAGCTTTATCCGAAGGAATAAAGCTTGCTAAATTCCCAAATATTATGATTACCGACGCTGATTGTTTACCAAAAGAATATTGGCTTTTTTGCTATTCAGCCAATTTTCTGAAGGGATTCGATCTGTTATTCGGAGCTGCTCCTTTGATTCAAAAGAAAAACATTGTAAACAAGATTGCGTGTTTTGAAAATCTTAGAAGTCATATATTAACCTTTTCAATGGCCAAAAAGCGTTTCCCCTATTCGGCAGCCGCCAGAAGTTTCGGATTTACAAAGCAGGCATTCGAACAATTAGGAGGCTATTCCAATACATTGGAAACCTACAGCGGTGATGATGATTTGTTGATCAGAGAAGCGGTTAAAAACAAAATGAAGATTGGTGTGGTTACTCATCCTTCCGCTTTTGTCTATTCAGATACGAAAGAAAAGTATGAAGATTATTTAGCACAAAAAGGTAGACATACTTCAACATCGCATCATTATTTATTTCGTCATAAATTATTCTTAGGCTTTTGGCATAGTGTAAATATTCTCTTAATCGCATCGGCTTTACTGGGAATTTTTGATAATGTTTTTTTACTCCCGCTATTCTTAAAACTACTTGTTGATCTATTAATATTAAGCACTTATCAAAAATTATTCGGATATTGCTTCACCACTTTCGAAATGTTATTTTTGCAAATTTCTTACGAAATACATTTGATAATTCACTATTTTAGGTCTTTTTCAAAAGGGAAAAAATGGAATTAACAAAAAAATATAAAACTCTTTGTGGGGAAGCTGTTAGAGCAAAAACAAAAGCCTACGCCCCCTATTCCAAATTTCATGTTGGCGCTGCTTTATTAACAAAGGCAGGAACAATTTATTTAGGTGCTAATATTGAAAACGCTTCCTACGGATTAACATGTTGCGCGGAACGAACAGCTGTTTTCAAAGCGGTACTAGAAGGTGAAAGAGAATTCGATGCAGTTGCTATAGCTAGTGATATGAAAGATTTTACCCCTCCTTGTGGCGCATGCAGACAAGTATTAATGGAACATGGCGGACCGGAACTGGATGTAGTTATGGTTAATCACAAAGACGAAATAAAGAGTATGAAACTTAAAGAATTACTCCCACTCTATTTCAATGACGAATCACTTGAAAATGTTTAATATAATTATGGAAATATAGTTAGTATGGTAGAATTTTCTCCTCATTCGGTTCCAATGGAATCAGGATGGATCGAAGTAATTACAGGTTGTATGTTTAGCGGAAAAACAGAAGAGCTCATCAGAAGATTAAGAAGAGCGCAAATTGCAAAACTTAACGTAAAAGTTTTCAAACCGAAAATCGACACACGTTATTCGAAGGATGACATAGTATCTCACAGTTCGGATTCCCTACCTTCTACAATGGTTAGTGCGCCAAAGGAAATATTGGAATTATCAGAACAAGCACAAGTTGTTGGAATAGACGAAGCACAATTCTTTGATAATTCGTTAGTAGATATTTGTATTGAGTTGGCAAATAAAGGAAAAAGAGTTATTGTTGCAGGCTTGGATATGGATTATAAATGTATTCCATTCGAACCTATTCCACAATTGCTCGCATCTGCAGAATATATAACAAAAACTTTAGCAATCTGTGTAGTTTGCGGAAATCCGGCAAATATGACTCAACGAATAGTAAACTCAGAAGATCGTGTATTAATTGGAGAAACCGAAAGTTACGAAGCTCGCTGCAGAAAACATCATTATATCCCTTAAAAACAGTACAGGAATTTTATGGACATTCTCAGAGGAATAATCGGAATATTATTATTAGTAGGAATCGCATATCTTCTTTCGAACAATAAAAAGAAAATAAGTTGGCGTTTGGTTGGAGGAGGACTCTCTCTTCAACTTGTTTTTGCCATCTTGATAATTAAGGGTGAATATTTGGGGAATTTCTTCTCCCCTTTGGCCTGGCCGAAAAGGATTTTCGAATTTATCAGTAGCTTCTTTGTTTTATTACTTAACTTCACGACTGAAGGTGCCAAATTTGTATTCGGTGATCTTGCTTTGAGCCCCGGAACAGAAAATAGTATGGGAATGTTTTTCGCATTTCAGGTACTTCCTACAATCATATTCTTCGCAAGTATAATGTCGGTTCTGTATTATCTTGGAATAATGCAAAGAATAGTTCAAGGTATGGCTTGGGTAATGGCTAAAGTATTAGGAACAAGTGGTGCAGAGTCTCTTTCATGCACAGCAAACATATTTGTCGGGCAAACCGAAGCTCCTTTAATGATTCGTCCGTTTCTTAAGGGAATGACAAAAAGTGAATTATTAACAATAATGACAGGTGGAATGGCGACAATAGCCGGAGGAGTTATGGCGGCTTATATTCAAATGCTTGGTCAGTCTTTTGCTGACGCAATGCAAATGCCATTGGAAGAAGCTCAAATTATGTTTGCTACTCATTTATTAGGAGCAAGTGTCATGGCAGCCCCTGCAGCACTGGTTATTTCCAAAATTATTTTCCCTGAAACAGAAACACCGGAAACCAAAGGCACAGTAAAAGTTAATATTGAGAAGAATGCTTCGAATGTTGTTGAGGCTGCAGCCTCCGGAGCAAGTGAAGGATTAATGTTGGCGTTAAATGTGGGAGCAATGTTAATTGCATTTATTGCCTTGATCGCGTGCGCAAATTATCTGTTGGAATGGATAGGAAGCATGACTAATCTAAATGAGATACTAATTGCGCAATATGGAAAGCCTTTGAATATGCAATTGATATTCGGATTTGTTCTTCAATATTTGGCTTGGGGAATCGGAGTACCATGGGAAAACGCAATGCAATTCGGCGGATTGATCGGAACAAAAGTAGTGTTAAATGAGTTTGTTGCCTACTTCGACATGAGTAGTATGATAAAAGTAAAAGAACTTGCAAATCCTAAAGCAATTCTTATGGCAACCTATGCCTTGTGTGGTTTTGCTAATTTCAGTTCAATCGCAATTCAAATCGGGGGAATAGCCCCTTTGGCGCCAAATAGAAAAACTGATTTGGCTAAGCTTGGTTTCAAAGCAGTTATCGGTGGTACTTTAGCAACATTAATGACTGCGACTCTAGCAGGTATATTGTTTTAGACAAAGGAGTGAAAAATGATCAACATGGATATAAAATATAAAGAACTCATTGACTTATTGAACAAAGAAAAGCCATTCGAACCGGAAATTGCTTTGATACTAGGAAGTGGTCTTGGTGATTTTGCCGATAGAGTTAATAAAATTAAATCAATATCCACAGCGGATTTACCAAATTATCCGAAATCTACAGTTCAAGGACATCAAGGTTTTATACATTTCGCTGAGTATGAAGGGAAAAAGCTAATTGTATTTCAGGGGAGAATTCATCTTTACGAAGGATACAGTATCAGTGCTTGTGTATTGCCCGTATTTATAGCAAACAGATTAGGAGCTACTCATCTTTTACTAACAAACGCCGCAGGGGGTATGAATCCCGATTTTGTTCCTGGAGATTTAATGTTAATTACTTCTGTAAATTCAATTACAATAAAGAAAGATATGACTGATCTTCTGGGAATAGCATCTTTGAAAGAGAAAAATTCCATGCTCAACTTTCCCTCAAAGTCATTTAACCAAGTGATAAAAGAGGCTTCGTTAAAAGAAGAGGTATTCCTCAAAGAAGGTGTTTATTGGGTCGGAAAAGGTCCGAGTTACGAAACTCCGGCAGAAGTAAAGATGCTTTCGAAATTCGGAACAGACGCGGTTGGAATGTCAACTGCTCACGAAGCTATTTTCGGAACTGTTTTAGGAATGGAAGTAAGCGCAATTTCTTGTATTACTAATTTTGCCGCAGGAATTTCTCCGAACAAACTAAATCATCAGGAAGTGATGGAAACCGCTGAAATAGTTAAGAGCAAATTCGAAAAACTTGTAAAAAGAATTGTTACAATGATACAATAAGACTATTCAACTGATAAGAGCGAAGCTGCCGACACGATTGCGGTTTCGCTCCTTAATCTGTTTTTAGTCAATAACAAAGAAGGATTATCTTTTGTAAATAAATTAACTTCCTCTTCAGTTAAACCTCCTTCAGGACCAAAAATAAAATATGTCGGTTCATTAGAATCAATCTCTCCTTCCGAAATCAAACTCGACAAAGTAACTTTTGAATTTTGTTCAAAAACATATTTTCTTCCTTCGAATTCAGTTATCTTCTTCAAATCTCTTTCGAATAAGATCTTAGGTTGAAAAGCTCTTAACGATTGTTTCATTGCTGCTTGCGCAATTTTGTTCCATCGATCTATCTTCGCCCCTTTTCCAACTGCTCTTTTTGATTCGAAGACTACAAAATTCGTTATACCTAGTTCTATACATTTCTCGAGAGCAAACTCAAATCGATCAGCATTTTTCAGTCTTGGTAAACAAAACCATATATTCTTCATTTTGTTTTCATAAGTCATAATCTCTTTTATCTCTAGAGTTGCTGATCTTTTATCGGAACAAATTATTTCGGTCTTGTAAATATTTCCATCCCCGTCCGTAATATTTATTTCATCTCCTACTGTTGCTCGCATTACTCTCAGAAGATGTTTAGCTTCATCTCCATCCATTATAGCTGTAGCATTGGAAATATTCTTTTGTGATACGAAATATAATTCTGTATTAGAAAGAAAAACCTGTTCCAATTAAAAACTCTCCTTGTTTGTATTCATCAAATGCATATTCAAATCTAATTGCGTTAAAGGGAAGGACTAAAACTGTTACGCCAAATCCATATCCGGAATAGAAATCATCAAATGCTAACTTTTCGTTATTATTAAATGTGGCTCCGGCATCAGCAAATCCGGTGAGATGAATTCCAATTCTGGCAGAAGTAAGATTTGTAGGTAAAAGGGGTAAGTCCATTTTAATATCCCATTCTCTAATAATGGGAAGAGTGATTTCAAAGGAACTTAAAAGAAAATTATTCCCTTCCCTTACTTCGTTTCTATGCCCACGGACATACTCGCTATAACCAAAAGTAGAATAATCATATAGCGGGACCAATCGTCCGAAAGTATGTCTGAAATCGGTTCTCCATTTAGTAACTAACCACTCGAATACTTTCTGATATTGACGATACTCGGTTTTTACTATATTATAATTTATCTCACTATTGAAAAGACCATAATGTAAAAACTCTGTCTTTCCATAAACTCCTTTTTGGGCAAATTGCTTCAAATCCCGGGAATCGTAAATATAACTTCCCCCAAAGACAAGACTTCGATCAATATTTCCATGAGAAGCCATAATTCCCTGATAATTACTGTCAGGTGCCTCAACATATCCAAAAGCAAGCGTAGCAAATAAATTGCTAAATTTGTTAATTCTCTTTCCTAAAGATACTTGCCCCAAAGCTTTTGTGTAATCAAACTCGGCTCCATGAATAATTTCAGCCTTTTCCGATTTATTAACCGGAGTCTGATACATTAATGTGGTAGTCATATTAATATCTTCGCTCTCGATTAGTAACGGATTAATATAACTTAGCTGGAAAAACTTATCATATCCAAAAGAAATAACCCCTTGAATAGTTTCGTTGCGTCCCCGGAAATTTTTATAAAGAAGATACATTCCATAGGAAGTCTGTTTAAACTCTTTATCTCGAATATGCAAAAAAGGAATCGGATAGATATTCCAGCTTTCCTTTACCTCAATTACAGTTTTAACGAGCTCGTTTCTTTTCTCGGCGAATATGTGAACAAAATTGAATATTCCGAGACTATAAATTCTCTCTCGGTTGAAATCAATTATTGATTTGTTAATTTCATCCCCAACTCCGAAAGTCAATTCACGAAGAATAACAAACTCTTCGGTAATTTTGTTACCACGAATTTCTATCGAGTCAATTTGAATCCATGTTTCATCTGATAAACTTAGTGAATCGGTAAAAACTTCCTCTGCTTTCAGAGTTATCGAAATTAGAAGAAAAAGAAAAATGTATTTGATCTTAAGCAAATTATCCTACCATTGTTTTAATGCAACTTGAAATTTCGAAACCGAAAGATATGTTAATATCCAATCGTTATCAATGAGAACAATACCAGTTTAAAAATAATTTCGGATATATTCGGGGCAAAAAAAATCCGCCTCAGTTATTTAACCAAGGCGGATAACTCTATAATACCAATTATACTATTATTCTACTTCAGGGCAACAGCATATTAAGTTTCTATCACCATATCCGTTGTCGATTCTTCCGACGAAAGGCCAGAATTTTCTATCCCTTAAAGACTCAACCGGAAATGCTGCAAGTTCTCTTGAATACTTATGCTTCCATTCGTCACTAATTACTACTTCAGAAGTATGTGGAGCATTTTTCAACGGATTATCTTCTTTGTCGAAAGTACCGTTTTCTATTGCTTCTATCTCTTTTCTGATGGAAATCATTGCTTCACAGAATCGATCCAATTCTTCTTTGGATTCGCTTTCCGTAGGTTCTACCATCAAAGTACCATGTACAGGGAATGAAACTGTAGGAGCATGGAAACCGTAGTCCATTAATCGTTTTGTGATATCATCTACATCTACCCCGGAAACAGCTTTGAAACCACGCATATCGAAAATTATTTCGTGCCCGACATTACCTGTTTCTCCAGTATACAAAGCGCAATAATGATCAGATAATCTGGCTTTGAGATAGTTTGTATTCAATATAGCCATCTTTGTAGCTTCAGCTAATCCTTTTGCTCCCATCATTCTGATATAAGCATATGTAATTACCTGAATACTTGCACTTCCCCAAGGAGCGGAAGAAACAGCACTCATATTGTTTTCATAAATATCTACAACCGAATGACTAGGCAAAAATGGAACAAGATGTTTGGCTACTCCTATAGGACCAACTCCGGGACCACCACCACCATGCGGAATAGCAAAGGTTTTGTGCAGATTCAAATGACAAACATCAGCCCCAATAAATCCAGGATTTGTTAAACCAACTTGAGCATTCATGTTAGCGCCATCCATATAAACCTGGCCACCGTTTTCATGAATTATATTACAGATTTCAACAACTTTGCTTTCAAAGACACCGTGAGTTGAAGGATAAGTAATCATCAATGAATTAAGATTATCTTTATGCTGAATAGCTTTTTCTCGCAAATCATCAACATCGATATTTCCTTTCTCGTCACATTTTACAACAACAATTTTATTCCCTGCCATAACTGCGCTTGCGGGATTAGTTCCGTGAGCCGAAGAAGGAATAATAACAATATTTCTATGGCTATCCCCATTGTGATCGTGAAATCTCTTTATTACCATCAATCCGGTATATTCACCTTGGGCACCGGAATTAGGTTGCATAGACATTCCGGCAAATCCGGTGATCTCACAAAGTTGTTCTTCTAATTTTGATATTAGTTCAGTATACCCTTCAGCCTGATCACGAGGAATAAACGGATGAAGCGATGCAAATTCCGGCCAGGTAATACCAACCATTTCTGTGGCCGCGTTCAATTTCATTGTGCATGACCCTAACGGAATCATTGATCCAGTCAAAGAAAGATCTCTGTTTTCTAATTTTTTCAAGTATCTCATCAACTCTGTTTCGGAATGATAACTTGAAAAGCACGGATGTGTCATATACTTGCTTTCTCTGGCCAATTCTTTCGGATAAGAAGCCGGTAATTCCTCAATTACTTCGAAGGAAGGAATTTCTTTCGATAATGCTTCGGCAAAAACGGCAGTAATTTCCTTTATATCTTCCAATGTAGTAGTTTCACCAAGCGAAACACCTATCTTAACTTCTGAAATATATCTGAAGTTGATTTGATTTCTTAACGCTACTTCTCTGATTTTCTCCAACTCTTCATTTGAATTTAGCTCAATTTCCAAAGTATCGAAGTAGAATTTGTTATTCTGTTTAACCCCGAGCTCTGTAAGTTTATTAGCAAGAATTGTAGATAGAGAATTTATTCTTGTTGCAATTCTTTTTATACCATCGGAACCGTGATAAACACCGTACATTCCAGCCATTACTGCAAGTAATACCTGAGCTGTACAAATGTTACTGGTAGCTCTCTCTCTCTTTATATGTTGTTCCCTTGTTTGAAGAGCCATTCTAAGAGCAGGTTTTCCATTTGAATCAATAGAAATACCTATTATTCTACCCGGAACCATTCTCTTATATTCTTCTCTGGTAGCAAGATAACCGGCATGAGGACCACCGTATCCCATTCCCACACCAAATCTTTGAGAAGATCCTACAACAGCGTCAGCACCGAATTCACCCGGAGCTTTAAGTATTGCCAAACTCAACAAATCAGCAGCAACAAGTTTAAATATTCCTTTTTCCTCGGCCTTCTCGAAAAGCTCGGAATAATCTTCAACAGCCCCATAACCGTTCGGGTATTGAACCATTATTGCATAGATATCATCAGTTAACTCAAGTTCTTCCAATTTCCCGATTTTCAAATCAATTCCGAGGGAATAAGCTCTTGTCTTTAATACATCAATTGTTTGTGGAAAAGAATTTTCGTCGACAAAAAATGTATTGGATTTCTTTTTATCTCTCTTTCGTAAAGCGTGAAACATTGCCATTGCTTCTGCAGCAGCAGTCCCTTCATCCAATAAAGATGAATTTGCCAACGGCATTGCTGTTAAATCGCTTACCATTGTTTGGAAAATCAACAATGCTTCAAGTCTGCCTTGTGATATTTCAGCTTGATAAGGAGTATATGCTGTATACCAACCCGGATTTTCCAGAATATTACGCTGTATTACCATCGGAGTAACAGTAGGATAATATCCCATACCGATGTAGCTTTTATAAATTTTGTTTTTCTTCGCGATTGAACGCAATTCATCTAAGAATTCATGCTCGCTTATTGCAGGTTCGAGCTTCATTTCTTCGGGTAATCTAATATCGCCAGGAATTGTCTGATCAATAAAACTATCAAGACTTTCGGCACCTATTATGTTAAGCATTTCCTTAACATCTTCGGTGGATGGACCGATATGCCTATCAACGAATTTGCCAGTTAATTCAAAGGGTTTCATGTGGGTAATCTCAGATTATTCGGTTAATAATTATTTATTTGGTATTAACTCCAAGATTAGAATTAATAAGGGATCAATATAAACAAATCTTCGAAAAGAAGATTTACAAAAAAGAAATAATTCTCTTCATCAATGCCAAAAGGAGACAAAGAGAATTAATCCTTTAGTTGCTCCAGCGCGGTTTTTGCGGAGTTTTGTTCTGCGGTTTTCTTGTTTTTACCTTTACCTATGCCGTAACTTTTCTCCCCGATAATAACTTCGATATAAAAAATTTTGGCATGATCAGGTCCATCTTCTTTGATCAACTTATATAAGGGTGGCTCCAGTTTTTCGGCATGTGTATACTCAAGCAGCTGCCCTTTATAGTTTTTATCAATCTGATAATTCCCGTTTCTATAGTTAGGAATAATGATATTGTTATTAATAAACCCTCTTGCTCCTTCAAGCCCCTTATCCAAATAAATGGCACCGATCAGAGCTTCCATGCAATCTGAAATAATAGTACGAATTCCTTCTTTGGATCCTTTTATGTAGCGCTTATCATATAGCACGAGATGAATTAATCCCAGTTTTTCCGCAGCATCTGCCAAAGCGTTTTTATCTACCAAATGAGAACGAGACTTCGTAAGAAATCCTTCATCGTTCTGAGGAAATTTTTTAAATAAGCTTTCGGCAACAACTAAACCAAGAACTGAGTCCCCGAGAAATTCCAATCTCTCATTTGATTTTTCTAATTCGGGAGAAATTTCCAGATATGATCTGTGAGTAAGAGCTTTAACAAAAAAATCAGTATTTGATATTTTGAATCCTGTAATCTTCTCGAGGGAAGAAAACTTTTCTTCCCCCAAGTAAGATTTGGAAATATCGTTTTTATCTGTAAAACTTTTTAGCTTTTGTAATAATTTTCGGAACAAGAGATCAGCCTTCATATTTTTTGAATAACAAAGTAGAATTGTGACCACCGAAACCGAAGGTATTACTCAACGCGATTTTGATATCTTTCTCAACCGCCTTTTTAGGAGTATAATCCAAATCACATTCCGGATCTGGCTCATCAAGATTTATTGTAGGCGGAATTATCCCGTTTTTAAGAGCAAGAACAGATGCAATAGATTCAACAGCTCCGGCTGCTCCTAACAAATGCCCTGTCATTGATTTGGTAGAACTAATTGAGAGCTTATAAGCATGCTCTCCGAACAATTTCTTAATTGCCTTGGTTTCGTTCAAATCGTTAAGAGATGTTGATGTACCGTGAGCATTAATATAATCCACATCGGTTACTTCAATGCCGGCGTCTCTGATTGCTTCTCGCATCGATCTGAATGCGCCTTCTCCTTCCGGAGCCGGAGCAGTTACATGATAAGCGTCAGCAGTCAAACCACACCCTAAAATCTCGGCATAAATTTTTGCTCCACGCTTTACTGCATGTTCATATTCTTCAATAATCAGAGTTCCAGCACCTTCTCCCATAACAAAGCCATTACGATCTTTATCGAAAGGCCTTGAAGCCTCCAAATATCTCTCATTCCAAGTTGAGATTGCACGAGCAGAGTTAAATCCTCCTATCGACATTGGTGTGATAGCTGCTTCCGCGCCACCGCAAGCCATGATGTCAGCTGTTCCTCTCTGAATTAACATAAATGCGTCGGCTATCGCGTGAGTTGAAGTAGCACACGCAGATGTGGTCGCATAATTAGGTCCTTTTAGTCCAAACGCAATTGAAATCTGCCCTGCGGCAATATCCGATATCATCATAGGAACGAAGAAGGGACTGATTCTTCTTGGCCCGCCATTTAAATAAGCAGTCATTTGCTTTTCAAATGTATCCATTCCACCGATTCCACTTCCGTAAACAACACCGAATCTTTCCAAGTCAACATTATCTAGGTCTATATTAGAATCCTTCATTGCCATCTTTGCCGAAACAATGGCATATTGTGTATAAGGATCCATTCTTTTAGCTTCTTTTTTATCTAAATATTCGGATAGATCTAGGTCTTTAAGTTCGCAGGCAAATTTTGTAGTAAAATCGGTAGTATCAAATTTCGTAATTAGGCCAGCGCCACTCTTACCAATTTTCAGATTCTCCCAGTATTCTTCTACATTATTTCCAATTGGCGTGAGAGCTCCAAGACCGGTTACTACTACGCGCCTTTTGTCCATGGTATTCTCCTCTAGTCTTTTATAATTGCCTTTCGGGATAGAAAACAGGCCGCGACATTGTCGCAGCCTTTATAAGTGATTCGTTATGCTTTCTTTTCAGTAATGTAGCTGATAGCATCACCTACAGTGGAAATTTTTTCAGCATCTTCATCAGGAATAGAAAGGTCGAATTCTGATTCGAATCCCATAACCAATTCTACTATATCCAATGAATCAGCGCCTAAATCGTTAGTGAAAGAAGCTTCTGGTGTAATCTGTGAATCTTCAACACCTAACTTATCCATAACTATTTCTTTAACTTTTGCTTCAATATCCATTATTAACTCCTTTATGTTTTTTGGTAATACAGATAATTTTTTTACATTACCATTCCGCCATCGACATTTAGTACTTGCCCGGTAATATAACCTGCGTTGTCATCGGCAAGGAATCTTACCAACTTTGCAACATCTTCGGGCTGCCCCATTCGTTTGACAGGAACGTTAGCTAACAATGCTTCAACTTGCTTTTCATTGAGCTTTGCTGTCATTTCGGTTTCAATAAACCCCGGAGCAACAGCGTTTACTGTAATATTCCTTGATGCCAATTCTTTTGCAATTGACTTTGTAAATCCAATAACTCCGGCTTTTGAGGCTGAATAATTAGCCTGCCCCGGATTTCCTACTTCTCCGACAACGGAAGTAATATTAATTATTCTGCCGTATCGTTGACGCATCATTGTTTTGATTGCGACTTTGGAAAAATTGAATACACTATTCAGATTTACGTTTATGACATCATTAAAATCATTTTCCGACATTCTCATAAGTAAATTGTCTTTTGTAATTCCGGCATTATTCACCAGGATATCAATTCCACCTAGCTTTTCAACTACTTCGGAAATAGCTTTTTCAGCATCTTCCATTAAAGATACATCTGCTTTAATGGCATAGACATTTACTTCGTCAGTGCTTAATTCTTTTACTAACTCTTCAGCAACGGATTCACTACTGCGGTAAACAAAAAAAACATCGGCAAATCCGTTTGAAGCCAACTCTTTCACTATGGCTTTTCCTATACCTCTTGTTCCTCCTGTTACCAGAGCTCGTTTTTTGTTTTCCACTTTTCTAATCCCGATTTTTGTTTAGTTTAAAATCGAACGGAATAATATAATATATAAAGGTATATTATTCCACTTGCATAATTTACAGATATTTCTCTAGGTCTTCGTAGGTATTTATCCCGTAAAACTTAGCGTTTCTGTCTATTCGTTTAATCAAGCCTTGTAAAACATTCCCCGGCCCGACTTCTACGAATTCATCCACTCCGTCTTCTAGCATATTCTTGATGGTTTCTTCCCATCTTACAGGAGCAGAAAGTTGATCGAAAAGTAATTTTTTTATATCATCTTTTGCTGTTACCGGTTTGGCGGTAACATTCGCGTACACACTAATCTTTGCATCTTCAAAATCTGTTTCATTCAGCTTAGCCAACAATCTTTCCTTTGCACTGGCCATGAGCGGTGAATGAAAAGCACCACTAACAACTAGTTCCTTTACTAATTTCGCTCCGGCTGCCTTAGCCAATTCCATTGCCTTTTGCACTCCTTCAATAGATCCGGAAATAACTATTTGTCCCGGTGAATTGAAATTAGCACATTGAACTATTCCGGCTTCTGAGGCTTCCGCACATACTTCTTCTAATTTCTCAGGAGTCATTCCTAAGACTGCGGCCATTGTTCCGGGTTGTTCTTTTCCGGCTTGTAACATAGCTTCTCCGCGAACACGAACTAGCTTTATTGCATCCAAATAGTTTAATGCTCCGGCAGCAACTAAGGCTGAATATTCCCCTAAAGAATGTCCGGCTACAACATCCGGTTTTACTTTTTCAAGAAATGAATTCAAAACCACACTGTGAAGAAATATTGCAGGCTGAGTGATATCAGTCTGTTTTAATTCTTCAACCGGTCCGTTAAACATAATATCGGTTAGCTTGACATTAATGGCTTCTTCAGCTTTAAGCATCATCTCCTTTGCTTCGGAAGAATTTTCAAAAAGATCTTTCCCCATCCCGACATATTGCGATCCCTGACCGGGAAACAAAAAAGCGATTTTCCCCATTAGTCCATACTCCATACTATGTAACCTGAACCCCATGTAAATCCACCACCGAAGGCAGCAAGAATCAGATTATCCCCCTTTTTAATTTTTCCGGTTCTGTAATATTCGGTAAGACAAAGAGGAATAGTAGCAGCAGTTGTGTTGCCATACTTATGGATGTTGATCATAACTTTATCAGGAGTCAGCCCCATTCTTTTGGCTGTCGCATCAATAATTCTCAAATTAGCCTGATGAGGAACAAGAAATGCAATGTCTTCTGATTTTAGGTTGTGTTTATCCATCATCTCAACTGAAACATCAGCCATACCTTTAACCGCAACTTTGAACACTGCTTTACCATCCTGATAGACATAATGTAGCTTGTTTTCAACGGTTTCCTTGGAAGGAGGCATTGCGCTTCCACCGGCCTTCATATGAAGACTTTCTTTTCCGGAACCATCTATATGAAGAATTGTGTCTTGCACACCATATTGCAAGTCTTCGGTTGGTTCAAGGAGAATGGCGGAACCTGCATCTCCGAAGAGAATACAAGTATTTCTATCGGTGTAATCTAATATTGAGCTCATTTTATCAGCTCCGACTACAACGACTTTTTTGTACTTACCACTTTCAATTAGACTAGCTCCGGTTTGCAAAGCAAATAAAAATCCGGAACAAGCAGCGGAAAGATCAAATCCCCATGCGTTTTTGGCACCAATCTTATCTTGAATTAAACATGCGGTAGCTGGGAAAAACATATCCGGAGTTACCGTAGCACAAATAATTACGTCAATATCTTCAGCTTTAAGTCCTGATGTCGCCATCAAATCCTTAACTGCTCCGGCACCCAAATCACTAGTAGCACCATCTTCGATAATGCGTCTTTCGGATATACCGGTTCGAGTTGTAATCCACTCATCTGTAGTATCTAATATCGACTCGAAATATTTGTTATCGTATACTCTTTCCGGCAGGTACATGCCCACACCGGTTATGGCAGCGTTAACTTTCGTCTTAGAATTATTTGTCTGCATAATTTTTTAATGATTCCTCAATTTTGTGGATGAGTTTCTTTTCGTGCATCTCTTTCGCACGTAGCACCATATTCTTAACAGCAGATTCTGAACTTGATCCATGTCCAATAATACTAATGCCATTTACCCCCAACAAAGGGACACCACCTTGAGACTCGTAATTCATATCAGCAAGAGCTTCCTTCAAAACCCCTTTGGCTACAAGAGCTTTTAGCTTATTACTTAGTCCCGCATCGGCGTAATTTCTCATCTTAGCTTTCAACAACCCTAACAGACTTTCAGCGAATTTCAACAAAATGTTGCCGACGAATCCATCACAAACAACGATATCGACTTCACCTTTTGTTACATCGCGGCCTTCCACATTTCCAACAAAATTGAGATCTGAATTCTTTAATAGTTTCAAAGTAGCTTTCACCACTTCGTTACCCTTGGTCTCCTCCTCTCCAACGCTAAGCAAGCCAATTTTAGGATTCTCAATCCCTAATATTTCCTTAGCGTAAATGGTTCCCATATGAGCATATTCGAAAATATGCTCGGGCTTACTATCAACACTAGCTCCGACATCGTATATAAAACATTCTTTCCCCGTTGCGGTTGGTAATGCAGCCCCCATTGTAGGTCTGCCAACTCCTTTGATTCTTCCGATGATTAAGGTAGAAGCTGCCATCATAGCTCCGGTATTACCCGCGCTAACAAAAGCATGGGCTTTCCCTTCTTTTACAAGTCTGGCTCCGACAGCAATTGAAGAATCTTTTTTTGTTCTGAGTGCAACGGTTGGGGTGTCGGACATATCTATAACTTCGTCCGCATTTACGATAAACTTATCATCGAAACTAAGTTTGTTTTTCTCAATCTCGGCCTTGATTTCATTTTCTCTTCCAACGAGTATTAAATCAAAGTCTTTCGCTTCATTTAGGGCGTTAATTGCCCCGATTACAGCATTGCGAGGGGCGAAATCGCCCCCCATTGCGTCAACTGCAATTACACATTTTGAATTGTTTTGTTGGGAGTTCATAGAATGGGCTTATTAACTTTCAGGAACGAACATAGATCTTCCAGCGTAGTACCCGCAACTTGGGCATGCTCTGTGATTCAATTTCAATTCACCACAATTTGAACAAGCTGCTAAAGTAGGCGCGGTAGCTTTGTAATGTGTTCTTCTTTTATCCCTTCTACTCTTCGAAATTTTTCTTTTAGGATGTGCCATTTTTGCAACTACCTTATTTTTATTTTTATAATTTGTCTTTTAATTTTAACAAATCCGACCAAATAGGATTAATTTCATCATCTTTACAATCGCAATTACCATCGTTAAGATTCTTTCCGCATTTGGTGCATAAACCTTTGCAATCTTCTTTGCACAGATTTTTCATTGGCAAAGCCAATGTAGCGTATTCAATTACATCGTCTGACAAATCAAGATAAATCGTTTCGGGAGTAATGTAATGAATATTTTCATTCTCCCCATTCTCTTCGGTATCTTTTGCAACCATATAGATGCTTGTAAAATGTGTCTCTATTTTCTGAGAATAATCTTTTGCGCATCTGTCACATTCGAAATTACCATCAAACGATAAATCACAACCAATGATAATCTGATTGTGAGATTTATCCATTTTACACTTAAGAACAACTTCTCCGATAAATGGTTCCGAAAGATTCAGATCTTCAACCGATTTATTCAATTCAAAGTAATGAACGCCTTCTGAAAAATTTATATGTTTAATCTTCATCGGCATACCGCCTTAAATATAGCTTATAAATATAAAAAAGCATTCCCAGATAATCAAGTTTGCGGAGAATGCCTATTTATCCGAATTTAGCACGACAAATATATGATAATTTATTTAATTATCATTATATATTTTCGTTTTTTTGAAGAGGCTTGGTTATATTTATTTTTTGTATTATTCATAATGTTTCATTCTGATATAGAACTCAATGAAAAAAATCCGGACCATTGCTCACTGGGAATTAATGGGGAAAATCAAATCCCGTTCATTCTTTATTTTTTCTGTCATTTTCCCTATATTCTTCATCTTTTTGGGATTATCCCCCCTATTTGATAAAACACCCAACGAATCACCGATTGTAATAGGTATTTCCTCCTCCGAAGAGTTAACCGAAATATTCATTGATCAAATCGAACAAAGGGATCCCTTTTCACATCAGCCCGATTTTATTTCGATCAAATTGGAAAACTTACTTAGCCCAACACAAATCGATTCTATCATTACAAATACCGGTATTGACGCTGTAATTACCATACCCACTTCACCAAAGCACATACATAATTCAGCCTTATTATCTTCACGCTTCGTTACCGAACAAAAGATAAATAAGCTCGAGAACGGAATCAAGAATACGTTGATTCTTTCAGAAGCAAAGAGACATGGAATCCAGATCAGTAGTATTTCCAATGCTCTGGAAAATATCAAATTGAAAACAAATTTCTTAGACAATGGTGAAACTATCACCGCGGAAAATATACTCTCCCGATTTTTGCAATCCTATTTCTGGATTATGCTTCTTACCTTTTCAATTATGATATCGGGAGGACTTTTCGTCCGAAGTCTTCTTGAGGAAAAGTCCAACAGAATTATTGAAATTCTTCTTTCGAGCAGCTCGGAGAGACAATTGTTGGCCGGTAAAATTTTAGGACTCGGTTCTCTCGGACTTTTTCAACTGGCAATATGGACTATATGTATTTCACTATTTTCCAGTTTTTCAGGAAATGAATTAAATTTTACGGAAGAACTCCCACTGAAACTGTTTTATTTTCTTCAAGGTTATTTGATATACACATCTGTATTTATTGGCTTCGGTGCTTTGGCAAATACAAATCATGAAGCGCAACAAATCTCCTCGGTATTAAGTACACTACTGATAATTCCTATGCTTCTTGTCGCGAATATTATTGAAGCACCTAATTCCGGATTATCCGATATTCTAGCCTATTGCCCCTTTACTTCCCCGGCTACTATGCTCGCTTTAATCAGTTCGTCAAGCATTTCGGTTGCTCAAGTTGTATTCACAACTATCATTAATCTTGTTACACTGACTGGACTAATTGTGATATGCGGAAAGCTTTTTAAATTCGGAATTCTTCACTACGGCAAACGACTTTCTGTTAAAGAGATAATAAAGCTAGTGAGATAGATGCTCTATTACTCCACCCCAATATTATCAGCCATTCTCGTAACTCTATTCATTTTCATTCGGATTAGAAAAATGCGTTTGGATTTTTTAGCGAATAAACTCCCCTGCCCAATCATTTGGGGATTTATTGCTGCGCCAATCTTGAGCCTGGGTATTAGTGAAACGTTTCTTTTGATATTCCCAAAGTTGTTCGAAGCCGACAATAATTTGACACCTACTATTCCGTCTATCGAAGAATTTGCGAAAGCATCATTTCTACTGATCATAATGACTTTCAGATATTATCCTAAAGGTAATTTTATCTTTTCCGGAATAATATCCGGACTAGGCTTCGGAATTACGGAATATATTATTCGAATGCTAACAACAGACTTTTCCGCATTTGAACTTACCTCCTTTTTGCTAGGAAATTCTTTTACAATAATAATACACACGTTTCTCACCGGAACAATAGCATTGTGCTTTTTTTCTGAAAAAAGAATTCTAACAATGTTGATAGGATTTTTCTATGCAGTAGCAATGCATTTTTTGTGGAATTATCAGTCTCTCTTTAACGGAGAACTTATGTATCAGCTCTTTGTTCTATTTATTGTTATTATTGCATATGTGTTTCTTTTCTCAAAAATCACTAAGACTATAAAAATCACAACGGAGAATTAAGCTTGGAAAAAGTCGGAATATTCGGTGGCACTTTCGATCCTATTCACAATGGTCATCTTATTACTGCTCAATCTGTTTTTGAAAAGAGAAAGCTAGACAAACTAATTCTTATTCCGTGTCACATTTCCCCCCATAAACAAGACAAAAAATCGATTGCCCCGGAACACAGACTTGAAATGCTGAAACTTGCCTTTGAAAACCAACCCGGTTTCGAAGTGAGCGATTACGAAATTCGCAAAGGGGATGTTTCCTACACATACAACACAATCCTCGAAATGAAAAAACGCTACACGGATTTGGAACTAATAATAGGCTACGATAATCTTGTGAAGTTTGATAAATGGAGATATCCGGATGAGATCGTCAAGCTTGTGAAACTAATTGTACTAAAAAGACGTTTGGATAAAGAAGAGAATAGTAAAAACAAGTACTTCGAGAACGCTACAATAATCGATACTCCGGTGATAGATATTTCCTCGACAAATATCAGATACCGATTACAAAAGGGGTTATCGATTGACTATTTCGTTCCGGCGAAGATTTCGCAATATATTAAGGATCACAATCTTTATATCGAGTAAATCATGAATCTTGATTTTATTCTAAATAATCTCACTACTCAAAACAAAAGAGTGATTTCCAAAGCAATCTCAATTGTTGAAAACGAATATCCTGCCTCCGAAAAAATACTGAATGCAATCCATAAACACACAGGAAAGGCCTATCGAATCGGGCTCACAGGCCCACCAGGAGCGGGAAAATCAACAATAGTAAATCAATTGACAAAACGCTTTATCGAAAAACAAATTCCAACAGCAATAATAGCCGTAGATCCTACTAGCCCATTTTCCGGGGGTGCTCTTCTGGGAGACAGAATTAGGATGAGTGAAATCGGGACAAACCAATACTCATTCATTCGAAGCCTTGCTTCACGTGGTAGCATGGGAGGATTAAGTCGCAAAGCTTCCGATATTGCCGATATACTTGACGCTGCCGGATATGAGTTTATTATTTTCGAAACTGTCGGCGTCGGACAATCGGAAATAGATATTGCCAAAGCCGCTGATACTACTGTAGTTTCTCTTGTTCCGGAATCAGGGGATTCAATTCAAGCAATGAAAGCGGGATTGATGGAGATTGCTGATATTTTTCTTATAAATAAATGCGATCGTCCAGGAGCCGAAAGAAGCTTTACTTCACTGAAAAATACTTTGGCATTGAAAGACATATCTAATAACGAATGGAAACCACCAATTCTAAAATCCACAGCTGTCTACGACGAAGGAATAGACAGCTTACTCGAAACAATTCACGAGCACAGAAACTACCTGATCAACTCCGGTTCTCTCAGAAAAAAAAGAGAAGAAAAGATGAACATGAGAATCAGACAGGTAATTGCCGATAAACTTAATCAACTCGTATGGACAAACGAAAACGAGAAAAAGCTTTCGAACTCTTTGAGCGAAATTATTTCCGGAAATATCTCCCCATACTCTTTTGCTCGGAAAATTCTTGATGATTTCGCCACGGAAAAATAAGGAGGTCTTATGGATAATAAACAGACTGAGCAATTCACTGTTCATTTTACAGAAGAACAAAGATTCATTCGAGATACGATAAAGGAATTTGCGGAATCGAAAATCAAACCGATCGTCATGGAGATAGATGAAACGCAAACTTTCCCACTAGAATTAATGAGAGAATTAGGCAAGTTAGGATTTCTCGGAATACTTGTCCCGGAGAAATATGGGGGGGCGGAACTTGGATATACCGAGTACGCTATCGTAGTTGAAGAAATCGCGAAAATCGATCCCTCCGTTTCCCTTTCCGTAGCCGCGCATAACGGGTTATGTACCAACCATATCACCATGTTCGGAAATGAAACTCAGAAAGAGAAATATCTACCTAATCTAACCTCGGGAAACTCTATCGGTGCTTGGGCACTAACCGAACCTGATTCCGGAACCGATGCCGGCGCGCTTAAAACAATCGCCAAGAAAGAGGGCGAATATTATGTTCTTAACGGAACAAAAAATTTTATAACTCACGGAGATGTTGCCGACGCAACCGTAGTTATGGCAATTACTAACAAAAGCGCCGGGAAAAAAGGAATTTCGGCTTTCATTGTAGATCGCGACTCCGAAGGCTATATCGTTGGGAAGAAAGAAAACAAGCTGGGAATGAGAGCCAGCGAAACAGTGCAAATCATCTTTGATAACTGTAAAGTCCCGAAAGAAAATCTTTTGGGAATTGAAGGGGACGGATTCAAACAAGCTTTGAAAATATTGGAGGGAGGACGAATATCGATTGCTGCTCTGAGCCTCGGTCTGGCAGAAGGCTGCTTGGCGGAATCTATTAAATACTCGATGGAACGAAAACAATTCGGTAAACCAATCTCCGATTTCCAGGCAACTCAATTCAAGTTGGCAGAAATGGAAACAGAAATAGAGACTGCGCGATTGCTTACTTACAAAGCTGCCTCGAAAAAAGATTCGGGAGAAAAGGTATTGATTGAAGCAACCACTGCCAAACTCTTCGCGAGCGAAATAGCCACCAAAGCGACAAACGAAGCGGTTCAGATATTTGGCGGTTACGGTTTCACCAAAGATTATCCCGTTGAAAAGTTTTATCGTGATGTAAAACTTTTAACAATCGGAGAAGGTACATCCGAAGCGCAACGCCTGGTAATCGGTAAATATTTGTCAAACATTTGACACCGGAGGAAAAGATGAATACTATCGGAACAAAATTGCCTCCGAATAGTAATTCGAGATATTATAACACAAAAATCGAAACGCTCAATTCTCTGAAAGAGAGAATCTTCTTGGGAGGTGGCGAAAAAGCAATCGCTAAACAGCATTCAAAAAAGAAAATGACTGCCCGAGAAAGAATCGCGAAGTTGGTTGATGCGCGCGAGAGTTTTTGGGAAATCAACATATTTGCAGCGCACGGTATGTACGAAGAATTCGGAGGGGCCCCTTCCGCCGGAGTAGTTACCGGTATTGCTAAGGTTTCAGGGAAAGATGTTATTCTTGTCGCAAATGACGCCACTGTAAAAGCGGGGGCTTGGTTCCCGATGACAACAAAGAAGATTCTCCGCGCACAGGAAATTGCCATGGAAAATCGAATACCTATAATATATCTCGTTGATAGCGCCGGGGTCTTCCTCCCTCTTCAAGAAGAGATATTTCCGGATAAAGAACATTTCGGAAGAGTGTTCCGCAACAACGCTCAAATATCCGCGATGGGAATTCCCCAAATATCGGCGATAATGGGTCCATGCGTAGCAGGAGGGGCGTACCTTCCGATAATGAGTGACGAAGCCCTGATTGTAGATGGCGAAGGCTCTCTCTTCCTGGCCGGATCTCATTTGGTAAAAGCCGCAATAGGAGAAGAAGTTGATAACGAAACTTTGGGAGGAGGAAAAGTACATTCCTCTCTTTCCGGTGTAACGGACTATCTTATGAAAAACGATGAAGAGTGCATTTTGAAAATCAGGGAATTAGTAAGTTACTTTCCCGATAACTCCGTAAGCAATCTAAACAGAAGTGAAGCCCATTCACCGAAATTTGATCCGAAGGAACTTAATTCTCTACTTCCCGAGGAGCCATTGAAACCATATGATATGTACGAAATAATAGCTCGAATTGTTGATGACTCCAAGATTGATGAGTACAAGGCCGAATACGGCAAGACCCTGATTACTGCCTATGCAAGAATAGAGGGTTGGGCAGTAGGAATTGTAGCAAACCAAAGAAAGATAGTGAAAAACGGAAACGGAGAGATGCAAATTGGGGGAGTTATTTATTCCGATAGTGCCGATAAAGCGGCGCGCTTTATTATGAATTGCAATCAACGAAATATCCCTCTCCTTTTCCTTCAGGATGTTACCGGATTTATGGTTGGCACAAAAGCGGAGCACGGAGGAATAATTAAAGACGGGGCGAAAATGGTTAATGCCGTAGCAAACAGCGTTGTCCCCAAAGTTACAATTATTGTCGGGAACAGTTTCGGAGCAGGCAATTACGCGATGTGCGGTAAATCGTACGATCCGAGATTTATCTTCTCCTATCCGAATGCGAAAATAGCTGTTATGGGGGGAGATCAAGCCAGCAATGTTCTACTCGATATTAAATTGCGTAATCGTAAGAATAACATTGCGGCAGAGAAAAGAGAAAAGATACTATCTCAAATAAAGAATTCTTATAATGAAAAGAGTACTCCGTTGTACGCCGCTTCACGACTTTGGATTGATGAGATAATTTCTCCCGACGAAACCCGCAGCCATATTTCCCGGGCTCTATCCCTTGCGGCTCATTCAAAGAATCCGAATAAATTTAATGTCGGTGTAATACAAACATAGAAAAAAGACCTATTTCCTTCAAAAAAGATTGGAAAATTACTTTATTTGTAGTGATATTGTGTATTGGTTTTGGATATAAAATAATTTTCATCAGAGGCAATATGATTGAAGAACAAGAAATAAATGGGGTTCTCCTTTTATCGATTAATCTAAGGCACGCTACTCTGGAAAAAGCAAAAGTTATCAAAGATTTTTTGCATAGGAAAATAGACTCCGGAGAAAAGAAAATTGTTATTGATTGTAATCAAATACTATATATGGACTCTACTTTTCTAGGAGCACTTGTTGTTTCACTGAAAAAAACAGCCTCGCAAGGGGGAGATCTTCGTCTTGTGATGGGTGACGTAAATAGTCCTGTATGGACAATGTTCGAGACAACCAGAATGTTCAAGGTTTTCAAAACTTTCGATGATGTACAAAAAGCTCTGGACAGCTTCGAATAATATGTTCTTTTTACTCTGAACTTTTCTACTGTAACTTCTGTTAGCATATTAAATGACTTGTTTTCCGATATCAAATATGTGAGGATTTAGAATGGGAACTCAACAGTTATTGTTTATTGTGTTAGGTGTAATACTGGTAGGGATTGCTATCGTTGTCGGCATGAATCTTTATGATGCACAACAAGTTGATTTGAATAGAAGCTTAATGATCGATAGAATAAATCAACTTGCCGTTATGGCAAATGCTTATTACAAAACTCCCGCGGCACAAGGGGGAGGAGACGGAAGTTACAGAGGATGGACTCCTCCGAAAGAATTAATTGGAAGAAAAACTGAGCTAGGTAGAATTATTATTAGAATCAGAGCAGCCAGAGATCGAGTTATCATAAATACCAGAGGAACACTAACCGGAGATGATGGCAAGCGTCCGGTAATTGTCAGAGGAACTATTACACCGGATGAAACATCAATAAAAATAATTAACTGATATGGAACACGATTATATCCGCCTCCTTGTTGAAAACGCGCAAAGCGGAAGGAAGAACTCCTTCGTAGATCTTTGCGAAATGAATGTAAAGCAAATCTACAATTTTGTCCTTTTCATTCTTCCCGATCGTGTTATCGCTAAAGAACTCACTACCGAAATATTCCTTGCCGCTTGGGAAAATATCAAATTTGTCAGGGAAGATACTCCTTTCTTCCTCTGGTTAAAAGGAATCGCAGTATTCGCCTCCTTGGATGAATTTAGAACCGGAAAAAGAAGCCAGGCCTTAATTAAAAAAGAAGAGAACCTCAATTATATTCTGGAATCGGAAAATGAACTTGTAAATAAAATTGTATCTCTTCCGGAAACAGATAGAGTTATCTTCACCCTTAATCGTGTTGGAGATTATTCTGTAAGAGAAATTCATGATTTCTTCACTGATTTGACTCAAAAGGAAATCGAAGAAAAAATAATAAATACAATATGTACTCTTGTTGACACATCATCCGATAATTTACCGGAAGATATCCGACAATCTCTTTGTAATACCGATTCCTCTAATTCTAAATATGATTCCACTACATCTCCCCTTCCTGATAGCACATACAAAATAATTAAACTGCAGGAAGCAATTGAGAAGTTGCAATTCCATTTCGTGCCTCCCGAAGAAATAATTTCGGAGGTAAGAGATGAACTTCTGAGAGAGAGTGAACAAATCGCGAAAAAGAAAGGGAAAGAAACTCAAAAAGAAAAACTATTGAGAAAAATCCGTATTCAGAAGCGGAAAGAGCTTTCCCAAAAGATCAGAGGTGAACAATCTCTTACTCAAAGCTCGAGAATTTCGATTAATTTTCTGGATTACAAATTAGCTCTCCCTTTCGCGACTTTGGTAATGGTTATTCTGATTTTCTATATTGTCCACCTTGCCGGAAATACAGCACCCTGGAAACTATCTCCGCTTGCAGGTTCTTTCAAGGTTAACGGCTTTCAATCCAACGAATTCCTTCTCGATGAGGATGATATCCTGGAAACCGGACTTGAAGGAAAAGTACATTTGGAAATTCCGAGCATAGCGGTTATCGAGATATTTCCCGAATCCAAAATACTTCTCGAAACAGCTCATTCTTCGGCAAACACTCTTATTCTCTCGAAAGGAGGATTATCATTCTCCAACATTTCTCTCGGAACCAATTTTAATGTCAGATTTAACGGCATTACTATTCGGGATAGAAATAGTAACTTCATAGTGAAAACCGATTCCGCAAGAAACTTGATTATTAGTGTGGAAAAAGGATTAAGCGAAATTGTTTCGGAAAAGAGAAGTCTCTTTCTTTCTTCGGGGTATTTTTGCTTTATCAAAGATGGGCATGATATCGGGACACCGGTTCATTACCAAGCTTCTAATGTTTTAAAAGAGAAACTATACAAATACAATAACGAAGATCAATCATATGAAGCTCTAACCAAAATACTTTTCGAAGCGAAGTATTCCGATGCCCTTACTCTCTTTGATCTTTTCAATATAGTGTCTCCATCCCGCAGAGAAATGATTTTCAATAAGTTGATCTATTTCTTCCCACTACCTAAGAGTATTACAAAAGAAGAGGTTTTGCGATTAGAAAAAGAAGCTCTTTTTGTTTGGTGGGATTCAATTCAGTGGCAATTATAGGCTTTTTTTATTCTTCCCCTTTCGGAAATGATATTGTAACTTTAGTTCCCCTTTCAACTTCACTTTCTATATTAATCTTTCCGTTATTTCTCTTTGTAAATTCTTTGCAAATGGTCATTCCTATTCCGGCCCCCTTTTCCCCTTGAGTCCCAAGCGTTGTGAACCTCGTTTGCCCTGTCAGTATTTCAGAAACTCTATCCTCACTCATCCCAACACCGTTATCTTTTATTACAATACTTCTATATCCGTTGCTTTTTTCCATATATATCTCCACTATTCCACCGATGTTCGTAAATTTCACAGCGTTTGAAATCATGTTTCGCACGACAGTATCAATCATCACTGCATCGACATAAATGAAAAATTCTTTCTCTCTATGGTATTTTATCTTAATCGATTTCGATTTTCTCAACTGCTCTGTTAGTTTGAGATTACGGGCAATAATTTCATCGATGTTAACGTTTTCCTTATCCGGTTCCATATCCTTCATTCTGTCGTTAGCCCAAAAGAGGAGATTTTGCAAAGTTGTATGCGTAGCTCCACTCAATCTCTCCAGCCCTTCCATTATCTCTTGTTTACTTTCAATATCGGGATGCTCATTTACAAACTTAATCATTTGATAAAAATTCCCTACAGGCCCGTTTAAGTCGTGAGCCAAAACTGAAAAAAACTTCTTGTGATTATCTATCTCATCTTTCAAAAAAACATTCAGACGAGTTGAAACTAACATTATGAAAACGCACAAAAGAAGTCCTTGTGCCAGATTATTCGATAAAAAGAATAATTGATTTACATCCCCTAATAGCAAAGGTGAAGAAACCTCATCCAGATAAATATATATTCCTCTAAGTAAAACCGTAAATCCGTGTAAAATATATACCCATGCTCCCAATCTGAAAGGAACTTCAAAAGCACTCCCTTCCGGTTTGCGAAACTCCGACAAGGCAATCAGCGCATAAAGTAAGTTAAATAGTAAATAAAAAGAAATCATGAAAAGAGGTGAGTAAATAACAAACTCAAATAGAGTAAAGGTGAAAAATTGTGCTATTGGAATCCCGATTATCAACCAATATACAGGCTGCTTTCCATTGAATTTCTGAATTCCCATCAAATAGACAAAATAGGATACAATTGAAAATGTACATGAGAGACCAATTGCTACATAATCGCCAAATTTCGATGAGAATAGAACTAAGAAAAGTGATATGATCAAAAGAATGCTAGCAATTCCCCACTCTTTCGGTCCTTTTATCTGTGGAACGGTGTACGTATAGTAAAACATCATCCCGGCCATCAAGGATGTTATAACAACCAAAAGAATCAAAAGAGTGGAGAGATCCAAATGGAGCATTTCTTGTTCCCGTATAAGTTTGTTTCATTATACAAAAAAAATGGGAACAATGAAATAGCTTCAAACTATCAAAACAACTAATCGTCGGAAATATGAATTAGTGTCGCCTTCTGGGAAATCAATACATCAAGAAAAAACAAAACCATCGAAATAGTTATAGCGATTGAACTCATAACAAGAAATGTTACCTTCATCGCGGGGAGTGTGGTCGATAGTAACTCCTCCATTATCGACATTATCAAAAGAAAACTGCTTGTAACGGTGGAAAAGATCAATGAAGTCAAACTCCACTTCAAGTAATGAGATCTTCTGATAATCAGCGCCATCTCTTTTTTGTACGTTTCCAATTTCCATTTCGATTTGTTCGAGTATAACTCCCTAATTCGGGATAAACTCTGTTGGTATCGGGCATTCAAACTCAATGTAAAAATGCCGATCCCCGAAATCAATACCAGCGGGCCGGTTGCCGAGCTTAGTATCTCTTTGAATACCATAAATTCACCTCTTAATTACACATAAACATAAAACAAACATCATATCAAATCGTAACATCCATAAAATCAACGGTGACAAACGTATGGTATTTCGTCTACTATTCCAAATTATTTCTTCTCTTTTTTCTCTTCAAAAACCCCTTTAACGTCTCATAATCAGCATTTTTCTATTATCACATCGGAAGATTAAGAAATTAAGAGGAAATAATTATTTGACTTTCTCCAAAATAGATTTCATTTTTAAACACTAGTTTCAAACACGTGTTTAAATCAACTGTTTACATACTGTCGCGAGGTATTACGGATGACTACAAAAGAAGAATCCATAAAAGAGAAGATTATTATGTCTACTTTGGAATGTATTGAGAGGGAAGGAGTCCACTCGATAACGATACGAAAAATCGCTTCCATTGCCGGAGTGAATGTGGCTGCGATCAACTATTACTTCAGCTCCAAAGAACTTCTGCTCAAAGAGACGATGTCTTTCTCTCTTCATTCCGCTTTCAGAGATTGGGAAAACTCTCTGAAAAACGAAACCGATCTCAGAGCTATTCTCAATTTCATTACTACCGATTGCCTTGAGGGTGCCCTGAGATATCCCGGTGTAACTAAGGCTCATTTTTACGATTCCTATATCAAGGGGGAATATAGCGGAGAGATGATCACAAGGTTGAATAATTTTCTTGCCGATTTCAGAGATAAGGTACTTGCCTTTTTGCCCGAGAAAAAGAAAGAGATTGTAGATATAGAGATTGTCCAATTCTTCTCGGCTATCTTCTTCCCTTCTCTTTTTCCGGGACTCTTTGCCGGATTTACCGAAAAGGATTTTTCCGAAGCGGAATTTCGTAATAAGTATGTTCAACGACTAATTGAGAATGTCTTAAGTCATTTTTGACCAATTTCACTAAAGGATTAGTATGAGAATCAAAGCCCTATTCAAGTTTGCAATTATAGTTCTTCTTTTTTCGATCTTTCTCCCGATAAACGCGCAGGAGAAAACACCGACCGGTAGAATTATCGGTACGGTTATCGATGCCGATACAAAATCCCCGTTGATCGGGGCAAATATTCTCGTCGTCGGATCCGTAACAGGAGCAAGCACCGACCTAACCGGAAAATTCGAAATAAATCATCTGCCGGTAGGAAGCTATATACTTCAGTTTAATTATGTCGGCTACGAAACTATCCGCAAAACCGATATCATCGTTCGCCCGGGAAGAATAACTACCGTAGCAGCCGAGCTCAGTGTTTCTCCTCTCGAAATGGAGACCGTAGAGGTGAAGCCGAGTTACTTTATCGGGCAAGAGGAACAGCCGAACAGTGTTATCAAATTCAATTACGAAGAGGTACGCCGGGCTCCCGGTTCCGCGGGGGATATAAGCCGTATCGTTATGAGCTTGCCTAGTGTTGCCAAGGTTAACGACCAATCGAATAACCTTATCGTGCGTGGAGGATCACCGACTGAAAACGGCTTTTATGTAGATAATATCGAAATCCCGAATATCAACCACTTCCCTACTCAGGGAACGAGCGGAGGATCACTCGGACTGATAAATGTAGATTTTATTCAGGATGTCTCTTTCCACAGCGGCGGGTTCGGATCGACTTACGGAAACAGGCTCTCTTCCATAATGGATATTACTTTTCGCGAGGGGAACAAAAACGAATTCGACGGACAGCTCGATCTCAATTTTTCCGGATTCGGCGGAGTTATTGAGGGACCTCTTTCCGACAAAGGCTCTTTCCTCTTGTCGGTAAGAAGAAGCTACCTCGATCTGCTGGTTGACGCGATTGATATCGGTACAACCGTTGCCCCTTCCTACGGAGATATTCAGGGGAAAATCACTTACGATATCGATATGAAGAACAAGCTTTCTCTCCTTGTTGTTTCGGGGGATGATCATAACGACCCCGACAGAGAAACAGCAATTGAAAATGATATGATCTATTACGGAAAGCAGGATATCTACCAAAACACCGTTGGAATAAACTGGAGACGACTCTGGGGAAAAACCGGTTACTCCAATACTTCGGTATCCTACACTGCCGAAAAATTCGAGGAGAAACTTAAAGAGACAAATACCGATCTCCCTATACTCAATAACAACACCCTTTCGAGCAGTATTAAGGTGAGAAACGTCAATCATATCAAGTTCAACGCAATTCACTCTGCCGAAATCGGGTTTGAGTTTAAGAGAATTATCGACGACTACAATAGCTACTATTTCCCTTTCACCGACGCGCTCGGGGATTCTGTGCCCGGAATGAAACTCGGGGAAAAGCTTAGAGCCAATAGAATCGGGGCATTCGCGAGCTACAGCGTAAAACCGTTTAAGAAACTTACTACAACCTTCGGAGCGCGCGCCGATTATTTCTCATACAACGAAAAAACAACAGTGGCTCCCCGCTTCTCATTCTCCTATAAATTCGACGAGAATACTACCCTCAACGGTTCGGCGGGAATCTATTATCAGGATATTCCCCTTCTCCTTATGGCGCAAAGCGAAGGGAACAAAGATCTCTCTGTCCCCTCTTCGGTTCACTACATTCTGGGAATCGAAAGATTATTAACAGAGAACACAAAATTTACTCTGGAACTATACCACAAAGATTACAAGAATTTCCCGATCGATCCGAGTGATGCTTCCCTCTTTCTGATTGACGAAATTTTCTATCGGTCCGGATTCTTCTATAGCCACGCTAATCTAAATTCCTCCGGCGAAGCTTACTCGCAGGGAATAGAGGCTACTGTACAAAAGAAACTGGCTCAGGATTTCTACGGACTTGTGAGCGCCTCCTACTTCCGAACCAAATATAAAGGGGGAGATGACAAATGGAGAAACCGCGTATTCGATAATCGGGTTATCTTCAGCCTGCAGGGGGGATACAAACCGAACGACAATTGGGAATTCAGCGTAAGATGGATTTACGCCGGCGGTACTCCTTACACCCCGTTCGATCTCGCGAAATCGAAAGAGAAGAAGAGAGGTATTTTGGACGGAAGCAGAATCAACGAATCACGCTACCCCGATTACCACTCCCTAAACGTCCGGTTCGACAGAAGATTCTTCTTTGCGAACAGCAACCTTGTTTTCTATCTGAGTGTCTGGAACGCCTACGGAAACAAAAACATAGCAACATACTTTTGGAATGAAAAAGAGAACAAAAAGGATAAAATATATCAATGGCCCCTCCTCCCTATCTTCGGGTTGGAGTATGAGTTTTAACCTTACGTTCCTCAATCCCCGCTGTACGCAAGGGCAGCGGGGGGATTATTTGTTATTCAATCTCATAAAAAAAGCCACCAAACGGTGGCTCTGCGAATAAATACTTAGTAGCCTAAGGTTTCAAGGAGAGCCGGATCTCCGGCTAAGGCTACTTTGGCTATCTCTTTGAAGTCATCCATCCAATCCTCCAACTCATCAAGCTTTTTATTCCTTGCGCGAGTCGCGTCTATGGCCTCTGCCCTTTCATCCTTCCGGGCGCTCAAGGCTTTCTGCAACGCTATATTCTTTTCGAGACCGGCCTGTATCTGTGCTTCGGTTATTCCCAGTTGAGCCATTTTTGCCAATCTATCCTCTTTTTCCAAAAGATTGTTGTAAAAGAACATTGTCTGAGTTGTCCAGTTAGGGATACTGGTTTTCCTTGCTCCGTCAAGCTCCAGAGCGTCACGAGTGTTAGCGTCCTTCTTAAAGGCTACTCTGGCAACACCCAAAAGGGGTGTGTAAAAAGCCTTTGCCGCAGCCCAAGCCTGATACAACTCCCGGGTAGCCTGATATTGCTCCCCATATTCCTCTTTTTGCGCCGTAACAAGAGCCCAGGCCTCCTCATACAAAGTCCTACCATCGGCAATCTTCTCCGGCGTGTACATATAAAGACCCATACGGTCTTGAATTGCCGGATTGGAATCGTAATTATCCAACGCGATACCATGACCTGTTAATTCCCTACTTATAATGTCATATTCCGTTATAGGCATAACAACCTCCGTTTAGTTTGTGAGTTTTATTTAACTAAACTCCGCCCGGAATTGAGAAAATCGCGGAATTATATTTTTATGTTACACTTTAGGATCGGCTCCTCATAAAAACGAAATAAACGTGGCAAAAACATCCCTCATAGAACCGAAAAAGAAAAAGATCAGCAAAAAGGGCAACAACACAGCAAATATGTCATATAATGTGACATTTTGTCAAAGAAAAAGGCTCAATAGGCTAATAATGTAACAAAAACGAAAAAAAAATGATTATTGATCGATCAAAAATCATTTTCAAATCAATTTTATGAGATTTTTTACACATTTGTCATTTTCAAGCGTAATGTGCCATATTTTATACGTAATCGATCTCATTTTTCCGCAAAAGAGAACATTTTCGTCATTTTTGCGACATACAAACGCTAGACGTCAGATTTACTACCTATTGAGCTACATTAAAATTCTTTTTTATCATTTCCCGGCGAAATCCGGAACTTTTTTGATCTCGGCTCGGTGGCCGGCTATGTGATACTCGATTTCTATCGGTGTAGAGACAGGATTGTTAGAGTAAATAATGATCCCGTTCAGCGCGGAATCGATCAGGACAGTTATTTTCCCTACGGAGAAAAACATAAGACATTAATTCGGAAATAGCAACAATTATTTCTTTTGTTGCATAGCTATAAGTAGCTATTTAACATCCTATTAAAACTAATAGATATTTGATTGGTGTTTTTGATTGTTCGTGGAAAGACTGCTTTAGAGCAACATACCACGGAGGGGGTAGAGCACACTGAGGAAAAAGGTGCCATGATTTTCATCTCGACACCTGAATTCTTTAATTTGTTTTTTTTATCTAGTAGTTGCATATAAATAATATAAAAACAATACTCCTGCAAAAAAGAAAAAATATCTCATTGCAATTCCTTCTAATAACAACAATCCACCAGCAAATAGAATCGGAGTTGATATAGCAATAAACATTTTATTCTCAAACAAAGATTTCTTATTTACTCCTTTGCCAAAAATTATTTTGGACGCATTAAATAAATTATTCGCCAACAACATACTGAATGCCACTATAGAGTAAAAAAATAATAAATCCTTCAAGGAATTATTGATCCAAGAAGACACTAAAGTAAATAACAGCAACACTGTTAAACTCTTATTCCCCTTAATCCACTGAACTATAGTGTTTTTTAACTTACTTATCAATCTAGTCATCCATGATTTTATGATATGTTTTTGTTGCAGCATTTGAACCAGAGATACTTGCTCCAGTTGCTGCGTTTTGAGCCTTTTGAACATCATCTTAAGCCTTTTGAGCGTTTGTATCTTTCCTTCTTTGACTCGAAGAACTTCTTTTATTCTTATTATTTTGGGCTGTATGTGTTGATCTATGAGATTTATTTTGTTTCTTATTAATATTTCCAGCAGTTATATTTTCCACACCGCTAGATACTACTTTACCAATTGCAACATCAGTTACCACTCCAACCGCTGCACCGATTAAAAAATTAACCCATTCGCCATTAGGATCAATAGAATTTACCGGATTATTCAAGCAATAATTATAAGGGCTCCAGCCGGGATATTTGGAGGCTAACGGATCTGTTTGTAGCCACATTCCAAGCTTAGGGCTGTAGTATCTTGCGCCAAAGTAATCGTACTGAGTTTCGGTATCTCTTTCCTTCTCGGTAAAGTTATGACGGGAGTCTTGCGCGCTTACTAACGTGAACGTATAAAACTTCAGATTATTTTGGAGTTTCCGGTTTTCCTTTCAAATAACTGTGTTAATTTATTATTTGATAAATATATTAATATTTTCGGTTAGTTGGGGAGAAAATTAATGCATGTCGCTCCCTCCGGAGCTAACAGACATAACGCGCCGCCGGCGCTAGAGGCATTGCGCTCCTCCGGAGCTCTGGTGAGATAAGCTCAATTTCCCATTTGTAAAGACCTTATGATATTAAAAGAATCTACGGAACGGAAATTATGCGAGCTTAGTGCTGTTCGCTGAGGGAAGGAAATAGAACCTTCACGATTTGCTTTTCTATTCACAAATATCGTTCACGCCCTCTTCGCTTCGCAAGAGAAGAGGGATGGGGTGATGAGTTGGCTCTAATACAAATTACTAATCTACCAAAGGTTCGGCAATGGAATTGCTTGTTTGGGATTATCTCCTTAAGGTGGCTTCTCTTAGTAAGATTAGTTTTTGAGGATGAGCCAATTAAGCTGAAGCAGTACGCTATCCCTTATCCGGAGCATGGTGAGGATTCCGAAGGTTAGTATGTATTTCCCCCGAGCGGATGCTAGGGGGGAAGTATTTTCGAATTGCCATATATTCTTCAGAACATAGAGTACTTAAAGACATAAAACTCACTTTCATAAATCCAATTAAGCCAAACAATATACTTGAAAAATCATCTGCTTTTTTCCTTAGATTTCCAAAAAACTTTTGAGTTATTTTTATTGTATTCTCTATTACAAATGCTTGGAGAAGTTTCATTAGATACAAATGCACTAAAACTCAGCAAAATTGATCTCTATATTTTCTAATTTTACTTTCAACTCGACACACAATTCTTTCCACTTTCCCATATTTTCATCTGCGATTTCTAGCATTATTTTTTTTAGCTCATTATAGTATACTTTTCTAAGACGCCTATCATATTTATTATCGGGATCATTTAGGAAAGAATTAAATACAGCGCCTTGCAATGAATTAACCCATTGATAATAACTTTCCTTTTCAGTTGAGAATTCTCGGAAAAAGACATGCGGATTTTGAAGTAATTCTTTTACCAACTCATTTGAAATTTCGACATATTCAAATCCATCTCTCACCTTCCATTTTTCAATAAGAGTTTTTACTGCATTCGACTGAGAAAACCCTACTGAACTTAAAAACATAAACAATAACAATGTTTTTTTTATCATTACTTTCGTCCTTCTTTTTATTCGTAACATATCCAAAAGTGCTACAGGCCTAACGCTCTTCCGGAGCTATCGGCGACTGTTATTCAACTGATATCTTTATAATAACCTTGTGGAGAATATCTTCCGAGATTGATGGCATGTGGGCGTCTTCGGGAAAGAAGATTACGAAGGCTCCCGGTTTTACGGCTATTTTGCTATCAGGTTTATCGGAGTAGAAGCAGATATCTTTCTCTGTGTCGAATTCGCCGGCAGGTTGTTTGCATTCCCCTTTCGGCTTCCATCCCATCGTGTCGGTTCCTTGCAAAACTGCCTGTATGTCTATGTATTTTTTATGAATTTCGAGTAGCGCTTTTTCTTCCCTTCTTCCTTTCTCTTTCGATACGATAGCGAAGACTTCTTCTCCGTCGATAGGATATTTCCCTTCGGGTAATTGAGACAAATTGGGGTGACATAAAAACTCAAAAGCTTTTTCGAATTTCTCGCCGTAATGAAAATAGTCTTCGGCTCTGTCCAGTATATCAAGTATCATTATAGTCCTCTGCTAAAATAAGTTATCGAAAATCATCCTCGGAAATATCTAAAATAAATTGCTGAGATCAATAGGTTCAAAAAGATTTTTTTAACCCAACAACCTTATTTCTTCCGGCAGTTCGCCATCAATATTTCGTGACCAGATTTGATTCACATAGTTGAGGGCGAAATGATTCTGAAGCAGATGGATGTAATGTATTCCCCGCCTATTGAGCTTCAGAGTTTCCTCTTCAACACGGCTGAATCTCATGTGCTTCATAGCCAGGGTAAACAGTTTATAATCTTTTCGGAACTCGGACCCGAACCGTTTCCGATATTCATTTAAGGGAATCTTTGTTTCGTATAATCTCCAATAGAGCCAGAAGAGTTTTTCCAGATTATCAGAGACATTCATTTTTAGCGCAAAGGGAGTTTCCCCGCGATCTGTTTTTTCGGAATATTCATCGAGTGAAAAAGTATTGAAGAGAAACTCTTTCCCCGTGTATGTAGCGGCGGAAGGGCCCAATCCCAGAAAATAATCCCGCGTAACGGAGGAATATTTCTCTCCCGTTTTGTTCGAAAAACTCCACACCGATTGTTGCTGGAAACCATTACGAAAAAGTGTTTCGCAAATATGATAGTAGAATCTTTTCCGAACATCAGAGCTCGGGAGAATAACTTTATTTGTTTTGTTGTATTTTCCGATTGAGCTATATGGAAAAGTAAATAAGGGATAGAGAGTAATCTGATTAGTGCCGCTATTTATGGCTTTCATCAGCGTAGCATCGAGTTCCTCCTTTGTTTGGCCGGGATAAGCGAATATCAGATCAATATTTATTGTTTCGAAATTTCTTCTCTTCGTAAGTTCAATCCCTTTTAATGCTTGCGCAACCGTGTACTTACGCCCGATCATGTTAAGATACTTTTGGTTGAAATCCTGAATTCCAAGACTGATCAAACCGCATCCCATCTCTTCCAATTCATCGAGAAGTTTTTCGGTTATTTCCTCCGGATTGGTTTCCAAAGCGATTTTATCGATTGAACATTCCGCGCGAAGATGCTCAATACTATTAAGCAAATAATCATTCATCAGAGTAGGAGTTCCCCCACCGATATAGAGAGAAGCGATCTTCTTTCCGGCCAGATTATCAGCGTGAAGTTTAATCTCATTCAAGAGAGACTCACCGATAGCCTCAGCCTTCTTCGCTTCGTACTTCTCTTTGAAGTAAGGACAATAGGGGCATTTGTTTCGGCAGAAAGGGATGTGAAGATAGAGATTGTCAACCTTTTCATAATCAACCGCCTCCCCGGAGTATCTTTCGAAAAGGAGCTTATCTTCCTTTTCGAGAAAATATCTATTAACCGTTTTCTTCCATAAACTCAATAGCTTTCTCACATAGGATTATTCTAATTAATTTGAGAAAGCTATTAATATTATATGCAGATTACAAACTTTAATTTTCACAAAAGTCGAAAAAAAAACCGGAGACCGAATAATTATATTCCCCTCAGAGAAAAGAAGTTATCTTTAGTAATAACGGCGCTATTTCTCTTTTTCCCTATTCGAATAGTAATTACAGTTACAATAACGATTGTGAGAATTCTGAAAATATTCGGGCCGAAATTTCCCAATACGTTATTGGCAACATCGAAAGCAACCCAGGAAAGATTCATAAAAGTATGAAGAAAAATAGGAACCCACAGGTTTTCTTTCCATTCGATATAGAGCCATGAATACCAAATCGCTCCGACAGATGTGATAAGAAAAACACCGATAATTTCTGAGAATGATGTTCCTTGGTATAAATGTCCGAGCCCGAATACTACTGCTCCGATAACAAACGCGGGAATGAAACCCCATCCTTCTTTTCTGAAGAGTAGCCCGAAAAGAAATCCGCGAAAAAGAATTTCCTCGAAGAATCCGGCAAAAAGAGATTTACGAAGAAATAGAAAAGGGGTTAAGGAGCTATTAAAATCTCCGAGGATTGCCGAGCTTATCCACATCGGGGCTGTAGTTATGGCTCCGAAGAGAAGTCCGAAACCGAATCCTTTGGAGATACCTAGTTCCTTAAAAATATTTTCCTTTCCGTACAAAATCGGAATGAGGATAATTGCGGGAATCACCCAAAAGGCATATGATATTAGAACATTCCCAACTTCATCTGTCACGGATATTCCGAACAATTTGAAAAGTATGCTTTTGCCGTAAAAGGCAAAGAGAAAGGTGCCGATAATGGCTAGCGAATTATAATACTTTTTGAAATTCATTATTCTCCGAAATTTTATTTTCTTTTCCATTCACCTGTTAATGACGGTTTTTCCCCTAATGATACAATTCCCTCCCACCTATAAGTAGCAGGCCATTTTCTAAAAGAGCTAACAATCCTTGTGAATATTCCAAAACTACAAGGAAGATCATTTGGAATCCAGTTTTGCTTAACATCAAAATCGATAAGGACTTTATCCCCTTTTCTTTTTAAGTAATAAGTTCCGGCAGTTATCAAATCTCCGGCAATAAAATATTTCCATCTACCCGTCTCAGTGTTACCATCGGAAATATCAATCAGATTCGGAAATCCAGATTCGAATTTCATAAGTATTTCGTGCTTCTTATCCCCTGCGCTTAGATGAGATATTTTCCCATTTCCATCAAGAAAGATATTCATCCCGTCATTTAGATATTTTGTAGCATTATTTATTTCAAATGAACCCGGCACGGTCATTTCCGGATTAAAGAAACCGACTACAGGATTTGCCGAATATCTCATAAAATATACTTTTCGCAAATCTCTTGTAATTGGAAAAGACTCCGGCACTAGAATGTTTTCACCTATTCTCCCGAAAAATTCCGTTCCCTTTTTCCTTACAAAATCAAACTCCAACATATATGCGAAAAAGAGACGCTTTGGCTCTTCAATATCTTTACCGACAGGAGCGAGGAAAGGAAATCGTTTGATATTATCCGAATTTTCCTTGATCCTCATTTCAACATTTCGCCCGTTCGTATCTGTGAAAGCAACATCCAGCTCAACCCCATGTTCGGTAATTTTAAATTTGTTTCGATCGAAAAAGACTTCCTCGAAATCTCCGATACCGGCCCCAATGTTAATAGTACTTCTATCAACATTCACCCCCTTTTCCCAGAAAACATCTACTTTCTCGTCTTTTCGATATCCTAAAACTCTCATCCCGATTCCATTAATCGGGTCATTGAATACCTGTGGTTCCAGCATTGTATAGAAAGGATTTCCTTTGAAACTGACAACAATAAGCCTTTCCATAGGATCAAATCCAATTCTTATCGGAAAAAGAAAGTAGGAGTGTATTATTTTGTCAGTAGTTAAAGTATCAACTGTATTACGGGATGTTCCCATTTTTATATCCTCAATTTATATTTCAAATAATTGACGCTTGAAATAGGAAACAGTTCCGCAATAGTCAAATAATTAGTTAGACTTACAAAATCTTGACCAACCCGGAAAATTTCTTTTCGACGGAAAACCCGAATTTGTAGAAATATTCGGGACGCATAAAACCGGTTGTAACATATCTGGCATTGTTGTTTTTTGCGCGGGCAAGAAATTCGTTCATTAGCTTTTCGCTAATCCCCTTTTTCCGGTTCTTGTAATCGATCACAATCTTATCGAGATAGATGTTTTTTTCGTCACTACGGATATATGCTATTCCTCCGATAACAAATCCTCTCTCGGAAATAGCCAGGAGAAAGTCGTGCTCTTCCCGAAATATAATGTTCAGTTTTTCCTCGATAAACAATTTCTGCAATTTAAGAATCTCTTTGGGATTATTGGGTTTGCGGAGATAAAGAGTATTCCCGTCGTTATCCTCGACCCTGACAATAAGCTGGGCGAAGGAGCGGTTCTTATCCTTTACATTTATCATTTCGGCTACATCTTTCGGCTGAATGTGCGGATAACACATTCTTGTTATAAAGAAACTTTCTTCTTTGTTTAACTTAATTGAAGAATGCAAACCTTCCAGATTTTCGAAAGCTTCGGTTGTTGAAATCTCTCTGTTATGAATCAAACGCATTTGCATTTCGAGATACTTCTTCAATTCTCTTTTCGAATTTCTGAAAAGAGTATCCCAATAGAATTTGATTCTTGTTTCGGGATATGTTTCCTGCACTTCGTCAAGATGATATGTATCGTATAGTTCATTCAGTGTTTTCGCGCGCGCGAAAATATCGGCGTCTTCATTTGCCGCAAGCCAGTTGTGAAACCTCCTTATCGCGAAAAAGAGTTGCTTCGGTGTATATCTACCTTCTTCAATATGTATAATAAAACTACTTACCCTTTTGGCAAACTCATTCTCCTTTGAGATTTCCAATTCTTTAAGAAGCACTCGAAGTGTAGCGACACCGGATTCTTCGCCGAGAGCGTTAATGATTCCGGAGAAAATAAAATTCCAACTCTCACCGTCACGTAGGAAAGGAAACCTCTCGTAACTCTTTTCCACAAAGTCTTTATGAATCAATTCGGTAATTTCTTTTATAGAGTTTACTTCTCGGTATCCGGAGATTGAAATTATTTTCGCACCTATCTGATAATCATGTTCGGGAATTATGAAATTCTCCGGACTGGCGTTTGTGAGAGAATATTTATAATTAGTTAATCTCCAAAAGTTGATATATGCCGCGGTCGCATTCCAAATAAAGAAAGGCCATATCGCTTCTCCCCTCTTTCTGCTCTCTTCATTATTGGCTTTTGCCAACTTCGAAAGATATTTCCATGCTGAAATCCCCGGATTATATTTCCCACTCCAAATACCATACTTATCCCAATATCCTCCGAAGTCTTCTAACATTTCGTGCATAAAAAAACGGGATCCGGCCAGAATCAACCAGTTAACTTCCGAAATAATCTCCTCTTCTTTTCTCCCCTCGTTTATTGTAAAGGTCAAATCGTATGAGCCATGAAATCTGGTTTGCACCGCAACTCTGTAAACGAACTTATCCGAGAAAGAACGAACCGGAGAGATACGGATTCCACGAGGCAGAATATTATTAAGACTAACCAGGAATCCTTTGCTGAAAAGGAATATGGCCTCACGGAGAATAGGTGTTGACGAAATAGCCTTCGATATTTTCTTTTGATGTCCTTCCGGAATTTCCTCGTCAAAAACCAACACATCTTTCCATGAATACTCTTCCCCCGTTTCGGGATCAACAGCAATGTCTTTATTTTTACCAAGCCATTTTCGGAAGTTTTTTCTCAGAGCGGTTCTTTCTCTTTCGGCTATACCACTTCGTTCTCCCCCTTCTTCAATTTGGTAAGTAACAAATATCTGACGCAATTTCGGATAAACCGAAGGATGATTTATTCCGTATAATCTCATCATAGCAAAGAGAATTTCGAAATACTTTTCTTTTTCCTCAGTTAGGATTTTATCCACAGCAGAAAGGAAAAATTCCTTTCCTACATTTCTGGAAATATGCAAGAATGTATTCTCGTCAAAGATCACATTCTTCTTCGATAAATATCCCTTTAGCAAATCGTAAAATTCATTATCGGGAGTTATTCTTAAGGCCAATTTGAATAACTCTTCGGATGTCTCCGGATTTTCGGATAGTAACGGATTTCTCAATATACGTTGAAGATGATGTACAATACTATTGTTATGTTCTTTTGTGAAAAGAGTTAGATATTTCAACGCATTTTTGCACAATTCAAAATCCTTCTCAGCGGAAATAATCAAAACAGCGTTGTGTGCCCCTTCCAAGGAGAGCTCTTTGGCATTAAGAATGCTTTTGAGCTTACTATTGTAGCCGGTCAAATCACTAACCGACTCACAAACACCAATAAACTCAATTGTTTTAGCTCTCCTCGAATATTTATCGGATTGTATAAGAATATCTTTGGCCCACATAAAAAGCTGCTCGTTGCCAAGCCACAGGGAAGCGTCGTAGAGCAATTCCTTAAAATCGAACACCCGCTTAGCCAACCGATACTTGTAGTTCCCGATTCTTATAATATCAGGATCAAAACTATCCGAAGCAAAATCGATTTCTTTCCCAAGCTTTCCGATAATCAGCTTACCATCTGCATATTTCAAATCGGAAGAGATACATCCGCACTCTCTTAGAAACCAATTGGGTATTCTCGCAATGTGATTTCCTAATTGTATTTCGAAATAATCCTTTTCGTACATCTGATCAATCACCGACTTGAAGTTCTTTTCAATCGTTGCTCGTTTATAAGTTCCTTTCGGAGATATCTCATCATACTCAGCAGAGAAATTGCGATCAATAATTCTGAAATCGACGATCCTCTCAAAGGGAGCAAGAAACCGATTTACGGAGGTGACAAACGAAGAGTAGTACTCTCTGATATTTTCGTTGCACTCTTCCACTTTAGGAACAATCAAAAGAGTATTGTAAGGACGATGATCCCCTACCAAAAAAACTCCCTTGAACTCATCGAACTCCCGAAAATAGTTTTCTATCTTTTGGGGCGCGATAGTTTCCCCTTTTATGTTTTTGTATATCTCTTTCTTCCTATCAATAATTTCAATGAATCCATCCTTATCCATTGTCATAATATCGCCGGTCGGGAACCAGCCATTTTCATCAAAAACATCGTCGTACTTTTCCCCGTAATATCCTTGATGAACATAGCATCCCTTTATAAGTAGCTCCCCGTCTTCAGCCAATTTAAGTTTAATTCCGGGGAGAGCTCTTCCCAAAGAATTCTCACGGTATTCACCGGGGGGAGTCATAGTAATTCCTCCGGTAGCCTCGGTCATTCCGAATCCGCTCATGAGCTCAATCCCGTTTTGTTGAAAGAATCGGAATATTTCAGGAGGGAGATATCCGGCAGCCGAGAGTCCCCATTTTAACTTTCCTCCGGTAACAGAGGCAACAGCAGATTTGATTCCTTCTTCACCTGCTGTTTCAATATCAATTTTTCCCTTAATCTTCGCGTATAACTGAATCCATTTTTTAGGAATACTGATAAAGATTGTCGGTTTGACGAGATTCATGTTGGCAATCATCGTATCGACTGAAGGATTTTCCATAAATGTATATTCCGCCCCCCAGAAGATAGCTCCGAGCATTTCCAAATATCTTCCGAAAGTATGGAATAGAGGTAAATATGATAAGAACCTATCACCATCACCGATATTAGGAAGAGCCAGCGCTCTGCAATACCTTTTTGATATTAGATTTTTTTGAGAGAACATTATTCCTTTCGGAACTCCGGTCGTCCCAGAGGTATACATAACGGTCGCAAGATCATCTATTCCCCTCTTAGGCCTTTCCGAAGAATCGCCCGAATATTTTTTCAAAAAATCATCTTGTGAACTCACCCAACTCTCGACACTCTTTCCGAAAAGCATTACTACTTTTTCCAGATAGGGAAGTTCATTTTTTATCATTTTAATTTTGGCAAGTTGCTTTTCATCTGAAAGAATCAAGAGAGGAACTTTAGTCTGATTGAGAATATAGGCTATATGTTGTGCCACAGAATTTGCTGGAATCATAACATTGACGATACCGGATGTAAGAGAAGCCAAATCCCAATAAGCCATATCAATACTATTTTCGGAAAGAATACCAAGCTCAACTTCCTCATGCTTCGATTTGCTTAGATACTTAAGCGTCGCCGAGGCAATAACCTTTATATTTTTATCGGCTTCCCCCCATGAAATCTCTTTTATCGAACTCCCTCTAATAGTTTTGAATAAAGTTTTCTCCGAATAATCTCTTACTCTATGAGCAAACAAATCTCTTAACTGATAATTCCCGATTGAAATCAAATCGCAAAAAAGCTCTCCCCATTTTTCTTTGTTTTCAATCTTTATGAGAAAAGCGGGTATTCCAAGGAGGTTTAGTAGTTCATAGATATATAGAGAAAGAGTTGAGTGATATTCCTCAGATGATATTTTTGTGATCCGATTTATTTTTTCTTCAATATTCCGGAGTGTTTTCGTAGTAAAAATATCGTTAAGGTTTTCTGATGTTCTATAACCCTTTAATTTGTAAACTATATAGGATAATTTTTCGGGAAAATCAAAATCGGAAAAACCTAAAAATTCATTAATAATCGCTTGAATATCATCGGTGGATGGTTTGCTTTGCCTATCTAAATCGTGATTCATCTCATTCCTCTTTCATATTTGAATACGAATAAAACAACTTATCCATTAAAACACAAAAGAGAATAAAAGTATTCCAATATTGAAAAAAGCATAAAAAACCCCTTATAAAGCTTACCGCTATGGCGAGCGACTCACTTAAATAAGGGGAAACAATAAAGAGACGCTCAAAGCTACTGTAAAAGGAAAAAAAAAGAAATAGCTACAAGTAGCTATTTTAGCTATGACTTGAATAAGGAAATGGCTAATAGATTTATTTTTATTTATCCGGATAAATATTTTTTTATACTAGCAAAAGTCTAAAATTTCGGAAGAATGTTGTTCCTTATTGCAAAGTCGTATAGGTTGGCAGGTTTATCGCAGCGAGTCTTTCTTTTTATACTTTTTCGATGATTATTGACAGTAAAAATGCTAATATCCAGAAGGTTGGAAATTTCCCTGGAACTATACCCCTCAATAATAAACTTAACTATTTCAATTTCTCTTTCTGTCAGACCAACTTCATTAGCCTCCTTGAGCTTGGCTTTTACTCCTTCACCGAAAATAATCTCTGCTCCGTTAATAATTTTTTCAACGTGTTCGGTAAATTTCTCAAGGGATTCCTTACTTTTCAGAAGATATCCATTTACCCCAACCCTAAGAGCCTGTTCAACCAAATAAGGCTCTTCATGACTAGTGATAAGAATAATCTTCACTTTAGAATCTTTTTCACGTATTTCGGCAACAGCGTCAATTCCGTTAAGATCAGGTAAATTGATATCAACCAAAAGAAGATCAGGCCTATATCGGAAATATTGTTTTAACAACTCTATTCCGTTCTCAGCCTCATATATTTCGCCGATTGACTCAAGAGCACTAAGAGTGTTTTTGAAACTATCCAAAACAATCTTATGATCCTCAGCAATTAAGACATTAATCTTATTTTTTACCATTGCTATTCTCTTTTAACTGATACTCAAACAGTTTATTTTTCAAATCGTGTGCTTCGGTTCTCTTCTGAAGATATAATCTACCCAGAATAAATATGGCCACGATCAGTGCGCTGACAATCAGAGTGAATGAAATAATGGCAAGCATTATTAAGTCATTCGAAGTAACCGTTTCCGTTTGTAATAACAAATAAAGCTCCAAGTATATAACAAATTAGCAATAGTATTTGTAATCGAGTGAATAAACAAAGGCAACTGTAAATGGAAAATATTTATAAAAATATATCCGAACAGATTGACTCCGTAAAAAATCAATATTCCGGAAGCAATCCAGAATCTATAATCTTCGAAATAAGTATATATATTTCGAGTAAAAAGAATTATCACAATTCTGGCCGAAAGAAGGGTTAAAAAGAATCCTTCTACAGTTAACCCGATAATTCCGAATGTATTGAATCCCTCAATAAAAAGCTGATCAACCAACACACAAAAAACAGCAAACGCTAAAACTCCGGCATACACTCTGTTTTTATTTAATTCCCATTGAAACAGGATAAATGTCAACGCCCCGAATTCAATGGGATAATAAATATGTGTAAACCAGAGATTTTGGAATCCTAAATTTGCAGAGACTAAAAAGAAAATATTTGCTACTTTAGCAAAGCAAACAAAATAAAAGAATAAAAGTAATTCCTTTTTCTTTTCTCTAACAAACACACCTGACAAAAATGGTAAAAACTGCGATAATACACTAATAATCCCGTAAATTGGAATCAAAATCTCCCCCAAAAACTATTACAATATTACATACACCATGGCGGACATGGCCAGCCGACTTCCAAAACGTCCCCATCAATATCTTTTCCTTCTTCAGACAAAGCGGTTAATACGAGAACTTTTTGATCTTTGTTCTCTTCATCAACTCCAAAATAAACACCCAAATGAGTACAATCTTTCTGATTAAGCATCTCAAGAACCTGCTTCTTATCATAAGCGAATCTCACGATTTCTCCGGGAAATCTTTTCTTAAACGCATTACGATAATCATCAGCTTTTTGCTTGGATATCTTGTGGTTTTGATCCGGAAATTTCATTATTCCTCCTGATTGATGAATGACACATTAAGTTAAAAAATTTTCTTCAATAATACTAACCACTTAACCATATATTCTTACTATTACTACTAATTAAAACGCAAAAAATAGACTTTATGTCCCCTCCTTTATTCCAGCTATTTCTTCTAGCATAACAGTAGTAAGAGACTTAGGTCTTTCAAGAGGATAACCGAGCGCTCTATCCCATATAATATTTGAGCAAACACCTATCGCTCTTCCGATGCTAAATAGAACCGTGTAGAAATCATATTCTTTCACACCGTAATGCCACTGAATAACACCGGAATGGGCGTCTACATTTGGCCATGGATTTTTCGCCTTTCCCTGTTCCTCTAGTATCGGGGGAACTACATTGTATAGAACATTGACGTATTTAAAAATGGGATCATCAGGCAAATGTTTTAGCGCAAACTCCCTTTGAGCAAAATATCTCGGATCGGTTTTCCTTAATACTGCGTGACCGAATCCGGGCACAACCTGCCCTGAGTTTAATGTATCCCAAACAAATTTCTTCATCTGCTCCTCTGAAGGGACTTCTTCTCCCATTTTTTCCATTATTCCCTGAATCCAACGAAGGACTTCCTGATTTGCCAACCCATGCAAAGGGCCGGCCAATCCGCTAACCATAGAGGATATGGAATAATAGAGATCGGATAGCGCACTGGCGACAAGATGCCCTGTATGAGCGCTTACATTACCACTCTCGTGATCCGAATGGAGAATAAAATATAATCTCGCTACATCATCGTAAGGAGGTTTTACTCCCATCATTTGAGCGAAATCTCCTCCCATGTCAAGCGATGGATCAGGATCTATTATATCACCGTTTTTGTATTTATATCTATAAATAAACGCCGCAATTTGTGGCAATCTGGATAACAAGTTCAGAGCATCTTCATAGGTAGGTTCCCAATACTCATTTTTGCTCATTCCCTCGTTATATCTTTTTACAAATTCCGACTCCCTCTGCATCGAAATAATCGCAGCCGCAAACATAGCCATCGGATGAGAATCATCCGGCATTGCTCTGAGAATATCAAAAACATATTCGGGAACCATTCTTCTTCTTTGGTACTCCTCCTTCATCCAATTAACTTCTTCTTCAGTAGGTAATTCACCGGTGAGCAAAAGATAAAAGAAACCTTCCACGGATGGGTATTCGTGCTTCTCCTCTTTCGGGAGTTTGGCTAATACTTCCGGAATTGTGTATCCTCTGAAACGAATTCCCTCAAACGGATCAAGGTAGGAAATATCGGTGGTAAGACATTTAATACCACGCATTCCACCAATAACTTGAGAAATATTCACTTCGCATACTTTGGTATCCCCGAATTCCTTTAGCAATCTGGCGGTTCTAGGACGCCACTCTTCAATTTTCGCTTGAAGTTTTTCCTTTAGGTGTGACATAGTCCCTCCTATATATTGTTGGTCTTCTTTTTGAAAACACTAAGCGCGTGAAATTCGTTCAGCTGATAAAAATCCGCTTTTCACCGCGCCTTCAATTGTAGCTGGAAGTTCCGTGTTAACCCAATCTCCGGCAAGTTCAAGATTTTCGATTGGTGAAGTTATTCTCTCTCTCTGTTTTTCAGTCGAAACGGAAGGGATGAATGTTGCCCTTCTATCGAGAATAACTTTGTAATCGATAACATCTTCTTTGCTGAATTCGTTCAAATATTTTTCAATTATTTCACAGATATGTTGGAATATTACTTCGTGCTTTTCTCCGACAAATTTATCGGCTGCACTTGTAACAGTGGTAATGTGTTTCCCTTTGTTGAAAACCCAATGAACATCGGCATCAATGAAACCGTAGAAATCATTTTGCAACCGATTTTCTTTTAACCAAATGTGGAGAGTTAGAATTGGAGAGTATTCAATAGAATTGATTAAATTATATTCCGGCAATAGTTTATTGAGAGAGTGCTGAGGAATTGCCGAAACTACGAAATCAAAATCTTCATACACACTTTTGTTTGTAATAACTTTGTTAATTTTCCCGTTTCCTTTTTCAATGCATGTAACCCGCTCGGAAAACTTTATTTCACAATTCATTTCATTAAGATAACGCTCGGCATTATGGCAATACATCTCGGAGAGACCATCCTTCGGAATAATAAGAGACGAAGCTTTATTCGATTTAAGGAATATTTCTTTCAATACACGGATAAAAACACCGGCGGTAGCTTTTTCCATTCCAGCGTTTAGCGTCCCCACTGATATAATCTCCAAAAAGGATTTTATAGAGTTTAAAGAAATTCCTTCTCTTTCGAACCATTGCTTTAAGGATATATCCCGATAATCTTTTGTGTCAATAAGAATGAGTTTTGCAAACAAAGAAACAATCTTTATTCTTTCGGCAAAAGAAAGAGCCTTGTAATTTAGCAAAGCTAACAGGAGATTAATTGGGAAAAGCTTTCCACGAGAGCGTAACGGGAAAACCTCTTTATGCTTATTCAGAAAAGTAATTTCGAGTGAATCTTGTAGTATGTAATTATCTTGCGCCCCAATTTCGCTAAGGAAATTCAAAGTATAGTCATAACATCCCATTATCAGATGTTGGCCGTTATCGATAGTATCATTGTGCTTCTTGTAACGGAGAGAGTAGGCTCTTCCCCCCAATTTCGAGGAAGCCTCAAGAAGTGTAACTCTATTTCCGGCTTTTGCAAGATACACAGCAGCGGAGAGCCCGGCAAGTCCGCCACCAACAACAACGCACTTTTTCATTCTTCACCGAGCAGATTAGTAAACCAAACTATATTTCGCCCAAACGCCTACAGCTATTCCGACTTTTTCATATTTATTAACATTTATATCCTTGTCGAAAACATTGAATTCATGTTTTTCCAATCTCTTCAACAACTTATAATAGATATGTTGCATAGCTCGCGCGGCAAACATAGATGGCTTATCTTCATAATTGAGCGCTTCATTTGCCTTATCAAAATACTGTTGTGCTCTTTCTCCCTGACATTTCATCAGTTGGTAGAATTTTTCGTTGTATCTGCTTTCCATTAACTCCATTTCGGAATAATCGAATTTTTTCAAATCATCTTGCGGAAGATATATTCTACCGTTTTCAGCATCTTTTTTTACATCTCTCATAATGTTAGTGAGTTGCAAAGCATAACCGAGATTCACGGCGAAGTTTTGAGCCGATTGATTTTTATACCCGAATATTTCTATACACATCAACCCGACCGTAGAAGCTACACGATAGCAATATTGCATAAGATCATCTATCGTTAAATAGCGTTGTTGTTGCAAATCCATTTCCATCCCTTTGATCAACTCAAAAAAAGGATCCAAAGGAATATTAAATTGGGAAATAATCTTTGAGAGCTTGTTCAATAAATGATAATCTGAATTACCTTTAAGTCCCTTCTCAAGCTCGATTCTCCACTTATGAAGATTTTCGTACTTCAGATCGGTCGGGTCATTCCCTTCGTCAACAATATCATCGGTTTTTCTGCAAAACGCATAAACGGTATTCATTGCGTCACGCTGATGGGCAGGTAATAAATTAAAAGCGTAGTAAAAACTACTCTTACTCTTCTGTGCTATTTCTTTCGCTTGATCCATGCTCATATTATTGCTCTCAAGGATTTTATCATCAAAATGCAGTATTCAATCTTACTTAATTCGGGTCTCTTTGTCAAAACATTGTAATCTTGTTTTTTGATCTTACGTAAGATACATTCTCCGCCCGAAATTGTCCATCTAATCTGAAATCGTAACATCATTGGGAGATATTCCAATAACCCGTTCCCCTCTTCGAACATTTGAGAAGCTCTATCAACATTGAACTTCAACAACTTCGTAAAGTTACTATTATTATCGAGTAACTCAAGTTGTTTTTCAGTGACCCCGTATTTTTCCATCTCATCTTTCGATAGATAAACGCGATCTTTCTTTATATCAACCGAAACATCCTGATAGAAATTGGCCAGTTGCAAAGCCGAACAAATCTTGTCTGATAACCGAAACGCTTCGTCATTACGGATACCATTCATTTCCAAAATAATCCGACCGACGGGATCAGCTGATCTTCTACAATAGTCTAATACTTCATCAAATGTTTCGTATCTTTTCTTTACAATATCTTGCTTAAAAGCACTAAGAAGATTGAAGAAATTATCCGGTGATAGATTTAATTCGGTAATTGTGTTTCCCAAGGCAACCCAGAATGGCTGCACTGCCTCTCCTCTTACAGCTAATTTCAGAGAATGTTCAAACTCTTCTAACCTTTTAGTTCTTTCTTCCGAGGTTATCTCCCCTTCATCGGCGATATCATCGGCAGTTCTTGCGAATTTATAGACTATGGCAACATGTTTTCTAAGCCTTTTAGGCACAAAATAGGAAACGACGGGAAAATTTTCGTAATGATCGTCGGCTAGCTTGAAGGCCTCACGATAGACCTGATCGATTTGAGAAGTATTTTCAAAATCTTTACTGATACAACCCCCGAATAAAAAAATAGCCCTTCCGATTAAATATCGAAAGAGCCCCTCGAATTTGTGCCCGGAACAGGAGTCGAACCTGCACTCACTTGCGCGAACTAGACCCTGAACCTAGCGTGTCTACCAATTCCACCATCCGGGCAAAATCAGGACGTAAAATTAATGAAGAATAATACAAAAAACAAAAAAACTATTCCACAATTTCAACCGCTTCATGCGCAAGACTATCAACATAAGCGTAACGATCGAAAAACTTTATTTTGTTATCCCTTTCCGGATTATAAGCCGGAGGAATATCTTTTATGTTTATGATGTCGGTCAATGTTCCACCGTCGCAATATTTGGAAGCTAACCTCGGAGTACCCAAATCATAAATAGTATTCTTGCAGAAAGTAACCGGCACAACATTTTCGCTTTTTGGTTTCTGGAACGAAGAATCGGGTAGTCCGAGAGAGTCGTATGCTTCCCTCATGAAATTCGCCCAAATAGGAATAGCCGCTTTGGCTCCCTGTCCCCAAGAACCGGTAAAAGAAATTCTCTGATCGTTAAATCCAACCCAAACACCACCGGCCAAAATCGGAGTAAAGCCCATAAACCAAGCGTCTTTATAATCGCCGTTAGTTCCTGTCTTTCCGGCACACTCAGCATTAAAATGATGCAACCATTTTACTCTTTTCGCGGTACCATCCTGAACAACAGATTTCATGAGATCTGTAATCATGTAAGCCGTTTCTTCGCTGATAGCTTCCCTTGTTTTCGGAGCGAAAGAGTCAATTACTATTCCGTCCTTATCTTCTATTCTTGTAATTGCCAACGGCTCATTATAAATCCCACGATTAGCAATTGTGGCATAGACAGAGACCAAATCCATCGGAATAACTTCCGAAGCTCCCAAAGAGATAGCAGGATATGGTTGTAATTTCGAAGTTATCCCCATCTTATGGGCATATTGATCCACTTGCCACAATTGCGCATGCCCTTCAATTATCAAGCGAGCGGCGACAAGGTTTATCGAATTCGTTATTCCTTCGCGAAGAGTTAAAAATCCGCCGACATTATCTCTGGAGAAATTCATCGGTTGCCATCCTTCGTAATCAAAAGGCTGGTTCAAAATCGGATATGCGGGATAAAGTCCGTTATCCAATGCAACGGTATAAACGATTGGCTTAAAGGATGAACCGGGCTGTCTCTTTATTTGAGTACAATGATTCAACCCTCTACCATTTTTAATATCTCTTCCACCAACCATTACTTTTATATTTCCGGTTGAAACATCCAAAACAGTGAATGCAACTTCTATTCGCTGAACAACATGCTGAACCGAATCGACAAAGGCTGTATTTTTCTTCAAGCGGTTGTAGATACTTGTTTTCTCTTCCTTGGTAGCCGCGTTTATATAACTTCTTCTGTTTCTTATTGCCCGATCCAGGTATTCATCCAATAATTTCCTATGCTTATTCCAATTCCAAAGACCATCAAATTTTTCCTGGAAATCCGAAAGATGCTCTTCAGCTGATTTTTCAGCCAGCTTCTGCATTCTGGTATCGAGAGTAGTGTATATCGTTAAACCATCTTCGTAGAGATTATAACCATATTTTTGCGACATCGATTGCAGCTTATTTCTAACATGCTCGATAAAATATGGAGCCATAATACTCTGTGAATTAGCTTTTGTTTTTCTTTCTGCCAATTCTATCGGTTGAGTCTTTAATTTCTCGTATTCCTCTTTTGCCAGATGGCCATCTTCTACCATTTCGCTCATTACAATATTGCGTTTACGAAAAGCATTCTGATACTTACTGTAAGGATCGTATCTTCCCGGAAGATTATTTAATCCAACGAGAATTGCCGACTCCTCCACTTTTAGATCACTAACTTTTTTATCGAAAAATACTTCGGCAGCCATTGCAACTCCATAGGCTCCACGACCGAAGTATGACTCATTCAAATACATTTCCAGTATTTCGTCTTTTGTGTAGTTTCTCTCAATTCTAACAGCTGTAATCCATTCGCGAAATTTTCTTACGATAGTATCGAAAAATGTTTCATCTTTTATTCTCAACTTGTAAAGGTTTTTCGCCAATTGCTGTGTAATCGTACTAGCTCCCTGACGTTGATTGAGGAATATAGTTTTTACAACCGCCTTTACAACACGCTCCAAATCAACACCCCAGTGGGTATAATATTTTTTATCTTCCGAATCAAGAAACGCATGAATCACATGTTTCGGTATCGAATCGATATCGGTATGAACTCTGTTTTGAGTAAAAAACTTCCCGATCAACACACCATCGGCACTGTAAACCTCCGAGGCCAAACTTTGTTTGGGATTCTCAAGCTGCTCAAGAGAGGGCAAACCTTCAACTACATATTGAAAAAAGAAAAACATCCCTACTAAAACTGCTATAAAGAAAAAACTAAAAATTGACCAAAACAGTTTGTGCGATTTTTTCTTCGTATTTTTTTTGTTAATCTCTTTCTTCATAAAACTTCCACTCTAATAACTCGAATTTGTCACCGTCGAAGCATCCGTAATAAGGCTTCGCCAGCCAAGTTCCTAAATTAATGTAAAGTCCTTTTCCGTAGGACTTGTAATCTTTTCTATGTGAATGCCCGAACACAACATAATCATATCCGGCATCTATTTTCTCTTTTGCGGCTTCAAAGAGTCCGTCGGTTTCGCCGTAGTCCTTTTCATCGGTATAATCCCGACTTGTTTTGCTGATTGAGCTCGCAAATTTTATCCCGAAATCGGGATGAAGAATAGAATACAATCTCTGAGCAAATTTGTTTCTGAAAACTTTCTTCAGAATTTTGTAACCGAGATCATTTTTAACCATCCCGTCACCATGCCCCAAAAAGAAGCGCTTCCCTTCCAAAGTGATATCAATAGGATCTTGATATACTTGTACTCCAAGATCACTTTCGAAAAAACTTCTGTGCATGAAATCATGATTCCCGATTGCGTAATGTATTTTGGTTCCGTTTTCAACAAGATCATTGAGAGCGGTAAATAATCTGTAATACCCTTTTTGCATTACTCTGCCGTATTCAAACCAGTAATCAAAAAGATCTCCCAATATAAACAACTCGGAACAATCATTTTTGATCCCGTACAGAAAATCGACAAACAATTTCTCTCTTTCTTTTTCTTCGATGGGTTCATCCAACCCGAAATGCAAATCGGAAACGAAATAATATTTTTTTTCAGTCATTCTTTAATTCAATTATTTCCAAGGTGTAAATTTATCATTATTCCAAACAAATATTAACTACAGCTTACAATATTTTCGTTATTTATCATCTATTCTGTTTATTTTCGCCAATAGCCATTCGTTCGGATCTATTTCAACTGCATCTTGCGTGAATTCGGTATTTATCTTTATCAGAGTATCCGCCGATGTAATCATGAACGTAAGCAACTCTTTCTCTTCCTCTCCCGACACAAGAATATCAATCGGGAAGTGGTATTCTCCGAAATTATTTTTCTTTTGTGTCAAATAAAGATAAGATTCTCTCTCCCCGACTTGTCGCCATTCGATATCGATATCGGGAATCCCTTCCCCATCGAAGAGCCATTGACGGAAAAATCTATCAAAATCTTTTTTTGTAACTTCTTCAACCACACGAATGAAATCTTCCGAGTCGGCATTCGAATATTGATACTCTTTTAGATACGTTCTCATAATCTCAAAAAAGAGAGAATCGCCGGTCTCTTTCCTGAGCATATGTAAAACCCAGGCTCCTTTGTTATAAACAAGATCATCAAAAATGTAATCTGGAGCGTATAGTTTCATTCCCTTGAAATCATCTTTCAAAGAGGCCATTTCTATTTGAAGATATTCTTCCCCCAGAAATTCCTCGATATATAATGCTTCGCAATAAGTAGCGAAGCCTTCGTTGAGCCACATATCTTTCCACGATTTCAAACCGACACTATTTCCGAACCAATGATGCGACAATTCATGCAAAAGAATATCAGCATTAGCTCCGTCTCCGTCTACCAGCTCGGATCCGATTCCCGTAATAGTCTGATGTTCCATCGCTCCGGCTTGCCAAAGGAACTCCGCTACGCCGTACTTCTCTTTCGGGAAAGGATAAGGTCCGAATTTTCGCTCCATAAATCGTAACATCCTTTTATGTGTGGCAAAATCGAATTTACCATTCTCGTAATGATCTTCGAACATATAGTATTTAAGGGGAATCGTATCTCCGTATGAGGAAATATATTTGTCGGAAATTGTTTTGTACTTTGCCGAATAGATTCCTATCAAGTAAGTTGAAACGGGATAAAGGGTTTTCCATGTTACTCGTTTTCTATTCCCTTCTGTTTTCTCTGAGATTAAGATGCCGTTCGATACGGAAGTCATTGAGGAATCGTTTGTAATAGAAATCTCGGCTAGAGCTTTATCGGTTGGGATGTCGTTGCATGGAAACCATGATGACGCAAAAACCGGCTCGTTAAGACTATAAACCACATCTGCACTATCATAACGCCCGAACTCAAAAGCTCCGAAGCCCATCTCCATCGGATGCCCGGAATATTTAATCTCGATTTCGGATGTATCTCCTTTGTTCAATGAACTATGAATAACAATTCGATTATCCTCGAAATAATACTCTTTTTCACATCCTCTTTCAGTAACATACTCGATTTTATAATTATCGTGAAAATTTAATACAACTTTTTCACTATTCTTTAGCGATATTAGTTTGATTTTTGTCTGAGCTTTAATAAATTCATCTCTCGGATAAAGATCCAAGTCAATCGTGTATTTGAGAACATCTATCATTTTGTTTTCGGGAAATCGTTCCGCCAGAATATTACTATCGGTATATTCCCGGTTCTCAGGCCGGAATAAGTGATAATAGTAATCAAGAGTAGCCAAAGCCATATATATCGCTAGGAAAAGAACTATTCCCGACAAAGTGAAGATTATAAATATTTTCTTTTTCGCTTTCATATGCTCCTTTACACGGTTATGTAAAGATAATTAACAATAACTTTATTTGATATAGATATATTTTTAATATAGTTTTCAAAATTTCAGAAAAGAGAGAGAGTTATGGCATTATTTGGTTCCACTCTTGTCAGGGGTACAATGACAATGATATTAGCCGGTGGGCTGGGCAACCGCCTAAAACCTTTAACTAATTTCAGAAGCAAACCCTCCGTTCCATTCGGAGGTAAATACCGAATAATTGATTTCGCCCTCTCGAATTGCCTTAATTCGGGGCTTCGAAAGATTCTTGTATTAACCCAGTACAAATCTGATTCCCTTAACAGACATATCTACGAAACGTGGAATATTTTCAATCCGGAATTAGGAGAATTTATTTACTCCATTCCCCCACAACAGAAAATAAGTAACAACTGGTACACAGGGACAGCAAACGCGATTTATCAGAACTTAAACCTGACGGAAGATTATCATACCAAGTATATTATCATCCTTTCGGGGGATCATATTTACAAGATGGATTATCTTAAGATGCTCCAATACCACGTGGAAACGAATTCGGATCTTTCCATTTCCGCGATGTATGTAAATAAAGATAGCGCTTCCCGTTTCGGCTGTTTGCAGACCGACGCCAGCAACAAAGTCCTTTCGTTTGTTGAGAAACCGAAGAATCCACCTGAAATTCCGGGAAAACCGGGAGAATCTTACGTGAACATGGGAATCTATATTTTTACAGCGCCTACCTTAAGACAGATTTTGCACGAGATGCATCAAAAGAAGATTGAGAGTAACGATTTCGGTCAGCATGTAATACCTTTTATGATTAAGAACGGATATAACATAAACGCGTTTGGTTTCGAAGATGAAAATCGAAAAGAAAAGCCTTACTGGGTTGATGTGGGAACGCTCGATAGTTATTACGCGGCAAGTATGGATTTGTTGAATGTTAATCCGGATTTTAACCTCTACGACAATCACTGGCCTTTAAGATCAAGAACAGTTCAATCTCCTCCGGCAAAAACTATCTCCCACGAAGGGGAAAGAGTAGGACGCGCATTTAATTCGTTGGTTACAGATGGGACTATCATCTCCGGCGGGCTTGTCGAGAGATCTATTCTTGGACCACATGTCAGGGTGAATAGCTTCAGCTACGTTACCGATTCCATTATAATGGATAACTGCAACATCGGGCGACATTCCCGAATTAGAAGAGCCATTATCGATAAGAACGTTGTTATTCCTGAAGGAGTGGAGATCGGTTTCGATCCGGTGGAAGATCAAAAGAGATTCACCGTTTCGGAAACGGGTATTGTTGTAATCCCAAAGAATTACATATTCGAGTTTTAGTTTCACAGGCGCGTTTCTCATGAACGCGCCTCTTTGTATCCCCTTCTCAAATTGATTAACCAACGTAACAAGAGAATTGCCAACAGTATAATTTTGCCCGAATTCATCCTAATATCGACAAGACGACAATAAAATTAATCATTTATGCCGGTGAGAAAAGATTAACCACAGAGCTCACAGAGGACACAGAGAAAAAAAAGAAAAAGTAAGATTACTCAATTACGAGGGTTCGAGCATTGTTAGAAAACTCGATCGAAGCGGACAGACGGTCATGCAAAGAAAGGTGACACTCGATCAAAACGAAGTAGCAGTCATTCAATGAGAGATGACAGTCGTTCGAAGAGAAGTTACATTCGTTCAATGGAAGGTGACACTCGATCAAAGCAAAGTGGAAGTCGTGCAATGCGAAGTGACAGTCGTTCAAAGCGAGGTTACATTCGTTCAATGCGAAGTTGCACTAGATCAAAGCGAAGTAGCAGTCATTCAATGAGAGGTGACAGTCGTTCAAAGTGAAGTTACATTCGTTCAATGGGAGGTGACAGTCGTTCAATGTGAAGTTACATCCATTCAATGGGAAATTGCACTCGTTCAAAACGAAGTGGCAGTCGTGCAATGAAAGGTGACAGTCGTTCAAAGAGAAGTTACATTCGTTCAATGCGAGGTGACAGTCGTTCAAAACGATTTGACATTCGTGCAAAGAGAAGTGACAGTCGTTCAAAGTTTGGAAAAAATCAGGGAACGCTAAAGCGCTCCCCGGATGGTATCGGAGATTAATGTAGGGGGATACATTAATGCAAACTTTTTTACTTATGAAAAAGGCCGCCAAATAATCGGCGGCCCATTCCAGTAGCCAATGGATCCTAGTCGATATCAATAGTTCTAGGTTTTACTCTGTCATGTTTCGGAAGAGTAACGTTGAGTTCACCGTTCTCTAACTTCGCGTCTATTTTCGATTCATCTATACCGTCGGAAATTTTGAATTTCCTGTAATAATTAGCAGTCTCAGTCTCTTTCATAATATACTTTCTGCCGTTGGCTTCCTCATAATTAATTCTTCCCATAATAACAAGATCGCCGTCTTCAAGTTTAATCTGCGTATTTTCCTTCGATACCCCAGGCATATAAGCGATCAATCTATAATCTTCGCCGGTTTCGTAAATATCGACCAAAGGGGCGACCCAAGCTTCTTTTTCCAAAGCTTCTTCCCAGCTGTTTTTTTCTTTAACATCAACGAGTTCTTTGTTATCGGTCATGACAATCTCCAAAATATTTGCTAGTTTATTCAATTATTTATCGTCGTCAACAACTTCGTAAGAAGCGTTCTCAACTTCTCCTTCTTCCTTAGCATGGTTAGAAGAAGATTGTTGCTGTCCGGCCTGATTGGCGGTAGGACCTTGTTGTCCTTCAGGACCAGCCTGAGCTCCTTGCTGTTGGTAAAGTTGCTGAGCTATTTCATTCCAAACATTAGTCAAAGCTTCCGTAGCTTTTTTAATGTTTTCAGTGTCGTTAGATTTAAGAGCATCTTCGACTTTTGTAATTTCAGCTTCCAATTTGCTCTTAGCGTCTTCAGGCATTTTATCTTTCATCTCATCGATCTGTTTTTTAGTCTGGAAGATCAAATTATCAGCCTGGTTTCTAACATCAACCGATTCTTTTTTCTTTTTATCTTCAGCAGCGTTTTCTTTCGCTTGCTGTTTCATCTTATCTATTTCATCATCAGACAATCCTGAAGAGGAAGTAATTCTGATGCTTTGTTCTTTGCCGGTAGCTTTGTCTTTGGCGGCAACATGAAGAATACCGTTAGCGTCAATATCGAAAGTTACTTCAATCTGAGGAATTCCACGTGGTGCAGGTGGAATACCATCTAAGTGAAAACGACCAAGAGTTCTGTTATCAGCTGCCATCGGTCTTTCCCCTTGAAGAATATGAATCTCTACGGAAGGTTGATTATCTGCGGCAGTAGAGAATACTTCGCTCTTCTTTGTAGGGATAGTAGCATTAGATTCGATCAATTTGGTCATTACGCTTCCGAGAGTTTCGATACCTAAAGAAAGCGGAGTAACGTCGAGTAATAATACATCTTTAACATCACCGGCAAGAACACCACCCTGAATAGCAGCGCCAATTGCAACAACTTCGTCAGGATTTACACCTCTATGAGGCTCTCTTCCGAATATTTCCTTTACTTTCTCCTGAACTTTAGGAATTCTTGTAGAACCACCGACTAAGATAACTTCATCAATTTGAGAAGCTGTAAGACCGGCATCCTTAATAGCATTCTGACAAGGAGCAATTGTTCTTTGAATAAGATCATCAACAAGCTGTTCGAATTTCGATCTGGTCAGGTTAATGTTCAAGTGTTTAGGACCATCCTGAGTTGCCGTAATAAATGGCAAATTCACATCAGTAGAAGATGAAGAAGAGAGCTCAATTTTAGCTTTCTCGGCAGCTTCTTTCAATCTCTGAAGAGCCATAGGATCTTTTCTCAGGTCAATTCCTTCTTGCTTCCGGAATTCATCAGCAAAGAAATCTATAAGTTTATGATCAAAATCGTCACCACCAAGATGAGTGTCACCGTTTGTTGATTTAACTTCGAATACACCTTCACCTAACTGAAGAATTGAAATATCGAAAGTACCACCACCTAAGTCGTATACCGCGACAATTTCTTCTTCTTTCTTTTTATCCAATCCATAAGCCAAAGCAGCAGCAGTAGGCTCATTGATAATTCTCTTAACTGTTAAACCGGCAATTTCTCCGGCATCTTTTGTAGCTTGTCTCTGAGCGTCGTTGAAATAAGCAGGAACAGTAACAACAGCTTCGGTTACTTCTTGTCCCAAATACTCTTCAGCTGTTTTTTTCATTTTCTGAAGAACCATAGCACTTACTTCAGGTGGCGAATATAATCTATCTTCTATTTTCACTCTAGCGGTAGAATTATCCCCGGCAGTCACTTCGTAAGGAACTTCGCCGATTTCATTTTGAACTTCTTCTATTCTTCTACCCATAAATCTTTTTACCGAGAAAACAGTATTTCTAGGATTAGTAACAGCTTGTCTTTTAGCAGGTTCTCCGACGAGTCTGTCGCCGTTTTTAGTAAATCCGACAATGGAAGGAGTAGTTCTTCCACCTTCGGCGTTTGGTATTACAACAGGATCATTACCTTCCATCACAGATACGCAGGAATTTGTCGTTCCCAAATCAATACCTATTATTTTCCCCATTTTAATCTCCTTAATTATTTAATAGGGCGACTCTAAAGTCGCCCGAATTGTTTATAATCACTTCAAATCAATTATTTTCTTTTCAGGCTGTTTCGGTTCTATTCTTTCCAGTTCAATGGAAAGAATACCGTTATCGAACTTGGCCTTTACTTTATCGGGGTTAACCTCAACAGGAAGAGTGAAACAGCGTTTGAAAGAACCATAGACTCTTTCGGTTCTGTAATAATTCTTTTCTTCTTTTTCTTCCTCTTTTTTCTTTTCCCCTTCTATGGTTAAAATGTTATCTTGCAATGTTATTTTCAGATCCTTTTTGTTGACTCCCGGAATTTCCGCTTCAACATGAATGTTACCATCTTTATCGGTAATATCAATTCTGGGAGAAAAAGAATCGACATTTGATGATCTGAATAGAGCAGGAAAATCATCAAAGTATCTTTGCATTGCGTTGTGAATGCTTTCAATTTCTCTGAAAGGTTCAAATCTTACTAGTGTCATGATTTTTCCTCCTTAAATGTTTGCTTTATTGATCTTTGCCTTATTGTTTACAAAGTGTGTGCCAAACTTTGGTTTTAGTCGTAACTCTTTATTATACAACAAGTTAGCAAAGATTAGTAGTTTATGGTAATCTTTGACAAAATGTCGGAATTAATGACATTTTGTCATAAAACTGAAATAATGGCAGAAAATATGACAAAATAACATGATAATAATATAAAGGAGTACAATAGTGTTTACGATTGAAGATTTTGATATTAAGCTTAACACTGAGGTAATAGGAAGAAATTTCATTTACTGCGAAGAGGTAGTTTCCACAAATAGCGAACTGTTGGAAAATGAAAGCTTCGACAACCACGGAGCAGTTTTGCTTGCCGAATACCAATTACACGGACGCGGAAGAAGAAGCAGAAACTGGGTCGCGGCTAAAGAGCAAGCACTAACCTTCTCTATTCTTTTGAAAGAATCAATTAACGGGAAAAATATTAGCTTACTTAATCTTGCAGCTTCCCTTTCAGTAGCTCAGGCGTTGGAAAACTTATTTCAACTAAACGTCAATCTCAAGTGGCCGAACGATGTGTTAGTTGACGAGAAGAAAATTTCCGGTATATTGGTTGAATCGACCTCCAAAGGGAATAAAATAAACAAAGCTGTCATCGGAATAGGAATTAACGTAAATCAATCCGTATTTTCAGGACAATATATGATTCCCCCGACATCAGTTAAACTTGAGTTCAAAAGAACGGTAAGCCGTGAGCGTTTATTAAGCGAAATATTAAACAAATTCGAAGAGAATGTAATAATCGCTTTGAAAAACAAAGATAAGATTTTGCACGACTGGGCCGAAAGATGTAGTTGGATCGGGGAAAAGGTTAAAATTGTTTCAGAGAGAGATGAAAAATTCGGAATTTTCGAAGGAATTACCGAAACCGGTGAATTGATTCTTAAAACATCCGAAGGAAAACAAATCGTCAATTCCGGTGATGTATCTCTGAGAAAATAACAGGATAGATAGTGAAAGTGTATTTCGATAACGCTGCGACAACCAAAATAAATCCGAAAGTGTTGGAAAGTATGTTGCCATATTTAACAGACAGCTTTGGAAATCCTTCCTCCCAACACTCGTTCGGAAGAAAAGTAAAAGTCGCGTTGGAAGAAGCCCGGGAAATTGCCGCAGATTTTATCAATGCGGATCCGAGTGAAATATACTTCACAAGTGGTGGAACGGAATCGGACAACACCGCAATTAAACAAATTTCCGAAGTTAATTTTAGTGAAACCGGAAAGAAGAAAGTTATTACAAGCTTGGGAGAGCATCACGCTGTTACCGAGAGTTGTGAGGCTTTAAAATCAAAAGGTTTCCAAATCATTTCTTTGGGTATTGAACCGAGCGGAAATGTTTCTATCGATTCGGCAGAATCTAATATGGACAGAGATACTTCTCTGGTATCTCTGATGCATATCAATAACGAAACAGGGGCTATTTCCCCGATTTCGGAAATAGGTAAGCTTGCCCAAAAGCATAATGCTCTTATGCATACAGACGCAATTCAATCCTTCGGCAAATACCAAATAGACGTAAAGGAAATGAATATCGATTCTCTTTCCGCCTCTTCCCACAAGATACATGGTCCCAAAGGAGTTGGTTTATTATACGTAAAAAGCGGAACTCCATTTTCATCTATGCTACAAGGTGGTAGTCAAGAGAGAAACAGAAGAGCCGGAACTGAGAATATTCCCGGAATAATAGGGTTTGCAGAAGCAATTAAAATAGCAAAGTCTTACATGGCGGACAATCAAAAATACGTTTCCGAATTAAAGAAATATTTTATAAGGTCGTTAGAAGAAATTTTCGGAAATGAAATAGAAATTATAGCTCCGGAAAACAGCTCAGACTATATACTGAATATCATTTTGAAAAGTGATTTTCACAGAAATGATTCCGAAACGATAATGATGTTTTTGGATATAAACAGCATAGCCGCGTCTAGTGGCGCGGCTTGTGCTTCAGGTACATTAAAACCTTCTCATGTTATTTTGGCTACTGGACGCAGCGTGGAGGAGGCAAGAGGGGCAATCAGGTTTTCTTTCTCAACCGAAAACACTCGAGAAGAAATTGATTACACTCTCGAAATAGTACAAAAGCTCCGCCAAAAGCTACGCAAATAATCAGCTAAAATATTCTATTAATAAAGAGAGCTTTTCTTTTAGCTCTTTTCTTTCAACAATCATATCGATAAAACCGTGATCAACCAAAAATTCCGATCTCTGGAATCCTTCAGGAAGATCTTTTCCGATAGTCTCTTTAATAACTCTCGGTCCGGCGAATCCAATTAAGGCATTCGGCTCGGCAATGTTTACATCCCCCAGCATAGCATAACTAGCAGTAGTTCCACCGGTAGTTGGATCAGTGCAAATAGAAATATACGGAAGCTTAGCGTCAGAAAGCTTTGCTAACCTTGAGCTTGTTTTTGCCATCTGCATCAACGAATAGGCAGCTTCCATCATTCTGGCACCACCACTTTGCGAAATAATAATCATCGGACATTTGTTATCGATGGCTTTATCAATCGCTCGGGAAATCTTCTCCCCTACAACTGATCCCATGCTACCACCAATAAACTTAAAATCCATGCAAGCAAACGCAACAAGCTTACCATCAATTTTACCAAGACCGGTTCTTACTGCGTCATTAAGTCCTGTTTTTTTAATTGTGGCATTAATTCTATCAGTATACTTTTTCGTATCAGTGAACTCTAACGGATCCGCAGAGCGCATTTTTTTATCTAATTCTTTGAAGGAGCCATCATCGAAAATAAAGGAGATATACTCCGTACTACCGATTCTAAAATGAAAATTACATTTATGGCAAACCCATTTGTTAATTTCCAACTGTTTGTTATGAATAATTTCTCCACACTCCGTGCATTTTACCCATTGACCGTCAGGCACTTCGCTTTTTTTACTTTTCGGAGAAATATTCTCTTTTGATCTCTTAAACCAGCCCATCAACCTTCCCGTTTTTCAATGTTTACAAATAATGTAATAGTCTGTTTAGCTTCTACCGGATCGTTAGAAAAAACAGTAATTGTCCGGGTTAATCTTCCGGTTCTTCCGGAAGTATCTAATTTAATTTCCATACTTCCGCTCTCCCCTGCTTTAAGCTCGTCACGGCTAAGTAATGCCGCCGTACAACTACAAGATGTTTTTATACTTTGAATTTTCAGAATTTCTTTACCCGCATTGTGAAAACCGATTTTCAAATCAACCACTTTTCCTTCTTCAATCGTCCCGAAATTATGTGAACGAGTAGAGAGCAACAATCGTGGTCTGGAAGCTTTAACCTCTTCCTCTGTCTGATTATTGATCACCTTTGCGGAAAAAGATAATCTGAATATTTTATTATCCTGATCATTGGAATAAACATAAACATGTTTTTTCTGTATTCCTCTTCGATTAGCCGTATCAAAATCGACCTTAACTTTTGTCGATTCACCCGGCTTTAATTCATTCTTTTCAGGTTGCGCGGCAGTACACCCACAAGAAGCTCGAACCTTCTCTATCTTAAGAATCTCATCTCCTGAATTCATTATTTCGTAATAATGAGTAACAACTTGTCCTGTCATCAAATCACCGAAATCATATTCAGCATCTTTTACGGAGAGTTTAGGACCGATAACTTGAGCCAGAGTAAGAGTTGAAAAAAGAGCAGTTAACAATAGAATTAAGATTTTTTTCATTTTTTTACCTTTGCTACAAACTTCTTGAGATAGTTAGGTTCCAGATAATCATATTCAAAAGTTACTAAATCTTTTCCAAAAATATAAGCCCATCGTCCAATGTACTCTGCAGAGGGAACATTTGATAAGGGTACAATCTTCTTATTACCGTAACTTCCGAAGACAATCGAATCCGGAGAAATTCTTTCATTAAAAAGCTTTTTGCCGATAAGAGAAACATCTTCCAAACATTCAATATTTTCATCGACAATTATATATTTGCCGACGTAAAGCTCATCCCTATTAACGGGATTAGCAATAAAAAACTCGTCATTATTATTAAGATAAGCAGAGATTTGCAAGGCAAACGCATCAAACGTTGGCACCGGTACAATCGGAACATTGGCTCCGAAGGCTATTCCTTTAACAGCAGCCAACCCGATTCTAAGTCCTGTAAATGAGCCAGGCCCTATTGAAACCGCAATCCAATCAAGATCCTCTGCTGATATTTTGCCGTACTTTAATATATCTTTTATAATTTCATAAATCATTTCCGAATGGACATGTTTCTGCTTGATATTAATTTCGTGTACAACATCATCCCCGATTAACAGAGCGATGCTACAAATATCTCCTGTCGTTTCAACAGCCAGAATTCTTTTATCGTTATTCAAATTTGTCAATCTTAATTTCTCTTCTGTTTTCATCAAATATAGTAATTTTCACTTCGTATCGTTCGGATGGAAGAATATCCCTCATCATATCCGCCCACTCTATAAATGTTATTGCGGAAAGGTCATTAACATATTCCTCAAATCCAATATCATACAATTCTTCAATTCTTTTGATTCTGTAAAAATCAAAATGATATATCTTTTTAGTTCCTTTGTATTCATTTACAATAGCAAAACTCGGGCTACTGCTATTTTCAATCCCGTAGTTTTTGCATAAGCTCTTCGTAAAAAAGGTTTTGCCTGCCCCTAAGTTACCATTAAGAGCAACAACATCACCACCTTGAAGAATAGCGGAAAAAAGTTTTGCAACACTTTCTGTTTCTTCTTCATTCGTTACAATTGTCGAAAAAGGGAAATTCACTAAGCCTTACTCTCCATAGTTATCACCGGTAATATCATCTCTTCCATTGAAATTCCCCCATGCTGAAAGGAATCTTTGTAATAGTTCAGAAATTTATGATAATCTGTCGGATAAACAAAATAATAATCTTCTTTCGCTATTATATAGCTGTTTGCCATTCCTCTGCTCGGAAGTTTATACTCCGCAGGATTATTAATATATAAAGCGTGTTTCTTATCTACTTTCATGTTACGCCCAAACTTAAATCTCAGATTTGACGAAGCCTCTTTATCCCCAAGGACTTTTGAGCCACGTAGGGTTCTGATGCTACCGTGATCGGTTGTAACTATTACTTTTGCATTAGGCATATTTGCTATTGCCTTAAAAGTACCAAGCAGAGATGAATGAGCGAACCAGCTTTTTGTCAATGACCTATAAGCAGCTTCATCCGGAGCTATCTCCTTAAGGATATCCGAATCACTTCTTCCGTGAGCAATCATATCAAGGAAATTAACAACAACAGCCATGAGATGAGTTTTTTTATGTGATACTACATTTTGTTCAAATGACCTTCCCACTTCCGGATCAATGATTTTAATGTACTTCAGATCATTTTTTAGTTCTATTCTATTTCTATCCAAAAGCATTTGAAGCAATTCTTTTTCGTGCTTGTTCATGCTCTTTTCATCATCTTTCTTATTCGACCAGATTTCAGGAAAATAGCGAGTAATTTCATTCGGAAATAGTCCGCTGAACAATGAATTACGTGCATAAGGAGTAGCGGTTGGCAAAATGGAATAATAATAATCTTTCGATATTTCAAACATATCTGTCAAAAGCTGTTCCATTACCAACCATTGATCAAGTCGAAGACAATCAATAACGAAAAAGAAAACAGGCCCTTTTGCGTTTTTTATATTATCAAAAAGATAATTCTTTGGAATCTCAGTTGTAAGTGTAGGTGTACCATATTCCCCAACCGAGTTTATCCAAGTCTTATAATTTCTTTCAACAAATTTAGAAAACTCCTGGTTACACTCTTTCTTCTGCTCATTAAGTGTTTGTCTCAAACCAACCTCAGAATGTTGATCGAGCTCAAGTTCCCATCCGACAAGTTTCAGATAGATATCAACCCAATCCTCGTAATCCAGATTATCAAGCAACCTCATCGAAATCTTGTTAAAATCCTGCAGATAATCTTTAGCTACATATTCTCCTGAGATTCTTTTCGAATCAAGAATCTTCTTGCATACCATAAACATTTGCGAAGGGACAACCGGCTTTATAAGATAATCGGTAATCTTGCTACCGATAGCCTCATTCATTAAAGATTCCTCTTCACTTTTTGTAACCATTACAACAGGTATATTCGAATTAATTTCTTTGATTTCTGCGAGTGTTTCCAATCCACCCATTCCGGCCATCATTTCATCAAGAAAAATAAGATCATATTGCCCTTCCTTTACCTTGGAAATAGCATCTTCACCGTTAGTCACTGTTTCAACATCATATCCCTTTGCCGTTAAAAAAAGGACGTGAGCTTTAAGCAACTCAATTTCATCGTCCACCCAAAGTAATCTTTGCTTTCTCATATTACCAACCTCAAAATATTACAGAGTTATATTACAACCGAAACCAGGATAAGCTCCAATAAAATAGAATTAATCCCTAATAGCAATAGTCACATCCAACCCGGCCTCATTTGTTGTGGTCGGTGGAATTCTTGAAGCACCTTTCGGTTCGACAGATGTTCTTCTGTAAAAGAATGAAAGAGATACTTTCGAACTCATATCATATTTCACACGAGGCTCCATTGTAGTACGAATAGTACCATCTTTAGGCTCCCCTTTCTCAGTGAAATCTTCACCCATTTTATAAAGGACAATAGTATTATGCCCCGTTGTATAAGAGAAAGAAACTTCAATATTATTTTTCAAAGAAAGTCCGAAAAGGGGTATTTCAAAACCGGACTTTCTATAACTTGCCGTCAAATTTATATCTTTCGTCAAGGCTTCATTAATAGTCTTGGAAGTTAAAACCAAATCATAGTTTGTTCTGGTAGAGTACTTAAAGGAAGATGTTAAATCTCCTCCCCAAACTTCACTAAATTGGAAATTCAAACCAACTAACGGACTGAACCCGTAACTTATTTTTTGCGACAATACCTGTTTCTTACCATCCTGATCAAGTTTCCATCCTTCCGTAAAAGTAGAGCTATATCCGTGGTTTAGCGAAACTCTATCCGCAACATTCTTAAAGAAAGCCAGTTTTTCTAACCCAGTCCAATTTATCTTCCAATTTGCTCGAGGAACATACTTAGCAACTTCTTTTAGCATAGGCATTTTTGAAAGGAACGGCATTGTCTCCAATCCCTCTATAAAAGCATTTGACAAATTATCCGAGGAATTTTCCGCATTCGGATTATATAATGTATTTACTTTTTTCAAAGTATTGTCAAAAAATGGCAACGGCAACAACAGGAATGATTTATCTAAATTCCCTGATGATGCAACATTGGAAACCATTATTTCCCCGGTCAGAGTATCAGTAGTCATAGTAGTTGATTTATTGTATCCCCAACCGACTTTCCAATTCAAGGAAATAGTAGCTCCTTCCCATAGAGGTCTTCGTGTGCTAAAATCAAAAGTATTTTTCTGAGCAAATTTGTCAGTTAAAGCGGCACCAGAAACTCTTGCTCCAAGATCATTATCTAATCCGAGCATAAACAAACGACTAGGGCCGTCAGCATCTTTTTGTCGAATTCCCCAGAAATTGCCGAATCCACTTCCGGTTCCGGCAATACCGCCACCTGATTTCGTATTGGTCTGTCGGAAATTGAAAGCAATGTTATCATAATCCAACAAGATCCATCTTGAAGAGGATTTAAGAATATTTAAAAGTTTTGAAAGCTTTGAAGGGCCTTCATCAAGGTCCAAACTGTCTGACTTTTCAACTGTTGAATCAGGAGAATCGGTCTCGTTTTTTACAACTTTATTTCTTCCGCGCGATCTTCCCCCACGATTATTAGATTTTTGAGAAGAATTTTTATCATTACTATCTTCTTTAAATAGTGGTGCAAAAATAGATTTTACTTTGATTTGCATTCCGGCATTAATCGAATTGGAATAACCGGCACTCTTTCCGACTTTTTCCTGTTGAAAATTATTCCTCCAGTTGTAGCTGACAGAATAACCCCCATTAAGAGTAAAATATCTATTCAAATTAAACAGACTTGGCATTTTCGGATTAGTTTTTAGACTAAAAGTTTGTTGATAATTGTAATCCCTTCCGAAAAATTCGCCGCTAAAAATATCTGACCAAATTTCGCTCTCTTCTCTCTCGATATTATCTTTTACCCACAGATGCATCAGAGATGAACTAACACTTACATTATAATCAGAAGAGAGATTAAAGAAGCCACCCTCAGTAAACTTCCAATTAAAACCTGCACTTCTTTGCGCAGTAAAATCTCTTTGAATATTAGGTTTTGAATTATCAGCTCTGCTTAAGGAATAGGCATGATTTCTCTTCGCAGAAATTTTACTATTGATAATAGATGGAGAAAAGTAAAACTTAACATTTCTGTAATCCTTAAAAATACCTATTAAGTCTCCGATTAAAGGAATATTAGCAGGATAAAAATAATTTTCCTTGCTAAAATTTAAGTTATAGTTCGCATCAGCATTCCAAAGCCATCTCTTGGATACCTTAGTTGATGGGCTTCGGGAATAGGATTTATTATAATTAAAACCAAACGAAAGACTATTTATAGTATGCTTAACATACCATTTTTCCGAAGGTACTTTTATCTTGATACTTGGCAAGCTATAGCTATCCGAAACATTAAGAGTATGAGTTATTTGTTTCAAACTATCCGGATTATCAGAAGCCTCAGCAGCTTTATCAACCGAAATATCCGTTCCAGGCTTATATAATGGTTTGTCAATAGATTCATTATGGGAATAATTCAGTGATAAGTTACTACCTGGTAACTTCACTGGTATTAATTTGAGTACATCAACATTTGTTGATAATCCCCAACTCTTTTTATCAACACGTGATCCGAATTGTTGCGATAATGTATGAAAATACGGATCTGTTTGTTTCATATTAAAACGAATATCCATAATATCAGCAACTTTAAGTCCTGTATTAAAGCTATAAGCCCACCCAGGAGTATCATCAGCGCCGAGAACACGCAACTCATTAATCCAAACATCACCATACACTTTCATTCCTTCACCACCAGTTGAATCTGGATTTACAATTCCAATAAGGAAATACTTAATGCCGGTTAGTGCAGGACGTCCCTTAATTCCGTATTTGTGCCCGACTTTGTTTTTCGAATCAACATCAACTTGGTATAAAGTAGTATCCGGTGTATTTCTTTGTTCCTTGATTGCGGTCAATTCCTCAAAATCAACCTCTATTTCACTCCATCCGTCCGTATTTGGTTTTGAATTATACTCAAGTGGTCTTCGGTATTCATAGAAGTTGTTCTTGTCAGTACCGAAACGGAAATATAGTTCGGTCATTCCAGATCCAGATATGTTTACCTTACTACCATCCGCAGTTGTCTGAGATGTATCTTGAGGACGAATAAAAAACTTCATTTTACTGTAACTGAATACATCCAATGGTTTGTACATAACCTTTTTAATTTCACGATAATCTCCATCTTCAAGACCTCTAATTTGGAGCAATAGAGCTTGTTCATTTTTCAGAACATTTTCATCCGGATTAGTTCTGTCTTTTTCTCTTTTAACTCCCGGAGGAGGTTTATATCCAGGATTTTCCTCAACGCTTATCGTAGAAACTTTTAATACTTCATCTTCACTTGTTACTCGGGTACCATCAACAACCTTTTCCCATTGATTACCAACCAAATTAATATCAACAAAACGTAAATGAAGTCTACTTTGAAGTCCGGTCATCCAAAATCTTATTGTACTTACATCTGTAAAAACAGCTTGACCAATTTTTTCTTTGAAATCAATCAACGGAACTCTGATCTGATACCAATTTTTTCCACCTTTACCAACAACAAAAGTATTAGTCTCATTTGCTAAATCCAAAGAAACCTCGTATCGGAAATAGTTATTGAGCATATCCGCATGGCCACTGTTATTTAAGTCCTCAGTGTCTGGTAATAATCCAATATCTGTAAATTGCTCATTTCCTTGAGTATTATTTATATTCTTATAATCCTCGACTCCGGGAGACCCTGAAATGAACTTAAAATTATCGTTATTTGGATCATCAACATTTCCGTATTTGGCTTTTTCTTCAGCATCGCTCATACCATCAATACCGGTATCTTCCCCTTTATTTAGAGTACCGTTGAAATTTTTATCCTCAGTATCTAATTTTCCGTTCGGAATTACGTCTTCACTAATTCTACCCAAATCGATAATTAATTTTGCACTATCTGGGATTTGGTCTACATAGCTTACCCAAAACTCAATATACTCAATATGCTCTTCATCGAGATTACTAGCACTAGAAGATAATGGTCGCATCATACCACCCCAAACACTTTCAGGATTATCCAGATTCGGATTTCTATTGTAGGATCCCCTTTCAGCCGGATTAAAGACATACTCCAATACGGTTACTTCCTGATCGTTTCGACTAACCTGCCTCTGAGGCCAGATATCTGTAACCCTAGTACTTGAAGGGGTAAAATTGAACCAAAATGACTTTCCTTTAAAATCCATTAACTCTTCTTTGGTAAGTTTTTCACCAGTTAATAGACTATCAGGAACTGACAAATCTCTCCAACCACCGTAATTTACTCCGACCGGAATTATTCTCTTTGATCCTTCAAAATCATCTATATAAGCTATACTTTCGTTACCGTCACTGGCAATATTGCTTTTCTTAGTATTCGGGTCAGGATTCATATACGCAAATTCTCCTTTCAGATTAAAGGAGGACATAGTACTCGTAGAAACTATATTATCCAAAGCTTTTGTCAGAAAAGGTAAATCATGTTTAGTCTCAAAATCCACTCCCATAATAGAGTTGTTTATCGGTTCTTCACCTATTCTAACTTTGTCACTTAAACTTTTCTGATTAAGATTCAAGTAGGAAAACCCGAGCTTCGTATCTTTACTAAATTCATAGAGTCCTCTCAAGCCAATGAGAGTCTTTGAGGCTAACTGGAAAAGATCATTTTGTTCGTAGGTTACTCTCAGATTTGCTCCGGGAACAAGAGCAGCGTCGTTTCGTATTGTCAACTGCCCAATATTGTAGTCAACTGTATAATCCATTCCTTCCTTCAGTTTATTACCTCCTAGATACACTTCAACGGAGTTTTCAACAACATTGAAGCCAATTTGATAAACAGAAGTAACTGAAGCCGTATACTCACCGGAGATTATAAACTTATCTTTTTCGGTTTGCTTTCTTGCCTCCGAACTTAACTCGGTATACAACTCATCATAGGAATATTTTTCTGCGAGTTCGTCGCTTTTGAATATCTCCTTAAATGCTTCCCTACCGAATGGCTTCAATTTAGGAAATATTATTTCACCGGTTTGTGGTAATATTCTTGAACCGGGAACAAAATCAAAAGCCCCATCGGGATCCACAGCGCCTGATTCATTGGTCTGATCAAGCCCAAATGCTTTTAACAATTCTTGTCCTTCCAATTCGATTACAGGCTCCTGTCCGGGAACTTGATACTTTAACTGAAGTTCAAAACCTTCTTTTTTTATATCCCTACCACCAATCGGATAAATATTTCTTAATTGAAGTTGCCAAGCCTTTGCATACGAAGGGCTCAAGTTTTCAGGCTTTATTAACTTTAATACAACCAAGTTCTTATTTTCAGCAATATCAACTGAAAACTCACCAACTTTTTCCTCGCTGGTTCTATAAGCAACAGCAATCGCGTCACTCTTATTAATGGAAGTAATAAAAGATATAAATCCGGCATATTGATCATATGTATAATCAACACCTTCCTTTAACTGTTTGAATCTTCGATTTCGTACGATCTCACCGGAAATATCATCACCAGTTGAATCTTTTAGTGCTTCAGGATATTCACCATCAAGCGGGATCGCATTAAGATCAATATAAGCATTGACCGATCTTTCATATTCATCTTGAGTCTGAGTTCTGACTGTTTTCCACACTTCCAAATCAAGTATTTGCTTTTCAGTAGAAGGAGCTGGATTTGAGGTAGCAAATAATTCTTCAAATTCCGGAATATAGGAAACATCAACAAAATAATGATTCTCAGAATATTCATATAGATGCTTGGAAAATTCCTGACTTTTGGAACCTCCACTTATATTTACTTCCTGAACTTCCCCTTTTTTCTGAGAGGCAAGTGCAGTCAAACTAAACGGCCCCATCTGAAACTGTGCCTTTACACCAAACAAAGCTTCACTACCTCCTACTAAGGATGAGGTTTGCAGTGAAACGTTTCCGGCTTCAACGCTCTGTACAATTTCATCTTCGTAGCCGGTATATTTTATCTTAAGCTGATTTTCATATTCAAATGTTCTCTCGGTATTCCAGTCGGCATTAATAGAAAGCTTGTCTCCTATCATTCCGTTTACACTTATCTGAACTTGCTGACTAAAATCCGGTTCATTTCTTGTATTTCCAAGACGTGAAGCGGTAATTCCCTCCGTGGTTTCACTTTTCCAAGCACCGTGAATAGTAACGGAACCATTTATCTTAAGCTGAATTTTCGGAGGACCGAAAATGCTCAAAAAGGAAGAGGAAGGTAAAGGGATTTCTATATTTGTAATATCTGACATTAATTGCCCAAGATCATCTTTTCCTTCATCCAGTATGTAATCATAACCGATTCCTTCCCAAATATCTCTATTCTTATTTTTCATTTGAATAGCGATATAATCCTCAAGCTTTATCTTCATTGATTCTTTCGGTTGAAATGCCCCTATCTGTTCTTTGATAATTACATATTCGCCGGTCGAATCCAATTCGGTTGTTCTTGAAATGCGTGAAGTGTATGCGTAAAATGAAGATTTCTTTTTGTCTCTGACTTTGGTAGAATAACCATCTCTTCTCTGATGTGTCAGATTCGCTATTCTTGCCGTAGAATCAATCATCGTAGAATCAATAGTCGCTATCGAATCGCTCGCGCTCGAATCAACAAGAGTAGAATCCATTCCAAAGGCTTTCGCGATTTCGCGCCCCACTGAATCAGTAGAATCGGAAAATGAAGAAGTGTAAAAATTGTTGTTGAAAGAGATGGTATACCCCGTCTCCGATAATAAACCACTATCGGCCAACAAAGAAATATCCGTTTTATCGTTTGATTTTCCGGCCGAATTAGCCGAAGAACCATTTACAATTGGAAGGAGTTTGAACCCTACCGAAACTAACAATAAACTGCCGAGCACAACAAATGCCAAAATTCTAACGGCAGCTTTCCTAAATTTTTTCACCGTACTGTAGATAGAATTACCCCGTGTATTTTGAAAAGCAATAATAGTAAAATTTTTTCGATAAACCTCCACTAATTCTTAATAAGTGCCTAAAAAATATTTATTTGAATCATAATTTGCAATTGAATAAAACTATGTGACATAATTTTGCACTTTCAAATAATATCATTAAGCTGTGTCTTCTGTTCAATAACATCCACAATGACATTAGCTTCTATTATAACTGCGCTTAATTTATTCCCGACACAAGCTCCCGTATCAATATAAACGGCGTTTGCCTTTTCATCCAAAGTGATTTCATGATGCTTTGTATGCCCGACAACTTGAAGTTTTCCGATATTCAACAATTGATCCCGACACCATAAGACACCTTGATCCCCTCTGTAGTCATTAAGAACAAATTCTTCAAGAATCTCAAGATTTCCGTGATAATCTTTTGGTAAATAGTTTTTGTATTTACTCGAAATTCCGGCATGTGAGATATAACAATCGCTGGTATTAATAATCAGAGGAGCCCGCTTTATATATTCTATATGTTTAAAAACAGAGTCTTCGTGATTCTCGTATGATTGTAATGTTTGCTCATTCCCATTGAAAACCCACGAGCGAGCAAATACGCTCGTAGGCTCTTTGAAAAAATGATAAAACATATAATCATGATTCCCCGGAGTGAAAGGTATCTTCTCGTTTATCATAAAGTAAATTACTTCATAACTATTATTCCCACGATCTACCAAATCTCCGAGACAATACACAGGAATTTCAGGATATTTCATCCTGATCTTGTTATACAATTCCACCAGTGTATAAAAACAACCGTGAATATCACCTATTACAGCAACCATAATTATCTATAAATGAAATGTTTCTTTAGCATATTTTAATAATTCTTCTCTGAAATTCGGATGTGCTACACTCGCCAAAGCATTTACTCTTTCGCGTATGGACTTACCATGCAAATAAGCAATACCGAATTCTGTAACCACATAATGAACATCCCCTCGGGAGGTAACAACTCCGGCTCCCGGCTTTAACGTAGTTACAATTCGAGAAAGCTGACCATTCTTTGCCGTTGACGGAAGAGCAATAATCGGCTTTCCACCTTCGGAATGGGCGGCTCCTCTTATAAAATCCACTTGTCCGCCGATCCCACTGTAAAATCTTGGGCCTATTGAATCAGCGCAAACCTGTCCGGTTAAATCTACTTCGATAGCAGAATTAATCGCGACCATTTTATTGTTCTGAGCAATAATAAACGGATTATTTACGTACTCCTGAGGATGAAACTCAAATATCGGGTTGTTATCCAGAAAATCATATGACTTTCTTGTACCCAAAACAAATCCGGCAATCACTTTCCCTTTATGGATTGTTTTTTTATCCCCATTTATTATTCCTTCCTCAATAAGATCTACTACACCGTCAGAAAACATCTCGGTATGAATTCCAAGATCCTTTTTATCTCGTAAGTACTTCAATACCGCATCGGGAATTGCCCCAATACCCATCTGCAATGTTGCCCCGTCTTCTATAAGAGAAGCTACATTTTGCCCGATTTTATCATATACGGCTAAATCCTCCGGTGAAGCATTCGGATCAACTTGAGGTAACTCGAATAACGGTTCGTCATGTTCAACCAAATAATCTATTTTACTTACATGAATAAAGCTATTCCCCAATCCTCTTGGCATCTCTTTATTCACCTGGGCAATAACAATCTTAGCTTTTTCGGCAGGAGATTTTATATTCCCGACATCAATGCCGTAACTACAAAATCCATGCTCATCCGGCAGAGAAACATGAATCAGACATACATCCAACGGTACAACCCCTTTCGTAAAAAGAAGAGTAACCTCGTTTAAGAAAATCGGGACAAAATCAGCTCTCCCTTCGTTAACAGCTTTTCTTACATTATGTCCGATAAAATAGGCTCTATGCTTAAAATGTTTTTCCATTCCGGGAGCAGTATAAGGAAGATCTCCAACAACAAGAATATGATGAATTGTCACATCACTCAGCTCATCCTTCCTGTCTACCATCTTTCTAATTATTTCCATAGGAGCAGCGCAACCGGGTTGAACCAAAACGTTGTCCCCCGACTTTATTACTTTTACTGCTTCCTCAGCGGAAACAAGTTTTGATTGATACTTATTTAACCAAGGGGCATTTTTAGGTTTGCCCATCTTAATATCTTCAATCATACTAAAACAATCCGTTAGTTAGTTGAAAAAATATGCAATCTTCTATATTCCAGATTAAATATATTCGCTATTGTTTCGTTTGTACAAAATGCATTATAGGTACATATTCCTTTGGACATCCCTTCGTCACTAAGAACAGCATTTGCAAGACCGTTATCGGCAATGTTTTGAATATATTCCAATGACGCGTTTGTTATTCCGAATGTAGCGGTTCTGGCTACCATTGCAGGAATATTGGGTACACAAAAATGTATTACATCATTCTCTATATAAATCGGATCGGACAACGAAGTAGGTCTGCTCGATTCAATACAGCCACCTTGATCAATCGATACATCTACGATAACCGATCCTTTTTTCATTGTACGAACCATCTCTTTCGAAACCAGATGCGGAGATTTCTCCCCTTTTATTTGAATTGCCCCGATTAATAAATCGGCAAACTTAACTCCTCTGGCAATTGTATATGGATTTGCCGCAACAGTAGTAATTTTCTTCGCTAGCAAATTTTCTATTTGTCGTAACCTTATTAAATCCTTATCCAGAACAATGACCTGAGCTCCTCTCGACAAAGCAGCTCTTGCGGCATTCAGACCTACAACCCCGGCGCCAATAATTACAACAGCAGCAGGAGCAACTCCGGTAATCCCACCCATCAGAATACCTCGGCCTTTCGAAAGATCACTTCCCAAATACATCTCGCCACGTTGCACCGCAATCTGTCCGGCTATCTCACTCATACAGTGCTGAACAGGTAAATGTCCGTTGTTTTCGATTAATTCATATGCGATGGCTGTTATTTTTTTTCGGATCAGGTTTTCTATAACACCTTTTTTACCGACAGCCAAATGGAGAAATGAAAATAAGATTTGTCCTTCTTGTAGTAATTCGGTTTCTTCTTCGGTAATGGGGGCGATTTTCGCAATTAACTCTGCCCGTTGATATACTTCCTCAGGGCTATAAACAATATTTGCACCGACATCCATATAGTTTTGATCGGTAAAATGACTCCCAGCGCCCGCTCCGGTTTCAATAAACACCATATGCCCCGATTTTACCAGGGCATCAACTCCTGCAGGCGCAAGAGCAACTCGCTTTTCTTCCAAGACCGTTTCTTTCGGAATTCCAATGCGCATAGGCTCTCTCGCTATTTAGATTTGCATAAATTACTTATAAAAACGGTTAATTCCAATTTTTCAATTAACCGGTGTAATAGCTTTTTTCCCCTTTAAAACGTTGATCACATTTTTCGCCGACAAAGTAGCCATTTCATCTCTGGCTTCCACTGTAGCGCTCCCCAAATGTGGGAACAGAACAACATTTTTAAGTGATAAGAATCCTTCCTTTACATTAGGCTCGTTCTCATAAACATCTAATCCGGCAGAGGCAATCCTATTCGTCTTCAACATTTCAATCAAATAATCTTCATCAATTATTTCTCCACGAGCAGTATTAATTAGAATCGAATCTCTTTTCATCAATTCTAATTTATCTGAGCTTAGTAATTTATTAGTCATTTCGTTAAGAGGCAAATGTAAAGAAACAACATCCGATTTTTTTAATAAATTTTCGAGAGTCGATTTTTCAGCACCTAACCTCTGTTCGAAATCTTCTTTCTTCGATTTACTGTAATATAATATATCCATTCCGAAAGCTTTGGCTCTCTCGGCAGTTGCCTGACCGATTCTTCCGGCTCCAACAATTCCGATTGTTTTTCCGCGCAATTCCATTCCGAGAAGCAACTCAGGTTCCCAACCTGTAAATTTTCCTTCTCGTACCATCCTATCCCCTTCCAGAGCTCTCCTTGCGCACGTCATCAGCAATGTAAAGGCCAAATCGGCAGTTGCGTCGGTTAATATATCAGGTGTATTTGTTACAACAATACCCTTCTCTTTTGCGTAATGAATATCAATATTATTAAATCCAACAGCGTAATTTGCAATTACTCTACACCTATTTAAAGCAGAAAGGACCGCCTTATCAAAGCGGTCCGTCAGCAAACTTATTATCCCGTCAACATTTTCACATTCACGGATTATTTCTTCTTGAGTAATTGGTCTATTATCGTTGAAAGATTTAACACCGATTCCATTTTCACGAAACAACTCCTCCGCTACTTTTGGAATTTTGCGTGTTATAAATACTTTCATTTATGCTCCGAATAATAGTTTAACAATAAACAACGCTCCCAAGATACCGGCGATATCCGCCAACAATCCTGCAAAAAGCGCGTGTCTTGAATTCCTAATATTAACATATCCAAAGTAAACCGCAAGCACGTAAAATGTGGTCTCTGTACTTCCGAAGAAAGTTGATACCAAAATTCCGATAAATGAATCCGGACCATGTACTTTTATGATTTCTGCCATGATTCCCAAAGAACCGCTACCGGATAGAGGTCTCATAATCGCCATTGGAAGAGCTTCGGCAGGCATTCCTATAAGATCTGTGATAGGCTTTAATATTACCATAAGTAGATCCATTCCGCCTCCGGCTCTGAATATTCCTATGGCAACTAACATACCAACTAAATACGGAATTATCTTTAACGCTACGTCAAATCCGTCTTTAGCTCCTTCGACAAAGACCTCGTAAACTTTTACCTTTTTAATGGCTCCGTATCCTATAAATATAATAATCAACATAGGAATCGCCAGAATAGAAATAATATCAATAACACCCTTTATCAAATCGGCATTTACGAATCCGAAAATCGAACTGATAACCGAAAACGCGCCGGTAAATACTAATAAAGCCCCAATAGCAATAATTCCTAACATTACTATCAATGCTCTTCTGTATGTAGCCAAAAGACCGGAAATACCATCCTTTAGCGGAAATTTCTCCATTATCTTTGTCGCGGTAATACCAACCGTAGTAGCGCAAATTGCGCCGAAAAAGGCAGTACCAATAATAATTGCGGGATTACTACTCCCTGCGGCAGCTCGTATCGCAATAGCCGTAGCGGGAATCATAGTCAAACCGGCAGTATTGATCGCCAGGAATGTACACATCGCGTTTGTAGCCGTCCCTTTTTTCGGATTAAGGGTATCAAGCTCTTCCATAGCTTTTAGCCCGAACGGCGTTGCGGCATTTCCAAGTCCCAGCATATTCGCCGCTATGTTCATAATCATCGAACCCATTGCAGGATGATCCGCCGGAACATCCGGGAATAAAAATTTCGTAATTGGTCTAACAGCTTTCGCTATTATTTTGATCAATCCCGCTTCTTCGGCCACTTTCATAACTCCAAGCCACATAGCCATAATACCGATTAGCCCCAATGCGATATCAACAGCTATCCCGGCATATTCGAGAGCGGAATTTGTTACTTCATTCATCTTTGCAAAACTAATGTCTTCAAGCGTAATTGCCGCAACTGCTTTGTTCGAATCAATACTCTCAATTTTCGCGTAACCGGTAAGATCTTTCTCCTTCCCTTTAATTTTAGCCATCTTCTTCCAAATCTTCGGAGAAAAATCACTAACATTAAAGAAGAGAATATTTTTCTTACTTTCGGTATCAACAGTTACCTTTGCATTTTGCTTAAAATTCTCACCGTAATCAACATCATAAAACTCATTAAAATCAGAACCTTTCACAGAAATTTCAGCATCATAAGATTTGTTCTTCTCAGTAGAAAATACTTCATTGAATACAATTTCGACCGGCAGGTATTCCCCATTTCGATACGTATTTGTTCCCCGTTCATAAACATCAAGCGATAAGGCTACACCGATACCGATTACTATTAATCCAAGCCATACTTTGTTTAACATATGAAATCCTTCTGGTAGGTAATAGAATAGAATTTAATCATTTATTTTTTATTGGTTTTGATCCTCGATTAAGTCGCAAAGTTAGTAATTCTTATAGTGAATGGAAACCTAAATTAAAACTATTTCTCCCTTTTTTTTATGAAACTTTTCTTTTATTCCATTATTTTGCTAAATAAAATATATCACTGATCTTATTTATTAAGGATACACGAATGAAAATCGGAATAGTACAGTTTGCGCCGGAATGGGAAAATCCGGAGAAAAGCATCCTTATTGTCGAAAAATTGCTATCGCAAAAGAATTCCGAAGCTGATGTTCTTATATTCCCGGAAATGAGCCTCACCGGATTCTCCGTAAACTCACGAAACATAGCCGAAGAACTTGACGGAACATCCACAACATTCTTTATTAATCTTGCCGCCAAGTTGAAGAAACACATCTTTGCTGGGATTATCGAAAAGGATAACGATAACGTCTACAACTCTTTAGTCCATTTCGATCCGAACGGACTTATTATGGCTCGATACAGAAAAATACATCCTTTTAGTTTTGCCAAAGAGGAAAAATATTTCGATTCCGCAAAGGAACCGGTTATTACCAAAATTGATGGCAACAAAATAGGTCTATCCGTCTGTTACGATCTCCGCTTTCCCGAACTATATAGAAAGTACGCAAAGGAAAGAGCCGATATTCTGATCAACATTGCGAATTGGCCGGTTCAACGAATTGAACACTGGAAGATTTTGCTCAGAGCTCGTTCGGTGGAAAACATTGCTTACACAATCGGAGTAAATCGCACCGGAAACGATCCTTTCAACAAATATAACGGCTGCAGCGCTATCTTCGATCCGGCGGGAAATGAACTGCTAATGACAGATGAAAAGGAAGAGATATTCGAAATTGATATCGATATGGATAAAGTAAAATCTCAAAGAGAAAAATTCCCATTTCTCAATGATATTAAATTGATCTGAAGTGACTCCAGAACGAAGATAAAAGCGTTTCCCCAAAAAGTCGAGGGAAAATTTTTGCTTAAGTGTTCGTTTGCTTCGACTCCGCTTCCGTCAAAGGCGAATCGTGGACAGTATGCGGGCTACATCGTTTTTTGAAGATACAATATACTCCGACTTCCCCTAGCAACCATCCAAGTTGCTGTCAGATACGAAATCACTGAATGAAGTATTCATAACAAACTATCTGATAATATATAATTACGCGCTGTAGGTCTTGGATTGCTTCCCGCCATAAACATTCACAAAATCACTCTGTAGGACTTACACTCTGCATCTTCTTTCTCGAATCGAATTAAAAATCCTTCATTCTTTTTCTCTTCATCACCACTTAAAACTATTTTATACTCATACCCTTCGTTCTTATGTTTCTCAATCAAAAGATGATAGTAATCTTTGGCTATTCTTTCCGCCTTTTCAAGTGTTAATTCCGCCATATTATTCCTGTGTAATATTTACGAATACTACCATTAACAATCTTCCGGCGGGAAATGGTTCCTTTACTTTTTACTTTCCAAGAAAGAAATTTCCAGATGCAATCGATGAATTATTTCTGTTAATCCCAAATGCTTTCCGGTTGATAATTGCTCACCGAATACTTTATCGACCAGTGACGTCTTTACCTCCAGATAATCTTTGGCGGTTTTTCCGGTTAGCGTAAGTTGCAATATGGCGGCCAGCGCTTTCGAGGCTATTCCGTTCGGATTTTCAACCGCGAAATAAGGATTGTATTTTCCATTTTCTGACTTCTCAACCCAGACATATACTTGCGAATCGCAATGCTTAACCAAATGATTCCGGTCAAACGGTCGTTTGGCAATATTTTCTGGTACCGGCTTAAACTTGGCAGCGAGATCAATTAGATAGTTGATTCTGCTTTGCTGATCTTCACACAAATCCAATATCGCGAGAATATTCTCAAGTTCCCTTAAAGAAGATGTCATATTTCCCTCCTTTTACGAATTATTCAAATAAAAGAATAATCCCCGTTATTCTCAAGAAATCTTATAGTCATTCCAGAATTATTCTTCTTTTTTGGGAGTAATGATGTCAAAATTAGTAGGAGGAAAATATTTGGGGAAAGGAAAAACCTCTTTCGGGATTACTAAATTTTTCTCCATTCGTGGAGGGGTTTCCTTCTTTACGAACCATTAATATGAGCTAAGCAATTCAAACTATATTATCATGCCAGTAAACCTTAAGGCAAAAGTAGTTCTGTTTAGTCTCTTAATTTCATAACAATAGTGAACAGTACCATAGTTAAATGTTATCTGGAATGAGAAAACCTCATTTTGTTGATTTGGTGATATATTCCTAAATTGCACTAGTTCAATGTCAGTATGAGTGGCAACATGCTCAACATCAAAAACATTATCAACTTCCTTGATAATTATTTTGCTTGGGCAAACTTGAATTTCGCTCCACTCCTCCATGGAGGAATTGTCACTCCCTAGAATCTCTCGAAAGATATTTCCGCTTGTAAATAGTGATAATAAAGTACTATCTGCATAACTAGTACAAATATCACTATCAATAGATTCCGAATTAGAAAATGCAAATTTATAGATGAACATCTTCACCGAATCAGATGGACTTAAAACCAAAATAACATCTTTTTGTTCATAAACATATATGTGATCTGGAGATTGCGCCTTGTTAAAAACCGCACAACTTGACATAACAATCATGGGAATAAACAAAAGTAATATTTTGATATTTGATTTTATCATATTTGCCCAACATATGTATTATGCGAAAAAGACTCCATATCATCCCGCATAGAAAATCACCAATTATAATTCCAAGTTAATTTATCACTTAAACTAATTCAACTATATAATTCAATCTTGCCCGCGCAACAAAACTTATTTTAAAATTTATTAAACTATGATCCCCTTTTACTACTAAAACTCGCATCTACTTAGGGTAAGCGAGACGAAATATTTTTAAATAGGAGAATCGAATAATGAAATGGCGCTAAACCAAGACCTCTTGCCGTTCCCCGACATTAAAAGAATCTCCGTCTCGGAAATTACACAAACTGAGCGTTAAAAAAGAGATACTGTTTGAGTGGAACGCCCTTTGTTCCGCGAGTTTATCTCTTTTAGCGAAGTGAGTGGAATTTCAGGAGATTCTTTTACAGTCTTGACTTTTTGGTACTTTTGTGTCAAGACAAAAGTACACAAATTAGTACTATTCGCTAAAGCAATAGTGGAGTAAGAACTTTATGATAAAAAAACCACACAAACAAATTACCGTCTCATTATTACGGAAATAAAATGGCAAATACGTCCGGGAAGTGGCAAAAACGGAAATAATAAGAGGCCTTACGCTTGGAAAACAGCACCCGTGTCAGAAAAAGTGACAGCTTGTCAAAGAAAATCACCCAAACTAGGAAGAAAGTCATAAAAACGGGAAAAATAAGACTATTGACCGGTCAATAATGATTTTTTCTGCGTAAAAATAGCATTTTTTGCGTTTTTGTCATTTTAAAAACGTATCGGGTCATTTTCCAAGCGTAATCGGTCATTTTAAGATCATAATAATTACTTTTTCTCCGTTTTTGTCACATTCTCAACGTTTTCATCACATTCCAAATCGTTTGAGTCATGTTCAAGGCTCCTTGTGTTATTATTAATTCAAAAGGAGGAGTTTCGGGAGGAAGAGGGCATTTTCGCAATAGAAGGAATCGGTTTTATGGGAGAGGGTCTTCTATTTTAAGCATGGAAGTTAATCTAGTGGAAAATTTCACATTGTGATAGAGTCTATCGAATCATTTATGGCATACAGACAAGTTTGGAGAAGTAGGCAGGGCTGCCCCGAGAAAAAGAGACACTCTCTAAGCGGAAAACTCTCTGTTCCGAGAGTTTATCTCATTTTGCGACTAACTGTAGCGACAAATCCAAAGCATCTGCAACAAGAAGTAAGTTAGATATTTTAATATCCTCTCCGTTTTCAATTCTGGAGATATAAGGCCTTCTTTTGCCGATAGAATCCGCAAGCTGTTGTTGACTGATTCGTAATTCCTTTCGTCTATTTCTAATAATCTCCCCGAAATAATAGGAATATGCCTCCTCTCTGAATTTTTCTCTTTCTTCGGATCCCTTCTTTCCACGACGCTTTTCCAAAAGCTCTTTTGCATCTATTGTTTTCATAATTTCTTCTCCCTTAAATACATTTCCAATAAGCCCTCCGCTTCTTTAACGGCCTTCTTATAATCCTTATTACTCTTCTTAATGAAACCGTTTAAGCAAACAGCTTTGGTACATTCCGAAAAATTGAGATGGTCAATAGCAAAGATTACTACGCGATACTCGTTCCCCGCTTTTATTCTGAGTTCATAGAATCTTGTATTTGTCAACTTCTTAACGAAGTTACTATTTACTACTTTTACCTCACTCATAACCTCTAGAAGTTTTAAGAATTTATCCGAGACTCTCTCTCCTTGGCTATCGATAAATTCCAAGCAATTTTCTGTAATCTCAATTTCTCTCATGGGAATAATGTAACGAATTCGTTACAATAATCAAAATATATTATCTCCTAATCCTTTATTGAATACTCATAACGCATAGGCGATATTACCACGGAATTTTTTCCGGAGGAATTCCCCAGATATAAAACTCCTTGATATGATTAGTCTTATTTTCCCTATATTTGTCATTGGAAAAATTGATCACTCAAAGGAAATTATGAATAGATTCGCCCCACTCTTTGTTATTTTTGCCGCTGCCCTTTGGGGAGTAGACGGAATTGTACTTCGTCCGGCTTTATATTCTTTGCCCGTACCTGTTGTTGTTTTTGTAGAGAGTGGAATAGTAGCTCTTTTTCTTACTCCCCTATTCGCGAAACAATTCGGGAGACTAAAACTCCTCACCACAAAGGACTTTCTTGCTTTCGGCGCGGTAGCCCTCTTTGGCGGAGCATTAGGAACAATGGCAATTACCAAAGCACTTTTCTATGTTAATTATATCAACCTTTCCGTTGTTGTACTTATTCAAAAATTGCAACCTGTCTTCGCGATTATTTTAGCGGCTTTGTTATTAAAAGAGAAACTCCCGAAAATATTCTTTCTGTGGGCATGTGTCGCAGTAGCCGGGGCGTATTTAATGACATTCGGATTAACCCTTCCTAATTTTAATACCGGAGATAAAACCACACTGGCCGCCCTTTTCGCTTTGATAGCCGCCTTCAGTTTCGGCGCCTCAACCGTCTTGAGCAAAAGAGCTTTGAAGAACGTTTCCTACGGAATGGGAACATACTTACGCTTTCTTTTTACAACCATTCTGATGTTTTTCATCCTCATCTCTTTTGATGATATTTCCAATATCTCAGAGATTACTTCATCCCAACTTATGATATTCGGAATTATTGCCTTTACCTCCGGCGGATTGGCCATATATCTATACTATTACGGTCTGAAAAGAATTTCTGCCTCAGTGGCAACAATTTGCGAACTCGCTTTTCCTCTTTCCGCCATTTTGTTAGAGTATTTCATTCGCGGAAATATTATGAACTGGATTCAATGGTGCGGAGCGGTAATCCTGACGGTAAGTATAATTCGGGTAACAAGACTAAAGGTAACCTACTAATTCAGGCTACCTTTAATAGCTTTATCGAACAATATTAGTAATCGCTTCACTCCTCTTGTAAGGGATTTGGAAGATATTGTGGCTCCGCTGATTGCCTCCACCTTATCCCCTATTTCGGCCTCTTCCGGCAGAGTCATTCCTTCGAAACTTTCCAGCCAGCCCCGCTCGCGAACTTCTCCACCGTATGAAGAGCGATATTTTAGTATCTCCATATACAAAATCTTCCCATCCGCGGAAATTATCAGGAGATAAGAGATAGGTTGCGTTCGCCCCATTACATTATCTAACAAGGTAACCCCGAGAATACTATCCTTTCGGGAAATTTCGTAATAATAGATCTTCTTCCCTAAAAACCTTTGTCCGGCTTCTTCCTCTATCTTTAATCTTTCGTCGGGAGCAAGCGCCAGTTCCTTTAACGAAACTGACACTTCACCGAATACCTCACTAATAATCTTTTCCGATTTTTCTTTAAGATCCTCCCCGAATAGATTGAAGGAGATAAAGAAAACTGTAAACAATATTACATTACGAATTTTCATTAGAACATGTATCCTACACCGATATTAAACAGTTGCGTTTTCGCGCTATTTAGTTCAACTTCATTTTCGCTGTAATCCACTTTGAAAACAACTTCTTCTATCGGTTTGAAGGCGGCACCTATCATCCATTTGGAGTTGTGATAAGCCTTTTCCCCGTTTCCACCTCCCGCAACAGACGCGGCGGTATTATAATCGGTATATCGGAAGAAAGGTATCAATTCCGATTTCCATCCCAGTAGCGATCCTATATTATAGCCCAAATCAAAATAATACCCGTTCGATTTTTCCAACTGGGAATTATCGTAAGAAATATTTCCATATTCGAAATCGAAATAGATATTATGCTTTCTGTAGCGCGCGTGTAGTTCAATCAGATTTATCGGAATTTCCAGCGAATCACCACTGGCGTTGTTGTAAGTATATGATGCGCCGATTTTCAAACCGGAAATCCCTTTGTAATCCAATCGAAAGTTGTAAAGGAAATCTTCGGCATTCGACTTATATCCTTTTTGTCTACCTGATCTGATTCCACCTTTTTCACTGAAATTATCGGCATTCAGCCCTTCCATTATACTAACCATATAATCGAATCCCTTATAATACCCGAAAAGGGAGAGCCCGTTTCCGAACCAGGTAGTAGGAATAATCGATTTGTGATAAGATGGTCGTTCCACACTCAGAAATGTAGGTGGCTCATGCATCTCATTCAACATACCCACAGAAGGAAGAATAACACCGGCCTGGAATCCGAAATACTCAGCCGGCTGATACTGAACAAAAGCCTGTTCAAGCTCAAGCTCCCCTTCTCCGTCACTTACGAAGTTATGCTCAAGCTCTACCTCCGCTTTGAATGACCATTCTTCGGTCCATGCGTGTGAATAGAATAAAACGAATCTATGAAAATCTAATGTCTTAGTTGCTTCTTTACCATCCGGTTTGGAATAATTGTAATGCAATTCCCCGTAACCTCCCACAGAGGTTGATTTATCAAAAAGATCAAACTGTCCGAATAGAGAGCTAAAGCTCAGCAATGCAATCAATAATACAGAAAAGGTATACTTCATACGATTTACTAACTCCTATCATTTAGAAAAAATACAAACACTCAATAATTATTTGGATCGAATATAAATAAGGAGTCTTAAACCGTCAAATTAATTTTAGGGAATAAAAAAAGGGATTCGGCTAAAAATCTCCGAATCCCTTATAAACATTGGGGTATCTCAAATCAATTTATTTTTCACGGAACAGCGTTATTCCGTAGTTTTCCTGGTTAGTTGGCGGATCATCATTCCAATCCTTGTAGGAATGGGAATCATCCGTTACAAAAAACACTTTATAATTTCCTTTGGAAAGAATAATAACATCATTAAATAATCTGTTTTTTCTGGCTCCTCCGGCATGATCTGTCATTCTGTAAGTCATTTCCCAGACGACTCTTCCGTTTTCATTTTCTATCCAGCCGTAATCGAACATATCTCTACGTTCACCTTCTCCGACAGCAACAATTCGCACCCTTGTATCTTCTCTTAAAGAGAAATTCTTTCTAATCTTTCTGCTATCTCTAACCCTTGTTATTTCAGCTACAATATTGTCACTCTTATATTCATCATCGTCGAATTTGACTGTATATTTCGCATCCTTCTTATTTGTCGGCCAAATAGTTATTCCCCATCTCTCCTTTTCATACGGAGCTTCGGAATTCCAATCTCTGTAAGAATGAGAATCATCTGTCATGTAATAAGCTATATAATTTCCCTTCTTAAGCTTAATCACCTCATTTACCATTCTGTTTTTCCCGGCTCCCCCGGCATGCTCTGTATCTCTGTATCTCATTTCCCAAACTTTTTCGCGTGTATCGGCATTACTGATCCAACCGTAATCATCCATATCCCGTGAGCCTTCTCCGATGCAGAATACCCTTACATCCATATCCTTTTTAAGGGAAAAACCTTGCGAATAATATTGATCATCTCTCACTCTAGTGATCTCAACAATCGGATTGATAACATCATCTTTGCTGAATGGAAGGACATTTTTCTTATCCCTAGGGTTAACTACTTTCATAGTTATTCCCCAGAACTGCGGATCTGTAGGTGGTTTCACATTCCATTCGTCGTAAGAATGAGAATCGTCCGTAACGTACTTAACTATGTAGCTTCCAGCAGGTAAAGTAATCTCTTTATCGAACATGAGATTTTTCTTTCCCCCTCCGGCATGATCGGCATAACGGGAGTTGAAACTCCAGACTCTTTCATTCTTATTTACATCATAAATCCAGGCAAAATCAAACACTTCTCCGGCTCTCCCCTCACCAATGGTGTAAAGGTTAAACCTTGTTTCTTTCTCCAGAGTAAACCTTTTTTCAATCTCCTCGTAATCTCCTACACGGTGAATGGAGACAACAGCTCCTTCGGCGCTTTTATCCGCAAGTTCTATAGGATCTTTTTGCTCAACTACATCCTCAGCACCTTGCAGTACCATATAAAGCTTTGTCCTACGTTTGGAAAAATCATCGAAATGATCACCCGAAAATATCTGATGAATCAAATCCCCCAAATCGTAACTCTTGAAATAATAGCTTCGTGATCCCGCGTAATATATTTCATAATCTCCTTTCGGCAAATCGACTTTAATATCAAATCCGAAAACTCCATCATCGTTATCGGCTTCATCGACATCCTCAAGATGCCAAACAACCTTACGAGTTTTACTGTTGAGTATCCATCCGTAGAATTGAAGATTGTCCTCCCAGTCGGAATGACCCGCTCCCTTACCGTAGATCCTAACAGTTCCACTCCTTTTCATAGTAAAGCCGCTCATGTCTATTTCCCCCGGATAGACCCTCCCGACTTTAATGGTTGTTTGCGCGCTCGTTGAGGATACGCCGATAAAAACCATTATCAATGATATGGAAATCAATATATGCGAAATACGAGATATCATTACTTCCTCAAATGTTTATATCCTTACTGCTTCCTTAGACGAAGAAGTTCCGGAAAAGTTACAAAATTTTTTTGATGATATATTAAAGAGGAAAGATTGCTTTTTCTAACATTAGATTTGGAGGATGACTTTATCTGTCACCCTCTTTTTTGAAGTTCAGTGATACTGAATTTATACAATATCTTTTACCGGTAGGAGGAGGTCCGTCGTTGAATACGTGCCCCAAATGACTCTCGCAATTTCCGCACATTACTTCGGTTCGTATCATCCCGTGAGAATAATCCGGTTCGAAGATTACGGAGCTTTTTGTAATCGGCTCAAAATAACTTGGCCAACCACACCCGGCATCGAATTTGGCGTCGGACCGAAAGAGATCGCTCCCGCAAGCGGCGCATATATATATCCCCGCTTCCTGATGCTCGTAGAATTCACCGGTAAAGGCACGCTCTGTTCCTTTTTGACGAAGAACATAATATTCATCGTCACTCAGAAGCTTTTTCCATTCAGCTTCGGTTTTAACGACTTTCTCAGGCATATCCGTTTTCCCCTTTCTTGTGCTATCCTGACAAGAAACATTAACCGCAAAGATAAAGAGGAGCAATGCTACTATCTTTTTCACAATTCCTCCGTTGGATTTCACCTTTATACGACATCAGATCCCGAATTGTTTCATTCCACTCAAAACCGTTTATCTGTAAAACTTCTTAATCTTCTTCTCCACTTTTTTAGCCTCATCCAAATCGGAAAAATACCCGACTCTTACACGGTACCATGTTCCCTTATTCTTGAAAGGTTTCGCTTTTACATGAAAAGCTTCGTAACCTTTCTTTTTCAATCTATTTACTTCCTTATCTGCCTTTTTAATATTTTTCCAGGCGGAAACCTGTACGCAAAACAATCTTCCGTCCGTTACAATAGTAGGTGTAGCGAATTTCTCTTTTGCCGTATCAAAGCTATTACTGACCGGAACTACTTCTTTCTTAACTTCCGGCTCCGGTTTTTCTATAGGAGCTTTGTCGTCAACCAAATCGATATATTTCTTCGAAACCGGATCATAAATTCTCGCGAATGGCAAGTCCGGTTCCTTAGGAGCCACTTCCTCTTTCTCTTGTGGCAAACTTGAGACGGAATCAAAGACATAATCTTCCTGCTGCGGAACCGGCTCAGGCTTTGGAGTAGGGATCGGAGTAACTTCGGGCAATTCCACTTTTGCCAGTTCTGTCGGTTCCGAATCCGTAACACTCTTGCCGTTACCTCCCAGATATTGCATTACGCCGTTATAAACTATCTCTACTTCGGTCCCTTTAGGAACAGGGAGAGTAAATCTGGAATCTCCACCCAGTTTTGTATTGGCAAGATCTCCTACTATCTTTCCCTGAGTATCGAAATACAACTCACCGATAATCGAATATCTTTCCCTTACCGAGTTGAACAAATACTTTGTTCTGATTTTATGCACATGTGCGTTCCAGGTGGAATCAAACATCGGATCCTTCAGCTCGACTGCCGCCCACACCGAAACACGGCTCTTTATCTGCTTCACCGAAGAAGTATCGAGCGAAATAATCTTTTCGTCATCCTCATTTATGGGCATCCATTTGTTACTTCCGTTCTGTGCGAATAGCGTGGAAACAACCAACAAAATCATTAATACCATTCTAAACATATTTATACCCGTGCTGTTTTTTGATTTTTCTATATTCAAAAATAATGATTCTCGATTAGAAAAGATCGATTCTTATCATATTTGTTCAATTTACTATCTAAATAAAACTATATTCGGTAAAAAAACAGTATAATAATCCTTTAAACAAGTTTTTCAATTTCATATCTTCAAATCTACTATCATCACTTTTTCCTGAGGGCAATTTATGGATACAGAAATTCTCGCTAGGATTCAATTCGCTTTCACTATAGGCTTCCACTACATATTCCCCCCGTTAAGCATCGGATTAGGGGTTATCCTCGTTATTATGGAGGGGCTTTACCTTAAAACAAAGAAAGATATCTACGAAAAGATGGCCAAATTCTGGGTTAAGGTTTTCGCTCTTACTTTTGCCGTCGGGGTAGCCTCCGGAATAGTAATGGAATTTCAATTCGGAACGAACTGGGCCACTTACTCACGATACGTAGGAGATATTTTCGGAAGCGCTCTTGCGGCTGAAGGAATATTCGCCTTCTTCCTAGAATCAGGTTTCCTTGCAGTACTTGTTTTCGGATGGGACAAAGTCTCCCCGAAAATGCATTTCTTCTCTACGATAATGGTTTCATTCGGATCTATGCTTAGTGCCGTTTGGATTGTTGTAGCCAACTCTTGGCAACAAACACCGGCCGGCTATCATATTGTAGGGAGCGGTTTGGAAGCTCGCGCTGAGATAACCGATTTTTGGGAAATGGTTTTCAATCCTTCCAGCATGGAAAGATTATCACACGTTCTTTCGGGAGCCTGGCTTGCCGGAGCCTTCTTGGTAATCAGCGTTAGCGCATATTATCTGATAAAGAAAAGACATATCGATTTTGCGGAGAAATCATTAAAAATAGGATTGGCATTCGCTATTTTCGCTTCCCTCTTTCAATTATTCACAGGGCACCGGAGCGCGATTGGCGTTAGCGAAACTCAACCTGCGAAAATGGCCGCATACGAAGCTCATTTCGATTCTTCAGCCGCCGGAACTCTTTATCTGTTCGGTTGGGTAAACGAAGAAGCCCGGGAAGTAAATTTCGGAATCGGGCTCCCCGGTATGCTTAGCTATCTTATTTACGGAAACACCGAAACTCCTGTTACCGGCTTAGACGCTTTTCCGGAACAAGACAGACCTCCTGTCAATTTCGTATTCCAGACTTATCATATTATGGTTGCCATAGGTATGTTTCTTATCGGTATCTCTTTGCTGGGGGCATTTCTTTGGTGGCGCGGAAAATTGTTCAATTACAAATGGCTACTATGGATTTTCGTGATCTCCGTTCTGGGTCCCCAATTGGCAAACCAACTGGGATGGGTCTCGGCGGAAGTGGGGCGTCAACCATGGATAGTTTACGGTCTTCTGAGAACCTCGGAAGCTCTTTCGAAAGTAGTTACTTCGGAGCAGATAGTATTTTCCCTTATCCTATTCTCTATTATCTATCTCCTTCTTTTTGTACTCTTTATCTATTTGTTGAATGAAAAAATTCAGCACGGACCTGAAGATCCCGACTCTATTCAATCGGAATATCAAAGGCAAAAAGAGGCTATATCTTAATAGAACATTAATTTCGGAGTTAATATGGAATTCACTCTCGACTTAAATACAATTTGGTTTATACTAATAGGGGTTCTCCTCTCCGGCTACGCTATTCTCGACGGGTTCGATCTCGGGGTCGGAGCTATTCACCTTTTTGTGAAGGGAGATACCAACAGAAGAATTATGATAAATTCAATCGGGCCGGTTTGGGATGGAAACGAAGTCTGGTTAGTTACCGGCGGTGGAGCCCTGTTCGCGGCTTTTCCGCATGTTTACGCTACTGTCTTTTCCGGATTCTATACCGCTTTTATGTTGCTCCTTTTCGGACTGATTTTCAGAGCCGTGGCAATTGAGTTCCGAAGTAAACAACCGATGGTTTGGTGGCGAACTATGTGGGATCGCGCTTTTTCGATTTCGAGCATCCTTATCGCTTTGTTGATGGGGGTAGCACTGGGGAATATCATAATCGGGGTACCTGTCGGCGCGGATATGGAATACGCTGGTTCTTTCCTTTCCCTACTAAATCCGTACGCCATAATGGTAGGAATAACAACGGTAGCTCTCTTTATTATGCACGGAACTATCTACGCGACAATGAAAACAGAGGGGGAATTACAACGAACTGTTAAAGGGTGGGTGAACAACTCGATTATATTTTTTGTGATTTGCTACATCACTACAACGATGGCTACTCTGATATACGTCCCTCATATGACGAGGCATTTCACATCCGAACCGATTCTTTTTGTTGTGGCATTATTAAATATGCTGGCAATTGCCAACATCCCGAGGGAAATTCACCACAGGCGTGAATTCAGAGCGTTCCTCTCTTCTTGCGCTTCTATTCTAGCGTTGCTTACTCTCTTCGCTATAGGGTTATTCCCTAATATTGTTCTCTCGAGCCCGATGCCGGAACATAGCCTTACTATATACAACGCCGCTTCTTCCCAAAAAACATTGGGAATAATGTTAACAATGGCGATTATAGGAATTCCTTTTGTGTTGGCTTACACTATAAGCATCTATTGGATATTCCGCGGAAAAGTAAAGTTAAACGCAATGAGTTATTAAACTAACGGGTCGGTTGCCAAGCGACCGGCCTTTCTTATTTAGTAGTAACCTACCATTCTCACCACGGTGCCACTTCGAACAGAGCAAGAGCTAGGAACCACGGAAAGCAAGAACAAGGAAAGAACGGTTCACCACAGAGGGCACTGAGAACACAGAGAACACTTCGACAAGCTCAGTGACCAGAGCAAGAGCGAGGAACCACGGAAAGCATGAACAAGAAAAGAACGGTTCACCACAGAGGGCACTGAGAGCACAGAGAACACTTCGACAAGCTCAGTGACCAGAGCAAGAGCGAGGAACCAAGAAAAGCAAGAACAAGGAAAGAACGGTTCACCACAGAGGGCACTGGTACGCCAAGAAGCGTGCGTTTTAATAATAAATGAATACCTATGTAAAATGAAAAAGTTACACAAGCCAATTTGCCGTTCAGCTTGAAGCTCTTATGAGGTGCAAGGAGGAAACAAATTGTACTAAGTTCATATTGAGCGATCATGTAAGCCGTAATGCAAATGAACCCAGTTAGGCCTCGTTACTCTGACCTGCAGTGACCAGTCTGCCTGTGTTGATGAAGTCTGTTACGTATTGTGAAGCAACGGCAATTTGCAACAATACGGCTGCACGGGGTATGATGGGATGGCGTGCATGATAAAGGTAGCGCATGAACTTGGGAAGCCCTAACTGATATAGATATGACGATCTATAGGATGAGGGTGGCGGATGTGTCGTAGTACTGTTGATACGCAAGACAACATAACTTGCGTGGAGGGAAGGAACACTACTGGTTATAACGAATTTAGAAATAGGGAGATCAAGGAATTGATGAATAACAGTAATCAAGAGAGATTGCAAAGAGAATTGGATAATCTTAAGCTACAGAAACGCAAAGATCTCAATTCTCGGGAAAGAGTCCGATTATTACAACTAAAGCTATATTTATCGGCAAAGCTGGAAAAAGAGAGAAAGTATTATGTGTTGTACGATAAAATATTTCTAAAGTACATACTCGAGGAAAGTTACAAAAGGTGCAAAAAGAAGAAAGGCGCACCCGGAGTAGACGGAATCAGTTTTACTGACATTGAGAAGTATGGCGTTCAAAAGTTTTTGGATGAACTATCCGAAGATTTGAGAAAGCGAACATATCTTCCAAAGCCGGTTAAACGAGTATGGATCGAGAAGCCGAACGGAGGGAAACGACCGTTAGGCTTACCCGTAATTAGAGATAGAGTAGCTCAACAAGCTGTCAAGATAGTAATAGAACCTCTGTTTGAAGCTGACTTTGATGATTCCTCTTATGGGTTCAGACCAAAGAAGTCGGCCAAAGACGCAATAACAGAAGTTCGGAATAACCTCAGACAAGGCAACCATGTTGTTTATGATGCCGATTTAAGTAAATACTTTGATACTATCCCACACGATAAGTTAATGATAGCATTAAAGGAACGTATAGCTGACCCTAGTATACTCCACATAATTAAACTATGGTTGAAAGTCCCTATAGTTGAAGAGGACGGACGATATACCGGTGGGAAGAAAAACAATATGGGAACTCCTCAAGGAGGCGTGATTTCCCCATTGTTAGCTAACATCTATATGAATTTACTGGACCGCATTGTTAATAAAACGGATGGAATCTTTTCTCGGCAAGGTGTGAAGATGATCAGATACGCCGATGACTTCATTCTGTTGGGAAAGAGAATACCGAAAGAGTTAATAACACAAGTAGAGTATTATTTGTCTAAGATGGAGCTTCGGATCAACGATAGTAAAACAAAGTTGATTGATGCCAAGAGTGAATGTTTTGATTTTCTGGGGTTTAGATTTAGATGGGATAGAAGTCTGGTTGTTGCCGGTACGAAATACTGGAATATTATCCCCAAACCGGAATCAGAGAAAAAGCTTAGAATGAAAATAAGCAGAAAGCTGAAAAAGACAGGACACTTTAAGGTAGAAGCTTTGGTCAAAGAGTTAAATCCGATACTGAACGGTTGGATAAACTATTACAAAATTGAAAAGGTAAGCTACCCACAAAACTCATTGAAGAAACTGGAAGACTATCTGAGAATGAGATTACACAGATACTTTAATCGGAAGAGTCAAAGGAAGTCGCGCTTGTATCGTCAGCAGGCATTTAACATATTAGTTAAGAAGTACGGACTTATAAAACCATACGCTACTTCCGGAAGACGACCAACCTTTGCGGGTGAATGAAGGTGATCAGGAAAGCCGTATGCGGGAAAACCGCACGTACGGTTTGACGAGGGGGCTGGCTTGAGGTTTAATCTCTGGCCGGCTCTACTCTACAGGAAAAAGAAAAGGAACTGTTTTGTCCAACTGAAAAGTGACCAAAAATCCAACTGAAAAGTGACCAGAGGAAAAAAGAGAAAATAGAGTTATCCTGAGTAGACAAAACTCAGGAGGGAAAAAAGGTGATCAGTATGGAAGACTGGGTAACAATCAAAAATCTACGATCCAAAAATCCGGGAATGAGTCTACGTGAGATAGGTCGGATATTGGGCTTAAGTCATAACACCGTAAAAAAAGCCTTGTCAAAAGAGAGTCCTCCGGAGTACGTCCGGAAAGAGTCAATAAGTGACTCCTTGTCTCCCTTTACGGAATTGATCTTTGAGATGTCTAACATTAAGAGATATCGGGGCTCCCGGATTCTCTATGAGATAAGGAGTAAAGGTTACACCGGCAGCAGAAGCAGCTTTTATTATTATCTCGGGAAAATAAAACAGACTTCCAAGAAAACATTTCAACCATACGAGACAGCTCCCGGGGAACAAGGTCAGTTCGACTGGAGCCCATATACTGTTTTAATCGGAGGGGCACGGGCAAAAATCTACATATATCAATATATCTACGGTTTTAGTCGCTATAAAATATTGGAAGTATCCTTGTCGGAGAATCAAGGGGCAGTATTTGAAGCGTTCGAAAGATGTCTTCAAGCCTCCGGAGGAGTATGTCAAAGAGTCCAAACCGATAACGCGAGAGTTTTCATAACAATTCATTCAAAGGATAACTGGCGGTGGAATCCAAGATATCTTCACTTTTGCGGTCATTACGGGTTCGCTCCAAGTCGTTCGATGCCAAGTCATCCGTGGTCCAAAGGGAAAGTCGAAAAACCGTTCGCCTATATAGAAGACCATTTCATCGACGGAAATACCTTTAGTAGCTTTGAAGAGTTATGCTCAAAACTGAAAGAGTTTCAGAATCGGGTCAATAACGAGCTTCATTCGGTAATTAAGCAAAAACCGGAAACGGTGTTTGCCAAGGAGAGGGCTTCCCTAATGAATCTGCCATCATGTCGTTATGTGGGGATAAAAGAAGAGATAAGAAAAGTAAGCTACGATTGTCTGATCTCTTACAATGGGAACAGATACTCGGTGCCATGGGCTTTTGCCGGAAAGCAAGTATGGATAAAGATATCACAAGGGTACTATATCGAGATCTACTCACAAGCCAACAAGAAAGTAGCCTCCCACAGACTCTCTTTAGGAAAAGGGAACGTAACCATTAAGGATGAGCACTACAGAGGGAATAACACTACGAAGGGCAATTTTCAACGCTTGTCGAAAGAGTTTATGGAGAAATTCCCCGATCAATCTTTGTTCTTGAAAAAACTGTATGCGCAGAAAAGATACAACAGCGGATACCAATTGCGATACATTATGGAACTCTCGAAATTCTATTGCGCGGAAGATTTTCTTTCGGCACTGAAAAAGGCGATGGAATATAACGTCTTTCATTTTTCCTTCATATCCGGTTATCTGGAAAAGAACTGTGAGAGAACAATTATCATAGAAAATATGAGACTCAAAGAAAACTACCCGAACAAGGATATAAAAAGAGACCTTAAGGAGTATCAATTCAACTTTTAACCTAAGTAAGGAGAAGTGAAAATGGGAAACGACAGAATGGAAGAACACATGAAAACACTCGCTCTGGAGAGGATTAAGGAGATTTACATTATCGAAGCGGAAAAAGCGGCCAAAGCAAAAATGAGCTTCCGTGAATACTTGGCAAGGCTGTTGGAAGAACAAGTTATCGCTAAATATGAGAGATCGGTCAACAGAAAAATGAGAATGGCGAACTTTTCACAGATTAAGAAACTGGACGAATTCGATTTTTCTTTTCAACCGAAGATAAACGAGCAACTAATAAGAGAACTGGCTAATCTGGAGTTTATCTCCAAAGGGAAAAACGTATTGTTCTTAGGCCCTCCCGGGGTAGGAAAAACACATCTGGCAATCGCTTTGGGGATTAAGGCCATTGAAGCCAGAATGAGAGTTCTCTTTTACTCCGCAGAGAAACTAACCGAGGAATTGGCTGCGGCAGAGATATCCAATACTCTAAACGCAAAGCTCGAATCTCTCGGGAGACTTGATTTACTTATTATCGATGAACTCGGATATCTTTCCCTAAGCAAGCAAACAGCTAAACTCTTTTTCCAGTTAGTGGCCAAAAGATATGAAAGGGGATCTATTATTGTTACTTCAAATAAGGCTTTCGAGCAGTGGGGAGAGATTTTCAATGATGATGTTGTGGCTGCAGCTATTTTAGACAGATTGCTCCACCACAGTTATCCGTTTTTTATTAACGGAAAAAGTTTTAGATTAAGAAACATGGTGCATAATAAATAATTGTACTGGTCAATTTTGTCTGGAATATTGGTCAGTTTTCGGCTGGAATTAACATACCAGATAGGTGTTACATTTTATTAGATATATGATGTACTTTACCGGATATGTGTTACAATTTACTAGATATGTGATGCGATTTACCAGATATGTGTTGCAATTTATCAGATATGTGATGCACTTTATTAGATACGTGTTACAATTTACTAGATACGTGTTACAATTTACTAGATATATGTTACAAAATAGGATATACGTCTATTTGCGGTACATTTTCCCCTTATACTCTACTACTCTTTCCTTTTTTATCGCTTCAAGGAAGGGGTTTTTCGGATTACCGATTCGTGGGGGATATTTTTTCAGGTTTGCTTGATTTTTCCTCTTCCGAAGCCTCGTTTTTTTCTTTTGCCAATTTTTTAACCTAAGTTTTATTGAATGATTGCGCAAATCCTTTTCAAAAGATTACTTTATTCCTATATTTATTTCATGAACTTAAGAATTTATATATTACTTATCCTTTTTTCGCAAACCCTTTTCGCTCAGCAATCGAAAACACCGAATAATCTTATGAGCTTCGAGTCTGCGGTCTCTTTCTCTATTTCTCCATCCGGAAATATTTATGTAACGGATAATTCTACTTCCGAAATTACAAAACTTGATACTCTCGGAAACAAACTTGCTACTTTCGGCGGATACGGTTGGGATAACGAGGGGCTGGATAATCCGGTTCATGTTTTCGCGGACCAATTGAAAATTTACGTAACCGATAAAAATAATAACCGAATCCAAATCTTCGACAAAGATTTGAATTACATCTCATCCCTTAAAACAGAGCTCCTCTCCTCCCCCTTTTCATATCCTGAGAATTGTGTTGCTTCTTCTCAAGGAGATATTTTCATTTACGATTCGGAGAACTCCCGAATTGTTAAGCTAAATTCAGGAGGAGAATTCGTAAGTGAGTTCGGAAATTATGATTACGGCGATTACTCGTTGGAGGGGAATAATTCTATAACCGTTTCGCAAGATAACAAGCTCTTTGTGACTAACGTAGAATTCCTACTCATTTTCGATCAATACGGTAACGGTGTTACGAAAATTAAAACAGGACTGGAAAATCCCTCTGTTAATATTTTCCGTGACATACTAGTTATCTCGAATAACGAAAAAATTAAGTATCTGAATTTGCGAAATCCGGGGAAAGGCTTTACCTCTGTAAATACTGACTTTTCCGAAAGTGAAATTACAGACGCGTTGATATATAAAGGGTCTCTATACTATCTTACTCACAAAAATATTTTCAAAGTCACACTAAAGAAATCGAAGTGAATCGTAAGATAAAACTCATCGTCACAACAGCGATAGCCTTATGGTGTGTCGGAATATTCATATTCCCTTTGACAACCCTTTGGGATAATCTTCTTTATGTTTCCCCTTTTCTGAAATTCACCTATGGTATTGTATGTCATCAGGAAGAAGCAAAGCTAATATACATCCTTGGTTTACCTTCGTTGGTATGCGCCAGATGCGCCGGTATCTATCTGGGTTCCTTTGTTGTTTCAATTATTCTTTTATTCTATCGGCCAAAGCTAAAGTCCGCAAATCCCTTGTATATAGGCTCAATCCCGATGTTCATTGATATTATCCTTTATAATTCGGGAGTATACCCATATTCGGTTTTGATCTCTTTCGTTACCGGTTTCCTTTTCGGTTCTGTCGGAATTTCATATATTTACGATAGTGTTGAAAATTATTTACTAGAGAATAAAAGAGACTAATGACTCAATTCAAAAAATATTTGCCCGCCTTTATTTGTGGATTTGGCGCAGGAGTTCTTCAGGTTGTTCCTGTTGCCAAAAGTTTTTCATGTTGCTTAATTATTCCGATCGCTGCTTATCTTTCGATTATATTGGACATGAAGGCAAATGGCTATCAAGATGAACTACCGACACGCAAAGGTGTAGTGCTAGGTTTGATGACAGGTTTTTACGCCGCCATATTCGGTAGCTTTTTCGAACTGTTCATAACATTCGTAACAAAGAATAACGATATTATAGCAGCCTATTCCGAATTATCAAAAATGATTAATTCGTTTCCGGTTACGGAAGATGTGAAGCAACAAGTTCTTCAAATGCTTAGCACTGTTTACGATGAGATACAATCCTATGGTTTCTCGTTGCTATATACAACCTCGATTGTTATTAACAATTTCTTCGTTAATATAATATTCGGCTTGTTAGGGGGACTAATCGGAATAAAGATAGTTAATTCAAGAATTCGCAAAGTTAAATAAGATAGAAGATGGTCAGCGCAATAATATTTCTACTACACGCTCTTTTTATTATAACTGTATTTTGGCTCAAATGGAAAAGAGAAGAGCTTTCTTCCGGATTTATTAATGTGGCCTTCATTGTTATTATCTTCTCAATTGGCTGGCCGATCGCCACGATGATTACCAAAGCTATTGTACCCGATTATTCCTTTTTTACAAAAGATTTCAATATGGATACAGTAGCCTTGCTAATTCTTACTATCGCGGAAATACCTTTCTATTGGTTCTATTACAAAGACATCCGAAAAGTTACTGAAGCCGAAACGGGAAAATAATAACGGCTGTTTGCACCGATTGTTTCTGGCTGTTCGGCAATGGCTCGAAACGCCAACGTTTAAGTGAGTTTATCGCGGCCTCTTCCAATTTCGCGTCGGCCTTTCGTAACGGAATAATTCTGCCTACGGTACCATCCGGTAGAATAGTAAACTTCAGTTTCACATCGATCTCTTTCGAAACCCCTGAAGGATAGGGTGGTAAACTGTAACTGTAAATATTACGTTTCCCTTTTCCACCAAAGTCTATATCAAATCCGAACATTCCGGTACCGGCTCCCGCTACATCCCGTCCTTGATCATTCGCTTCATCTTTCTTTTCTTCTTTCTTCTTTAACTTCTTTTCCTCTTTCTTCTCTTTCTCATCCTTGGCTGCGACAACATTATTGGTTTCATCACTATTCTTTACCTTTGGTACTTCTACTTTCTTCTCTTCTTTTTTCTTAATCTCTTTCTTCTCAGCCGGTTGTTCTTTCGGATTCCCGACCTTACCGGAAGAGCTAACTCTGCCGTAGGTTCCGAATCCAATTGTTACATATTCTTCGGTTTCGTACTCTTGATTAATATTAAATACCAAAAGGAGCAAAAGTATTCCTACATGTAGCGCAAGGGAGATTAAATATGAATATTCTGATCGTCTCAAAACTTAAAATGATTCCTTCTCTGTTTCTATCGTGAACTTATCAATACCAACACCCTTTGCCGCATCGATTACTTTAATTACCATATCAATATTAACCGCTTTATCCGCGCGGATTATGATATTATTTTCCTTTTGACTCTCTTTCAGTCTGATCAATTTCCCTGCTAAGGCATCCATCCCAACTTCCTCTTTACCAACGAAAATCTTTTGCGCCTCGGTGATCGAAACAATCATCTTCGATGGGATAGCCTGCTCGTTGTTTTTAGCCCCGGGGAGTTTCACCTTAACACCGGTCTGTATTACGAATTGCGATGTAAGCAAAAAGAAAATCAAGAGTAACATCACAATATCGGTCAGAGAAGAAAAGCTGAAAATATCGAGCCTCTTGTTTGACATTTGAAATTTCATTTCTTCCCCCGATTACAATTCTATTTCTACTTGTTTCTCTTGTTCATTCGATTCTACTTCTTCCAAAATATCAACTACGTCATTGGATATCACTTCCATATCAGCTACAAGCTTTCCAATAGCGGAGACAAGATAGTTGTAAAAGGTATAAGCAATAATACCAACGCCAAGACCGAAAGCGGTTGTAAGCAAAGCTTCCCAGATACCACCAGCCAAATCGCTGGGATTTGCGGCTCCCTGAAGATCCTCAATTCTCATAAACGCGGAAATCATTCCTGTTACTGTACCCAAAAATCCCAACAAAGGAGCGACACCGGAAATAGTGGCCAAAACGGAAAGTCCTTTTTCCAACTTACTAACTTCCTGTTTACCGGCACTTTCTATTGCTTCCTTAACTCTCTGATGCCCGAATTTGTATTTCTTCAGTCCCTTACGAACAATGTTGGCCGCCGGAGATTTCTCTTCGGTGCATAACGCCATTGCCCCTTCTATATTTTTTTTCTTCAGCTGACTTCTTATCTTCACCAAAAAAGCCGGAACATTCAATCTCGATTTTCTAATTACCAAATATCTGTCGATTATTATTGCTAACGCGATTACCGATCCTATTAATATTGGCAATAACAGCCATCCACCCTTAAATACTATTGAGAACAAACTCATCTTTTTCCCGTTGTTACTTTATAATTTATTTTCTTTCAAAAACTTTTGCGCTTCTTCTTTCGAATCGAAGTAACCTATTCTAACTCTATACCAGGTACTCTTTTTCTGAGCTATATATGCCTTTAAAATATATGCGTCAAAATCCTTTTTCTTGAATCGTGCCACTTCCTTTTCGGCTATTCCGGAATTTCTCCATGAAGACATCTGAACAGAATAATAGTTCCCGTCGAAAAATATTCTGTTGGTTATTTCTTTGTCGCTCGGACTCTCTCTGTATAATCCGGTTGGTTTAGGAGGCCTAGTCTCTTCTTCGAATACCACTACCTTTTCGGAATCACTCTTAGCTGGAACAGCTTCTGTCTTTTTCGGTACATTGTTATTCGCCGAATCCACTTTCGCTTTAACCGTTTCGTCATCACCACCGGTAAATAAGAATAAAGCAGCGATAATAATAATCGCGCCCAATGCTGAAGCCGCGGAAATGATTACCAACTTTTTCTTGTACCATTTCTCTTCTGATATTGTATCTTCCTCTTCACTATCGGTCAACTCGTTTTCCTCTTCGGCTACTTCCTCCGATGTTTCTTCTTCATCGGTTTCCTCCGCCGAATCTTCTACAGATTCTTCCTCTCCGGCTTCGGATACATCTATGTCATTATCATCTTCATCGAGATAATTTTCCAATTGGTCGAAGAGATCTTTTTTCTCTACCTCAGCTTCTTCCTCTATTATCGGAACTTCATCTTCTTCCTCGAACTCTTCAAGAAGATTTTCTTCATCGAACATATCGTCAAGTGTATCCATCCCGACATTTTCTTCCTCATCTTGCTCGGGAAGAAATACGGCCTCCGATTCGTCAAATGCACTTCCGGTATAGGGTTCAAATTCTTCTTCCTCTTCTCCGATATTGATCTCTTCCCCTATCTCATCCAAAAGCTCACCGTCGGCTTCTGTTTTATCTTCCGCTATCTCCATAGCCAATTTCCCGAAAATATCCTCATCGGAAATTTCCTCGGCTACTTCTTCCTTCTCCTCTGCTTCCTCGATAACAGAAGACTCAACAACCTCTTTGCTCTCTTTGTGAGAAGGACTAACCAAATCGTCCCAGATATTGAAATCGCCAATCATCATTCCGTTTTTGATGAACTCAGTCAATCTGGAAACAATAGCGATGGAGCTTCCCTCTTCTCCACTTTTCTTCAATGGAATCAAGGGTTTATTAATCCCCAGCTCAAAAACGTCCTCACTATATTCTTCGGCACTAGGTTCGAAATCATCAACATCGAAACTCAGAAAAGCCGCGCCACTCTTCTCTTGCGTGGAATCGGAAATAGGAGAAAAAACAATAACCCGTTTTTGGAATACACCTTCGGGTAGCATTTTTCTTTCTTCTCTTGGAACCGGTTCTTTCTTCAATTGAAAAACACCGAGATCCAGAAACTTGATAGCTTCGTTATCTTTGAGCTCGCCGGTGAGTATATCCAAGAATGTTTTGAAAATAAACTCATACCCGACTCCTGATACCCCAATACTATCAGCTATTTTCTTTGCTAACTCTTCTCTTCTCATTGAATTTTCTACTGTATTTTGTACCGAAATATTTTTCTTACCAACGGTAATTAATTCCCGCTACTATATCAAATGGTTTTTCTTTGTAATTTGCCCAACGATAATTATCGCGATTCATCAAATTCTCTATATCCAGCGTAACTTGTATCGAGTCGAATAGATTATATTTACCACCTATCGACAGATTGTATTCTCCGTCGACCTTGTTATTATTAGCCAAATCGGAATAGAAAGAGCTTACTATATCAAATCCGGCAGTAACAGTAATGCCGATCGGAAATCTGTAACCGTATTCGAAATTCATCCTAACCGCAGGCTCATAAGGAATAACATTACCATTATTCTCCTTTATGTTGGAGTATCTCAACGAACCGTAAAACATTCCGTATCTATTAGGATGAACTAACACATCAAGAAAGACAGAGGCATTCTTCACTTCGTTAGTCTTTTGTAAATCAAATACTCCGTCGAAATCAATATCCTCATAATAGAAATAGTTTTCGGCGGACATGTAACTGAACCCACCGTTTGCTTCGAAAAGATCTTTGTATTCATACTTTATCGCAACTTCCACATTCGATGAATACTCGGTAAAAATATATTCGTCATCATTCAGATCGAAATATCTGTTCCCCGCTTTGAAATCTTTACCGGTGTAGAATTCCGCGTAAGGTTTATATCCGGCATAGATGGAAATGTTCTTTTCCAACACAGTCGACAGATTAACCCGCGGCATAAAGAATCCGTCATCTCCGGCTTTCGCGTAAGTTATTCCCAAATCGATATAGAGATTATTCGAAGGAGTAATCGTTACGGCAGCGTTACCATTGAAAAATGTATTGTTGCTATTCTTCGTGGAAATATCCTGCGACTTATATGTCAAATCCCCTTTAACTCCGAAGGCACCGATTCTACTTCGCACAAAGGCGCTTCCACCATTAATAACCTCTTCACGTTTGGTGTTTCTGAAATTTATCTGATCGGTCGAAAAAACCGCTCCGTATTTCAGAGTACTTCTCAGATTATTTATCACACTTACGGAGACAAAACCGTTGTCGGTCTCTCTCTTCAGCTTAGGAGTAGTTGAACCGTACAAATGATATTTGTCCCGAGAAAACTCCCCTTCAACACCAATCTTTAATCCGGGTAAAAAATCTGATTCGTTACTTATGAAAAAATCGGTATTAATTTTTCCACCGGAAACATTATAACCGGCGTTGTCTTCATACTCCGTTATATTCTCCCCCCAAATCCCGGCTTGCAGCAAAGCGTGTTTGTAATTCTTACTCAGAGTGAAATCCCCGAAAGGCAATGTATACATTCCCCCTTTAAGTCGGAGTAAGCCGGTAGTAACAAACTCATTATCGAAAAGACTCAGCTCTCTTGCTATGGGATCCGATTTACCTGCCGTGGTAAATTCCTCCGGCGAATAAGAAGGATAGAAGAATTCCTCCGATAATGTCTGTACCAGTTCCGGTTTGGCTTTCTTTAGAACCGGAAGATTAATACTCTTAACACCAGTAATAACAAAATCAGGTAGCTCAACACTCTGGCTTTCATCTTGCGCCCAAACCAAAACGGGCAATAACAGTAAGGTTAATATTATTCTCTTTTTCATAGTCTATTCAATTTTTTTCTTGCTTCTGCTCCGAAGTCATCTTTCGGATGACGTTTAATTACAGCCCGATACATATCACGAGCTTTTTTCTTATCTCTTAGTTTCTTGTAAGAATCGCCTAACTTCAATAACGACGCGGTGTACCATTCGTCGTAGGCAGCAAAGACTGATCTTACACGCACAAAAGCCGATATCGCTTCGTTAATTCTATTCTGCTCAAACAATGTGTATCCGTATAGATATTGGGCTCTGGCACCAATATCATCCATACGTTTCTCCCCTAATGTCAGGAAGTACTCTTCGGCTTTGGAATAATTCTTTCTTCCCAACTCGATTATCCCAAGCTCAATCTTTGCTTTATCTGCGAATATCTCCCCGCCGTAAAATGAGAAAATATCTTCGAATGTTTTATATGCTATGGCAGTATCTTTGTTACTAACTTCGGCTAACCCTTTTAAGTATAATAATTCCGGCACTCTCGGCGAGGCATCCACTTTTTCGGCAACATCGGCGTATAGTTTGGCTGCTTCGGCAAATTGTTTCCCGTCGCTGTACAATTTTCCCAACTCAACTACCGCGTCGATTCCGTATTTGGAATTCAGATGGTTCTCGGCCAGATATGAGAAATTTTCTTTTGCCACATTTTTATCCCCTTTATTGGCGGCACTTTTCCCGATCCAATAATGAGCTTGTGGCATCAAGGAACTGTTAGGATACTTCTCCTTAAACTCCTCATAGGATGCTATCGCTTTTTTGTATTCCCCCTGACTGTAATAGATTTCACCTTTCAAAAGAAATATCTTATCGGCAGAGTTTGTATTACCATTGCTTTCGGTGTATTGATCGATCAACTTAATAGCTTTTGCAGGCTTATCCTTGGCCATATAGCAATAATGAATTCCGTTTACCGCGTCGTAAACATAAGGTGTATTGGAATACTTTTCGGTTATCCTCGTGTAATAAACCAATGCGGAATCATACTTCTCCAAATTGTAAAAACAATCCCCTATCGAGTAGATAGCGATAGGTCTGATTGAAGTTGAGGAATAAGTATTTAGTAACTTATTATAATCAGCGATTGCCTGATTAAAGCTATTCTGCTGAAAATGGATCCAACCGATTAAGTATTGCGAATCATCTGCGTATTTTGAAGAACTATACTTAGTTTGCAAATCGGAAAATACTTCAACCGCCTTCTCCGAATTTCCCGAATGAAACAGAGACTGGCCATATTGGTAATAGGCAAAATCGTTTCTGAATCTTCTGTTGTTATTAAAAACATCCCCGTATAACTCGGCCGCTTTCTCAAAATTTTTCGTACCGAAATAACTATCGGCTTCCCTTAGCTTGGCGTCGTCAACAAATTTCCCGTTACGGTTTCTTCTGCGATACTCTTCGAAATAGAAAGCGGAGTTCGCGAAATCCTTTATATTATAAAAAGAGTATGCCTTTCCGTAAAGAGCCATCCCTCCGACATTCTCGTCATCGACATCAACTCTGTGGTAATTCTTAATTGCGCTGGTAAAATCTCCGTTGGCAAAGTGAGCCTCTCCCAGATAGAAATTGACTTTATTCTTTTCGAATCTAGGAAACCTTGCAGCGAGATCGCTAAGGTTCATGGCTGCGTCATCGAATCTGTCCAGATAATACTGAGCTACGCCGGCTCCCAGTATGGCTCTGTTCTTATAAATATCTTTCAACTTAGCTATTCCGATAGCTCGCTTAAAGAACTCCTCGGCAGCGTTATAATCTTTACCGACTAGCTTGATTTCCCCCAATAATGTTAACGCTTTGCCGCTGATATCTTTATTATCAGCTTTAATGGCAAAGATCAAATTACGCTCGGCCTTCTTCAAATCACCACTGTTATATTGAATCACTCCCAAATTAAAACGAACCTCTTCGGCCATTCTGTTTTCGGGATATTGTTTCAAAAACTCGAAATATGTTTTGATAGCCTCTTCGTTCTTACCCAAATACCTTTGGCATTCACCGCTCCAATACAAAGAGTTTGCGGCTATCGTGTCGCTATCGGCGAAGATCAATTCGTCGAATCTTCTGAAAGCTTCGGTATATTCCTTCATCTGGAAATTGATCCACGCAAGCCCGTATTTTACTTGCTCCGTAACCGATCCGTCGTTGTATTTGGAAAGTAAACTTTTATAAATCTCTTCGGCGTTCTTAAATTCCTTCAAGCGGAAAAAAGAATCAGCCAATTTATATTCGGCTTCCTTACGTACATCGTCAGGCAACTTATCAATCATAGGGTCGGAAAGTTCAAGAACCGCTCTGTCATACTCTTTCAAAGAGAAATAACATACACCGATACGGAACTGGGCAAAAGGAGCTAACTGACTATCGCTATAATATGCCAACAACTCATCGTAGTAGGTAACAGCGTTCGCGTATTCCTCGGTTGTCTCGTAAAGATTAGCCAATGAATATAAGCTGTAATCTACCGAGCTCTTCCCTTCCCTGGACATAACAGCCTCGTTGAAGAAATCCTCAGCCTCAACAAGTTTATCCTCTGCCTTAAAGGCTTCCCCTATCCAATAGTAAGCCAATCCTGCAAATTCACTTTTCGGATACTCGTTAAGAAGCATTATCAGCCTTGTTCGGCAATCATCATATTGCTCGTTCTTAAAATAGATTGCGCCCAGATTATAAAGAGCAGCGTCACGGTAGCTTGAGGCTCTGTAGTTATCAATAAAATCCTCGAACTCAGAGACCGCCCCCTCGAATTGCTTCAAATGCATCAGAGAAAGGGCGCTGTAATATTTAGCAGCCGAAAGAAGCTCCCAGTCGGATGATTTCTCCTTAAGAATATCGGCGAACAAAAGATGCGCCTTCGTAAAATCCTTATCGTTGAAAAAATCCATCGCCTCGGAAAAATCTTTCGTGTAGCTTTGAGCGAAGAGTGTTCCGCTCAAAAGTAATATCGATATTAGTTTTAGTTTCATACGCGTAATTTTTATAAGAAAATGATGACAATCAAAAATGTAAACACTCCGCCGAAAACGCCGGCAAAGAGATTGACCACGTCGTTATTCATCCATTCGATCCCTTTAACATGATCTGTTTTTTCACCGCAATGGAAAAGCTTTTCGGTAATCTTTTTGCAAGTTCTGCAAAGATACTGAGCTTGTATGGTCGCTCCCAATATACTATCGACAATGCTCCCGAACAAACCGGAAAGTGTAATCAATAGAAGATATCCCCCGATTGATATATTCACCCAATAGATTCCGGAAAACGAAATTACAAAAGCTCCCAACATAGCTCCCAGTGTACCTTGAACTGATATGCCACCGGAAACCCCTTGATCTATCGGCTTGAAATTCAATATGTTATACGTTTGTGTTTTCCTCAATGTTCCAATTTCGGTTCCCCACGTATCGGCACAAACTGCCGCGAGAGTGGAAATGTAAATCAGATAGAAGAGATCGCTGGGATAAAGCATATTTCCCAATACAAGAATTCCTCCCAATCCGCCGTTGGCAAATACCTGCATGTAATCTCTGACTCCGGACTTTTCGAAATAAGCCTCAACCACTACATTCTTCTTTGTCCGTACTTTGGAAAGAAGACTGGAGAGAATAAAAAAGGTCAGTATGGGAACTGTCCATTTCCAACCTCCGAAACCGAAGATGAATATCGCCAACAGAAACTGGGCTATCGCACCACTAAGGGTTAAGAACTTCACACGATAAGATATTACCGAAATAACAATCGCGAATAGAAATCCCCATAGCATTGCTACCGATTGTTCCACGCTGTAATCGACAAAGAGAATAATCGCCAAAAATGTAAAGAGAATCGGGATTAGAAAATCGGCGGTGCCGCGACTAAAGAGAAGATAAACAGCCGTAATAACAAAACTGGAAATCAGCGCAATCAGATAAAAATATTCCCCGCTCATCGCGTCATGCTTAAAGACGTAGTAACATGTTATTCCCAGAATCGCCAGGAAATATCCGGCTAAACCACCAATACTTTTCCTCTCTTCGGTTATGTACAATCTCTTTATCGGCAGATATTTATCTCCGTATAGAGAGAATAAACTCCCCGCGCCGAGCATAAGCATTCCGTAAGAGACTGTTTCCCCTTCGTACGAAAAGTTCAACAACCCGAAAGCTACCACAGGGAAAAGAAGCATAGTAGCGAATCCTCTGGTTTTCTTAATTGAGGCGGTTAATAAAATCAGCCCGATCGCGCCACTGAGTAGCAAATTGTTCGAGATGATTTCGGAAAAATGATAACTGATTGTAGATATTATTAATATAATCGCGGCGTATGTTAACCGCGCGTTAAAACTTGGTTGAATATTTTTCGACACTTTTTTTACCGTTCCTTAGGAAATTACCATAATTCTAAAAGGTACATCGACGAGTAATCTTTTCCGGCCAATAACTTATTTCACAATTATTATCATTAACTCATAAGAAATATTCACATGTCGGAAGCCCTTTTTCAAGCTCTAAATATAAACAAAATTGAACTCTAAGGAAAAGATAACTAATGGATATGCTTTATATTACTTGAATTAGTTAATAATTGGGTTTAATTTCCCAACAAGTTTTAATTTTTTTTACCATTTCTTATAAAGGAGGATTTGTGAAAAGAATATTTACACTTTTCGCTATTGTGCTTGTGGCTACTACAGTTAACGCGCAGAGCCTGCGCATCGGTTTAGGGGGCGGTATCAGTAAGGTAACCGGGCCTGATGATTACACTAATTCCATAGTATCAAAAAACGGTGGCTTAGGCTTCGATTCGGAATATCTGCTTGGTGGTAAAGCCAAATTCGGATTACCTATTATTCCGTTAAATATTGTAGGATCAGTTTATTATCATAGTTTCGACGGGGAAGCAAAAAGTATTAATACCGAAACTTCTGCTTCACTACTTTCCATAGGTATCGGTGCAGAATGGGGAATAATCCCGGGACCGGTAAGTCCTTATGTAGGGTTGGATTTCCTTATCAATTCTTTCGGTGATGTCGAGATTAAAGACGCAAATGGTAAGCACACCGAAGAGATTGGTTCTCGTTACGGAATCGGTATCGGAGCCGGTGTTGATTTCAAATTGCTACCGAAAGTTGATATCGATCTTTGCGCAAAATACAACTTTAATAATCTTTTAGGGAAAGATGATAAAGAGTGGGCAAAAGCTTTAATTACCGGTGATGAAGATAACATGAACACATTCGACATAACCGTTAACTTCTTATTCAAAGTTTTTTAATTTCTTTCTCCCAACCCTCTCTGCGGGGGTTGGGGAGAAATTTTTCTTCCCGATTTCTCATATGGCTATTCTTAACTGATACAGTTTATTTAATTTCGAACTAGCCTCTTTACCTTGAAAGCCACTCACTCTATCAACAAAGCAGTATCCTACTAGAATAAGCGAATGAACACTCGATCAAAGTGAAGTGACAGTCGTACAATGAGAAGTTGCACGCGTTCAAAACGAAGTGACATTCGTACAATGAGAAGTTGCACTCGTTCAAAGCGAAGTGACAGTCGTGCAATGAGAAGTTACACTCGTTCAAAACGAAATGACAGTCGTGCAATGAGAAGTTACACTCGTTCAAAACGAAATGACAGTCGTGCAATGAGAAGTTACACTCGTTCAAAACGAAGTGACAGTCGTACAATGAGAAGTTGCACGCATTCAAAACGAAGTGACATTCGTACAATGAGAAGTTGCACGCATTCAAAACGAAGTGACATTCGTACAATGAGAAGTTGCACTCGTTCAAAGAGAGGTGACAGCCGTGCAATGAGAAGTTACACTCGTTCAAAACGAAATGACAGTCGTGCAATGAGAAGTTACACTCGTTCAAAACGAAGTGACAGTCGTGCAATGAGAAGTTGCACTCGTTCAAAGAGAGGTGACAGTCAATCAATATTCGGGAAAAGTGGGTAAAATTTTGTTACAACTATGGGGACCGAGAATTAAAGAGAGGAATAAAGATTAGATTTATAATCTCCCCTCTCGCGAGGGGAAATATTTTACCAAACTATTTTATCCCCTTTTACGGAGCGGTTTACTTCGGTGTTTACGTCGAATGTGAAGAGTTTTTCGGGATGAGTAATGCGGATAAACATTACTTCTCTAATTCTGCTTATCGGCACAATGTCGTCTCCCAGGCCGTTTGTTTTTGGTTGACTCGACCAGTATACCAAGCATTTTTCGTTATCTTTGTTTATTGTCCATCCCAGAAAGATTACAGAATGGCCGTTGCTGCTGTTCCATGAGATGTTGAGAAAATCTCCCGGGCGGGCGTTTATCGGTTTTACCTGTTCCCCCATTCCGGAGTATTGCGCCAACGCGAAATGATTTCCGTAGCCGTTGTCGTTCCATTTTCCCCAGAATTTCACGCCGTCTTCCCTTCTTCCTCCGTCAGGTTCCTGCATACGGAGGGCTTCGTAACGCTCGTCCGATATGGTTTTCCCTTTGTAGAGAATATTCATTGCCTCGATAAAGGCTGTGTAGGATGAGCCGCTGCAATAGCTTGTTTTGCGCGGAGCTTTTAGCAATTGGCGCCCGAATAGTTCCAGATCGTAGCCAATCGGCGACTCGGGTGGATCGGCTTTTATACCGATGAAATATCCGTTCCCTTCGGGGGCTGTTGCCTGTACAGAATCAATTGCTTTAAGGACAACACTGTTGTATCCTTTCACATATTTACCGAAAATTTCGTCATGGTTCGTATGATGCGCCCCGAGCGAAAGATCTTCGGCGGTTAGCATTATTCCGGTTCCGTCATCTTTTGTGGCTGTTAGTTCCCTCTCTTTGGTAGCTTCCCTTGCGCATCCGGCGAAAATCATTGCGGAAATAAGGAGTAGTATGGAGTATTTTTTCAACACATTTCACCTATCTTTTGTTAAACGAAAAAACAAAGATATCGATTTCGAAGGTGGAAAGGAATGGGGGATGGAGTTTTAGGGACATTTAAGTTCTTAAAGAACAGATCATTTTCAATTTCAGCCTCTAAGACTAAGTCTTTCTTTTAACTCTTTGTGAGAAATTACATTACCGGATTCAATCTGTGTTTCTGCTATTTTGAGATCTTCCGAAAACTCAGCTCTTTCAATCAAGGCAAAATATTCGGAAGAGTCAATCAGTATAGCTGAGTTCTCTCCGTCACGGGTTATTACCAAGGGTCGTTTGGTTTTGTTTACTTTCTCCAAATAGTATCCAAGCTTTGCACTTACTTCCGAAAGGGAACCATATTCCATATCTCTATCATTGCTTCTCATAACATTTCCTTTAGATCTTTCTTCAATCGAACTTACTTTATATCGGGGGCTATATGCTACAGTTGGAATACGCAATGTGATATGCTATTGCTCATCCTAAAATCATTGCCCGATCGCAATTTTTATCATCTTTTCCACAAAGGGGGTTAGGCCACTGAAGAAAAATTCAACTGCAATCACCATAACGATTAGTCCCATGAGACGCATCATTACATTTACTCCGGTTTCGCCAAGGAATTTTATAATTCGGGATGAGCTGTAGAGAATCAAAAATGTAAGCAACATAACCAGAGAAACGGCGGTTATCAGTATCACTTTCTTTTCGATATTATTGGCGTCTTCCATCAATACAATGGCGTTCGTTAGTGCGCCGGGGCCGCATATCATCGGGATAGCCAAAGGGGTTACGGAGATATCATTCACGTAGGACTTTATCTCGCTATCCTTCACCTTTACTTTGCCCAATCGGGCTTGCAACATATCCATTCCCATTATAAAGAATATCACTCCCCCTACAACACGGAAACTATCCACAGATATTCCGAAAAAGTTGAATAGCACTTGTCCGATAAAGGAGAATATTACAATGATTACAAAGGCGACAAGGGAAGCCTTTTTCGCCGTTTTGGTTCTGTCCGCCTGATTTAACTCGGTGGTCATTGTTAAAAAAATCGGCATTGTTCCCAAAGGATTTATTAATGTAAAAAAGGAAGTAAAAGCTACCAATCCAAAAGACAACAACTCATTCATACATTACCCCGTAAAAGTTTGTTACAAACATAAGGTAATCTCAGCATTCAACTAAAGAAAAATATTTTGTGTGTGATATTTTTTTTGCTGGGACAGATTGCGGGACTTATAAATGTCGTGAAAACCTTCCATTGTCAATTCATCTTTTTCAGATTGGAATTGGTGATTAGAGGCGAGTAATTATTCCGAACTCATCTCAGGCAATTTTAACAGAGTCAAAGCCCTAGTCCTAAATGAAAGATCTTCCAATCGATATTAACATTAGTGAGGCTGTCACTATGTGGCAGCCTCAACCGAAGAATCAATTCATTTATTTGATTAACAACATTTTCTTAACTGCAGAAAAATCGTTCACTCTTATTGAATAAAGATATAATCCGCTTGGGAGATCGGTTCCGTCAAACTTAACCGTATATCTTCCTGGTGATTTAATCTCATTCACCGGTTCGGCAATCTCTTCACCAACAGAGTTATATATTTTTATCAAAACGTTTCCTTTTACCGGAATTGAATAAGAAATATTTGTTGACGGATTGAATGGATTAGGATAATTAGAAGAAAGATTGTATTCCGTAACAAGCTCACCGTCACTTCCCGTTCCGCTTTTCTTTTGTAAATCATTACTGTAAGCTAACCAAACGTAATTGGTTTTGTTCGATTCATACTTATATGAGTCTTCCGCTGTAATACAATAAAAAGCTTTTCTCGATCCTCCGCCGGAATAGTACATATCCGCGTCTGTCCAACTAGTTACGTTTGAATTTACGGTAGCAACCAATGAATAGTTTGTTGGCACCTCGCCGTTAGTAGTTTTTCGATAAATATTATATTTTGTAATTGTCGGATCATTTGGAGCATTCCATGATAGAGTAGCTGTCCCATAATTAACGGAAACGGACAAGTTTACAGGAACTTTCGGTCTTGGAACTTCAATTCCGTGATTAGCGAAGGCTGCTATTATTTGAGTTTTATTGCTACTGTTGTAATACAGGTAATCCGCTTTTTTTACATTATTGGCAAACTCCTCAAAATTGTATGCCTGAGGGGAAATATCGAGAGCCTTTATCACCAGATTATCAGCAACTACATTCCCGCAAGCCTCTCTTATATCCCAGCATGCGCCACCGATTACTCTACCGTTTTTGTGCCCTCCATCTTCTGGATCCCATGTTAAAGTATTATCTAAGTTTCTCGGTGCACTAAGTACCGATTCCCCTTGAATGGAATGGTTATTAATAGTACAAGCGAAATAATCGGAAAATCCCTCATCCATCGCGTAACCTTGAGTATAATAATTGTTTCCACCAATAAATGCGCTACCGTATAAGTGATAAACAACATTATGAGTATACTCATGATAAACGCAATCGCTGGATCTGGCCCAATACTTCCCATCCTGAGAACCAAATAATATCATGGTTCCGGTCGCACTCCCGTTAACATTCGCTCCTTGCTCCACATAACAGGGCATCTTATAGTCCATTTCAGTAACATTCAGTGTATTTTTAAAATAATTGTGAGCTTTTGTGACATGATAATAAGCACTACTATAATCCTTTGGGCCCCAATTATGAGATACTTGTTGAGGAAGTATTTTTACATCCAAATACATCCGTTTATCACTGTGATCATACAGCTTGACATAATTATTTTCAAGATACATATGTAAAATATATACACTCGGACTCAGATTATTGAAAGAATAATACCCATTCTGATCAGCTGTTCTAACTCCCAATAAATTTCCAAGTTCATCATACAACCTTATGTTTGTCAGTTGAAAAGGAATAGTAACGGTATTATCATAATGATGTTGCGGCCAGTATGTCCCCGTGGCATTTCCATAGATTGCCCCATCTCTCATCTCATCGATAGTGCTCAATATTTTACCACTTTCCGTACATATAAAAAGAACCTGGCTTTTCAAAGGTTTTAGTGAGGTAGCTTTGATTTTCCATGCGTGTTTATAGCTGTATGTATTTTCACCTTTGATAGGTAAAATAACTAAACGGGGCTCTTCTTTCAGAATCAAAGAATCTGACTGAATACTCTTTTGCGCTATTGTAATAGCCTCTTGTTCGGAAATAACCGAAGAGGTCTTTATCCCTTCTATAGGATAAAGAGTCATACCCAGGGAGACAATATTGTTATCGGATAAAGTGTAAGCTATTTGAGATCCTTCTATCTCAATCCCTTGATAGATTTGAGCGTATTTAACAAACTTAACTCGATTTAAGTTTTTATTTTTTTTTGTTTTTATAGCTACGTTTCCCTTTAACTACGGGATAAAAATCGTTGGCAAGCTTCTCTGTCAACTTATCAAGATCGGCTTTCCGGCTGACATTTAACTCCTTAGCGTACTCTCCGACAGATATATTTATCCCCTGAATGCGATGGGGGGATTTTGTGAGCAGATTCTCCTTTACGGAATAATTTTTCCCATTTACCCTCAAATTCTTTTCCATGTATTGTCCCATTAGAAAAGTTGAGAATAATAGAAAGATCAACAATAATTTTTTCATTTTTTTCTCCTGTATTTACCAATTGATGCTATTAATGGAATAGGCCCATTCGGGCAAAGGAATTTTCTTTACTGCTTCGGATGGAATATCATATTGATAATAGTCTTGCTTAAGGCCGTTCGGACCAACCCATAGGGCAAGCAAAGCTTTGTCGGAAGTCTTGTTCAGTGACTTAATTCCGAATCCCCAGTCAGATTGTTGTTGAAACATTTCTCGCTTTTGATTCGGTTTTTCATTAACCAGATCATAGATTACAAAATAGCGTTTCCCGTTTTCATATTCGGAATAGACACATTCACGCTCATTTAGAAAAAAAGGATAAGAAGTCTTTAAAGAATTTGAATAAATGCTGTCTACAGTTTCCCCATCCTCAGTCATAATTCTTATTACTCTTGCCCTAATTTCGTTTCCGGATGTATCCCGAGTGGTAAAATGCATGTCACTGATAATTTTGTCATTCCTCGGATTCCAGTCTCTGGGGACATCGAAATTATTAATTGTATTGGTTAATCTTTTTTCGGTTCCGTCACTCAGATCCGCGACAAAGATATCGAAGTTCCCGTACATCTCCGGGATTATTATTTTGGAATATGCGATTTTCCGGCTATCATTTGACCAGACCGGAAAATGCCCTACAGCAAAATATTCCCCCGCTTCTTCGTGAAGGGTAACTCTTTGCAGATTGCTCCCGTCGGCGTCCATTACGTAGATTATTCCACCGTAAAAATGATATTTTTGCATATATACGGTAATTGCTATTTTCTTACCGTTTGGTGACCATACGGCATCCATTATCGGCTTCTCCGGATCATTTGTAATTTGCCGGATATCTTTCCCTTCGAGTGTCATGCTATACAATTGCAAAGTTCCGGAAGTATCGGCAAGAAAAAGAACTTCACCGGGAATCTCCTTTAATATTTTCTCTTCAATCTCCGGACGGGAGATTTCAGAACATGAGAGCAATAACACTGTAAGTAAAAGAAACCAAACACTCTTTTTACTTAACTTCAATAACTACCTCCTTTTCTTGTGTTGAATAATAGAGTATAATATTAAACTTTTTATTTTTATATAGCAAGTACTATCTCCCATCCCAAGCGAATAGTCCAGCTCATATCGGAGAATTACATTGGAGATTTCCATTTTTTCGTTGAAACCGTCTCTGTTTCTCCCTTGCCGTTTAATAAATGTTTCGAAATCAAAAGTGTGACGTGTAAGAATTCCAGAACTCTTAAGAAATCATTTGAGCTATTGATGAACATAAGTCTGCCATAATAGTTACCGGCATCCCTAAAAATAACCGGAAATAAAATTTCTATTCTCTGTTTTGTAGCGGTAGAACCGTTTACAAAGAGGATAAGCCAGAAACACCAACATCATGGTAATCAGATAGACCATCCCCAGACTTACACCGTATCCTTGCAGATGTTTTTGGGAAGATATCCATCCGTTTAGAGAGGATAGATCGTACCCTTGGAAATATCCGAGAATCATCGCGCCGAGGTGAATCAGATAGATGTGGAGAAGATAAAACATAAAAGGAGTTCTACCGATTATCACACAGAAATCGGTAAACTTATTCTTAATCCCTTCGGCAAAAGCGAGGAAGAGAACAGAGCCCCCGACAGTAAGCAGAATAAAATCGAGAGAAGCGGGAGATTTGGAAATATTGAAGAATGAGAGTATACTCTTAATGTATGTATCCTGAACAATCCAGGGATGTTGATCGCCGTAAATGTTAATAAGACGCAAAACGAAAAATAGCAGCACCGAGCCAAACCCGATTCCGGTAAGCCATTTCTTCCTCTCCTTCTTGGCAAAATCAACAAAGAACCGCCCGAAGTAAAATCCGAGAATCATAGTAGCAGCCCACGGAAGAAGCGGGAACGCCACGCCGATATGAATTCCGCCAATATCAAATCCACCGGGAACATGTAAGATACGCCAGATAATCGAAAAAGCGTCGGTCGCTTCTGGCCGGAAGCCATCGGTAAGATGTTGTAAAAAGATTGCCGCGAAAGCTATAATGATCGGAATAATCTTCGGCAAAAACTGCACAAATGCCAGAATCAGCATCGAAGCCCCTAATGACCAGAGCACACCGAGCTCGTAAGAAGTAAAATCGATTCTGAAATACCATGCGAATTCCTCCAGAGTAAAGGCGATAAGAATAAGCCACGCTCCCCTTTTGGTAAGTCGTTCCCAGATCTCTTTCTTAGTTTTACTCTTCCCCGCAAGAAAAGCGGAGCATCCGGAAAGGAAGAGAAAAGCGGGAGCGCAGAAATGGGTAATAAATCTTGTAAAAAAGAGAGCCGGATTGGTTTGCGATATATCAGTAGCCGAAAAGAAAAAGGAGTCGTAATGGAAATAATAACGCGCATGATCCAAGGCCATGATGATCATAATTACCCCGCGCAAAAGATCAATCGATTCGATTCGCGCTTTTTTCCTTGGAGTTCTCTTTCTCTTGGCTTCCTGTCTCATTTCCCTTACTCCGGATTTGGTATTTGATATTCCGAAAGGAACATAACTCTATTATTCATTTTTTTCAACATTGAACTATATATTAGTCAATAAATGATGTACAAGAAGAATGTAGGTATGGATAATTTCCTTCTCGGAAAGCCTTTGCTAACGGTAGGAACCATCCGGAACTAAAAGAATGTAAAGCCAAAGAAGGAATAAGAAACCCAAAGTAAACCAAAAGAAGTACTAAGAAAAAGAGTGACAAATAAAACCGGGACAAAGAAAGAAGAAGTAAAGGGAAAGAAGAACAAAAACAGTATACTGTAAAATGAAACAAGAACTAAACACAACAACTGTAAAACAAAAACGGTTTTACGCTAACTTACTGTAAAGCTATTTCTGGACAGGACCTTCCGCCACTCTTCGGAATCGTTCGGAACACCTTCGGAAAGACTCCGCCACCCGTCGGAAACATTCCGCCACCCTTCGGAATCGTTCCGACACCCTTCGGAATCGTTCCGACACCCTTCGGAAACATTCCGACACCCTTCGGAATCGTTCCGCTTCCTTCGGAAACATTCCGACACCCTTCGGAATCGTCCCGACACCCTTCGGAAACATTCCGCCCCCTTCGGAATCATTCCGACACTCTGGTCACTGAGCTTGTCGAAGTGCGGAAACGTCCCGCCCCTCGGTTGCTGAGCGGAGTCGAAGCACGGAATCGTTCGGCACATCCTCGGAAAGACTCCGACCTGGTTGCTGTTCCCGATCATGCTTAGCCGTAAGCTAATTGGAAGGAGGCTGGCTCCCTCCGCAAAATATTATTGGTAGTTGCTTTCCGGATAGATCAGGTTAATAGCGAAGAGAAAGAATTTCCAATATATCAATCCGAATAATTTCCACGCGATTATTATCCCGAAAAAAGCGAGGCCACCTTTGCTAACAAGCTCCATATACTTTCTCCCCTTCTCTTCACTAAGCAAAAGAGGTAATATTCCGCTTCCGTCCAAAGGAGGGAGAGGCATCAGGTTGAATACAAAGAGAATCAGGTTAAGAGAAAAGAATATGCTTAAAAACTTCGCCAATATCGTGGGAATTCCTGCATTGTTTGCGGCTACAACATTTGAGATATCTATAGTTTCGGGAGAATAAAAATATCCCAACGCGATCCCGAGATGTATTAAGGAAACAGAGACCAAGAGAATTAGTAAATTCGAAGCCGGGCCGGCAATAGACATCAAAGCCGATTTTTTAGGATAGCGATAAGCCCAATTGGGATCATAGGGAGTGCTTGCCCACCCGATCATCCACCCCCCTAAGAAAAAGGAGGCTATCGGGACAATTACCGTTCCGAAAAACTCTCTTTTAATATGCGGCAAAGGATTAAGAGAAACTTGTCCTGCCAAATAGGCGGTATTATCCCCCATTCGGTAAGCCGCCCAAGCGTGAGCCGCCTCGTGCAGGGTAGTTGAAAAAAGAAAAGCTATGTACCAAGCAACTATCTCGGAATATTCCATCATTATCCTATTCTTGAATTAAAATCGAAAAGATTCGGGAAACATTGATATTAGAAAACAAGACCCCGCAAAACGGAAATAAATTTATTATATACAATTTTATTTTTCAATGGATTCCACTACTATTCGCAATAATTATCGGAATATTGAATGGGAAAGGGAAAGGAAATAAAAAAAGGGGTGTCTTTCGAACACCCCTTAAACTCATTGAGTAATTTTACTTGATAAGAAGCATCTTCTTAACGGAATTGAATTTTCCGGTTTGCATCTTGTAAAGGTAAATTCCTGTAGGAACCATATCACCGTTATCATTTCTACCGTTCCAAACGATATTGAAATTACCCGGGTTATAGCTCTGTCCGTTAATCAAGGTTCTCACCTTTTCGCCAAGAATATTGAATATCTCCAATCTCACGTTGGACAACTCAGGAACAGAGAATTTGATATTGGTCGAAGGATTAAACGGATTCGGATAATTTTGAGCCAAATTGTATTGAGTAGGAACGCTAGTTTCTTCTTCAACATCACTAACAATTTCCGTTCTAAATCCCCATGATTCGGACCAAACGCTTTCACCATATTGATTAATACCCTGGATTCTCCAATAGTAAATCTTCTTTCCTTCCAGATCTGTTTTGTATGTGAAAGTAGTATCAGTGATACCGGTAGTATCAAAAATCGCTTCCGCTGGTCTTACCGGATCGGTGTATCCCATCTGCATTCTGTAGGAGACTGCAGTTTCAGCTTTATTCCAAAAGAATGTAGGACGAATAGGAACATCCAATTCTCTCCATTCCGGAGCTACAAGAGTAGATGTTTTCGGGAACCCGGTTGTAAAAGTAGCAACCTCAGAAAATTCCCCTTCACCGGCACCATTAAATGGTTTCACTTTCCAGAAATATTTTTCTTGTCCCAAAACGCCAGTAAATTGGTAGGCTGAATCGGCTATTTCAGATTGATCAACAATAATATTTGCAAATGCTTCATCCGAGGCAATCTGAATTTGGTATGAGCTGGCGTTTTCCGCGTAACTCCATCTTAGTACAACCGAATCAGGTTGATTAACCGCGTTATTTGCAGGAGAAACAGGAGCGCATGATCCCGGAGGTAATATTTGCACAACACCACTCATCTGACTTTCGTTTGAATTCGCGTCAACAGCGGTTAACACATAGTAATTACCTTTTTCAGTAGAGAATTCAGGAAGATAATAAGGTACATCAATGATATCTTCGATATTAGCTACATCCTCAAGATCACTTGCAGTAACATTCTCTTTATCAAATCTGTAAACAATATACTTTAGAAATTCCCCTTCTTTAGCCGCGTTTGCCGGAACATCCCACTGCAAAGAAGCGTTACCGGTAGTTGGAAATTGAGCATATCTGAAATTACCAACCATAGCAGGAGCTTCCTGCTCTTTCCACGCCATTTTCGGCAATAAAGCAGGATATTTATAATAATTATTCTTCATTGTATCAGTACAATGAGCCAAATTTCGTGTAAGACTCTTCGAACTAAAATAGACGCTACCGTCAACAGTAGAAGTAGTTCTGTTCTTTTTGATCTGTCTGGATAACTCATCAACAGGCCAACCGCCATCCTCAAATCTGTAAGCAGCATGACCAATATATAAATGGCAACCGTTCAAGAAACTCTCCGAAGACCAATCGGGTAATCTTCCGTAATAATTCACCCAATATAATTGAGGTAAAATATAGTCAATGTAAGGAGTTCCGGAATGCTTTTGCCCGTTATCGTCAACATAATTACCGTCTAACCAGTCACTTGTTCTACAATAGATATCCAAGTTTACACCTTGGTTACCCGAAGGACTGATACCATACTTAATGAAAGGTTTAACCGATTTTATACTATCATCCAAAGTGGCAAGTAAAAGATTTACGTTATTTTCTCTCCACTTTGTTCTGTTTGTAAAACCGTTTTTGTATTTATTAAAGGATGCGTCGTCATTAAAGGAACCGTAACTTCTGTAGGGATAGAAATAATCATCGAAATGAATTCCATCTACCTCATATCGTCTTACAACATCCATAACAATTTTCGTTACATATTCTCTAACTTTAGGTAAGCCCGGATCAAGAAAACGATACTGAGAAGAAGCACATTTTATTATCCATTCAGGATGAGTATTAATAACATGAGCAGAGGATAAAGAACTAACACTTTCGTCAGATCTTAATGCACGATAAGGATTCATCCATGCATGTAACTCTAATCCTAACTTATGAGCTTCCTCGATAGCAAACTGTAAAGGATCGTAATTCGGATCTTCGGGAGCTTTACCCTGGCGACCGGTTAAAAATTTCGACCAAGGCTCATAAGGACTTTTGTAAACAGCATCACATTCAGGACGAATATGAAAGAAAACCGTATTTAATCCGTAGCTTTTATACTTCTTCAATAAATCAATTAACTCACTCTTTTGAGCTCTAATGTCACTATCACTGACACCTGTTCTCGACGGCCAATCAATTCCCAAAGAAGCGACCCATACACCTCTCATCTCATATTTCGGTTTAACCAATTGAGCCAACGCGCTTGAACATATCAAAAGCGACATCAGCAGAATTAAAAACTTTTTCATAGGCATTAACTCTCTACTTATATTTTGGTTATTAAAATCCACGAATCTTCATGCATAGATTTCCCCTATCAATCTTACGGAAGACTCGTGATCTTCATTTGTTTTCGGTGGAATTACGCAAAGATAATGATTTCCGAAACATAAAACATTCAAAAACCAATAATAAGAGATTTGCATCTCTGTATCTATGCAAAAAAAAGAGTGATTTTTATTTTATGAGGAGCATTTTACCGGATAAAATACCTCCTTTGCTTTTCACTCTGTAAATATAAGCTCCGCTTGCCAGTCCGGCAGCATTGAAGTCAACCGAATATCTCCCGACTTCTTTTTCCTCATTCATTAGAAGAGCTATCTCATTTCCCAAAATATCGAACACGGTTATCGTGACCATACCTTTTTGAGGAATGGAATAAGAGATAGTTGTTGACGGATTAAACGGGTTCGGATAGTTTTGGGATAAAGAGAACGACAACTCATTATCTTTATTACTTGCGATGTTTGAAACCACATTTTGATTTTCACATGCCCCGATATCCGGCAAATCTCCGATTACAGCCGGAAGTCCGGAATAATCATATTTATAATTGAGGGGAATTCCTTTGTTTATGCATGGGGATTTGTCATTCAGTTTCCAATTATCAACAAACAAAGGATCGGCGAAGAGATTTTCTCTGATTACATCAAGTGTGTTGCTTTGGGAATTAAATTCATCTATCGTAAGAGATTTACCACGATAGTAAATCACATTTTCCGCGCCCTCGTTATAGACACAGTTATTTGCAAAAAAGTTTTTCTTTACCGAAGAATGATCGTCGATCACAATCCCGAAATTCTCCAATCTGTCTTTCGAATTGTAACCGCAATTGTAGATAATATTATTCCGAATATAATTGTTCGCTTTGTCATTCTTATCGGCGCGAAATCTTATCCCCGCCTCTTCGCAGTTCATTATTGTATTATTCTCGATATGATTATCATGACAAACCAGATCGGTTCCGTAGCATTGAAGATCGAAGCCTTGCGCTGTCCCCCCACGTTTTACCGGCGAGTTTGTTATTCCGTCGATAATATTGTGATGAACAAAATTGTTGTTTCCGTTAATCTGATTTCGAACTGTGGTATTTTGAATCAGATTCCTACGGAACTCATTATTTCTGCAGAGTCCTTCTCTGCCATCTGTCCCGATTCCGTGCGTGTATGGAACGTTTGCTCCCGAAATGTAATTCCCCTCGATAAGATTGTCGTAAACCCCGTTATCCCCTTCTCTTAAAGCGTAGCAATAGATTCCGCAATGTGTCCAATCGAGCACTCTGTTATTTCTTACCACGCAACTGTTTGCTCCGGCCGAAAGGAGTATACCATCTTCGCAACCACGATTTTCAGGGGGACCGTATATAAACCGGAATCCCGAATCGACCAGGTTATTCTCAATCAGAACATTCTCCGAGGATACTCCGTCATATTGCAAGATTCTTATACCGAGCCAGGCTAATTTCCCGATAGTACAATTACGGATAACGATATTTTTACTTCCGGCGATTGTTATCGAATTGCCGGAACCACCGACTATCTCCAGATTCTCAACAACAATATCGTGCTGTTTCTTAATCAGTAAGTTGTAGTATAGAACGTTCCCTTCAATTGAGGAATAGTATTCGGCAGGATTTCCGACGGAATAGACAGAAAGGGAATCGTTATTGTAACTCCATTTCTCCTTCTCCGATTTTATATTCTCCGGCTTATCTATTTGCAAAACTTCTTTCCCGTTCAGAGACAGTCTTTGCGGATCAAAGGCAGATTTCATCATCCAGACATTTCCGAAAAGGTTCTTCCAGTTCGACGAATTATCCCACCCGGGGATTTCACCTATCGCGCTGATGACCGGCAACTCCCCGTCACCATAAGCTCCGTAGTAGATCGGATTTCCCGGAGTACCTGAAGCGGAGCTATAAAATTTTTCTTTCCAAAGATCTCCCCGATTAAACAAAACACTATCTCCGGGAAAGAGATCTACGGAACTCAGTTTGGCAATTGAAGCAAATGGAGCACTCTGAGAAAGACCGTCGTTCTCGTCACTTCCCCATGAAGAACTAATGTAGTAAGTTTTGGCGCTTAGAGAAGCGGAAGTGAATAGAATCGCAAGTGTAGATAGCAATAGCACAATATGTTTCATAAAATCTCTCCGACAAAATGAATATTCGAGATCTCAACGGATATCCTTTGGTTCCTAAAACAGCACATGGAAATACTTTTCTATTCTCACATATAATCTTTATGCTTGCAATCTTCCTCAACCGTCTCGAATTCAAGAGTAGCGTGGGCAATATTCATATGATGAAGTTTATCTTTTATTTCCTCTTTAATCGGTTGCATCTCTTCCGAGGATGACGGAGCAATTTCGATGTGAGCTGTCAGAGCGTTAATGGTGCTACTGATAGCCCAAATATGAATATGATGAGCCCCGAGCACACCTTTTACCGCCAGAATTTCGTCCTTTACTTTCGGAAGATCTATTCCTTTCGGAACAGCGTCTATGGTAAGGCGGATACTCTCTTTTAACAATCCCCATGTGGAGAAAATAATAATCAACGCAATCCCAATACTTATTATCGGATCGATGATATTCCATCCGGTGTAATAAATAACCAATCCGGAAACAACAACTCCCACAGAAACCAGAGCGTCAACAAGGAGATGAATAAATGCTCCCTTTATATTGATATCCTTCTTCTGATCCTTAAAGAAGAGGAACGCGGAAATTGTATTTATTACTACACCGATTGCGGCTACGACTACAAGGCTCATCCCCATTACTTCCATCGGAGCAGTCAATCTTTCTATTGCCTCCGAAATAATACCTACAACAACCACAACAAGAAGGATAGCGTTTATAAGAGAAGCTAGAATAGTCGCTTTTTTATATCCGAAAGTATATGCCGCCGAAGCAGCTTTTTGGGCAAGCTTCATCCCGACAAGAGACAAAACAAGACTAGCCACATCACTAAGGTTATGACTCGCGTCGGAAAGGAGAGCCAGGGAGTTATAATAGAATCCCATAAAATATTCTATTGCCGTAAAAACTACATTCAACAATATTCCAATCATGAATGCCTTGTTTACACTTTCCATTTCAACCGGACCGTGGCTGTGCCCGTGATGATGACCCGCTCCCATGCTTCCTCTCTTTACATAATAATATTATTCCGTTGGACAGACAGATAAGATATCGGTTCCGAACGGCTTGAAAATTTCGTCAAATATAATCTTAAATTTCGAGAGAAGGAAGAAAAAGAAGAAAAACTCCGGCAGATTAACCGCCGGAGCATAAAAATAAAGCTTATTCAGTTACTTCATCTGCGCCATGGGTAAGTTTATTAAGCTTCTTGAAGAAGACTAAGAGTAACAAACCGAAAAGTACGCAGAAAATAAATATTCCTGTAAATACTTCCAATTCACCGGCGCTTTGAGCTAACTCCCCTACTAATCCGGCCAGCTTATTACCAAATCCGGTAGCGGCGAAATACGCACCCATCATAATAGAGCCATATTTTGCGGGAGCTAATTTCGTAATGAATGAAAGTGCCACCGGAGAAATAGAAAGTTCTCCGATTACCTGCAGCAGGTAAGACATTATGAGCCATATAAGCATAGCCTTGGTTCCGTCTACAGCTTCCATAGCGGCTCCGGTCATCATTAGGAATCCGGTACCCATTATCATTGTACCGATAGCCATCTTAAAGAGAGAAGAGGATTCACTTCCCTTCTTCTGGCGCCATCTCCAAAATGCGGCTACTATTGTTCCGAATATTACAACAAAGATAGCCGGCACAGATTGAAACAGAGATGTAGGAATCTCCCATCCGAACACAACTCTGTTGATCTTCTCTTTTGTGTAGATATTCATTAAGCCACCAGCTTGTTCGTAAGCGGCCCAAAAGATTATCACAATAAGGAAGGAAATAAGGAGGACTACAATGCGATCCTTTTCAATCTTTGTAAGAGGAACATTCTTTTTTGTCCCTTCTATTTTAGGAGCGACAATAAGGTTACCAACATCCTTAAGAAACTTTTGTCCCCAGACATAAACAGCCTGACCTAAAAGCATCCCGATACCGGCAAGTCCGAAACCGTAGTGCCATCCGTATGTTTCACCGATATATCCTACCAACAATGGAGCTGTTGCCGCCCCGATATTTATACCGATATAAAATATAGTAAAACCACTGTCACGTCGCGGATCACCTTGCTTGTAAAGGCCTCCGACCATTGTTGAGATATTCGCTTTCAAACATCCTACACCGGTAATAATAGTTCCCAAGCCGATATAGAAGGTGTTAACATCATCAAGGACCAATAAAAACTGCCCGATTGCGATAAGAACTCCACCGATAAAGACCGTTTTCTTCTGTCCAAGCCATTTATCGGCAATATATCCCCCAGGAATCGACATTACATAAACAAGCATAGTGTACCAACCGTAAAGGGCAAGCGCCTCGGCGTTTGTCCAACCGAGCCCCGGATTCTTCCCGATAGTTTCGGTTGTAAGGTATAAAACCAATATGGCGCGCATTCCGTAAAAGCTAAAGCGCTCCCACATTTCTGTAAAAAAGAGAATCGCTAATCCCTTAGGATGACGATTATACATTATTCCTCCGGATAGTGAAAAAACCGAATTAAATTACGAAATATATTCGGGAAATCTGAATACTTTATTTCTATCGGGTAGGATTGCAGACTTATATTTCCTTTTATTCCGACCGTCCGATTAGATCTCCGCCATGCAAAATGCCATTTCAATCTCGATTTCACCATCTTTTTTCAATTTTTCTATTCTCTTCAGGCTTTCTTCCCCAAGAACAGAAAGTTTCGCTTCTAACTCCTCATAGCTTCCGAATATCTGAAGGGAATCGATAATCTTTTCTCTTTTCGGGAAGAATTTCTTTATCGCCTTCCAGCTTCTTTCCAGTTTCTCGGTTTCCAGAGCGTAGTATGCCCAATCCGATTCAGGGAGATGATCGATTATTATTATCTTCTTCCCTAGCTTCTTGGCGTGGAGCAGAGCTTTCACGGGGTTATCCATTTCGTGAAGACAAAACTCGAAGAATATTACTTCCTTCTTATCCTCAATTTCACAAAAATCACTTGTTACCGCGGTTACCTTTTCGGACAATCCCTCTTCGGCAATTCTTTTCCCGAGCAGATCAACGGCAATCGGGTTGGTATCAACCGCAAGAACCGAATTAGCGTTATGGGCGTATGAGATCAATTGTCCCCCGCCGGCACCTACGTTTATTACATCTTTCCCGGTAAAATCGTAAAACTCTTTCAAGCTTTTTACAATCAAATTCACATCGGCAGCCATTTTATATTCTCCTTAACAAATGGTATCAATAAAAATTTATTCAACCGGTAATTTAGAAAGAGAAATGGAAAAAGAGAAAAGAAACAAGGAAAAAGATTGAAGAGAGAACTATCCACAAGAAATCGGGATGAAAAAGATCACCACGGAGGAGACTGAGACACTACCGGAAGAAAAGAATGAGGAACCACGGAGGGCACGGAGAATGCTTCGACCAGAGCAAGGGCAACTTACCACGGAGGACACAGAGAAGAACAAGAGCGACAAACCACGGAGAGCACTGAGGACACTGAGAAGAGCAAGAGCGAATGGTGGAGGAACGATTCCGGTGAGTGGCGGAATGTTTCCGAAAGGGGCGGAATGTTTCCGAAGGGGGCGGAACGATTCCGAAGGGGGCGGAATGTTTCCGAAGGGGGCGGAATGTTTCCGACGGGTGGAGGAATGTTTCCGAGAGGAGCGGGACGATTCCTAAGAGTGTCGGAACGATTCCGACGGGTGGGAGAGTCTTTCCGAAGGTGTGCCGGACGTTTCCGAAAATGTCGGAATGTTTCCGGTGAGTGTCGGAACGTTTCCGACGGGTGGCGGAACGTTTCCGAAGATCCTGTCCTGAAATAGCTTTACAGTATGTTAGCCTGCTCCGTTTGGTTATGAGAATTTTCTATGCAACAGATCAGCTCTATGAATAATATTCTTATTAAGCGAAATTATTTCGTTGACCTGAATAAAGACTAATTTTTTACATCCACTCTTTAGGATTAGTACCAATGGCATATTTACTTCTGTTATTTCCAATTACACTTCATTTCAATAAAATGAATTTTCTACCTAATTAGCTTTAGTGAACCAGAACTAACTATTTCTTCAACATGTTGGGAACTAAGAAATAAAAAACGCACTAATGAGCAATAAATTCCTTTTCTCCCTAAATGATAATTCTTTACTGATCTATTCATATATAAATAGGGGTTATTATGGGAAAGATAGTTACTACTCTTCTTGCTGTATTATTTTTATACGGCACAACAAATGGCCAGGCAATCGGAACCGGATTTTCGTGGCACACAATATCAGTTAATAATGCAGGGCTGGTTTATTCATGGGGGGACAACAGTGCAGGCTCCTTCGGTGATAGCACCACAACAAGCAGCTCGGTTCCGGTAGTAGCTTATACTGCCGGAGTTCTCTCAGGTAAAACTATTACAGCTGTAGGTGCGGGGAATTCATATTCAATAGCTCTGGCCTCCGATGGAACAGTCTATTCATGGGGAGCCAATGGTCAGGGACAACTCGGGGATAATTCAACAACATCCCGAATCGCTCCTGTAGCGGTTTATTCCGATGGAGTATTATCAGGAAAAACAATTACCGCTATCGCAACCGGTGGATCTCATACTTTGGCATTAGCCTCAGACGGAACAGTTTACGCGTGGGGCTGGAATGGTGACGGACAACTTGGAAATAATAGTACAACAGACAGCTCAATTCCGGTAGCAGTTAATACTTCAGGGGTTTTGGCAGGTAAAACTATTACAAAAATAGCGGCAGGTTCCAATCACTCAATAGCCATCGATTCGGACGGCGCAGTTTACACATGGGGTAGCAATTCGGATGGTCAATTAGGAAATAATTCGACTACCGATAGCTCGGTTCCTGTGGCGGTAAATACTTCCGGGGTTTTATCGGGTAAATCCCTGACAGCAATTACCGGAGGCTCCAGACACACTTTGGCAGTTTCGACTGAGGGAAGAATTTACTGTTGGGGAACTAACTCTAGTTCTCAATTAGGAGATAGTTCATCTTCAGGTACTCTTGTTCCATTAACAGTTGACACAACAGGAGTATTATCGGGTAAAACCATGACCGCTGTCGCTGCTGGGCAACTCCATTCCGTAGCTCTTGCTTCTGATGGTACCGTTTACGCGTGGGGATCAAACGGAGCAGGAACTTTAGGAAACAATTCAACAACAGACAGTAAAATACCGGTAGCAGTTTATACGGACGGAGTTCTCTCGGGTAAAACAATTACTGCTATTGGTTGCGGTGAATATCACACCATAGCTTTGGGCTCGGACGGAACGGTATATTGTTGGGGCTTTAATATGACCGGAGCACTTGGCAACAATACAACCGATAATAGTAGTGTTCCGGTGGAAGTATCCGGTGCTCCTCTTCCGGTTGAGTTAACATCATTCTCCGCCTTGGTTGTTGATGGTAAAGTGAAATTATCATGGCAAACCGCAACCGAATTAAACAACTACGGTTTCGAAATTCAGAAATCCTCTTCCAATTCGACATGGGAAAAGATAGGGTTCGTTGATGGAAACGGTAATAGTAACGCAACATTGGATTATTCCTTTACAGATAACTCTCCTATCGCCGGAAAAGTAAAATATCGTTTAAAACAGATTGATACAGATGGGAAATATGAATACTCAAAAGAGATTGAAATATCGTCACCAATCCCTTCGGAAATTGAGTTGGAGCAAAACTACCCGAATCCTTTTAATCCTTCGACTACAATTAAGTTCGGTTTAACCGAAGATACAAGGGTGAGTTTGAAAATCTACAATCTTCTGGGAGAGGAAGTTGCTGTTCTGATAAATAACAAAACTATGAACGCGGGCCAACACTCCCAATCATTTAATGCCGATAAATTAGCTAGCGGAACCTACATTTACAGATTATCTGCCGGTAAGAATGTTATGGAAAAGAAAATGCTCTTAGTTAAGTAACTGTTTAGATATAAACTAAAGGTTGCCATCTCTATGGCAGCCTTCTTTTATTTTCTTTACCAACCTCTTTGCGACTTTGAAGCAGTCTTGCTTCATCCTTTTACCATGATTACTCTATACCTTGAATGAGTTTTCTCAATATCTAGGTTAGATTTACTAAATATCTCGGTTGGATTTGCTCCATATCTAGGTTGTGTTTACTCCGTATCTACACCGGAATTTCTCCGGTTTACGGGTTACGCTTTTAATTCATGCTGCTTATTTTTTCGAATCATGGATCCCGACATTCTGGTTCAGAGTTCCATTATTAGTAGTCTAAGCTATGGGCTTAGAGCAAAAAAGAGATTTAGCTCATAAAAAAGGGGCTACCTCATTTGAGATAGCCCCTTCAATTAGGAATTATATATAACTAATTAGAATCCTAAGCTTACATCAAAGAATTGAACATTTTCCAAACGACCGTAATCAGCGTAACCATAGTTAACCATAATTTCCATACCGTTATCCATAGCATATTTGATACCGCCACCAAATGTTAATCCTTCTTCGCTATTATCTTTGAACAACGATTTGTAACCGACTCTTACGAAAAACATTTCGTCGTAAGCGATTTCGGAACCGCAATTCATATACTCAGTGTTATCGTTCGGATGCAAAGCGTCAACCGCACCGCTAACTCTGAAATAGCGAGTTTTTATTATGTTCATTGACAAGCCGATTCTGAATGTCAAAGGGAGATCATAATCATTTAATTCGTAATTAGCAGGAATCTGGTTAGGACCACTATTCATATCATCGTTAGGATCAGTGTTGAATTTGTTATCTCTACCATCCAATTTCATAGTAGAACCGAAATTAGAGATAGATGCACCGATTACCATATCGTTAAAAGGTGTTACATAGAAAGTACCTAAATCCAATGCGAATCCGCTAGCGCTACTATTCCAGATAGATTCTCTGATATATTTACCTTGAAAACCTACTGAAAATCTGTCAGTAAGATTCTTGGAATAAGCAACACCAATTGCCATGAAGCCTGCATCAAATTTTCTACCGTCCCCTTCAGGAGCAGCTTCTGTTCTTACAAGATCTTCCGGAACAGACAGAGAAGTAAAACTAGCTGCCAAGGAACCGAAATCACCCATGTTAAAAACAGCTGCGGCGAAATCATAACTCATATCGGCTAACCATTCTGCATGGTTGAAAGTCATTTCAGTTTGTTTTGTTCCGCGGGCAAGCCCGGCAGGATTATAATAAATTGAGTAAACATCGGTACCAAAGGCAGTAAAAGCCTCACCCATACCGATAGCTCTAGCCCCGGCTCCAATCTTAAGGAACTGGCCTGCAGTAGTACCTACTCGAGAAGTACCGCTGCTGAGCTGCGCGAAATCGTTGGACACAATGCATAGTGCCAAGATTAAGAAATAGCCTATTATTTTATTTAATTTCATGAATAATTTCCTCCGTTATAATTAAGATACCTTTGGTACCAATTATTTTATAACCGCAAATCTGCCTATTTTTTCACCAACACCCGGAACATCAACATGGAATATGTATATACCATACGCTATTCTCTGTCCCTCGAAAGAGAGTAAGTCCCAAGTAGCAATTGAACTATTATCATCTTTATTAATTGTCTGTACTAAATCACCGACAACCGTATAAACACGAATTGTACATTGCGGAGGCAGATTATGGAATTGAAGTACTCTATCTCCACGTTTGTCTGAAGTTCTTCCAGGTTCTTCATAAACACTGTAAGCAACATAAGGGTTAGGAACAACATAGATATCATCCAAACCGGCCTTGGCATTAGTATTATTCATTTCCAAAGCTTTTGTTTCGAATTTGTAAATATCCCCTTCTCTAAATGGTTTTGTTGTTTTCACTGTATAGACATCCCCTTTCTTAGGTAACTTGATGTCAGCAGGAATTTCCAATGTATCAACACGAATAGTATCTCCAACCTCAACAGTATCAAGCTTCATAGTTGGAGAAGGCAGTTTGAATGTCATGAAATAAGAAACAGTTGCCTCTTTTGCGTCTGTAGGTCTGAGAAGAATAGCTTCTCCCCAATCCCAACGTCCGTTTTTCGCATCAGCAGATTTCGGATCTTCATGAACAAGGAAATTACCTTTTATTTGGTTCCCGTTTTCGTCGGTCTCCCAAACATTATAAATTTCAAACGGGCAAACTACTTGTTTACCAAATGTTGACATTGCCGTATCACCTACATTTGTCCAACTACCGTCGGCCAAAGTATCAACATCAAGCCATCTGACTTCCCAGTCGGTTCTGTATTGTGTATGAGGTGAGCCAACATAATCTTTATTGGAGCTACTCCATTGAATACTATCTACAATAGTATTTTCTGACTCTTTATTCCAACTGGAATTTTCAAGATCCAAATCAAGCTGATCCGCTTTAACAAACAAACGCATTCCATCAAAAGTAGGATTATAATCTTCGGAGTTTACTAACTTACTATCCTTTACCGGATAATATGTGTATTCAACATTATATACTTCCCCTTTAGGCAGAGCGTTTGCGTAAGCTCCCTTAATTTTTCCTTCAAGATCTTTTACAATGTATTTGGAAGGATCAACAAGATTTTTACCGGAATCGTAAACTTTAACAGATTTCAATTCTATATTCTGTTTGCTTAGAGCAACAAATACAGTGTCTTTTGATACGAAAGACTCTTTTATTCCGGTTGAATCGTAAACACTATATGTTTTCTCATCAGAGAATTTAACAAAGAAGAGTTTGTCTTCTACTTTATTTTCTTCATAAATCTTAACGGCTAATTTACCGGTAGAGTTACTATTTAATAACTCAGGAGTACCATCGATTCCCGCGGATGCGTCAACTAATCCTGATGCTTTTCCGTTTGGTATAACCTCGACAGTATTGACATCATAAGTCAATACAGTAGTAATTGGGTCTCTTTCAATAACCATTTGAGTTTCCGAAGGAGGAATACCACTACCGTAATCATCATATTCAATACCTGAGTCGTATGCTACTACTGCATAGAAATATTTCACACCATTTGTAACAGTTGAATCAACAAACTCATGAACCAAACCTGTATTATTTCCTAAGAAATATTTTACAGCTCTACCTGCGTATTCAACTTTGGAATATCCCGATAAGGAGTCATCCAAATCATATTGCACCATTGGTTTAGCTAAGAAAGGATTTCCGTTACCATCTGTAATTTTGTATAAATCAGAGAAAGTATAGTCTCTAGATCTGTAGATCTTATATCCCTGAAAGTCCTTTTTACCGGTAAGTGGCTCAATTGATTCCTCAGCCTTTGTATCCCAATACAGTGTAACTCTTCCATCCCCGGCAACTGCTGTAACATTAGGCTTGTCCGGAGGAGTCGCAAATCTGTAATCCGCGTCCAAAATATCGGTAGATGTCTTGGCGTTGAGAATAAGATCATCTAGGTCATTACCGAAAAGAATAGCCATGGAGAATCTTTGAGATTCACCCGATTTAAGAACCATTGGACCGGTACCGAAATTAAATACGTTATCCCCTTTGTTCTTAATAAGTTCCTGATCAGTCTTTATGGAATCAGAAGACAACCATTCCCACATTTTATCATCTTCTTTAGGTACATTAGTAGAGTTTCCATAAACAGCGGCTGTAAAAGCTGTCAATCCTAATTGATCTGACTCGGAAACGTCTCTCATACCGAAGTTTGGTTCGGAACCTGCCCATTTCTGTCCTTCGGCTCTTTCCTCACTTAATGTAGTAACTTCTTCCGGATCAAAAGCACCATTTCCGTTTAGATCGGAATACCATCCTTGAGAAGGTTTTCCATCCCCCTCACCGAAATCAGGACCTGGATAATTATCAGACTCAGGACCTATACCATCAATACCAACATCATCAGTTTCAGGGTTCCAGTCACCATCTTCATCACCATAAAAATGATCTTTATGTGCACCGTAAAGCTCAACATAAGCATCCATATCATTGATGTACGAAGGAATTTCATTTTTTAAAAATCTACCTGCAGAGTTAAAAGGTGATTCATCAATTATTCCATCTTGATCATCATCCTCAGCATTCTTATCATTAGAAGGAGACTCTAAAAACTTCCATCCGAAATATCCGGTAACTCTTTGTCCTATACCTTTATTATCCTCATCCCAGCAATAAACCATACTTCTTGCTTTCTGTGAAATATTCTGAGGGCCAGTTACCGTATTTCCATCGTTACCGATGAAATCTGCTCTATCATCACTATAATCGGAAGATCCACCGACGTGAGGATCACCATGCATACCAAAATAAAGCTTAGATAATTCTTTATCACTTGCGTTTGTTACTTTATAAACCAAGAACATAATATCTTCAGCCAATCCATTATTAAACTGAAGAACTCTCACTTCCATATCAAGGCCAAGGCCCTTTTTGGTGGTATCGTTCAAGAAAGGTGAATATTCAGGATATTCGGCATTCTGGAAATCATCTACAACATAATAAACTTCTTCGTCCGGAGCTGTAGCTTCATCTCCAAGGAAAGCAGGCCAAATATATTTACCGGCTCCCTGTGAATACCAGCTTTCAGGCCATGAATCAGGTTTTCCGTCCCCATTTTCGTCACGAATACCCAATCTGGCAATTTCATCTTGAGTTGTATCAACAAAACCTGGCTTTGGCCACCATCCCCATTTTATAGTTCCATCAGGAGAAAAATCACCCTGATTTAAATTAATGAATGAGTCGGAAACTATGTGAAGAATACTTCCGTCATCAGCAGTTACTTCACCCGCAGCTAAAGGCCCGAATTCAAATCCGTATCCTAATCCGTTCCATACTAAGTCTGCTTGTTGCCCCAAATAGTTCGGTTTACAGATTGATGCGTAATCAAATAATACTGTAGTAATTTTATTACCACTAATAATAGACTCTCTAATTTTGGAATTATTGAGCCCACGCGTCTTACTAAGGGTGTATTGTTCTCCGAATACCCTTACCATATCCTCGTAGGACATCTCTTTGAGATTGTACTCTTTCGTCTCTTTCTTTTGCGCAAAAGCGCTACCGGAAACCAAAAGCACAATCATAAAAATCAAGAAACTTTTTAATTTCATATTTATATCCTTATGATTCGTTTTCATTAGTTGAACATTACTGAGAATCCAAGACGAACCTCTCTCGGACTACTAACTCTCTCAGGACGCATTGAATAATATCCTTCGACTTCTTTCATATCGAACATTCCGGCATCACCTCTGCTAATTCTATTCTTCAAGTCATTGAATTTTGTAGGATTAGCAGCTTCATCCAAGCTATATAATGCACGACCGGTACTGGAATACACAGAAGCTTCGTTTTCCGTATCAAACAAGTTCTTAACTTGAACGAATACTGAATACTCAAATGGCCCAAATTCGAAATACTTTTCGAACTTCAAGTCAACATTCCATTGAATAGGTTTTCTAGCTGAATTTTGTTCGAAAGTAATAGGGACATAAGTCGATGGTAAAACCGGCCAATAAGGAGTACCTGATTGAAGATTAGCAATAACTCCTAATGTCCAATTCTTAGGCTGAATCAATTGGACTGAAGCGTTTACCACATGTTGTCTATCGAAACTAAGTGGCACTAAATACATTTCTGTTTGCTTTCCGGATTCCTCGCTATAAAATAGATCGGCACTAGGTTCCGTTCTATTTCCTTCGGCAACTTGGAATGTATAATCCAAACTTGCTTGCAACATTCCGTCGGCTTCTCTTCTTTTCAAGAAACTCAATGTGACACCGCGAACATTTGAATATGCTAAGTTAGAAAGAACACTATATCTTCTTCCCGAAGGAGTATACACTGTCTGGTATGAGATATAATCAGTAACGTCTTTATAAAAACCTGTCAAGTCGATTTTCAAATTATCTGTTAGCTGCTGTTGCAGACCAACTTCGTATTGAACAGATTTCTGCATATTTACGTTTGCGTTACCAAAGGTCGGAGTAGACCCTTCATTAGTTACCCAAAATTCCGGATTTGTATATAAGCTTTTTAAGGAACCATTCTGATAAAAATGTCCATAAGATAATCTAATTATACCTCTATCGGTAATAGGATAGGAAATAGCTATTCTAGGCGAAAGATGCTGTTTCACACTTGTTTTTTTCTTGTGTAGATCTATATTTCCCTTCTGCAACTCTTTTAAGTCTTCACTCAACTCAGGATTATACTCTGCTTGAGCGTCAAAATACTCGTATCGTAAACCGACATTCAAGATCAAAGTTTTGTCAATTTCTATCTTATCCTGAATGTACGCAGCAGCATCTACAGGATCTTTGTCATATTCCGTAATTAATGAAGGCTCTGTTAATGGATCCGGTTTGCTTCTAATTATTTCCAAAGCAGGATTGTATAACATATCCAAAGCACTAACTGCGTTACCGTCAGCTCTTCTTACCTTCAATGTATATCCTTCGTAGTACAAATCATGTTGGCGATATTCGAAACCGGCCTTAACTTCATGATTGCTCCACATCTGGGCTACAACATCACCCTTTATAGTATAAGTCTTAGTTTCTCTGAAATCTCTCCAGTTTGAAGTACCACCGGAAACAAAACTAGCAAATCCAATTGATTTACTATAAACGTCCGGTAGATATCGCGGATCGTTTCTGTCTTTATAAAGGTAATACTGACTAGTATTCTTTCCGTAAGATCCCTTAATTGTATAGAAAACTTTATCATTCAATGTATGAGTCATATCCAACCCAAAGAAAACACCATCTGTGTGTTGTTTTCCGTAGCCGTCCGGATTGAACTTATAAGTTCTGTAACTACTCATAGGACGATACTCACCCTTATTAAAGAGAGCTTCACCCTTAAATTTAACCAAACTTGTTACTTGCCATGACACATTACTCTGCAAATTATAGCTTTCAGAGGAATTCATAGCTACCCATTTCCCATCTCCGCTAGGAGTTCCGTCACCATTGGGATTAAACGGATTAAAATAATATGGTAAAGTTGAACTTCCTTTTCTGTCATCTCCTTCTTTAAAAGTCTGAGCTTCTACGTGCGAGTCAGTTGGCAAATAGATTCTCTTACCGTATTTATTTCCTTTGAAGTTTTCATAGACTCCTGATAAGAAAAATTTCACCTTATTACCGGTAAAAGGAATCGGACCACCAAATGTAGCTTCTACTCTACCTCTGTTAAGAGGATCAATATCATCGATGTTCTGGAACAAATCATCTCTGTCAGTTACATAATCCCCGGCGTAACTTCTGATACTAAAGGAATACTTATCGCCACCCTCTTTAGTAACATAGTTTACAATACCGGATAGTGCGTTACCGTACTCAGCGGTAAAAGTACCGATAGAAGTAGAAACCTCTTGCACCGCGTTAGTAGCTAATCCTACCGAACGGCTATTTCCGTATGGATCATTCAATGAAACTCCATTAAGAGTATAAGCAATTTCATTGCCGTACCCACCACGGAAGTGCAAACTACCATCATCACCGGCAACAACACCAGCTTGTAATTTTATTACATCCGATATTTGATCAACTGGTAATTCGTCGATTGTTTCTGATGTGATTGCTACTGTTGGATTTGTGAGGTCTTGTCTGATAAGTGGGTTTCTTTCGCCTTGAACTATTACGGCTGCCATTTCAATGGAACCGGTAGATAACTCAAATGCGATTCTTGTTGTAAAGTCAACGTTTACTCTAACGTCTGTGATTGTTTGTTTCTGAAAACCAACTATAGACGCTGTTACAGAATAAACCCCCGGGGGTAGATTCAATATAACAAAATTACCATCCATGTCTGTTGCCGCACCCATATTGGTGCCTTCAACAAAAACATTCGCGAATGGTAAGGGTTCGCCTGTCTCTTGGTCTTTAACCGTGCCTGCAATTTTTCCTGTACTTCCCGCATATAGAGAAGTTACTAATAGCAATGAGCAAAGAACCAAGGACATTAGTAGATTTTTTTTCATACTAACTGCCTCTTAGATTTATTGGATTAATAGGGTAAATTTGGCGTCAATCTGAATATGTAACGTTTTCTTAAATTCCCGTAAAAATAGTGATATCTACCTTTATAAGTCAAACAAATATCTTAATAAAACGTAATTTCTATGTTATTTTCTTTCCATTCTGTTATATTTGTAATGTTAGTAGAAAAGTTTTTTTCCTCTTTCCGCTCGTTTTATTCATTTTTAGAACTTTTTTTGTAGTAATCTATTTTTTATTTTATTTGAAATAAATTTTAAAGGAGACTATATGTCCACACTAATGGTTAGTGTTTCGGGAATTAGAGGTATTGTAGGTGATGGTTTGGATCCCGAAGTTTTGGTCAAGTTTACTTCCGCTTATGCTGATTTTTGCGGCGAAGGACCTATAGTTGTTGGACGCGACGCGCGAATTACCGGTGATATGGTTCAAAATATCGTTTCCGGCACGCTTGCCGCTAAAGGAAACGACGTTATTAATATCGGTATTTGCCCCACTCCAACAGTCTTACTGAATGTAAAGAAACATAATGCTGTTGGAGGTATCGCAATCTCCGCCAGTCATAATCCGAACGAATGGAACGCTTTGAAGCTGTTAAACAAAAACGGCGAGTTTATGACTCCGGAAGAAAACGCTGAGATGTTGAAATTATTAGATAATAACTCTAATTCTTTTAAGTCTTGGGACAAAATCGGAAAAGTATCGGAATACAAAACCGCCATAGAAGATCACATTAATAGAGTGATCAATATGAAGTACATCGACGTTGAGGCAATCATGAAAAGAAAATTCAAAGTTCTTTTGGATTGCGTCAACGGTGCAGGAGCTTATGTTATGCCGGAATTGTTAAAAAGATTCGGATGCCAAGTAATTGAACTCAATTGCGAAAAAACAGGTATCTTCCCCCGTTTGCCGGAACCACTCCCTGAAAATCTTACCGAAACGATGGCTAAGATTAAAGAAACAGGTGCTGAGCTGGGTATAGTTGTTGACCCTGATGTCGATCGTCTTGTGATGATTACCGAAAAAGGAGAACCTTTCGGTGAGGAATACTCAGTCGCTCAAGCTGTGAGATTCGTTCTCTCCAAAGACAAAGGGAATGTAGCTGTTAACCTTTCTACAACCCGTGCTGTTGACGACATCGCTAATGAGTTTGGATGCGAAGTTTTCCGTACTCCGGTAGGGGAAGCGAATGTTGTTAAGAAAATGAAGGAAGTCGATGCAGTTATTGGGGGCGAAGGTAGCGGTGGCGTTATTTTTCCGGGATTACATTACGGTAGAGACGCTTTGGTTGGAACAGCAATTCTTCTTCAGCAACTTGTTGAATTCGGCGGGACAATATCCGAATTGAAAGAAGCAATGCCACAGTACTTCAATACGAAAAAGAAAGTAAGTGTTGCAGGAAAAAATCCCGATGATGTTATTGAAGCTCTGAAGAAAAAATACTCTTCCGAAAAGATCAATACAAAGGACGGATTACGAATTGATTTCGAAGATCACTGGGTACATTTCAGAAAATCCAATACCGAACCGATAGTTCGTTGCATTGTTGAGGCTAAAACTCACGAAGAAGCTGATAACCTCGCTGAGAAATACTTTCAAGAAGTAATTGATCTTGTAAAATAGAATTGAAAAGGGCTGCCGGAAGGTGGCCTTTTTATTTTAATCTCTTCCGTTTCTGATAATATGAAAGAATTGCTTTGTCGTAAGGAGTTGTTGTTTCTATCAAATTATATTCAATTCCGTAATTTCTACACTCGGTTTTTATTTGAGTAAGAAAATCTCCCATCGCTTTTTGATATGCCTTCTGAACTTGAGCAGGATTAGTATTTATCTCTTCGGCTGTTTCCATATCAACAAAAACAGAATCTCCACCGAAGGCAAAACTCTTTTCTATCGGATCCAATATCTGAAACACTATTACTTCGTTTTTCTTATATCGGAAATGTTTCAATGCCTTCATTATCGAATCGGGAGAATCGAAGAAATCGGAAATAATAATAACCAGTCCCCTCTTCGATATTTTTTCGGCAACAAGATTTAAGCTTTCCCCGGTTTCCGTCTTATTCCCCGCAGATAAACTCCCGAGAGCGGTTAGTAACGTCTTCAAATAAACTTTGTTCGATTTCGGTGGTAAGTACTCATCTATTTTATCGGAATAGAATGAAAGCCCAACCGAATCTTGCTGCTTTAGCATGATATAAGCAAGACTAGCCGCCAAAACAGTCCCATATTCCAACTTCGTAACACTTCCGGAATGCTTGTACCCCATTGACGCGCTAATATCGATATTGATATGACTTATAAGATTTGTCTCTTCTTCGAATTGCTTTATGTAATACTTCTCTCGTTTAGCGAAAACTTTCCAGTCGATATTCCTGATAGGATCCCCCTGGTTGTAAGCTCTGTGTTCGCTAAACTCAACACTAAAACCATGATAGGGGCTCTTGTGAAGCCCCACCATAAAACCTTCTACTACTTTTCTGGCCTTTAATTCCAGAGTATCGAGCTTTGAAACTAACTCGGGATCGAGAAACTTTTTCGCTTCAATATCTCTCTTCGACACTATTATTTTTCCGATACTTTCTTTTTAAGTATCTCGTCGGCTGAGATTCCGAGATTATCTATTTCTATTTGTGCCGATTTCGCCAAATCGCTGTCAGGATATCTTTTAATAAAATCTCCGTAAATCGATTTAGCCTCTTCAAAATCTTTTAACTCGTTCGCGCATAAAAAGCCGGCCATAAACATCGACTTATAAGAAAAAGAACTATCCGGATATTCGGAATAGACAATCTTATAATATTTCACAGCGTTCCTGAATCCTTCTTCTTTTGTATTGGCCGTATCCACTGAGCCGTGGTACAATTTCGCGATTTCCACGAGAGCATTGGCACGAAACTCAGTTTCGGGATACTCTTTCAATAATTTCTGGAAATCTACTAATCCCCCGTAATAATCTCCATTCGTCAATTTCTCTTTGGCTTCACTATAAGCATCGGAATCTGTTTTCGGAGAACAAGCAGAAATAAATAACAGCAACGAAAGAATAGCAACATATACCTTCATTCTTTCTTCCTTTTATTTGTGGATAATATTATTGGTGGGAAATATACTTACATTTTGCAATTAAAGAAACCTTAACTAAAACAAAACCCCTATCCCCTGATATAATGTCCTCCCTCCTTTAACCAACCCAATGCTAACAGCAAAAAAGAGTCGTCTCCTAGGGCCAAGCTTACAATTTCTCCTCTTAATCGAACAATTTGCAAAGAATAGGATCTCGTTTCGGCAAAAACAAAAGACTCCCCCCCTAAGATAACACAACAACTGGAAAACAGAATAGAATAGGCTCCGAATTGAAGAAAAAGGGAAAAAATAGAACAATTCAAGCCATATATTCTTTATTGCATCACGTATCTACAATTTTGCGTCATATATCTGTTACATATACTCATATATCTGGTAAATATATCCTCATATATTTCTTTGTGCATCATATATATTCTTTATATACTCACCTATCTGCTTTATATATTTACTTATATTTCATATATACTCATGTATATGCTATTTTGCATCAATGCACTATACCAGATAGGTAATGCAATTTTACATATAGGTATTACACTTTACTAGATATATGATGCGATTTACCAGATACGTGTTACAATTTATCAGATATGTGATGCACTTTATTAGATACGTGTTACAATTTACTAGATATGTGATGCAATTTACTAGATATATGTTACAAAATAGGATATACATCTATTTGCGAAAGATTTTCCCCTTATACTCTACTACTCTTTCTTTTTGATCCCTTCAATGAGATATTCTTTCGGATTGCCCATAAGTTGGTAACATTTTTCACATATTCTCTTGGGTTCTCTTCTTCCGGAGCTACATTCTTCTCTTGCGTTCTCTCTTTAAGAGATTTCCGGGATGTTTATTAGAGCTTTTATCAGATAATATTTATAGATGGGATTTATTTAAGACTATTAGGATGTTCTGTGATATATTCCATCAATATTGCGGAATATTTGGGAAACTCCAGTGATATTTCAAACTGCAGAGTAGAAACTTCTTATTATTCATAAAGAAAGAGGGACTTTCGCCCCTCTTATGATATACTCGTTATTTAAGCAACAACATTTTCCGGGTCTCTCGATATGCTTCGGCTTGAATTGTATAGAGATAGAGACCGCTGGCAACTTTAATACCGCTTCGGTCTACTCCGTTCCAATCAACCGAGTACTCTCCGGCCTCTTTCGCGTCGTTGAGTAACTCGATTATCTCTTGTCCGGTAATATCGAAGATCTTTATGGAAACATTACCTTCTTTTGGAATTGAGAACTTTATTTGTGTTGTCGGATTAAACGGATTAGGATAATTTTGCGATAGAGTATATTCCAATTTCATATCAGCAATAAACTCAACAACTTTGCTGTATTCAAAGGAACCGTCAAAGTCAACTTGCTTTAACCTGTATGAAGAATTCAAATAGTTTCCGGAATTATCAACATATGAATATTTTTTGACGGAATTACTATTTCCGGCTCCCTCAACAAAAGCAATCTCAGTCCATTCGGTATTTGTCTTTTTCTCAATGCCAAACCCGAGGTTATTGGTTTCAGTAGCGGTTTCCCAAAGAAGCTCTATTTTGCCATCGGCCAATTGATAAGAGAATGTTGTCAATTCAACCGGCAAGGGAGTGGAAGTTATTGAAAATAATACAGGATGAGATTTATTAACGCCGTTTTCCTGATCCCATTCATCTTCAAAAGGAGTCTCCGATGAGAAAGGAATAGCTCCTAAGCTAAAAAACAATACTCCATTAGCTTCATTAGTATCATCATCAATATACCAGTACTCTACACCGTCAGTGTAAAGATAGTAATCTCCACTTGTGTGCAACCAGGCGTTACAGCTGTTAACTTGAGTGGTTGGCATGTAATAACCGTTAGCGGCAGCCGGAGTTTCTATCTTATCATCAACGAACCAGTTCTGCGCCAATAATGAAGTATTAATTAGTACTACAAAAAGAAAACAAAAACGAGCAATGCTGTAGAAAGGTTTCATAATTCCCCCTTTATCATGGTTTGTGATATATGTTATTCAACTAGAATTACTTTCTTACATTTCTACCGAGTGTAATTAAACAATTACATACTAGATATAGCTACTTTTAGTACAACTAGACCATATTAGTCTTACGTTAGAACATTTATTTATATTGTAGCGCAATTTCACCCCCGGCTAAAAAGGTAATCTCAATTTCACGACCTTTGCTCGTATCTATTTCAATACATTTCTCTATTTCCAGCTTACTGATTATCACCTCTCCTTCGGATATCTCTTTATTGTTAATAACTTTAACAAAGAGTTTGCTCTCAAAGCTGATCTTTTTAAGCATATCGGGCTCTTCGAAAGGGAGAACGCAAAGTAATTTTCCATCTCTATAAATATTGGCTGCCACCCCGCCTCTATTTAGCTCGTTACCTACTTCAATGCTATTTTGATCAATCGATTTTCCACCGTACGCAAAAACTTTTCCGAATTTCCCCTCACTAATCAAAAAGCGGGTTCCGAATTCCGCAGGAATCTGATATGAAAAGCTGTGAGACTCGTCGCTGGCGTTTATTGTTAATTCATTTGGATATCTGAGGCAGGTTCTTCCACCGATCGGGATGTAATCAATTACTCTCCACGCGATTACCGGCAGGTTCATTTCGGCTAGATTTTCTTGAAAAAATACCACACTTGAATTCTTAAAATCCAAGGATTCGTTAATCAACTTAAGAAAGATAGTCCGGGGCATAATACCCTCCGTTTTATTCAAAAGGACTGTTACATCTATTTATATTCCTAAAACAAAAGCTATCTTTCTAAAGTTCACGTAAAACAAATTTCTCAGCTTCAGCGCTTCATTTCATATTCCTCTTTCAATAATCCAAAAGCCAAGTCATCCTTCCATTCACCATTTATTTTAATACTTTTTTTGAACTCCCCTTCTTTTCTAAAACCGAGTTTTTCCAAAAGACTTATTGAAGAGTAATTTGCCGGATCGGTGCTTGCCATAACACGATGTAATTTCATCCTCTCGAATAAATGCTTAAGCATTCCGGCCACAGCTTCCGAACCATATCCTTTCCTTTGAAACTCGGGAGATATTGTATAACCGATTCCCGCTTGTTCCTCTTCGAACATATTAAAACCACAGTCACCAATTAATAACCCGGAATCGTGTAAATAAATTCCAAATTGTTTCCAAGTTCCCACAATCGGTTCCCCGCTTCTAGAATATTTAGCGATAAACAATTCCGCATCTTCCAACGATTCGGGAAACCAACCCTGCATTTTTTTTACTTCCTCCATAGATCTATAAGTGTAAAACAGCTCTGCTTCTTCCAGAGCCATCGGCTTCAGGACCAATCTTTCCGTAGTAATAATATCAGAGTTCATTTTTCTCCTTTCTGCCTTTTAGACAATATTCAACAAACTTACTTACAAAAGGGTTTACTTCATTTTTATTACAGATAAAATTAAACTCTCTGAAAAACTTGAGATCTCCTGTTTTTATCTCAACCAGTCGGCCTTCCTTTAACTCTTCCTCAACAGCTAAGCGAGAAATAATAGTATACCCGAGATTCTTTAGTACCATTCTCTTAATAGCGGTTAAACTGCCAATACTCATATAAGCGGCGAATTCATTCATCGAAAACCCACGCGAAATCATTTCATCTTCAAAAGACTTTCTCGTACCGGAACCCTTTTCTCGTAATATCAGCTTCTCTTTCAGCAACTCTTCCCCGTTTATCTCTCCTCTGCTTGCCAATCCCGAATCTTTGGCTCCGACTAATATCATCTCATCCTTTTTGTAGAGAGAATATTCGAATAATCGCTTATTAAATTCCCCTTCTACGAATCCAAGTAATATTTTCCTTTCGTACAATAGCTGAGTGATTATTTCGGTGTTTTCAACTTGCATAATTATATCTTCGTCGGTGTATTCTTGACTGTAGTTTCCCAACAATTCGGGCATTACATACTCGCCGATTGTTAGAGTCGCTCCGATGTTATATTTACGGCCCCTCTTCGGATCAAGATCACTTTTGAGCTTCTCTTCTAACTCAAGCCCCTCTTCAATTCTGAAGAATAGCCTTGTCCCCTCTTCTGTCATTCTTACATTCTTCCCCTCCAACTCTATCAATTTGTTACCGTACTTATTCTCCAGTATTTTTATTTGTTGGGAAACAGCAGGTTGACTTATATACATTATTCGCGCAGCCTTGGTGAAACTCTTATTTAAGCCAACCAGATAGAATATCTTATGAGCCCTATCTATCATTAGAATTTCTTATCCTTATATAATTATTTATAATTTTTCATTATACAAAGAATATCTTAGAATTGCCTCTGTTATTTTAATTATTCGGAGATTGGTGTGAAATACTTTGATTATGTACCTGGATTATCTATTTGTTTGGCATTGGCTTTATTCGGAATTATACTTGGCAGCTTTATCCCGGGAATCGGAACTGTAACTATAGCTCTGCTTTTGGGAATAGTATTTGGCAACATATTAAATGTGAAAAAGTCTCTGAAATCGGGAATCGATTTCGCGGATAAGAAGCTCCTCCCATTTACAATTGCTCTTCTTGGAATCGAGTTGAAATCATCTACTCTTTTCGAGCTTGGACTCCCAACAATTTTTTTTGTAATTCTCATGATCGTCATTACAATCTCGGCCGGATTATTATTCGGGAAATTGTTGGGATTGTCTCCCAAAGGAAGAGTACTTCTGGGTTGCGGAAACGCTATATGCGGCTCAAGCGCAATTGCAAGCGTAACCAAGGTTATAGATGGCTCCGAAGAAGAGACCGGATTATCAATTGCCGCGGTAAATTTTATGGGAACAATAGGGATCTTTTTGCTCCCATTTATCTGCAAAATTTTCGGCTTTAATGAAATAATCAGCGGTGATATTATCGGTGGTGTATTGCAGGCTGTGGGGCAAGTTGTAGCAGCAGGTTTTTCAATGAGTGATAATATCGGGAATATTGCGGTTTTGATAAAAATGAGCAGAGTTTTAATGCTTGGTCCGGTAATTTTGATTCTGGGATTTTATTTCGGAAGAACTCAACATAGCGAAAAACCCAAAGGAGGCAAATCTTTCCCCGTCCCTCTATTCATCGTTGGATTTTTTCTGATGTTTCTTTTATCCAGCTCGGGAATGTTAACTACAAATATAGAATCTGGAATTGCTAGTATTGCCCATTTTCTTTTGGCTATTGCAATGGCGGGAATAGGGGTGAAGATCAATTTCGGCTCACTTAGAAAAAACGGCCCGAAACTTATTATGGTAGAAACGATGATAATGTTTGTTCAGGTTCTCTCGGCTTCATTGATGGCAAATTTTCTCGCATAAAAATCAAAGGCTATTCGTTTTTAATTACTCGAATAGCCTCAAATCTTTTTCGAATTATACTTTCAAAAATTCCAATTCTTTGCTTGTCATGCTCGGAACAAACTCGGTTACCTCGTACTCGGCAATATCGTTTATGAAAAAGGGATCCTCTTTAAGAATATTTAGTAATATTTCTTTGGATTCCACATCCGCTAATATAACTCCCCCTTTTCTCGGGACTTTACGCCCGGAAGCCAAAAAATTATTATTAGCGTATTGTTCTTTCAAAAACTCAACATGCATTGGCAAATACTTATCAACAACCTTCAAATCGACTTTATAATTCACATGTACTACAAACATCGTTACTCCTCTGACATTATTCATCTCAAATTCATCGGTAAACTTACAAAAGTTTGGAATATTATCCTTATCTGTTGGAGTTTTTATATTTTCGAAGAGAATTACTTATTGGTAAAACACCCCGGAAGGCTCCGGGGTAAATTTTAGGCTAAGGGAGATATACTTTCGGGATCTTTCTTTGCCCGCTTTCATTATTCCAAATCATAGAAACTACTCGCCATTTTCCAAATTCCTTAATAAACTGGATCGAATGAATTCCGACCTGGAAAGGCTCTTCATCTTCAGGATTAAGTCTGGTTTCGTATGTACTAAATCTCTGAGCTATATCTCCGAAAATGTCTGTCTTCGAGCTTATCTCTTTTTCATGATAAGATTTCAGCACTCCCTTTTTAATCATATCTTTTATTCTTTGGATATAGCTGGTAACACTAAGTACTATCGGGCCTTCGTTGTTATTAATTATTTTCGCCCCGGGCATAAAAATCTTCTTAAGTTCCCAAAAATCGGGCTTATCCCCTTCGGGAAAACATATCAGTCGATACAAACTTTTTGTAACCTTATCAATCTCAACACGTTCCTTCTCATAATCGAACATTTACCACTCCGAAACAAATGGAACATTAGTTAATTGATGATTCCGGCCTTATTGCCATGCTCGATTGAAAAATATGAGATTGCAGATCAAAAAACAAACTATTTGATCATAATCTAAACTTTTTATCTAAATAAAATATCTTTCCCTTTTATGTCACATTCTGAAAGGATAATTTATAAAAAGAGCTTTTCGAATTTCTTTCTGCTCAAAATCTCATGTGTTACATATTTACCATTGTGAAAGATCGAATATATTGTAGAAGCGGACGGATTATCCAAAGCCATTTCTCTGTTCTCTATTTTGTTAATATGAATAGGAATCCCATATTCATGCGCTATTCCCTTCAACTCCACATTAACATAATATTCCGTAAAAGGACATTGATTCGAGTAGAAAACAGATATTCCTTCTCCACCATCGAAGAGATTGTTCTTCGCGTTTTCTCTAAACTTGGGTAGTTCTCCCTTTTCGTTGTTTCTTTTTACCAATAATTCATAATAAGGTTGAGCAGAGTCGCAAACCTCAAATCCGTTTTTCAGAAAGAATTTCTTGTCGGCTAAAAAGGGCATCTTCTTTTTTGAAGATAGAACAACGATTCCATCTTTTCCCTCGGAATCTTTAATGCATTCTTGTAATAATTCTTTGCCGTATCCGTTCCCCTTATAACTGCCTGCTACCCAATAACATCCTATTACCATATAGTTCTTAGCCTCTATCGGTAACCAACTGCTTTCGGAAGGACCATACTCAATAAAAACCTTATGTCTTACATCGAACTTCTTAAATTGATAACCTTCAGTAAACCTATCCTTCAACCAATCTTTTTTGGCATGGTAACCTTCGGAACATTTTTTATCGGAAAAGGCACAGCAAATATGTTCTTCGGCAATATTCTTTTCGTTAAGGGTAATAATTTCCATCATATCTCCACTTTATAGTTTTTTCACCGGAACGCATATCGAGACTTCAATTCTTTTGGAATATCCGTCCGAAGGATTATGCTCATATTTTTCGAAGCAATAACCGTCGGCGGGCTGATACCCGCTATTTGGAAACCATTTCGAATATACCCAATCCCAAGCAGAGAAATATTCATCATCTTTTAACAGAAACTTACCGATAACATATCTTCCCCTTGGAATTTCAATTATTCCAATCTCTCCCTCGGATTCGGTCTCGTGCGGAACAACAATCCCCGCGCTTACTCTCAGTTTATTCTCATCTGTAATTGAGATACTGTCGTGATATATCACTATTTGAGTATTTCCATCTTCCTTTACCAACCCCTTTGGAATTGCCCAATCATAGAGCCTCTTATACAAGCGTTGGAACAGTTTACCGTCCCCCGCATATGGCCCGATATATCTCGTATAGGCAACATTGGTTTTCGGAAAATCCTCTACCGAAATATCAACCAACCCGGGATGTTTTCCCGCTTCCAGTCTTAAATTTGCAGGGATAATATATCTGCTCCGTTTCTCAGGATCTTGACTAATCTTGCTATTCATCAGATCAGGATTTTTTCTCCATTCCGATGGTGAAACAGAAAAGTATTTCTTGAATGTTCTTGAAAAAACCGAGCTTTCGTTAAAGCCAACTTCCAACGCAATTTGTGTTAAGGATTTTTCTTTTTCCGAATGCAACAACTCGGCGGCTCTCTCTATTCTCAATCGAATTATGAACCGGTTTAACGGTTCCTTTACTATTGACCCGAAAATCCTGTGAAAGTGGTATTTCGAAAAACAGGCTGTCTTTGCTATTTCATCAAGAGATAGCTTTTTTTCAATATTCTTTTCGATGTAATCAATTGCGGAATTTATCCGGTGAAAATATTCCGATTGATATTTCATTTCTGTGTTATTCATCTTCTGTTTTTTTAGTTTGCTAATAACCCTTTTCAGAGAAGAAAATAAATCTACGACTAATAATTTAAAATATAAATGCCCCGCCGTAGCGAGGCAAATTTTATCATTTAGCTATCATATTATTTATTTGATTTATGGTATTAAAAAGCTATTCTCATTTCTTACTCTCCGAAAAGATTTATACTAACCCCGAAACTGGAAATAAGATTATCATGCGATACAAATTTTCGGTCACTAAGTATATGCGAATAGAGAACTTGAGCTTTGAACTTCACTACCTTAAAGCCGAATTTAAGAAAGATTGCCGGCTCAATAAAATAGGCTTCCGGATATATTTTAACCTTGGTAAAGGAGTGATGTAGATTATCTATTTTTACATAACTTCCCCTTATCGCCAATCCGAAAATGGTGTGAGAATATTTCGAGCCTATATCGGTTTGTATGAAATATTTCCTAATATCCCCAGTTGCTCGGTTATTAAAAAACAAAATATCCTCACTATTCCATACCGATCCGTAACCACCTCCGGCATAAAACTCACCTACCCATTTTTCATCCAACGGAAAGTTGAACCCCAAAGCAGCCTCACCGAAGTTGTGTTTATGATATCTCTCGGTTTCGTCTGAGTCATCCTTTTCAGTTCTTCTGTCTTTAAAGCTCCCGTTAATCATTATGGAAATATTATCCGATAGCCCAACCGCGCTATAGACTTCCAAACCACTACTTGCCGCAGAGACTTCAAGATTTACCTCGCCACCTTTTGTAATCAGAGGGGTATTTATAGAGGTTGGAATGTAAAAAGGGGTGCAACAGGCCATTCCAATTATGAGAACTAAACTAACAAGTATTCTCAGCATTCTTTTTCCCCGATAAAAGATGACTATTTCTTTTCTTTGAATTCATTGCTATCAAAAACGTAATTTGCGATTCCTCGTATTCTTTCAACTATTTCTTTTTTCTCTATTGATAAATCAAAATCGGGGGTAAACTTGTCAGGATAGGCATAATCAAATAGACCATAAGTTAAAATCACTCCTCGCTTATTATCCCAAAAAGTTATTTTCCCTTTTAATAAAACAACTTCATCACCAATCTCAAATCCTAAGACATCTTGATAGTAATTAATCTGCTTAAAGCCTTCTAATTGTGTCTGAACACTCTCATCTTCCTGAACAATTAATTTATCAAGTATAATATCCTCTATAAAAACCAAATAATCGGGCTTACCAGGCAATTCAATCGGCTTTCCTTCTTTAGCTAAATAGTAAGTCTCTTTACGCTTACGATTAACGAAATAGGTATCTTCTTTCAGAATGCTATCCATCGGGGTATCTACAAAATAGAGATATCCCATCTGATACTTTTCTTTGGAATGTTTAATAAACTCTTCTCTGAACAATTTCTTGAATTTTTCATCTGGATTCCCGTCACCTAATGCCTCGGCAATATCTTCCGGATTCTTTAGATCAGGATACTCAGGATAAACAACTACACCGATTTTAGCATCGGGAGGGATATTCAAGTTACGAGCTTTGTAAAAAGAATACCCGAGAAGTGCAGGAGCAGCGCAACCTTGCAAGGCCATAATAATAAAAGCCATCCCGAAAATTAGATATAGATAAACTCTTTTCATTAGTATTTTTTCCTTATAAACCTATTATGATCGAAAATATAATGAGCAATATCATCAACTGATCGTATCCAATCACTTTTGGTCATTGCAAAAAGAAATCCAACATCATTAACAAATTTACCGTATGAAACTATCTCTTTATTCTTCACATCCCAAAGGAGTATTTTGCCGGTATGCCTAAGCATAGAATTACTGGTACTAATTCCGTCCATTGCGCCTGAATATGAAGATTCGGTTCTCCTTACAATTTTATATTTCTGAATAAAAAGAACATAACCATACTCTTTTGTTATTTCCTCTGTCTTTCCTTCCATTGGTATTTTAAAGATCTCCCCTACATTCCCATCAAGTATTAAATCCCTTCTTTCAGTCATTAAGCTTTCTGGTATTTCTATAAAATCCAATTTATTAATCAGAAAATGATCCTTAACAAAAAACTCAAACTCCTCTTGGAAAAAGTTCATAAAAACTTCATCAGGGTCTCCGGGACCCAAATCATCAGTTACATCATCCTCGTTATCGATATATGGAGTTTTGGGGAGCAAACAGACTCCAACTTTCGCGTCATTCGGATTAAAATCTTCAAAACCTTTATACGGATAAAATGTACTGAGTGAACATCCTTCGAATAGCAACGGAATCAACAATAACAACAAAAATCTTCTTTTCACTACTTTACCTCTGACAAACTGTTTATATAAATTTATTCTATTATAATACTAAATTTATCAATCTCTTTCCAATAGAGTTGTAATAACAATAGTTATTGAGTTATTGTTTTGATAAAGTATATCCATCTCAGCTCTCCGACATCGATTTGGGGGCTTCTTTTATCGGGACTAAAATGATTTTCGCTTATCATTTATTTCTCAATGATTGTTTTGTTTTTAGAATACTTTGTCATAAAGTGATTCCCCAAAATCTCATAGTTGGCGTTGATGTTAATGATTTCGAGATACCTGATTTTAATTATGGTATTCCTTGTAACGATTTAGTGCTTCTAAGTTTTGATACAGAGATACATAATCACTTATTTGAAGTGCAAAATGATTTGTGAGTGATGCAAGATCATTTTTTTGAGGTGCAAAATGACTTCCGAGCAATACAAAGTCATTTTTTTGAGATGCAAAATCATTTCCGAGCAATGCAAAATCATTTTGTTGAGATTCAAAATCATTTTCGAGCAATGCAAAGTCATTTTGTTGAGATGCAAAATCATTTCCGAGCAATACAAAGTCATTTTGTTGAGATTCAAAATCATTTCCGAGCAATGCAAAGTCATTTTGTTGAGATGCAAAATCATTTCCGAGCAATGCAAAGTCATTTTGTTGAGATTCAAAATCATTTCCGAGCAATGCAAAGTCATTTTTTTGAGATTCAAAATCATTTCCGAGCAATACAAAGTCATTTTTTTGAGATGCAAAGTGATTTGGGGGCGATACAAAGTCGGCTCTGTTCATTAAAGTGAGTCAGAAAAAGGAGGCTATCCGGATTGATAGCCCTGTTAATATATAATTTTGCTAAGATTAGTGTTTCATTTTTCAGATTTACAGTTCTTTAGAAAATCCGGCAATTTTCTTTGAGGTCTTTATAACGTTCTCTGATTTTTTTCTCAAGGCTTCGTCATATTTACCCAACAAAGTAACTTCGGATGATAAGTTATTAAGCTCATTTTTAAATTCATCAAAATTCGGGACGGCTGGCAACTTAATATTCATTTTTTTAGTTAATGGCTCAATAAGTTTTCCGGCCCATTTATCTACGAATGATTGGAATACTTTTCCAACCTTTCCTCCGGAGAGGACATCACGAAGAGATATGCTAATTTTTTTCTTTAAAACTGTCTTCTCGAATCTTTTGTTTAATACATTGTCAACTTCTTTGGAAACATTATCTACCTTGTTTACACCGTTATCAAATTTGGTTATTCCGTTTTCCGCTTTGCTTATTGCTCCGTTTAATCTTCCTACTTTATCGTATAGCCCTTCGATCTTCCCAAGTTCAGCCTCGAGTTCGCTAACGGATTTTTCCAAATTACTCAATTCTTGGTTAACCGATGCAAGTTTTACTACTTCCGATAATTCTTTCTTCTTTTTCTCAGCGTAATAGGTAACCAAACCTTCTTTTAATTCTCTCAAACGGAGAGCTGCTCCGAGAACACAATTGCTCGCAAATCCCATATTGTTTGAGGATTTTTCAAATCTCTGTTCAACGGGAACAATAACGGTATTATTCAGATTTTCGAGATGGCCTGCTACTGCGTCAATTTTGGACTTAGCGGGATTAACGGAAAGTCTTAATGCAGTAACCGGAGTTCCGACCATAGGGATCTTACAAAAGGCACCTAGGACATCATAGGCTCTGTTTATTTTATCAGAGGCTGCTCTGGTACGTTGCGAAACATTAGAACTCTTCTTTACGGTTCCTTTGGCAATATTTCCTTTATCATTTATTCGGTTTATTCTTTCCTCAAGTTTATACAAACGGGAATAAAGCATATCGGCATTTTTCACCAATTCTTTTGCCTTCTCCCCAACTTTTCCCGAAGGTGTAACATCAGTCAAATCAGGTTTATGTTTATGAAAGTTTGTAATAATCCATGCATGCCCGTTTACCGAATTGGAGAGCAAGAAATGTTGCATTCCGAACAGGTCATATGAACAAACTGTTCGTATTCCTTTTTCATAATTACCTACAAACCAAATGTTGTTTCCGACAGTTACATTATCAGGCATATCGAAAATCCAAGTATGGCCGTTTGTAGTATTTAGTACGAATAAATAATTTTTCCCACCGGAGTTAAAAATCTCCAGACTTTTAATCCCCTTTTCCCAGTTGGCGCTCCACTTATTATCCAATAGCTTTCCATCTTCGCTCAATTCGTAGATATGAGCTTTGCCAGCTTGAGCACTGCAAAACAAGAGATAATTCTTTCCGTTTATTTTGTATGTATCTACCGCATAAATATCTCTATCGAAACCATCCGATTTCCAAGTTTCTTTACCCAATTTTCCGTCATGAGTAACTTCATAAATTGAGGCACTGCCTGAATTTTTGCAAACAACAAAAAGATATGTTTTTCCACCTGCCTGATATGAGGCCACCCCTTCTATTCCTTCTCTCCAAGTTTTGGGTTCCCAAGTAAGTTTTCCAACTTTACCATCTTTTGTAAGTTCGAATATCCATCCTTTTTTTAGATCCGGGGCAGATAAGAATAGAAAGTTATTCTCCTTTACCTTAAGAACTTCACTGGTAGTAACCCCCTTGTACCATTTATTCGTATACCAAAGTACATCTCCCATCGTACCGTCATCTTTTAAATTAAATGTCCAGGCGTTTCCGTTTGTAGGATTCGATAAGAATAAAAAGTTTTGCTCCCCGTACTTAAATGTGCGGGAAGTAGTAATTCCTTTTTGCCATTCGGAAGTTGACCATCTGAATCTCGGATTCTGAGAGTAAAGTGAATTTGTTAAAAACAGTGTAGCCAACAAAACTAAACTGATCTTTTTGATTACAATCTTTCCCATTGCAGGCCCTTTTTTAGTCCTAGAAATTGTAATGTTTCCCCCTCAGAAAACTTTTCCATTTTCATAATTGGTTATTACTGCTTCGGCAGTATTATTATTAAGAAATAGCATAAAAAAAGCGTTGAGAATACGATTAATTTTCCCTAACGCCATGTTCTATTATTATGAATCTTCAATGCTACCATATTTTTCCACAAAGATATATTAATAGAAATAAAATTTCAATTCTTTGCTTACACTCAGATAATTGACTTTTTATAACATCTTCTTCTTTTATGTTGCCTATGTTCGTAATATCTCCACTGGGCTTGAATTTTCTCGTTTGCTTCAAGCTCTCTGTTCGTTTCAACCTTAGTGACGTTATTCTTTATGAATGCCTTATTTATTTCTCTAACGATAATAGCGTTTATGCCTTTGTTTTGCATATCGGGTCTAACACCGGTAAGATAGAGATCGGCTTTGTTGTTGTTCTTCAACGCCTTAAGGATATGGACAAACCCGAGTGGGAAAAGCCTTCCTTTGTTCTTTTGGAAAGCAGCAGATAAAGAAGGCATAGCAATTCCGAAGGCAACAACTTTTCCATCGGAATCCAAAACAACAGGTAAATATTCAGGAAGAACAAAACTGAAGTATTGTTTTACATAAAGATCAATTTGTCTTTCTGATAATTCCACAAACCCGAATAGATCTTTATAGGCGGAATTAAGCACAGTAAATATTTCCCTAGCGTAAGGAAGCAACTCTTTCGATTTCTTCACATCCAATATTTTCAGATTATTCCTTTTGAGAGCAATTTCAGCAATTCTGTTTATCTTTTCCGGAATCTGAGGTTTTATGGTTATTTCATACTCAATCCAGTCGCTTTCTTTGGAATAGCCTTGTTTTTCAATGTGATTGGAATAATATGGGAAATTGTAAATGGAACCAAGGGTGCTGGTCTCTTCGTAACCTTCAATCAGAGTTCCTTCTCCATCCATATCTGTAAATCCCAAAGGCCCCTGGATATCTTCCATTCCTTTCTCTTTGGCCCACTCTTCTACCTTCGAAAGCAATTTGGTAGCTACATCGGGATCATCGATAAAATCAAACCAACCGAATCTGGCCGTTTTCTGGTTCCATTTTTCATTATAATTGTAATTAATGATACCGGCTACTCTACCAACTATTCTGTTTCCCATATAAGCCAGCCAATATTTGGACTCACAAAAGTCGAAAGCAGGATTTGATTTTTTCATCAGGGATTTTAGTTCATCTATTCTAGGAGGTGGGACCCAAAACTTATTCTCCGAGTATAATCGATACTGAAAATTGACAAATTGTTTTAATTCTCTTTTACTTGATACTTCTTTTAACGTAATCTTCACAACAAACCTTCATTCTCTAATAAATACCCTCGTGAAATGCGGTATTGAAAATAACCATAAATATTACCAATCGCATGAGAATATCCATAAATAGTAACAATCGAATGAATATTATTATAGTTTTTGCATGATTCTATTCAAGGAAAAGAATTTTTCTTTCAAACTCGGAAGAATTATGGAAACGGAATTCACTACTAAAAAAGCCGCCCGGGGGCTTAGGTCGGGCGGCTCATAGTTGCTTTGCTCTTATATTGGATATTATTTAAGAAGCATCATTTTCATAGTTCGGACTTTACTTCCCGCCTCAAGGCGATAGAAATAAATTCCGGAACCAACTTTTACACCACTATTGTTGGTTCCGTTCCAGGTTGCCCTCTTCTCCCCGGCGTCTTGAATACCGTTAACCAATACTTTGATTTCCCTCCCGAGAATATCGTATATCGAAAGCTTTACTCTACCGGTTTCAGATAGAGAGTAACTAATATTTGTAGTGGGGTTAAACGGATTCGGATAATTTTGCCTCAACACCATATTTTCGGGAATCAACTCGGAAGCTTCGTCATCAACTCCGGTAACGGTGCTGATTTTATCTCTGATAACCAATGTCGAGAAATGAGCGACATCGGCGATAATTCTGTTTGCGGTGCTATCAACAATAACATTTTCAATTCCGACAGCTTCAAAATTGGAGCTATCACTTGCGAAGAATAAAGACAAATCTTTCGGATCGATATTCAAATGTCTTAGCAATCCACGTTTGAAAGGGACCATTAGTTTCAATGGTTTTTCGAAATAATATGGATGAACCAATGCATCGTTAACGTAAACATTAAACTGAACACCGGCAATGTTACCTTTTCCGAATTCCACCGAATCCCCACGTTCTTTTGCGAATTCAGGAAGTTTAATGTGAATAGTAATATCTTCCTTCAATGACCCGTTGGGGAAAAACAATGAAGCACCGTTTAGTACATTAAGTGGATAAGGAAGCCCACCGATATGATATGCTCTTCCTTCTTTTATTTTGTGTGGTTTTAAAATCTTTCCGTTAGGAAGAACCCTTGAAATAAAGACCGTATTTGTATTCGGATCGATAGCAGTAGTATCCAAGGCGATAACACGAGCCATTTTCTTACAGCTATCAATTTGTGCCATTACGACGGCGATACCATTATCAGTGATTGTAAGAAGCCCTTCTTCGGTAATCTCACCGATTGCATCCCCTCGTATAGACCATAGAGCAGTAGTATCATGGAAAGCTCCTAATGAATCTCTCCAAAGTACTTCGTATTGAAGACTTTGCCCTACAAGCAAAGTTGTATCTTTAGGAACAATAATAAAATTACCCTTATTTTCCTCAAAGCCGATATTGTCTTCTGCTTCTTCAACTTCCAATTCCACCGAATCCTTCAAATCTCCAACAGCGGCAAAGATAAATCCTTTCCCAATGTTTTCAGCGGTAAAAAGATTCTCGTTAAATTGTCCTAACTCTACCGGGAAAACAGACCAAGTAATTGCAGTATCTTTTCTCTCTCCCTGGGAATTAAAATATTCGGCGATAAGTTCAACCGAATCACCTTTCTCAATTTTCACATTATTTATGAATATTTTGACAAGAGGAAATTCCACACCACCGGCAGCAGATCCGGTTTCGAATTCAGATATTTCACTCCATACTTCAACAGAATCCGGAATTGTAGTTATTCCGACTCTGAAAAAATACTTTGTTTCAGGATTCAGCATTCCGAGAGTAGCTTCCTGAATGCTTCTTTGTCTGAAAATATCTCGGGTCTCACCCAGAGACTCATCTGTCCCGTATTCAATTACCCCTCTGGCAGCCTTATTACTCTCCCAGATAATCGTTGCGGATTTTGGCGTAACATGAGTAACTTCGGGATTTTTAATGAACTCAAGATTTTGAGCCATCAAAGATAAAGAGGAACACAAGATAAACAGCACAGCAAAAGATAGTAGTTGTAACTTTCTTTGCATAACATACCTCCAATTACTTTAAGATTACTTGACTATTTTGACCCCGATAGAAAAGATAATCTCATTGCAATAATACATAAGTATATCAGTAAGATGCCGTGTTTGTGATCACATGATAAAAAAATAATATGATAAAAGATAGTATTATCGATTTTTCACCAAAATAACTGAACTATCTTGCAATATTATGAAAAGCCGTCTCCTTCCTATTTAGGAAGTTGACGGCTTATCATTAAACTAACAAAAACATTTATCGCAGAAATCGGGGACTTGTCCGCTAAGTTGTATTCGTCTGAATTCTCGGAAGTCTTCGGAGTTTAGTACGGGAAGCAATCCTTCGGTGAAAACATTCCCGAAATGTTTTTCTTTTGGAAATGGTTTTGCGCAGCAGGGAACCACAAATCCGTCCCAGGTGATATAGAAATAATTCCAAGAGTATTCGCATGGTTCAATATCACAAGCGCGCCGGAAATTGCCGTAAGTAAACTCAAGTTCGGAATACTTCTTTGCCTCTGCAATAGCTTTATCGAGTTCCTCTTTGAGTTCGTCAGTATGGAATAGACCGTAGTAAGATCTGTCGATATCGGTAAGAGCAACGAGATTAATCGGGGAAAAGTTTAGATATTTTATCCCCATTTCATGATTAAAGCGAACAACATCACTCATTTGCTCGTAATTTTCGCCGAGAACCACCATGTTCATCATAACATCGGTATCGCTTCCCTTGCATATCTCAACTATCTTACTGACATTTTCCTTAAAGATATCGAAATTGCCGTTCTTTCGTACTTCGTTATAAACATCCCCTACTCCGTCCATAGATATCTGAATAGTATCGACCTTGTTAACAAGTCTCGAAGTAATCTCCGCAGTATTCTTTACCATCGCATTAATGGAAATGGAGACGATAATTCCTTTACTCTTTCCTTTAATATAATCGACAGCTTCTTCCAGATCTTTGTAGAGATATGTTTCTCCGAGTCCGGTTAGCCCGACAGAATCGAGGTATGGCCAAGCCTCGTCGATAATCCCCTTTAACTTATTGATGTCCATATACCCTTTGTTCATCTGCTTTCCGAAATCATATTCTCTCGGACATGTAATGCAGTGAAGGTTACAATGGTTTGTCACCTCAATCATAATTGTTGAGGGATAAGCTACTCTGGTTTTATCCTTTTTGTTCAACTTGATTTTTACGATTCTATTAGCCAGATATTTAAAGAAAAACTTTCCTCGAGGCATATGAGCTCCTCTTTTTACCATCTTTAGCATCTTTCTTTTTGTCATAAACTCACACTTCATATTATCATCTTTACAAAATTAACTCTTTTCGTGTTCTTCTAATAATCAATCCGTAGTAAGGTTAGGACGCTTCATGTTCTTAACTCCAACTCTGTTGCTCAGATCTCTATAAGTAATCAGTTTAATTCCTCTTTCTTTAATCTTTACAACAAATTTTTCGGAAATGAGAGTATTAAGTTCCGACTGGCGATGGCGACTCATGAAGGGAGGGCCCCAAGGGTTCATATCAATCATTGCCGCAAGTTCAGAATCATCTAAACCTACATGGCAAACAAGAAGATTTGTTACAGAATTATCAATCTTATCGAGATGAACAAGCATGCTATCGAGCTTGGATTCTATGGGCTCGGAATAAATATTATCCATATCTTTTTCTCCAAGATATCTTGAGACAGCAATATTATATTCCTTGGCGAGCTTCTCTACTATCTCTCTGTACTCAATCTTGTCAACGGCTGTACTCATGTGATAATCCATATAATCAATCTTAAGGCCGGTTGCCAAAGCGCGTTCAATTTGTGCTCTCAGTTCTTTTTCTATTTCATTGAGTTTCGGATTATTTGCGTTGAAAGCGCTACGGGAGGGTAGAAAATAGCCGCAACTATCAACCAAAGAAGGGACGGCTTCTTTCCCTGAAACCGGGCCCCAACGGAAATTTTTCCATTCGGCATTCAATGTAAGATGAATTCCAACAGCAACATTGGGATACTTTTTTAATATTTTTACAGCTTCCTGATACCATGGACAAGGAAACATAATGCCAACTGAAACTGGCAATCCGGTTTTGAATAATTCCTCGTGCGCCATATTGACCGAATGGCACATACCGATATCATCACATCTTATTAAGACTTCAATTGGTTCCGGTTTCTGTGAGAATTGTGTGGAAGAAAAAACAATCATTAAAGCAAACACATAAAATAACATCTTTCGCATATGCAGGTCCTTTGTCAAGAATAATTCTGAAAACGCGAATCAAATCATTGGTTCGTGTGGATTAAGAGGGAATGAAAATAACTAATTACGGATATAATTACAATTGTTGGGAAAACCTATTTTGAGAAATGCATAAAAAAAAGGACTGTCCCAAATAAAACAACTACCGGAGCAAAACTCCATAAATTTATCATGCATTTGCTACGTACCGCACAAGAAATTCATCAGCTCCTCTTTTGGGACAGCCCTAAACTTTAGTGAATCAAATACTTATATTCCATCAATTCCCCTTTTGTTCCAGTTCTTTTTGCTCTTTGATTTTCTATCTTTCTCCCTTCATCAGCGAGTAAAAGATATGTTTTCAAAGCTTTTTCAACAGCTTCTTCTATCGTGTGGAAATGACCGGAACTCAAAAGCGCGTGAATAATTTTGCCATCTATTTCTATATTCATCTTCATTGTCGCCTCCTCCGATACCCAGTTTTATTTTACTCTAAATATGCAGGATATACAAGGTAATATTCTTGGGATGAAAATGGAATTATTCCTTAGGAAAGATTGTTTGAGGATTAGAATGTAGTTTGTTTCTCTGTAAGGCATGTATTATCAGGGAGAAACTCTCCCAAACAATAAATAAGATAAGGAGAAATGTTATGGCCCGTCTCTCACCCCCTTGGTACACTCTTTGGAACAAAGTAAAGTATTCAATCGGAGAAGATCCGGAAGTTGTAGTAGGTGATCTTCAAACTCAATCTGATCCTTTTATTATTCCTATCAGAGTGGACAATAGACAAAAAGCGCAAGCTTTGGCATCGATAATGAATCCAAGCTACTCGCTCGGGAATATTCATATTAATGTTGAGATCTCTGATAGTTCCGGGAAAATAATTTCACCTATCAATCCGACTTCTCCCGAACAACTATCGGAGATGGTACAGACAGGGCTCCAGGGGAATCATCTATTCTTGAAAGTAGTAACACAACCATTATTCCCTAACGCCAGACTAATCGTATTCCCAGTATTCAAGAAAGAAGTAATTCAATTCTACAATGATGATCTGTCCGATCTCTATAACAATTTCAACAACGTTGCTGCTTTGGTATTTCAAAATGTTTTAAAGCCGGCACCCGGGGGAATTTCTTTGGATTGTTCAACTGAAAAGAGTGATTGAGTTTAACACTAGCTCATAATTGCATTATGGCGTGGTTTTAGATAATCGCGCCAATTATTTATCTGGATATATCAAACCCTGCTTTTTCCAATTTATTAGCTAACATCTTACAATTTTCTACAGGGGAGACGTCCGAACATGCTTCTCTTGGATATTTATGGCAATATTCCTTATACTCTTCCGGAGTAAAACTTGCAATTACAACATTTGCTCCGGCTTTCAAACCTTTTATTCGGCCTTCTTTTTCAAGAGAATCCAGATGAGCAACGGCTGGAATTAATTTATCATTCATAACCAATCTCATTACAGAGATTGTTTTTAATAGTAATTCCATCTCGCCGCGGTCTCTGTTTTGGAAAGGAGTAAACAGGGCAGGAATAAAAGGAGTTGTTATAGCAATATCCGTATCTACTTTTTTCATCAAAAGAATATCATCCGCTACATCTTCCAATGATTGCTCCGGGAGTCCTAGAATATTCCCTGTCCCGACAATATAACCAAGCTTCTTCAAGTAAGTAAGATGATGAATATGCTCCTCTAATCTACGCCCGGCTCGCATAAGTTGATATTTTTTTGAATTGGAAGAGAGATGGTTGAGGAAATATCCGTCTGCTCCGGCAATTTTCCATGTACGATATTCGTCGAAACCTCTTTCCCCGAGAGCAAGAATAACAGATATGTCAAGTTCCTTTTTAATGGAATAAATAAGATAAGCAACCAAATCAATGTCAAAGAAGCTATCTTCGCCCGATTTTAGAATAATATTCCCTATTCCCCTAGAACGAAGTTCTTTGGCGGCATTAATTATCTCATCTGCCGTCATTCTATATCTGGCTATTGAAAAATTATCTTCACGGAACGGACAGAATAAACAGTTCTGAGAGCAGTAATTGGAAATTTCAATTACTCCCCCCAGATTAACCTTGTCCCCGCGGTATTTCACGCGGACCTCGTTTGCCCTGTTATAAAGTTTCTCAAGATTATCTTTGCCGGAAATCTCAAGCAACTCTAAAATTTCTCTTCGGGAATAATTTTCTCTATTTAATAATTCCTGTATCGACATATTCTATTCACTAGTAAGCAAATAGATACAGATCAATAAACATACCAATAGGAATAATGCCAATTGAAAAGAATTGAGAGCGACACAGAAACTTAATTTCTTAAAATAGAGAATAATTTTCTCTTCTCTTCTTTGATTTAAGTATTCTATATAAATAAAAACCGGAGCAAGCTCCGGTTCAATCAAACTTATTTTTCAACTGCACTTTCCGTGATCTCTATAAACTCACGACCAGCGTTCATTTTGGTATTAAGCCCGAAAGGAATTGTAAGATTTTCTGAGATATGACCGTGCTTGACATTGTAAATGATAGGAATTTTCAAATCGGAAAGATAATCGTCGAGAACTTCATTTAGTGTTAAGGTCTTTGCATCCGGTGAATCGTAGCAATCCACAAAACGCCCTAGAATAAGTCCTTGAATTTGCTCAAACACTCCATTGTATTTCATTTGATAAAGCATTCTGTCAATGCGATAAGGAGGTTCAGCAATATCTTCCAAAATCAAAATCTTATCCTTAAACTTTGGCATATAGGGAGTTCCGAGTAATGAGACCACTAAAGCCATATTTCCACCGATCATTATTCCTTCACCACGCCCTTTTGTAAGGGTATAGAATTTTTCATCGTTTGGATTATGAATCTTCCCTATCTTTTTCGGATTTGTAACCATTTCCCAAAAGAATTCTTCCGTGAATTGCTCCACTTCTTCTTTCCAAAAATCAACAGCCAACATTGGTCCGGCGAAAGTAACCAATCCTGCTTTCTGCAAAAAAGCCATCTGAAGGGCAGTGATATCACTATAGCCAACAAAAATTTTGGGATTCTTTTTAATAAGGTTATAATCAATCATATCAAGAAGGCGTCCTGTCCCATACCCCCCTCTTACATTGATAATTGCTTTTACATCCTTATTTTCAAACATTGTGTGCAGGTCTTCCAACCTCTGCGTGTCATCTCCGGCTAGATATCCTCTTTCTTTCCCAACATTTTTACCAACAACAACCCTGTAACCCATTCGTTCTAAATAATTAACACCTTTTTCAATTCTAGACATGTCACTGGGAAATGATGCCGGAGAGATAATTCCGATTAAATCGCCTTTTACTAATTTCTTGGGTTTCAGCATCCTCATAGTTCAACTTTTTATTTGAGTAAAATCTTTTTTGAATATAAAAAAACTTTATCCTCTTTCCAAAAAAATATTGATAATCGGCTTAATATAGCTCTATTTTTCTTCTTTTTATGTAAAGTATTAACATAATTATTCGGTTAAAGAAAGGTTAATGCGATTAACTAACATGAAGTAATGTAGGGGGTATAAAAAAGCCCTTGCACAGGCAAGGGCTAGTATATCTTCTCTCTTACTTTAAGAGATCCAATTCATATTTGGCAAGATTTTTATACTTTGAGTCTTTCATTGCAGTTTTGAAATTCTCAATGGCTTTGGCATTCTCTTTCTTTCCTTTGAAGGCCATTCCCTTGAAATAATATGCTGCACCTTTAGGAATAGACTTTCTGTAATTGATAGCCTTATCAGCGGCTTCCAAAGCTTTGTCGTAATTGGCAAGTTCGACTTGAATTTCGGCAAGTGTCAAATATGCAGCGTCATAATTAGATGCCTCTACTGCAGCTGTTAAAAATTCAACAGCTTTTTCTCTTTTACCGTCATTCTTGGCATTAATTCCAAGCTTAGTATAAGCACTGGCAATAGATTGCTTTGCCTTTGCTTTCTGATCATTCTTTTCAGTAAGTTCATCGAACTTTTTGAAAGCGTCAACAGCCTCTTGATATTTGCCTTCTGAAAAATACACTCCACCCAATCCGTTATACCCGACAGCGAATTTGTCGTTGGCTTCAAGACATTTTTTGAGTGCGTCTTCAGCTTTTTTGAATTCTCTTTGTTTCTTTAATGTAACACCAAGCTGATAAAAAATTCTGTAGTCAGTAGCATGCTTTGCTGCTTCTTCGTACTTGGCTATGGCTTCGTTATAACTTCCAGCTTTTCGAAGTGAGTTCCCTTCGTTGTAGAGTTTTGCTGCGTCAGCATTTTCTTCTAATGTTTGAGCGTTTAGAAATGATATCGCGATGAAGAATATAAGGACGAGTAATCTTTTCATTTGCTAATCCTTTGTTTTGAAGATTAAAAAAGAATTGTGCGGAAGACGGGACTTGAACCCGTACGCCCTTACGAGCACTACCCCCTCAAGATAGCGTGTATACCAATTTCACCACTTCCGCAAAAATCAAGTTGGAAAAATAAACTCCATATCAAAGAAAATCAATACCGAAATTATATCTTTTTTATTTTTTTTACTATTTCATTTCATAATTATGAAGCAATCCAATATTACTTAGGACTATACAACCCATACAACAGAATCACAAATCCCCTTTAGGAGGACGAATAACAATCTCTTCCGGTACTAGGCTACTATCAATAGAGTATAATTCATATATTATTTTAGCAATATCAGTAGGACTCATCATTCTGTTGGAATATTTCTCAAGAGCTTTACTTGGCCAAATAGGTGTTTTAGTAGCTCCGGGAAGGACATTGATTACCTTAATGTTGTGCTCTCGCAGTTCTTCCCGCAATACATTCATATAAGCTCTTAATCCTGCTTTGGATGCAGCGTAAGCGCTACTATTAGTAAAAATCTTTTCGGCTGCCACTGAGAGAATATTAATAATACACCCACTCCCTTTTTTCACCATCCCTTCAATAGCTAGTTGAGTAGAAATCATTGAACCTATAAGATTCGTTTTTACGATATCTTCCAGCTCATCAAATGAGGTATCCAAAGCTGGCTTAAAGACTGTGGTACCTGCATTATTGATCAAGCAATCGATTGTATACTCAGATGCTATTTTATTATAGGCATTGGTAATACTTTCACGGTTTGAGAAGTCAGCCACAACAGGGATAAAGCTCTCTTTCGCACTATCATTCCCATCTTTTACTTTATTAAGAGCTTCAATGCGTCTGGCAGAACCCACCACTCTCTTTCCATTCGTAAGGAACTCCAAAGAAATAGCTTTACCTATTCCCGAACTGGCACCGGTTACCCAAACACAACTCTTTTTATCTTCCATTACAGTCTATTCCTTCCTATCAGACTTAGAAATTCCGAACGAGTTCTATCATTAGTCTTAAAGATTCCATGGACTGCGCTTGTTACCGTATACGAGTTCTGCTTTTCAACACCTCTCATCATCATACACATATGGTAAGCTTCTGCTACTACAGCTACTCCTTGTGGCTCAAGATACTCATCTAAAATATCAGCTATTTGCTGTGTCATTCTCTCCTGCACTTGCAATCTACGCGCAAATACATCTATAATCCTCGGAATCTTGCTTAGCCCTACAATCTTTCCTCCGGGAATATAAGCTACATGTACCTTCCCGTAAAACGGAAGCATATGATGTTCACACATACTGTAAAAATCAATATCCTTTACAATAACCATCTCATCATATTTCTCTTCGAAGATGGCTCCGTTAAGAACTTCTTTAATATCTTTCTTATAACCGCGTGTAAGGTATTTATATGCCTTGGCAACTCTTTCGGGAGTCTTTAGTAGCCCCTCCCTTTCCGGATCTTCTCCCAGCTCAACTAATATTTCTTTAACATTTCCGGCAACTTTTTCCAAATTCACCTTTTCTATTCTCCTTTATATTCCACAATATTATTCTCAGTTTCATAAAGCTTTACGGAATAAAGCTCACCCTCATGAATCTTTTCCTTCAAAATATTCCAAATACCAATAGCTATGCTCTCGGCAGTCGGAACCAAACCTTGCAAAAATTCAACATCGTAATTTAAGTGTTTGTGATCTAGTTTACTAATTACATGCTCTTGAATAATCTGCTTAAGCTTTTTGAGGTCAATAACATAACCGGTAATCGGGTTAATCTCTCCCGCTACTTTTACCTCAAGAATATAATTATGGCCATGCCCATGGTAATTATTACATTTACCGAAAAGCCTTTCGTTCTCTTCGTCGGAAAGCTTATCACTATGCAAGCGATGGGAGGCACTAAAGGATTCGCGTCTTGTAACGTATATCATTGTATTCCATTGTTTAGTTCTGCCAATAGAGTATCAACATGTCCGGTCACTTTTACTTTGCGGTAGCTCTTTTGAACCATTCCTTGTTCGTCAATTACAAAAGTGCTTCTTTCTATTCCCATATACTTTCTACCGTACATGCTTTTTTCCTTCCACACTCCGTAACTTTCCGACACTTTCACTTCTTCATCACTTAGAAGTATAAAATTAAGATCATGCTTATCAGCAAATCTTTTATGAGAAGCAACCGGATCTTTACTGATCCCCAATACATCAACACCAAGCCTTTCAAACTCAGGAAGATTATCCCTAAAGTCGCAAGCTTCTTGTGTACACCCTTTTGTCATATCCTTCGGGTAAAAATATAATATAACCTTTTTCCCTAAATAATCCTTTAAAGCAACTTCCTTACCTTCCCCGTCCGGCAAGGTAAACTCAGGTGCCTTATTACCTTCTTCTAATATCATTCTACTCCACCATATTATTTGAAAAGCAAGGACATTCCCCTTTAAGGAAAAAACTTAAAGGGGAAAGATAATCATTTCAGAACCTTTATCCGAGATTTTTCAGTGCTTCCTTAATTCCATCGTAACTTGGCTCCATTCCTGCGTCTTCAAGAATTTCGGCATATCTTATTACTCCTTCCTTATCAATAACAAAGGCGGACCTTTTGGCAACACCTCTGTAATCAAACTTACCGGGAGCAAATATATCATACAACGCTACGTAACTTTTTGCTACTTCTTTATTGAAATCACTTAGTAACTTGAAGTTAAATCCGTTCTTATCAGCCCACAGTTTTTGAGCAAAAGGACTGTCAACACTGATCGCCAATATCTCCGCATTCAGATCCGAGTATTGGGATATTCCGTCTCGCATTGAGCATAATTCCTTTTCGCATACGGGGGTGTTTACAAGTGGGAAAAAGAGCAGTATCACATTGGTCTTACCGCGATACTCACTTAGTGTAACATTCTCTAACGAATTACTTATCAAGGTAAAATCAGGGGCCAAATCGCCTACTTTTGGTGTCATTATTATTCTCCTTTTAATTGTTTTTCTTACCTATTTTTAGTGTTACCTGAAACTCAATAGTTTCAGAGTCAATTAGTCTTCCTCTTTGTTCCAATACCTCAAACCAGCTTATTTCATTCTCCTTTCCGCCGGTTCTTAAGGCCACCTTAATTGCCTCACTAAGACTTTCGGTTGAAGTACCAACCAACTCAATGATCTCAAATGTCTTTGTCATTTCTTCCTCCTTATGGAAATAAAGTAGTTTAGTGTTGCTTCTCTTTTTATTTATCTAAACCAACCTTTTTGATTATTAGTTCATTATTATTTACTTTTAGATAAAGTAAAAACAACTGGAAACGACTTGGATAAGATTAAAGCGCGGGAACTATTCAAAAAATACCTAAAGGAGGCTAAACACAGAATCACTCCTGAGAGGTTTGAGGTTTTGGATTACGCCATGGAATCGGATGACCACTTCGGTGCAGACGAACTATTTGTAGCTATGAAAAACGCTGGATCTAACGTATCAAGAGGAACAGTTTATAATACTCTTGATCTATTAGCTAACTGTGATCTTTTGGCAAAAAGAAACTTCGGTGAAAACAAATCATACTATGAACCGATACTAAATCGTAAGAAACATGACCATCTGATCTGCACCAAGTGTGGGAAGATACAAGAATTCTCTTCCCCGAAAATAGATAAGCTTATAGCGGAGATTTGTAAGGAGTATAACTTTATTCCAACCGGATATTCCTTTAATATCTTTGGTAAGTGTAATACAGTACATAATTGTGCTTGTGATGAGGATGAGGAATAGATGAGAAAAAAGTATACACCGGAATATCCTCTGATTTGGCAGAAGGATGATTTCTATATCGAAATATTCTGCTCTATTCCTAACATTGCAACGGGAATATTAATCACTACGGAAAGCTCTAAGATAATAGTAGATCCGGGGGACGGCATCCTTAGAGACTTGAACAATAACCTAAATCAGAAAGAGATTCTGGAGATATCCGATATCTTTATTTCTCACGGCCATCATGATCATATCGGTGGTTTGTGGTCCCTACTTACTTACTTTTCAGTAATGAAAAGATCCGCTCCTATCAATATCTATTTTCCCAAAGGAGCCAAAGAGATTGTATCGATTTACAAAGCTTTTATCGAGGTCTACTCAACCGAGCTTTCATATAAAATAGATATGATTCCTATTGAAAACCAGACTGAGATAGAAGGAAACAATATACTTATCGAACCTTTTAAAGTATGCCATAAAGAGCTTTCGGATACTGGGGTATTAAAGGAAATTCCTTCTCTGGGATTTAAGTTTATCTATAAAGGAAAATCGATTTGCTACGGTGGTGATACGGCTTATTGCAACACTTTGGTTGAGAAAGCAAAAGGAGCTGATCTTGCAATATTAGAAGCCGGAGCCAAGATAAAACCGGATATGATTCATATGACAAAAGAAGAGGCGGAATCTATCGGGGACACAGCCAAAGAGTATTTCTTAGTCCATGTCCCACAGAATTAAAATAACTACTTAATCTTTTTAGGATAGGTCACTCTGAAAACGGTACCTACTTTTTCATCTGATTCGAAGCATACCTCACCTTTTAAGTATTTTTCGGTCAGGAGTTTTATGCTGTAGGTACCTATTCCTCTTCCGGTTCCTTTGGTAGAGAAAGATCGCTTAAATAGCTCAAATTGTATTTCCTTAGGTATAACTCCACCATTTTTAACCGCAAAAACTATCATATCATCCACTTCCGCTGAGGAAATGTATACCGTTGCTCCCTTTGGGCTAGCTTCCAAAGCGTTCTTAATCAAGTTTCCTAATACACGCCGTAGCACCGTCTTATCGGTTATTATAACAAGATCATCTGTTTCCTTTTCAATTACTATCTTTTTCTCAACAGCAACATTATGGTTTTCATATAGCAACTTAACTTCTCCCATTATCTCTCGTGTTGTAAAGGGACTCGGGTGAATAGTTAGTTCATTATTCTCAGCCATGCTAATCTGGCGTTGTGCGATAATTTCTTCAATAAGTTTCTCGGAAAGTTCCTCGGATATGGAGAGATACTCATCAAATTCTTCCTTATCCCCTTCCCTCAACAACTCGAGAAATCCCTTTAAACCTCCGGCTGTATTTAGAATATCATGGAAGAATATTCGCTCTAATACTTTTCTCCTCTTTTCATTACTGATATCTGTCAGAGTACAAATAGAATAAGTCTCTTCCCCTACTTTAAATGGACTCGCGTTAACCATCAAATCCAACGCGTCATTCTCTTTTGTTAAAATGCGACATTCATCCTTCCAAGGCTTACCTTCCAAACTCTTAAGCATAGCATTTAATGCACCGCAAACCGAACATTTTTCCGAAGTCCCGCAACCGGAAGGAGGTTGATCCGAATGCTCACATTTTACAACTTCACCTAGTCTCATGCCCAAAACCTCATTTTGCTCCGATGCCCCGAAGGCACTAACAAAGGTTTCGTTAGCATACACTATTTGGCGTAGCTGGTTAATAATGATAATCAAATCGGGAATGGTATTAAGAAGATTGGAAACGTAAGGCAGTTGCGAGATAGTACTGTTGCTCATATTAATAGAGTTAATAGTTTCTTTGTTGCCGGGAACATGTTCTACATGAATCATACTCTCTCCTTTTGAAGAAGCTATTATTATATTCGGAGTATAATAAAATAATAAATAACACTAAACTAAAATCGTAAGTTCACTACATTATTACCTACAGTTCCATTTTTTCTTTGAAATAAACAGGAAATAATTATATATTTCTCCTCTAAAAAATTGTCCCGTGGTGTAATTGGCAACACGTCTGACTCTGGATCAGAAGAGTCCAGGTTCGAACCCTGGCGGGACAACTAGAAAATCCGGTTATTTTACCGGATTTTTTGTTTTTAAATAGCTAGCTAACTTCTTCGGCTAAATAACTTACTTTTAACGCTTCCAGCTTTTGTTCTATATTCTTCAAATGATTATTCGCTCTCTCTTTACTTTCCTCTCTTCGCCAATGGATATTGCCACTTCGCTCAATAATAAACCTGATAATCTCCAATATTATTAGCATATTTTCAGGAAATTTATCAACTGAAACATCATGAGTCTTAGGGATAAAATGAATAAAACCATTTCTGAATTTATTAAGTCTCCTTACGGCTTCATCATGATGAGGATGCGGCTGAAATCTTTGACTTTCGGGATACTTTAACATTCTATTACTATGTAGTTTCCTATATAAAGAGAGGAAGCTATCTAACCTTTCGGGAGGATGCTTACCGTTAAAGACTCTTCTCTTAATTCTAAAGTAATACTCTCTCCATCTTCTTGCGGTGTCTTCCGTTAATATGTTCAGATTATTCCGGTTTCTCAGGGCGCATACCATAAAGTTTTGCAGGCAATTATGCATTACAACTATAGACCATTTCCAATTATATAGATTCCCATCCAAATCGTTAAGTGTATTCTCAAAATACTCTAATGAGTTAAGGGCTTCCTGGTATTCGTTCTCCATAAATTGAAGGTGTTTCATTTCACTCCATAAGTATATTGTAGTTCATTATATAACAAAAGGCCATCCCGAAGATACTAAAACTTTAATATCTCTTCGAATGGCCTTTAATCTTTTTTTTCTCTATTTGGTAGAGCAAAATAGCTTAATAATTTCTATTCCATCGGTGGCATGCCGAAGTTAGCCCATTCCTCTTTGGCAGGGCCATATATTCCCGGAACTTTTAACCCCACAAGACGCATTGCAATGGTCATTTGCGCCCTATGATGAATCTGGTGATTTAGTAAAACAGTGAGTAATTTCCCTTTTTCCCATGATTCGCCATATAGTTCCACTTTCTCCGTTAATGCCTTATCATTCCATTTCTCTTTAATTGCTTCTATCAAGATTCCACTATGCTTTATATATAGATCTACAATCTCTTTGAACTCAGCCGAAATCTCCTTCCCTTCCAATACATCTTCTTCTAACAATCCACCTTTGGCAGGCATTTCGGTTAATGTTTCGGTGATATGCCATGCCATTCTTGCCAGACTTCTAATCTCTTCATGTGGCTTTTTGAAAGCTGTTTCCTCGGTAATAGCATTGAAGATCTTTAATGTCATTTCATCTTCGTTAGCCCAGTCTTTTGTAAAATCTTCAATTTTATAATACATACAACCCCCTGTTGGTTTGAAATGGTTATCAACTTAATCTTTCTTGATAAGGATCTTATTACAATTAAGAGTATATTAATGTTTTTGAGAATGTGATTCAATCTTTCTTTTATTTTTTTGTACTATAATGGAATTAAATCCAGTAGAGTTTCTTAATAGCCTTAAAGTACTATAGTAAAAGGTAATAATAAGTTATTTTAAGAGAATACAGCGCACTAATAGGTATTGAAACAATAAAGAAAACTGCAATGACACAGACTCCTATGTTATATAATCTTACCTAGGTAATCTACACCAAGCTACCTAGTTGTTCTGCGACAAACTACCTAGTTGTTCCGCGACAAACTACCTAGGTGTTCTGCAACAAACTACCTAGGTGTTCTGTGACAGACTACCTAGGTGTTCTGCAACAAACTACCTAGGTGTTCTGTGACAAACTACCTAGATGTTCTGTGACAAACTACCTAGGTGCTCTGCGACAGACTACCTAGATGCTCTGCGACAGACTACCTAGATGCTCCGCGCCACTTTACCTACCTAGTCTGCATCACATAAGCATGCTAAACTATCCGCAATCTCAGCTTCGACTTAAAAATATCTTGATTAGGAAATAGTTTATAACATGAAGGTAAAGCAAGATTTAACATAAATAAAAATAGAAGAAAACCAAGATTGAAATGAAGAAACGGGGTGCCACCACAACACCCCATTTCAAAGCGGAGAGAGGAGATCTACTTGAGTAATGTCATTTTCTTATTTTTAACATAATTATCAGTTTCCAAGCTATAGATGTAAACACCACTTGCTAATGATGAAGCATCCCAATTAACCGTATATGCTCCTGCGTTTCTATACCCGTCAAGTAATACAACCACTTTCTGTCCTAGTATGTTATAAACAACCAATCTTACATTGGTTGCTGCCGGTATGGCGAACTCTATCTTAGTAGTCGGGTTGAACGGATTCGGGTAATTCTGTGACAAAGTATAGTTTGCCGGAATTACTTCCGAAGCGCTTTCTTCTACCCCGGTTATATAGTCAGTTAAATCTTTATAGGCTATTCCATTGTGAGCAGGACAAGGATCTAGTGATTTGGAATAAGCTGTTCTGCTTATCGATCCCAAATTCGGATTACTCATTATGTTTCCATATGCGACTTTACCAAGGAAATCGCTTTCGTAGCTATGCGCGCCTAATGAATTTAAGGTGTTTCCTGCTCCGAAATCAAAGAAAATATTATGTTGAAATATTATTTCTCCGGCATCAAGTCTCATCTTACTATCATTACCGGAAGCTAAGTCTTCTATATCCATCGCGTCCCCCGGATAATCACCGAAGATGGAGTTTTTATATGAACCTCCCCAATAATCTCTTATCTTGAACATATGATCATTTTCCGGGTTCGAAGAAGTTTTACCGGAGCCCAAGAATGTAACATTGTATATTTCAGAGAAAGTATAAGGAGCGCCATCTTCCGGATCGGTTCCGCCATCATGTTCACCTAAGCGATTACCTGTTTCCTTATCCTGTATTGCGAACAGATATTGCATTTTTCCCCTTATACCTTCATCATGATCAAAAGCATCATCAACATTGAAAGCACTTATTAAATATTTCGCGTTAACCGCTCCGCCAAACCATTCGAAACCGTCGTCGTTGTTATTAAACACCTCAACATGATCTATAGTAGTACCGCGCCCCACAGCCCCTAAGGTTAATCCGTTGATCTCTTTTCCAGACCCGACATCGGTTCCACCATGTCTTATTGAGATATATCTTAGGATACCGGAACAGTCATTATCACTATTTCCCCCATATGTTGTTCTAAGCTCGGCGGGAATACCTTCAATATTACCTTCACCTGTGGTTGTGTTTATTTTGGCCTTCCCAAGAAGTATTAAACCTCCCCAAAGATTGGTTTTAGGCAGAGTCAAATCATACGGATCGGTTACATCATCCTCTTCGGCTGTAAAGATAATCGGAGCTACTCCGGTTCCTTCCGCGTATAATCTTGCACCTCGCGATATTATAAGTGCGGAAGCATTTTCACCTTGTCCCGGTTTCCCTTTAATTACAGTACCGGCTTCAATATTTAATTCGGCTCCCTCTTCAACAAAAACAAAGCCATCCAAGATATATGTATTGTCGGCTGTCCAATAAACTTTATCTTTTGCGTTTATATCTTCGTCTTTTACAACAACGGTGTTAGCCGGAGTTTTATCATTAGTTAAATAACCATAATGCTCCAAGGCAGTCCACCCTTTTAACCAATTGGAAGATCCAAATGCTCCTTTGTAATTTACATGCTCAAAGAATTCATCGTCAGGTATTGGAGCCGAATTATTATAAGCTGCCCCTTTGGCCAACGGACGAGGATCCAAACCATTTGTGTAGGCTTTTCGGTTTATTCCCCCTAAGTTCGGATTGGTATATGCGTTATTATGTGAACTGTTCGAAAGATAAGCCGATTCATAATCATGAGCACCGAGTGAAGAGATATCGTTTCCGGCTCCGAATTCGAAATAGAGATTGTTTTTGAATATAATCTCTCCGTTATCCAATCGTTTCTTGCTATCATTTCCACTTGTCAAGTCTTCCACATCCATAGCGTCTCCGGGAAAATCGCCGAATATTGAGTTCTTATAGGAACCTCCCCAGAAATCTCTTATCTTAAACATATGGTCATTTTCAGGATTTACGGACGTTTTACCGGAACCTAATAAAGTAGCATTATAAACATGCGGAAAGCTGTATGGTTCCCCGTCTTCCGGATCAGTTCCACCATCATGTTCCCCTAAGCGATTACCGGTTTCTTCCCCCTGAATTGCGAACAGGAATTGCATCTTACCTCTGTATCCTTCGTCATGATCAAAAGCGTCGTCAACGTTGAAAGCAGAAACAAGATGTTTTACGTTTACGGTACCGCCGAACCATTCGAAACCATCATCGTTATTATTGAAAACCTCAATGTAATCGATAGTGGTTCCTCGTCCAACTCCCCCTAATGTCAGTCCGTTAATCTCTTTACCGGCTCCAATATCAGTTCCTCCGTGTCGGATCGAAACATATTTCAAAATACCGGAACAATCATCATCATCATTCCCCCCGTACGCGGTTCTTAACTCGGCAGGAATTCCCTCTATATTCCCCTCACCCGAGGTAGTATTGATTGTAGCTTTACCTAAAATTATCAACCCGCCCCAAAGGTTGGATTTAGGTAAGGAAAGATCATATGGATCTGTAACATCATCTTCTTCGGCAGTAAAAATGATTGGCTTTTCGGCCGTCCCTTCGGCAAATAATTTGGCTCCTCTTGAGATGATAAGAGCCGAAGCGTTTTCACCTTGTCCGGCTTTCCCTTTAACAACAGTACCTGCTTCGATATTGAGAATAGCTCCTTCCTCTACAAAAACAAAACCGTCGAGGATATAGGTATTATCTGCAGTCCAATAAATGACATCCCCCGAATTGATATCACCATCTTTTACAACTATGGTACCGGATGAGGTGATATAATCGGGTAGATATTGGTAATGATCCAGAGCAGTCCAGCCCTTAAGCCAGTTGGAAGAACCGAATGCTCCCTTGAAATTAGCTTTGTCAAAGAATTCACTTTGTTGCCCATAACTAACAGAGACTAAGCAAAGAAGTGAAAAAATTAGTAAATTAGTTAAGGATTTTTTCATTAAGATCCTCCAAAATGATTTGCTAGTTTATGATATTTTGGAAAGGTGAGTCTGGCGGGACTCACCTTATATTATTTATAGGCTATACCTAATGCCAGCCGAGAGTGTTATCCCTCTTTTATGACTACTATATATATACTCTTTCCCTTTGAATTCCTGAGTCTTTTCCATATCCGAATCAAGCAGGTTCTTTGCGCTAAGCTTTAGTGTTAATCTCTCTATTACTCTCTTTGAAACGGAGACATTTAGCATGTGGAAAGGCTGCTCGTAAACATCGGGAGCGCCAACGGAACCAACCGCAGCCAATCTTTCACCGAACACGTTATAAAATATGCTTGCAGTCCATCCGGCTTCGATATTATCATAGTTAAGGTAAGCGTTTAAGATATATGGAGATTGTCCTTGAAACGGTCTCTTCATCTCTGCATCTGGTTCATAGGCTTTAATACTTTCCAGTTCCATTTTATCGATATCTACTTCTGATTCTATCAAAGACAAATTCCCTCCGATATGAAAATTACGGAGATCATCGGAGATAATATCCAAGCGTGTTCGGGCTTCTATTTCAAGACCGTATACAATCGCTTCGTTAACGTTAGTCCAAGTCATTACCTGGTTAACCGCGTCATCTATTTTTAGCTCAATCGGATCACTGAACTTCTTATAAAAACCACTCATGGCAAATACTTCTCCCGGGCGTATATACCACTCCCATCTCAAATCGAAGTTATCAATTAGTGTCCTTTTCAATTCGGGATTCCCTACATAAGTATCGCCACCATTGAAATCGTAGTTAGTAAATGGGGAAATCTCTCTGAAGCTTGGGCGAGCCAAAGTTTTACCATACGAAGCTCTAATATTCATAGCTTGTGTAGGTGAATATATTAAGCTAAATGCAGGCAACAGATCTCTTGTATTAACTCCTCCGTTGACCTGATTCGTATCTCTGCTTACTATTCCCATATCAGTCGTTTCAAAACGAGCTCCGGCAATCATTCTGATATTCTCAAACAACGGAAGATCAATCATAGCGTATCCGGCTGCTATCTCTCTATCGGCTCCGTAGTTGCTGGAAGTTTGATCTGTTTCCTGAATATACATTCCTATTCTGTTCAACTCTATTCCGTTGGGAAGTGTATCGGTTCCCGTCCACCCCAGATACTCATCGGAGAAGAGAGAATTTATATCACCTTCATTCTCCCTCAAGAAAGTACCTACTTTATTAACCGGTTGATAGGTGAACCTTCTCTCACGAAATGTTCTGTTCTTATTAGCATAGAAGCTTCCGAATTTTATAGTCCCTTTCTTTTCACTCCATTGCTTGAAAGGAATGGAAACATCAACTTGTGCGCTTCTCTGGTTTTCATCGGTATATCTGAAATATCTTTCGGGGGGCAGATTCGATTTGATACCAAACAAATTATCCGGAGTCACGTAGTTATAAAAGTATCTGTTATCAGGCTCATCTTGAGAAGATTCCATGTAAGATCCTTGCCAGTTTACCTTCGCGTTAAATAACGAAGCAAAATAGTGTTCTCCAGAAAGTTGGAACGAGCCAAGCGCCCTCTCTTTGTATTGTAATGTCCTTGCCTCGTATTTCCAATCGGGATCAATATCGTACGGATAAGAACCGGATATATATCTTGCGGTACTCTCACCATTTCGGTTATATAATCCATTGACGCTTAGTATGTGATTCCGGTTTAGCTTGTATGAAACTTTCACAACACCACCCCATAATACTTCGTCAACACTTCTGGTATCATTCATTGAGTAAGTTGTATCCAGCTGCGTTTTCGATTGGTCCGCAACTCCCCTGGCCCATCTGTTCAGATGTCCCTCCTTATAGGAAGAGAAATCTCTTTTATAAGATAAGCTTGCCAAAAAGCCCAAAGGTCTTTCGAACAGATTAACTTGATTACCTATCGAAATAGAATAGCTTTGATTGATTGGTGCCGTACGTTTGGTCGGACTCATTTGAGAATTAAATGCTTTGGTCTTCGAGTCGATATCTTTGGCTAAATTTGCGTCTCGTTGTGCCTTGCCCGCAGATGGTGTATATATCTTGCTCCCTACTATATTCGGAATATCTCTATCAGCAGCACCCATTCCCAACCAATCGGAAGAGCTACCTTCATAAGTAAGGGCTCCTCCTTTAAAGGTTGATTGAGAATTGTAAGAGACATCGGTAGAGAATGTAAAATTAAGTTTATCTGGAAAATCTTTGGTCTTGATATCTACACTTCCTCCGGAGAAGTTTCCCGGCTTATCAGCTGTAAAGCTTTTCACGGCTTGAATATTATCCACAAGTCCGGATGGGATAAGGTCTATTGCCCCTGCTCTTTTATACGGATCAACACTTGGAATCTCAGCTCCGTTTAACTGAGTACTTGTATATCTATCTCCCAAACCACGAACGTAAACATGTTTCCCATCAACAACCGACGCACCGACAACCTGCTTTACAGCTTCTGCCGCATTACTACTGCCGCTTCTGCCAAATTGCTCGGCACTTATTGCGTCACTTACGGCCAGGGCCTTTTGTCTTTTCACCAGCAGAGATGCTTCTGTGTTATTAACTGCCTTAGCGGTTATTACAACTTCATCCGTTTCGAAACTCTCTGTTTTAAGAATAATATTTATATTCGTAGTCCCGCCGTCATCAACAATTACATCGGTTACTTTGCTTTTCGCAAAACCAATACTTGAAAAGGTCAGATTATATTTACCTGTAGGTACTCCTTCTATTATATATTTACCATTAATATCGGTCGCTGCGCCATATAATGTCCCTTCGATGACAATATTGGCACCAATCAACGCTTCTCCGAGTTCGGCGTCCATTACAGTACCGGTTATCCTTCCGGATTCCATCGCAAATGCATTAGAGTAGCAAACCAATCCTATAATGAATAGCAGAATGCTTCGGGTGTTAAGTAGTTCCTTTGTTTGAATATGGTGCATCGTACTAAATTCTCCTACCAATATTTAATTTTGATTCTTACGGTAGCAAATGTACGATTTGAATATTAACTGAAGATTATGTGGGGATTAAGTAAATGTTATCTGTATATTATCGTAATATTAAGTAGTGTAACGATAGGAATATAAAACAAAAACGGAAGTCCAATCGCACTCCCGTTTAATCTATTATATATTATTTTATTAGCTCATCTCTGCCCCATTTACGGAGACAATTCGCAATATGGTCAATGCAAGCCTGATGCTCTTCGTGCCCCTTATCTTTAACTTCCATAGGTTCACCGAATTCTATCATAACCTTTTTCTTCGGATCTATTTTGCCAAGTTCCTTAATATATTTACCATTCCCCCATGCATCAGCGACTAAGCCTATTGGTACAATTGGGATATTATTTCGTTGGGCAAGTTTTATACCGAGCGTATTGAAATTCTTGGGGTTCAATTCAAAGCTTCTTGTTTTCTGAGGGAAAATAATAATAGACTTTCCTTCGGAGATGCGCTGAGCTCCTTCCTCCATTACATGCTTCAAGTCTTCACGAGGGTTTTTCCTACCAACAATGATCGGTTCTCTTGCGCTATTAACAGGTCCGAAAACAGGATAATCCGTTAATTCTTGCTTTGTAACAAAAAGACATCTTTTAACCGGATGAATGATACAAGGAAGTATTAATGTCTCTAATGTACTCATATGATTAGCGATAAAGACAGCAGGTCCGTCGAAGGAAGTTATATTATTCAAACCGGAAAAATGAAATTCTAAGCCGGCCTTCTCAGCTCCGCGCAGTATCTCCAAAGAAGCGGCAGCCCAATTATAATCGTCATAGGTTCCATTCTTCGCTTTTCGATTAGAAATCCATATCGCTTTTCCAATATTTTTAAAGAAATGTAAGGAAGTCCCTAGAAAACAATTAGCACGCAACTTCGGATCAGTGCTATAAGTATTCTTGTTTGCGATTACTTCAGGATATGAGGTATATATCTTCATGGTCAAAACTATTTTGTAGGTAAATAAAGCATTTGAGCAAAGATAAGAATAAACCGTTTAAAATAAAAAAAGCTCTGAAGTAAAAACTTCAGAGCTTTGTGACCCCAACGGGGATCGAACCCGTACTCTCCACCTTGAAAGGGTGGCGTGTTAACCAATTACACCATGGGGCCGTAAAACTTAAACTCAGTGGGGTGAGTGATGGGATTTGAACCCACGACCTTCTGGGCCACAACCAGACGCTCTAACCAACTGAGCTACACCCACCATATATCTTCTGTACGCCAGAGTGGAATCGAACCACTAACCTACGGCTTAGAAGGCCGTTGCTCTATCCAATTGAGCTACTGGCGCAAATATATAGCTTACAGCCAAAATTTCAAAACAAAAAGATCGTTTTTGTCGGGGCGGCAGGATTCGAACCTGCGACCTCCTGCTCCCAAAGCAGGCGCGCTAACCGGACTACGCTACGCCCCGAGGCGCTATCAGAAAGTGTTACAAAGTGCTTCCCGATAAGGGATACTAATCTATACCTTTTGCTTAAGAATGTCAAATAGTTTTTTACATTATTTTATTTTTTCTTTATACTACTAGTCTGTCTTTTCTGAAATATTTAATATTCTTATGAAACTACCCTTATTCATAGCAAATAGATACATTCATTCCAAAACGGATTCGAAGCTAATATCTCTTATCTCCGCAATTACTATTGTAGGTATAGCGATAGGAGTAGCAGTTCTCATTATTGCCCTTACCATTTTAGATGGATTCGAAAATACCGTAAGGGAAAAGATTACTAATTTCAATTCTCATATTGTAGTCTCGGGATTTTCGGGAAAGAATCTCCCGGACAATCCTATTATTATAAAGGAGATAGAAAATCAGCTAAATCCTTATTGCGAAGAGATTACTCCTTATATTTCAAAGAATTGTATAATTCGCTCCAAACAGAATTCGGAAGGAATTGTTGTTACCGGAGTAACTGAAAAATATCATGAATCGGAATTAAAGAAGTATATTACCGCAGGCGAAATGAGCTTTGAGGAAAAAGACGGATTAGCTGGAATTCTTATCGGTGAAACATTAGCAGAGAAATTGCTATTGAAGGTAGATGATAAAGTCCTAATCTTTTCTCTTAAAGGAGATAAGATGCCTACCTTTAACAATCCACCCGCTATTCAACAATATAGGGTTTCCGGTATTTACAAAAGCGGTATGGCGGAATATGATGATATGAAAGCATATGTTTCCTTTAAGGAAGCAGGAACACTCATAGATAACTCACATATTATCTCCGGCTATAATATTAAGCTTAATGACATCACCAAAATCGATAGTCTCAGTAATTCATTACAAGATTATTTTAGTTATCCCTACTATGCCAGAAGCGTATTTCAACAATTTCAACATATATTCACTTGGTTGGAACTACAGAGGAAACCGATTCCACTGATATTGGGACTTATTATTCTGGTTGCCGTCTTCAATATTGTAGGGACTATATTAATGATAGTCCTTGAGCGAACTCAGGCGATAGGAATTCTCAAATCAATGGGAGCCAGAAGGAATCAGATATTACAAATATTTGTAATTCAAGGAGTGTACCTTTCTTTTATTGGAATAGTAATAGGTAACGCCCTTGCGTTTCTTCTTAGTTGGCTACAGATTAGCTTCGAGTTAGTTTCGCTTCCGGCTTCGGTTTACTATTTGTCAACTGTTCCGATAACTATTGATCCCTGGAATTATTTAATTGTTTCTGTTATTGCTTTTGCCTTAAGTGTTGTTTCGGCTTTTATACCGAGTTACATTGCGGCGAAAATACAACCTCTTAGCGCGATAAGGTTTGATTGATATGTTCGAATTATTCATTTCCAAAAGATATCTCAAATCGAAAAGAAAGATTAACTTCATTTCGATTATCTCAGGAATATCAACCGCAGGTATTATTCTTGGAGTAGCTGCATTGGTAATTGTTATCTCCGTATTTAATGGCTTCGGAGAATTAGTAACCTCAATGCTAGTAAACCTTGATCCTCATTTAACTGTAACAGCAAAGAATAGCGAAGCAACAACCGAACTACTCAAGCTAAAAGAAGAATTTGTTAAATATCCTACGATAAAGTCCTTCTCCCCTTTTGCCGAGGGGAAAGTAATAATAAAAGGGGATCGCTCATACGAGATAGTCGAATTAAAAGGTATTGAAGAGAGCGAGAAGAATAGTGACTGGGGAATACAAACTGTAATTATATCAGGCAAATTCGGCTTGGACAAGGAAGAGGGAATAGATAAAATTGTAATAGGTGCCAGACTTGCAAACAGGATATCTTGCTGGATAGGAGATACTATTACAGTAAGCTCAATTAAGAATCTTGAAAAGATGGTAAGCAATTTCACGGTTATTCCCAGAACACAGCGATTTGTTGTGTCGGCTGTCTTTTCCGCGCAGAATCCCAAATACGATGTCGGGATGTGTTTTGCTTCTCTCGATGCCGCCAAACAAGTTCTTAACATGCATAATAGAATATCAGGTTATGAAATAAGATTGCATGATATGGATGCCTCGACTAAAATAAAAAACGAAATGCTTGCCAACTTCGGAAAAGAGGATTTCTCAATTCGTTCATGGTACGATTTGCACGAGGATCTTTACAGCGTTATGCTGTTGGAAAGATGGGGAGCTTTTTTACTGCTAAGCCTTATCATCTCCGTAGCAACATTTAATATTCTTGGCTCATTAACAATGACTGTCCACGAAAAGAAGAAAGATATCGGAGTCTTTCGCGCTATGGGTATGAAAGCGAATTCCATTTTGCGTATCTTTATGTTCGAAGGATTACTGGTCGGTTGCATCGGGACTTTAACCGGAGTCGCTTTGGGGCTCTTTGTCTGTTGGTTACAAATTGAATTTAAAATTTACTCACTGGATTCTACCAAGTTTCTTATCGACGCTATTCCTATGCAAGTAAGATTTTGGGATATCTTTATTATAGCTCTCGCCTCGATGTTCCTTACATTTTTGGCCTCATATTATCCGGCCAAACGCGCGGCTAAAATTAATATCATTGACGCAATAAAATACGAATAATTATTCCCGGTAGAGATATGGATCATATACTGAAATGCGAAAATATTTGTAAATCTTTTAAGAAGAATAACAACCAGACTTTGGATATACTTAAAGGTGTTTCCCTTTCATTGGAAAGAGAGAAAATCACTGTTATTGTAGGCGCATCCGGCGCGGGCAAAAGTACTCTTCTTCATATTCTGGGAGGATTGGACAAACCGGATTCGGGTAGTGTTGTAATGAACAACACGAACCTTTTCCAACTAAGCGACGATAAGCTTTCCGATTTTCGTAACGAACATCTCGGATTTGTATTTCAGTTTCATCACCTGTTGCCGGAATTTACCGCTTTGGAGAACGTTAATATTCCTCAAATGATCAGAGGTATTTCGCCAAAGAAAGCTGAGATAAAGAGTAAGGAAATTTTAGAGATCGTCGGGCTTGCCGAAAGAATTCATCATAAGCCTTCCGAACTTTCCGGCGGTGAGCAACAAAGAGTAGCAATGGCGCGTGCTTTGGTTAATAACCCAAGCATTATGTTCGGAGATGAACCAACGGGTAATCTCGACTCGAAGAACAGCGAACTAGTTCACCAACTGTTTCTCGATTTAAAAAACAAATATCGCCAAACCTTACTACTCGTTACTCATAACCCCGAGCTTGTAAAGCTTGCCGATATCGTATTCGAAATGAAAGACGGTCTTCTCTTGGAAAACTAATTACTTGCTAAGGTATTCGTAAACCAAACGAATACCGAAAGCCGTATGCCATTTCTCAGTATAATTTTTGAACTTATGCTTTGTAGCCGGACCGGCAATATCAAGATGAGCCCAATCTATTTTATCATCTACAAAATTCTCCAGGAACTTACCCGCGGTAATAGCTCCTCCCCATCTTGGGCCTAAATTAGATACATCGGCTATATCACTTTCGATCAACTTATCAAACTCTTTCCAGAATGGCATTCTCCAAACTCTTTCGTATGTTTTATTCCCCGCCGCTGATAGCCCTTCGGCAATCTTATCCGAATCGGTAAACAGACCGCCGGTAAACTCTCCCAACGCAGCCACACAAGCGCCTGTAAGGGTAGCAAAATCAATTATCTCGTCCGGCTTATGTTCCGAGGCGTATGTTAAAGCGTCGGCCAGTACAAGCCTTCCTTCTGCGTCAGTATCCTTTACTTCAATCGTCTTGCCGGAATAGCTTGTTAAGATATCCCCCGGTTTATAAGAATTACCCGATATCATATTCTCGACCGCAGGAATAAAACCCACTAACTCTATATTTACATTATTCATCGCGGCAGCTTTTATAATACCGATAACAACCGCGGCTCCCGACATATCAGCGTTCATATCAACCATGCCGCTTGTCGGCTTTATTGATAAACCTCCGGCGTCGTATGTTACTCCCTTTCCAACAAGAGCAACTTTCTTTTTTGCTTTTCCCTTCGGTTTGTATTCCATTTTTATCAGGCACGGATCGTTAGCGCTGGCGCCACCAACAGCTAATATCCCTCCCATCTTCTTATCTTCCAATTCGGTCTTTGTAAGAACCGTAACATCAACTCCGAACTTAACCAACTCTATCTCCGCTCTCTTGGCTAATTCCATAGGGGTAAGAACAATAGCAGGCTCGTTAACCAAATCCTTGGCAAAGCTAACCGATTCTATCAGATATTCCCCTTGCACAATAGCAGAGTTCGTAAGCTTTTCGTTCGAGGAATTTATTATCACCTCAAGTGAATCAATCTTTTCCTTCTTCGATTTATATTTGTCGAATTCGTAATTCCCTAACAAAAGTCCTTCAACAAAAGATTGATAATAATACTCTTCACTCGTGAAGTATTTCGAGAATTGCTTGTATTCGGGAATCACTACTTCAAGATTGCAAATACCTTTCTCGAAAATTTTTCCGATGAATCCGGCAAGGTAATTACGGAAATAATCCTGATCGAACTTCTTATCTAACTTGAGCAAATGAACTGTCTCTACCGCGGGAGTTTCATCCATCCAGTAGCATTCTATCTCGCTACACTTTCCCTCGATCAAAGCCTCTACTTGCAACTCGTTAAACGGATGTTCCTTCAATGCCTCCCTTATCTCATCATCTTTTCCTTTCTTAACGATGAAAGAGAGGGAACATGATTTCGGGAGTGATTCTTCTCCGAATTTACCAAACTGAATATCAATCTTTTTATACATCTATTTCCTCGCGAACTTTACATATTTTTTTGCGGCCTCGAGTACCTTTTCCTTATACTCAATAATCTCTCCGCCGAAAATTCTTGCGCCGGCAGCGTGAAAATGTCCTCCGCCCCCGAATTCCATAGCCAGATCCCGTATGGGAATTTCTCCTATCGATCTGAAACTGACTTTTACACCATTCTCCATCTCAAAGAAAAGCAATCCGATCTGCACCCCTTTTACGGACATACAGTAATTCACAAAGCCTTCAATATCGGCTTCAACAGCGTTTGCTTCTTCCAAATCCTTTTTCGTAATCGTCATATGCCCGATAACACCGGTCTCATCTATCTTATAAGAATCGAATGCTCTTCCGAGTAGTTTTAATCGGCTTAAACTTCCCTGCTCGTTTATCAGATAATCAATTTCGCGGGGAATAATTCCGTAGGTAAGCAACTCGGCCACAATCAGATGAATCTTCGATGTTGTCCTTTCGTATTTGAAAGAGCCGGTGTCAGTCATTATCGCAGTATAAAGATTTAGCGCAATCTTCTCATTAAGCTCAACCTTACCGGTTGCTTTGAAGAGATCGAAAATAATTTCCCCGGTCGAAGAGGCATCATGATAATCGAACATGTGCTCTGTAAAGTTTTCAGGATCCTGATGATGATCGATACACATCTTTGTAGCGGGACTATTTCTGAAAGCCTCTTCCATGCTGAAGAGTCTTCCCAACTGATTGAGATCAATAGCGGCCAAAACATCTACGCTTTGTATCAGGTCATAATGCTTCTCTTCTTCATATTGCTCAATTACATTGTCAGCGTCCATAAACATTAGTGTTTCCGGAACCGGACTATGATTTATAATCCTTACATCCTTTTTTAACGCGGTTAAATAGTAGTAAAAGGCAAGCTCAGAGCCCAAAGCATCCCCGTCAGGGTTAACGTGAGTGGAGAGAACAAAACTTTCATTCTCATCAATGATTTTTTGAATCTTACTAAAATGTTTCATATATCACCAAAAATGAAGAGACAATTTGCGAAAAAAAGTTGACATTTCATATAAGTTTTAAACTCTTTCTATCCAATTGCCCTATTGTTTTAATGATATCAAACCCTTTTCCCCTTGTTATTATAGCCTTCCTGAAGTATTACTCTAATAATCTCTAACATTTACGGGATGTTATATTTACGTTAAGAATCTGTATTTTGAAATACATACCCCATTTGAACGAATAAAATTTCTCTAACTAACCTAGTTCCCTGTCTCGGAAAGATGCCTGCTCTTCGGATAGAATTTCTTACTATTGCAATAGCGAGGTTTGCAAGCAAAGAAATCCCTTTAGTTCATATTACTAATCTCCCCTTTTCGAGAACACCTTACACCGGGGAGAAAAGATTATTTACAACCCGGTGACTCATTATCCCCCGTAGTAATTCCTTCAGTTTACAGGAATTGGTAGAATTCTTCAGCAATTTGAGGTAGTGTCTCAAAAAGTGTGTAAATAAAAAAAACACTATATTCGCACAAAAAAAAGGAGACACCATGGAAAAAGGGAATAAAGAAGAATTGAAAGGATTACTAAAGAAAGAACTAAAAGGAAAAGATGTACATAGTTTTTTTGACGAGTTATATAAGGAAACCATAGAAACTCTGTTAGAAGCAGAAATGGATGAACATCTGGGCTATGAGAAGTACCAAAAGAGAGAAGAAGAAGGAAAAGAAAACAGTAGGAACGGCAATAAAGCCAAGCTAGTAAAGACTAAAAACGGGGAATACAGCATAGAAGTACCGCGAGATAGGAATGGGAGTTTCACCCCAAAACTAGTCCCGAAGCGAAAGAAAGTAATAGATATGATAGAAGAAAAGATACTGTTATTGTACAGCAAAGGAATGAGCGTAAGAGACATACAAGAGAGTATAGAAGACATATATGGGGTGAAGATAGATAAAAGCTCGATATCGAGAATGACCGATAAAATATTACCGAAAATAGAAGAATGGAGGAACAGACCACTGGACAAATTATATTATATCGTCTGGATGGACGCCCTCCATATAAAGATAAGAGAGAACTACAGATTAGCAGACAAAACAATAAACATAGCCATCGGCTTAAACAGCGAAGGGCGCAAGGAAGTATTAGGCCTATGGCTAAGCAAAGAAGAATCCTCATCCTACTGGTATGAAGTATTAACAGACCTAAAATCAAGAGGAGTAAAAGACATCCTAATAAGCTCAACAGACAATCTGAAGGGATTTACGGATGTAATCAAGAAAACATTCACAAAAACCGTAACTCAAGTCTGTGTGCTACATCAAATACGCAACACACTAAGATACGTAGCCTATAAGGATAGAAAGCTTTTTACTATAGATCTGAAGAATGTTTATGAAGCTCCGAACAAAGAAGCCGGAGAAAAGGCACTCGAAGAATTAAGAGAGAAATGGGGAAGCAAATATAGGATGCCAATCAACTCATGGTTTACAAATTGGGAGAATCTATCGAACTATTTTGATTATCCCGTTGAAATAAGAAAGCTCATTTATACTACAAATATTATAGAGAATCTAAATAAGAACATTAGAAAATACACAAAGAATAAGACCCAATTCCCAACCGATGAAGCTGCCATTAAAGCTGTTTATTTGGCATGTAGAAACGTAGAAAGAGCTTGGACTAAACCTATAGCCGGATGGGGTTTTATTTTAAATCAATTTAAGGATATATTTGCCGAGAGATTAGAAAACTAGTATTCACTTATTTTCGAATGTACACACTTTTTGAGACACTACCCAATTTGAAGTAAAGGAGGTTAAGTTCAGAGTAAATCATCCGAAAAAACTTACGGAGTTTTTGAAGTTTATTTCAAAGCGTCCGGGAAAAATAGGAAAGGAGATGAAATAACTTACGGAGCATATGAGATTTGGAGTAAAGCGTCTGTAATTCAGAGCAGATCATCTGAAGTTTGAAGTAAAGTAATGCTCCTTTAGTTCAAAGTTCAGCTCCTTTGCTTCAAATTCATACTCCTCCGGTTCAAAGTTCACCTCCTTTGTTTCAAATTCATGCTCCTTTGGTTCAAAGTTTACATCCTTTGCTTCAAATTCATACTCCTCTGGTTCAAAGTTTACCTCCTTTGCTTCAAATTCATGCTCCTTTGGTTTGAATTCCGAATAATTTCCATTATACCACGGATGGTTCCGCTTATTCAGCCGGTTTTCTTTGATAAATCGGTAAGGTGATTAGTTATATCTTTGGTATCCGAGGAATAGTAACTTATTTAAGGAATTCCAACGAATAGAATTTATCATTCGCAGATGATGGAAGACTCCGTCGGATAAAGCCGTATTAAGTTACCTGTGTTACTTCAGATGTGCAACAATGTACTTCTTTTCGAATGGATATTTTTCGTTGAGCCAGCCAAGCCATTCCCGTTCAAGAGTATCGGTACCTTTCCCGAAAGCTCTCTTGAGCGATTTCCCATTTAAGCTAAACATTCTTTTCAGACCATATTTATCTATTAAAAACTCGGTAAAGGAACCGGCGGCCGGATACCCGACTTTAGTTTCCAAGCTGTTCTTTCCTATCTGAAAATCGAGCATTTCTTTCAGACGAAATAGTTTGCCACTAATCAGATACTCTATTGTTTTCACGTTGTTAACATTTCTATCCGTAGCCATCGCTTCGGCATATCTTGCTAAGCCTTCGTCAAAAAAGGAGATAAATCTTTTTCCGTTTTTCCGAAGCAACGAATGTGTATTCTCGTGAACGGCGAGCCCGTAATTGGCATTCGATTTCAACAAGACATTAAAAACCCCTTCGTCGCTACTAAATCCTACTCCCCAATAACCGGTATAAAAAATCTTCGCTTCGAAACTATCGAAATAGACCACTCTTTCCTTTTTCCATTTTAGTCCCCCCTTCGCGAAGAGTTTCAGAAGAAAATCGATAGCTCCGTTGTTGAGTTTTTCGATTTGCTTTATGGTTTCCTTACTAATAAAATCGGGATGATACGCAAACTCGAAGTTACCGCTTCTCTCTCTTGAATAGTTCCCTTTGAGGTTAAGATTCAATTTTAAAGATAGCTTTTCGGAAGGAGGAATTTTACCTTCCCTCCAGTTATTGAGCATCCTATTATAATCATACCCGGCTTCTCTAAAAATATCACGGGCAATGGAATTGTTAACGGAAACAACGGGAATCTCTCTTCTCATTTTTACATTATATAGTGGAGTTTGATTTGTAAAAGAAACAACAACCACTCTTTTGGCTCTTTCCGTAATGGCGTGGCTTATTCTCTCTTTCAGGCTCTGCCTCTTCCCTATTCTCCCGGGGAAATCTGCGTAGAACATAACAACCTTATTCGCGACATTAACCTTGGCGTAACAATCGGATTCACCGGAGTGCTTCTCACCGTCCGCAATGAATACAATATCATCATTCAGGCGAATATCTTTGGTATACCCGTCAATGCCCATCGGGGCAAATTTATGCTCATTAATAACCGGGAAAAAACCGATCTTTTTCTTATTCCCGTTCGGATAGCGAATATTGCACTCGGCGAAAGAGAGTTCTGTTTGAGAATTATAATAATAAGCGGTCTTCGGTCCTTGCGCTGCCATCGAGGAGAAGCAAAGAAACATAACTAAGGAAATTAGAAAAGAGAGATATCTCATAATTCTTCTATGCTATTTGGAAAAAGATCGGTTACCAATTCCTTTGGCAACCATCGCAATTTATTAATATAAAAGAAGAATGCAAATTGCACCGAGTAAAAACTTTAACCTCTCCATAATTATCGCAAGTTCAAGAATTGCTTTTCTCCGGATGATGGTTCCTTTGTTCGGCACAATTCTTAAGGACCGATTTCTCAATTGGATTAACTCTTGTTTGTAACCAACAATATTACTTTATTGCAACAAAAAATTAGGAGTTTTGTAATGGGACGTTTCTTCAAAGACAGAGGAATAAGCAAAGGTAAAATTCCGGGGTCGATTATCTTTATCGGAGATAGAAAAACCGAGGAAGCCTATATTACTTTATTTGATTACGACGCTTCGGAGCTTTCCGAAAAAGAAAAGAGCGAGCCGGAAGAATTAAGAGACCTCCCCAAAACAGATACTGTTTCCTGGATAAATCTCTACGGAATTCACGACACGGAAAAAATAAAGCTATTGGGAGATATTTTTTCCATTCACCCGTTATCCTTAGAAGATATAGCAAATACTGCTCAACGTCCCAAATTTGAGGATTTCGATAACTACCTTTTTCTTTCCTTGAAAATGCTTTCTCTCGGAAACGGTGACGATTTTGTGCATTCCGAACAAATTTCTTTGGCTCTGGGGAAAAATTTTCTACTTACTTTTCAGGAAAGGCGAGGGGATGTATTCGCTCCGGTAAGGGAGCGCATTAGAAACTCAAAAGGCCGAATAAGAAAAAGAGGAGCAGACTATTTGGCTTATGCCTTGCTAGACACGATCACGGATAACTACATCAACATTGTAGGGAATATCGGAGACAAAATTGAGGATATGGAGGAAGAAGTTCTTCACACTCCTTCGGATGATACAATCAAAAAGATAAACAACTACAAAAGAGAGCTCAATTTTCTGAAGAAAAATATTCGTCCGGCAAAGGACGCTTTAATGTTGCTTGCTCGCTCCGATAGTCCTCTGTTAAACTCGGAAAATACCTCTTTCTACAATGATCTTTTGGACCTTATTACTCATACGGTTGAAACTATCGATTCCTACAGGGAAATGCTTTCCGATTATCTGAATATCTACAACGCGAACATAAGCAACAAGTTGAATGATATTATGAAGGTGCTCACAATTTTTTCGGCACTCTTTATTCCCTTATCCTTTTTGGCCGGAGTTTACGGGACAAACTTCGAATATCTTCCCGAATTGAAATTTCATTATTCCTATTTCATCTTCTGGGGATTAGTGCTACTAATAGGGAGTGGAATGCTTTATTATTTCAGAAAGAAAGGGTGGATTGGAAGTATAAACAAAAAGAAGATGGAGAAATAAACAGAGGAACCGCCCCGCAACGGAACGGTTCCTTGAGATCTAAAATAATTCTATTCTACTATCCAAGTATTACCACTATAGAGAAGATCTTTAAGAGTTCCTTCCCCTTTTGTTTCGGTAACATGTTTCATCTGATTTTCCAAACCTTCGTTATATGTAGGCTTGTCGATCTTTCTGAAGACACCTATCGGAGTAGGAAGCTCAGGCTTATCAGTAAGATGCGCAAGGATGAAAGATCTGATAGGATTAGCGTCTTTCTCGTCGTGCACCCAAACATCCTCAACAGAATGCTTTCCATCGTTGAGATCGATAACCTTAGGAGTAAATCCGTCTAGCATAATGCCTTTTGAATTATCCTTACCGAATAATAAAGGTTGTCCATGTTCAAGAACAACAACATTATCGGCCTTGGTTTCTTTATCAGTTAACGGAGAATAAGCGCCGTCATTAAAGATATTACAGTTCTGATATATCTCAATAAAAGCAGTACCTTTGTGCTCTGCAGCTCGCATCATCATAGCTTTCAGATGTTTCGGTTCCCTGTCAATTGATCTTGCAACAAAAGAAGCCTCAGCCCCCAAAGCCAAAGAAGCAGGGTTAAAAGGATAATCAACACTACCATAAGGAGTACTCTTTGTAACCTTCCCTTTTTCGGAAGTAGGTGAATACTGTCCTTTGGTCAATCCGTAGATTCTGTTGTTGAACATAAGAATCTTAAGATCGATATTCTTACGACAAGTATGAATAAAGTGGTTACCACCTATACTCATCAGATCGCCGTCACCGGTAGCTACCCATACAGCCAATTCCGGACGAGCAAGCTTAAGACCGGTAGCAATTGCGGGAGCGCGGCCATGAATTGTATGGAATCCGTAAGTATCCATATAATAAGGGAAACGGCTTGAGCAACCTATACCGGATATCCAAACAAATTCTTCTTTTTTAAGACCAAGATCGGCAAAAGTTCTTTGAACCTGCGAAAGGATAGAATAGTCGCCGCATCCAGGACACCATCTCACATCCTGATCGGACGCGAAATCTTTAGGAGTCAATTTAACATCCATATTATTTTCCATTTTCGCCTCCAAGGATTTCAATTATCTTGTTCTGAATTTCGTATGATTTGAAAGGCAAGCCTTTCATTTTATGAAGCTCTTCAACTTCAATCAAATATTCGCTTCTAATTACTTTCGACAACTGTCCGAGGTTAAGTTCAGGAATCAAAATTTTCTTGAATCTCTTAAGAACATCACCCAAATTTTTCGGCATAGGATTCAAGTAATTCAAATGCGCTTGAGATACTTTGTACCCCTTAGCCTGAACGGATTTGACAGCTTCTCTTATGGAGCCGTAAGTACCACCCCATCCGAGAACTAACAGATCACCTGATTCCTCTCCTTTAACTTCGAGGTCAGGAATAATCTTTTCAATATTTTTAACTTTCTGAGCTCTGAGTGTACACATAAGATGATGATTATCAGGATTATAGCTAACATTACCATAGATATTAGCTTTTTCCAAACCACCGATTCTGTGTTCCAGTCCGGGAGTACCCGGAATAGCCCATGGGCGAACAAGATTTTCGTCTCTACTGTAAGGTTGAAATCCTTCGACTTCAGTATGGTACTTAATTTCAAATCTTTCTAATTCTTCCGGATCAGGAAGTTTCCAAGGTTCTGTACCGTTTGCAATATAACCGTCGGTTAAAAGAAGAACCGGAGTCATATATTTGAGAGCAATCTTAGCTGCTTCAATAGCCATATAGAAACAATCTCTAGGAGTTGAAGCTGCAACTACCGGAATAGGAGCTTCACCGTTTCTACCGTAAAGAGCTTGCAACAAATCAGCTTGTTCAGTTTTTGTTGGTAAACCTGTAGAAGGACCACCACGCTGAACATTAACAATTACCAATGGTAACTCTGTAATAACAGCCAATCCCATTGCCTCGGTTTTTAACGCAAGACCAGGACCACTAGTAGTAGTAACCGAAAGGGAACCTCCGTAAGAAGCTCCAATTGCTGAACTAATGCCGGCAATTTCATCCTCAGCTTGAAATGTTTTCACACCATAATTTTTGTACTTACTAAGATGATGTAAGATATCAGAAGCAGGAGTTATCGGATATGATCCTAAAAACAATGGTAGCTTGCAAAGCTGAGAAGCCGCAACCAAACCAATTGCAGTAGCTTCGTTGCCGGAAATATTTCTATAAACTCCCTCTTTCAGACGTGCAGGCTTAACATTATATCTAGTTGTGAAAATTTCAGTTTGCTCTCCAAAATAGAAACCGGATTTTAAAGCTTTCTGATTAGCTTCTACAATCTCTTGTTTCTTGGCAAACTTCTTAGAAATCCATTTTAGAGTCGGCTCCAAAGGTCTGTTATAAAGCCAATACATAATACCCAAAGCAAAGAAATTCTTACATCTTGCAACAGCTTTGGTACTAAGTGGGCTATCTTCAAGAGCATTAGTCGTCAGAGAAGTAATTGGCACTTGAAATACTTTGTGACCGGCTAATGTATCATCCTCTAAAGGATTAGATTCGTACCCGGCTAATTTGAGATGCTTCGAATCGAACGAATCGGTATTTACTATAATGATAGCATGCGACTTAATATTTGGTAAATTAACCTTAAGCGCTGCCGGATTCATAGCAATTAAAACATCGGGACTATCCCCGGGTGTGTAAATATCGGATGAACTAAAGTGTAACTGGAAACCGCTGACACCGTAAAGGGTACCGGCGGGAGCCCTAATTTCTGCCGGGTAATCTGGCAATGTGTTAAGATCGTTACCCACAATAGCGGTAGTATCGCTAAACTGTGATCCGGTAAGTTGCATACCGTCACCGGAGTCACCGGCAAACATTACCGTAACTTCACTAAGGCTTTTTACTTCCTTTCCGTTTCCGTTTTCTTTTTCTTGTGCCATTTTTAAAAGACTCTTGTAATTTATGTTACATATTGTTTAATGAATAAAAGTGATCTTCGTTATAATACTCAATTAATTCGGGATAAAATATCCTCGAATTCTTTCGCATTTATAAAACCGGTTAATCGCTTGACTTCGTTCCCTTCGGAGTTTAGAATCAAAATCGTAGGCATACCCACAATCCCGAATTTATCTCTGATCTTTTCCGTATTCTCCGACATTGTTTTTGTCATATCAACTTTAAAAGCCTTAAAGGATTTCGAAGTTTCAATAACGCTAGCGTCTGAAAATGTAAGAGCGTCAAGCTCCTTACATGGAATACACCAGTCAGCGTAAAAATCGATTATTATTTTTTCATTGCTATCGAGCGCCTCTTGATATGCGACGTCCGAATATTTATTCCAAGCAAGAGTGTTTGTCTCCTTTGGAATAAGCGCATAAACTGCTATTCCGAATATTGCAACGGAGAACACAATCTTAAAAATTCTAAATCCTAAAATATTATCGGCTTTCTTTTCGAAAAAGATCAAATAGATAGCCGAGATAATCATGAATACCGGCAATACAAATGGAACTATACTTTTCGGAATTAATGGCATAAGGAAGTATAACGCCATTCCCAAAAGAAGAATTCCGAAGATATGTTTAACCGCTTCCATCCACATACCGGCACGGGGTAAACTTTTGATCTTACCGGAAAATAATGCCAGTAACAAATATGGGAATCCTAATCCCAACGCCAAAAAGAAGAACATCAAGAACCCAAAGAAAGGATCTCCTTTTGCGGCAACATACGTTACCAATCCCAATACCACAGGTCCTATACACGGAGCTGCTACTATTCCCATTGTCAACCCCATGAAAAAGGCTCCCATTGCTCCGGAGCGGGCACCTCCTGCTTTCATCACCAATTTATCGGGCATCTTAAGCTCGTATAATCCGAACATACTGAGAGAAAGAGCGATAAAAATACCAACTATAAGAAGTATCACAATTGGGTTTTGCATCAGAGTACCAAATACCGCGCCACTCATTGCGGTTATAACTCCAACTATCGAATATGTCAAAGCTAATCCGAGCACATATAAAGAACCTAGGACAAAAAGCTTTCCTGTGCTTCCTTCACTCTGCCCACCGAAATATCCGATTGTAATAGGAATAAGAGGATAAACACAAGGAGTAAGGTTTAACGCTAATCCCCATAGAAAAACCAGAATTAGTCCTACAGCCAACCCACTTGATTCCAAGGCAGTGGCAACACTATCTTCTTCATCTTTTTCTTGAGGTGCTTTTTGGATTTTTAATTTTGAGAAAACTTCGGAGTTAATTTCCGAAACAGGAGTGGATTTATCGACTATTGTGATTTTCAATTCTTTTGAAAGGCGAACAGGAGGCATACAGTTCGCGTTGTTGCAAGCTTGATATTCTAGTTCCAGGTTCAATTGATGCTCGCCGTGATCTAACTCTTCGGGGAGTAACACTAAAAGGCCTATTAAAACTTCTTTCTCATATACAGAAACAGGATTATCTGAAAAATCAAATTTTATATCTTGAGGTTCCGGATACTTAACTTCCTTTATTACGAAAGGAGTATCCCCTTTTACTTTAATCTCAGTCGGAATAAGGAATTCTTCTTTAGGCTTGTTAGAATTAATGTGCCATCCTTCTAGAATATGTAGCTTTGCGGCTACCATTACTTCAGTACCGGCGTGTGCTTTATCGAATGAGCTTACGAGCTTCATATCAACTAAATTTTCATCTGCGCCGAATTGAGCCATTACAGAACCGCAAATCAGCAACAAAAGCAGGATCGTCAGTTTAGGAAATCGCATTAATTAATGTTCCTTTCTATATATCAGTTATTAAATATCTCTTCGCCATCTCTGAACTATCGGGAATCGTCTTCCGTAACCGAAAGCTTTTGTAGTAACCCTGATAGCCGGAGCGGCTTGTTTTCTTTTGAATTCGTTCAGATCGACTAAACGCAAAATTCTCTTTACTAATTCTTTATCCCCTATTTCTTCGGAGATTTCAAAAAACTCTTTATATTCTTCCAGATACATCTTGAGTATTCTATCGAGCACTTCGTAAGGTGGTAAAGAATCCTGATCTACCTGATCAGGACGTAACTCGGCAGATGGTGCTTTTAAGATAATCTCTTCGGGAATAATTTCCTCATCCCTATTGATATATCTGCAAATGTCGTAAACTTCTGTTTTATATACATCGGCAATAACGGCAAGAGCGCCACACATATCTCCGTACATTGTAGCATAACCAACTGCCATTTCCGATTTGTTTCCTGTGGTACAAAGCATATAATTATGCTTATTCGAAATAGCCATCAAATACAACCCTCGAATTCTGGATTGTAAATTCTCTTCGGCTACATTTTCCGGAGCTCCCGCAAATTCACCTGATAACATTTCAAGCGCCTTATCAAAAACAGGCTGAATAGAAATTGTATTCGATGAGATGCCTAAATTTTGAATAAGCTTCTCGGAATCTTTTATACTACCTTCGCTCGAATATTTCGAAGGCATCATAACAACATGGACATTTTCTTTACCAAAAGCTTCGACTGCAATATAAGCGACCAAAGCCGAATCGATGCCGCCACTTAATCCGATTAACGCTTTCTTAAATCCGGATTTATCCGCATAATCTTTCAATCCGAAAACCAATGCGGAAAGTACTTCTTCTTCGAAAGACTCTTCAACTTTTTCTATTGGCAAATATGATTCTTTGGTATCAAATATGAGATAATCTTCTTCAAAAGTTTTTCCTAACTTACACAATTCCCCATCGGAATTGAAGCACATGCTGCCTCCGTCAAAAACCAAATCGGTTTGCGCGCCAACACAGCAAACATAGGCAAGAGGAAGATTATCTGTTTTGGCAAGAACAGAAAGCATCTTTTTTCGCTCTTCTCTTCTACCATAAGCGTAGGGTGAAGCTGAAATATTGAGGAGAATCGACGCACCTTTGTCAACAAGTCTTTGAACAGGATCTTTTTCGTATCTGCGTTTTTTCCAGTAATCAGCGTCATTCCAAATATCTTCGCATATCGAAATTCCCAGTTTCTCTCCTCGGAATTCGTGTACAAAAACATCCTTAGCAGATTCGAAATATCGAACTTCGTCAAACACATCGTAATTAGGTAACAAAGTTTTATTCTGTACGAATTGAATAGTTCCTTTGTAACAAAGAAGAGCGGAATTGTAAATACCGGTTCCTACATTATCGTATTCTTCGGTAATGGAACCAAACAGAATGGCAGTATCCTCGGTTTGTTCCGCTATTTCTTGACTTGCGGCACTAACTGCTTTGCGAAACTCTTCCTTTTCCACAAGATCCTGTGGCGGATATCCGCAAATAGCCAGTTCGGGGAAAATCACTAAATCGACCTTATCCTTAACACCTTTTCTATAACCAGATAAAATCCGGGCTTTATTTCCATTTATATCGCCAATAATCGGATTGATCTGGCATAACAATATTTTCATTCTGTCCTACGTGTATAAAAAATTATTATGTCCATTAGAAACATATGGAAGATATGAAGTTATATCAACGGATTTATGAACAAATTTGAAAAAAAATTTAAAATAATTTAACATAACTCCTCTTTCCTACAAATAACCTATTACGGCTAAACCTTTTCCCTTCTTTTGCGTCTAAGAAAACAGACACAATCGAGAGTAACATGAAAAGAAAACTATACAGATTAAGACGTGATCGAGTTGTCGGTGGAGTTTCAGCCGGCTTGGCAGAATATTTCAGCATTGATACTCTTCTGGTTAGGGTTATTTTTATCGTCATGGCTTTCTTCAACGGAATTGGGATCATTGCATATTTGATTATGTGGATGGTGATCCCGGAGAATCCTAACGAGACTCCTTTCGTTCACAAGAAAAAAAAAGAAGATACTGAGGAAGATGAGACTGCAAGTGAGCCTCTTACATCCACGGATGATCCGGTTACGCCAAAGCCTAAAAAGGGACGCTTTGTTTTCGGGGGGATTTTAATTCTTGTCGGAGCTCTACTTCTTGCCAAACAGTTTTTCCCGTTTTTTGATATTCTGGATTTACTCCCATATATTCTTATTCTGTTAGGGATACTATTATTGATAACAAGTAAACAAAGAGATACAAATGAATAACGGTAAAATTTTCTGGGGTTGTTTTTTCGTTACTATTGGAATACTAATATTGTCAGTTAGGTTCGCGTGGTTTTCCGTTGAATGGATTTCCTTCGGTGATTATTGGCCTCTTCTTATTATCCTTTTGGGTATTGCTATTATATTCAAAAACAAATTCGTCAAGGGAACGGTTAGTTCATTTGCGGGAGTATTTTTAGGGCTACTCCTTTTCGGAGGGGTGAACAATCTTATTGGAATTAGTAATTTCCATTATCAATATGAAAACGACAGCTCCTCTGCAAGTTATCAGCATTACGAAAAAGAATATTCCGATGATATCGAATTTGCCAAATTAAAGATAGAAGCCGGGATCGGAAATATCCGACTTGCCTCACCGACTTCACGCCTAATCGAAGGTGATTTATTTGGGACAGCAAGTGACTATTCCTTTTACACTACTCAAAAAGAGAATAAGGCTTTTGCTACATTTTCATTGGAAAAGCAATCCGTCAATCTACTCAAAGACGATTGGCATAGTAAGTTGATTCTTAAGTTAAATCAAAAGCCGGTTTGGGATATCAAATGTGAATTAGGGGCGGCAAAAGCTTATTTTGATTTGAGCCGTTATAAAGTAGCAAAATTCAAACTTGAAACCGGAGCCACTGCAACAAAACTGGTCTTCGGCGACAAACAAGAATTTTGTGATATTAATGTTGAAATGGGTGCGGCAAAATTGATTATTCAAATTCCCAAAGGAGCTGGTCTTCAACTAACAACTGAAACCTTCTTGGTAAAAAAAGATTTACCCGATAAGATTATCGATAAATCCGGCGGCCTTTACGAAACCGAAAACTTTGCAAACGCTGAGACAAAGTTTTCCATAAATGTTCAAGGAGGAATTTCTTCTTTGACTATAGGAACTTATTAAAAATAAAAAAAAGCGTTTTCCGTTTAGAGAAAACGCTTTTCAATCTTTTATTCTTCGGGAATCCAGAAATGTTTTTTCATATTCACTCTTCCCTTTTCATCGAACTCAATCCCTTCGGATCGCAATAAGTCTTCCATCAAATTCGGAGTAGCAAAATGGAATTTGCCTGTTAACTCTCCGTTTCTATTCACAACTCTATGGCATGGTAAATCTGAACCATACGCAGAATTCAAAGCCCACCCTACGGTTCGAGCCGAAGACTTAATTCCGCAAACCTCAGCCAACGCGCCGTAGGTTGTCACTTTTCCGTAAGGAATCAAAGCTACGAAATGATAAACCTTATCGAAAAAATCTTTCTTCTCGTTAACCATAAAATTAGTTCTGAGAAAATTTCAACAGGAACGATTCTATAAATTTGTTAATATCGCCATCCATTACACCTTGAGTATCGGAGGTTTCTACATCAGTTCTATGATCTTTAACCATGTTATAAGGATGAAAAACATACGAACGAATCTGACTTCCCCATTCTATCTTCATTTTGTTTTTTTCTATCTCGTCAAGCTCGGCTTCTTTTTTCTCCATTTCCTGCTGATACAATTTTGCTTTCAAAAGCTTCATCGCGTTTACTTTATTTTGCATCTGCGATCTTTCGCTTTGGCAGGCAGCAACTATACATGAAGGAACATGGGTTATTCTAACAGCGGTTTCAACCTTGTTAACATTCTGTCCCCCTTTACCACCGGAACGGAAAGTATCTATCTTCAAATCAGCCGGATTAATGTCTATCTCAATCGAATCATCAATTTCGGGAATAACAAAAATCGAAGCGAAAGAAGTATGTCTTCTTTTATTCGCGTCGAATGGAGATATTCTCACAAGCCTGTGAACACCATTTTCGGCTTTCATATAGCCATAAGCAAAATCACCTACAACCTCAATTGTAGCGCTTTTTATTCCGGCTCCGTCCCCTTCCAGGTAATCAATCATCGAAATCTTATAACCGTTCTTTTCACCCCAGCGCAAATACATTCTGAGAAGCATATCCGCCCAGTCCTGAGCCTCCGTACCACCGGCACCGGAATGAACCGTAAGAATACAATTCTTATCATCGTCCCTTCCGCTAAGCATGCTTTTTAGTTCCAGTTTATCAACTGATTTAACAAGACTTTCTAACTCCGAATTTATCTCTTCTTCAAGAGACTCATCCTCTTCCATTTCGGCTAATTCAATAATATCAGCCAGATTATCGTAATTATCTTTTTCTTTCTTCCAAAGCTCAACCCAATTTTGCAAAGCTTTTATCTTTTGCAAAATTACCTGAGCGTTTTTTTGATCATTCCAAAAATCGGTAGCTTCCGTTTTTTCCTGAAGCTCTTTTATCTTCTCTTCTTTATCATCTACCTTAAAGATAACCTCGTAATTTCTCGATTCTATCCAACAAACTTTTACTCTGTTTTATCTGCTCATCGTACATATCGACAGATGTCCTCCATATTTTTCAGTATTATTTCTATTCTATTATTTCCAATTCCATTTTAAGTAAAGCAGCCGCTAGGGTTTTCCCCTGAGCGTCATGTTTTAAGGAAACAGTTCCGCCACCACCAAGAGTATTGTGCAATAAAAAATTCAAAGCACGAATATTAGGCAACTCGAATCTCTCTACTTCCCCGAAACAAATACCCGCAAAATGTTCTTTCACTATTTCTGCAGTCAAATGTTGGCTGATAATCTCATAACCTTTTTCGTCATATGCTATTATTCCGATATTGGCGGTATCACCTTTATCTCCGCTTCTGCCATGAGCGATATCAATTAGTTTTATCTTCATTTTATTCATCCTCCAAATAGTTGACTATCGGAGTAATTAGTTCTTTCGGAATAAGTGCCGGCCAATATGCTACTACCTCACTTGGCTTTGGTCTTCCTCCCGCAAATCCGGTTACACTTGGTGGCCCGGTTAATATTAAAGGAGCTATTTCCTTTCCGAATCTTTCTACCGAGTTGTAGTCCTTCCCTCTTACGGCTATTCTCAGAACAACTTCGTTTAGATCAGCTTCGTCAATCTTATTTGCTAACGGACCGTGACACGAATCGTACCCCAGGTACTCTCCTCGTATCTCATCAAATTCGAGGTTCAGATTAGCCAGCCTTCTTTTGAGAATCTCTTCGGCCGCTCTGGCTTTGCTCAAAGCTTTAGGCCACGAGTAAGTAAGATTTCCTACCGCCGAATATCCTTCATTGTATGAACAGGATACTTTGTAAAATTTGGTGGCCGGTTTTCCCTTTACATTAAAGACCCTTACACGGTTATCCCCCATATCCTCAAGTTTTATAGAGGTAAAATCGGCTACGCAATCGGGAGTAATATACTCTTCCGGATCTCCGATTTCGTAAACAAGTTGCTCGGATACTGTTTGCTCATTGACCAACCCACCGGTATCTTCATGCTTGGTAATAATAAACTCACCGCTCGGGTATGCTTCGGCAATCGGGAATCCGATATTCTCCAATTCGGGTATATCTTTCCAATTGCCCGAGAAATTACCACCGGAGGCTTGCCCTCCGCATTCCAGAATATGTCCGGCTACTGTTCCGGCAGCCAAAAGATTAAAATTATCTTTCTGCCAATCAAATTCGTAAATCATCGGGGCAAGGGTAAGTCCCGTATCGGTTGTTCTTCCGGTAATAACAATATCCGCCCCATTCTCAAGGGCTTCTACAATCGGCATCGCACCGAAATAGACATTCGCGCTAAGCAAACGATCCTGAACTACAGTAATCGGCTCATCCGTTTCCATATTGTTCAAAGAACAACCATTCTCGAGAATTTCACTTATCTCATCCTTTATATTATCCCCGAGAACAACACCAATCTTCAGCTTACTTACTCCGGCACTCTTTGCGAGCCTTAATGTTTCCTCCGCGCAAGCAACCGGATTTACACCGCCTCCGTTGGTGATTATTTTAATATTTTTCTCTTTGCACGTCTTGATAATTCTCTCAACTACCACCGGAAAATCTTTGGCGTATCCCAGTTGAGGATTTTTGTTTTTCTGCTTCTGAAGAATGGACATCGTAACTTCTGCCAGATAATCCATAACAAGATAGTCCACAGGGCCTTTAGTAACTTGAGTAAACGGAGCATCTACTAAATCACCCCAGAAGCCTTGGCCTGAAGCAATTCTTATCTTCGTTTTCATAACATTACTTATTTTGTGAGCAAATATGTTTTCGCTTACTTTGAAAAATCCCTTACAATACTATCCGCTATAACATCAATATCGGAAATATCATTCACATCGAACCACTTGATTCTTTCATCTGCTCCGAACCAGGTAAATTGCCGCTTGGCAAATCTTCTGGTATTTCTCTTTATCAACTCTATACCTCTCTCTAGGTCGTATTCTCCTTTAAGATGTGCAATTATTTCTTTATATCCAACCGTATTAATCGAGTTATACTTTTCATCCAATCCTTTTTCGAGAAGAGAATTTATTTCATCCAACAAACCCTCTTCCAACATTTTATCAACACGACTTTCGATATTTTTATACAACACTTCTCTATCCCAATTCAAACCGTACTGAAAAAACTCTATATCCCTCTCTACACTGTGTTCATTATGCCAATCGACTATCGACTTACCACTTAGTCGGAAAACTTCCAAGGCTCTGAATACCCTCTTCCAGTTTTGCGGTAGCATTGTCTCGGCGCTCTTCGGATCTGTCTTGCAAAGCATCTCATACAAATATTCGTTTCCATGCTTTTCTCGCAAGCTCTTCAACTCTGCCCTATATTCCTTGTCGGTATCAACCTCATCGAATAATCCATCGACTATAGCTCTGATGTATAACCCTGACCCACCGACGATAACAGGAATTTTATCTTCCGATTGCAATTTCTCAATCAATCTCAAAGCGTCGTGCTCGAACTTGCTGACATTATACTCTTCGGTCGGCTCCAGAGAATTTATAAAATGATGCTTCACTCTGCTCAATTCTTCACCTGTAGGTGTAGCGGTTCCGATATTCAATTGCCGAAATATCTGACGGCTATCAGCCGATATTATTTCACTGTTCAACCGTTCGGCTACCTTTATTCCGAGAGAAGTTTTCCCCGAACATGTCGGGCCTACTACAACTATTGCCCGTTTTTCCAACCTTCTCTACCTATTAATGGAACAAACGCGAACTGAGGTACTTCTTCTGTTTCGAATTTATCATCATCTGTTTTAGTAATAATCTTCAGAGTCTGCGATTTTCTGTCACCGACGGGAATTACAAGTTTAGCTCCTATTCCAAGTTGCTTCTTCAAACTTTCCGGAACCGTTGGTCCACCGGCAGTAACTATTATTCCGTCATACGGGAAATAAGATTCCCACCCGATAGTACCATCGCCACATCTCAAAACAGCTCTTAATCCTAACTCGTCGAACAAATCTTGTGTTCTCTCGTATATTTCTCTGTTACGTTCGATAGAAAAAACTTTCATCCCCATTTCCAAAAGGACAGCGGCCTGATAACCGGAACCGGTTCCGATCTCAAGTATCTTTGCTCTTTCCTTAAGGCGCAGCGCTTGTGTCATAAAGGCTACCGTGTATGGTTGCGAAATTGTCTGCCCGTACCCAATCGGCAAAGCAACATCTTTATAAGCGTGATGCTGCATTACATCCGGGACAAAAAGATGGCGCTCTACTTTCAATATAGCCTCCAATACCTTCTCATCCTTAATGCCCTTTCGCATCAATCCTTCTACTAATTCACGTCTTTCGTAATCGTACATTTATAAACCCATATAATTTGCAGTGTAAAGATAAGATATAATTAGGATAAATATCAGGTAGGAATGAAAGGATATCGGATTTACTACATAAAAAGAGCCCTCGGTTAAAAGGGCTCTACACGGTTGGTTTTGTTATTTTATTCGAACAAGTAGGCGAATAACTCTTCCTGTGACGGCTGTTTGCCGTTAAACTTTTCGTAAAGGTAAGTATTGTAGAGATGCTTACAGAGCTTGCGTACTTTTACAAACTCGTTGAAGCGTTTCCCTTGTTTAACAACATAAGTACTCCTATCGGTTCCGATTTTCATCAAAGAGAGTGCGGCAACCAGACGAGCCCGTTGGTCTTCGGAGTTGCGTAGCATCTTTGTCAAAGGAATTACAGCCTTTTCCGATTTAATCTCCCCTAGCATATAAGCGGAGCTGATTCTCAAACCGAAATTATCCGAATGGATCCCTTCAAGGAGACTTAGTTCTGTTTGTTCGTAATTCGTGACTTTGCAATCGGTGTATTTGTCACCGGCGTATAGTGAAACGGACGCGAATAAGAATAGTACTAATGCTGCTAAGATATGTTGCTTTTTCATTTTCTCCCCCCAGATCAAATGAGTTTTTATTTGTTATTTCTGTACTTGTAGACGTATCGACAAAAAAAAAGTTTCGAGAAAACTTGATTTTTTGACAAAATATTTTATACCTCAAAGCATAGACTTTATTCATTCCATTTTTTGCGGGGCAATAATGAAGAAAAATGTTGTTGTAAACGGAGAGCTAAAAGACCTTGTTACCTACTGTACAGCGGTCTACGAAGTAAGTCAGGATATTCCCGAAGATGTTTTTTCTAACATATTTATTCAAGGCCCCATATTCGAAGATAAAAACTTCGATATCAAAGTTCTCGGGACTTTGCAAAAAACAACCGTCGCGCGGAAAAGTAAGATATTTCTGAACGGCCCGACAGTTACCTTGCAAATGAGATATGAAATCAGCAAAGTAACAGATATAGAATTATCGGAGCTGGATGAGGAATGGATTTCCAAAGATATTAACAGAATATTGGAACACTTTGAGCTTCTCCTAACTCCTTATGACAGATAGTTTATTTGGTTTCCTAGTGGAGTGGTAAGTTAAAATCCAATAACAGCGGTAGTAGTGATAAAATGATGGGGACATGCTTACTGTCCTAGATCCGGCCTTTGCCGGGAGCGGAGTCGAAGTAAGCCTACGGCAAAGAATACATCGTTCAATGGTAGCACCTCTTAGATTACTCCTCTCGAGTCTGCTCCGAGCTCCGAGAACCTCATTGTTTTATTCCCGCTGTTAAGGACCGGAATAATCGCCGATATTACAATAACGGAGAAAAAGAAAACAGAGACATTCTTCCATGCTCCGCTCATCATACTATCCCTTCTTGGATATGGAATTTACAAAACGTCTAAATTCACAAAGAAGGAACCACAGTTTTCTACTATCGCCACAAGCTACGAATTTGGAGTTTTCAATCTTTATTCCATACCAATCGCTTTGGTTTGTTTCAACAAGAGAATAATCTAAAGTTTCATCCCGAAGATCAGTTTCTGATAAATCAATTGTAATACACCATCCCGGATTATCAGTACTCTCAATTGTAATTCCATAAGAATGTTCCCAATCTCCATTACAATTGTTTGTATACCATTCTTCGAGCCAAGTCAATAAAACAACCTCATCAACCTCTTTTCCATTATGCTCTTCATTATTCATTCTACATCTCCGGTATAACTAAATCATATTCCAAACCAGCTTTCGAAAGGCATTTCTTACATAAATAAAAACAAGTCGGAAAAGTTAATTATGAGTCTATTGTTAAATTCACCACTAATATGGCAATGCTCTCTTTCGGTTGGCGTCTTTATGACATATGCATTTGTAGACAGCTTACTAATGATCTCCTCTGTATGCCTTTTACATAAATATACTTCCGAGATAGAAAGACTTGAATTACATATCATGCAATAGCCCACAGTCATATACTCACTCTCCATTCTATTAATGATTCCAAACGCCACTTAGGTACAGTCTTAGTATGCTCAAGATCCAATTAGCTTCCCTTTATTAGAGCTATCAATCATATTTTTCATTTCAAAACGTAGAGATGCTCTTCACATTTATAATCATCAAAGAAAAACCAGCTTCCTACTATAAGACCAATAGTCGTTGCAGCAGCAATACTCTCTTTCTTTTCACTTCCATCATCCATTAGAAAACCATACAAAACCCATCCTACCAATTGCTTCAAGCCAACCATTCTATCTTTAATAGTTGCGTCCCTGAAAAGATCAATATATTCGACCTCCTTAAAAGAACATCGGATGGAGTCTTTTGGGTTGAACGCTAACATGTTCTCACCACTTATTTTCATGCTGTCATAAGTGAGGATATTACCATTTTCAAATTCTATTCGATAGTAAGCAATGGAAGAATCGGCAATTCTTTCCGCGAATTCTGCCAAATTATACTCCTCACCTATAGCATAATAATCACCATCGATTTCTATATACGGTTTATTTGTTTTTTCCGGGTTAGTATTTAACACAAAGATACAAGGAACACATCCCGATAAGAAAAAGGAAAGGATCAATAGATACACTATTTTTCTATTCATTTGGCTAGAACACTTTATTCATGAACAACAATCTTAGTGATTAGAATCTAAAATTAATTATATCTTATATTTCATTCAAACATATTACTATTTTTCTATCACACCGAGATGATTTTCCTCCATGATTCCCATGCTTAGCTCATGATTTTTCAAATATCCCCAACGACTCTACCAATTGAGGAACTTCCCCTACGGATAGTTTTACGACCGCGATGTAATCACTCATCCATTTCTTTGATTCCGAATAGGCCTTTCTCTTTTCGTAAGTAGCCTCTTTCGCCTCCCCGATCTTTTTCTCCTTCTCGAATTTCAATTCTTCCAATTCTTCCAGCTTCACCAAGGTAGCGCGCAAATCATCCGCCGTAGTTCCCAGTTGTTCAAGCTTTTCGGTAACCTCCTCAATCGCGAGAGCGTTCGTATAAAAATTCTTCGCGTCAATGCTCCACGACGGATAATCCTTCTTCCTCGATCCGTTTAACGAAAGCTTATCCCTATCCCCGTTTTCCTTTGGCAAAACAATACGGGCAAGTTTCAGATGCTTCATATAGCTCTTTTTCACCTCCTCCCACGCCTTGTTGAACTCCAATATCGCTTGCAATTTTCTCCCATTAGCTCTTTCCTTTGCTAAATATTTCTCCTTCGCGTTCTTATAGACTTGCAAACCTTCATCCATTTTTTCCGTTGTATACCCTACCCCCGCTAAAATCTCGGCTATCTTGGGAATATTTTTTCCGTTATTCAAGGCAACACCCGCCTTCCCGAAAAATTCCGCTTCATCCCTGCATCTAAATCTCATCCTCCCCTCCTTTATACAAATGATTGTTTCTTCAAGATGATACTTCACGATTTCATATCGAAGTTCCTCAGATAAAACAGAAAGAAGAGTGGGAAGATTCCCAAATGCATGTGATTTGAACAAAAGGAGTATGAATTTGCGCTAAAGGAGGTGAACTTTGAACTAAAGGAGCATGAGTTTGAAGCAAAGGAGCTGAAGTTTGAACCAAAGGAGCATGAATTCAGAGCAAAGGAGGTAAACTTTGAACCAAAGGAGCATGAATTCAGAGCAAAGGAGGTAAACTTTGAACCAAAGGAGCATTACTTTACTTCAAACTTCAGATGATCTTCTCTAAATCGCATACGCTTTATTATAAATTTCATATGATCCGTAAGTTTTTTTACATGATCTGCTACAATGTGCAGACGCTTTGAAATAAACTTCAGTAACTCCGTAAGTTTTTTCATGTGATTTACTCCGAAGTGGCACTGTTCAAAGAAGTGTGTCAGTTCATTATGGTTTCATGATTCTGTCTTCAAATATAATAAATAGTTGATTATATATAAGCCCCCACTCCGCTATAGGTCTAGTTCCCAAATTATTCATGTTATTGTAGGCCAAATAAAGGAGTTTGTATAGAGCCATATCGCTAGCAAAAACTCTCTTTGTTTTAGTTATTTTTCTTAATTGGCTGTTAAAGCTCTCAATAATATTCGTAGTATACATTACCTTTCTTATTTCTTTGGGGTAATCGAAAAAGTTTGTAAGTCTTTCCCAGTTATTCAACCATCCGTTAACCATAGCCGGATATTTCTTAGCCCACTTCAGATCAAGGTCATTCAGAGCTTTTGCGGCTGTATCTTTCTTGTGAGCTTGATATATTAACTTAAGGTCAGTGGCTACTTCCTTTTTGTCTTTGTAAGCCACCTTTCTAAGTGAATTGCGTATTTGATGTACTACGCATAGTTGAACCTTAGTTTCGGGGAAAGTAGCTTCTATTGCCTCTGCAAACCCTTTTAAGTTATCAATGCAAGCTATGAAGACATCCCTTACGCCTCTTTGTTTAAGATCGTTCAATACTTTCAACCAATAGCCGGATCCTTCTTGTTCTCCGACATATAGTCCCAACAAATCCTTTATCCCTTCTCTATTTACTCCTATTACGCAGTAGACGGCCTTTAAGACTATTCTTTTGTTCTCTCTTACTTTGTAATGCAAGGCATCCAGCCAGATGAACGGATATACGCTTTCCAGCTCTCTATTTTGCCATAACTCTACTTCCTCTACTATTTTATCGGTTATGCCGGTTATCGTTGCCGGAGATACCTTTATGCCGTAGAGTTCTTCCATGTGACTCCGGATATCAGTATAGCTCATTCCCTTTGAATAGAGACTAATTATTTTATTATCTAAGGTATTTCCTAAGGTGGTTTCTCGCTTGGGTAAGATTACCGGTTGGAAACTTGAATCCCTATCACGGGGAGTGACTACATCTATATTTCCGAAGGAGGTTTTCACTTGTTTGGTTTTCTTCCCGTTCTTTCTGTTCGAGCTAATCTGTTCTTTTAAATGACCTTCTAATTCCCCTTCAAGACTTGTTTCCAACAGATGTTTTAACATAGGGGCGAATATCCCTTCTTTTCCTTCTAAAGGGACGCCTTGAAGTAATTGTTCTTTTGCTTCTTTCGAGAAGGTGATCCAATCGAATTCTTTTTTGATTTCTGCCATTGTGTGTCCTTTTTTCATTCCCTAATCTATTATTTTTTTCTGACACACTTTAATGAACAGAGCCTCCGAAGTTCAGCTACTTTACTATAAATCTCTAAATAGTACTGTTTTACCCGGGGTGGATTAGGTTATATCTATAAGAATGTGGAATGGATAATAAAAAAGGGAGCCGTTAGCGCCGGCGTCCCTTCAATTTTTTGTAGTCTTTTATCTCCGCAATCACTTTCGTTATGTTTCTATGCTTAAGGAAGAAAGGGAGCTTCCGGGTAAAGCCGAATCCGACCACCTCAACTCTGTATTTCTTTCCTTTCATAATTTTCGATTGTAACCTATCTACCTTCTCCTTGCTATGAAAATAGTGATTCCGGTTTTCCAGAATCTCATCTTCGGTGTATATAAGAAAATAGGTTTCGTCGTTATCGGCAGACATTTTTTCCACATCGATAACTTCGATTGTAAGCTCCTCGGAGGAAACATAACCTTCGAAGAAAACAGCAAAAGCAAAAAGTATTACAACTACAATCAGCAGACCGAAAAAGAGCTTAAAGAAATCACCCATATACGATTATTGTCCCTTTATTTTGAAATAAGTACCGTAAAGATCAAGTATCTCGTTTTTGAAATCGATGATATTAATCTCTTCATCCTCAAAGAGGAGTACACCTTTGGAGCCATCCTCAGAGATAAGAATGCGGAAATGCTTTTTGGCTTCGAGCATATCACCGCAGTTCTTGAAGCAGGCCGAGTCCTCTACCCTCTTGATAATTCTTTTCATTACTTCGGTATTGATAAGCGGGGAGTTTCTCACCCATTGTTGGAGATGATAAGCGGTAGAGATGAAGTTAAAAACGGTATCACCGCAAAGCTTCTTTTGCAGTTTTGCATCGTCCCGAACTAACTTTTCGTAAAGATCGCGCGGGGTACTATATTCATGGTCTTTTTTCATGACAGCACCTCATTATTTGATTGATACGAGCACTTTTAATCGAGCAAGTAGCAGGTAGTATTAATAAACGATTTGCCCGGGTTAAATTCAAGCATATTCGGTAAGTCGGGAAGAATAAAGGAGAAAAAGGGAATAAAAAAAGCCCGACAATCAGATTATCGAGCTTTATTGAGGCGACGGTCGGATTCGAACCGACGAATAAAGGTTTTGCAGACCTTCGCCTTAAGCCACTTGGCCACGTCGCCGTATAAGCTTTACAAATATAAAGAAGAACTCTATAAAAAACAAAATCCACTCGTCGTGGATTTCTTTGAGCGGGAGACGGGACTTGAACCCGCGACATCAACCTTGGCAAGGTTGCGCTCTACCACTGAGCTACTCCCGCATGTCTTTTGTATTAACTCTCTCAAAAAACGAGAAGTAAATGTACTTAGCTTCATGATATTTTGCAAGTACTTTTTTTCTTTTTTATCTTTTTTTTCTTCCCCGTTATATGGGAAAAGCCTTTATTCATGGGATTATCCAGAATAAAGGCTCTTTTTTCTAAATTCTTTTTATTTGTTAGCCAGGTATCTTTTAATCTTTTGGGTAGTTGTCTTTTCGAACTCCTGTTCCCTTATAAAGAACTTCTTAATCTGTTTGTAATTGGCTAACTGCTTATTAGCTTTCTTAATTTCCTTATCGATAGTTGAATTGATCAACTCGTCATTTATCTGAACCCCTTTTGTTTCGGCAATTTCGATAAATGCCTCGGCATCAACAACCAACTGAACCGCTATAACCTCGTCATGTTTGTCGTCGGCGTGTCCGTAAACAAGAGATTCCAGAATGTAAGGGCTTCTGTTAAGAATATCTTCAATCTCTTCCGGGAATACGTTTTTACCGTTATTGGAAATAATAACGTTCTTCATACGCCCATTGATATGGAGGAATCCGTCTTTATCCATAAAACCGATATCACCTGTTTTGAACCAACCATCTTCGAAAGCTTCTTCTGTTTGCATATCGTTTTTATAGTAACCGATCATAACATTAGGAGCCTTTGCCCAAACTTCCCCGCTTCCCCCTTCGTCGGGATCATTTATTTTAAGCTGAACACTAGGCAATGGAAGTCCGGCAGCGTCATCTTTGAAATTATCGAATTGGTTAAGAGCCAATATCGGCGAAGATTCCGTTAAGCCGTATCCTTGCAGGAAGGCAAAGCCTAGTTCACGCAATCCCTTTGCTACCAAAGGATCGGGAGCGGCACCACCTGCAATAAACATTCTTATATGCCCGCCGAATTTCTTATGAACTTCTTTGAAGAGTTTTTTCTTAAGATTCTTCACCCCGATGTTTTCAATCAATGTAGACAAACGAATAAGGGGAGGAACGATTTTCGATTTCACTTTATCTTCTTTAATCGCTTTTGCAACCCTCTTGAACATCTTATCGAAAAGAAGAGGCACACCAAGAAGCATAGTGGCTTTCACCTTCTGAAGATCATCCACAACTGTTTTGAGTGATCTTGAGTAATGTACCGAAGAACCGCAATATAACGGACAAAGCATACCGCATGTGCATTCGTAAGTGTGGTGAATAGGCAACACAGATAGGAATCTGTCTTCGGGATACATAAAGAGCATACTAACCATATCCACAAGGTTCGAGGCGAGGTTATTCTGAGAAAGCATTACCCCTTTTGCTCTTCCGAGCGAACCGGATGTAAAGATTATTTCAGCCATATCATAAGGATCAATTTCCGGAAGTTTATCAACGGAATAACCTTCGCTATTCTTAATAAGATCAACCATCGAAAGGACATTATCCTCGGGAAAAGCTTTGTCCATGCAGATCAAATGCTTAACCTTTTTAAGAGAAGATTTATGATCCACGAAAGTTTCGTAGAAATGCTCTGTAAAAACAACCGCTTCGGTATCAGATTCGTGAATAATATTAAGTATTTCGTTTGTAGTAAGATTTCTGTCGATCGGAACAATCACCAAATTAAAACACATACAAGTCAGATAAGAGATAGCCCATTGAATTCTGTTCTCTCCGATAACCGCAATGTGAGCCCGTTCTTTGAGACCCAATTTTTTCAGTGCGCTTCCGAAATTAAGAATATCCTCGAGAAGTTGATTGTAAGTAACCTTTCCGATCGGGGATGTCGGGTTAAGATCTTCCAGAGCAAGCTTAGAACCATATTTTTGAGCTGATTGCAGAACCATCTCTTGGATCGTTTTTATCTGAGGTACTTTGTAAAGTTTTAATTCTTTTTTCATGATTATTCACAAAATGTTTGTTTGAGTTTAGTTTAAAACAGAAGAAGCCGCACAGTTACAGTACGGCTTCGAAAAATCTATTATTTCCTTTCGGCAAGTTTAGCCAATATTCCCTTGAGTAGTTTATAGAACTTATCCGTATCGGGGATATTAACTTGTTCGTCAGGTGAATGAGCACCGGTAATAGTCGGGCCGAATGACATCATATCAAGTCCGTCATATTTGGTTCCCAAGATACCACACTCCAAACCGGCGTGAATAGCTTTAACTTCCGGTTCTTTCCCGAACATCTCTTTGTAAACTTCTTTGGAGAATTTCAAGATAGCGGAATCCATATTCGGTTTCCAACCCGGGTAGCCGTCCCCTACTCTAACTTCATCGGCTTGAGCCAATTCCAGAACCGAAGCGACACTATTGGCGATATACATTTTCGCCCCTTCGATTGAACTTCTCTGGCTGGTACCTAATCTTACGATATCTCCTTCGGTAAACAAAGTAGCGAGGTTCGTAGAGGTTTCAACCAATCCCGGAATATCAGCGCTCATGGCGATAACTCCGTGAGGCATTGCCAACAAAGCTCTTACCAATCTTCTTGTAAATTTCTTGGCGAAAGCTTTTTCATATTTCTCTTCTTTCGGGGTAAGTTTTATTTCCAAACCACCGTCAACTGTTTTAATCTCTTCGAGAATTTCGCCGGTAAATTTGGCAATCATCTCTTTAACTTTAGCTTCGCTACCTTCTTTCAACAAAATAGTAGCCTCAGCTTCGCGAGGAATAGCGTTTCTTTTTGAACCGCCGTTAATATCGGCTATTCTATATTTAACTTCCTCAAGTTCTTTTAATAATCTTCCGAGAATCTTAATGGCGTTAGCTTTACCGGAATCGATTTCCATTCCGGAGTGACCACCTTTAAGTCCGGTAACCATAAGTTCGTAAGGAATCCAGTCTTTCTTAACTTTGGCTCTTTTGATATTGAAAATACCAACGGTGTCTTGTCCGCCGGCGCAACCGACGTAAAATTCACCATCTTCTTCGGAATCGAGGTTCAATAATATTTTACCTTCGATAAATCCCGGTTGAAGAGCGTTCACACCGGTCATACCGGTTTCTTCGTCGATAGTGTTCAATAATTCCAATGGACCGTGAACAGCCTCTTTATCCATAGCAATAGCGATACCGGCAGCAACACCGATTCCGTTATCAGCACCTAGAGTGGTACCTTCGGCTTGAAGCCAATCGCCATCTTTAACAAGTTTTATAGGGTCGTTGTCAAAATCATGTTCGGTTCCTTTGTTCTTTTCACAAACCATATCCACATGACCTTGAAGCACAACTATAGGAGCATTTTCATATCCCGGAGTCGCAGGAACTTTAACTACTGTATTACCCACGGCATCAACCTTGCATTCAAGATTATTATCCGCAGCCAACTTCTTTATGTACTCAACAATTTTCTCTTCCTTTTTGGAAGGTCTTGGGACCTGAGAGATCTCATAAAAATAATTCCATAAGAGTTGAGGTTCTAGCCCTGCAATTACATCTTTTGCCATAAATGAACTCCTCTTTTCAGCAGTTTTCAAAATAGTTTAGTTGTGTCGGACGTTAATGATATCACCATCTTTCACAATATATTCTTTCCCTTCCAAATGCCAAACGCCCGCTTCTTTACATTTACTGTATGTGCCGTGATCAATAAGGTCTTGGTAATAAACAACCTCGGCACGAATAAATCTGTTATAGAAATCGGTATGAATAACACCTGCGGCATCTTGCGCCGTATAGTTTTTCTTTATTGTCCAGGCTCGGCATTCGTCTTCACCCACGGTAAAGAAAGAATGAAGCCCTAAGATTTCGTAAGAAGAACCTAAGATTTTGCTAAGAGCAGATTCTGTAATTCCGTAATCTTCCATAAATGTAGCTCTGTCTTCATCATCAAGATCGGAAAGTTCTTGCTCTATTTTGGCGAAGAAAGGAATTACTTTAACATCAGTCAGCTCGGCCTTTTCGATAACCTCTTGAACAACTTCCTCTTCTTTTCCAATGGAGTTTTCGTCAAGGTTAACCCCGACAATAAGAGGTTTCATAGTAAGAAGCTGATAACCGGAAAGTAATTTCTTTTCGTCATCGGTTAAAGCTAATGTTCTCAAAGGTTTTTCGGCCTCAGCGTGAGCAAGGCATTTTTCGAGAACCGGCAATTCTTTTTTCAATTTTTCATCTTTGGTTTTAAGCACATCTTTTTGGACCTTCTCCAGTCGGCTTTCCAAAAGAGCCAAATCGGAGAAAAGAAATTCACTCTCCAAAAATTGAATATCTCTGGCGGGATCAACATCATTCATCGGATGAGGTACAGCGCCGTTTTCGAAGTGTCTTACAATGTAAAACAAAGCGTCGTTGTTTTTTACATTATTCAAAAAGCTAGAAGTAATTTTCACTTTCCCGTCGTCAGACATTCTGAGTCCAGGGATATCGAAGACTTCAATAGTGGCGAAAACCGTTTTCTTCGGGTTAAACATCTCTGTCATTTTATCTAAACGAGCGTCAGGAACTTTAACAACCTCAATAGTCGCTTCCTCTTTCCCCATGCTCCCTTCCAAATCCACATTTTCCGAAATTGTACTAAATAATGTAGTTTTTCCTGAATATTGTAAACCTACTAAACCTATCTGCATGTTTCCCTTTTGCCTTTTAATAATAATTTAATTTGTAAATATAAGATATTTTTCACGGAAAGTGTATTTTTATATTCCCGGAGGGAAGATAACTATTTCAATATTATTCCGATACAACCTGGGTATGTAACTCGATTTCTTCTAGCACGGAAGAGACCCCCAGACATTTACTCAGCTCTCCTGAGAAAACAGTTGCTTGCCCTTTAACATGCACCTGAAAAGATAAACTACGCGCCTTATCGAAAGAGCATTTTGTAGCCTTAATCAGCTGCATAATTACTTCATCGAATGTATGATGATCGTCGTTATACAGAACAACTCTAAAAGGAATTCCGACGGCAACTTCTTCTTCGATTTCCGGTTGTAAAATTCCGGTTTTTTGTTCGTCTGTCATACTTGATAAATCTTCCTTAATGTTGATGATAATTTATTAAAATCATTCAAAAAAAGAAAATTTACTTATATTGTACCCTAGTTTTTATACAGGCGGAACTTGATGTCCTAGTATCACATAGACAAAATGGAGGAAAAATGAAAATCGCAGTATGCGTAAGCCATGTTCCCGATACCGCAGCTAAAGTGAATATTGGCGCGGACGGGAAAACTATTGATCCGAACGGTGTTACCTATGTGTTAAATCCTTATGACGAATTTGCCATCGAAGAAGCGTTGAAGACGAAAGAAAAAAACGGTGCCGAAGTTGTTGTTATTAGTCTCGGACCGGAAAGCAACAAGGAATCAATAAAAAAAGCTCTGGCTATGGGAGCCGACAGCGCGGTTTTACTGAAAGAGGAATCGTATCGCGACTCATTAAGCATAGCAAAAGCTCTAGCCGAGGAGATTAAAACTCAGGGTGCGGAACTTGTATTTTTCGGAAAGCAATCGGTTGATTATGATAATTCTATAACCGGCCAACTAACCGCTTCCCTTTTGGATTACAATTGTGTAAGCGTTGTTGTCGATCTTCAAATTGAAGATAAAAAAGTAATAGCGGAAAGAGAAATTGAAGGTGGGCGCGAAGTAGTCGAAACCACATTACCCGCTATTATTACTACCCAGAAAGGACTTAACGAGCCGAGATACGCATCACTGAAAGGAATAATGGCCGCGAAGAGAAAAACAATCGAAGAAAAGACTCCGGCCGTATTCGAAAACAAAGTTGAAATTAAGGCCATGAAAAAGCCTCCGATGAAATCACCGGGAAAAATCATCGGCACAGACAGCTCTGCTGTTCCCGAGTTAGTTCGTTTGTTAAATGAAGAAGCAAAAGTAATCTAAGGGGAAAATCATGGCTAACAAAATTCTTGTATTTATTGAACAAAGAAATTCGAAAATAAAAAAGGCCTCATTGGAAACAGCTTTCAAAGGGAGCCAACTTGCAAAAGAATTAAATATTCCGGTTGAAGCGGTTATAATAGGAGATTCTATTAAATCGGCAGGGGCAATCGGGAACTACGGAATTACTAAATTATATCACATAAAAAATGAAGCTCTTGCGAATTATTCGACAACAGCATATTCGAAAGCACTAACCGAGTTTATTAGGGAAAATCAAAGCGGAATAATTCTCTTCCCTAATACCGCGATGGGAAAAGACCTCGCTCCTTTCGTTGCCGCGAAACTTGATTCCGGACTTGCGATGGATTGTGTTGAACTAAATATTTCCGAAGGGAACTTAAAAGCAACTCGCCCTGTTTATGCTGGAAAAGCTCTTTTGGATATTGAACTAAACGGAGAATTTAAGATCTTCACCTTGCGTCCGAATGTATTCGCTATTTCGGAAACAAGCTCCGATGAAGCTGAGGTAGTAGAAGTTTCTCCTTCTGAAATTGATTTGGGTTGCAAAGTAATTGAACTCAAGAAAAGCGAAGGGAAACTTGATGTAGCCGAAGCTGATATAATTGTATCGGGTGGTCGAGGAATGAAGGGACCGGAAAACTTCGGAATGATTGAAGAGATGGCTGAACTATTAAACGGAGCTTGTGGCGCTTCGAGAGCGGTAGTAGACGCCGGTTGGAGACCGCATAGCGAGCAAGTGGGACAAACGGGAAAAACAGTTTCTCCGAATTTGTATATAGCCATTGGTATTTCCGGAGCCATTCAACATTTGGCCGGTATGAGTTCATCAAAATACATTGTAGCTATTAACAAAGATAAAGAGGCTCCGATATTCCAGGTTGCTGATTACGGAATAGCCGGCGACGCATTTGAGATTGTTCCTAAGCTTATTGAAGAGCTAAAAAAAACAAAAGAAAATTAGAAGTGATATTGTGAATAAGATTGAAGTAGAAATATTGGGATTATCATCAAGCCCTTCCGCGGGAGGGGCTTATGCCCTATTGCTAAAGGAAGTCTTCGGACAAAGACGCCTTCCGATCATTATCGGAGCATTCGAAGCTCAGGCTATTGCTTTGGAGCTTGAGGGAATAAAACCTCCTCGACCTTTAACGCATGATTTGTTAATTAGTGTAATAGAAAATCTTGGCGCAACTCTGAAAGAGGTGATGATTGACGAGTTGAAGGATAACACATTCCACGCGAAAATAAGTATGGAAGTCTCCTCTCTGGAAACAATAATAGACTCTCGTCCTAGTGACGCGATTGCTTTGGCTGTTCGAACCGGTGCGCCTATCTACGTTTCCGATACAGTTATGAATACAGCCGGTTTTATACCAAGCAGTGAAGAACATGAAAAGAAATCGGATGAAGCGCACGAAGAAACATCCTCACAAGAGCCGCAACCCAAAGAGACTCAAACGGCCTCACTTCATGATCAACTTCGTGAAGCAATAGAAAAAGAAGACTACGAAAGAGCCGCAAAAATCAGAGATGAAATAAAAAAAAGAGAAGGAAGTCATAACTGACTTCCCTTTACTCGAAAATTTCTTGTCCGATTTTACATTCCAGACATCTTTGCTTCGAACAATAACTTCTGAACAATTCTAACATGCCTTGAGAATAAATGGTTTTCTTCAGGAGCTCTTCAATTTTTAATCCTTGAGCTACCTCCCTGACAATTCGGTTATCAGAATTTTGCTTAAAACAGGAATAAACACGCAGTACCTTTTTTATCAAATCTTCTCTTCCGAATACCTCATAATAAACCGCCGCAAAGGGGAGAACCACATTAACTACTATTTCATCTGCTCTTGCAGCTCCGACAAAATAGTTTATTTCATTCTCTGTTTTCGCGTCAAATACAAAGTGTTTACTCCAATACCCATCGGCTTGGATTACGAACATATTTCGCAATGCGTTAACAAGGACATTTGGTTTCTCTATTCCCTCGATTTTGCTCAACATTTTCTCTATGAATTCCTTGTAGAGCAATTTCTTAATAAATCGTACTCCTCCGGCCAATCTTAAAGTTGGGAAATTTGAAGGACGAATTTTGAAGAAATGCCAGTCGGTTTCCGAAAAAGTATCCCCGTCATAAATACGTCTTAATAACTGCCAGTCACTTATTAACTTCTTCGTATAATCGGAAGATTCTTCAGGTAATCTGGCTACATCAGGGACTAATCCGCCAATATTAAAGAGTGCAGACTCTACAATTTCAACAAACTCTCCGTCAGATCCAAGTTTCGATAGAAAATCAATATCAACCGACTGAGCCAGACGTAGCATAATAGTTTTGTTTTTACTATACCCCAGAGCCTCAAAGACCATTTCGTAGAACAATTGTCGCCAGATCTTCTTATCGGAAAAGTCTTTGTAAGAGAACTCGAAATTGTCGAAATCCGGATAAAGATCATAAACAATAACCGGTTCTTTAATTCCTTTGTGCTGAATAAATGTCAATTCCTTCAGTCTGAGATAGACTCTCTCGCATTTTTTCTTAAAGCGATCAATCCCAAGCTCTGTAAGAAATTTCTTTTTAATCTCGTAGTCAACGTAACCACTCTCGGAAGCGCATCTAACGAAGCTCCCTTCTTTGTTTGGATGATCTTTTTTCTCTATATGGTTTCTACTTTCCGTAACAATCGGGAAATCGATATCAACAAAGCGTGAAAGAGCCAAAGTAGGTACTTTTCTTCCGTCCTTTGTATATACGTAGCTCTGACTATTCTTATTATGCAAACAGACATGAAGAATTACTTTATTGTATTTCCTATCGATATTATGACCGTGCTCTTTCCAATGCTGATACTCACGATCAATTTCGATATCACCGACATAGACCAGGTTTCCTATTCGGATTCTGGCATTCTTGAAATCCGGCCCCGCTTCGTCTTCGTTATGAAAGCCGGGATCCAAAATAACCACATCCAATTCCGAAATGGTCTTCAAACCCCTTGAGAAACTTTGATTTTTCCAAATATCTTGCAGTTGTTCTTCGTAGACTTTGGGTTGGCAATCCATAAATCCCTCTGAAAGATTTTATTTACTTCTTGCTAACTCCCATATTATCCAATTGTCGGCAAGAGCACAATTCAAATTTGATTAGATGTCTAACCAAATTTTAATATAACATTATGAGTAAAAAGATGCCATAAACTTTTACGCAGAATAAATTTCTTTGACAATCTTGTTGTAATTTGCCAAAGCCTCTGATGTCTTCTCAGCGAACCTTTCAGTTCTGTCAACATAAATCAAACCACGACTTATGTTAATGACATATTTCTTATGCCCGTTTTCCTTAAAAGCTTTTACAACTTCTTCCAAACTTCCACCTTGAGCCCCGACACCCGGTAACAATATGTGGAGATCGCCGAATGTGGAAATGTTGGCTTTAAGTTCTTCCGTATTAGTAGCGCCGAAAACTATTCCGCAATTCCCTTTCGGGTTCCACTCGTTTACTTTTTCGATTACTTTGTTGAATAAAAATCTTCCCTCTTTGAGCTCCATTTTTTCAAAATCAAGGGAACTTGGATTTGAAGTCAAAGCCAAAATATAATTAACCTTATCCTCATATTTCACAAAGGGTTCAATCGAATCAAAGCCCATGTAGGGGTTTAGAGTTGTAGAATCGAATTTAAAGTGATCAAACATTGCTTCTGCATACATCTTACAAGTATTGCCGATATCCCCTCTTTTCGCGTCACCAATTACACAAACATCTTCAGGGATAAGCTTCAATGTTTCCTCAAGATTCTGCAAGCCTTTAATACCGTCTTTCTCATAAAATGCCAGATTAATTTTATAGGCTGCAGCAGTAGCTTTAGTAGCCTCTATTATTGCTTTATTAAACTCTAGCACAGGATTGTCCAATGTTTTCAAGTGCTCTGGAATTTTTGCTATATCAGTATCCAATCCGACACAAATGTGAAGATTGTTGTCATATTTCTTTTGTAATTTTTCTTGTGCGGTCATAAAGCATCCCTATTTTATTACGCGTGAAGTTTTCTATTTCTATAAATATTCAATGCAATCCCTATGAGTGTTGTATTCATTAACAAAGAACTACCTCCGTAGCTCAAGAAAGGTAAAGGAACACCAATAACAGGGGCAACCCCCAAATTCATTCCGACATTTATAGAGAAATGTACAAACAGAATTGTTAATATTCCTACAACAATCATTTTATCAAATCTATCTCCCGCCATTGAAGCCAGGTTTAACAATCGCAAAAAAATTATCAAAAACATACTAATAACAACAACACTCCCTAAAAATCCGAACTCCTCCCCTATTACGCAATATATGAAATCGGTCCATTGTTCGGGAATAAATCTTAACTGAGTCTGATTCCCTTGCATAAATCCTTTTCCCCATATTCCTCCGGATCCGATTGCCACTTTAGCTTGTAGGGCATTATATCCGGCACCTAAAGGATCCGCGTTTGGATCGAGAAAAGTGAGAATTCTATTCTGCTGGTGTGGCTTTAATAACTTGAATATAAAATCAAAAAGAAAACCGGAAGCAAGATTTATAACAAAAACAGTAGCGCTTGTAAACAAATTTTGCCGAAATATTATTAGGAAAACCAGTACGACAGCCAAGGCTATAATTAAGCTCAACGAGCCGAACAATGAAGCAAAAATGACCACCCCAGGAGATAATACTACAAAGAGGCCGAAAAGATTTATTCCGCTCCAAAAAATCATGGAAAGAATCAAAAGCATAAAGACTATTGCCGTTCCCATATCAGGCTCGGCGAGAATTAGCATAACCGGAATCATTGCCAGGCAAAGTGTGAGAAACAAATGTTTGTAATTATTAATATCTATTTTCTTTTCCGACAACCAATATGCCAGAAACAATATACTCCCGATTTTCGCGAATTCGGATGGTTGTAATCCGACCGGACCCAAACTTAGCCAACTTTTTGCTCCGTAAACTGTTTTTCCCATTACCAGCACTGCCAAAAGCCCTAATTGCGATAGAAGAAAAGTAGGGATTGCCAATACTCTGAAGGTCTGAGCCGGTAAATAATAGATGATAAACATTGTAACCATAGAAGCGCATGCCCAAAACAATTGCTTATCGAAATTACCTCCCGCTCTGGGATGATTGACAGTCGAGCTATAAATAGCTGTCAAACCAAATCCTATTAGGAATAATAGCGGAATAAAAATCGCGAAATCAAACTTATCTTGTATTTTATAATTTATTTTCACTTCGGCAACCTATTCCTTTTCTGCAGAATTTGTTTGCTTATCTTCATAACGCAAATAAGATTTGATAACATCCCTTACAATCGGAGCAGCATGTGTACTACCAAATCCTACATTCTCAACCAGAACCGCTACTGCAATTTGAGGATCGTCGTAAGGAGCAAAACCAATGTACCAAGCATGATCTTCCCCGTGCGGATTTTGAGCGGTTCCGGTTTTCCCGGCCATCTCTAACCCTCTGGTTTTGATTAATCTTGCTGTTCCATCCCCCTCAACAACGCGTCTCATTCCTTCTCTAACAATTTCCATAGTCTTTCTGCTTACTTCGGCCTTAACCTCAGGATATTTCAATTCGACAAAATTATTTTCTCTACTTGAGATATAGCCTTTCACAAAGTGAGGTTGCTTAGTTACTCCGAAATTCGCAAGCATGGCTGTATATTGAGCTAACTGGACAGGTGTAGTAATCAACTCCCCCTGACCGATTCCCAGACTTAACAAATATCCGTCTGTCCACTTTCCTTTTCCATAGACACGATCATAATATTTTGAGTCAGGTAAATTTCCTGAATTTTCCGAGCCTATATCTATTCCGGTTTTAAGTCCAAAGCCAAACATTCTTCCGTATTTGGCCCATCTGTCAAGCCCTATTTTCAATATCAATTGATAGTAATATGTATTACACGATTTTTCAATTGCTCTGACAGCATTAACCTTGCCGTGAACGTGAGTGCATTTGAAAAATCTGTTTCCAAACTGGTATCCTCCTCTGCAATTAATGTAGTCATTAGCAGAGATTACACCGGTCTCGAGACCTGCGATTGTAGTGATCATCTTAAAAGTAGAACCGGGAGGATTCCTAAGCTTCGTACATCTGTCGAAGAGAGGTTTATCAGGATTTGTATTTAATTCTTTCCATACTTCATTTGAAGTAACTGTCCCGAAAGAACTAAGATCATATTGTGGCGCACTAACAAAAGCGAGAATTTCACCGGTATTCGGTTCAATTGCTACAAGTGCCCCTTTCTTTCCCTCGAAGGCTTTTTCAGCGGTTTTCTGAGCGGCCGAATCTATCGTTAGAATAAGATCGTCCCCTTTAACCGGAGAGAAATCGTGAATACCTCCATCGTATTTACTAACTACCTTTTGTCTGGAATCAACTACATAATACTTTACCCCTTTTTCACCTTTGAGTAAATCTTCATAGTAACTTTCTAACCCGTTAGCTCCTACATAATCCCCCATGTCATACTTATCTTTGTTGTCTTGATATTGTCTCTGGGAAATTTCTTTTGTATATCCGAAAACATGTGAGCCGGTAATTCCGAAAGAGTAATCTCTTTCCATCTCTACCTTATACTCAACTCCGTCGAGTTTCTCCTTGTTCTCATCAATCCAGGCGATTACGTTAAAGCTTACGTCCCTCATTATTTTACGAGGAATATATTTGGAAAATCTTTTGTATTCTTTTAATATCCCTCCAATATAGCCGGAATCAACACCCATGACTGTTTCTAGAAGTCGATCTGTTTTGCGATCATAATTAGCGGGGGTTATTTCAACAGCAAAAGAAGGTTTGTTACTAACCAAATACTTGAAATTTCTATCGAATAATACTCCTCTCGGAGCGTTTTCTTTAATCCCTTTTATACTATTGCTAGTTGACTTTTCTTCATAAGCGGAACTTTCCAGTATTTGCATTCTGACTAGTTGTGTAAGGAGGATCAAATACATCCCGACAACTAAAGCGAGCATTATTCTTTTCCTAACACGGGATCCGAATTGATTTTCATTCATTGATCTGCCCGCCCCATGTTAAACAAAATCAAGGGGAGGCCAATAAGAGCGGTGTATGTAGCCGGAAGAATTGCGGCTTCCATAAAAAGTGAAAAGAAACTTAATTCAAGTTCTTTGACTCCAAAAACCGAATAGAAAAAAGAATCTATTATCGAACAAAGGAACAGAATCATTACGAATCTATATGAGGAGGTATTTTCAATAACATTGTTTTCGTTATAGAAATATCCGGCAACAAAACCACTTAGTGTTTTGGCAAACATAGCACTTCCCAATACTCCGCCGGAAGATAAATCCATTATTATTCCTAATCCGAATCCTAACAATGTTCCGAATATTTGCCCGTTCCTCACGGAATAAAATACCAATAATATCAGCACCAAATCAGGAACTATCCCGTATACAGAAACCATAGGAATAAGAGTCTGTTGTAAAACAACTAGCGGAATTGCAATGAGTATCGGTATTAACAATCTTAGTAACATATTCTATTTCTTCAGCATAAGATTTAATTCTAATTCGTTAACTTGTTTGCTAGGAACAACTCCTAAAACAAAAACATTTTCAACGGCATCAACTTCTACAAAGGGGGTAACTATCACGCTACTTAATTCCCCTGAAATTGTTGAGACTTTCTCGGAAATTATACCAACCGGAATAGTAGGCGGAAAAATCGTACTAAATTCGGAAATAACAATTCTGTCCCCAACTTTCATCTCAGCAGTTGTAGGAATATTTCTGATAACCAATTCTTTACCGGACCATCCCATAACACCGTTAATGTTAGTGCGCTCGTTTTTTACCGTAATTTTAAGATTGCTATTCTTTAGTGTTCTTACTCTGGAAAAATCCTCGGAGATATTTGTAATTATTCCAACCAGCCCTTTCTCATTTATTACAGGCATTCCAATTTTAATGCTATCTTTTCTGCCTACATTAAGTATAAAACTACTGCGGGCCTTTGAAATCATTTTGGAAACTACTTCCGCAGGAAATAATGGCTTTGCGGTGGAATCCCTGAAATTCAATAACTCTCTCAAGCTATTATTCTCAAGCCCGTATTGACGCAACATACTTACTTGCAACATCAACTCGGCATTGATTCTTTTTTGTTTCAGAAGCTCATCGTTTTCGCCAGTCCAATCGGTAATCGAATTGGCAATGTTGGTTACGAAAGCAAAACCGCCGAAAGCATATGCTTTCAGCTTTTTCACTTTTTCACTTTCGTTCAACGAAAGGATAGAAAGGGATATTAATAGAAGAACTACAAGAAGTAGATATTCCTTAAAACTCGCTATTAAATTTTTAATAGAAAATTTCATTAATAATTTCTTTTACGTATAAATACCTTGGAATATTTATTCAAATGCTCGATGGTCGCTCCGGCACCTCTAACAACTGCTGTTAGTGGATCGTCGGCAACGTGCACCGGCAAATTTGTTTCCATTCGAATTCTTTCGTCAAGCCCTTTCAATAGAGCTCCCCCACCCGACAACATAACACCACGATCCAAAATATCTGCGGATAACTCGGGAGGAGTTCTTTCGAGAGTCTGCTTAACAGCGTCAACTATCTGAGAAATATTCTCATTCAACGCTTCTCTTATTTCAACGGAACTAACTTCGGCTGTTTTGGGAATACCACCTACTAAGTCACGACCTTTTACCTGAACGGTTACCTCTTCTTTCAACGGAACGGCAGAACCAACTTCGCATTTGATAGCTTCGGCTGTTCTCTCTCCGATAAGAAGATTGTAATTCTTTTTGAAGAACTGCATGATAGCGTTATTCATTTCGTCGCCGGCAATGCGTACCGATTCTTCGTTAACGATACCGGAAAGAGCTATGACAGCTATCTCAGTGGTACCGCCACCAATATCAATAATCATATTACCGACCGGAGCCTCAACATCAATCCCGATTCCTATGGCTGCGGCCATTGGCTCGGCAATCAAATGAACTTCTTTCGCTCCGGCATGTTCGGCGCTATCTCTAACCGCCCTTTTCTCAACCTCAGTAACACCACTTGGAATAGCCACAACTATTCTTCTGCTTGAAAGAGATCCGGCACTAACCTTTTTGATAAATGCCCTTATCATTCCCTCGGCAATTTCAAAATCGGCTATCACACCGTCGCGCATAGGCCTCGATACTCTGATATCCCTGTGCTCTCTTCCCTGCATCTCTTTGGCTTTGTTTCCCAAAGCGATGATCTTTTTTGTATTTCTGTCAAATGCAACTATCGATGGCTCGTTAAGTACAATCCCTTTACCTTTAACGGCAATAAGGGTATTGGCTGTACCAAGATCCATTGCAATATCGGTTGAGAAAAAGTCGAATATTCCCATTCATTCCTCTAGTGTTTAAAGTTTCTAATACCGGTAAATACCATTGAAATATTTTTTTCTTTAGCGGCGTTAATAACTTCTTCGTCTCTGACTGATCCACCGGGTTGAATTACTGCTGTAATACCCTGGTTTGCTATTTCAATTAAACCGTCAGCAAACGGGAAGTAAGCGTCGGATGCAGCTACGGCTCCCTCTAAGGAATGTCCGAACTGTGTAGCTTTGCTGGCCGCTATTTTTGACGAATCGATTCTTGACATCTGACCGGCACCAACACCGATAGCTTTTTGATCTTTTACAAACACAATCGCGTTCGATTTTGTGTGCTTGCATATTACCCAAGCGAATTTCAAATCTTTCAACTCGGCTTCGGTATATTTGCGCTCGGTAACGTTTGTCAAAGTAAGTTCGTCAATTTTAGAATTATCTTTATTTTGTGCAATTACTCCGCCAGGAATATTCTTGAACTGAAGTGTATTGCTTTCTATTTCTTTCTGAATTTTTACTAATCTTCTGTTTTTCTTCTTCTTCAAAATTTCCAACGCGTCATTATCGAAATCAGGAGCACAGATAATTTCCAAGAAGATTTCATTCAATTTCTCAGCGGTTTTCAAATCGACAGTCTCGTTGAAAGCAACAATACCACCGAAAGAAGAGACCGGATCACACGAAAGAGCGTTTACATAAGCGTCGAAAGCATTCTCAGCTGTTGCGGCTCCACACGGATTAGTGTGTTTAACAATTACACAAGAATGATCAGCCAAATCGTTAACTATTTCAACTGCAGCTGATAAATCGATAATATTGTTGTAGGATAATTCCTTTCCGTGCAATATTTTGAAATAATCGTAGAAATCACCGAACAAATATGCATTCTGATGCGGATTTTCACCGTATCTTAATTCATTCTGTAGTTTGTGATTTACTCTGATTGCTGTCTTTTGATGATTGAACTCCGATTCGAAAAAGTTTGCTATTAGTGTATCATAGTATGAAGTGTGCGAAAACGCGTCGAACGCAAGTTCTTGGCGAGTTTCGAGGGCTACTTCCCCTTCTGCCAACTCCGTCATGAATTTATCGTATTGATTAGGATTAGTAAGTACCGAAACGAATTTGTAATTCTTCGCAGCGGCTCTGATCAAACTTGGTCCGCCGATGTCGATATTCTCAATCTTAGTAGGAAGATCAATATCGGTTCTGTTAACAACATTCGGGAAAGGATAAAGATTGACGCAAACGATATCAATCAGGTTGATCTTGTTTTCATCGGCTTGTTTCTGATCATCTTCGTTATCACGACGCATCAAAATTCCACCGAAAATCTGTGGTTGAAGGGTTTTTACTCTTCCGGAAAATATTTCAGGGAAGGAGGTATAATCTTCAATCTTTGTGCATTCAATTCCGTTTTCAATGATCAGCTTAGCTGAGTTACCAGTGGCCAAAATATCATAACCATTTTCAGAAATCTTCTTCGCAAAATCAACAATACCGGTTTTATCCGAAACACTGATTAACGCATACTTTTTCAATCTTTAACTCCAGGTTTTTTATTTTCTGATATATATTCTGTTATCTCTTTTTTCCACTTTTCCGTCGGCTATCTTGCCAACTACATAAGGTAAAATTTCATGCTCAAGCTTCAACACCCTTGCCGCTATCTCTTCCGGAGATTCGACATCGGAAATATCCACACTCCGCTGAGCGATAATCTTTCCGTTATCGTAAATCTTATCAACAAAATGAACCGTTGGCCCGGATATTTGGCATGACTTATCAAACACAGCTTTGTGAACATTCATTCCATACATTCCTTGTCCCCCGAAAGAAGGTAACAAGGCAGGATGAATATTAATTATCTTTTCCGGATAGGAATCAACCAACTCAGAGGGAATCATTTTCAAAAATCCTGCCAAAACAATTAAATCAATATTCGCTCTTCCGAATATTTCCACAAGTTCCGAATAATTGATATATCCTTCGGCGGATTTTCTCCTAACCGAATAGGTAGGGATGTTTCTTTCTTTGGCTAATTCCAGCGCGGGGCAATCGCATTTATCGCTGACAACGGCTCCAACTTCCACGTTTTGAAGTGTGGTTTTTGTTGCGTCTAAGATTGCTTTGAGGTTCGATCCCCGCCCGGATACAAATACTGCGATTTTTAACATATAATTCAATATTTTTAAATGTAAAATCTACCGAAATGAGTAGATAAATTCAATTATCAATCAAAGAAAATGGGGCTGTAACACACTTATTTTTATATACTTACGAATTTTATCTAATAATTGATTTCAATTTATTGATTTTCGATTGAATGTAGTCCTTATTTTCGAAATCATTTCTATCTTCCGCCTCTTCCAGATAAACTTTGGCGGACGCGTTTTCCCCTAACTTCAACGATGCTTCAGCCAACAAATAATAAGAGGTAGCCATTACCGATTGTTTCTCTTCGTAATCAAATTTTGTGGCAAGTGTCGCCAACCTTTTGCTCTTTTCGTAATTACCCAGATAAAGATTTGCCTCTGCCAAATAGGAATAAGCCACTCCCCTCTTTTCCGGATTAGTAATATTTTCCGGTTCTTCCGGTAATATTTTTACTATCTCGTCGTATTTTCCGGCAGTCAGAAAATTCTTTACGGTTATCAACAATTTATCCACATCCGTTAAGGGATTTGAAAAACGGATCTGACATTCGGTCTTGGCGATCCGATCATCAGCTATATCGGGATTACCGTTTCTTCCCAAAAGATAATATTCCTTGGCGTCCATCTCCTTACCAAGCATTTCCAGAGAAATCCCCGCTCTGTAGGAAGCTATTCCTGTATAATCTACTATTCTTGCTCGATTGATAAATTTATCATAATACTCATATGCCTTTTCGAAATTATTTCTCGAAAAATTGATATCCCCTAATAAAAAGAGTGAAAACGCTGTGGTCTGTTCGAAATAGGGATTATTTAGCTCCAATATCTTTCTCAAGGCAGGCTCAGCTTCTTCCGGATTTCTCGATTTCATTTTCAATATTGCGTATTGGTAATGAAAAAGAACATTATCGGGATACTTGGCCAATAACTCATCCAAAATCTTTTCCGATTCGGTATAGTTAGCCACATAATCCATATACATTTTGGATAAATGAAATAACGCTTCGGTCTGAAATCTTTTTCCCCCTTTAGCGGCGTACTCGATATACTTCAACCCGAGTTCTTCGTCGGCGGATAGCCCGGTTAAAGATAATGCCCATTGAAAAACGCCCGGTACATAACTCAAGGCGTATTTGAAAAGCCCTATCCCCAAATAAGCGTCGTAAAACTCCGGATCGAGATCAAGTACATCCTCATAATATCCAATCGCGCTCTTGGTTGCCCAAAACGCGTCGAGCGTGCTCCCCTTTGTAGTAAAGGCAATCGCTCGCATTGTATTGATTTCCCCTAATAAATATAAAACCTCTTTGCTATCGGGATATTTATCGGCCATAGCTTCCCCTTTTTCCAAAGCCAGACTCGCGTATTTCTCGAATATTCCGAACTCCCCCGGATCTTGCGCCCCGAGAAAGAACCACAAATGCATTTTGGCTATTCCGAGATAACCGCTCGGAGCTGATGGATATTTTTCTATTAGGGATTCGAATTTTGATTGCGCTTCTTCGAAATCAAAGCGATAGAAGGCCTCATTGGCCGAGTAGAAAGAAGAATCGGGCAAAGATTGCCCGATTATAAACTTAAATGATAATATTAAACAGAATAGGAGTAGTTTTATTTTCATTAATCATTAGCATTTTTCAGTGAATTCTCGCTTGCCGCTCTTATAAATTCTCTGAATAGAGGATGAGCTTTTGTAGCGCGAGATTTTAATTCAGGATGGAACTGGCATCCGACAAACCACGGATGATTTGGCAATTCAACCATCTCAACCAACTCTCTGTCCGGAGAAACACCACTTATTACCAAACCGTCCTTCTTCAACTGCTCAACAAATTCGTTATTAACCTCAAATCTGTGGCGATGTCTTTCCGATATCTCTTCCTCGCCATATGCGTCGAAGGATTTTGTATCTTTTTCCAATACGCACGGATAAGCTCCCAAACGCATGGAACCACCTTTCAGTTTTACCTTCAACTGCTCAGGCATAAGGTGAATAACCTCATAATCGTTCTCAACAAACTCCGCGCTATTGGCTTCTTTAATACCGGAAACGTTTCTTGCAAACTCAATTACCGCGCATTGCATTCCGAGACATATTCCCAAGAAAGGAATGTTATTCTCTCTTGCGTATCTGATTGTTTCTATCTTTCCTTCGATACCTCTTTCGCCGAAACCGCCCGGAACCAAAATTCCGTCGTAACCGCTTAATATTTCAGCGACGTTCTTATCGGTAATCTCTTCGGTGCTTATGTAATCGGCTTTAACCTTTACATTATTCTCAGCTCCCGCATGAAAAAAGGCTTCGGAGATACTCTTATAGGCGTCCTGGCACTCGGTATATTTACCGGTTACAGCAATTTTAACATCCCTTTCGGCCCCTTTTATCTGACCGAGGAACTCATTCCATTTTGTGAGTTCAATATTTATATCAGGTAATTTTAGTCTCTTCAGAACAAGTCTGTCTAAGTTTTGCTTGAACAAAGTAACGGGAACTTCGTAAATGGAAGCGCAATTGTAATTCGAAATTACACATTTGCTATCTACGTTACAGAATAGGGCTATCTTCTCTCTTATCTCTTCGCTCAATTCCTCTTCGGAACGGCAAATAAGAATATTTGGCTGAATACCCAATTCCAAAAGCTTCTTAACACTGTGCTGTGTCGGTTTGGTTTTTACTTCACCGGCTGATGAAATATAAGGGACCAAAGTAACGTGCATACTGATAGCGTTCTTTCTTCCAAGCTCAAGCATCAACTGACGCATTGCTTCCATGAATGGCAAACTTTCAATATCACCAACTGTTCCACCGATTTCGGTTATAACGATATCATACTTTCCTGTTTCACCAAGAACCTTCATTCTTCTTTTGATTTCATCGGTAATATGAGGGATAACCTGAATAGTAGCACCAAGATAATCACCTCGTCTCTCTTTCGAAATAACTTCGTGATAAACCTGGCCGGTTGTGGTGTTATTGTTTTTGGTCATGCTTACATCAAGAAAGCGCTCGTAATGTCCCAAATCCAAATCGGTTTCGGCGCCATCATCAGTAACGTAAACCTCGCCATGCTGAAACGGACTCATTGTTCCCGGATCAACATTTATATACGGATCGAATTTCTGAATTGTAACACTATATCCGCGTTGTTTTAACAACAATCCTAATGCTGAAGCTGTAATTCCTTTTCCAAGTGAAGAAACAACTCCACCTGTAACAAAAATGTACTTAACCTTTTTTTTGAATGTCATGTTCCCATCGCCTTTATGATTATTCTTCAGCACGTAAAAATAAGAAAAATTCCCGACATCTCTAACCGTCGAAGTAAGATATCTCAAAAATTAATGGAAAATTTTATCGAATGAGTAGTTTTTGAATAGAGATAAAAATTATTAAGACATTACAGAATATTCTGCTACCTTTTTAAGAGCAAGATTAACATATTTTTTATCGGAAAACATTTTACTCTTTCTAATGCTCCAATGAGATAATTCTTTAATTATCTCATCCTCCTCAAATGATCCGATATTTTGTGAAACAAAATCAACCGAAGAAAGTAACTCAAGAGCAAATGGAGAATAATATCCGGCCAAAAAGCTTTTAGTCTTTTCCGCAATTTGCAGATACTTATCCGATCCACTCAAATAATCAAAAACTTCCTTTTCGGCACTCATCACCAAATTAATTTCTTCAAATGGCTTTTTATCATTAGAAAAATAACCGGTAATATAACTCCCATCCAAATAATGCAAAACGTGTTTTACTTTTCCGGAATACGGACCGTAAAAGCATGGTTTGAATTCAAGATTAAACTCCTCTTCAGCACCAAATCTTTGTAGAAAATAGGCTATTTTCTCAGAAGCGAATTCGGAAACGAACTCACCGTTCCTTACCAGGTCATACAAAACATACAACAACATCGCTCTGGCAGGAGTAAGAGAAACTTTTTTTTCCTTTAATACTTCTTGGATTTTTTCATTAGGTTCATAAAGAAATATTTCACACTCTAATCCTAATAGACTTTGTTCGATCAAACTCTTAACTCTTTTCCAATCCAATCCACCGTTTCCGGCTCCTAAAGGAGGAATAGCAATTGACTTAATCCTTCTTGCCTTAATCTCGTCAACTAACCGTTTTAAACCTTTTTCTATATATTCATAGCGAGAAGGATTTCTCCAATGCTTTTTGGTAGGGAAATTGATTATAATCTTTTTGTCTGTATCGTTTTCCGTAATCAGCAAATTACCTATTTCCAAAGTTTTTTCTTTACATGCTTTGAAATAGAGATTAAAATTCTTGGGATATTTCATCTTAAATTGCAAAGCAATACCTTTCCCCATTACCCCAACTGTATTAACGGTATTAACCAATGCTTCAGCCTTGGAATCGAACAAGTTCCCTTTTACTAAATGTATCATATCAAAAATAATAATTTGGTTTCACAGTAATTTTATTTGCATCTATCCCGAATTTTGCCATTTCATCTTTGGCCTCATCGGAATATACTACCCAGCCTCTAATAGCTCCAGGAGGAATATCTTCGGAAACTAAAAACTCCGCCTCTTTTCTTCGCTTTAAATCAAGATCATCATCCTTGTTCCAATATTTTGCTTCTACCGCCCTCATATCAACAATTTGTTCGATATTCGCAACATCATCAATTGTATAATATCCGGATAATCTGTTTACAGCGTGTCCGTCTGTAAAATAGAATTCTATTCCGCAATCTATAATATCGGCAACACTGGTAACACAATAAACTATATCTCTCGGTTCCCTTATGGGAACATCGTTAAAGCCCCCTTGTAATACATACAACATCGGCATCCTGGGTCCAAAATAAAAGGGAATAAAATCAGCCAGATTTTTCCCGGAATTCGGAACTACAAGCCCTTCTCTCGTTGAAATAATGGAGACGTCCCCAATAGATATATAATTCCTATTGGCTTTCGAAGAAGCCGAATGGGTAATCCCATTTTCCAGGATATGGGGAACATTATTTATATGAACCATCCTGAAAAGAAATATATTTTTCAAATCAGCCATACTACACAAATATATTATTTCTTTAATTAAGATTGCAATCTTTTATAATAATTCGAGAATGCCAATTAAACACTAAACATGAAGAGAATTAAGAGAATCTCAAATAATGGAATTCAAAGAAAGATACAAAAACCATCTCGAAAAACTTGCGGGAGAGAGTATTAAGAAAGAGAAAGAGGTTTCTGCTCTAGAATAAGATTAGAATCTCAGAAATTCATGTTTTCCAAATAGAATAGCGTAAAAGGGAAGCAATTATTACGACGACTTATTTATGCCTCTTTCGGCAGGGTAAAGGAAACCTAAAACCCAAAAATAAAATGATTAATTTCTTTGCATTAATCTCCTCTACTCTTTACATTGACTTCAGCTCCCGTATTGTTTGTTCCGTACTCTTTTTTATTCTCCTTTTTCTCAGTAAATGTTGTTGTTCTTTTAACATTGACGCGCGTAGTTTTCGTGTCCCTATTCCCTTTTTGTTATAAATAATCCGGATTAGTTTCAGATAAACGACACAAATCCCCCCCCAAAAATAGAGAAACGAATAATGAGAAGGCATAAAACTACCGGAAGAACCAAAAGCCGAAATAATCGGACGTTAACGAAGTGGAAAGTGACAAAAACGCTTTTAATTTTACACCGACAAGCAATAATCTCATACTTACGAGAAAAAAATGACACAAACGAATAACCGTCTCATTATTACGGAATTAAAATGGCAAATACGTCCGGAAAGTGACGAAAACAGAAAAAATATGAGGTCTTACGCTTGGAAAACAACACATGTGGCAGAAAAAGTGACTTTTTGTCAAAGAAAATCGCACAAACGGAAAAAAAAGTCATAAAAACGAGAAAAATAAGACTATTGACCGGTCAATAATCATTTTTTATACGTAATAATTACATTTTATGCGTTTTTGCCATTTTTAAAGCGTATCGGGTGATTTTCCAAGCATAATCGGTCATTTTAAAATCATAGAAATCATTTTTTCCGCGTTTTGGTCACTTTTCCCACGTTTTCGTCACATTCCAAATCGTTTAGGTCGCTTTCAATCCTCTATGTGTTATTTTTTACTCAAAAGGACAATTTTCGAGGGGAAATGGTCAGTTAATATATGAACATCATGATTTATCGAAGATTAGTCTTCAATTTTGAGCAAAAATGTCAATTTTGCGGATATTTTGGCATTCCGATTTGGTTTTCTACTAATTATGAAACATTCAAGCATGTTTGGCGAGAAATTCGGGTTTTCGAAAAATTATAACTTCTTTTCTTAACCTTAGTACGTGCTTCAAAACTTAATTATTTCCTATAAGTTGACAGCATTGCTTATCCGGAGAAGGGTGAGGATTCCGATGGTTAGGATGTATTTCCCCCGAGCGGTTGCTCGGGGGAAACAACTTTATTTTCTAATACTATTTTGAACAATTTGTTTATAGTATGTAACACTATGGACTTGAACTAACAAAAAAAATGCAAATATCGTCTATTTTTCATACTTCTCGATTATTCTTTTCATATAAGTTGAATCGAATTTCAAATTACGTTGGATCCCAAATGCAGTGAATCCCGTATCGTTTTCTGTCGACAATCTATAATAATATTTTTTTGCAGAATCCGCTTTATTCAATAGATGATAGTAGTAAAAAATATATCTATCAAATACATTATTACTATTCTTTTTTACTTCAGTTTCGAAGAGAGATGCTTCTTTCAAATCCTTTATTGCTTTAGTCTTATTTGAAGTTAATAAATAAAGTAATCCTCGTAGTTTTATTCCATCAAGGTAGTTTTTATCCTTTTGAGGATACATATTAAGAAATTTCTCAACATTCACCAATGCACTATCGACTTTTGAGGTTTTCAAATATGCTTTCACCTTATTATAATATACTGTTACTTCTGTCTTGTTAAAAGCATGCATCTTATCGGAATAGACTAATAGTGAATCATAGTCTCCCATTGCATAATATATTTCAGATATTATTCTATAGATTAATACTCTCTCATCTTCATAACAGTAATCAAAAACTGTTCGAAAATTTTTTAGTGCCATCTCAGCTTTTTTTTCTTCTACTAGCTTTTCTCCATTGTAAAACAGATTATTTAACAAGTCGTTTCTGAATAATTGAGAAGATTGCTCTTTAGTATCTTTAATTGAACACCCAATTAAAAATAAAAGAAATATCAATAATACTTGTCTCATTTTTTACTCACAGCCTTAGTCTATAGGTTTAATAACATAACTTGACTTTCCGGTTACTGAATCTATTACTTCACAATATTTCCAGCTTTTATCTTTGTATATTGTTTTCTCATTTCCCATCATCTTTTTGGCAACTGTATCCAAATAAGCATAGTTAACCTTGTTAACAGTAGGAATATTGTTTAGTGCTATTTCTTTCTGCTTAGTTATATCATATTTCAATTCTTTTGCATTTTCCGATTTAGAAAGTTGCTCAGGGCTGGTTGCGTCTCCGATTTCTTTTATGATTTTCCCGTTTTCATATACTATTTCAGCAGCGTCAACCACTTCCTCTACTTTATCTGCAACTTCCTTAGCAACAGCTTTGGGTTTCTCTAATACTCCGAAGAAATACTGAATAGAATATAAAATACTTTCAACGAAAGATTGGTCATAATCTCTTGTTATCTCGAGTTCATTATCACACGCATCACTTTCACCGGATCCCATTCCCATTATATCAATAAATCGAACCGGATTACTCATACAATAATTATATGGACTCCAAAATCCATACGATTCCGCTAAAGGATCCACAGCGTGCCAACGCCCGAGTTGGGGGATTCCCCGCCAAAGAACGTCGGGGTCGTTCCGCGTAGTATCTTGCGCCGTAATCGAACCAGTTGAGTCCCCCAACGGTTTCGTATTCTTTTCCGTTGTATTTGTATTTGTTCTCCGAGGAGTTACCGTTATTCTTTCAAAGAACTGTGTTAGTTTATCCTTTGATAAATATATTAATATTTTCGGTTAGTTGGGGAGAAAAAAGAGATGTCGCTCCATCCGGAGCTAACAGGCATATCGTTCCTCCGGAGCTGAATTATTTTAAGCAATTATTTTCTATTGATATGGTAAGAGGGACTTGCGTCCCTCTTTTTGTATGCTTATTTGATTAATAACATTTTCTTTGATGAGATATAATCGTTCGCGCGGATTGTGTAGATGTAAACGCCGCTGGCCAGATTAGAGGCGTCGAAATTTATTTGGTAGCTTCCGCTCTGTTTTACATCGTTTACGAGGGTAGCTACTTCTTTACCTAATACATCATAGACTTTAAGGCTGACTTTTCCGGCTTTCGGCAATTGGTAGCTTATTACCGTTGTCGGGTTAAACGGGTTAGGATAATTTTGCGCAAGTGCGTACGATGAAGGGATTGCTTTATCTTCGTTTTGAACTGAAGTAACAAAATCACATTTCGCTTCGTCGAAATTAACAACTCCGAAGGTCAATCCGTTTGCAGCTTTCTTTATTCCAATCCCCAAAAACTTAGCTTTGCCTGAATTATCAGCTTCAGTAAGATTAATCGATTTGAATTTCCATCCGGTCCAGTTAAGAGTATCAACAGTCACGACTACATCCTGGTTCTGCGAATTTGTGAACCAATATTCCAAAACGTTTCCGGATAACTCGCCATAGATCCGAATTCCGAATTGCGATGAAACACCGGTCCCTACTTCTGCAGGAGCAGTTGATTTCATCATACAATAGGCGTCATCCTGGTTAAATGAATAGGAAAGTTTTGCCGAAGCGTTACCGTTATACTTTCTGCTATCATCGATCATAAGACTTGTTGCGTCTGCAATCAGGCCTTTCGACATCGGATCGGTTACTGGATTTTTCCATAGGCTGATATCTTCGAAATCGTTAACAAGAACACCATTATTGATACCTCCCTTTTCGGTTCTGAAGTTTATAACAATATCTTTCCCGTAAGTAAGTCCCTCAACATCACCGACACCACTCTTAAAGGTTACCGTATACTCCGTGTCGTTTTCAAGAGGATTTTTCGGCTCGAATATTACTTTTCCTTTTGCGTAAGCAGTCAGATCAACCTTGATTGAAACACTGGAGCCATCCTTTTTAACAAATGAAAAATTCTTGCCAAGAGTACTAGCTTTTACAGGAGCATCAAAGGCTACATGAATAGAGACAGTAGTACTTATATCTTCGTCACCGTCTATCGGATATTGAGAAAGAAGCTTCATTTCATCTCTTGTTGTGTACTTAAAAGTTAAAGGATTCTCTAACTTTTTATTGAAGTAAGTTTCGGCTTCGGTAGAAATTGAAACAGTATACTCTTCACCCGGAGTACATTGAACCGAAGGAACAAATACCATTCTCCTTTGATAATTTTCCCACTTGAAAGTACCAGTAACTTCCGGTGAAATAGTGAATGCCCCTTCTGTTAAAGCTGTGTTCATCATAATATCAAAATCGATAGCTATTTCTTCGAAATTGCTAACAGCCTTAGCACCGTTTTGGGGAGAGTAAGAGACTATCGTAGGATTATTAGGATTCGGATCATATGCTAAAAACTTATCGACATGAACCGACTTATTAGCGGTAACAGTAACCTCAGCAGAATCAGTGGCATAGTTTATCGCTTCGAAATATAACTTATATTTACCCGGCTGAAGATTATCGAACATATAGTATCCGTTATTCATATCATCCCCGTGATAAACAAGATTGCCAGGCTGAAGTGTTACTTTTATTCCGTTAATCGGTTTCTTATCATCATTAGTTCCGGAAAGTGGCTGATATTCGGCAGGAACTTTATCGAAAATATTTCTTAAAACCCCGCATATTATACCGGTCTTCAACGGTTCCTTTTTATAGAATGCGAGGAATGATCTTAAGAGTCCCCATGCTTCATGCTTTTTGTACTCGGGATTCATCAATCTCCATGTTTCGGGAAGATAATCATGATGTGACCCTTCGGAGAGAGTCCCCGGCATTGTAAGACGTCTTAATACTCCAAGTCCGGATAGATTCCAATCCGGATAAAATGACCAGTCGCCTCTTACATTATCCCAACTATATGTCCATATAATCTTATTGGTTTCCGTCAGTTTTTTGAAACAATGAAGACCGAATTCCTTTGATGCCGGGTAAACCGGACTATTATCATATCCTCTAAAGAGTATTAATACCGAATTTCTTCTAACACTGCTTCCGGTCGCGTTAGAATGGATAGAATGGAAGTAATCTACATTATTCGTGTTAGCAATCTCGGAACGGGCCGAAAGTGAAATATCATCAGCCTCGCTGTTATTAGCGTGACGGGTTAAATAAACTGTGGCTCCATGTTCTTTAAGGAGCGCCTCCAAATAGAGAGCCTTCTCCATGTTACTTTGTGATTCCCAAAATCCAACTTCAGGCATATGGCGGTCGTTACTTGTAAATCCGCCATGCCCGGGATCGATACAGATTTTTATTCCGGATAAACTCTGAGCATAAAGAGCGCCAAAGATGAAAAACATAACAGTAAATAGAATATATTTATTTTTCATTTTCTCAGCTCCTATTCAATATCTAATTCAATTTGATAAATACTACCATTTGTGGTATTGTATATAACCCTCTGTTCGACCGGAGACCAAACAGGATACATTTCGTGGGCATCCTTGGTGTCAGTCAGCTTATACTCTATCTTTCCGTCAAAGGATTTGACAAATATATCGCTGGAGGTGACAACATGTCCGTCATCCATATCTTTCATACAAACGATCCACTTGCCATCGTTTGACCACTCGGGAGCGTTTGCCTCCCCTAAGGAAGAGATAATCTTTCCGGTCAAATCACATATATATGTTCCTTTGCCCGGGAATGTAAAAAGAATATATTCCTTATCAGGAGAAACGGAAGGCCAGATATAGTTTCCCTCCCCCAACGGGGCTAATATTTTTTCCGTGCCGTTGTTATAAAGGACAATTTTTTGCTCCTCAATATAGACAGCCACATCGTTTGCTTTCGTTCCTTTGTTAAGTCTTCTCGCGCTTTCCTTTAATTTGAATTGATTCCCTTTCTTGTAAAGAATAGCTCCGTCCCCCAAAGAGATCGGAGGAAGAACATCTCGAGCTTCCTTTTCCAATACTTCGGTTTTTGCTTCTTTCAATTTCTTCATCTTTAATGACGAATATCTCATCATATTTTTGAAATAGCTTGTTCTGTAAACAACTGTTTCTCCCTTCTCTGTGAAGGCCGGCTCATATCCGGCCCCTTCTTCGTCAGTGATATTTAATAATTGCTTACTTTCCGTTTCATAGAGCCATAACCCCTTATAATTTTCGGAAGTTAATAAAATATCCTTTCCGTTCGGACTAAACTTCGCGTAATAGAATCTGCCATCTTCAGCATCAATTAACTTCTCCACTTTCTTAACTTGCCCGTACATCGTAAAACCAAAGGCAAGAAGAATTACTGCTAGTCGCTTCATCTTTCTCCTTGATAAAATAATTTATTTGAGTAAAATCATCTTTCTTGTTTTCGTAAACTCGCCCGCCTGAATAGTGTAGAGGTAAACTCCGCTGTTCAAACGTGAGGCGTTTAGCTGAATATCATGATATCCGGCCGATTGCTTTCCGTTTACAAGTACCATCACTTTTCTACCAAGTACATCGAATAATGTCACTTTTACGTAAGCAGATTCAGGCAATCCGTATTTGATTGTAGTTACCGGATTAAACGGGTTCGGATAGTTTTGACTCATTGAGAATTCGGTCGGAATTTCCTCAAGATCATCCACACCAACAGCTAACTTGAGTTCAAAGAGTTCGGAAATCGCTATTGCCCCGCCGTCAACATCTTCTATCTTAATCTGACATGTTTTTGAAGGAGAAGTATTCGGTATCGCCCAAATATAGGAACCGGTTGAAGCGTTTACATCATTCTTCACAGTTTCCCAGGAAACTCCTCCGTTTGTAGAAAGAGAGATATTCACTTTTTGCACACCGTCGCATGTCCATTGCAACATATGAACTTTCCCCATTTCCAAAACATCTCCGGAATCTATGGAGGTAATCTCAATGCTCTTTTCTATCTCTTTCTTAAGCATTACTATATTATCCAAAACAACGCTGTTGTTCGACGCCCCCATTTCTATTACAAATCTCGCGTTCGCGTCCGTGCTATTTGTCATTTCGAAATCGAACGAGAATGTTTGCGTATTGGTGGAAAGCTTAAGGAGTTTCTTACCATATTCAGTATAACTACCACCATCCTGGCTAACAGCCACAGTAAGATCTCTGTTGGCAGATGCGCTTGCGTCTAGCATTATTTGGTATTTATTTCCCTGCTCCATATTAATATTATGCTGAATCAGCTGAACATTCCAGGTAGCCGTTCCCCCATTCGTAATATCGGCATGTAGTTTACGCTCGACAACATTTACAGAGGCATTCGCGCTTTCATGTATAAAAGTACTCCAATTCCCCATTCCACCGGTGAAATCACCGTTGACAATCATGTTATCTTCGAAAGATTTTACGATTCTAAATGGAGTAGCTGTTATAGCTGTTACACTGGAATCGGGGTAATCGTATATCTTAATCTTACAATTTCTCAAATCTCTATTTGGTACTCCCCAAAGGAATTGTTTTTTTGAAGCATCGAAATCTGCTGTGATTTGCTCCCAAGTCTGCCCGAAATCTTCGGAGAAACAAATGTTTACTTTTTCTATTAAAGACGCTTCCCATACAATACCGAAGAGACTGCCCCCTTTCAACTCATCTCCTCCCTTCGGAGAAATAAGAGTTAAATTGGCTTCGGTAATAATATCATTACTACTTCTCGGGAAAAGTTGATATCCGGTCGAATAAGGAGCATTGAAACAGAATTGTCCTACGACTCCTACTACCGAAATCATCTTCTGAGGAATATCTTTTCCGACAAGATCCGTGTTGTTATCAATTCGGAAAGTCAGAGTATCGGTACCATCTGTTACAGGATAGTTCATATTTGCCCCGAACTGCCCAGTACCAATTATTCTGATATTATCCAATCTGACCAAACGAGCTTCCAAAAGTTCGGTACCATTCCATTGCTGATTATTTATAGAGGAAATAGTAGTTACTAGTGGAGCCGGAACAGCTGTATTCTTATGTACCTTAATTGAAGAACCTGCAACATGAGATACTTCGGTAAGTCCTTTGTAGCATACTACTGAACCGACAATCGTTACCGAATCACCGGTTGTAATTGCTGACATATAGTCTGCGCCGTAAATAGCCACACCAGCCTGATCATCTTGAATGTAAGCAGGACCTCCGAATTCACCGGCTACAGTTACAATACCGGATACAGTAGCTGTCTGCCCTTTCATTAAAGGCTCACCGTTGCTATCGTTTTTTCTCAAACGAAGAATATCTTCCGGTTCAACAGGTCTGACAATTTCAAAATCGGCTACTACCGGGAAGTGATCGGATGCCCCTTCGGTATCACCTATTTGCAATCCGTATTTGGTTAGTGTATCCGCCGGCATCGAATGGGTGTAAAATACATAACAGTTTTTCTCATTCAATACTGATCCGGAATAAATACAGAAATCTAGTCTTCCTTTTGAAAAGGCTCCGGAATATGTACCGTTTCCTTGAGTAAATGTCATAGGAAGATTTGTGACCAATGGTTTACTATCTTCGAAATCAGTACCATCCCAATCGGGAATAAAATCAGAACCAAAAGTTGCCTCATCGGAAATATCTCCGGTTAACAATGTATTCAGCTGATTAGGCAGCCCGACGAAGTTCATATCCCCGACAATAACAATCGGAGTATTCTCCGCTACAGAAATAGTTCCGCCGGGAGTTTTTGCGTCATTAATGAGTTGCATTATCGCGTCAACTTCGTTTTGTCTTTCGGGATCATTCTCGCAACACGGAGGATGAGCAACGATCATAAGAAGATCGGTATCGAAATCGGGTCTTAAATCCACAACAAAAGCTCCGTTTGCATAAGGCCCGCAGTTATACTGCGCTTTGATCGGATAACGTGTAGCTATTATGTTGTCGTACACTTTAGCCGCGTTCCATGATTTTCCCTGTGGTGAAGGGAGTATTTCTTCCATACGAGCGACAACTTGTTCCGTTGTGTTATCGTGCATCTCTTCGAACCCGATTACATCCGGATTCATTGCTTTATACAATCTTTCGAATTTATCTTTGAGTTCCGCTTTGAAGAATCCACCGAACTCAACATTGTGAGAAATAACTCTTAAATAATCAGTCGATTTCTTTTTAATCGAATATGTTGGAAGATCTTCGAAATCATATTCTCCGAAAGTATATGTCATTGCTCCGGTTGCCGAAGGAATAACTTCCGATGAATTCCCGTCTTTAACAACAATCTTAATTTGATTAGCGGAAAAGATTTTGTTTCCGCCAATCATCGAATTTCTGTCAATTCCAACTTCGAAATTTCTTGAAGATATAGTAGGAGAAACAATCATGAAGAGATCAGGATACCCAATAGCAGTTTGAGAACCGTTATAATAGGCTGTTCCTTTTCTCTCGCCGCAATTAAATTCAATCTCAGCTCCGATACCATTAACGGATTTTCCGGTTGCCGGATTATTATCGGTATCCATATATAAAGTAACAGCGTTATTCTTCTGAAGAATTATATCGTTGTTCGTATTCAAACGGAAAAAGAAGAACGCTTCGTCATTAAAGGCCTGGAAGCTATTGAAAAGTCCGCTTGTTTTCGGGCCGGAAAGAACCGGAACTTCGCTCCAATCCTCATATTCTTCATCAAGAATAATTCTCGTTAGCTTAGTCTTGTTAGATATAGAAAAGAATGACGAATAGTAAGGCATCCCCGGATTATCACTTGCAGTTAAACGAATCTGACAGCTATTCGCTTGTAAATCCGGCACTACCCAATTATAAGAATTGGAGGATCCGGCAATACTCGAAGAAATATTTGTCCATGAACTTCCACCGTCAGTCGAATAATCCAGAGAGAAGGTACCGGAAGTATTACCGCTCCAGGTTAGCTCAACAGCATCACCGGATTTCAAACATTTACCCCCTATCTGCGAGGTAAATCTGATATTGTCGTTAACCCATTCGGTTTCAATTCCGTACCATAAAGATTTGTCACTAAATTGGTTTAGAATTACATTGAATTTACCAGGTGATGCAGGGTAATAAACATTATATATTCCGTCCGGCTTTCCTTCCGGATCAAGGCGGTTCACACGAATGGAATCGGCATTAATCGCTAATTCCAAAGTAACATTTGCTGGTTCTATTATGGTCGGCTCGTTTCCCCAATCCAAAATAGATCTGTTATCCCCTGCCCAAACCATACCTGTATTTTGTTGTCTTGTTCCCAGAGTAAGTAATGATTTCTTACTATCTTCGATTTTTGAATCATCAAGGGATAGCCATGTTACTCCGGCAAATTTGTCCGCGTCAAGAATTTTAACTTTACCGATTTGTTCGTTTGTGTAATTGTTTAATTGACCGACAAATCCAACGAATTTATCTGTAACTATTTTCAATATTCCGTTTTCATCCCAAATTAACTCACCGGTGTCACTTGTATAAGGATTAACCGCTGCAGGAATAGCCGAAGGATCGAAAGAAGATTGACTATCAAAAGTTCCTGTTTTAATACTATATGCGGCTGATTTTTCTCTCGGATAATCATCCGGATACATCCAAAATCCGCCATTGTTAATAAATGAATCGTAAACATCTTCTTCGGAAAAATTAATAACATATTCCTGGTTAGCCGGTGAAATCAACCCGTTTCTATAGGCATACCCCAAAGAAGGCATTGTACTCATCAACACATTATTACGTCCGGTATTAAAAGGAGAATACATTCTATCGGCATCCCAGAATGTGCTCTCGGAAGCTGCAAAGAACATAATCGCGTCTACTTCGTTATATGATCCGTAACCGGCCATAAAGAATCCGGCCTCAATTTGATAACGATTCGGAAACGGATGATTGTATTCACTAATTGTAAGAGGCTTCCCAACAACTCCGTGTCCCCCTATTGCGTTTGAAATTGTGCTACCTTTTGGGTATGTAATCATAGAACTATTATATATTTTCCCATCCGAAGGATGATCCCAATATCCGTGGATATCAACATAGTCTAGATCATTTTGCAGTTTCATGTCAGGAAGTCCGGTATACCAGTTTGAACCGGATATCGGAACTTTAACTCCCAGATCATTCTTCAAATAAGAATACATTTCATTATAGTAATCACTCTGTAGCTTCATAAAAAATTCATAGAGATCCCTTACTCTCTCCGAAGTATATTCATTTATTTCTCCTCGATACATTCGATGAACCGATTTGCTAACGAGAGATTCCCCCTCGTAGAGTCCTTGTGTGCCACACTCTTTAAATGAAGCTTCGTCGAACCAAAACGTTCCGGAATTTGTACCTAACATAAATGTAAATTGTACCTCTCCGTTATTTGTCTCCGGCGCAGTGAAAATGAAAGAAAATTTTTGCCACTGGTTAGTCAGCTGAATTTCTTTATTAAGATAATTTGTGTATGGGCTCGACTGTTTATAAACTTGAAAACCCATCTTTTCACTGTTTGAAGATTTTGCGGCGAACTCTACTTTATAGGTTCGTCCGGCAACAACGGATCGATCACGAGCTGCTAATTGCAACTGATAATCAACACCGGAAGAGGAAGTAATCTCAACCTTGGCACAACCGGTTCCCGAATAAGGATTATTGCTATCGATGGTGTAAGTTGCTACCGAATTGGAATGATATAATCCCAAGGACCAAGGAGAAGTACCTTCTTCAAAATCTTTATTAGCGAGAATCTCTGAAGGATCAACCGGATTGGTTCCTCCCCAAGCAGTATTTAATGCAGCATCGGTAGAATATTTATCGAGCAGAAAATCATTCCATTGCTCTTCAAGCATATCATTATGATAATCGGTTAATTTACCCCCTTGAGAGTAAGGCTTTAACAAATCATTTTGCCAATGCAAGAAGAACCAATTTTCATTAGTAATTTCCAACATTGCCATCACCGGATCATTTATTAGGGAAAGTCCGGTATATGGATTTACATGTGTTAATAAATTCCTCGCGTATTCTTTTTGGAGCTCAATTAGATGAGGATCAAAAAGGGTAACACTCTTTCCGAATTCATAAATGGAATCGGCATGAGTAACACCGTCGGCAGCAACAAATTCTCTTGCGACATGAAGATTCATATTAATGTAAAGCCCCTGTTGTTTGAACTCATTAATGAGATATTCCATTTTATCCTGGTTGGTCGGATCAAGAGTTCTTGTAGATTTACCCGGGGTAAATATGTAAGGATCACTCCCCCATCCTTTGTCGAAATAATGGAATCGCACCAGGTTAAATCCTAGTTTTCTCATGCGCCCAGCCATTTCAGCGGCTTTATCCTTAGCCGGAAAAGCGGACGCGTCTGTAATATTGTTAGCCCAAAACTTGATCTGCTTTCCGTTAACGGAAAAATCACCGTTCTGATCGATTGAAACAAAATCAGTCGGGCCAATTTCGGTAATAGGAAATTTAGGTAAAAATTCTTGTGAGGTTGTGTCATAAGGTGGAAGGAAAAAATTAAATCCGTCCGAAAAAGACTGAGCAAAACAGCTCATGGAAAAGAGAATCAAGTAGACTATCGTCAATTTTCTCATATGAAGTTTTCCGAAATGTATTATCAAAAAGTGTTTGCGATGTAGTTCAATGTGCCCTTTGAAAAACAAGCTATTCAAAATAGTATAATTATTTACTTTAGTCAATTTTAAGGGAATAATTAACACTTGATTATTTGTTATTGGTAACTATTTACAAAAAAAAGCTACTCAATAATGAGTAGCCTTTATTATATGAAATTATGTATTGCTCTCTATCTAATAATTCCCGCTTAATTTCAAACGATTAATCGCTCGTTTCAAAGCAGCGTCTGCTCTGGCCAGATCGATCTTCTCTTCTCCCGACTCTCGGCTTAATCGCTTTTGGGCTCTTTCCATAGCTCTTTTAGCTCTATCAACATCAATTTCATCCTTACTCTCGAAACTTTCGGCTAAAATCAGAACTTTATTGTCGAGTACTTCAACAGTACCGCCACCGGTAGAAAACTGTAGAACTTCACCGTTTTGTTCTTTTATTTTTATATAACCAATCTCGAATGAACTCATTAATGGAGCGTGATTATAAAGAACTTGAAAACCACCCAATGAACCGGGGATTGTAATTGATTTTGCCATGCCGGAGTATGCGGCCTTGGCAGGGGTTATTATTTCTATACTAAGCTCTTTCATTATTCTTGCATGCTCTTTGCTTTTTCAACAGCTTCTTCGATTGTACCGACGTACATAAATGCCGCTTCCGGAAGATCGTCATGTTTACCTTCAAGAATTTCTTTGAATCCTTTTATGGTATCTTCTAATTTAACGTATCTACCTTCGTAGCCGGTAAACTGCTCGGCGACATGGAAAGGCTGGCTAAAGAATCTTTGGATTCTTCTTGCGCGTCGTACGGTAATTTTATCTTCCTCGGATAGCTCATCCATACCGAGAATATTAATAATATCCTGAAGATCCTTATAGCTTTGAAGAATTTCTTTAACTCTTCTTGCTACCTGATAATGCTCGTCACCAACAACAGCCGGCTCAAGAATTCTTGAGGTTGACTCTAGCGGATCTACCGCAGGATATATACCAAGCTCGGAGATTTGACGGCTAAGTACCGTTTGTGCATCCAAGTGGGAAAACGCGGTAGCAGGAGCCGGATCTGTCAAGTCATCCGCGGGAACATAAATAGCCTGAACGGAAGTAATAGATCCTTTATCAGTTGAAGTAATTCTCTCTTGCAATTCACCCATTTCAGTGGCCAAGTTTGGTTGATAACCAACCGCTGAAGGCATACGACCAAGAAGGGCGCTCACTTCGGAACCAGCCTGTGTAAAACGGAAGATATTGTCAATAAAGAGAAGTACGTCTCTCTGTTCTTCGTCACGGAAATATTCCGCTATTGTTAATCCGGTCAAACCAACACGAAGTCTTGCTCCGGGAGGTTCGTTCATCTGCCCGAACACGAGAGCTGTTTTATCAATTACGCCCGATTCTTTCATTTCGAGCCATAAATCGTTCCCTTCACGAGTACGCTCACCCACACCGGTGAAAACAGAGTAACCACCGTGCTGTTTAGCGATGTTGTGAATTAACTCCATAATAATTACTGTCTTACCAACACCGGCACCACCGAACAAACCGGTCTTTCCACCTTTGGAATAAGGCTCTAGTAAGTCGATTACTTTAATACCGGTTTCAAACATTTCTTGCTGAGTTGTAAGATTTTCGAATTTCGGAGCGTGTCTGTGAATTGCGTATCTCTTATCGGTTTTTATTTCGCCCAATCCGTCAATTCCTTCGCCGACTACACTAATTAGTCGTCCTAAGGTTTCCGGGCCTACCGGGACAGTTATTGGCTCGCCTGTATCATAGGCTTTCATTCCTCTTGTCAAACCATCGGTTGTGTCCATTGCTACGGTACGGACACGATTTTCACCCAAGTGTTGCTGAACTTCAACAATTAGTTCTTCCTGCTCGCCATCTAGGGTTGTTCTGGGAATTTTTATACAGTTATAAATTTTTGGAAGGTAGCCATCTGTAAAGTCTATATCCACTACCGGGCCAATAACTTGGATGATTGTTCCTTCGTTACTTGCCATTTTTCACCTGTCCTAATTTGATTAAAGAGCAAAATTAGTTATATCTACCCTATATTGCAATCAAAAGTTACACATATTATTTAAGATAGAGACATTTTCGAGCAATTTGGGCCTTATTAGTACTAAGTACATATGAATAAATTCCGCTCGATAACTTTGATGCGTCAAAGGTAAATGTATGTTTTCCCGGATTTGAGTACCCTTCGAACAGAAGAGCTACTTCTTCACCGAGCATATTATAAACTATCAATTTCACATATTCTCCTTTCTGCAAAGAGAAGGAGATGTTTGTTGATGGGTTGAAAGGATTAGGATAATTCTGATCTAAAGAAAAACCATTCGGGAGAATATCATCGGCAACATCGGTAGAAGATTCGAACTCGAAATCAGCGTATATCGGAAGATGGTCAGAAGCATAGTACAATGCTTCGGCGACGTCATCATCAACCAAGCCGTTTGGTAAAATCTTTATTGATTTGTTAAAATGGTTTCCGTCGTTACCGGCAGCCTGATATGTTCCGGGAATATATGTTATTCCACCATTATCCATTATTGTCCGGGAAACAAGAATCATATCGAATCTATCATCCAAACCACCGGATGCACTAAACTCTTGACTGGCTATTTTAGTAGATCTTGTTGCTTGAGTATGAATCTCGCTGAAATAGCTATTGCTATGCCAGTTTCCTTTTTTATTTATCGGATCTACGAAATATCCTCTGGTGGATTGCTCCAAAATTGTCTGAAACGCAGGCTCGGAAGAATTATAAATATTAAAATCTCCCATTACCATAAAGTACGAACCGTCATCAAGAAAATCAGAACGCTTTCTCAATACCTTAGCCTCAGCCTGACGTTGATCGATATCCGAAGATTCATTTCCTGCTTTCAAATGAAGAGAAAAGAGATAAAATTTATGTCCGGTAATCTTATGCTGAAGTTCATACTTCGCGATATTCCGCAAATCTGTTGTATAAGAACTCACATTGACTAGGGTAAACAAAGAGTCCCTGTAAAAGATTACGTTATCTGTATCGTAGCCGTTGATGAATTTCCCGGCTTTGAATTTATCTCCCATAACATTACTCAGAAAGCTTTCCATTCCGGTACTTGATTCAACCTCTTGGCATACCAAAATATCCGGTTTGATATCATCTACAATAATCTTAAAATAGCCGTTTCTTGTACTTGCATCATACAGCGGGTATTTTAACAAATTATATGTCATCACCCGGGCTTGTTCCTGCGCAAAAAGATTAGCTGCAAATAAAATTAAGCAAATCGAAAGTATATGTTTTATGGAGTTTCTCATAATCAATTATTAGTCTATCTCAGTTGATAAAATAAATCTTACAATTCTGTCGTTGTTCGTATCAAGTACATAAAGAGTTCTATCGAAATAGGCAACAGCGTGGGGGCTATCGAACATTTCGGAACCACCGAAAGATTCCATTTCATCTCCGAAAGAGTTAAATTTGAATACGCTATCCTTTGCCGCATCAACAACGAAAATATTATTTGATCTGTCCAGACAAACATCTTCAGGTTGTTCGAATTTACCAATCTGCATCATATCATTAGATGAAGGATCAAGATTATTTCTGTACCCCGTAAAATCATCTGAAATTACATATCTTAGCCACTGAGCCTTAAAGCTATTTTCACCGGCCAAAGTAATAATGATGTCACGCTTGCTGTTTCTGAAAGATGTAAGTGAACTAATTCTATTAGCCGACGGAATACCTGTTCCTTCCGGTTGCAACAAAGGGACCTTACCGGTTAAAGTATCGTATCTTGTACCGTCAGTTCTTTTCAAATTCTTATAGATAAGAATCGTATTGTCCGGATCAATCAAATCCGAATTCGCCGGTCCGCGTCTTGCTACCAAAAAGGAATTATCCGCGAATACACAAACTCCGCTATACTCTCTATCAGGACGAAGTAGGTCGAAATCACTTCTTGGCAACAACCGTGTTACTTTAGCGCTATTCAAATCATGCTTAGCTCCGTATACATCAATTTTGTATAGGGCACCGGCTGTAATCGTTTTACCATTAATAGTAGTATCGAATTGACCGCAAACAAGGAGATTCAATCTGAAATCCTGCGCAATCGCGATCGGATGCTTTATACTCTTTTCCCCTAGAAAATGTCCGGCAACATCCATTAAAACAATGCGATCGTTTTCGGTATCTGCAACGTAAAGAAATGTTTCCTTACCGATTATCATATCCTGAGGTTTATTAAAACCTTTCCAAACAACAGTTTGCTGGATATAGACCGTATCCCCTACTTTTCCAATATCATCGGGATCAACGGAATTATCAAGCTTTTCATGTTTATCAGTACAAGCAACGGCAAACGCCAAAGCCAACACAAACAATAATATTATTCTGTATTTCATATTTCTCATAATCCAAGTAATATTGAAAATCTATGTGCCGAACCAAGTAATTCGAACTTGTTATAGGCATAATCAAGTGTAACGTCCGCAATTCCGGCAGGTATTTTCACACCGGCACCGAAAGTAAAATCTTGCTCGTCAACATTAATTTTGTAACCACCTCTGACAAAAAATATTTCTCTCCACGCATACTCTGTTCCCAAAGAAATATTCTCACTGTTATCATTGGGATGATTCAACTGAAATGTTGATGTCACTCTATGGATATCATCAGTATAAGGCTCGAAAGCGAAACCTATGCGGAACATCGTTGGTGGTGAAAAAGATTGCCAATTGGATTTTTTCTCTTTACTGACGAGAGTTACTTCCCCATCGGGAGAAAGCTCGTTACCGAAATTCGAAATTGTAACGGCGAATCTTGAAGTTCCCAATCCGGTCCAATACAATGTACCGAGATCTATCATAAACCCACGCATATGGAGCATATCGAGAGTCTCGTCAATATATCGGACAGTTATACCGGCGCTAAATTGCTCGGTGAGCTTTCGGGAATATGTCAAGGCAACAGCTAAATCTCCGTAAGAGAAATACTGACCGGTTGACATGTTCATTTCGTTTCTAACCTCCATATCATCCATATGAAGAGCTGTCACCGAAACACCAATCACATCTCCGTGCGAAAGACGATATGTAGCTCCCGCAAATTCATGATCAATATCAGCAACCCACTTATTGTGCGAAAAGAACACTTGGTTTTGAGTCGTATTAACCAATCCTGCCGGATTCCAATATAGCGCGGATGCGTCATCTGCAATTGCAATAAACGCGTCCCCCATAGCCGTAGCACGACCACCGACACCGATTTTCAAAAATTGAGCTGTGGAAATTCCCGCTCTTTGGCCCCCTAAGGTAGGGAACAATTGAGCTTTCGAGGTTATCGTAAAGCTCATTAATAGTAGTATTGTTATTAGTCTTCTCATATTTAGAATCTAAAGTTCAAGCCAAATTTTACATTTCTTCTAGTTAAGTATCTTGCCGGATTAAACGGGTAAGCTGAAATCGGAGCTTGTAAATCCGGATATAAAGGATCGTTCCATGAAGAAGGAGTTGCGTCTCCGTATTCATAGGCCTTTCCGGTAACAGGATTTATTATAGCCGAGTTCTTTGTATCCAGAAGATTATTTATTTCGACAAAGAAGTTGAAATCAAGTCCACCGACATCAAAACTCTTTTCAAAGTTAAGATCAATCCAGAACCAATTATCAGCGATTTCTCCGTATCGATTATCTCTGTCACTTACATATTCGGGTCTTCCATCTATATCATAATTTCCCGTAAAGATAGCCGGAGTATATCTTTTACCCGATTGGAAAAAGAATCTGAGATAGAAATTGTAATCATCAAGTATTCCTTCTCCGAACCCGAATAAAGGTTGTCCTTTTCTTACGTAGAAGTTCATACTTGAAGAAATTGTAAAAGGTCTATCCCAAGAAACATATTCTTCTTTAATTGATTCGTCCAAGTCCCCTCTCATGATCAGTACACCTTCATCAGATGAGGAGCTCTTCCCGGTAACGGTCGCGTATGAGAATGACAACATTCCATTGAACCATTTACCGATTCTCTTTTTGTATTCTATTTCAATACCGCGGCTACGAGCATAATCGAGATTCGCGTAAGTAATAAAAGATTGAGTAGCGAATCTAGCTGATTTTATTTTCGCGGTTCTTGTTCTTACGTAATCAAAAATATCTTTGTAGTAAGCAGTGATAGTTAATACATCATTCTCACTAAACTGGTTCTTTAGTCCTAACTCATAAGCTACAGTGGTTTCCGGATTCAAATTCGGATTACCGAATTTTTGGAAAGAAGACTGTGCGTTAGATGGGGACAATTTCGCGTAAACATACTGCGGACGAGGCCACTTGTTGAAATGTCCGTAGGAGAAAAAGAGCATTTGGTTATCGGAAATCGGATGAGATATACCCAAACGAGGACTGAGTCTAGCTTTGAATCTTCTGTCTCCGAACCATCCGAATGTATCATCTTTGTATTTTGATCTGGTTTCATCGGGAATTGTAACAACATCAGGATTATTTACCGCGTCATCAACATATTTTCCGGGGAACCAATAGTCCATACGAAGACCGAAATTAAGAATCATTCCGCTAAAATTAACATTATCCTGTGCGTAGAAAGATCCGCGAGCAGGATGAACTTTATAAATATCATTGTTTAAGCCCATTTCACCAATCCAGGGTTTGTAGATATCAATAACCTGCATCTCCTGGAAAATCATGTTAAAACCGGCTTTGAATTTATTCTTTTCGTCAAAGAAACTAGTTACATCCCCTTTTAAGGAAAGCTCTTCAACATAATGATCACGCCATGTTGACGGATTACCTACATCCCAAAATCCGTCTCCCGGAATAACACCTATAGTATCACCGTTTTCATTATAGTAGTCAATCGGGAAAGTTACAATATCCTTTCTCTCCTCATATTCGTTATAATACCTACCGTTTGCGTCGGCGCGAAGATTGGAGAAGAAATGATTTACCTTCAACTCATAAAACGTCTTTTTGTTGAGTGTATGCGTCCAACTAAGAGTGTTGTATTTATTATTATGAGTAAAGGTATTTGCGTTATCCAATATGTTTTGAAAATCGTATTGGTAACCGGGACTTGGCTCAACATATTCCAAATTGGACTGCAAAGACTGGGAATTCTGATTTATGCTAACAGACTGGTTAAACGAATATGCAAGTTTCATAGTTGGAGAAATCTTATAAGTAAGTTTCCCTAACCAAAACCAACTATTCTCCGATCTTGGAGCAAATCGTGTTCCGTAGAATGTAGAAGAATATAGCTGTTTGGCAGTTGGCTTGTAATATCCCTGTGTAATTCCGTCACTTATTCCCATATAAAAACTACCGAAGAAACTTAACTCTCCGGGAAGGTCAAGCCCGATAGCAGGAAGAACATAAGTAGTTAACGGTTCAGGACCGGATAGATTAGCCTCAACAACCTCCATATTAAAAACATGATTAGAGGAACGTTCCCCGAAATTATCTCTCTTATATGAAAGATAACCGGAAAATTTTTCGCGTCCTTCTCTTGTTTTTACGTTAACAACTCCGGAGGTAGCTTGACCGTACTCGGCGTTAAATCCACCGGTAATAACCTCTACTTCTTCTATTGCGTTCGAACTCAGCTGCAAACCGAAACCGGTACCGGCTAACGGATCCTGGACAGAGACACCATCAAGCAAGAAGGCACTTTCATAAGAACGACCTCCACGTATATGGATAGAGTTATCATTCTTAACAACACCCGCTGTTTGCGACACCAAGTCCTTGACATCTTCTACAACTGCAAGCTCAATATCTTTTTTCGACATCGATTTTTTACTTTGTGTTTCCTCAACATCCATCAGAGGTTTTTCCCCTATCACAATAACATCTTGTTCCATGGTTAGAGATGTCTCTTCCATAACAATATCAAGTGATAGAGTCCTGTTTTCCTCAATCTTAATTCCGGTAAACTCCAAAGTTTTGTATCCCATAAAAGATACTTTTACGGTATATGTTCCGGGGCTGATGTTCTCGATTTTGTATCTCCCGTCGAAATCCGAAGCCCCACCGTAATAGGTGCCTTTTAGGATAACGTTCACTCCGGGTAAAGGTTGTTTGAATTCTTTGTCGGTAATAAGCCCCGCCAAAGTTCCCTTCCCTTGGGAAAAAATCTGAATGGAACATAAAGCCAATAATATAAATACTAAAATTCGTTTCATAAGCTCAAACCGAATTCATCAAAGAATACTTTCTCGAGTAATTGATTAACACTACCTTCGTTGCCATCGCATTGATGTAGAGGTAGCCCTATAAAAAATAATGTTTTTGAATTATCTATAAACGCAATCGTACCTGTCATTTTACCGCCCAAAATTGTTCCCGAAAGATTATAAATACTTTGCGCTACGGAACTTGGTACATATGTTCTTACAAAACCGACTGTGGCAGCCGTTTTGAGAGGCGGATATCCTGATGCATGCTGGAAAGGGTTCAACTCAGCGTTAGGAAACATAAAGTTTGCAGGCTTCTTTTCTCCCAATGCGTCTATCTGTAAGAAATTTTGCAAAGTTGGTAAAGTCAGTTGGAAATTATCCGATGAATCCTGGAAGGTCATCGAGAAAGCCATCTTTCCACCTTGTGCAAGATATGATTTCGTTACAAGATTCAATTTGTCCAGGCTTGGCTGATCATCACCGTACCAATAGACAAAATCGAATAATTTTAATGTCTGTAAAAATGTAATGTTCGGGAACGGAATATCTTCCGGTTCCAAATCCAATACATCATATTTATCTTTAAGAGCACCACCTCTAACAGCGTCGAATGCGTTATTATAAAAATCGGTAGCGGCACCCCCCTGATTATAGTCGTCTACAATAAGGAGCTTCCCTTTTGGCTTTTTAACAAACCAATCTTTCCCTTCTTCGGGTAAAGAAATAAATTTGGACTTTGCTCCGGATATATCTTCCGCCTGAATATACAAGCGATTGTTGTCGTCTAATTTAAGATTTTTTAACCTTTCCGAAAGAATCTCACTTTCGGATCCATTAATAAGAATATCCATTTCCGGGTTAGCGGCATTCATATCGGCAATTCTTAAAGTAATCAATTTTACAGAACGCTCTAGTTCGACAACCTCATTAGTATCATTAAGGGCAATATTGATTTTGACAATCGATTCGATTCCGTCAAGATCGTCAACATCCCAACTAACTGTTGTAACCGGAAATGACTCAAGCGGTAGAACGCTTGCCTTGCTCCATATTATTTCGGGAGCTGTATTTTTAATAGGAAATTTTTGTTTTGCGGGTGTAGGATCGATTAATCCTATATCGTAATATTTCTCCCCTTTGTTATAAACCCCGTCACCATTTGAATCGATAAAAGGTTCCGGGCCAAAATCAACACCCTCTTGGATAATCTGTGTGTCATATTTTCCGTTCCCTTCGTTATCAACCGCGACTACCTCAAATGCGAATGTAGTATCGGCTGTACCAATCGGAAGAGAGAAAATAGAATCGTTTTTAGTAGTAAAACTCCACCCTTCGGATAGGCCATCCCATCTGAAGTAATATCCGATGACCAATCCGTCAGGATCATCCCCCCACCAGTGAACTTTCATTCTACTTCTTTGTTGGGATAATTCTGCGTCTTCATCGGGAAATAAAAATAGCGAAGTCTCGGGAGCTTTATTCTCGACCGGATTATCACTAATACTCTCCGAACAAGCGTAAAAAGCGCCAAGTGCTGTAATTACTATAAATAAGCGAATTAGAAATCTACTGTTTCTTTTCAAAGCTATCACAATGTTTTATTTACAAATAGGCTTTCAAAAAAAATCCGCGTAGCCAACCGACCACGCGGATTTAATGTATTATATTATTTTACTAACATCATCTTCTTAACAGAGACAAAATCATTTACTTGTATTTTGTATAAGTAAATTCCGGAAGTTAATTTCGATGCGTCGAATTTAACTTGGTGTGTTCCGGCTGCTTCAACATCGTTAACCAATGTCATCACTTTTTGTCCGAGAATATTGTAAACAGTTAAGTTTACGTTTCCTGCCTTAACAACAGAATATTTAATATTTGTTGTAGGGTTGAAAGGATTCGGATAGTTCTGTGATAACTCATAGCTTTCAGGCATTTCTATCTCTTCAACACCAACAGCAACATATCCTTCGAAATCATCATTGGTTCTAGGGATAAGTTTGTAGTTACCGAAAGAATATGTCATAATACCGGTAACTTTACTGAATTTGTCTCCGTTTGAAATTCTTGTCCCTTCACCTTCCAAATCAGAGCTCCAGAAGTTGTTGAAATCATGAGTTCCTTCTTGTAACTCTATTCTCATTGGCAGAGCAGAAGCATCAACTACTGATATTTCACCGTGGTTTCTATTTCCGCCTGATCCTTCGTCGATTCCTGAATCACCATCTGAATTATCATCTGTTACTGTGATTCCTTCAACCGCAACCAAAACACACTCGTAAGCTTCGCCAGGCAACTGACCGCTTTTCGATGTACCGATTTCACCTGTTGTAACAACTGCTGCTTCCGGAAGTGCTTCTCCCTTTTTATTAACAGTTACAGTTACACCGGCACTGTTATTTCCTAATCTTGTAACACCGTATGTCTCGTTGACAATACCGGTAACTGTAACAAGATCCCCTTTTTCCAATTTAACTGCTTCAGTACCGAATAATTGAATACCGTTCCACATTCCTTTTCCGTTCTGGATATAAACCTGTGGACCGGCACTTCCGAAGCCTTCGATATCGGAAGTATCGGCAGTAACAACACCACTAACGGTTACTTCGTATCCGTTGTATGCGCTATAACCACTTCCGTACGGAGAAAGCTGAACATCTTTGATCTTAAGATCTCTGTTCAATACGTAATAGAAATATTTTCCTTTTACTGTATCAGCAGGAGCATAAGTAGAATTGCTTTCGGAATCGGATGCTTTGATAAAGAAAGCTACGATTGAAGAATCGTTCTGAGCAGGGATCTGAGCTGTCCACTCATCACCTGTTCCTTTAGCCATTGCTACTGTTTGAGCAGCACCATCATTTATCGTATATACAACTTCTGCGGAAAATGAAGGACTATCGTTGTCTACAATATTAGCACTAACTGTAACAGCTTCTCCGAATTTCACTTCTACAATATCTCTTTTAATTTCAGAAATACTTGGAGGAACAGATTCACTTTTAACAATATCATCAGGAGAAACAGGATTAATAATAAACCATCCACCATCAACATTAGTTCTGGTTTCGATAAATCCTTTAATACTCTTGAACTTAGTTCCCGGAACAGGAGCTCCTTCTCTTCTCAAAAAATCTGCCTGAGCACCAACGATAATCGACATTCCGTTATCATCGATTGCCTTGAAGCTACCGCCACCGATAGCGTCTTTGTCGGCAGAAGTTAAATTATCAAGCTCAACATAAACTTGTTCCCATTTTTCAGCCAAGTAATTCGGTGCGCCCGAAGCTTTGTCGAAAAGAGAATCAAGAGTTAATTTTACAGGAGCCGGACGTTTTGCGACATTAAGAATGTTGGAAGCGTCGAACTCAACTACATTTGCCTGCGTAGTAGTGTGATATTCTCCGATTTTCACTTTTACTTTAATAACAATACCTGTATCAAGAATTGCGAAAGATGTACTCTCGGTAGGATCACGCAATAAAATACCTGACCAATCTCTTGAGTTAGGATCTTGTAAATAAACTGCAGGCGCGCCTGAGTGAAGAGTTTCAACACTATCAGGATTAACCCCTTCATACGTAGGACACATTACAACACCTGTAATATAAACTGTTTTACCATCATAGGAAGGTTTCGGCTCGCTGTTTTGAGCGCCATATTTAATTAACGAATCCGCCGGAACGAATTGTACATCTTTAATCGAAACCTCAGGAATAGTCTGAGCGAAAAGATTAAAGGATAAAAACAAAAATGAAATTAGTAGCAAACGAATTTTCATTTTGCTCCTCTTATTTGATTACTAAAAATTTACCAGTTTTAATCTCCCCGTTAGATTTATCTTTAACGGTGAAGAGATACAATCCGGTTGCAATTGCTTGGTCGTCATCGGTAACTAAATCCCAGGCGTGTTCCCCCCCGGACATTACTTGCGACCCGTCTTTCGAAAATGTTTCGAACCATCTTACGTCCGAACCGTTACTCTGCTTTGTGTGCCTTATTTTCTTAACGATATCGCCGGATAAGGTATAAACAGTAATTTCACACTCGGCAGGAAGATTATAAAAATATATTTTTCTCAATCTTTCGGAATTCCCGTACCATATAGCTTTACCGTAATATGGATTCGGATAAACTCCAACCTTAACACTTTTTTTGGAAGTAGGGGGAGTTCCCGGTAATACTTTTGTTGCTCCCGATAGAACACTCGTCTCAAGACTGGAGAGATTATTATCTTTATCCCCTTCGTCGAAGGCAGTTACACTGTAAACATATTGCCAACCATTCAACAATCCATCAATTTCAAATTTATAGAAGTAATTTGTTGTATCCCCGTCAAACTTTTTCGGTTCGTCCAATTCGATTTGAGAAAATCCTGTGTTATATCCCACTTCATTCCCCAGTGAATCGAATTCGGCAATTTTAACCATCGATTTTATCAAATCCTGTGATTCTGTTAAATCAAAACCTGCGTTTGTTCTGTATATCTTATATCCTTCAAAATCTTTTTTCCCTGAAATCGGGTCAATTGAAGACTCTGCTCTCTTATCCCAATAAATTGTAACCTTATTATTTTCCGGAACAACTTTGATCTTCGGGGTTCTTGGTGGAGCAGGAAGAATATATCTTGTTATGGCTCCGTCCCCGTCCAAATCTTCACCCGGATCTAGAATACCGTTTTCATTTCTATCTTCGCCGTTATAAGCTCTTATTGCCCAACCGGCATTATCAAACAAATTCTTTTTCTGCAGTTTAGTATCCAAACTTGGTAAATCAGCCCCATACTTCTTAGCGCATACAATTGCGAAAGTTACATTTATGGAATCTCCAGGCGCTATACTTTTGAAAGAACCTGCTGTTAGCAACATCGATCTGTTACTGGGAGATTTCAAATCGTCAGGATTAACTCCGTTTCCATAGGTATTATCACCTCCGAAATATCCGGCCATCTTTCTATATCTTTGAGGATCATCCTGAGGAGCGAAATAGTTCGGATTTGTTGTGTTTCTGAACTGCCAGCTAGTATAATTGGCTCCTCCGAACTCATCGGAAGCCCCTAATACCTGAATGCCGACGTATGAGTCGGAAAACCCGACATCACCGTTACTATCAAACTCATAAGCAATCTGCAAGGAATCGTTATAACCGTTTCCACCTTTATTATAAAAAGGTCCACCTACTCTCGGAGAAGTAATATTAGTATTTCTCACAACCGCGTCTGTCCATAAACCTACGTAAACACTATCAATATGTTTATCCGATACATTCTTTATCCAATAGTTCATGATGACAAAGAAGTCAGCAAACGGGAAATTCCATACATAAGTTTCGTGGTGAACAACTACTCCCAAAGGTGAGTGATCAACTATAAGTTCCCCATTGGATAACACCTGATTAGTATCGGTATAATCCATCACAAAATCCTGATGAGAAACCGAATTCGGATTGAAAAATTTCGAATCGATCAAAGATGATCTCTCGATTACCTTCTCCCCTTTGGCGTTAGTATACTCAAAACCACCACCGCGACTGGAAACAGATGAAGCGTCAACCGCTCCTGTTGTCACAAAAGGACCCTTTCTGTTGGCTCCCGCTCCGTCATCACTTATGAATCCGCCGATCCAGAGACCACCGTCAAAAATGTGTTCGATTCCGCTTCCTATCGGATATTCGCAGGAAGGTTGCTCGGGCCACATACTGAAACCGTGTCCGAATGTTCCGAAGTTTGTGATTGTTAATCCGATGTTTCCGACGTTGGTATATTTCGAGTTGTCATCATCGTTTGTTTTTCGTAAGGAGTTTCTTTCGTCATTTCCCTTGAAGGTAAATGCAAGCGTAATAATCGCAATTAAAGTAAGTAGTATCTTATTTTTCATATATATTTAAATTCTTGTAAAAAAAGCATAGTAAGATATCATTCTGAAATCAATTCTTCAACGAGAAAAATCAATTTCGAAACAATATATAAAAAAAAACCCGAAGAAATTAAAATCTTCGGGTCGAATTTAATATCAATTTAATATTAGACTTTTTCTGTTGCTTCTGCAACCATCTCCATTCCTCTCAATAAGGCTTGCTCATTAAGTGGTAAAAGATGGTGATATCGCTCGGGAAGAACCTTTTTGAGACCTTCCAATATATTTTCAAATTGAATTATCGGTTTCTTCTTTAAGAAAGCACCTAACATTATCATGTTAAGTATTTTGGTATTCTCCATACGAGCCGCCTCGGCACTCGCGTCAAGCCCGATAATATCTATATCCGTACGAGTCGGAGGATTAACTACATTCGTGCTTTCATATAGTAATAATCCGCCCGGCTTTACAGCGTTTTCGAATTTGTCAACAGAAGGCTGATTCAACGCAATTACCGTGTCATATTTATCAATAATAGGTGAACTTATTTTCTTATCACTTACTATCGCCGTACAGTTTGCGGTTCCACCTCTCATTTCAGGTCCGTATGATGGCATCCAGCTTACTTCTTTATCTTCTATTATTCCCGAATAGCAAAGGATCATTCCCATTGAAAGAACACCTTGCCCACCGAATCCGGCAATTATTATTTCTTCTGTCATTTTATATTTCCTCCTCATTTGGTTTCTTGATATCCCCTAGAGGATAAAATGGCAACATATTTTCCTCGAGCCATTTGTTCGATTCGACAGGAGTCATTTTCCAGTTTGAAGGACAATTAGAAACTATCTCTATGAAACTTGTTCCTCTTTTCTCTTTCTGATATTGGAATCCTTTCATGATAGCTTTTTTCGCTTTTCGTACATTCCCCGGTTTGTGAACAGATTGTCTGGTAACAAAACAAGTTCCCGGAAGCTGCGCGATTAGTTCCGTAATTTTCAACGGATACCCCATTGAAGATACATCCCTACCGAACGGAGATGTAGTCGATTTCATATTCTCTAATGTAGTCGGAGCCATCTGACCACCGGTCATTCCGTAAATACCGTTATTTATAAAGATAATAACAATATTCTCACCACGATTACATGTATGAATTGTTTCCGCTGTTCCGATTGCGGCCAAATCGCCGTCCCCCTGATATGAGAATACATATTTCTCAGGCAACACTCTCTTAATACCAGTTGCTACTGCTGAAGCTCTACCGTGAGCCGCTTCTGTCATATCTATATTTAGATAATTATATGCGAATACCGCGCAACCTACCGGAGCTACACCAACGGTTTCTTCCTGAATTCCAAGCTCTTCTATCACTTCGGCTAAAATTCTGTGAGCAACTCCATGACCGCATCCCGGACAATAATGCATCGGATTGTCGGTTAAGGTCGATGGCTTTTCGTAAACCAGATTCTCTTGAGTACAAACGGATTCATCGGCGATAATCTCTTCGTAATGCTGATCATCCAACATTGTTTTTTCGTTCATTATTCACCTCCGATAAATTTTCTTTCAAAATACGCGAGAACTTCTTCCGGTGTAGGAACAACTCCTCCCATTCTTCCGTAGAATTCAACCGGAACTCTTCCGTCAACAGCCAAGCGAACATCTTCTACCATCTGACCGGCGTTCATCTCTACATCCAGAATTCCTCTTACTCTCTGGCTGTATTCGGAAATCACTTTCGTCGGGAACGGGAATAATGTAATAGGTCTTATTACTCCAACCTTAATCCCCTTTTCTCTGGCCATTTCCGCTGCTTTCTGGCAAATTCTTCCTACAAGCCCGAATCCGGTAAAGATATAATCGGCATCTTCGCATCCGATTGTTTCGTATCTTACTTCACTGGCTTCAATTTCTTTATATTTTTTCTGAAGATGTATATTAATCTCTTCCATTTTGTCCGGCTCAATGTGTAGAGAAGTTATGAAATTTCTCTCTCTTGTAGCAGGTTTCCCGACGGTTGCCCAATCGTATACTTCATTTGTTCGCTCCAGTTGGGGAGCCAACTCTACTTTTTCCATCATCTGACCCAATGCTCCGTCAGATAATATCATTATCGGATTCTTCCATTTGAAAGCCAAATCGAATGATAATTTTACGAAATCGGCCATCTCCTGAACAGAGGAAGGAGCCAAAACAATCATACGGTAATCCCCGTGTCCGCCCCCTTTAACCGACTGGAAATAATCCCCTTGCGAAGGTTGAATAGTCCCCAATCCCGGGCCACCTCTGTTTACATTAACCAATAAACATGGTAATTCCGCGCACGCGATATAGGAAACACCTTCTTGCATCAAACTCATTCCCGGGCTTGATGATGATGTCATAACTTTTTTTCCGGTTCCGGCAGCGCCGTATACCATATTTATGGAAGCTACTTCGCTTTCCGCCTGTAATACTACCATCCCGGTTCTTTTCTCGGCTTCTTTGCTAAGATATTCAAGAACTTCAGATTGAGGAGTGATAGGATATCCGAAATAAGCATCGCAGCCTGCTCTGATTGCGGCTTCTGCCAATGCTTCGTTGCCTTTCATTAGTTTTAGTTCTTTCATTCTTTCACCGTTACTTTTAAGTCCCCAGTTACATTTGAAATTTGCGCGACAGACTCTTTCTTGCTCGCGGTCTGTCGATATACTTTAATTACTCCGTCAGGACAAACCATCGCACAGTTTGTACAACCGGTACAATTATCCTCGACTTTTACTATGTATAGGTATCCTTTGTTATTCACCTTGCGCGACTTTTCTAGTGCACCTTGCGGACACGCTTGGACACAAAGTTCGCACCCTTTGCATCTCTCGATGTCGATTACAATATCGCCTTTTACTTTAGCCATATTATTTCTCCATTTGTTTAAAACAAAAAAGGCTACTAAATATTTAGTAACCTTCTTTTGATCAAACTGTATATTTAATCACAATGATTATTAGGTTGATTAGAATTATTATGTTCTCTATGTGTGTGTTCAGTATATTCATGTATTTTTCGCTTTTACATAAGTATTTCCAATAAAAAAGTGTGCCAGCGTTCTTGTACTCATTTCATGCGCCATTAAAATAGTAAATTCTTCGGTTATAGCAAACATTTGATTCATTCATTTATTTTTCCATATAAAATTATCTTCTGACATTTTCACAATTGAGAATAATTTTTTCTTAATGAGAATCATCTCTAACGAAATCACGTATTAATATTCATATGCACGCATATTCCTCTGGAATTCCATCCGGTTTATTTTTGTTCCTATTCTTAAGAGTCTGTTTCCGGGGGAAAACCTCTTATTCTCCTCCCCTTTGTTATTATTTTTTGGAGGGTAAAATGAGAAAAACTTTCTTGCTATTGATAATTACTCTTGGTTCGGTAATCGCTCAGGATTTATCCGAAAAAGCTCAAAGTAAAATTCACCCCAAATTCATTGAACTAATCAAGCAATCTCAAAAACCGGAAAGAGAAACTGTTACTCTTTTCCCCGAAATGAACTTGCAAGCAAGCACTTCCACTGAAGAAACTCTTTATCCAGCGATAATCTATACAAATCAAGCCAATGTTTTATTGGCCAACGGTGTTCATGTTAACTCGGAACTGGAAAACTTTGTTACTTCCAGACTTACTCTAAATGACATGCTGAAAATTGCGGAACTTACCCAGATAACCTATATCGACGCAGGTGAAATTCTCTATCCCCATAATGATGTGGCCGTTGGTCTGATCGGAGCTGATCTGGCTCATCAACAATATATTAATAATACTGCCTACACCGGTAGCGGAGTTTTGGTTTGCATCGTTGATACCGGTATCGATTGGGATATTCTCGATTTCAGAGATCCCGACGACACTACCAAAAGCAGAATTCTGAAAATGTGGGATCAATCAAATACTCCGGACGATCCGGGTGAAAACCACCCAACCGGATTTAACTATGGCATTGAATATACGCAAGCCCACATCAATGACGAAATTGACGGCTCCCCCGCCGGCTTTGTGGAAGAAAAAGATATAAACGGACATGGAACACACGTTGCGGGATCGGCTGCCGGAAACGGCGCCTCCATTACTACTTACAAATATTCAGGAATCGCCCCCGAAGCTGATCTACTAGTCGTTAAAGCAGGAGACGGCTCTTTCCCTACTACAAACATTATCGACGCGTTAACATGGGCAGCAACCCAATCAACTAATTTCGGAAAACCGGTTGTTGTTAATTTGAGCTTAGGTGGACATAGCAACGCCCACGACGGACAGTCGACTCAATCTCAGGCAGTTGACGCTTTTTGCGGTACAGGGAAAATTGCCGTTATCTCGGCAGGGAACGAGGGGGACGATAATATCCATTATTCGGTAACAATTCCGGCCGGATCTACCGGCGAAGTTTCCTTTACGGTTCCCTCTTATACCCCTGCTTCAGGCTCCTTAAATGATTACTTTCTTTTTAATGGATGGTTCGATTCCGGTATAGATGTAACTGCTGTGGCAGAAACTCCGACTGATACCGCAGCATTGACACGGACTGCCGGCGCGGCTAGCGGAATCTCAACAAGCGAAGGTTTTATTTACATAAGCAACATAATTGATTCGGATAATTCCGATCGGAAAATTCTCTTTCAGGTTTACGACTCCAATCCCGCTCTTCCTCCGGCTACAGGAACATGGAAACTAAAGCTAACAAACAACGGAGAGTCATCAACTACTTTCCACGGATGGCTTTACTTAACTACTATAGGGGCTACTTTACCCTCCGGAAATTCCAATTATAATATAGGCTCACCGGGAGACGCCGCAAATGCCTTAACAGTAGGCTCGTATGTAAGCCGATGGCAGTGGACCGATACGTCCGGAACCGCCCGATGGTACGGCTCATCCATTGGAGCTGATAATATTTCCTCATTTAGTAGCATAGGCCCCAGAAGAGACGGAGTACAAAAGCCGGAAATTGCCGCCCCGGGGCAAGCCATTATTTCATGTTTCTCGTCCGACGCTTCAACCGACAACTCGAATATTATTGTCGGAGGCAAATACTTCAAAAACCAGGGGACCTCAATGTCGGCACCGGTAGCTACGGGAGCGGTTGCCCTATTACTTCAGGAAAACAACTCCGCTACATATAGCGATATAAAATCTTTGATAACCGGCAACGCCGATACCGATAGCTACACCGGCGACGGACTTCCCGATTATACATGGGGCTACGGAAAGCTAAATATATTCAAGGCTCTCTCAAAAGCGGTTAATAGTTCTTGGACTCCTACTCATGACCTCTTCGCCTACGACGCTTGGGGCGCAACCTCTTCCAAGTCAGTATCCTTAAACGAAAAAATCGCGGTTCGCTTCTCCCCTTCTACCTCCGGAATAGTGAGTGGTTTATTCTTTCATCCTTCCACTCTGGTAGGATTTACCGGGAACTTATCTCTGGAAATATGGAGTGATAATTCCGGCCTTCCCGGCTCAAAGCTAGGCTCTACCATCTTTTTCGGAGCAGACAAAACACAGGCATATAGTTGGAACTTCGTTGAGATGGCAGACGCCGCGGTTAATGTTACAGCCGGAACCGATTATCACGCGGTTCTCTATTTCACAGCAGGCTCAACAACATACTTTAGAATGGATACCGGTTCGATTGATAATCGTTCCTCTTTATACACCTCCGGTTCATGGGGCTCTTACGGTTCGGGGGATTTTAGAATACGTCCGATTGTCGCAACCTCACCGAGCGCATTACCGGTAGAGCTAATGACCTTCAAGGCATCGGGAACTAAAAAGGGAATCCTTTTGGAATGGAGCACAGCAACCGAGCAAAACAACGTAGGCTTCGAAATCGAAAGAGCATCCTCTTCTACCGACAAATACAAAGGAACATCCCAATCGGAAACTCATTTTGAGATAATCGGTTTTGTTGAGGGAAATCTTAATAGCAACAGAATCAACTACTATTCCTATACGGATAGCAATCCAATCGGAGGGAACAAGTTTATCTACAGATTGAAACAGATCGATACCGACGGGACATTCACCTATTCTCCCGAAGTGACGGTACTCAACACTCCTCTCTCATATTCCATGGAACAAAACTACCCGAATCCTTTCAACCCGAAAACCAATATCCAATTCGGAATGCCGGTTCAGGGAAAGGTTTCCGTTGCGATATATAATACGTTAGGGGAAAAAGTAGGAGCATTACTAAAAGAGAAGGAGTTCGAAGCAGGTACACACAAAATAGACTTCGATGGCTCCGGTTTGCCGTCGGGAGTTTACTTTTACGAGATTAGGATCGGAAACAGATTTACAGATGTGAAGAAGATGATGCTTCTCAAATAGCATCATTATGGTACTACACAAATCTATCGGTCTGGGAAAACCAGATCACTATTCTCGGCCGATAGATATATTTCTTTTTGCTTTCACATTAATTAGGGTAAGCCCAAAACAACACTTCCCCACTTTAGTCGTTTTTTTTGCAATTATCTACAATATTCTCCCACTTTATGTGCAAAAAAACAACAACTACTGCTATGGAATCGTGACTCCTACCACAAAATAGGCAACTCCCGGTCTGAAAATGGCAACTCCTACTAAATAAATGTTAACTCCTGCTCGAAAAATCGTGACTCCCGCTCCGGAAATCGTAACTCCTACCTAAAAACTCATGACTCCTCTTCAGTAATCATGACTTCTAACGGAAATATCGCAACTCCAAAATAAAAAGAAGCTATGAGGGATCTCGGAACAATAAATAGAGAAGAGGAAACGTAAAAGGCCACCGAAGTGACCTTATTTATTCAAATATATTAGTGACAAAATATCTTCCGGATATGCATACTCAAGCAGATAGTATAAAACCTAGTATTACATCACGATACCAGTATTATAATGAAGCTATCTGCGCAAGAAATTGAGGATTGGAGATATTAGCGCATTCGAAATCTTTTATCGTAACTCCGCAATCAGTTACCAATCCTAATACAGCAAAAGCCATAGCGATTCGATGATCTCCGAAACTTTCCAATGTAACATTTTTCTCGGTTATCTTACCACTCAACTTAAACCCGTCCTCATACTCATCAACATCAACACCAAGCTTTCTGTAATTCTCGCACAATGCAGCTATACGATCCGATTCTTTAACACGGAGTTCTTTGGCGTTTCTAATGACGAATTCCCCTTCCGCCATAAGACCGGCAACAGATAGAACAGGGATTTCATCAATAATATTAGGAATAATATCCTTTCCGATCTCTATATTCTTTAATTTCCCGGAAGTAACAATAACATCCCCGAAAGCTTCTCCGGTTGTATCGGAAAGATTTTCTATCTCAACATTGGCTCCCATTTTCAAAAGTATTTTTACAACACCGTCTCTGGTATCATTAAGTAGGACTCTTTTCAATTTTATTTCCGAGTTATCGGATACTGCCCCTAAAACCATAAAGAAAGCCGCTGTTGAAATATCGGAAGGGACTATGTATTCTCCGGCAATCGGATAATTCTCTTTTGACGAATAGATCTTTCTTCCTCCCTCAAAAGGAACCACCTCAAGATTCAACATTTTCTCGGTATGATTTCTTGTGGCTTCTTTTTCAATTACACAGGTTCTTTCTTCCGAATGCAACCCTGCCAATAAAACGGCACTCTTTACTTGCGCGCTTGCAACAGGCATTACATAATCTATCGGAAGCAATCCTTTGGTTCCCTTAATTGTCATGGGAAGAGTACCGTCTGCAGTAGGAATAATATCGGCACCCATTTCCTTGAGAGGATTTATCACTCTGTTCATTGGCCTTTTCGAAAGAGAAGAGTCACCTATCAAAGTAGTATCAAATTTTTGCGCAGCTAGTATACCGCTAATAAGTCTGGAAGTCGTTCCGGAGTTACCGGCATCCAAATCCGAGTTTGGTTTAACAAATCCTTTATAGCCCTTTCCCACAACTGTTATTTCGGCTCCGTCAACTACAATGTCGCACCCCAGTTGACGAAAACAATTCATTGTTGAAATAACATCTTCTGACATGAGACAATTATAAATCTTTGATTCACCTTCGGCCATTGCGGAAAACATTACCGCTCTATGCGAAATCGATTTGTCACCGGGCAAACTTAATTCCCCTTTAAATCCACTTTTCTTTTCAAAAAACTGATTCATCTGTTACACCAATCATCAATTTGATTATTCAATTCGTCTGCGGAATATTCACTTTCGTCGTACATTCCTTTGGCCCAACGTTGCCTTTGTGCTTCATAAAGAGTAACCGCGTTGGCAACTGACACATTTAGGCTTTGTATCATCCCATGCATTGGAATATAAAACAGCTCGTCAGCTAATTCTTCCACCTCTTCCGAAATTCCCCGATGTTCATTTCCTAAAACGATAGCTACCCTTTCGGTAAAATCCAATTCATACATATTTTTTGCCTCAGGTGCCAGCTTACTTGCGTATATCTTAAAGCCCTTATCCCGAAGATTATCAAAGCACTCTTTAGTGGAATCGAATCGTAAACTGTCTACCCATTTTTTAGCTGAAGCGGAAGATTCACGGTGAATGGTTGGAGACTTCTCAACGTTATACAGAAGGGAAACCTCCTGAACTCCAACCGCGTCGCAAGTCCTATAGATAGCACTAACGTTATGAAGATCATGAATATTTTCAAGAACAACGTGAAGTGAAGGCTGCCTTTTTTCAAGAGCAGCCGTAATTTTATTTAGTCTGCTTTCTGTTTTAATTTTTCTCAAACTCTATTTCTCAAATACTAATTTGTAAATAGTTTTTTCTCGTTCTACACGAGCTTTGTCAATTTTGATTTCCACATCATTGGGAAGATTAATATAAAACCGAAGCAACTCTATACTGTTACTAATTGAGGAATCTTCATCGTGCGCCCAACTTTCGCAGCCATGTATCGAAGGGATTTCGGAATTAAATCCGTCATCCGTATTTGTAACGACCAAATCTATAACCACTAGTAACCGCTCGCTTCCCCGTTTTGTTTGGTAACAATCTTAACACTGGCACTTGCCCCTATTCTATCGGCACCACTTTCAATCATTGTCTCAGCGTCTTCGAAAGTTCTTATTCCACCGGAGGCTTTAACTCCAACCGAACTTCCTACAACGTATTTCATCAGAGCAACATCCCCTGCGGTAGCGCCACCGGTACTAAATCCGGTAGAGGTTTTAACAAAATCGGCCTTTGCGGATTTGGCAAGCAAACATGCTTTAACTTTTTCCTCGTCCGATAACAAAGCGGTTTCTATAATTACTTTGCAAATTGCGTTCTTCTTTTTTGCGGCCAATACAACTTGATTTATGTCGTTAAATACGTATTCGTTGTTTCCTTGCTTGAGCTGACCGACATTGATAACCATATCAATCTCTTCGGCTCCTTCTTTCAAAGCTTGCTCAGCTTCGGCTCTTTTTATCTCAGTTGAGTTTGCGCCCAATGGGAAACCGATAACAGTGCATACTTTAACTTTGGTATCTTTCAACAAAGAATAGCAGAGAGGGACATAACATGGATTAACGCATACCGAAGCGAATATATATTTCTTAGCTTCAGCACACAAAGTTCTGATTTCATCTTCGGTAGTATCCGCTTTTAACATTGTATGATCAATAAGCCTGTTAAGGTTACCGTCCTGAATTTTACCACCAACTCCAATTCCAGCCGCAATTCTCTCTGCGCCATTATTTATAATCTTTTTCACAGCTTCAGGCTGATCAATAATATTACTTTCCCAACCTTGGCAGGTATTTTCCTTAGTATAGAAACTATGCAAAGCTTTTTCTATGAATACTTGTGAAACTATTTTGTCTATAACAGATGAACTCATTTTATTCCCGAAAATTAGTTTTCCAATTTGGTATATGCTTGATAAGTATTGTACATAAGCATTGTTATTGTCATAGGACCAACTCCGCCAGGTACCGGAGAGATATGAGAAACTTTTTTCGAAACATTTTCGAAGTCAACATCTCCGACAATTTTGTATCCCCTTTCGGTGGAAGGATCATCGACTCTGTTAGTACCGACATCAATTACTACAGCTCCCTCTTTAACCATCTCTTCCTTGATGAAGCCCGGACGTCCCATCGCGGCAATAAGAATATCCGCTTGTAAAGTATAATTAGAAATATCTTCGGCAGCCGAATGAACGACTGTCACTATAGCGTTTGCTCCGGCTTTCTTTTGTAAAAGCATATTGGCAACCGGTTTCCCTACGATATTACTTCGACCAACAACAACAACGTGTTTTCCTTTGGTCTCAATATCATATCTTTTCAATAACTCAACAATCCCGTATGGTGTACATGATTGGAAAGCTTCCTTTCCTATCACCATATTACCAACACTGATAGGATGAAAACCGTCAACATCCTTTTTGGGTGATATTGCTTCAATCACTTTATCTTCGTCAATATGTTTCGGCAAAGGCAATTGCACAAGGATTCCGTGAAAATCAGGATTCGCGTTATAACTTTCGATTAATGACAACAACTCTTCCTCTGTTGTATCTTCGCTGAGAATATCGGTTTTTGAATTCATCCCCAGCTTTTTACAAGCCTTTCCTTTCATGCTTACGTAAACATGCGACGCTGGATTATCCCCTACCAGAATAGTAACTAGTCCCGGTACCTTTTTCCCTTCCGCAATTAGTACGTCAATATTTTCTTTTAGTTCGGCTCTTATTTCCGCGGCTACTTTTTTACCGTCAATAATTTCCATTTTAGCTTTACCTTTATTTTAATTTCATTTCTTCAGGCGGTGTTATGTTGTACTTCTCTTTCAAATAAGTAAGTAGTTCTTTATTTCTCAAAATTTCTTCGGCAAACGGATTTGAGTTTTGCCAACCTGTTTCTCCGAAATTTCGATATTTCTCAATTCTACGAATCGATATTTCGCAAAATACCGGATTTATATCAAAAGTGTAACACTTTCTTTTTAATTTTTCCGCTGCCAATAAAGTTGTTCCTGAATGAGCGAAAAAATCCAAAACACAATCTTCTGGCTTACTAGAAACTTCCAATATTCTTTCGATTGCTTTCAATGGTTTTTGGGCAAAACAACCATTTATATTTTCCTCAAGCAAATAGAAAACTTGTTGAATATCAATCCAAACGTTTCCGGCTCTAATGTGGGCGGATTTACTCCTCTCGAAATTCTCCGTTTTCTTTCCGCTAATATCTTTGTAATATCCTCTTACTACCTTGGGAATATCGGTGTATACTTTTGCCGGATCGAAAAATGGTTTCCCCTTAACATAGTATAGCAATTCCTGACGAATTGCCATCCAGTTTTTTTGAGAACCGTATCCCCTTTGGTTTCGCATCGTAATATAGCTTTTGGATCGGAAACCGGATTCCTTCATCATAATCAGAAATTCACCGAACGGCTCAAACTGACTATTTTGATCGGCTCCTAACCAAATGTATAAAGAAGCATTATCCGCAAGTAAGTCATGAGTCAGTTTAATCCATTTCTCAGACCAATCAGTAAATTCCTCAACACTTCTTTGCTCGAAGGCCACAAGATTGTAAGGCGGGTCGTGAATAGCAATCGTCGGAATAGCATCGGATACTAATTCGGATATTTTTTCTGTGTCAGCAACATCCAAGCATCCGACTTTGTGCTTTCCTTCAGGGTCATGCCATACTTCACCTTCTCTTAAGCGGCAATACTCAAGTAGAAGCTCACATAATTTCTTGTCTTTGTCAATTCTTGGTAAAGGAAACTTCACCATGATATTTATCTATTTTTTTCGGTCGAATTCCGGTAATAGTATTCTTTCAATCTCAACAGTCTTTCCGGTTTCGGAATCAATTTTTGCGAACACTCCGCAAAGATGAACATCATCCACAGCTGTTTGATATTTCTGTGGTGTCTGATATAAAAATCTGTTTATCGCAGCTTCTGTTTTCATCCCGATTACAGAATCATAAGGCCCGGTCATACCGGCGTCACTAATAAAGCCGGTACCATTCGGTAATATCTTCTCATCAGCAGTCTGAATATGGGTATGTGTTCCTATAACCAAAGATATTTTTCCATCAACATAATAGCTATAAGCAATTTTTTCGGCAGTAGCCTCAGCGTGGAAATCAACAACAATCATTTTTGCTTCGGGTTGAATTTTCGGTAGCACCCAATCCGTAGCTCTGAAAGGACAATCAATCGGAGCCATAAACGCCCTGCCCTGAAGATTAATAACACCAACTTTTCCTTTCGGTGTATCGGCAATAAAGTAACCTTTTCCGTAAGTCCCTTTAGGGTAATTCAAAGGACGCAAGGAACGACTTTCAGTCTTTAAATATTCTTGTGATTGGTGCTTGTCCCAGACATGATTCCCTCCGGTTACAACATCAACCCCCAAGTCAAAAAGTATCTTCCCTTCTTTATAAGTAAAACCTTTACCGTCATTCGAGTTTTCAGCATTTGCTATTACAAGATCAGCCTTGTATTTATTCTTCAAACTTGGCAACCAAGTTTGCACCATATCCATACCGGGTTTACCGACAATATCGCCTATAAATAGAATATTAACTAACATACTTCTCCATTTTTTGAAACTAAAATATATCGAAATAATCGTGAATAATAAACCTTTATCACATCTTCTCAAAAATCGAACATACGAATATAGTCTAAACTAAATTAATTTTTTATCTTTGCTGCAGTATTTTGAAGGATAATTAATGAGAAATTTGGAAATAGAAGAATTACCGATTGAGGAAGTTGAATTTTGTGTTCTCGACTTTGAGACAACAGGAACCGCTGCTAAATCAGCTCGCGCGATTGAAATAGGTCTGGTTAAAGTTAAGAATTACCAAATAACCGACACATATCAGTCATTTCTCGACTCGGGATTACATATTCCTTATTTCATTACAAACCTAACCGGAATTACCAATGACGATGTTTATGGAGCGCCAACCTTCGAAGAAATCATAGATGAAATAAATTTCTTCATCAAAGACACTGTTTTAGTTGCACACAATATGCCATTCGACTATGCTTTTTTGAAAAGCGAATACTTACTGGCGAATCATATCATCCCTTCGAATCCGACTCTTTGTACATTAAAGATGGCGCGTAAATTATATCCTTCTTTGCCGAGCAAATCTTTGGGAAATCTCACAAAGCATTTTCGAATACGACATAAAAATGTACACCGGGCTTTGGGAGATTCGACTGTAACCGCAAAACTTCTAATGAAGATGATGCGAGAACTACAAGAGAACTATGCAGCCAAAACAGCATCCGATTTACTGAACTTTCAAGGAACATCTTCTTCCACATATCAATTCAAACATCTGAAAAAAAAACTTGCGGAAGATATTGCGAAAGTTCCATCTCTTCCCGGAGTTTATTTCTTCAAAGACGATAAAGAGAATATCGAGTATATAGGAAAGGCAAAAGATCTTCGCAAAAGAATTAATAGTTATTTCAGAGGGAACTCTGTTTCCAAAGCACGCAAAATTGTTAAGGATTCGTCACGTCTAGGTATTGTTGAAACAAAGAGTGAACTTACTGCTTTACTAGCGGAAGCAGAATTAATAAAAAAACACAATCCTCCTTTTAACACTCTTCTGAAAAAATATTCGAGAGCCAATTTTATCAAATCAAGAACAACACATGATTATCCCGATTTATCTGTATCAACCAAATTTGATTTTGACGGGAATGATTATTTCGGTCCTTACAACGGAAGAGAAACCGCAAAAACCTTGATTGAGATTGCAAACAAAACATTTGCTCTGCGAGAATGTAAAGATAAAGAGTTTGCGAAAAAGAGACTCTGTTACTTAAATGATATAAAAAGGTGTCTGGCTCCTTGCACTGAGGAAGAGGTTAAAGAAGAATACGAAATAGAGCTTAGAAAAGCTTACGACTTTCTCGAAGGAAATAATCAGCATGCCGTAGATAGATTGATTGGGAAAATGAAAAAGCTATCGGATGAAAAAAAGTATGAAGCCGCTGCAGAAATAAGAAATGTCATCAATATGGTTTTGAATCAAATCAATCGCTCATCAATACTTTCCGAACCGGTCAACAAAGCTAATGTTCTTGTAGTTATACAAGCAGCTTACGATAACGATTTTCTTCTTCTTAAAGATGGTAAGCTTATCATTAAAGATTTTCCGCTTGATGAAAATGATCTCTTCATGCAAGCCCTTGAGGATTATTACTCGGGTAGCGAGCAACTCAACAAAGAGCTTACAGATAAAGATCTCGAGCGCCTAAAAATATCACTCGGCTGGCTAGTAAAAAATCGCACACAAATCAAAACTTTCTATTTGAAAGATTACAGAACAAGAGAAGCATTACTCTCGGCTGCCTCTTTGACTATATTGTAACCGCAATTAGATAAATGGCTATCGAAGCGATGATCGTAGAAAATCCCATGAAGGAATATTTCTTCAACTCTTTTGCTCCGAAAATAAGAGTAACACCCAGCTTAACCAATGAATTAGCACCGCAACCAATAATTACAGACATGACCGCAACATTAAGGGCTAACGACTTTTCGTACAAATCAGCTATTGTTAATGCAATCGCGTCAACATCTGCGAACCCTGAAAAGAAGCTGGAAATATAGACACCTTGATCCCCGAAATAAAAATTAGCCGCGTTGGAAATCAAAAGAACTATCGCAAAAACTAACCCGAATTTCAACGCAAACATCACTTTGAATGGGTTTGTTAATTGAATTTCATTAAAGGAAGGAGATTCGCTTTTTCTCCATAACAACAAACTTGATGTTATTCCAACTACTGTAAAAATTGAAAACGGAATCAATAATTCCTTAGCTATTGCAGGACTAAGAAGAAGGATAATCAACAAAACCCTTGGAAACATTATGGAAGAAGCCATCACAATTCCGGCGGCGAAATTTCTAGATAAGGGTTCCACCTCTTTACTTCGTTCTGTAAATGAAAGAGTAAGAGCAGTACTTGAGGCAATTCCACCAAGCAGTGAAATTAATTGAATTCCTCTTTTAGTTCCGATAATCTTAAACAAGAAAAATCCGACAAAACTAACTCCCGCAATTAGAATAACCATCAGCCATATTTTTTTCAAATTAAAGGCGTTGAAAGGACCGAATGCTTCATTCGGTAGCAATGGTAGTATTATTATCGTTAAAATGGCAAACTTTATCGTTGCGTAAATATCCTCTTGTTCAATCTTTCCTACCAGAGATCTGAACTCTGTTTTGAAAGCCAGGAATATTCCCATTATTACCGCAATTGCGGCTGAAAGAATTATATATCCGAGATAGACCAGTGACCCGATCGAAAATATAATCAGAAACGAAATTTCGGTAGTTGCGCCGAATTCTCCTTTCTTAGCGGCAAAGAAATAGGAGATTCCAACCAAAACCCCGAATATTGTAAAGAAAGCAATATAAATGGAAGGCCCGATTTGATCAGCAACCAATGCAGCTACGAAACCAAGAATGGCAATCAATGGAAAAGTACGAATTCCCCCGAATGTTTTTTCTCCTTTTTTCGAGCGACTTTCTCTTTCCATACCAATCAGCATTCCGATAAGAGCAGCCACGGCAAGCTTTCCGAAAAGATTCAAAAACGGACTTGAAGTAAATATTCCGGTATCCATAAATTCAATAATCCCAGTTAATCAAAAAAAAAGCTCCCGAAAAATTATTTTTCGGAAGCTTATAGTTAAAAAAATCGTGTTAATAATCAAGCTTAAAGTTTCTTGATTGTCGTATACCACTCACTTGATTCTTCCAACATAGCATTTATTCTGCTTACCAATTTATGCGGATCAGATAAATATCCCTCTAATAAAAGCGAAGATTCGAATAGCTGCTCAACAACTTTGGATACATAAGCGTCATTACTATCAGCCTTGAAGGCTTTTAATAAATTTCTGATTAGCTTATGGTCTTTATTGATTTCCATTATTTTCTTTGGAATCGATTCGTCTTTATTGACCATCTGCATTATCTTTTGCATCGAAGATGAAATGCTATTGTCAGGATTCACCAAACATGCCGGGCTGTCGGATAATCTTTCCGATATTTTTACTTCTGTTACTCTATCCCCCAGAACCTCTTTCATTTTTGAAAGTAAGCTTGAAAAATGAAGCTCATCATCCTTGGATAATTCTTCTGCTTTCTCTTCTTCTTTCGTTTCGATAGAATCGAAATTTTCCAATTTCTTCAAGTCGGCCTGATCAACAGAAACCAAATCGAAATCTTTATACTTTCTTATCGAACTCATTACGAATTCATCAGCAGGATCAAGCAAGTAGACAACTTCTATCCCTTTCTTCTTAAAAATTTCCAAATGCGGATCGATTTCCAAAGCCGCACGACTATTACCGGTTAAGTAATAAATTTCCTTCTGCTCTTCTTTTATTCGTTCGACATAATCGGCAAACGAACAAAGCGCTTCTTCGTTGTCCAATTTCGAAGTATTGAATCGATATAATTCCGCAAATTTTTCATGATTAGCAAAATCGTTATATCCCATCCTAAAAATCTTGGCATGCTCTTTCCAGAAACGATTGTATCGTTCAACATCGTCTTTGGCAATTTTCGACAAAGTTGAAAGAACTTGAGAAGTAACGCTATTGGAAATTTTATTGAATACAAGATTTTCCTGTAATGTTTCTCTGGAGATATTCAGAGGTAAATCTTCCGAGTCAACAACACCACGCACAAAGCTCAAATACTCGGGTAATAGGTCTTTGTTTTTATGCTGGATTAAAACTCTTCTCACATACAAATCGAGTCCGTAATCTTCCCGATTGTAGAACAGCATATCATTTGCTTTTTCCGGGATAAAGAGAAGAGAGTTAAATTGAATAGGGGCGTCAACTGACTTATGAATAATTTCGAATGGTTCTTCGGTATCGTACGAAAGATACTTGTAAAACTCATTGTACTCTTCTTTCGTAACGGAAGACTTAGGTTCTCTCCAAATTGCCTTTAGAGTATTGAGCTGCTCATCCCCTAATTTGATTGGGAACGAAATAAAATTGGAATGGCGCTTGATGATTTGCTCCAAACGGTATTTTTCGGCGAACTCTTTTGCTTCTTCCTTAAGGAATATTTCTATCTTAGTCCCTCGTGGAATATCCCCATCCGGTTTAGAAAGCTCGTAACTACCTAATCCGTCGGAAATCCATTTTACCGGCTCGGCTTCAGGGTTAAATGATTTTGTTGTTAGCTCAACTTTTTCAGCAACCATAAAAACGGAATAGAAACCAACACCGAACTTACCAATTATATTATTGGCTGCTTCCTTATTTTCCGAAAGTTGCTTGATAAAATCAGCCGAACCCGATTTTGCAATAGTCCCAATATTCTTAACAACTTCCTCTTCAGTCATACCAATACCGGTATCAGTAATTGTAAGAAGTTTTTTCTCTTCATCAAAAGAGATACAAATTTCTTGAGTAATACCGTTTTGATAAATTTCCGAACCTCGTGTTGACTCGAAACGCAACTTATCCAAAGCATCGGAAGCATTGGAAATTAACTCACGTACAAAGATTTCACGATTGGTGTACAAGGAATGTACGAGAATATTCAGTAGCTGTTTGATTTCAGCCTTAAATTCATAGGTTTTTCCGGACATAATTCCTCCATATATTTGATATTATTCATCACAAAGATATTGTATTAGCATAAAAAATGCTAAAGACATTGATGATAAAGAGGATGAGTCCGTTTTGTTCCTAGAAAAAGTTTTACTTAAGTAAAAATCTACCTATTACAAACTTTACAATATATGCGGTAACAAACATCAAAAACAGATAAAAGAAAACTGTTTTCATTGAGATCCTTTTGACTGAGAAATTTGAGCGAATCCCTCTCCACCCACACTCTCTGCATCTGTAGATATTCCAGAATTTCGATCTCTTTACAACTTGTTCCCAAGTCGTTCTTGCTTTGGATCTCCGAAGAGCACCAATTGCTTCACAATCGGGGCATCTGTCGAACATTGCGTCCCTGCGTAAGGATAGATTTTCCAACTTCATTACACCGCCAATATTTTAATTACAGCAAGCAACAAAAATATAGAAAATATTTTTTTTAATGCAACTGGTGAAACTTTAAAAACTAATTTTGATCCGATACTTGCGCCAATTATCGCTGCCAATCCAAGTGGTAGACCTGCAGTTAAATTTATTAGCCCCAGAGAAGAGGAACTTGTTTCACCATGGTTGACCATCGCAAATGAAATCGACAGAGAAATCATTGTCATTGCAACTGTCATGGAAGAAGTACCAACCGACTTTCGCATATCAGCCGAAAAGAAAATCAGAAGAATCGGTAAATAAAAAACTCCTCCTCCAATTCCGCTTAGAGCTGACAGAGTCCCAACAACTAGTCCTACCAGAAAGAGATAGTTCTCATTGATTACAAATGAGGGAGAATACTTTATCTTATCACTGAAAAACATCTGTACAGCTACAATTGAAAGCATCCCACCCAAAATAGATCTGATGATTGTCGGAGAAATATCTACGGCGTATTGCGATACAAGGATAGCGGCTGTAATGCTCCCCGTTGCAAGCAAAGCTCCTTTTTTTAATTCGATATTCTTTCTTCTCAAATGATTCATAAATGAAGATGTTGAGGAAAAAGATCCGGCAAACAATGATGTTGCAATAACGTGATATGTCAATGAGTCACCGTGAACACCTATTTCAGGCAAAAGGAAAAATAGCGCAGGAATAAAAAAAATACCACCACCAATTCCCAACAAACCGGACGCAATTCCGGTCAAAAAACCAATAACAATAAATACAAAAACCAAAAACTAATTCTCCGTTCCCAATAGTTTACTATACTTGTCCGTATCATTTAACAATTCAAAGGCAAGTTTGAATTGTTGATCATATTTCAAAGATTCCTTTACTCGTCCTTCTCTGCCACCGATTCGCGCCATAAGTTCGGCTCTTATTTCGGCTACGATATCATCCTGATATTTCCTTAATCTGGTTTCGCGTATCCTTTCATATTTGGCACAAAGTTCTTTTAATTCATTTTCGAACTCAGCCCCTAAATCCTCTTCCTTGGCAACCTTCTTAAGTTCTTTCATCACTTTTTCCGGTTTGGAAGTATATTCGAATTCTTCATCATTCACATACTTTATAAATTCATCAAACAAATCGATATCGGATATTTTAGAAAAATCAATCGCATCGTTTTGGTTATAATAATGTGTGGCGAATCTGAAAAACATTCCTCTTGCTAATAATGCCGTAACATGTTTGGATCCGGAATAATTAGAAAGAATTGTGTCCGGACTAATTCCTCCGCTAGCAAAAACTTTTCGATTATTATCAGTACTATATTCTTTCTTCGATTTTTTCCCGTTATCCGAATGGACTTTTGATCCGTCGGAATAATCTATGCTCTGAATACATCTTCCGCTTGGGGTATAATACTTTGCTGTGGTAAGTTTTAATGAAGTATTGTATGAAAGAGGCACTATGGTTTGTACTAATCCTTTTCCGAAAGATTTACCTCCGACAATAATTCCTCTGTCGTGATCTTGAATTGCTCCTGTCACAATTTCGGAGGCAGAAGCCGAATGTCCGTCTATCAACACCGCTAAAGGTTTATCTCCCGCAATAGGTTCTTCTTTGGAAAAGTAACGAGCTATCTTTGTAGTATCTCGTCCGATGACTGAAACAATCAGTTGATTGTTCATTACAAACTTTTCAGAAACATCAATGGCCTGATCCAAAAGCCCGCCGGGATTTCCTCTCAAATCCAATACAATTGATTTAATCTCTTTCTGCTTATTTAGCTCCGTAAGAGCTTTCAGTATTTCATCTCCGGCCGATCTGGAAAATCCACTTAGTTTTAGATAAACATTATTACTTTCTGCGGGATAAAAAGCATAATAACTAAGATTTTTAATTTTTATTTCTTCCAAGACAATCTCAAAAATAAGATCGTCTTTTGCTCCGTCTCGTTCTATCGTGATATTTACAACTTTGCCTGGATCCCCTTTCAAAAAATTGCTGAGCTGATCATAATTCTCTTTTGTAATTTCAGTAGTATCAACCGACTTAATTACATCTCCGATTCGTATCCCTTGCCTTTGAGCCGAATAGCCTTCCATCAGATCAATGATAGTAACCTTATCATTCCTTACGCCAACTGTAGCTCCTATCCCTCCGTATTTGCCTGTAGTAATCAGATCAATATCTTTTTTCATTGTAGGATCTATATAGACAGTATAAGGATCCAGAGCTCCGAGCATTCCTTTTATCCCTTCCAGCATTAACTCTTCGGGGTCAATATCATCAACGTAATTCAAGGATAATTCGCGATATACTCTTCCGAAAATATCAATGCTCTTAGACATCTTGTAATAAATATCGGAATCACTCTGTAAGAACCCGGCAAATAATATTATCACGAACGGAACGAAGAATACTCTAAATCTCTTTTTCATTATTACTCCTTAGCGGACTGATTTTCCAAAGCTTCAATCTCTTCGATTATGATCTCATGAATTTCTTCCACGGATTGCGAGCCATCTATTCTTCTAAAACGTTTTTCGGTTTCACATAATTTCAAATAACCGTTTCTAACTCTTTCATAAAAATCATCATTAGAAACTTCAATCCTATCCAGAGATATTCCCCTACCGGATTTTTTTCTCTTTGCAGCTTCTTCCAAAGAAATATCAATGAAAAAAGTGATGTCAGGAATAGCTTTGTTAATCGCAAAATTTTGTATCGTTTTAACAGTATCAACCGAGATACCTCTTCCGTAACCTTGATACGCAATCGATGAATCGTGAAATCTATCCGATATTACAAAATATCCTTCCTTAAGCCATGGGACAATCCTTTCATTAACAAGTTGCGCTCTGCTGGCTGTAAAAAGAAGCAACTCGGTTTCAATCATCATTTCGGAATTTTTATTATCAAGCAATAGCTCTCTAATACTTTCGGATATTTTTGTTCCGCCCGGTTCCCTAATAATCTCTATTCTTTTATTCTTTTTCGATAAGTATTCTTCTAGCAGTCTGACTTGAGTTGATTTTCCGCAAAAATCAATCCCTTCAAAAGTAATAAACATAATTTCTCTAGTATTGTTTGATAATATATTCCAGACGGTTCGGTTTAACGTCTATGAGTGTGGTAAATGGTGGAATTTCTATAACCGGCTCTATTGAACCTAATGTATCCTCAAGAGCTTGTCGAAAACGGACATGCGCTTTAATATCATTGTTAGTCAATCCGGCCAAATGATTTATTCCCCCTCTGAGGACAAGATTTATATTTTCAGGAAATAAGGAAAGATCTCTAGAAGGTGGAACATTCTTTCTTATCACTTTTACATTTTCAAAGACCTTGTCAACAATCTTCTGAACTTCAAATCTAATAACAGCTTCAGCTCTGTTGTATTTTATATGCTCGATTCCCTGTAACATTACAACTTGATTAACCGATTTATCCAACCCGACAAATTCAGTTCTTACCGACTTGACTTCATCAATTCCCTTAACAAGACTTTTCGGACCGTATATTGTAACACTATCGGGAAATACTTCAATATCTGATACTAATCCGTAGCCTGAGTTATAGTTTAATAATAAATCCTCTACAATTGGTACTTTCTTCGATGATGTTTTTTCAAGCCGATATTCTATTTGTTCGGGAGAAACTAAAGTGACCTGAAGTGTTGATGTTAGCCAGTCGTTCTGTTCCAAAGCGTTTCTGACCGATACTTTTCTCAACTGTTTATTGTCTTCGCACTTCACGGATAAATCGTGATCTACGCCGAAAGAGAGTTGCGCAAGCTGCCAACCTTGTCCTTTTAGGGTAACTACGACATAAGGATTGGAAAGCTCTTTCAAAGCATATCCTTCAGGAATATTATTAATGATAACCGGCAACTTGAAGGTAGTGGAATAATCATCCGACAAAGAGACGAAAACCCATAGCATCATCGAAAAGACGGATATCAACGATATAGTAACAATCTTCGAATTCATATCTGAAATATAAAAAAAAACTCCACGTATTGTGGAGTTGATTTATCAAAGTAAAAGCTTTTATCTCAACCGTTGGAAATATTCTAATAATATTCCCTTGTTGGCTTTGGAAATATCTCGTCCCCGTATCGGGAAAACCTCAATACTTCTAGCCAGTTTACGAAGATCATGAACATTCATCTGGTCAAGTTCTTCTGGCGACGGAAGATCAAGATCATATTTGGAAATCTCTTCCTCCTCAATCTCTTCGTCACTATCCGGAATAGCGTCTTCTTTTTCGAAACTCTCTTCCATACGGGTCAGTTCCTCAAAAGCCTCAGCTCTCAGACGTGATAGAGTATCAGGCTCTTCCTCTTCTTCGGATTCCTCAGGCTCTTCGGCTGTCTCTTCTTCCGCAACAATTTCATCGTCATAGCCGAACAGTTCCTCAATTTCCTCTTCTTCCTCTTCAGGCAGAACTTCTTCTTCCATCACCTCAATTTCAGGCTCTTCGGAAATTATTTCATCTTCGGATTCGGAAAGCTCTTCTTCCTCAATATCTCCTTCCGGAACAATTACTGCGGGAATAATTGCTTCATCAATCTCTTCTGCAATCGACTCTTCTTCCGACTCATCGATTATTTCCTCTTTCTCTTCCCCAAGCTCCAGCTGAACTTCTTTGATTTCTTCCGAAGCTTTTTGCTCGGTATCGAAAAAGGTATTCTCTTCTTCTTTCTTCTTCCTTTTTCTATGAGGCTTAATAATGTAAGGGTCATCCCCCTTGGCCATCACTTTGCTGGAAGAATTAATAAGAAGATCGATATCATCATGAGGACGAGGAATAACATGGGCTGAAACCAATTGTCCGACTCTCTGAGCCGCAACCGCTCCGGCATCCACAGCCGCCTTTACAGCCGCAACATCCCCTACAATCTTGATAGTAATTAATGCCGCCGTACTCTTTTCTCTGTTCACAATTCGTACATCAGCCGCTTTAGCCATAGCGTCAGCGGCTTCAATCGCACCAATCAAACCTTTTGTTTCTATTAAACCTAATGCTAAATCCATACTAATTATTTTTCAGGTCTTTTAGGAAGAATTAATTCAACGTCTGTATGTGGTCTTGGAATTACATGAACTGAAACCAGCTCACCTACTCTCTGAGCGGCTGCGGCTCCGGCATCCGTTGCAGCCTTAACTGCTCCGACGTCTCCACGAACCATAACGGTGACATATCCACCGCCAATTGTTTCTTTTCCGATTAACTCGACTTTAGCTGCCTTTACCATAGCGTCGGCTGCTTCTACAGCACCAACCAATCCTTTGGTTTCGATCATTCCGAGTGCATCTAGTGTCATAGAAAATGCTCCCAATTTTGATTAAAGTTGCCATTGAAAATAGTTCAATACACCATAAATGTCAATTATAAAAAATCATGCTCCGCCAATAAAAATCAGTTCTCGTCAAGATATCCCTGAAGAATCACCGCGGCGGCGTTTTTATCTATCAGACTTTTGTCCCTTCTTTTCTTTTTCGAAGGAACACTGGCCAGGATATTCTGAAATGCTATTTCCGACGAATATCTCTCATCGTAGTATTCTATCGGTATTTTCACTTTTTTTTCAAGCTGCTCCCGAAATTTTTCGACAAGCAACGTACTCTCCGATTTCTCCCCGCTTTCTTTTAACGGATATCCGAGAATAATCTTGGTAAAGTTATATTCGTTAAATACTTCTTTGAGATTCTTCCAGAATTTCGAATCATTCAAAATTGTCTTTAACGGATAGGCAAACATACCCAAAGGATCTGTAATAGCCAACCCTACTCTTTTCGATCCGTAATCTATTCCCAGAATTCTTTCTTCGTTTGTCTCTAGTAGTGTCATATTCTCGTGCCTAATTAGAAGCGTCAAAACGAACAACCGAATAGATACTCTTATTCTTCTTCAATCGTTCGATTAGTCTGTTCAAGTGATCAACATCATTAACGTAAACTGTTATGGTTCCGATAAATAGAGAATCATCGGTAGAGATATTGACCGCCTTAATATTTGTGTTTTTGTAATTCGTAATCGAATTGGAAATTTCTGTTAACAAGCCGGGTTTATCTTCCCCTCGAATATTTATCCCTGCAATGAACGCTGATCCTTTGGTTCGCGGCCAATTAACAGGTACCAGTTTGTTTTCGTTTGACTTAACAAGATTGAACAAATTCTTGCAATCGCGTCGGTGAATCTTTATTCCTTCACCAATTGTAATATAACCAACTATCGGATCTCCGGGAATCGGTTTGCAACATTTGGCATATGTATATTCTATTCCCTTGTGCTCCCCTTCAACCAAGATACCGCCGGATGTTGTTCGTGCTAATTCCGCAAAGTCTTCGTATTCCAGTTCGGAAACTTGCTTCTCCTCTTTTTCCTCTTTTGGAGCAAGAATCTTATCAAGATCAACATTATCTTCAGCTATAGACTTGAAAAAATTATTCGGGTTCTCAAACTTTTGCTTTCTGGCAATTCTGTTCAGTTCATCCCTGTTGATATTCAGTTTCAGCTTCTTGAGCTTCTTCTCCCAAATATCTTTCCCAAGCTCGATTACTCTCTCTTCTTCTCTATTAATAAATTTCCGGATAGAAGATTTGGCTTTATGGGTCTGAACAAACTGCAACCAACTTTTATTAGGATATTGGTTCTTCGAAGTAATAATATCTACCTGATCACCACTCTTTAGTTTAGTATCCAAAGGAATAATCTTTCCGTTAACTTTCGCCCCTATGCATTGGTGACCAACATTACTATGAATTTCAAAAGCAAAATCAACAGGAGTGGAATTTACCGGAAGACGTTTCAAATCTCCTCTCGGAGTAAAAACATAAATCTCGTCTTGATATAAATTCAACTTAAAACTGGCAAGAATTTCTTTAGTTGCTTCATTTTTGGAAGCGTTCTCGAATATATCCCTGATCCAGTTTACCCATTCTTCCAACTCGGAATCGGTTCGAACGAAATCCTCTTTATATTTCCAGTGAGCGGCAACCCCACGCTCTGCGATTTCATGCATCTTTCTGGTTCTTATCTGAACCTCGATCAACTTTCCTTCCGGCCCGAAAACCGTATTGTGTATGGATTGATAATTATTCTTTTTCGGAATTGATATATAATCTTTGAAGCGATCGGAAATAGGCTTATACAACTGGTTAATTATACCGAGCACATAATAGCATTCGTTTTGATCGTTACTTTCCAGAATTACCCTGACAGCCAACAGATCATAGATATTCTCAAAAGTAGTATTCTGTTTTACCATCTTTCGATAGATGCTGTAAATATGCTTCGGACGCCCCCCGATATTAAAATCGAGTTTATGCTCTACCAATTTCTGCATCAAAGGATCGCTGAAAGCCTTTAAGTAAGCTTCCCTTTCCCGTCTCTTATTCTTTATCTGTCGGGCAATATCTTCATACGCCTCTCGATTAAGATACTTAAAGGAAAGATCTTCCAATTCCCACTTAACTCTACCAAGACCAAAACGATTCGCGAAAGGGGCGTATATCTCAAGAGTTTCCTTTGCGATTCGACGTTGCTTAGCGGCCGATACAAATTCCAGTGTTCGCATATTATGCAACCTGTCGGCAAACTTAACAAGAATAACACGAACATCATTAACCATGGAGAGAAGAAGCTTGCGATAGTTTTCAGCTTGAGTAATTTCATGCCCCTGAAAAACGCCACTTATTTTCGTAACTCCGTCAACAATTTCCGCAACCTCAGGAGTGAACTCTTGCGAGATAATATCAAGACTAAACTCCGTATCTTCTACAACATCATGTAACAAAGCGGCTATAACAGAGATATCATCCAAAGGAATCTCTCGGGCTACAATCATAGCCACTTCGTAAGGATGATGAAAATATGGTTCCCCAGAAGCGCGGATATCATTTTTATGCGCTTCGTAACTGAGGTAAAAACCTTTCTCTATCAATTCCTCATTGATTTTGGGCAAATTCTCTCTGCAAACTTCAATGAGTTCCTTTAGCATTCTCTGATATTTTATATCCGTAACTTCCATCTATTCTATCTTCTAAAATGTCTTAAACATTGAATAATAATTTTTTCGGAATAATTCAATTCTCTTCCAACTGATATTTCTCGTTTATCGCCTCTTTTGTGTCTCTGATCTTATCAATTCTCTCTTCCAACTGCTCAAGTTCGTACTCAGTAAAATCTTTTGTTCCCAGAACTTTATCGCAAATTGCCAATCCCTTTTCATATTCCCCAAGCTCATTATAGAGGCGGGCTATTTTCTCCTCTATTTTTACTTCGTTATAGCGCGATATGTTCTCAATCCTTTTGTAGGAATCGAGAAGAGTATAATATACCTCAATAGCTTTCTTCTTATCCGTTTTCTCATATGACTGCGCCAAAGGCCACATCATAAATCGGAGGTCGGGATATTGCGCGAGTATTCTTTTCGAAATCTTTATCGCTTTCGAATACTCTTTTTCATTTATGTAAATCCAGGCCAATGAATTGGCTATCAATAATTTGTTGTACGAGGTATGAGCCAGCGCTCTTTCCATCATCTCTATCCCCTCTTCTTTATTATCGGGAATAAGAGGAAGCCAATTAATAAAATCCGTTTTGTCACTTTTCCAGTAATGATAATTTCCGATCGCGGTATAAGCCTCATAGAAATCGGGATCGAGATCCAGACATTTCTTGAAATATGAGAGAGCGGAGAAACCGTTTGTAAGAGCTCCGAGAAAATCATTCCTTAAAGCGAAATAATATGATCGATATCCCTGACTCAAGCCCTTCAAATAGATATACCAGATATTATCCATATCCTTTTCAAGCAGGGAATCGCTTAGCTCTTCGGCCATTTCCAACAGGCTATCTACCCTCTCCTCTTCATAGGGAGAAGCGTAATCCGCCGATTTGGTAATGCTAACCGCCGCCGAATACAAAACGCCAAAGGGAAGCTTCGGGAAATCGGATTGAAGCCGGGAAAAATGTTCCCCGGCTTTATTATAATTCTGCAACAAAATTAAATTTAAGCCTCGCTTTAGCGCTACATCTAACTCTTCATCCGGATAGTTTTGCGAAAACAAAACAATAGGCAGGAAAAAGAGAATTATAATAAACTTATAACGTTCCAAATGTTCTGTCACCCGCGTCTCCGAGTCCGGGAAGAATAAATCCGCGTTCGTTAAGTTCTCTATCCAAAGAAGCAGTATAGACCGGAACATCAGGATGATCGGTGTTCATTTTTTTTATACCTTCCGGAGCGGCAATCAAACATGCCAATGTAAGATCTTTTGCGCCACGATTCTTCAGGTATGTCATTGCCGCGGAAGCACTGCCACCGGTTGCCAACATCGGATCCAATACTATTACTTTGGATACTTCAAGATTCTTAGGAGTTTTGTAATAGTAATCTACAGGCTCCAAAGTTTTCTCGTCTCTCTGTAAACCGATATGCCCGACTTTAGCGTTAGGAATCATTTCGATAAAAGAATTAACCATGCTAAGGCCGGCTCTCAAAACAGGAACTAAAACAATCTGCTGCCCTAAATCGTATCCCTTTGTCAATTCCAACGGAGTTTGAACTTCGCATTCTTTCACTTCGAAAGAATTTGCCACATCCATTGCCAGGCAATATGATATTCTGCGCAAAGCCAAACGAAATTGATATTCTTGTGTGTCTTTGTCTCTTAATATGGTTATATCCCTTTTGATCAAAGGATTTTCCAATACTTTAAAGTTACTCATAGTTTATCCTGTTTTATTTTACGACCAAGTACTGATAATATATTTACAAATGGTGATGCCGGAGGAGTATAGTTATATTGAATCTCCGACAACTTTCTGATATCAATTTTATTCTCAATAAATATTGCCATATTATTCGCAAGCCCGATTACTTCGTTATTCCCATAGAAGGATGCTCCCAAAGGGCGATAAGTCTCTCTTTCGTAAACAATTTTTCCGAAAACGTTCTTCGAATCGGGCATAACCTTTACGAGGTTCGGAGCAACGGAATAAACACTCTTTACGTTATAACCCGCTCCCTTCCCTTCTCGTTCCGTAAGTCCAACCGAAGCGTAAACATTTCCGAACACCTTCAACGCGATGTTTTTCAAAGCGGGAGAAGCGATATTATTTCCTCCGGCGGAGTTGCCACCGGCAATATGTCCGTAAGAATGAGCCAACGTAGCCTGCGGAAGATAGAAAGGACGCTTGGTAATCGAGTTAATGACCTCGATATTATCACCTGCGGCATAAATATTCGGATCACTTGTTTTCAAGCGATTATCCGTCTTAATGCCACCGGTTTTTCCTATTTCCAAGCGTGCGCCAACTGCCAGCTCCGTTTCGGGAGCAAAGCCCAACGAGGCTACAACCATATCAACCGGGATATGGTACCCGTCATACTTTATTCCTACTATCATGCTCCCTTCCCAAAGAAAGCGGGGTTCCGCTTCCCCACCGAGAAATCTAACTTGCTCCTTCTCCAAAGTATCGAGTATCAAAGCGGAGCATTCCCTTTCGGCAGATGGCATCGGTAGCTGCTCCCTATCAAAAAGGATAACATTTTTTCCGAGTAGGCGGAAAGCTTCGCATAATTCCACACCGATATATCCGGCCCCGATTATCAACAAGTTATCCACATTATTTGCGGAGCAATATTCCTTTACGGCGAGATAATCTTTTACGGTCTTAAAATAGAAGAGGTTTTCCGGACGAGCTTTAAGAGAAGTTAACTCCCTCGAACGGGAACCGGTTGTAAGAACCAGTTTGTCGTAGGGAAGAGTAATCAACTTATCATCTTGCCTGCTCCGTATTTTCAGAATCTTGGCGCGACGGTTAATCTCCTCAACGCGGTGCTTCAAAAGCACCTTTACCCCTTTCTTTTCTGCAAAGGTTTTATCATCGAAAAAAACAATTTTCCGGTAATCATCTATCTCTCCGGCAAGCAAATAAGGAAGCTCGCAGGAACCGGTAGAGATAAACTCACCGGCTTCCACTAAAATCACTTCGGCCGCGGGATCGGTGCGCTTGGCTTTTGCCGCTGCCGCCGGACCTGCCGCGTTGCCTCCGACTACTATTATTTTTTTCGATTCGGACAATATCTATCTGATTTTATTTGTAATCTATTCTTTTTCCGGATCTTTATCTTTATCCTTGAAGGAAACCGTCATCGGAATTCCTTCGAATCCGAAATGTTCCCTGATTCTTCTTTCGAAAAATCTTCTGTAGGAATCCGGGATAAATTTAGCGTTGTTGGCGAAGCATAAGAAGATCGGATATTTCTCCCCTACCTGGGTGATATACTTAATCTTAATCTCTCTTCCCGTGGGTGAGGCCGGAGGTGGTGTTTGAGATACTATCGGGAGCATCACATCATTCAGCTGCTTCGTAGTAATTCTCTTCTTCCTCTCTTCCTTCATCTCTTTTGCCATCTCAATAAGCTTTGAAATTCTCTGCTTAGTTAAAGCGGAGATAAAGCGAATAGGGATATAATCGTAGGAACCGAGCTTCTCTTTTATTTCTACTTCGAACTTTTTCGCGGTATTGGTCTCTTTTTCGATAAGATCCCATTTATTAACCGCAATGATGATACCTTTTCTTCTTCTGACGGCCTCTTGGATAATCTTCTGGTCTTGTTTTTCCAATCCGAAGTTCGCGTCGAGCATAACAACCGCAATATCAGCTTCGGCCAGGGCTCTGTATGTTCTTACGTTGGAATAAAACTCGATATTCTCTTTCACCTTTGTTTTCTTGCGCAATCCGGCGGTATCTACTAGAACTATCTCCTCCCCGTAATACTTCAGAACAGAATCGATACTATCGCGGGTAGTGCCGGGAATATTGGTAACGATACTTCTGTCGTATCCCAAAAGAGCGTTTGTAAGGGATGATTTTCCAACGTTCGGTCTTCCAACCAGAGCAATCTTCAATCGATCATCTTCGGCACCGGAATCATCTGGGAATTTGATTTCCTCCATCATTTCTTCCAGCAAATCTCCAACCTTTCTTCCCTGAATGGCGGAAATATCGAAAACATTCGTAAGCCCGAGGCAATAGAAATCATTTTTATACAAAGCCTGCTCTTCATTATCGAGCTTATTTACAACGAGAAAACATGGTTTTTCGGATGAACGCAACATGTTAGCGATTTCGTGATCAACCGGAGTGGCTCCTATTCTTCCGTCAACAAGGAATACAATGGCGTCCGCTTCTTCGATGGCTATTTCCACCTGCTCGCGAATCGCTGTTTCGAATAGATCTTCCGAATTGGGAACATAGCCGCCGGTATCCATCAGACGAAACGATTTTCCGTTCCATTCAACATCACCGTACAAGCGATCCCTCGTTACACCGCTGAAATCGTCGACAATAGCGTCTTTTCTACGTGTCAATCTATTAAAAAGGGTAGACTTTCCGACATTCGGTCTACCGACAATAACTACCAATGGTAATGACATACTTCACCTAATAACTAAAAAAAAGCTCAAGAAAAATAACTAAACTGATCGTCATATCAAAACCGGGATTTTCTTCTTCACATCCATTCAAAGAGAAGTTACACTCTTTCAAAGCGAAATGGCAGCCGTTCAAAACGATTTGACATTCGTGCAATGCGAGGTGGCAGCCGTTCAAAACGATTTGACATTCGTGCAAAGCGAAGTGGCAGCCGTTCAAAACGATTTGACATTCGTGCAATGCGAGGTGACAGCCGTTCAAAACGATTTGACATTCGTGCAAAGCGAGGTGGCAGCCGTTCAAAACGATTTGACATTCGTGCAAAGTGATGTGACACCCCTTCAATGCGAGGTTACAGTCGTTCGAAGCCAAAGAAAACTGTGCTTAACAAAAACAGAGATGCTTCGACCAGTCAAATGCCTGGTTTGAACAACCACTCTGAGCACACAGAGATGAGCAAGAACGAACGGAATGTGCTTCGACTCCTGTTCAAGAAGCTTAAGTATAAATCGGGGAACATACTGAGCTACTTTTTAACTTCTAAGAATTAGATAACAAACTTACTACCTTTTTTTCTTGAGAGCATAGCGTTAAGGGAAATCGGGATACTTCATATGAATATTTGTTTACATCTGAATGAATTTGCAATAAACAGAGTTAATCTTGGAATCAAGTGATATTATGATGAGAAATATGGGATAGATTTGATGGTACACAGTTCATTTTTAGTATGAGAACAGATAAAAAAAAAGAGAAGCCGAAGCTTCTCTTTTATAGAATCTATTGAAATTTTATTTCAACAACATCATTTTCTTAACCGAGCTAAATTTACCGGCTTGAATTTTATAGAGATAGATACCAGTAGGAACCATCTGACCATAATCATTTCTTGCATCCCAAGTAACATTGAAATTACCGGCGTTAAAGCTTTCGCCATTAAGGAGAGTTCTAACTTTCTCACCAAGAATGTTATAAATTTCCAATCTTACACTCGCCATTTCAGGAACGGAGAATTTGATTTTGGTAGTAGGGTTGAACGGATTAGGATAGTTCTGTTCCAACGAATAAGCCGTAGGAAGAGCGCTTTCGGAATCTTCAACACCTGTTGTAACTATCGTGGAAGCAGCTTTATCGAAATAAACGAATCCTGTGGAATCGGCTCCGGCAACACGTTTGATACCAATACCGGCGAATTTAACCGCTTCACCGTTTTTAACGGATTTTACATCAATTTCTTTGTACAACCAACCTGTCCAATTAAGAGTATCAACTTCAACGGCTACGTTTTCACCGGCATCAGTAGTGAAGCAATATTCGAGAACATTACCGGAAAGCTCACCCTTAACCCAAACACCGAATTTGCTATCTCCGGCCAAACCGACCATAGGATCACGGGAGATTTTGCAGTAAGCATCTTCCTGGTTAAAGCTATAGATTAACTGAACAGCGTAAGAACCTTCTACTTTAGTAGCACTTGATGTTGAAATTCTGCATCTGGTAGGATCAATACCGTTTGAACCGGGATCAGTAGCAGGATTCGACCAAGGTGTTTTGGAATCAAAAGCGTCCGCGATCTGAGTATCAGTCTCAACTGAATCCATAGTTGTGAAATTAATGATGATATCTTCATCGATTATTAATCCTTCGATGTCACCAACACCGGCTTTGAAAGTAACTGTATAGTCCGCACCATACTTCAAAGGAGATGAGGGATAAAACTTAATTATACCCTTAGCATATCCGGCAAAATCGACTTTAGGAGAAATAGTTTTTCCTTCGGAATCAACAAATGAGACATTACTTGCCAAAGTAGTAGGTTTTATCGGAGCGTCCAATTGAAGAATAACATCTAATCTATTACTAACTCCATTCGCCAAATTCTTTGGATACTGTGTTAATATCTTAATCTCACTACGGGTTGTAAACTTAAAGGTAGTAGGAGTTTCGAGATACTTTCCGAAAACAGTTTTAGCGTCATTATTAACTTCAACAGTATATACAGTTCCTCCAACATAATAAGGAGAAGGAGTAAAGATCATTCTCTTCTGATTATTCTCCCAACGGAATTTACCGTTAACAGAAGGGTTAATTTTCAAAGCAGCTTCCGTAGCTGATTGTTCCATCGAGATATCGAACTCTACAACAATCTCAGTTAGATTGCTAAGTCCCTCGGAAGCGTTTTCAGGAGAATATCCGACAACCTTAGGAGCGTTAGGATTAGGATTATCAAACAAGAATTTATCAATTGTAACTATCTGATTTGCAGCGACGGTAATATCAACCGAATCTTTGGAAAAATTTTCGGCGGTATAAACCACAGTATAGTTACCCGGTTCTACATCATCAAAGAAAAAGAAACCATTATTATCCTCTTTACCGGTGTATACTCTATCACCTGGTTTCAAGGTAACTTTTATAAAGTTAAGTGGTTTGCAATCATCTCCCAATGAAGCATTAGGGTTATAACTTAGGTCTGTTTTTGCTATTTTATCTCTGAGAATACCACTAACAATACCTTTTTCGTATGAAGGTTTGCTATAGAACTTCAAGAATGCTTTCATGATAGCGTACGCTTCTTGTTTTCTATACCCAGAATTTTGTAATCTGAATGATTCGGGAATATAATCGTGGAAAGAACCTTCGGACAATGTTCCGGGCATATTTAATTGTCTCAAAACCCCAAGATTGAAATGCAAGAAGCTCATATCCCCTCTTACATATTTTGCGGTAACTCTGTTAACCTTAAAAAGCTCATCAACCATAATCTGGCACATTCTTTTAGCTTCAGGTTGTTCCGGTTGACCATTTACTTCTTTGTAGAGTAACAAAGTATAATTAGCTTTTTGGTTAGCCGCATTACTATGGATTGAGTGAAAATAATCGACATTATTCTGATTGGCAATCGCATCCCTTGCCGAGAGACTAATATCATCACTATCATCGTTTCCATCTCTGGTAAGAATAACAGTAGCGCCAAGTGCTTCTAGCATAGGTTTAAGGTAATTAGCTTTTTCCCAGTTTCCTTCCGATTCCCAGTAACCGGTTTCAGGAACAAATCTATCATTGGAGGCATCATGTCCCCCGTGACCGGGATCTATACAAATTTTAATTCCGGATAAACTCTGAGCGAAAAGAGCGCCGGAGATAAAAAACAAAAGCGAGATTAGTAATATTTTATTCTTCATTTTCTCCACCCCTATTCAAGATCTAATTCAATTTGATAAATACTACCGTCAATAGTATTATAAATAACTTTTTGAGCTACCGGAGACCAAACAGGATACATTTCATGCTCTTTCGCAGAACTTGTGAGTTGATATTCTTTCTGTCCGTCGACAGATTTAACAAAAATATCACTCGCTGTAATAACATGTCCATCATCATAGTCTTTCATGTAGACAACCCATTTACCATCATTAGACCAACTAGGGGCACTAGCTTCTCCGATCTCGGAAATTACATTCCCTTCCAAATCACAGATAAAAGTACCTTCACCGGCTTTGGTAAAAAGAATTTTATCTTTTGCCGGAGAAACAGAAGGCCAGATATAATTTCCTTCTCCCAACGGAGCTAAGACTTTTTTCTCGCCATTAACATAGAGAGCTATCTTAGTATTCTCGATGAAAGCGACAATATCATTCCCTTCGGCAACTTTGCGTAAGCTCTTGCTAACTTTTTCGGCTCTAAAAGAATTAGCCTTTCTTACCAAAACTTTTCCGTTTGTTAAAGTTTTGGCCGGCATGATGTTTCTAGCGCAAGCTTCAATTAAAGTTTCGCTGTTTCCGACAAGACTTTTCTTTTTCAAAGAAGAGAATCTCATCATATTTTTGAATTCATCAGCTCTGTAAATTACAGATTCGCCATCTTCGGTAATAACGGCTTCAAATCCGGCACCGTCTTCATCTGTAATCTTAGAAACTTTTTTTGTTTGAACATCCATGACCCACAAACCTTTGTAATTAACGGATGTAAGTAATACTTTTTTCCCGTCAGGACTGTAGGTAGCATGATAAAATTTTCCATCAGCAGCGTCTGCTAATTTCTCAACTTTCTTGACTTGCCCATACGTCACCATACTAAAGGCAAGCAGAAGAACTGCCAGTCTTTTCATTATCTACTCCTCGATAAAATTATTATGTGTAATTAGAACCTTTTTACATTCGGCAAAATGCGGTTACAAAATAGTTATTTATTAAATAATATTTATAATCTTATTGAAATAAATTTCTTTTTTTTTCAAGGAAAATCCTCTTTGTCCCCTTATTTAGTAAGATTTTTCCATTTTCATTACTACGATACTGTTTCCTCTATTCAAATAAGCTACCCAAAACTTGTTTTTATTAATAGTGGGGGCACTACTTATTGTTGTTTTATCCGAAAGTGACATTCTAAAATTCCCATCTTCGGAGATCAAAAAGATTTCTGAGGATATTTCTTGCATTCCATCATCCTTTATTTCTTCCGCCAGATAAAAGCCTTCTACTCCGGAGAATTGCATACCGGAATATTTTCCAAGCTTCTTTACTCTCTTATACACCGGATCAAATAAATAGGTACTATCACCGGTAGATATTATTACCCTATTCCCTTTTGGATCGACATCTCTGATAATAAGATTTTTGTTAAACGGATTTATCTTATCAATATTGCCCGATTTGTCTATTACAAGAGAATTTCCGTCTACAGAATAGCGTTGATAATCACCAAAATTGTCATCGACAAGTTGCCCGGTGTTATCTATACATTTAGTTATTCCGTTTTCGGAAAAAATTATGTTATTGATGGTTGTAAGAGCAAGGTTCGAAATCTTTCCGTTACTTGTATATAGATGGATAGTCTTACCTTCCTCAATCGAATATGATAATATCGCATTTTGTTCAGATCTGGTTATGTAGAAGATTGATTTCTCATCCGGTGAAATGATGAAAGAATACCCCGAATACAATTCATCGGAGAGAGTTCTAAAAGACTCCTTTGAAAAATCGTATAATATTATTCCGCGGTAATTATCTGTCGTACAGAAAAGAAATCTTCCGCTTTCGGAAAACTTCGGATGGGCAAGTTTCTCTTCCCCTTCATAATTAATTTTTGTGGAATCAACTATTACAAAGCCAGTAATTTTGTTATCTCCTTTCGACTCTATATTCATAGTCTTTTTCTCGTTCTTTTCCACCGAACAACCGACAACAGTGATTATAATAAGTAACATCAACAGTTTTTTCATCTTTTTCTCCGAAATAATAATTGAGCAGTTGCAAAATACTACTAAGTAGCACTATTTTGAAGGCAATTATTCCATTACTCATTATTATTGATCGGAGACGCATATGAAAAGAACTCTGCTGTTTATTATGCTGACAGTAACATCCATGCTATTTTCCCAAAACTTCAAAGTATTAGATGACGCAATTAACAAAGCCATTGCCGATTCTGTTTTTCCGGGAGCAGTTGTTTGTGTTGGTCAGGAAAGTAATTTTATTTATAACAAAGCCTATGGTCATTATACATATGACTCCTCTTCCCCGAAAGTAAACGTCAATACTATGTACGACATGGCCTCAGTAACAAAAGCCTTTGCAACCAACCTTTGTATGATGAAGCTTGTAGACGAGGGAAAGATTAGTCTCGATGAAAAGGTTTCTCACTATCTTCCTGATTTTGCTCAAAACGGAAAAGAGAATGTAAAAGTAATTGACCTATTAATTCACGAAAGCGGATTGCAACCTTACTATTCTCCACAAGAAGGTCAAACCAGAGAAGATTTGATTAATGCAATAATGTCTCTTCCTTTGTCATATGAGACCAATACCAATACAAAATATAGTTGCCTGAATTTTGTAACAGCTATGCTTGTAATTGAATCCGTAATTGACAAACCTATGTATCAATATTATCGTGATACATTTACTTCTCCAATGGGATTAAATAGCACTATGTTTATCCCCGGAAAAGAATACAAAGATAGAATTATTCCTACGACACCTGATGTACAGGGCATAGTACATGACCCATTGGCAAGAGGTTTGGAAGGAAGATCAGGAAACGCGGGTCTATTCTCTACCGGAGAAGATTTGAGTAAACTTTGCCAAATGCTGATTAATAAGGGTGAATTCAATGGTAAGCGTTATTTCAGCAAAGAAATTGTGGAGAAATTCTCAAAATGCTTTTCGGATAGAAGTACAAGAGCAATCGGATTTGATACTCGTTCGGTTAATGGCAAATCCTCTTCCGGGAAATACTTTTCAAACGGAACATACGGACATCTCGGTTTTACAGGAACATCAATTTGGATTGATCCGGTTAGAAAACTATACACAATTCTTTTAACAAACAGAGTGTATCCGGACGAATCTTCCTCAATAAGTAAAACTCGTCCGGCAGTATATGATGCAGTAATAATCTCTTTGGAAGGTCCAAAAGAATAATTACTTCAGCAAAATCATTTTATGAATTTTTTGAAGATTATCCCCGTTAGAGTTGGTTAAACTTGTTACACAAAAATAGACACCACCGCTGGCGGGGCTTCTGTTAACTGTTCCATTCCACTTCAGAACGATACTATTTCGGGTAGTATAACCATCGAATAAGACCGCGACTTTCTCACCTAGAATATTGAATAATTCCACTTTGAGATTTCCACTATATGGAATCTTTATATTAATATTAGTGCTAGGGTTGAACGGATTAGGATAGTTTGCTACTACCAAATAATCGGAAAGAACTTTACTATCTTTAACTGCGGTTCCATTATCCGAGAATTTCTTCTCAAGCAGATTCCATAATTCTTTTCGTGTTCCGTCATAACCCAAAGAAAGCCCACATTCCTATTCCACGAAGATTTTTTGAAATAGCGAAATCGTATTTCAAAGCCAGACTTGAAGTGTCATCATACCATACCTGATTCCATCTGTCGGTTTGCCAAGTTATATAAGGGGTTTGTGATTTGCTATCCCATTTCCTCCCATGAGTTTCAGCGGCTACTATTGCTTCTTTATAACGGGGAGACTTAACATAATCCTCCTTTACTACCGAAGTATATGGATTCTGCGAATCAGTTTTCCACTGCAATCCGTAATATGGCAAACCTAAAATTATCTTTTCGGGATTAGAATTAACAATCTCACCGTAATAGGTTGTAACAGATTTGCTAATGTTCTGCGAAGTTCCTACAAAAGGAGCATTCGGACCGGTATTTGTACTCCATTTCCCGTAATAGGCATAGCCCATAATGAAAACATAATCGCAGGCATTCGCTAACCCTGTCAAATCCCAACGAGTTCCCCAGTTAACGGCGGGGCCAGCAAAAGAGACCTCACATTCCGCATCAAATGCATGAACATATTCGGTTAACTCTTTCATAAAATCAACAATCGGCGCCCCTCTGTCGGCATAATAGAGCCCTTCAAAATCAATATTAACACCGTTAAAAGAATATTGTTGAACCAAACCTTTAATTTTGCTAAAGAAATTTGTTTTCGAAGAACTATTTGTAATAATACTTCTGATTTCGTCTTCGTCAAAATTGACTGCAGTTAGCACAGTTTTTACACCGTTAGAATGAGCCTTATTAATAAGTTCAGTCCATGGCCACCTTGAAGGGTTGGAAATATTTCCATTCTCTGCTACAGTAAAATCAAAACATGCAATGTGTGTAAGTAAATCGTAATCAAAGTACTGATGGTTCCCAGCTATGTATTCCCAATCAGGTAGGTATCCGAATACCACCCTGTTAAGTTTACTTTGTCTTTTCATTAATGGAATTATTTCACCCTCGGATTTTCGTAGCGATGGTGTCTCATCCTTAATTCCATAAACATCTTTATGCATTTTGTGAATGCTAAATTCTTGTTGACCAAAAATTATTGTAAAGGAAATTGACATGAGTATCAACATTTTCAAGAGTATTTTCATTTTTTCCTCATTAGATTAAAACAACCGGATGAATATAATAATCTTTCATCAAATAATGGAACTTACTCAGTAACTCAGCTGTTAACCAAAATTAAGTTCCGAATAAATTGAATAGCTATATTTATTTGGATATCTTAGAATAGATTATTATTGTTTTCATATCATAATAAAAAATGAGGGAAAAAATGATTTCTGAAAAAATGACCACCGCGCTCAATCAACAGTTAAATAAGGAATTATACTCCTCCTATCTGTATTTGGCCATGTCTGCTTATTTTGAGGATAAAAATCTTCAGGGAATGGCTACTTGGATGAGAGTTCAAGCTGATGAAGAACATATTCACGCAATGAAATTTCATGATTTCATTCTCAAAATAGGTAGCAGAGTCAAATTAGATAAAATTGACGCTCCGAAATTCGAATGGGAAACTCCAAAACAAGCTTTCGAAGAAGCATTGGAACATGAAAAATTCATTACCAAATCGATAAACGAATTAGTCGATTTAGCTATTTCCGAGAGAGATCACGCAACCAATACATTCTTACATTGGTTTATTGACGAACAAGTGGAAGAAGAAGCAACTGCAGCAGACATCGTTCAAAAATTCGACTTAATTGCTGACAGTAAAGGCGGATTGTTTATGTTAGATAGAGAGTTGGGAACAAGAACTTTGGCTCCGCAACAAAATTAATTTTTGCAAAGAAGCCGATTCGGAAAAAATGAATCGGTTTCTTTTTATTTTTACTCAAAAAAGATTTTTTCTTGTGATATTTTTTTTTATATTTTGTTTCTGAATTTTAATGAACGTTGGGAGTATTACAATGGCAAGAAAATGTGCATTAACGGGTGTTGGTCCTATATCAGGGAATAGCATTTCTCACGCTCATAATAAGACCAAGAGAAGATTTTTGCCAAATCTTCAAAAGAAAAGAATTTGGGTTCAAGAGCTGAATAAATTTGTTACCGTTAAGCTTTCTACAAGAGCGCTTAGAACAATCTCAAAGAATGGCACTGGTGAATTAGCAAAGATGATTAGAGAAGGTCAGATTCAGGCTAGATAATTTGATCAGCTAACCGAATTTTTATATAAGAATAAAGCTCAACAATGTTGAGCTTTTTCTTTTTTAAAGAAATTGTAATAAGAAAAGCGGACATAGCCCGCTTTCTTATTATCTGGTTCTGGAACCAGATTTTCTGGAGGGGGAAACTTTTGTTTTCGTTCTTTTCCCGGCTGAGCCGGTATATGTTTTATTCACTTTTCTTCTATTCGAACTGCTTGTATAGCTTTTAGTATTATTCTTCTTCGAGCTGGAACTATAAGACTTACTTTTACTTCTACTAGATTTGGAGCTACTAATTGCTTCTCGTTTTGACGAGGTTTTGCTACTCTTCTTCACACTCTTTGAGTCTCTCTGAGATCTTTTTACAGATGACGATCGATCTCCATTTCCCGACTTATTGACAGATTTTCGCTCGTATGAAGAAGTGTTTCTACTACTTCTAACATTTTCCCTCTCAATCGAGCCATTGCGACTACTTTTTATACTTCTATTTCCTTCGCCTCTGCTACTATTCACAGATCTGTTTGCTACACTTGCAGATCCTCTCTGTTCAACCGTTCTTCTGCTTTGAGAACTAACCTCTCTATTTCCACTTCCGGTACGTCCGTTACTAACAACTTTATCCATTCTTAAGGAAGATCTACCGATATTATTTCTCGAAGAATTCTTTCTCACTGATTTATAATTTCTAACTTCCTCCGTCGATGGTCTGAAAGATCTAACTACACCGTCATTTTTCTTTCTGTTAGTTGAAGAGAAACTTGAGCTTCTTACAACTTCTCTTTGAGCTATTCTGTAACCTGCTCTACTTTCAATATGTCTTCTGTCAACTCCGCGATTTATTATTCTGCTTCCGTCGTGATAATAATTGGTTCTGTATTTCGTTTTATTGAATATGTTAACTGTTACACTGTTATCAATGATGTAGTAATTCACATCTCTATTGCCAAAATGATTATATCTTACGAAATTCCAGTGTCTGTAAGGGGCAACCCAACCAATAGAGAAATGTATTCCGGATGACACTCTGAATTCCGCATATGGGGGAAGAGGAGCCCAACCTATGTAATTATCGCTATATCTCCATTCAACCCACGATGGTCCCCATTCATAGCCCGGCATCCATACCCAACCGTAGAAATCATCATTATACCATCTTCCGTAATGATAGGTAGCCCATCCGTATGGCTCGAATGATTCCCAATACCATCCGTATTCGGTCCATTCCCACTTACCGACGGAATATGGTCGCCAGCTTCTGGAAACATTATATGGCCTCCAAACATAAACGTCATAATCAACTTCTATCCACTCTCCGTAAGGCTCAAGTGTTCCGTAGAAATAATCCAACGATACTTCGGCCTGGAAGAAAGATCTTGCATCAGTCTTTGTTCCCAATAGGAAAAAAGCAACAACGAGTAAACCAAATAATCTTTTCATTTTCTTCTCCAGTTCTGTTTATTATTACTTACCCAATCCTCGTGCCAAAAAGTATTCCCCCCTTAATTCCGTGAAATTCTACTTATCGAAGAAATTTGTTGTCTATTTTTTACTACACTTTATACTATTGACTACACAGAAAGAAACAATGGAGACATTCAAGAGGATTATTCACTCGGAATTAATTATATTATTCCATTAATTATTCGAATAATCATATGAGGTAAATATGAAACAAACTCTCTCCCTTTCATTGTTACTGATACTATCTCTATTGTTAATCTCATGCGCAAAGGAAGAAAAAACGGATGCCAATATGTTAAAGACAAAAATTTCGCAGTTCGCCAAAACCGAAGTAAAATATGACGAATCCATTCTGGATGAGAAGCAAAAAGTCGTTATTCAAAAGCTTTACGAAGCTTCTAAGATAATTGACGAATTATTTTTGGAACAAGTTTACTCACAGAATTTCGAGATCAGAGAAAAGTTGGAAAATTCCGACAAGCCTGAAGATAAACTTGCCCTTGAATATTTCACAATTAACTTCGGTCCTTTTGATCGCCTTGATCACGACAAGCCTTTCTACGGTTCAGCCGAAAAACATGAAGGCGCAAATTTCTATCCTGAGGATATGACTAAAGAAGAATTTGAGAACGCAATTAAAGCAAATCCCGAACTTGAGAAAGAGTTCACCTCGGAATTTACTGTCATCAGAAGAAAAGATGGAATACTTACCGCAGTTCCCTATTCCGAAGAATACAAAGAGAAGCTAACTGAAATAGTCTCCTTAATGAATGAGGCTGCCGAATACGCTGATAATCCTTCCTTGAAGAAATATCTTCTGACCAGAGCAAAAGCTTTTGAAACAAATGACTATTACGAAAGTGATATGGCGTGGATGGATCTCAAGGATCATAGAATTGAAGTAGTTATTGGCCCCTATGAAGTTTATGAAGACGGAATGTTTAATTATAAAGCTGCTTTCGAGTGTTTCCTTACAATTGTTGATCCGGACGAATCAGCAAAGCTTGAAAAATTCGCTAGCTACTTAACTGATATTGAAAAAAATCTTCCATATCCGGACGAACATAAAAATTTCGATCGTGGAAGTGAATCCCCTATCGTTGTTGTACAAGAAGTTTTCGGTGCCGGAGATACAAAAGCAGGAGTTCAGACCTTAGCCTTCAACCTTCCTAACGACGAAAGAGTCAGAAAAGCCAAAGGCTCAAAGAAAGTTATGTTGAAAAACATACATGAAGCCAAATTTGAACAGCTATTGAAACCTATCGCCGAAATTGTTTTGGTAGAAGATGAGCTAAAATATGTCACATTCGACGGTTTCTTTAATCATACCTTAATGCATGAGATTTCTCACGGTGTTGGTCCCGGATTTATTAAAGTAAACGGAAAAAATACCGAAGTTAAGCGTGAATTAAAGGAAACATACTCCACTATTGAAGAATGTAAGGCCGATATCTTAGGACAGTATAATAATCTTTTCATGATTGAGAAAGGTGTATACCCGAAATCTTACGAAAATGAAATCTGGACAACCTTTTTGGCAGGCATTTTCCGTTCTTTAAGATTCGGTATTAACGAAGCTCACGGTGGCGCTAACGCTATTATTTATAATTATATGCTCGAAAAAGGAGCTTACGAATACGACAATAAAGCACAGAAAGTATCCGTAAACTTTGATAAAGCCGAAGAAGCTTTGAAATCTCTTGCTAACGAGTTATTAATGATTCAAGCTACAGGCGATTATCAAAAAGCAACGGAAATGATAAAGAAATATGTAGTTAGTTCGGAATCTATTAAGACTTTAGTAGCAAAACTAAAGAATCTTCCGGTAGATATTAAACCTGAATTCCAGATTGAAAAATAGATTTGTTTAGTAATTATCTAAGGGCTCTTCATCAATGATGAATGAGCCCTTCTTTCTATCGATTTCCCTCAAGAAGCCTTAACATCATATTATCCCCATGGCTACCATTATCATGTCACTTTTCCACATATTTACTTAGCGACAATACTTTCCCTGGAAAGGACAGATAATTCCATTTTTTCTTAACGTTACTGATAGTTTTACTCTGCTCTACTCAATGAGAAACTCTATTCTTATAATGATGCTCTTATCTTAAAAGGAAATTCATTTCTTACTGTGGTTTTAGCATTGCTACTTTTATGAATTGTGCAACTAGAATTGGGAATTCTATAACTGTATATGGAAATAGCTCTACTATACTTCGTTTGAAGGCAACTGGATATGAATTAATATCAACTAAGGAATGAAATATGATATCTGTTTCTCTTTCCTTCTCAACAAAGTGGATAACACCCTCAACTATGGCTCTTTGATCTCCGACAAACCACTGTTCCTCCTTTGCTAACTTATATCTATCTACTTCAACTATTTGAAAGGTAATTCCAGGAAAGAAATGTTAGGCATAATTAAAGAAATTATTCCTAATGGATCATGGAACTATTTTAATGAAACTCGGAAAGATACCCACTATCCAGAAATGATTTCCTTCATGATCCGAAATTTCTTGACTGCTTTTACTAAGTTTACTATCTTAGTAAAGATAATTAATTACGATACGATACTTTGAAAGCACATAACGAATATATCAACAAAAGAGTATTTGAAAAGGCCAGAGAACTTATTTCCACCAAAGGCTTCAAAGGATGGAATATGGATCAACTGGCGTTTGAGTCCGGAATAACCAAGCCAACACTCTACAAAATAATATCCTCGAAGGTAAATCTTTACGAAAAGATCATCATCGAAGATATCGACTCTATGGTTCATGATATTGAAGTCTTTATTGCAGACGAAAATGATTACGAAACCACTTTACGGAATGTTTTTATGAAGTATGCTAACTACTTCATGAGAGAGTATTATGGCTATATGGATGATGTAGCCAGAGAATATCCGCAAGTTGATATTACTTTAACTGAGCATAGCAAAAAAATTACTCGGGCTTTCGTAGAAATTTTGACAATCGGTCAAAATAAGGGAATAATTCGTAAGGATTTCTCTATAAGTGTCTTCATGGAATTATTAGGAGATGTTGTTAAGTATTCACTTACTAAAAATCTTTCGGGCGCACAAAGAGGAAACAAATTAATTGAGATGTATTCCATTTTGATCTTCGGAATTATTAACTCAGACTAAAACTAGATAGTTTCTTATACATCCGGTATAAATAACACCCCTGCCGGGAATCACTTTCCTTTCTCCAAATAAAGGTAACTAAAAGTGAGACTCCGGCAGGCTTTTTTCTATAAAAGAAAAAATTAAGACTCCGTATATAGAAATAATCTCACACTTATCCAATTCATTATTTTATTCATTTCATACAATATCTTAGTTATTCTTCCATTCGGGACATTTACTTCTCTCTTCAACTGAACCCGCTTCACAGATATGCCACCTCTCAGGAGTTACTTTATTCTTTGCTATGTGCGTATCTACCTTAGGACATAACTCGGAATTTAACCCGGATAACATTTCCGAGACATATTTTTCCTTGAACTCTCCGTATTCTTTACCAAAAATAGTAAAATGATAGTCATAAACTTCCCGATAGAGAGCATTCAGAGTAATCCGGACTCTATCCAGATACATATAGAAGTATTTTTTTCGTGTATAATCCTCTTTTACATATAATCTTCTTTTCTTTTGAGTATTGTAGGCTTTAATCCAAACATATATCAAATATCCTAAGGCGGCAAACCCAGCACCTATAATCCAGGCATGTGTATCTGTTCCTGTTTGACTCATATATACTTTTGTTCCGGCAGCAGTAGTAATTGCCATAGTTGGAAGAGCTTTAAGAAAGTCTCTGGCTTTTTCTCCGAATTGCATCCCCTCCTCTATTTGATTCAGGTAAGATTGCATCATCTTATCGTTTTCTTTGAAGTTGGTGTTTCTTCCCTTATGAATTATCTCTAAAGATCTCAAACAACCTCTGATTATGGAAATTACACCGGTAACATATGCTCGTTCCAAAGCATCTGTGCTTTGCAAAGAAGTATCTTCAATTCTCTTTAACGTAGAGGAAGTATATGAAGCAGCTTCTTTGGAATCGGTATTGCCTGAAAAGCTACCAGTTAATGCCCAAACCATCTGTACTGCTCTTTCAGGAGGAAGAAGATGTGTTACACTACTACCATTGCTTTTAACTTTCAGATCCGGAACCGTTTTGCTTTCATCCATAACTACTCCGAGATTATTATATATTATAACTTTACTACGGTTTGTTACTTTGGGAAAACAAATAGAAAGCACTATGGGAATCGTAAGGTATTCTAAATCATGACAAAAATCATCATAGGATATTCGAAAAACAATATAATAAACTCACGGAAAGACACAACAAAAGAATAAGGAAGAATAATTACTAAGAATAATATCCCGGGCCGAGCAAGCCCGGGACTCAAATGGTTGTGTTACGTCAACCATCCAAGGAGGTCTTTCAATTGCGGACGATTCTGCGTCTCCGGCTCGCCCGACATTGCCGGAAAACCTTTGCTACATTCAAGTTTGACAAGTAAAGAAAATAAATCAAGAAATGCAATTACCAAGAAAATAATTTTAGATAGCTTTAGGAAAGAAGATTACAAACAGGAAAAAGCCGCTCATAAAAGTATGAGCGACTATTAAAACTTAGAAACCAGAGTTCATGCCGGGGAATTCCCCTTTTTCAACCATCATATACATTGTTTGAACAGCATAATAACCGTTGGCATTATAATACCAACTAAACTTACCGGAGAAATAATTCGGAGCTGCTATACGAAGATGATACATCATAATAGCGTCATCCTTGTAACCAGCGGTAATACTAAGAGCTTTGGACTCGGAATCATAAAAAGCTTTAACGTCGTATATGATTCCTAGGCTTTCCCATTGCCCTTTATAGAAAGAAAGACTTCCGCTTTGTTTCTCAAGGTTAAGATAAAAATTGTCTCTATAGATATCTTTAAGAGTAATTTCATACTTTGAGGGATCTATTTCCCCTTTGATACCGCTATTGCTCTTAAGCATAGCTTGAACTCTCGGATCATTCTCATCCGAAGGAGCTTCACCAAGAGAAGGTTTTCCTACTACGGAAGAAATAGGCTCAACAGGTTGTTCGGATTGATTGGAACAAGCAGAACAAAACGCGGCAATTATTAGTAGTATTACAACTATATTTATCTTTTTCATAAAATTTCCTTTTGTTATTCCGACTGACTATTCGTTAGCGCTAAAAGCTTTGAACCAAAGATACTCTGTATCTCCCTTAACTATTCCCCAGAAATTATATGTACAACTTTTTCGATCACCGTTTACATCTAACTCAATCTTTCCGGTAACTCCGTTATAATCACTTAAAACTTCAGTAAGGGTACTCTTCTTTTTGTCGGCCGATGAGGCTTTTCCGGCTTTTACTAAAGTTTCGGAGGCTGTCCAAACGGCGTCATACATTGTTAAAGCCTCGGAATAAGGTTCATGACCTATTTTCTGAGTTATGCGAGCTTTAAGCTTGGTAACTTCCTGACTTTCCGGTTCTCCTATCGCAATAGAATACATACCTACCTTATAGGCAAACTCTGCGGCAGATATATCAAAGAGAAGAGCTTTATTAAAAGCAAGGCCGTCACCACCGTACCATTTTACATCATCCAAAACTTCCTTTGCAGAAGCCATTTTGAGAAGATCTTTTATTTCATCGTAAGCAAAGACAACAACGGCAGTCTTCTCTGTTCCGGAAGCATTGGTAGCATTAAGAACAAAATTATCCAACTGATTTACAACTTCATTAAAATCGCTACCGATCAAGCGAGCATCATACCCGACAAGATCAGCGCTTTTTCCACCTACGTACTTATACTCGTCTTCCAAAGCCTCAGCTAGGTTCTTTCCCCAAACATCGAGACGATATAAGACAACAATTCTTTCAACTCCCTTACGATGGAGGACTCTTGCTAAAACTTTAGCGGAATAATTATCATTTGGAACGTATCTTATGATATTATCTTCCTTGGAAATCATATTTGATGTAGCGGAAGTATTTATCATAAGCATATCATTATCTGTTAGTATTTCGCCTAGAGGATAAATATTCTCACTTACGTCAACGGAGACTAGCATATTAGTCTTTTCATCGGCAAATTCTTCAATCTTTTCCTTAAGAGTAACGTAATTTCCTTTGGTTTCCTTAATAACCGCCTTAACTTTGGCAAATTTGTTATTATCTTTCAAATATTTGTTTACATCTTCAATAGCTAGTTCAATAGCAGCAATATTAGCTTCACCATCAATGGAACCCTCGCCATTCATAGGAACAAGCGCTCCTATTTTTAAGGAAGCATAGCTTTCTTCTCCGGGCTCAGTTGCATTCTCTGTTCCGCAAGCGGTGATAAAAAGAATAGAACCGATTATGAGAATAGCAAACACCATTCTTTTTGTCATTCTTAAAACTCCATTTTATTTTTTCAGATTTCCAAAATACTCTATAAGAGAATCATCTTGTTACTTATCTTCATATTGAAGAGCAAATATATAAATTATTATTAATGAATAAAACATGAGACAGGAACGTAATTCATTTACTATGGGAGATAATGCTGTATCGATGGAACTTAGACCTCTTTCGATATGAGAATAGTCATCAACTAAATGAAAATGTTCATCCACTATTCTTCGGCACTCCTCTTTTTAACAGGAGCAATTCTTTCAGATCTCTAAATAATTCATCACTATTGATGTTGAAAAGAATCCACTTCCCGTCATGATACGTCTGAGAAGCATCGTAAAGTAAAATTGTCTGAGAAGAAAAAGTCTCACGGTTTTCCTTGAATTTCTCTCTCTCTTTCTTCCCCAAAACTACCACTAAGGAGCATCTGTTTTTCTCGGGTATCATTGTACAAAAAGATTTGTTTTTCTTAAATCTCAAAGACCATCCATGCTTTTCCCCTCCGAATAACCACTCAGAAGAAAATACCTTCGGATATGCCTCTTCTATATACTTCCGAATCTCTGACCAGTATGAGAATGCATCATTTCCCAAAAATTCTTTCAAAGAATCCTTTTGCGGCATCAAATTCTTATCTGTCAATCTTAGGGCATCTTTTGGCATAATATAATTATTTTATATTAGTTTAGTGTATTTTACCATTACGTTTGAAAAACATAAAATATTTCTAATTATGGATTACAAATTCTGGTTAGGCGATAGTATTCATCTCCACCAAACTTTTTTCAGCTCTCTAGTATAATATATCCAAAGCCCATTCGCGGGCTTTGGCTAGGATAATCTATTTTTCGATTAATATTACTCTGGTTCCGTAGGATGGAATTTCTATTTCCGATATTACTTCTTTTTTTTCTCCGAACAGATCTGACAAATAAATTTCCCTTTTCCCTTTCAGAGGGAGAAGCTCTTTTTTAGTTGAGGGATTGTGGATTACAGCCACTACTCCATTCCCCTTTTCGATAGGATAAAGAGCTGTAACGAAGGAGGAATACCCGGTAAGATCTATACCGAATTCGCCCTTATTTTCACTATGGTTAGCAAGTATAAGTGGTTGTGTCAATTCTATTCCGCTCTTATCTCTTTTTCCACCGGGCTCATCGGCCAAATGAGGACGAAGATAATATCTGAATAGGACCTCCCCTTCCTGATCCGCTTTGTAGTTTGTGTGCCAGTAGTTATTCATCACATAGGAATATATGGTTTCGGTTTGTGGAATATCCTTCATCCATGGACGATCCTGAGATAGGTTCCATACTTCGGCAGTTATATTTCCGAGTTCAATTAAGGGAGCGTCAGGAGAATAGAAGCTTACGCCATACTCACTATTTGTTACATCCGCCATGCGTTGGATAGAGATATGATTTTTGCACGAACCTTCCAGTTGATCTTTGTCCGGTTCCACTTTTCCGAAAGGGACATCCCAAGATACAACCCCGTCGGGAACATTCATCGGGAACGCGAAATGGACGCCTTCCTTTTCTCTAATCCCCTTTTTGTCGACTCTGTTTATTATTTCAACAATTTCGGAATCGGAGGTCAGACGTATTTCCCGTATTAGTTTATTGCAACCGGCAGCGTCACTTTCTATAAGCAAAGAAACAACTACAGGGCCTTCTTCCTTAACGCTTATTTTTACATTCTCCGTTCCTTTGGCATCTTTAGGATCGGCGCCAGCAACATAGAGATATTCATTAAGCTTTCTTCCCTCGGCGGAATTTACCAACTCTTTGCCATTCCAAATCATAGAGGAAACAGAGCCGGTTTCCTTGTCGATTTCCAAAGAGATTTTACCGTTCGATATCTTATTACCTTCGGCTTTGCAATCTCCTTTCTGCCCGATTTCAGAGTCGGAGAAGATTATTCTCTTTTTCCCCATAGCCTGGACATTGTCGATTAAAACGGCAAGTGAACCGTCGCTAAGTTTTTGGGTTGGATATAGGTTCCCCGAAACATCTTTCGCGCAGTTTCCCTTTAATTTGTATTCCTTCGGAATGTAAACCACCCCGCTTCTATTCCATGAGTTTGAATTGAGAACATCCAACTCTTCAATCTCTTTTTCCCGTGGAATATTGGAAAACTCATCGGCAATCTGACGAGAAAGTTCCGCCCCTTTTTCGGCCATGTTTTGCTTTATTTCCCACTGCCCTTTAACAAAATCGGCATCAGGTTCCGAAACGCTGTTATAAGCTCCCCAAGTGTGCTCTGTAAAAAGGAGAACATTTTTCCATGCTTCTTTGGCTTTGGCAGAAGGAAAGTTTTCTTTTCCGCTGATCATCCAGAGAGCTGTTATTTCGGAAAGAACTTCGGCAGAGTTTCTACTCATAGCGTTTTCCCTCGCGGTAGAAAGAGCTCCGTCTTCCCAGTAAGGGGTAAAATCACCGGCGTACTCAGGTAACTCTTTTCCGTATCTTTCCTCGAATTCGGAAAACAACTCTTCTGTAGTTGAGATAGTAATTTTCGGTGTTATATATTTCTCATTCCATGTTTTCACAAAATCGGATAGAAACTCATCCGGAGGACCGTTATCCCCTTTTATGGTATATCTCATTTGGACAAGTTCGTAAGGATATTTCTTATCGAAGAGTTCTCTCATATAATCGAGAATTCTTTTCTCCCCTACTTGTGTAATTCTTCCCTTATCTCCGCCATGAAACATCGAATACCCTTTACCGGCTACCCAAAAGAGAACTTTCTCTTCACCGGAAGAAGAAATCCAGTAAAAAGGTTTATCTCCCCATTGCCTTAGAGTATATCCGATTCTATCCCCCCAATGAGGAAGATTCGGCTGATAGTTGGGGCCACTCGAATAGTATTTTATGCCGTTAAGACTCATCGCGGTTACCATTCCCCAAGATGTGCCGGGAATATCAGTTATCATGGAAGAATTAATATCCAAACCGTAGGTCTCTTTCAATTCTCTGGCAAACGCGAAAGTATTGATCATCTCCTCGTCGCGCGCCAAACCGGTTAGTTGATTGGAATAGGCCGCATTGAGTCCTATAAAGCCTTTATTTACAGCTTCGACAAACTTCTTCTTTTTCGCTTCGTCGGCTCTTTCCAGATATGATTGAAGAGGCCACAACACTTCGATATTCCATTTGAAGCGAGCCCCTTCGGGATAGTTCCGAAATTTTTCGGCTAGTTCAATTGCTTCGTCAATATATTTCCAATGCATCTTCTCTACTGTAGTCTGCAGCTCGGTATATCCTATATCGGTATGGGAATGGTGCAGAATATGGAGGTTTCTTTTCTCGACCGGATATTGTGTGAAAGAGCCACTATAGAGGGATTGTTCCTCATCCGATATCTCTATCTTACGTTCCCTCGCAACCTCGGTTGGATTTAGCAGAATATTGCATTTGTTCAATCCGAGCTTTACCGGAATTGTTTCTTCGGGATCGTTATCAATTGCAACTTTTCTCTCCCCGCTATCTCCCAGATGCACGAGTTCGATCATTACAGATTGCTTGTTCCCCTTGTGGGTTTTTATGACAGCTTGCTCGGGAATTATTTTCACAGAAGAATTGAGCTGATAATCGAAGGCCATATACCAGACATTACTTCCGGCATTCTCTCCCGTAATTGTAATCGTCAATTCATTACCCGATTGATATTTGTCCCGATCTATAGACAGAATATTATATCCGAAAAGATCGCCGTGTTTATCAAACTCAATCCCGTCGAAAGAGAGAGCAAGTCCGTTACTCTGTTCCAATTTCCAAATCATTTCGTTCTTTGTGGAAAAACGAAACTCTTCCTTTCCATTAATAGACATTGTGAATTCATTTTCGCCGAGGTTCGTCCCCATTCCGGCTAACCAAACAAGATTAAGTTGACTCTCCGCCGTTTCAGGAAGTTCTACTCTCCATTCGATGGCACTCTTTCCGTCAGTTGCTCTAGCAATTAAAGCATCTTTAACATCGCTATGAGGAGACTCGTAAACAATAGTCTCACCGAAGATTGCCTCAGTAAATCCGCACAACCATTTCTCTTCCATTTCATCACCGTTTGTTAGTATCGGATTGCCAAATAATAATACAGACATTAGGAATAGTGTTTTCTTCATACTTCACCGATATTTATTAGCATTTCAAAATCTCCGCTAAAATAGCGAATATTTATTCACAATAAAAATATATTAATATTTTTCCAAGGTTTTTTCGTTTACCAACGGGGTAAGACTGGAGTATTTTGGATAGGTTTATTTGTTTTGCGAATTATTAATAAAAAAAGCGAAGCAACCGTAGTTACTTCGCTTTGTATGAAATGTATTGAGTAATAGCTTAATAACAGAAACTCTGTAAACCATCGAGAATAATTTTTTCTTTCTCTTCGGCTGGTAGTTCTCTGTAAGCTCTCTTTTCTCTTTCTATCTCAGCTTCCTTTTCCGATACGTAGGCGTTTACTTTCTTATTCTTTAAGTAACCTTTCGCAACTTGAGGGAAGAGCTCAATTAACAGCATTTCCTTTTCATCCTCAGCCAACTGAATTCCACCGGCTTCTTCTAGAATCGGATTCTCTTGCACCTGGTGAGTAGAAGTATCGTAAGGAGTTTCTTCTCTAACACCGGCTAATTTTTCTCTAAAATCAGGATCAACAGGGAACGGAGTCTTTCCGTAGGATCCTTTAACAAGGTTAACAAACTGAACAGATTTGTTTGTATACCAAGGTAATCCTTTGTTTTCGTCTATAATACAGTTAACCGCCTGCGCTCCTACGATCTGACTTGTAGGAGTAACCAAAGGAGGCAATCCGGCGTCGAGACGAACTTTAGGAACAGCGGCCAATACTCTGTTCATCAAATGTTCCAACTTAACCGCTTTCAACTGGGCAGTCATGTTGGTGTACATTCCTCCCGGTATTTCAGCGTTTTTCACGTTTTCATTAGGAGCCGGGAAATTGAAATACTCCTCTATTTTTAAGGTTGCCTTGAGTAGTTCATCAAATTTCTCTTCCTTGGCGTATTCAATAGCTTTATTGAACAACGAGTCGATATCGGAAGAGAGTTTGTAATTAGTAATATCTATATCTTTCGGGAACTGTTTCAACTGATCAAACGGAGCAAGCTCTTTTCTGATCTCAAACAATTCCTTTTTAATCTTCTCAATAGCCTCAAGATCAACATCGATTTCGATATTCAATTTATCGGCGAATATCTTAATCAACTCGAAAGCAGGAGCAGCAGGACCGCCGGCAAAAGGCATAATAACCGTATCAACGATATCAACACCATTCATAATTCCCACCAATACTGTAGCTAATCCGTATCCGGGAGTACAATGTGTGTGAAGATCCAACGGTAGTTTTACTTTATCCTTTATACCCTTTACGATCTTTGCAGCAGCGTCAGGAGGAATAAGTCCGGCCATGTCTTTGATTGTAATCATGTCCGCACCGAGTTTTTCCAACTCAACGGCCTTGTTAATAAAATAATCGTGAGTAAAAATTTGTCCGGGAAGCTTTTTACCACTTCTAAAGCTCTTGACCTTATCCATGAAAGTGAATTTCGGATCGACGGTATAACATACCGCGCAATCCACAATCCCGCCGTGTTTCTTCACAGCCTTGATGGTGGATTTCATATTCTCAATATCATTTAACGCATCGAAAATGCGCATGATATCAAGTCCCGATTTGATTGAATGTTTACAAAATCCCTCGATAATATCGTCGGGATAAGGGTTGTATCCGAATAAATTTCTTCCGCGAGAAAGTGCGGTTAATTTGGAAGAATCTCCGGTAACAGCCTTAATCTTCTCAAGTCTGTCCCATGGATTTTCATTCAGATAACGCATTACGGAATCAGGGATAGCTCCCCCCCACACTTCGGTGGCGTAAAACCCAGCATTTTTGTATTCAGGCAAAACTCTGTCGATTTGCTTCTGAGTCATTCTGGTAGCGAATTGGGATTGTTGACCGTCTCTGAGGGTTAGGTCTCTGATTAGTAACTTCCTTTTCATCGTAGTCTCCAAATATTAGCAGATATAAGCAAATATTAATGTCGCGTTAATCTATAGAAAATTTTTCACATTTTACTAATGTAAAATGACGATTCGTGTTAAATTTTTCTCATTTTTAAAAGATTTTTTGCGTTTTGTAAACTTTTTCTTAATTGTTGGAAAAATTCGGTCTAATTTTGTAAGATTATTAATAATAAGAAGAATATTGGGGGATGAACGGTACTTAACTATAAGATTAATACAAATATTTTATTAAAAATAAGAATCAAAAAGGCAACATATTTAGTTACAGAAGTTATTTTCTGTTTGAATCTTTTGCCTCTAAAAATCTATCAAATTACTCGGCTACGGAAACTCTCCACAACGGATATTATTTCATCATTTCCGAAAGGTTTTCCTATATATCCGTCAAAACCACATTCCTTCGCTTTTGTTTCATTTTCGGATTGAACAAAGGCAGTCTGTGCAATAACCGGTAAGTCCGGTCTGATGGCTTTGATTCTCTTAGTAGCTTCGTATCCGTTTAATTTCGGCATCCTAATATCCATTAGAGCAAGACCTATTTCGGGGTGTTTCTTGCATTGCTCAATAGCATCGAAACCATCTTTGGCGTGAATGATTTTTACACCAATTGTATTCATAAGCTCCTTCAAATAGAGTACATTAATTACTTCATCTTCTGCCACTAATATAGAAAAGTCCATTTTGCTTATCTTTGTCTCTTTTTTCTCCATTTCTTCTGCCTCTATTAAAGGAATATCAAAATAAAAAGTTGATCCTTTACCCAATTCCGATTCGCACCATAATTCTCCATTAAGCAATTTACCCAGATCTCTGGCAATAGCCAACCCTAACCCGGCTCCACCATATTCCTTACAGACATCGGATTCAACCTGAACAAAGCGTTGAAATATTTTTTCTTGCATATTTTCAGGTATTCCGATTCCGGTATCTTTAACAAAGAATTTTATTCTTTTATCCTTAATCTCATACCCGAACAATATTTTCCCTTCATTTGTAAACTTAAAAGCATTATTTAACAAGTTTTCCAAAACTTGTCTAATCTTATGGGAATCCCCCCAAATTAACTTTTTGCTAATACCGTTACCGAATCTTGTTTCCAGTTTTATCTTTCCCTTTTCCGAGACGCTTCTGTAGTATTCGGTCATTTCTCCCATGATCGATTCCAGAGTAAACTTTTCATCTTTGATTTCAACTTGTCCGGTTTCTAACTTGGAAATTTCTATTATCTGATCCAATATTGTTAAAAGTTGTCTTCCGCTTCCGGCAACCAAATCGGAATAGTATTTTCTTTGTTCTTTCGATAAATCATCTTCGGCAAGCATTTCCGAGAAACCTATAATACCGTTCATTGGGGTTCTGACTTCATGAGAAATATTCCACAAAAATGCTGTCTTCAAACGATCACTCTCTTCGGCCTTTCTTTTGGCTATTTTTAATTCCTTATTCTTTTTCTTAAGTTTTCTTTTGCTCTTTGCGAGCTTCTTTTCCACTCTTATCCTTTCGGTAATATCTTGCACGGTTCCAATAGATCTTATAGGACTTCCATAAATATCATATTCCGTTCTACATTTTTCCTGAACATATTTTACGCGATCGTCCTTTAGTAACAAGCGATGAATAATGCAGTATGGAATTCTATCCTTTACATGTTTGCTATATATGGAGTGAACATAATCCCGATCTTTTGGATGAACAAAGCTTAAGAAAGCTTCGTAGTTTGCTTCGAATTCTTGAGGTTTTAGTCCGAAAATTCTGTATATCTCATCTGACCATTGAAGCTCGTTTTTCTTCAAGTCCAAAGTCCAATGCCCGAAACTTGCGAGCTTTTGCGCCTCCAATAGCTTATATCTGCTATCTTCTAATTTTTCGATGATCTCCTTCATTTCAGAGATATCTTCTACTATTCCGAAAATATATTTTACTTTAGAATTGCTTTCACTTACTCTTATGATCTTCGTGAAGAGCTTTACCCAGATTGTAGAACCATCTTTACGAATATATCTTTTCTCCATAACAAAGGAATCTATTTCATTATTATCCACTTTCTTCTTGATTTCCATCTCTTCCAAAAGATCTTCCGCATGGGTTATCTGAGTAAAGTTTAGTCGCATCAATTCTTCTTCACTATATCCGGTTATATCCCTAAATTTTTGATTACTCTTAATATAGTTCCCTTCCCGATCGGTTTGAACCATTCCAACGGTAACATTATCGAACATGTTATTGCATAGTTCTTCTTTCTCTTTTAGAGAAGTATTTTCGTTAAGTAATTCTTGATATGACATACGAGTATTTTCCATGACTTATCCACTCTTTATGTAAGATAGAGAAGATGAAAAAACACCCTTATATTTTTTGAAGAGATTCCTGGATGGAAATATAAGAGCCCCCCTTGATGAAAATAGTACTTTCTATATAAGAAATGGCTTGCTTTATATCAATCAAAAAAAATGCTTTTTTAGCACTTTCGGGAGTATAATACAAAACCCGACTCTTAAAGGATCGGGCTTTGGAATTGCACTATTCTGCTTTTTGTTCTGATCATTTCATCAGAATCATTTTGCGGCAAGCGGAATAATCATTTACCTTAATTGTATACAGATATATTCCGCTCGCTAGCCCTCCACCATGAAAATCGATTGAATAAGTTCCGGCATCCCTTTCTTCATTGAAGAGTCTCCGGATTCTCTCCCCTAGAGAATTATAAAGATCAATAACAACTCTTCCCTTCTTTGCTAAAGCGAAGTTAATTTTGGTTGTAGGATTAAAAGGATTCGGATAGTTCTGCTCTAGAGAATACTCAGCAGGAACATCATAAGCTACCTCTATCTCTTTCGAGTATTCATATTTCCCGTCGAAATCGATTTGCTTTAGTCTGTACATAACCTTTCCGGTATGCAGGCTCTTATCTGTAAAAGAGTACTCTTTTATCGAATTACTATTCCCGTTCCCTTCAATGAATCCAATTTTTTCATATTCAGTCGAAGTCTCTTTTACTATTTTACGTTCTATTTCGAATCCGTAGTTATTTTGCTCGCTTGCTGTTTCCCAGGTTAATTGAACTTTGTTATCAACAATATTAGCAATAAATGAAGTTAGTTCAACCGGCAAGTCACCGGAGGTCATTGCGTAACGGCCTGCTAAATACTGTTCTACTATGTCTCGTTCTTCAGGGCTTAGTATTCTGTTATAGATTAGAAATTCAGCTATTTCTCCTTCAAATGGATATGTGTTATTAATTCGGCGCCCCAAAACAAGTTCTCCCCCATAGTCGGATCGGAAATTGCCACTTTTGGTAGACCCATTTATCCCATCCACACAAATAGTTAAGCTACCAGTGCTAGCCCTGCAAGAAAATACATGTGGCTTATTATCGGCATAATCTCCCATTGCTCCTATCGGGACATAAGTAGGCCAAATAGAATAGTAATAGGCGCCGGCAACGTTATTTAGTATGTAATCAAAGTTTGAGTATCCACTGAGTATGTACTGCTGGTTATTTGAGGCAGTTTTAGCTACGATAAATATTTCATAATTCTTATTCTGAATTCCAAGTTCAAAAGCTGAGGGTAGTTGAATGATGTTGGCGCCGTTAAATTTTACAGCAGGTCTGTAATTTATTTCATTTAATATAACAACAGGCATTTCAGCCGAATTGTTTTGGAGAGCATGATTATTATTATTTGAAAGGTCCTCCCATTTGGAAGCTTTTCCGTTTGTCAGAGTTATTCCCTTATCAGCTCTTAAATGAATCATTAAGTTAGATTTTGGAATAGAATTATCGGTAAAGAAAGATTGAACTCCGGAAGTGATGGTTCCTTCTGAATTAGACGAAGTAATTCTATAATAATAGATAGTTTCACAAGCAAGATTATTTATACTTGCACTAATACTGTCACTCATATAGCCTCCATTCAGTATCTCCGGATTTGTAGAGTGAGTTAAGTTTTCCGGATCTGTTCCGTACTCAAAAAAGTAAGTGGTCTCTATATTATTTGTATTTATAACCCCGTGTAGTTTCGCTGAAGTTAAATCGGGATCGGAAATTTTCCCAAGTGAAACTATAGGTTTCCCTGTTGTAGTTGAGATATTAAAATGCTGTTCCGGTGCCCATTGTGAAGCTTTGAAACAGTTATCTATTGTTTGAACAGACCAGTAATAAGTTTTATTCGGATCTAAATTTTTAATACCCCATTTATTATTAAGATTTACATTCCCTATTCCCGCAACTGACATTACTGACATTATCTCAGATCCTCCGGGAGTTGTTCCAACTCTTAAATTATATGTTAGGCCGTTTTGAGGAGTTTGATTATCACTGGCTTTATTCCAGCAAAGCAAAACAGAATTATCAACATTCAATGAATTTGATAAACATGTTGGAGTAGTAGGAATATCGTTACTTGTTAAAGAATTATTTTTATATAAAATAACCTGGTTACAGCCGGCAATAAGAACATCCAGGTCGCCATCATTATCGAAATCCCCCCAGTAACCGGACTCATTACCATACTTTTCAACCTCTCCGCCGGAATTAAAGATTTTGAATGCGGAATCATCATTTTGATAGATTCGGGAAAAGATTTTTCCTTCCCAGGTTTTTCCGGCTAGAATGATATCCATATCGCCATCGTTGTCATAATCTCCAAACTCAGCTGTACCATTAGATATATCTTCTAGTTGGCGAACATCAACAGTGAAAGCTCCATCATTATTGGTACAAATCATTGACGATGCGCCATAAATATAATCTTGACCACCATTATGAAGGGTATAACGAGCTTTTCCGGTAACAACAGCGTCTAAATTTCCATCACAGTTATAATCTCCCCACACAGCCGAGCCTCCATAGTGACCTCTTGGCGATGCAAAAAGTTCAAAATTACCATTATTATTATTGTATATGTAAGTTATTGCCTCAGAATCAAGCATATTATTATATCCAATTAGGATAATGTCCAAATCGCCATCATTATCATAATCCCCCCAGTCAGCCGAACCGGAAGAAAGAGGAGGCAATCCTGCATTGATATCTCTAAATATTCCTTTATCGTTGCGATAAATTCTAGTAAATCTGTAGGTATAAGTTACTCTGCCTGTTAGTAAGAGATCCTGATCCCCATCATTATCATAATCCCCCCAGGCGGCATTTCCGTAATGAATAGCCGGCAACCCAATACTCACTTCCGTAAATATACCATTATCATTCCGGTACATTTTTACCGTAGCGGTTGGATCAGTTGCATAAGATGTTGTCCCGTTTAAGAAAATATCCAAATCGCCATCATTATCATAATCATTCCAAGTTGCGGAATGATCTATTATACCTCTTAAGTTTGCGTTTATGCTGTTGAAGTTCCCGTTATTATTATTGTAAACTTGAGTGGTTAGTCCTGCTCCGGTGTCTCCGGAAACTAGAATATCTAAGTCGCCATCATTATCATAATCGCCCCATACTGCAACAGTATTCTTCATTGGAGTAACTATTGTTTTATAATATGTAAATAATTTTATATCAGCCCCGGAACTGACCCAGCTATTATTATCCATATTATATAGATTACCAATTGTGCCATTTACACCTTGGGTAATAGAACCTCCAGCTTCGTTAAACTGCCAATAATATATGAGCCCATTTTCATTGCATGATAAAGCAATGTTCATTCTTTCTTTAATTTCATCTTCGGTTAATGCATAATTCCAAACACGTAACTCATCCACTTGTCCATTGAAATGTTCTCCATGTCCTCCGTATTGCTTCCCTATTCTAAACTCTGTACCTTCGGGATTTTGAATCGGATAATAACTGGTGGCTTTTAAAGTATCATCAATATAAACTTTACAATTCCCATAATTTGTAGTGTGTTTTACCACGGTGTAGTAATGCCACTTACCATCTGTTGGAAAAGGAACTCCGGTATCGGGCCAATCATCTCCGGCTCTAATATTTCCGTTATCGAGTTTACCAACATAAAAATTACTATGATTCCATGCGTTTATAGCATTTTGTGATACAATCTCAAAGTATCCTTGGTCTTCAGAGTTAGATTTTGCCCAAAAGGAAATTGTGAAATCCCCGGATGACGGTATTACATTCGAATTTACTTGAACATAATCATCAACACCATCAAATTGTAGGCATGAACTCGCCGATGCTACTTGCCCGAACATTGGGAAATAGTGGATCATCAGTATTAGTATTCCCAAGAAAAACTTTTTCATTTTTCTGCCTTATATATTCTGTTTTGAAATAACTGATTGATTATCCGCTACTATTTGCCAGAGGGCGGAAATATTGTCCTTCGCCAGAAAAGCCTTGGCCCCAACCTTCAACGCTTTGGCACGGAAATACTTATCCGAATAATTGGAAATTATTATTATGCAGGCATCGGGGCAATTGTTAACCAAAGACCGAGCAGCCTCAAATCCACCGACCTCCTTCATCCGAATATCCAATAAAACCACATCCGGTTCGTAGAACTCATACACCTTATTCAGCTCTTTTCCATCGGATAATTCGGCGCAGGAATCCCCTCTTTCCGTAATCACTTCACGGAGATATTCTCGAAATCGTTCGTTATCATCTACTATTAAATACTTCAAGGATTGCTTCAAGGATACTATTTTGAATTGCAACAAGATAGGAAAGTGTAAGATTGTTTTGGTATGAGCATTCCCCCTATTTTATAGGGGAAAACACCTATTATTATATAATCGCCCGATTTTCGACGGCAAATTTCATCAACTCGCGTGCGCTATTTAGTTCAAGCTTTGCGGCAATACTCCCTTTGTGGTTTTCAACTGTTCTTTTCGAAATAAAGAGTTCCTCTGCTATTTCATCATTTCTTTTTAGTAAGGCTACCAGACGCAACACTCTAAGTTCGGAGGGAGTTAGCAACTCCAGTTTTTCCCTAACGCCATTATTCGTATTCTTCAGTGTAGCTTTTTCTATTAACGCGCCGGTTAGGCTTTTGGAAATGTAATGCTCTCCTTTCGCCACTAGCTTTACAGCTTCATCAATATCGATAACCACATCATCTTTGAGTACATATCCTTTGACCCCCGAATCGAGAGAGCGGAAAAAGATCTTCTTGTCATTATGCATTGTCAGCAGAATTATTTTCGTTGCCGATCCTTCCGAGGTTATCTTTTCACAAATTTCCAAACCTGTCATCTCCGGCATTTGAAAATCGAGAATAGCCACGTCAGGAGCAAGCTCGATAATCTTTTCGTAAGCCTCTTTTCCGTTACCGGACTCGAAAACTATTTCGTAATCGGGGTTATTAACCAACTCCGAACGAACACCTGCCAAAAACAAAGGATGATCATCCGCTAACAATATTCTTACTCTACTCATTTTCCACCGCTTCCTTACTTGGCTTAAGATCTTCAAGCAACAAAGAAACAACCGTTCCCCCTTGCGCCGAGGATTCTATTCTCAATTCACCACCTAACATCTTCCCTCTCTCTTTCATACCTCTTACCCCTATTCCACCATTAGAAATGATACTCTTCAATCCGGTTCCGTTATCTTCTACCATCAGTAAAATTCCGTGATACTTTTTCCGGACCGTAACTTTCACCTCTGTAGCGCGGGAATGTTTAATAATATTATTCAGACTTTCCTGAATAATTCTGTAGAAATTTATCCCATTCTCTTTCGGTAACAGAGAATCTATATCATCTATTTCAGAGACAAATCGAATTTCGGTATTCTCATCAATCGTTTCGAGGAGTGTCTCTATCGCGCATGTAAGGCCTAACTGATCGAGATGCTGAGGACGAAGATTTCCGGAGAGAGCACGAATCTCTTCAATCGTTTCACCGGTCAGTTCGGAAAGATCATTCAAATATATCTTCGCCACATTATCAGAACTCCTCTTCATTCCGCCTAAGATTTTATTCTTTATCAACAAAAGCTTTTGTCCTACGCTATCGTGCAACTCAAGAGCTATTCGATTCCTTTCCGTCTCTTGCGATTCTATCAGTCTTCGGGTAAAATCACTCTTCGCTTCGTTCTCTCTTTTAATTCCAGCTAATAATTTGTCTCGAGCTTCCTCTTTTTCAGCGAGATTTCTCTTATAGTTATAGATGGCAATCGCAATAAGTGAAAGTACAAAGGCAAATACTCCCAAATGGAGAAGTCGCATATTAAACCCCAAATCGGAATACAACCCGAAATAGAAATAGAACAAAATCTCCATCATAGCAAAGAGGAAGAAAATAATCATTCCCCGAATTAGCATTCTTACTTCCTCTCCTCCACTCTTACTGCTACAAAGCATAAGGATAAGTGTGATTGAGATATTAACCAAAAGAAGAATCAGGAAATAATTCAAAACATCCAGATACGGAACCGAACAGAACTCTATCGCGGTAATCATTCCGAGAAGGAACAACAGATGTATCATCCATATTCCTTTGATAATCTTCTTGGCAAAAGCCCCCAATATCTCCCCGATAGCGTAAATTCCACCTATAGTAGCGGAGACAAAACTGATATAATCTATTGTGTAATAGAGTTTGGGTGCGGGAAAAAGAAACTGCATGAACAGAGAATTGCTTATGATAAATGCGGCCAATGGGATAAGAAATAGTGTAATCCCCAAAAGAAGCTTCATCTTATCGAATCGGAAATAGAGAAAGAGAGCGGATATTCCGATCACAAAAAAGAGGAACGCGAAAGCGAGATCATCTATGTTCGTAACAAATACATCCTTAAGAATCTCGAAGGAAGAGCCGATTATTACTTTCCCTCTGAATCCATCCGGTTCCTTTCCCAAACAAATACGGAAATATAACGGATCACCGGCACGATAATCGGGCAATTGAATTAGGTTCTGATTCCATCCGATGAATTCATGGGAAGCGGATAAAGTGGAAAACTCTCCTATCCTGTAAATCAGGCTATCCTTAAGATAGACTTCCATGCCGTAATTTATTTGCCCGATATAGATGCTCGATCTCTCCCCTTTCCAATCGGGGAGAAGAGCTCGCAGCCAAACTACACCTGATTCGGGCAAACTAAGCTTATCAATTGTTTCGTAAGAAATCCACGCGGAAGAATCCGTTATGCCCGTTATTCTATCTTCGGTAATAACAATATAATCGGATGAGGCAGAAGGGAGATATTCGCAACCGGAAAGATAGCTCCTTTCGGAACTTTGGTATGTCTCGTAGGTTTGAGTAGCGTAAAAGAACAACGCCACAACTACCAACGCAAAGAGTAAGAATCCGATATGTTTGCCGGTAATTTTTTTCAAACCTTTTCTGCTATTAGAAGAGTAATGGAATAAACATGCGAAGAATAACCTCCGCAAAACCAATTGGAATATAAAGGAATATTCTTAAAAATTAAAGAGGATTAACCACAGAGGAGACCGAGCACACTGAGGGCTCTGACCACTGAGAAGGGGAAGAGCAGAACCACAGAGGGCACTGAGAACACTGAGAAGAACAAGAGCAGAACCACGGAGAGCACTGAGAACACTGAGAAGAACAAGAGCAGAACCACGGAGAGCACCGAGAACACTGAGAAGAACAAGAGCGACAAACCACGGAGAGCACTGAGAACACAGAGAAGAACAAGAGCAACAAACCACGGAGAGCACTGAGAACACTGAGAAGAACAAGAGCAGAACCACAGAGGGCACTGAGAACACTGAGAAGAACAAGAGCAGAACCACGGAGAGCACCGAGAACACTGAGAAGAACAAGAGCAGAACCACAGAGGACACGGAGGACACAGAGAAGAACAAGAGCAGAACCACAGAGGACACGGAGGACACAGAGAAGAACAAGAGCAACAAACCACGGAGAGCACTGAGAACACAGAGGAAAAAGAGAAGGAACTATAATCAGTCCCCAAAGGATACTTGTTGGTTGGCAGAAGATTGTTCGAAGAGAAGTTACATTCATTCAATGGGAAGTTACACTCGATCAAAGCGAAGTGACAGCCGTGCAATGGAAGGTGACAGCCGTTCAAAGAGAAGTTACATTCATTCAAAACGAAGTTACACTCGATCAAAGCGAAGTGACAGCCGTTCAATGGAAGGTGACGGTCGTTCGAAGAGAAGTTACATTCATTCAAAACGAAGTTACACTCGATCAAAACGAAGTGACAGCCGTGCAATGGAAGGTGACAGCCGTTCAAAGAGAAGTTACATTCATTCAATGCGAAGTTGCACTCGTGCAATGGATGGTGACAGCCGTTCAAAGAGAAGTTACATTCGTTCAATGCGAGGTGACAGTCGTTCGAAGAGAAGTTACATCCATTCAATGCGAAATTACACTCGATCAAAGCGAAGTGGCAGCCGTTCAATGGGAGGTGACAGTCGTTCAAAGAGAAGTTACATCCATTCAATGCGAAGTTGCACTCGATCAAAGCGAAGTGACAGCCGTTCAATGGAAGGTGACAGTCGTTCGAAGAGAAGTTACATTCATTCAAAACGAGGTGACACTCGATCAAAGCGAAGTGACAGCCGTTCAATGGAAGGTGACAGTCGTTCGAAGAGAAGTTACATTCATTCAAAACGAGGTGACACTCGATCAAAGCGAAGTGGCAGCCGTTCAATGGAAGGTGACATTCGTTCAAAGAGAAGTTACATTCGTTCAATGCGAAATTACACTCGATCAAAACGAAGTGACATTCGTTCAATGCGAGGTGACAGTCGTTCGAAGAGAAGTTACATTCGTTCAATGCGAAATTACACTCGATCAAAACGAAGTGACAGCCGTGCAATGGGAGGTGACGGTGGCGCGGAAAGTCGGGAGAGTGAAGAAATTCGTTATGAGTTTGGTAGTGTCTCACCACAGAGAGCACTGAGGGGCACAGAGGAAAGCAAGAGAAATTAATGGGATTCGTCAAATAGTATTCGGTAGTGGTACTATTCGGCAAACATCTCTTTCAAAAGGTTTAGTACTTTCTTTTGGGTTACTTTAGATAGAAGTGTTATTTTTTTCACAAGTCTTGATTTATCGACTATTCTGATCTGATCCAATACAATTTGGCCTTGTTTACCTTCTATTTTGCATGGAACACGTGTAGGATAATTTCTTAATACCGATGTTAACGGAGCAACTATTACAGTATCGATGTTGCGGTTCATCTCATCGGGAGAGATAACAACACATGGGCGGGTCTTTTTTATCTCTTTGCCAATTGTGGGATCTAAACTCACATAGTATACTTCAAAGCGAATAATCATCTACCATTCCCATTCTTTTTTATCCCATCCGCTTTGCTCCGATAATGCTTCGGCGTCCATAAGGAGATCATCGTTATTGTTGTCCATTTTCTTGAAGGCGGAATCCCAAGTGGAACGCGCTTTTGTAACCGGCTTTATAACTATTTTCCCATTTTCAATCTCGATTTCCGCTTCTTCAGTTAAACCACTTTCCTCAAGAAAGGATTTGGGAATTCTTACTCCTCTGGAATTACCGATTTTTACAATTTTCGTTTTCATGTTTTTCTCTATTAGTTGTAATCACAAAGTAACTACAAAACGAATGGTAATCAATGTCATTTTTCACGAATAGTTTATTACATTGGTTCAACAGAAGATATGAGTATAGGCCCGCAACTCCATTTTTATGTATGCAATTTATGCCTCTTGCCTTAAAAAAATGGTTGCTTCACAATACTTAGTTACTAATATCGTTTTATATATTCCGGCCAATTTTCCTTATATTTCTTTTTTATGATTTTCAAAATATATTCGGGTATGGGAGTTTTGGCATAGTCTATTCCCTTTCCCTTCAGATAGGAAACAATTTCCATCTTTACTTTATGATCTCTTGAACCAAGTGCCGGCAGTAACTTTCGTAAGGCTTCTTGAATCATTACCGGACGGCCGTCAACCATATGATAAACTGGTATTGAATAGTCTGCTCCGCTTTTTAGTAATAACTGAATTATATCATATTTATTTTGTATAGTAGCTCTTGATAACGCAGATATTTCATATTCATCACGATAATTAATATCGACACCAGCTTTCAGTAAAAGTCGAACTAGATCCAAATTCCCGTTCTGACATGCTGCCATTAATGGGGTAAACCGAGTACTATTCCCCTTCCGTCTTTTCCCAAATTCTACATCATTCGGATTTGCGCCAAAACGTATTAATAATTTTACGAGTTCAATATTAGAGCTATTTTGACAAGCATGAATAATGGGGGACGTTCCATCATAAAAATCATAAAGGTTCGGATCAGCACCTTTTTTCAATAAATACTCAAGAGTTTCTTCTTGATTATGCCATATTGTTAAAAACAGTAGTGTTTGTCCATATTTAGGCTCTCGATAATTTATCAAGGTACTATCTGCGGTAAGAATTCTGTCTATTTCATTCTCCTCCTCATCCCAGACAGCCTTTGCAAGCTCCCAAGCCGGTGTGTTTTTGAATAACCTATAATCGTATCCTCTCAGTTTACTCACATCCACATCCCTCACACGGGTCATTTTATTGCAACTTGCTAACAATATAATAAAAACTAGAAAATAGTATTTTTTCATTTATTCCTCGTTTCTGAATTCGACATTGTAGTTGGCAGAAAAAAGATTCTATATGGGAATATTACTATTCTCCCCCAAAAGCTATTTGTAAAAATAATAGCTCGAAAGTGTTGATAATAGATTAAGTATTTGGTTTTGAAAATGGAGAATCTTATTTCTATACTCTTCCTCTTCCAACCTTTCCAGGTCATGTTTGCATCCTGATAATCTCATACCACTCAAAAAAAAGTTAAAAATACTACTCTTTCCAGTGTTGTAAATAGGGGTTAATTTAATCGATTCTATTGTCTCGATTAAGTCGTAAGCCAGGTTGATTGAATCTTTACACCTTGAGTGGAATAGATTATTCTCTATTACCAATTGCTCAAAATCAGCATAGTTTATGGAGCTTTTGCTTAGCAACTGATCAGAAAACGAGAGTAAATACTTCAGATATTTTTCCAATACTTTTTGATTTTTAATCTTTTCCATAGACAATAGTAGTGAGTTTATAGAATAACAATCTGCTTAATTCTATTCCGAATAAGGGAAACAAATAAGAAGCCATCCGAAATATTAATTTAATCAACGCAATAGAAAAAGCACAAAGGGAACTGTAAAAATGAGAAGCAATTGAAGACAAAGCAATATATTAATTACTTTAAAATCCTTTTCGCTAAATCTCAGCCAAGATTTTCTCTTCTTATGGCTATGATGTCTAGAAGTGAAAATTTCCGTCAAAAATCCGGCAATACCAAAAAGCATAACTAATAATACCCAGTTGATACAGGAAGTGTACCATTTCAAACTAAAAAGATACTCCCACAAAACCCCGATTTCTATTCCATAGAAAATAAATATAGAAAAGAGAAATATTGCGCAGAAAACATTTTTCATATTTTATTATTCTCAATCGTTAACTAAATATCATTCTCAAAATTTTTTTTTCTTCTAATGCAATTACTCGAAAATTACATCCTTAAAATTAGGAAATGGATTAAAACTCCAAGAGAGGGTATTATTCCCCTCCCTTATAGCGCAACACACATCAGAAGTGATAAGTAAAATTCAATGTAAGTCCTTTGCTATAATTTCCATATCCAAACTTAACATCAATATTGTCGAGCATTGCTGTTTTACCACTATTATATTTTTCGACAGCCTCCTTAAGACGATTATTTGCCGTAATCTCAAATACTATTGATAATACAGCTAAAGGTGCCCCGACAGCAATCATGGTTCTGTAACTATCAGTCCACTCTCCGCCACCTAGATATCCACCTATTGGCCACCCAACCAAAAAGCCGCCGGGATAACCCAATATTTTACTAACTGTCAAATAAGATTTGTAGCTATCCAACAGAGAGATTGCTTCTTGATTTTCTTTCATTATCAACTTAAGATTAGTTAGATTCACTTTCTGAAAATGCTCTCCATCAAGAGAGTATTTCATCCCTACAAAGAATGAATTCTTCAGAGTAATATCTTGCGCATAAAGAGCGCTTCCGACAAATAATAAAATGATTAGTAATTTTAACGCTTTCTTCACTATGAAATCTCCGTAATAGTAATATTATTCATAATTATGTGTCACTCTCCGAAAATATCGGGTTCCGCAGAGTTGGTTATGTGTTGATTAGAAAGGATTTTTACAATAGGGATGATATTGTAAAGCTTTTAATCCAAACCTTTACTCGACAATTACATCCTTAGTAACAAAAACATATGAATTCAACAGCTCAATAAACTTTGGAATTGCTTCGGAAAATTCGGCTTTATCTCTTGAGGACAAGACAATCAGCGCAACAATTTTTTCTTCATCGATGTATGCAACTATTTCATAATTCCCATAGTTACTATCATCAAAGTATTTCAAAATTGCTTTATTATCAGAACGTTCTAAAGTAATTGTTGTATCCTTGACAACCAGAGCCCCTCGCTTTTTGAAGTTCTCCAAATCATACTCAATTAGTTTTTCGATAGTCTCATTCCCTTCGGAACTTTTGCTTGCTGTATTGGCATACATAACCGTATTTGAATTATTCCAACTTCCTCCTTTGGGATAAAACACCGCTTGTATTCCTTGAGAAAGACCACTGGAATTATCCAAAACCCATCCGTTTGGAGCTGAGAGCAAAAAAGCATGCTCTTTACCGTAAATCAAACCGGTACTCAAACTATCGATATTATTATCTTGACCATAAATCGCATTTGACAAGAGAAACAGGAAGAAACATATTGCTTTTTTCATATCTATACATATAGGTTCAACAATTATCAAATAAATCTAAATTATTTTACAACATAATTCAATAGTGGAATCCAAAAGATTATCATCCCATAGAAGTCTCAACTCCTCTCTCTGCTTTCCATCTTTAATTTCTTCTTTTTTTTCGATATGTTTTCGGGTAATAATTACGGAAACTATGGATACGCCAAGCAACGACATATCGCTCGAAGAGAAACTCAAAAGCCTACCGGCCTTACCGGGGATTTATCAGTTCAAAGATAAATCCGGCAAAGTAATTTACGTCGGGAAAGCGAAGAACCTTCGGAATCGGGTGCGCTCTTATTTTCATAGCTCCGTAACGTCCCCCAAAACACTCGCGCTGGTAAAAAAGATTACGGATCTTCAGCTAATAGTAACCGATAGCGAGCTAGAGGCGTTGGTTTTGGAAAACAATCTCATAAAAGAATTGAAACCAAGATACAATATCCTCCTTAAGGATGACAAAACCTATCCCTACATACGGGTAACAAACGAGCCATATCCCCAGATATTCGCCACAAGGGATGTGATACGGGACGGTTCCAAATACTTCGGTCCTTTCACCGAGGTAAAATCGATGAAGAGTTCTCTGAGAATGATAAATCAGACCTTCAGAATACGTAGTTGCAAATACAATATCGACTCCGACTCAATCGCAGCGGGAAAGATTAAGGTTTGCCTCGATTACCACATAAAAAAATGTGACGGTCCGTGCGAAGGACTCATCTCCGAAGCAGATTACAGAAAGATGGTCGAGCATGTTATCAAAATGCTCAGTGGCAAAACCGAAACTCTTATCAAAGAACTTACCGAGGAAATGATGATCGCCTCGGAAGCTCTGGATTTCGAGAAAGCAGCGGAGCTAAGAGACAAGATAGAAAAATTGAGAGTCTACTCTTCCAAACAGAAAATTGTTTCAAGCGACTTTGCCGATCGGGATGTGATAGCTGCCGCTGTTGAGGGAAAAGATGTAGCATGTAATATTCTAAACATTCGGGAAGGAAAACTGGTCGGACGAAAACAACTAAACCTCACAGCCGCCCCGAACGAAGAGCTCTCGGACATATACGGGGCAATAGTGAAGTTCTATTACAACGAATATGTAGAAATTCCCAAAGAGATAATTCTCGAAGTAGAACCTGAAGATAAGGATTCACTTGTAGATTGGCTTAACGAAAAGAGCGGAAAAAAAATAAAATTCGTTATTCCGCAAAGAAAGAGTGACTCGATGTCACTTGTGAAAATGTGTAAGCGAAACGCGACTCTACAACTGAAAGAGATTCAACTCCAAAGAATGAAACGGGACGGCAACGTACCTTACGTTCTGGCGGCTCTCAAGCGGGATCTAAGGCTCGATATCGTCCCTAAGAGGATAGAATGTTTCGATATATCCAACATTCAAGGAAGTGACACAGTAGCGAGCATGGTAGTATTCGAAGATGGTAAACCGAAGAAGAGTCAATACAGAAAATTCATCATTAAAACAGTTGAAGGTCCCAACGATTTCGCGAGCATGCAGGAAGTAATTGAACGCCGTTATACGAAAGTAGCCAACGGCGAAGAACCATCCCCCGACCTCATTATGGTAGACGGCGGAAAGGGACAACTCTCAAGCGCTGTGGAGATATTGGATAGAGTCGGAATGAAGAACTACAATGTTATCGGATTGGCGAAACGACTTGAAGAAATATTCTTCCCGGGCAATCCGGAAGCTCAGACAATTCCCAAAACCTCCTCTTCGTTGAAGCTTTTGCAACACCTCAGAGATGAGGCGCACAGGTTCGCTATTACATTTCACCGTCACAGAAGGGATAAGAGAACCTTAACCACAGAGCTACTGGAAATAAAGGGGATCGGAAAAACAATAGCGGAAAAACTATTGAGGGAATTTCCAAGCATAGAGGCAATTAGATCCTCCGAAGAAAAGACATTAGCGGAAGTAATCGGAAACGCCAAAGCAAAACTGATAGTCGATCACTATAAGGACACCGCGGAGAAAGCTTAGTCCTCTTTCACCTTGGGTAGTTTCTTCCCCAATAAAATCAGTATCATTGTCAATACTCCAAGTGTAACCACGATCGAAATTATCGGGCTCACCCCGTAGGCCACCGGCAAATACCCGAAGAGCAGACAAGTAATACCTACAGTAATGGCGTATGGAAGCTGTGTATTAACATGATCGATGTGATTACATTTTGATGCCAACGAACTAAGTATGGTTGTATCCGCTATCGGAGAACAGTGATCTCCGAATACCGATCCGGCCAATACCGAACTGATTGAGGCATACAAAATCACCTTTGCCTCTTCCGGTGAAACCATCGAGCCTCCGTTGAGCTTAACGGTAAGGGGAATAACAATCGGCATAACAATAGCCATTGTTCCCCAACTAGTTCCGGTAGAAAACCCGATAACAGCACAGATGATAAATATTATCGCGGGCAAAAATCGTGAATCGATTGAATCGCTAAGAACGGAGATTATGTAATCCGCTGTGTAGAGTTCTTTAGTAATAGCGCTGATAGACCAGGCGAATACCAAAATAGTAACCGCGATGACCATAGATTGCACACCCTTTTGCCAAGCCTCCATAGCTTTCCCAAGGGAAAGAATGCGTTGCCACACAGACATTATTACTGCTACCACACAAGCGAGAAAGCTCCCCCACAATAATGAGGAGTAAGAATCGGAAGCCCCAATTATATCTTGAATATTATAATCTACAATTCCCTTGGCCCCCAAAGACTCTATTCCGGTATAGACTAATCCCCCCATTGTTCCGAAGAGTATAATCAATATCGGAACAGCTCCGTTATACCATCGTGCTTTGTTACCGTTATATAATCTTGCGCTGTCATCTTTAAGTTCCTTCACTTCAGCTGTAACTCGTGAGACTTGTCCTGTTTCCCGAGCTCTCTTTTCAGCTCTGAGCATCGGCCCGAAATCTCTTCGGGTAAAAGAAACCAGAAAGACAAAGCCGATGGCGCAGATAGGGTAAAAACTATACGGAATCGATGCGATAAAAACATCATATGGGTTCTCGGCAATATTAACAGCACGCAAGCCATCCTCAATAATCCCAAGCTCGTAACCAATCCATGTGCTTATTAGTACAACACTAGCAATAGGAGCAGCAGTTGAGTCAACAATATAGGATAGCTTTTCTCTAGATATCCTTAGCTTATCCGTTATCGGGCGCATCATGTTCCCTATTATCAAGGAGTTTGCGTAATCATCGAAGAAGACCACAAGCCCCATCAGCCAGCTGGAAAGCATTCCTCCTCTATCGTTCTTCGCAAATCTGGTTATCTGCTTCGCCAGTCCGTTTGTTCCTCCGTTTGCGGAAATTACTCCAACTACTCCTCCAATAAGAAGAGTAAAGAGAACGATAAAGACATGATCTTTATCAGCTAACGCGTTAACGATAAAAGTATCTGCAAAACGAAGCAATGCGTAGAGAGGATTGTAATCGTATATGAAAAATGTTCCGGCCAAAATTCCGAGAGCAAGAGAAATAATTACCTGCCTTATCAACAGAGCCAACAGAATAGCCAATAACGGCGGGACAATAGAAAGCCACCCGGGAATAACACGAA
>CALODP010000014.1:0-150543 GCA_942492055.1 uncultured Ignavibacteriales bacterium | reverse complement strand
ATATATTAAAGTATTATATATATACGGCAGTATATATATAATACAGTATGTTATAATAATTATATATATAATAGTCGTTGTTAACGTTCTTTTATATAACTATCATAACTATTAACATTGTTATTTGTATTAAAGAAATAGGTACTATTAAAGTATAGGTATAATATAAAGTAATATAATAATACAGATATATAATAAAAGGTTAAAAATTATATAAAGAGGTTAAATTCTAAGAGATTTTTAAGGGCGGGGGCAAGTATATATAATAATGCTTGATGTGGCGTATACCCATAGACCATTATAGCTATCGTATAGGGCATTTTATAACTTACACAATTCTTCTTCATTATAATAACTACAAGTTGTAATATACCTCCACACCATTATAGCTATACTTTTGGTTATTTCTTATGAATAGAAGTTCTTTATAGTATATTATAATAATAAGCCTACTGTTAGCCAGGCAAAATTATTTTTAAAAAGAGCTTGACAATCGATAAAAAATTGCTTACATTCGCAAATCCTAAAATTGGATGATTAAGTTTAGGTATTATAACTAACAAAAGGGAGACTAAAATGAAAGTAATATTAACTGGGGAGGAGTATAAGGCACTCAAAGCCCTCAAGAAAAGTCTGAAGCGAGGTGGATAATGACTGATAAGTCCTTATTACAAAAACCTAAGGTAGAGCGTGAAGTTATAGCAGCAAGGAATTTAATTATAAAGCATATATTATGTAGGGAAGACTTAGTATGCCACAAGGGTCTCAATAGTCTTGCTAAGTCTCATTTCGGACTTTCCCCAATTCACTGCGGTGAATGCCCTATAGCGGATATATATAGACGTAATATAAAAATTTGTGAAGATATGAATCTTGATAAGGGGAAAGTTAAGTATAATCTTTGTTGGGAAATGGATGAGAATGATATCAAGGAGATAAAATAATGGCTAACTTAAGATATAACGCATCCAAGTACTTGACCGATAGTAGTGAAATAAGGGAGAGGATCTTGCTTAGACAACGTGATAATAGAGTTGGTGGAATCTTAGATTCTATACCGCCTTATCAATTATCAGCTCAGCTTATGAAGGATCTTATAAATAGACAAGGCTGTATTCCAAAAGCTTGTGAGGGATTTACCTTTAAGCCTATGTCTTTTCCACCTATCGATTATGCTGAACCGAAGCCATTTAGTCAGATGTATGCCTCTTCATCATTAGTACGACTTAACCCTGATATACACATAGTTAAGAATACGACAAGTGGAGTCACAGGTTTAACAAGTACAAATGAAGAAGAAACGACAAGAGAACCAGGCTTTATAAATTCTATAATCTATGGATTAACAAAGTATATAGTGAAACCACTTAATAATTTATTTAAAGGAGATCGAAAAGATGGATAAACCGTTTAGTATTGAAGACGTAGCAAGTATATGTCATGAAGCGAATAGAGCTTTATGTCTCGCAAAAGGGGATAATTCACAAACTGCTTGGGAATCTGCCCCAGATTGGCAACAGACAAGTGCAGTTAATGGAGTTAATTTTCACTTGCAAAACCCAAATGCAGACGCATCTGCAAGTCATAATGCTTGGAAAGAGGAGAAGCATATGAATGGTTGGGTTTATGGTATAGAGAAAGATCCTGAACTTTTAACTCACCCTTGCATGGTAGAGTTTGATGAATTACCACTTGAGCAACAGGCAAAAGACCACTTATTTAAAGCAATAGTAAAGTCGCTAGAACCTTTTATGGGGAGAGAGTAAGATGAGTAAAAAGTATAATATTAAAGAGCTAATGAAAGAAACAAAGCCAACTGACGTACCTGTAGAAGAACCAGTTGGTACGCCTGAACCACTACCTGTGAAAGTTGTATTAGAGGACTCTGAAGGGAAGGATCTTGAAGCACCACACCCTGACTATGGGTTAATATCTAAAGCTATGGACTTACTAGGTGGGTACGATGGGCTTACTGAAATGGTAGTTCCTAGGCTAGAGGAAGGTTGGATCCCTAAGATAGATAACCCCAATAGCGATAATCCTACACTTGATTATGAACCAGCTGACACAGATAGATGTGAAGAGATATTTGAACTTATAACCAACGAGTTCAGACGTGATTTACAGATCAGATCTAGCCATCAACTTGCCGCAGAGTTCAAGATGGCTACTATCGAAGCGATTGAACGTAATGCTCCTGAAAGCATGATAGATGTGCTAAAAGATGTAGTGGAAGATCTTAACTATCCAGTACAGCTATGTACTTTATTACAGTCTAATAACGCTAGGACTTACACACGTATTGAAGAAATGAATTTTGTTGAAGTTAGTTTAAGATCAGCCCAATTAAAGATGATGCGTAATATTGAACACTCTTTATATAGAATGGAAGATATGATGAGAAGAGTTGTTGATGGATAGTGAAGTGTATATACCTGATCTTCCTATGGAATTATCGTATTGTTTGCCACATAAACATCTTATATTAGGTATTTATGCCTGGGGTAGTCTATACCAAAGCAAATTGATTCTACGTGGGAAATATCTTTATACTTCGCCTATCTATACCACAGAACGAGAAGCGGTAAGAGCTTCTGTAATACATGCGGATAGGTGGTAAAATGAGAGAGATTAACATTAAAGAGAAAAGTGGTGTAAGTAGTAGGTATGTTGATGTACCACAACCTATGAAGATATATCACTCTACGGAAGAATTAAAAGTATATGAGAAAGGTGCACTTTTAGTTAAAGATCTAAATGATTTTAACAAGTTAGTATTAGCTTATAAAATGACTGAAGTGGGTAAATACTATGACCTCACTAAGCTAAGAGTCTTTATAGCTACAGATGAAACTATCGTGCCTGAAAAGCAATTGAAGGATGGAGCAATAATCTGTAAATTAAAAGATGGTAAAGCTATAAAGACAGATAACTGCTATATAGGTTTGTATATCCTTTATTCATTTGGGAATAAGTATATATGCTTTACAAGTTCCGGTATATTCGCAGTGAGCTTAAGGAATTGGAGCTTCACAGCAGCGATAAAGCATAACTATAGTAATGCTAATTTTGCCCCAACAAAAACAACTTACCAAACTAGACTTAACCATATCTTAGAGAAGAAGAGAACAACGGTAGCAGATATGAGATTTATGAATCTTTTCTTAAATCCTATCAGTGACTTTTTCTTAGACTTAGATGTCTCGCTAAAGCAAGCTTACCCAGGTATTAACTCTAAAGATAGACTTAAGATAATTAAGACACAAAGACTTAGAAAACTATTCGTAAAGGAGCTAGGAAATCTTATGCCAGAGTTAAAGGATGAAATTAAAAGAGGTATCCCACCTACACAAATTAGGGATTGGCTTATGAAAGTAGCCAATGATACAGTTGGCAGTAGTGAAGCGACTGTTGATGAAAAGTTGAAATCTGTACAAGCTGTGTTAAATATAGGGTATGATGAAGAGATTAATATCCCTTTAGCCGGAGATCCTGCTGCTGGTCTACCTGGCTTTAAACAACAACCTATTCAAATAGGTGCTCCACAAGCTAGTGCTGAAGGAGAAAGTATATCATTACCTACTGGCGAAGTAGACCTCAACGAGCAAGCTAAAAAAGAAATAGAAGAGGGAAAAGAAGAACCAATTTCATTTGACAAGCTCAGAGAAGAGACGGGGTCTATGGACGGCTTCGTTATAGAAGATGATATATAAAAACTCAAGGGGCGAAGTGTATGTCGCCCGAAAGAAACTAGCTTGTCCTGAATTAGCTGACCTCCTACCAAGATGGCAGTTTAATTCAGCCCCAACTAAAGAAGGGCTAGGGGTATTAAGGTTTGCATTTGACTTATTCTCCCACGCAGTGAATCCGAAGTATGGAGTAGCTGAATGGGTTCCGTCTTGCTTTTATGGTGTCTTAGAATGGAGACCAGGTATTATCAAGACTGAAAGGACTCATGCAATCTGTATCCCTAGAGACTTCTCTAAAAGTACCTGGTTTGGACAGATACTTCCATTATACGCTATGCTTGTAGGACAGTATGGAATAGTGTGGAAAGATCACAAGAAAAACGCTTACGTGCTTCCTGAAATTGATTACATCAGATTGAGAGGTAAGAGTCAAGAGAAAGCCGAAGAAAAGCTTTCTAATGTTACTGCTGAATTTAGGAATCCCGATGTAATAAGAATCTTTGGGGACTTAGAACCTAGCATACAAGAGGTTAGGACTTTGAAACTAAAGAACCAAGCCAAACTACTCATGCTTAAAAATGGATATATCTTCCAAGCCCAAGGTATTAACCAGCCATCCAGGGGTGCTAATCTAAGAAATAGAAGACCTAAGTTAGATATCAACGATGATATTGAAAACAAAGAGAATACCAAGACAGTTACATCAAGAATGTGGAATAGGAAAGAGATCTTAGGCGAACAGTTTGGTGGTCTTGTTAATGATGGTCTTACTGTGTATATAGGCAACTATGTTCATGATGATTGCTTATTAGCTAGATTAGTGAAGAAGAATTCCGGATGGAAGTCTCAGTTCTTCCAGGCTACATATATTGATGAGAAGGGTAATGAGAGAAGCCTATGGCCCGAAAGACATTCTCTCAAGTACATCCGAGACTTAGGTGAATGGTACAAGAAGCAAGGCGAATGGGCTATCTTCATGATGGAATATTATAACCGTCTTATATCAGAACATGACTACATGATAAGAGGTTTTAGGGGAGAATACTTCCATAAGAATACCGTTAATTGGCTTAGGGTAGAGTCTGTCTATAACTACGATAAAGACAAAAATGAATGGGTAGAGATAATGGGTTATAAGCCACAGACGTTAAGGGTATATCCTGTAACTGCTGGCGATCCTGCTATATCTACAGCTAACGAAAGTTCTGATGGTTGTGCTGTTACTAATATGTTCGCTTCTGATCTAAATAGATATGTTTACAAGATCTCATTAGCGAAGTTTGATAACAGAGACAGATATGTAGATTGGAATAAGAAGCCTAAGATATTAGCTACTACTGCTGAAGAATTAGGTAACGTTAGTAGATTAGGACTTGTTGAAGAAATAGGTAGACATATCTTAAGGTTTAATACTGAAGCCTGGGTATTAGAGAAACATGGTCAACAGGCTGCTTGGTTCAATGATATAAAGAATGATATATTAAGACCGTTAGGTAGAGATACTATTCCTGCATTGCCTTACTTTAGTTCTGAAGATAAAACATTAAAGATACAAGGTGGTCTACTTAATCAGTTTAGTGCAGGTCGTTATTTCTTTAATATAGATGATCCTGGTTGTAAAAAAGGTGTTGACCAAGTGTCGTCATTCAACGCTTATAGTAAAAAAGATATACTTGATGCTCTGTATATGTCAGAGCAAATGAAAGTATTTCCACCAACAGAAAGAATTAATCCACTTGGAGATATTGAAGGAAGAATTGAAAACCCTAATGATTTTACGCCTAACCTAGGGGCAGGAGACGAATCTTGGACTGTCTACTAATTGTTATTATCAAAGCTAAAGTATAATGATAATATGAATTTCTTTTTGTTCATACTTGACTTTAAACAAATAATAAACTATTTTTGCAATAATTAAATGAGAAAGCGTAATGTCACAAGCAGACTTAAAGAATGTAAGAATAAAAGAATTGCCAGATTCATTTAAGCGAACATGGACAAGGGATATAGCTCGTAGCAACTTTAATACAGTTAAGGAGTATATGCCTCATGCTCATGCCTTTCGAAGTAATGGAGCTAAGTTAGAAAATGCAAGATATGGTAGAATGTTTAGTAAATCAGAAGAGGAAGCATTATTACATTTTAGACAAGCACCTCTTCCAATAAACATATCTGCTGCAATATGTGATACTGCTGATGCTATGATGACATCAATACTACCTTCTATTTCTGTAGCTCCTATAATCCATCCTAAGTCTAGGTCGATCACGGAAGCGTCTAGGAACGTAGCACAACTCCAAAAGCATTTAATACAGAAGTCCTGGAATGATTCGCTGGGGTCTTTGCAATATGATAGAATCATAATGGATCAAAGTAATGCTGGTCTTGGTCTAGGATATGCAGTACCTAGAAACGAGAACGGTGAATTTAAAGTTGATATTAAACAAATCTCATGGAAGTATTTCTTACCTGATCCGTCATGTAGAGATCCTCTTTATTCTAATGCAGACGCTTTGTTATACTCTATGCCTATAACAAAAAAAGCGGCTTATAAGTTTGTGAAGAGTATTGAGGGCGATATAACTTGGGAACAATTTGAAGAGTATTTCGTGGGTGGCGAACAGCCATTCTCAAGTCTATTTGAAGAAGACCCTGTTTACGCTAGAACAGCTAGACAAAAGGATTCAACTTTCTTTATGCAGTTAATGACTTTAGAAGATCAAGTATCTTATACTATAATTCCAAAGGTAGACGATTTAACACAGATCAGATTTAGAAAAGTAACAGAGCTAACAGATGATTTAAAGACTCTTGAGAAAGCTGGTAAGATAGAAATTAGACGTAAACAAGATTTATACTTAACTGAATACACTTCAATAGGGGACTTAGGTTATCAAGTATCTTATCCGATACAGATGTATAACATAGTCCCCTTCCCTTACGATCATCGTGGGGATAGCCCTTATCCATACTCTCGTATGTGGAATCTATACCCACTTAATAGAGCATTAAATAAGTTTATGATGAACGCTATATTAAACAGTTCACTTATGAACTCAACAAGAGTTATAGCAGAAGAAAATTCAGTTGTTAATATGAAAGAATGGGTTACATCAGCTTCAATGCCTGGTGTGGTCTTAAGGTATAGACTACCTGTTCCTGGACAATCTGTTCCGCCACAAGTAGTTAATCCTATACCTTTAACAGATGCATGGCTTCAGATGCCAAGATTTATTATATACTTAATGGAATATATAAGTGGTATATTCGGTATCTCTCAAGGTGATGGAAGTAATGCCCCTAATGTATTCTCAACTGTTGCTTCTCTACAATCAGCAGCAGGACAGAAAATTAAAAGAAGACAAGCTAATGCAGATGCGTCATTATCTTTATTAGCAGAAGTTGTTGGATCATTCTATCAACACTATGCTCCTTTGAATGGCTATTCTGTAAGTATGCAACCAGGTAAGGATCAAGAAGTTATAACACCTTACAATAATCAAATAGCAATTACTGAAGGTGAGGGGTCTAACATAAAAGCTAGAATCCAAACAGACCCTGATACAGATCTTTCAATTGGTTTTAGGAATGTACGCTTTACTTCTGAAGCAACAGGCGGGCATGAGTCAGCTACGCAAGCAATGTTACTTACACAACTTGCACAGCAGTTCAATGAACCTGCCTTAATACCTATGATCTTAAAGACAGTTAATATGTCGGGCTCTGATGATATAATCGATAGCATAGATAAGAGGAAACAACTAGAAGCATCAAACGCTGAAATGGAAGGAATGATTAAGAAACTAAATTCTCAAAGTGAGAGTTTCCAAAAGCAAATATTTGGATTAGCTAAAAATTTAGAAGCATCGAAAGCTAAAGGTAGCTTAGATGTGGAACTAGAAAAGTTCAAAAGTAATCCTATGGATTACATCAAGAATGCAATGAATAACCAGGGAGACAGGTAATGGAAACTAAAGACACAATAGTAAGACCTCCAGGAGAGGGGGAGAACATAACTCCCGAAGTAGTAGAACCAAAGACAGCATTAGAAATGGAAGAAAATGCTGAGCTTAGAAAAGATAGTGGAATGGGTAGACGTATTGGTCAATTTCTTGATATAAAGAAAGACGATATAGCTCCACCGAAAGAGGAAGATAAAGGAACATCGACTCCACCGAAAGAAGAGGAAGTTGTTCCTCCGGTAGTGTCTGAATTAGATAAGATGGAGCAACCACAGTTAATTGAAGAAGTTAAGAAAAATCAAAGATTAGTTTCTGAAAGAGAAACTAATATAAAGAAATTAGAAGATGAAGTTCAAAGATTAAAAAACATAGGAGAAGGGGAAGACCCTGAATCCAAAAAGTTACAAGCGTTCATACAGGAAATGAAGGAAGACTTCACGACAGGTTATTCTAAGTTTAGAAAAGAGTATGACCTCCCTGATATTAGCGTTGTGCAAGCTCAAATGAATAAAGGTACTGTTCCTCAAAGAGTGAAGCACTGGCAAGACACTACTCTTCGTAGCAAGATTGAAAAGCAATTTGGCTTAGAAGAAGGTGAGTTTGAATTTAGCATGGAAGATGCGGCGAAAGCTGACACAGCGTCTTACGAATGGCTATACCAAACAAAATTAAAAGAAGGCGAGTTAATAGATGCTGATAAGAAAGTCGTTCAGAGTCAAGCTCAGCTAGACCAAAGATTAGAACAACAAAGAGAATTAGATAAAAAGTCTATAGCAGAAAAGTTTTATGATGGCGATCTTGAGAAAGTGAAAGATCTTACTAATGAAATGAATACTATAGCTAATAAAGTTGCTTCAGGTGAATTAACTCCTGACCAACATCCATTATCTTTGTTTAACATTGCTAGAGGTGTACGCTTTGATGAACTCGCAGGAGTCTTAATTAAAAACGCTGTAGATGACATAGTTAAGCAATTTGCTGAAAAAGGTATGGTATTAGAAGGTGATTTACCTACCGATATAAGCAAAGTAAGTGGTTCTCCATCATCGAGCGAAGAAATTAAGCCTAAGACTAATTACAGCCCTATGGCTCGTGGAATTAAAAGATTTACTAAATAGGAGAAGTCAATCATGGCTGGTACTGACAATGTAAATATTCAAGGTATTTACGACCTTAACAACGTACAGGACAGATTAAGAAAATACGCACAGGATGGTGAATACTTCCGTTTTTGGGCTTTACGCCAAGTGAATACTATCACTATTCTTAAAGTGATTTCTGAAAAGTTTGGTTCTGTACCAATGAAAGACGTTAAAGACTGGGAGTTTAGATATCCCGAATTTGACGAAATACAAAGATCATTCTACTTGGCTGAATTGTCAAGTACTACTGATGCTACTAATACTATCCTTAAGATTGCTGACAACGATGCCGCTGTCTTAAATGATAATGTTAGATTGCATGTTACTGGTCTTTTTGTTAAATCAACTGTAGCTGATGCCGATACAGATACTGCTACTGCAAGAAACGTAGCGTCAGGCATTGTATTACCAGAAGTTATGAGAATTTTAGAAGTAGGTAGAAGTGGTTCAGCAGGTGCTGGATTTACTAAGGTTACTGTTCAACGTAACTTCCCTGCTGATTCATATTCAAACACTGCGAAAGCTATTACAACTGCAATGAAGATCACAGTATCTAACATTGTTGTTAAAGCTAATGACTTTCCTAAAATTCCAGTTTCTAAAAACTCTAAGTTCTTAGAGAACTATGTTCAGATTACAAGATGGTCTTATGGTCTTGGCGAACATATGACTCAAGGTGGTGGAGTTGAAACTTGGTTAGCTGATGGTGATGGATACTTAGATATCCAATATGAATTAGCTGAAACATTCTTGATGAAAACTATGGAACTTGCAATCCTTACTGGAAGGAAAGCTAAGAAAGTTTCAGGTAACGATCTTGAATATGAAACAGGTGGTGTACTTGAGTTTGTTCCTCAAGATACTGATCACTACTTGTCATTTGAAAACAAAGCTCCATCTGTATTGAGAATCAACAGTATGATCAGAAAGATGGCTGACACTTCTGGTGTTAGAGAACTTTGGTGGTTTACAGGTACAGAATTATCTGAACAAATTGCAAACGCTTATGAAAATAAAAGCGTATATTATACTAATGCTGAATTATCAGTTAAGTATCGTATGAAAGTTAAAACATTGGAATCTGTTGGTAGAGATCTTATTGTTTATCACGTTACCGCACCAATCTTAAACGAGATCGGTATGGCTAATGAAGGTATCGTATTGAATCTTACTGAATACAACTACAATGAAAAGAATCCATTTGGAGCTTTCCAGGTAGCACATAAAGTAGATTTCACTGACGAACCAAAAGATTCTCCATCTTACAAATCTAACGAAGGTTACAAAGGTAAATGGAGAGAATTATATGGAGCATGGGGATTTGTTAGAAGATTAGCAGATACTCACTTCACTACCATTGGAGCACCTGCCGCTAACTAAGCGGCAGTTTTTATAAAAGTATTTTTTTTAATTAAGATAGAGAGAAATATAAGATGATTACTGAAAAGAATTATTTCCCTATGCCTGACACAAGTAAAGATCCTAACTCAAGAGGTTCATCACAAGTACTAATGCAGTTGGAAGAAATCGATCCTGGTGCAATGGTAGCTGGTATTGTTGCCGTTGATGTAGATAGCCTTTTTGGTAAAGGTCTTGGTACTGTGTATGGCTGTGTATTACTTGATACTATTGGTGCTGATAACGAGATCTTAGGAGCAAGCGTAGCTACACACGCTAGTACTGCTGGGAAACTTACTATCACCATCCATAGTAATAGTGGTTCGTCTACATTAAACTTGCCTGCTACAACAAAAGTTCTAATCTATGGCAAGATAACTCCAAAAGCATATTCTTAAGGGGGTATTAAATGTCTACAGTAACAATAGAGGCAGGACATGTACAAGACCCTGAAGGAACTTTAATCTCAAAGCCTGATCCGGTCTTTCCATTCCAAGAAGGTGTTGGTATCTATTCTAAGAAACTTGCAGTGGGTACAGACTTCATATCTGGCGATGATGTAGTTATTGATATACAGCATACCGATAAGATTAGATATGCTTCAGTTTTAACAAATACTGGAGCAGTTAAAGCTTATGCGGAAGCTGCAAGTACTAATGGTAGAAAGATCACTATTAGTTCTGCTACTACAGATTTGCAAGTTCTAATTATCTATAATCCATAAGGAATAAGATGAAATTTAATGAACTTATGATAGACTCGAGGGGAAGGTTACATGACCTAAGAACCCCCTCGGGTTCTTTAATAACGAATGCTGTTACAGATGGCATAAGATGGTCAGCAGATCAACTTGAAAAAATCTGCAGAAGATCAGTTGAAGAATTAACTAGAACTTTACGTTCTAGGAAGCTTGTAAATTATCTTAATCAAGGACTACAAGTTCAATTACCTTCAGGCACTATTACTGCCTCTTCTGGATATGGGATTGTTAATATCCCTAGCTTTAATGATGTTTTATATACTGTAATAAGGATACAAGAAATAGGTGAATCAGAAGCTATTTATACATATGCAGACCCTGAAGAGTTTTTCTCTATAAGGGATAGGTTAGCAACAGTAGGTGACGATAGCGAGATAGTTAGTACTGATAGAAGATTTACTTACCTATATGATCCTGAGAATAATAAAGTAGTTGTTGTAGTTCTTCCGATACCTTCAGAAGAGAAGAATATCCAGCTTATAGTCCATGCAGGGCTAGAAGCTATTTATACAAAAGCGTCTACAATAGATCTTCCATTTGTAGGTATAGACGATTTAATACTTGACTATGTAGAGCGGGAGGCAAGTGCAGTTCAACATGACGTAGGTCAAGTAAAGTTAATTACTGAATTAATTCAATTAAAGTTGCAGGAGTTAAACGTTGAAATATAAAGAATTAGAAATTAGAGCTTTTAATAACCTTGGTATTTCTAAAGAGTCAGCTAAGGATATAGAAATGCTAAGATATGATTTTGCTGATACCTTAAGGGACATGTATAGGCGTTCACAAGCTCCACGTAAAGCTTATAGATCAGGAGCTCTTAAAAGTATTACAACTTTAACTGAAGATTTTGCTGACGCCACATTAGAAAGTAATATTGCTAATATAGGTTATGACGTTACAAGTGGTAATGCTAAGGTATTAGAGAATAATACTGGTACGCTTACTATTACCTCTATTGAAAGTTGGACAGAAATAACTTATAGTGCAAAAGCAAGCGTCTTAGGTGCAGGCGAAACTACAATCAACCTTAGCCTCTATAACCATCGTGATGAAATTATTTGGACAGTTACAGACACATTGACCGATACGGCTCTAACAACGTTCTCTCATGCCCCAGGGATTGAGATTCAGGGTTTACGTTTGGAAATATTGTTGACTGTTCCTACAGGATGGACAGATGCTTATATCGATGGTCTAAGTATTAAATCAGTTCAGACATATATTCAAATGCCATCAGACTTTTTCATCCCATTAGAGGTGAAGTTTACAGAAGGTGCAGAGACTCGTTATATATCAAAGGAAATGACACCTGAAGAATACTTTAATTGGAATCCGAATATCTCTAGCTTAACATCAGGTCAAACTTTAAGCTTCGACGCTGAAGATGTCAAGACATACTATCGTACTGATGAAAACTTAGACTACGATGGAATGATGGGCTTTTACTTTGAATACTTAGGCGATCAGGTTAGACTATACTTTAAACCTAAGTTTGATGGCTTAGTTGAAGTATACTATACTTACATCCCTACTATACAAACAAAGGATAAAGACTTAGAAATTAACGAACTTTTCTCTGATATATTAGTAGATGGTGCATGTATAAGAGGTTTAAGAAGAAAATTGTTAGAGATAGGCGATAAGATGTCAGAAGCTATGTTAATAGCAATTAGGACAGCTTCTAAGGATTATAAAGCTTCATATGATAGAAATATGGCAGAGTTTATAAGGTGGACAATGAAGGAGGCAGACACTCCACAGATTAGACCTTTTGATATGTTTTCAGATACTAGAATGGAGCTTATATAATGCCTGGATTCCACGTACCAATAAGACATAGAGAATTTGTAGAATGGATTCCGCCAAGTGATGTTGATGGAATAGACGCAGACTTTAAATCATTAAGAACTGCTATTAACGTAGACTTTAACAATGGCTTTATTGAAAATGCAAGGAAGCCATTCTTAAGGGTTAATCCTACTCTTGTCACTAATGATATAACCAACGGGTATAGCTTAGAGTCTGTTAAGTATTTCTGGCATAAAGATAGAGGTCATTGTTGGTTCTTTGTTTTATATAAAGGTGGTTCAGTTCCTAATATCAAGCTATATGTTCAAGAAGGGGATGAAATAAATTCAGCAATAGAACTTAATGTTGACGAGCAAAATAGCAATGTAAGTTGGAGTGGTCGTCCTAGCAATATTAATTATAACCTTGTTAACGATCAGCTTAAGATAAACTTGAATAATAACTTAACATATAACTTCTTAGATAAGACTATAGTAGCTAATTTAACTTTAGTTTACTTAGACGAAGTAGAATGGGCACCAACTCTTATCCGTCAAGCTGGATGGTATCTTTGCCCAAGGTGGTTAGGGTGGAGCAATATCACAAACGTCTTGTCTGTCACATCTACTCCTGGAATTGTTGAAGACTTTGAAGACATAACTTATCTATATAACTTATCATCTTCTGATTTTGAAAGGAAAGCTGATTTTTTCAAAAGTGGGGCTTATAGCTTTGGTATAGCAGACAACTCTGCTTCGGCACTTGGTGAGACGAAAAGTTTTTCTATGACCATAACCCAAGGCACTGAAGTTGGCAAGATATCGTTCTCATTCTTATTAACTAGTGACTTTGATATATGGGGTTTTCTAGGAAATTATATAAAGATTACCAATGTAAGTACATCAGAAGAGCGTATAGTTGGACTTTATAACAGCCTTAAATTTCCAGAAGCAGGAATTCCAAATGAAACTTGGTTAGATTGTGAAATAGATATTACTGAAGTGAGTACAGATGTAACTATTGAATTTATAAGTGTTGCGGCTATTTCTTATGATTTTTTTGGCTTTAGTTATTATTTCGATTCAATAAGATATGATAATATAAGTATAACAAATCAGCTTGGTTATTTAGTTGTGGCGAAGTATGTAGACAAGCAAAGATCGTTATTATTCGCTGGATCGAACTTAGACCCTGAAAACTTCTCATTGCTAGTAAAAGAGATAGATTGGAGAATAATAGCTTATGAAATTTATCAACTAGCAAGTGGCTCAAGCTTATATACATTAGGGCATTCAATTGTTTTGAAAGGTAATAATGTAGAAGATGCTGGAGTATTAACTTCTATGTATAAGCTTAATGAAACATCAGAGACATTGAACTTTAATTACGGTCTTGGCTCTACGGTTAGAGTAGATAATGAAAGAATTATTACGGATGAAGTATTTTATAGGGGAAGAGCGTACTATGTATCTAATGATGAGAAGGTGTACATGTCGCACATCGCTGGTTCTGGTCTCCCCCAGCCCGATAGCTTCCCCTATAACGAAGACATAGGATTTGGATTTATTACTTTTGGGACAAGTTCAGTTAATAGAGCTTTGGTAGTTACTCCATTAGACGAATTATTAATACTTGCAAAAGATAAATCTTATGTATATACTGTACAAGTGTCTGTAGGTGGCTCTCCATTTAGACAAGTGAAAGCTATCAATGGTAGCCAAGGTATCATTACCCAAAAGTCTTTAACTAAAGATGCAGATGGAAGTCCTACTGCAAGTTTCCTTATGTGGAACAACGAGCATGGAGTTTTTGCTTATGGTGGTGGTAGAAGAGTCCCTAAAGATGTAACAGCAGTTAAGTTCAAGAATTACTGGAAAGGTATATCTCAAGGCAATAAGGAAGATTGTGTAGCTTTTTATAATAAAGAGACAGATGAATATTGGATGCAACTAGGTAATGAAGTTATAATATACGAGATAGGTAAAGACGCTTGGAAAAATTATAGGTATGACTTTAGTATGAAGTCGTTTGTTGGAATGAAAGATAATGAACCTTATGTTTTAGGTAATGACAATAAGGTATATTGGATTAGGAGCAGTTCAGGTACACGCTTAGAAGCTACGCTAGAGTTACATGATAACTTAGGGTTTGATATAGACGAAAGAGGTTATTCTAATCCTTCGTTAGAGATACAGCATAAAATATTGCAAGAAGTTGGACTAGCTTGGAAAGATCCATCAGGCGGTTATGCAGGTCTTACTATAATAGCTGATGATAGTATAATCAACAGCGAAGAGATATTATACTCATGTAATCTAAGCTTGCATAGCTTATTATCTCCGTTACTAATTAGATATGGAAAGATAAGGTTTAAGATAAGGATACCTGCAACAGCAGCAAAATTAAAAGAGTTTTTTTATACTTACTCTCTACCAAAGCAATCACCAACAATGCCTGCTAAAGCTGTAGAGGGTTTTGGTCAATCAGAAGGATTAAAAGAAGGAAAATTCTAATGAAGAAGATATTACTTATATTGACATTTGTATCGTCTATAGCCTTTTCACAAAACATAGGCAGTACAGAAACACCTTATGACACACAAGGGTGGGATCAGCCTGTCGATTCTACAACTTACTATAAGTTCTTTATTGCTGAATTATTAAGTAATCCAGGTGGATATAAGAACTTGAATTGGAAGATGGTTGATAGCCTACTTAACGCTTTAGTAGTTTTCACCGATACTACCCAACTTGTAATACAGGATGACACTTTAAGATTTTCTAACTCTTTTGTAGATAGTGTAGTAGCAAATGCAACAATAACTGTATCAGCAGACTCGGCAGGACATATAGACTTTAATACTTCTCAAGCTTTATTACCACATCAAGAAGGTAGACTGCAATACGATTCATCAAAACATGCCTTTATAGCTTATTATGAGGAAGAGGACTTTACTCAAGAAATAGGGCGAGAGCCAGTACAAAGGTTTTATAATGCTAGTGGTGCTCTTATCCCTGATGGAACGCCTGTTTATTTAGATGGCGTTACTGGAGACTTATTTAATATAATAAAAGCAGACGCTGTTAGCACTAGTGAAGAATCAGCAAGAGTTATAGGCTTTGCAACTCACAGTATTGAAAATGGAAGTATTGGATATGTGACTATGCCAGGTGGAATTATAAGAGGTCAAAATACAAGCGGTTATTCCCCTGGAGATAATTTATACCTAGCTGTAGGTGGCGGAGTAACAGATGTCCCGCCAACAGCACCTAATCATGCTTTAAGAGTGGGAAGAGTAGGAAAATCAAGTGTTTCTGAAGGGACTATATTTGTTTCTCCCGATCCATTTAATCCAGTAGATGCAAGAATAATAGCAGAATTTTCTGATCTTAGCCAAGTAATAGCTTTAACTTCTGGAGTAGAAAGCAGAATAACTGGAGGGTCTGATATCTTTGTTATTAACTCTACTACAAATCACGGAATAACAGAATCAGGTGATAGTCTTTATTTGGATAGAAAAGGCATATATGAAGCCGATTTCCATATTACATTTGAAGGTGGCACTGGTGATGATTATAATTTTTATCTAAAAGTAAATGGAACTGCTATCCCTAACTCTAAAGGTGGTCGTAAAACTTCATCATCAGATAAAGGTGGAACTGGTTTTAGCACTCACTTTACCGCTAATGCTAATGATGTTGTTACAGCTTGGGTGATTAATATAGGGAATAATAATGATATTACCCTTAAGCATTGCAACTTAGCTATAACCCAAATAAGGTAGTTTTTGAATTAACCTTAGCCGTTCTAATGGCATTTTAATTTTAGCTATATATTTTATTGAATCATGTATAAAAATTGATTAGATTAGACCTTAGAGGTCTTAAGACATCAATTAAATTGAGGTTTTGAAATGGGGTTCAGGAAATTTTTAATATTATTTTTGCTATTAACATTTGAATTGTTCAGTCAAGCGAAGATAGACACAGACTGGAAATATATAGAGCGTGGTTCATCTTCAGGAATAAATCTTCCTATTATGTTTTGGAGAGATAGTATTTGGACGAATGCTTTAAGTTCCACTTTATCGGGTGGTATTGAAGTTTTCCCAATGTTAAATGTAGATTTTGATAAGCCATTAGCTGATGTTCAGTATCAAAGGAACTTCCCATACGATACTGAATGGCAGACTGCTATTAGCTTTAATCCTAGTGATGTTTATTTCGGTAGTAATCCCGCTGGGAAAATTATGCAAGTTATTAAACAAGATTCTCTAGCAATACTTATAAGTTTAGACCAGTATGGTGGCTTCAATGAGTTCTCTCGTATTAAGCTAGAGTTTGGTCAAGTTCCAGCAGGCAATATCACATACTCACCAAGTAATATTTGTTATGGTTGGTCACATACCCTTTTTGCTGAATCAGCCTATATTAAAGGTGACTCATTAATGATCTTCCCATTACAACGAGCAGTAAGTGTTGGAGTTGACTATATTTCTGAAGCTAATTGGATAGTTTATAATATAAATAGCAATCAATGGAAGCGAATTAAATATGCAGATCAAACAAATCCAGCAGCAGTAGGGAAGCTTGATAATGTAGAGGTAGCTTACAGAATGTTTGATGGAATAGGAAATCAAGAAAAAATCTACCTTGGATTTTATACAGATTCTCATGGCGGTGGGTTAAGGCATAATTTATTTGCAAGGCATTATTATGGTACTGAAGCAGATAGTATTCTTTATGGTGTTGGGGATGTAACACCAGGAGATCTTCAGTGGACATCTGCAACAGACCCGAATCTTATTGGTGATAGTCTTAGTATTATAACCAAAACTTATAATGTAGATGGTCAGATATATTTTAGTGCTTATTCTTACCCTAAGGATGAGCATAGGCTTTTCCAATTGTTCCCTATTAGTAGTAATGAAGTTCAAGTTAATGAAGTGACACTTCCTACACGAAGTGACGGTTTACAGCCGTCTGCCTTTTATCCTTACTCAAATAAATTACTTTTAATAATTTATCAAGATTTTAATGAAAATGATGGGGGTACAGAAGCACAAGGACTATTATATAATAGAGTTAGTCTTAGGGTGGATACATTAGATATTCCTAACATAGGAACAGAGATTGGGGATGATATTGGCTTTTGGAATACTGTAGAATATTATAATGGAAAACTTCTTTTAGCTAGAAGGTTTGGAACTGGTGGCTTTTATGAAGAACTACCCTTTAATACAGATATTACAAGTAAAATGTGGATTACGAACTTCGTTTTTGAAATACCTAAAGAGATAGTAATAACAGAACCTCTCGACAATATTCCTTTGTTCCAAGGAGATACAACTAGAGTTCTTTTTACTGTTAATGAAGGAGACGCTATAAATGATACGATTATTGTAAGTTTGGATACAACTCCAATAGATACTTTATACCAACTTGTAGGTGTAGGGTATAATTCTTTTTACGACTTTATATCGCCTGATACTTTATCTCCAGGCACTCACACTTTAACGTTAGACATTGTTCGTTATTTTGGAGTAGAAGCTACAGACGTTTTAATATTCAATAACTTTGAAAATAAGCTTTTAGAAATATTAAGTGTAAGTCCAACCACTACTACTTTTAGACCTAGTGACTCCACTAATATATTTATTACTATAGAGTCGCATGATATAGATTCTGTTTCTTTGTTTTTTTCAGAAGACTCAAGCTTGGGTTGGGGTGAGTCTGTTCAAGAGTGGGGCATTACAAGCACAGGGTATTTCGATACAACTGTCGTGGTGTGGAAGGTAGCTAATATATCAAAAGCAGATTCTATATACTTCCGAGTTTTAGAAAATAGAGATACATCTATTTATATACTTCCAGACGCAGATGTATCAGAAGTACGAGTTTGGCATGGCGGTGGTATATGTTATACTCCTATTACGGAATCAAATCCTTACGTAAGAGGATTTTATTATGACCCAAGTTGTGGATGGGCTGTTATGAATACAACCGGTATAAAAGTGATATGGACAAGAAGAGACGAAATTATTTCTACTAGCACATCCTTTAATATTGATTCACCAGTTCCTCTTTCACTTCAGATAGCCTCTTTTACAACCTCTACTGAACTTCGGTGGATTTATGAGAATGGAAGTTTATTAGATGCCGAGCCAGCACCATTCGCTTCACTCCTTGAAAGTTATGGCTATGCAGGGAGTCTTCCTTTTATATGGGGTAATTATAAGTATTATGATTTTAATAATATCATCTATGTTGACGATCTTCTGAACGGTGTAGATTCACTTGTATATCTTGAGTATGGGAACCTATCTTCTGCAGAAGGATATGTTCCTCAAACTTGGAAGCTTAAATATATGCACTTCGGAGCAGAGATATATAAGACTGGTTTAGGTAGTGATAAAGTTCCTGAAGATTATATTACTGGGCTTGGAGTTAATTTTGAGTCTCCGATTACAGAGGAAAGAGTTAGGTTTATACAAGACTCTTTAGCTTTTACCCAAGGTGGTGGGAGGGACTATAACACTTGGTTTGTTCTGTATACAGAAAGTGGTATAGGCAATGGTAGTATAAGAACATTCAAAACATTACCACCCGCTCCTGATTCTACGCCATTAGGTGAAGACGCAATTTCAATAAGTGGTAGTGGTTATATTGCTATAAAAGATAAGTTTAGAGGTGTACATCCTAAGATATGGAAGTATGGAAAAGAAAGTGGGGTTAAATAATGAGAGAAATAGTCAATGTATCTGATCGAGTTCCTTTTGATGATGAAGAAAGATTCGATAGACCTTTTACAGCTATAAGAGAAAAACTCCCAAGTGAAATTACAACTGATGGTCAGCCATACTTAATAGACGATCAAATGTACATAAAGAAAGATGGGAAAGAATACAAGTTAATTATTGAAAGTTCAGAAATTAAATTTAAGGAGATATAATATGCCTTTCGGTTTTGATGATGCAGCTTTGCTATTAGGAAGTGCTATCGTAGGCGGTTTCGGTGGTGCAGGTAAAGGGGAGAAGGCAGAAGCCCTAGATAAAATCTTAGCAGATCTGCAAAGCAATAAGGATTATTTAACAAGTACTCCTTTTAGCAAAGATGAAATTATGAGTCAGCTTTTACCTATGGTTCAGAAGACATTCAGAGGAGCGGCTGACGTAGCTGCTGGAAGAATAGGTTCTAGTATAGGCGAAGCAGGTTCAGCAGGCGGACAAGCATTTGGTGAATTCTTCACTCAATCACTAGCCCCTATAATTGCTCAAGGAGAAAACCTTGCGGCAGGTGCGACATCTGACTTCGCTAAGTTCTTTGCACAATTAGATTCAGATGCAAAGAATAGATTACTTCAATCTATTGGGCTTGAAATAAACGCTACTCAAGGTTTACCAAACACTTCAGAGTTTGAGAGAGTTATTTCTGGTGCTCTAGGTGGTTTAGATCTTGGAGCTAATGCACTTGGAAGCTTTAAGACCGCTAGTGCGTTACAAACGCAAGTAGATAATATAGGCAAGCGAAATCCTAACGCTGTAAACTCTACTTCTAATATAGGTGGAGTTAACCTTAGTGGTTCACAGGTGGATAAGTTAGTGGGGCAATTATGAGTGATGCGTTCTTAAATCAATTAAACAACCTTAGAAGTGGTAATTTCTTAGGTGGTGTAGAAAGAGCGGCAGCTGCTGACTTATTAGCTAGGCAAAGTAATGCAACTACTGATGTAGTGAATAAGCTTAATGAACAGTTAAACGCACTAGAGCCAGGACTTAAAACTACGGAGCAACAAGCTGAAGCTGTTAGTGAAGATCCTGCTGTTCAATCAGGTCTAGCTGATATAGAAGCTGAAGCATTAAACTTACAGAAAGCTAATAATAGGATAGCTACAGCACAAGCACAACAAGCTGCTATTTATGGTGAAGCATTAGGAGCGTTAGGAGCAATTGGTGGTCTAGAAGCGAAGAGTGCAATGGAAGCATTAGCTAAGCGTTTCGAGATAACAGATCAGAGTTTACTTAATCAATCTAAAGCACTAATGCAAAACTTAAAATATAAAGAAGACTTGCTTAATATATCTTCTAAAGAATTTCAGATGCAAACAGATAAGATAAAGCTAGAGGAGTTGAAAAGGAATATCCCTATAGTGAACTTAAGCACAAAGATGGCATCGAGCCCTTTGCTAAGCGATGTCTTATTAGCTTTCAATCAAGATACAGGGTTAGTTACTAATCGTGGTAGAAACTTTGACTTCGGTGATTTAAGAGATAAAATGTTCAAGACGTATGGAGATAAAGCTGAGTTTGCAGACGCTTGGGTTTTATTAAAAGAAGGATTACAAAAGAATATGAAAGCTTTTAATCCCCCCGACCCTAAGGCTCCCGACAATACTGCGTTCGTTAATGCTAGAGAGAAGTTAAAATACGCTCAAGATAGATATATAGCTTTATCACAATATAGTGAGTATGCCGGAAGTATGCTTGTCGGTGGTGCAGGGGAAATAGCTAGAGAAGAATATAGAGAAGCTTTCGCTAGAGTAAGACCAGGTGAACGATTCGATCCTGATATATACTTTAGTGATAGGAAAGTAATAAATGAAATGGCTGGCGGTAGTTATGGCAAGCAAGATGCAGAACAGATGTATGATATCTTTTGGAACAAAAATAGTAAAGATTACTATTGGAATCACTTTAAGAATATGAATGACTTAATGTTCCAAAATGGAAGACGTGTTAAAGAGGGTGGTCAACCTAAATATATGGGGTATGGAGACGAAGTTAATCTTGTCGATCCCGTGACTGGCGAGTCATATCGCTTTGATGCAGGCAATGTAATGCGACCTAATGAAGGCATCATAACAGGAAGAGATGGTTATGGGCAGTACAATCCATATAACCCAAAAACTTATCAACATTATTCTTATGCAAAGAAAATAATTGGGGATGAAATAGAAGTAGATAATAGACGTAAAGAAAAAGAATCTAAAAGAAAAGCCTTTACAGGGGCAGTAAGAAGATAGTTAATTATACTAAAAGGATTGCTATGGCTAAGCTAACAAATAAAGATATTCAAAGAGACCTTGATTTTGGGCAACCTATGGATTTAGGGCTTCAAATGGAGTATAAGCCTTATAGTTTAGAGGAGTCTAACGCAGTAGAAAAAGCTATAGAGTATAAGACTAGCAGAGATATTATCGCTAGCATACTTCCTGAAATGCTTGATGGTGAAGTTAAACGAGCTAATACTACAGAGCGTAGGCATAAACTTGATGCAGATGGGAAGCAAAGAGAGTACAATGTAGTTACTGATGCAGATGGTAATGAAATAGCTTCATTTCTTACTGACTCTATTGATAGTGTTATCTTAAGCGATGATGAAGACTTCCAAAATCAGAATGGCTTTCTGAAAGATGCTTATAAACAACAATTATTCAGAAGGGTAGCTAAAGACTTAAATCCCGAAAGTGGGGAGTTTTATGATGGAATAGGTCAAGGATTTTTTGCTTCAGCGTTTAACAATTCACAGGTAGGCAAGTTGACTAAGTTGGGTTTAATGGCAGCTGGGGATGATACTGGCGGTAAGCATACTTTAGATGATGTGATTGTTAATAACCTTGACTTCAAAGGAGATAATATACTTTATAACGGAGTCAAACTTCCTTTAGATGAAGATGAAAAAAGAGTTGTTAATGAATGGTTTGGAAAGAAAGTCCAATATGATTCAGATGGTTTTTGGGATTCTTTTGCTCATACAGCAACTACGTTCGCTTTAGACTTACCATTGTTTGCTATAGGCGGAAGTGGTGCAGGAGCGGTAGTTGGAAAGATGTTGCCTAAAGCTATAACAGCTACAGACCTTGGAGGTTTGGCTACCAAAGCTTTACATAGTATGCTTACAATGGAATTAGCTTCTGCTCCTAGTACAATTGTACATGGTATAGAAGGTGGCACAGATGCTTTACTAGACGATATATCTCACAATGCTAAGTTCGGTCTAATGGCTACTGCATTTGGTGTAGCAGGAGAAAGGGTCTTGGCTCCGGCTGTATCTAGTTTGTTAAGACAACCAAAGGGATTACAGTTTAATCAAGCTATGAAATTCTTACGATCTAATCCACAAGTCACTAAACAACTAAGCACTGGTGTCACTTCAGGTATGTTAGGCTACTATACTTCGGATGGTAGTACAGAAGACAGATTAGCTACAGCATTTACCTTTGCATCATATCACTTTGCAAATTTAGACGCTTGGAAATCATATGCTAAGGGTAAAACTAAATCTGTTATGGTAGATAAAGATTCTTGGGAAGTGGTTAAGCAAGGAATGAAAGCAGGTAAGGGCTTAGAAGAGTCTATAGAAATCGCTGGTGCAGGTGGTGGCAATTACTTCATAGAAGAGAAAGGTTTATTAAAAAAGATAGATGGGAAAGCATTTGTTACTAAAGGCGAGGTAAATGTCCTTAGCGAGGAAGTTATACAGCTAGATAAGCAGAATATAGGAGATTACAATTATATAACTGAAGCAGTCCCATTTGCTAAGAAAGCATTCTTTGCCGCTTTAAAAGATGGTAAAGTTTCTGAAACTAGAGACAGAGTTTACCAAAAGACTTTTAAAGATCTAAAGAATCCTTATGATAAAGGCACTATAGAATACCAGCAGTATGAAATGAATAAGATAGTAGGTGCAGATATGTTGGCACTTAGTTTAGTTGGGGATAAGATCAATGGTCTATTTAAGAAAACTCAGTTACCTAAAGATCAAGTATTGTTAGATGGGGTCATAAAGTTAGCTAATGATATAGGAGTTCCAATACACGAAGTCAATAGATTACTTAATAACAATATACTGCAATATATTGCAGACCCTGCTAAGACTAAAGAAGCTATTGCTGACCCTGAAACTGCGGCTCTCTTTGAGGTATATAGTAAGACTTTGGGTAAAGAGTTTATGACTAAGTATAGAAAAGAAGTTTATAATGGTGTGGATAAAGATGTAGTAAAAGATAAAGATATAAACGTGGAATCAAGAAGAGCACTTTTCGAGTCACCTGAAGCTGTAATGAAAGATATAATAGATAATAAAAAACCTAAAGATGTTTCAGAGTTAAGGGAGTTTATGGATGAAGCATTCAGAGATCCAACTAAAGTTCCAAAAGTTGAAGAAGAAAAACCAATTGAATCAGAGTCTAGGCGACTTAGTGAATCAGAAAAGCGGATTCAGGAAGGGGTGGAAGAGAAGCTCGGTATCGCTGAACCTAAAGAGAAAGCAGTTGTCAAAGAGGAATCGAAAGTTGTTGAAGAACCTGCTAAGGAATCTGAGCCTGCCAAGCCTGACCCATTGAAAGAAGCTACTGAAAATGTAGTTAGGTTAGATAAGGAATTAGAAACACTTATACCTGATGCAGAACTTAGAGAAGAAGTTAAAGTATCTATTGGAAAGAGAAGTGGGTTATCTGAAGAGGTTCAATCTAAATTAGTCGAGAGAGATAAAGCGAATACTTTAAAGCATGATTTAAGAACTCCAGAGAAGACAGACGTAGATATCTCTAATGTTGCAACCCCTGAAAATAGGCGTAAGACTTTAAGTGATCTTAAATTTAGAACTGCTTCTGGAATCAAGGATATAACCATTAAGGAAATAGAAGGGGCTTTGACTAAGTCTAAGAGTGTTAAGGAATTTAACGATCAGTTTAAGACTAGCGATAGACTTAGTTTCTTGTCTGAAGCTGCTGATAAACTTGGAGTTAAGATTAGGGTAGAGGAAGCCGGAGAAGGTAAACAGATGGCTTACGATCCTAAGACTAATGAGATAATCATCAGCCCTAGTGCGTTTAAAGAAGCTGTCCCTAAAGCTGAAATAGAAAGACAAATAACACATGAAACAATTCACGCTTTATTAGAGTCACCCAAAGCGATAGAAGGACTATCACCTAAAGAAATAGAAGTTAGAGATAACAAGCTAAAAGAAATTCAAAAGGATGTACTTGATTACTGGATAGCTGATGAAAAGGTGTTGCGAGAAAAGTTAGGTCAAGAAGTATATGATGTCATGAATCAAGCTATTACAGAGCATCCTACTGAACTTGTTGCTTATGGACTTAGCAATCCTGAATTTGCTAGATACTTGGACTCATTGCCAGCAAAGAATCCAGTAGGCAAGGTTAATACTATATGGGATCAAATTAAATCTTGGGTTAGGGATCTTGGCTCTAGGGTTGTAGGTGTCCCTGAATCTAAGTTAGATGAAATTACTTCTGTTGTTTCTGAAGTGGAATTACCTAAAAATTTAACTGGAGCGGAATTACCTGAAAAATCAGGATCAAATTTAGATAAATCTAAACCCTTAAGACCTCTAAGACCCTCGTCATTGAACGATAGGACGTTTGGTATAGATAACACTAGACCCGATAATAGACGGTCATTAGAACGCAAATATAGCAGTTATTTTGCACAAAAAGAAGAACAGTATGTTGATCCTAAAAAGATAAATGAAATACATAAGGACGGTAATGAATACAAAGAAGAAGTTAAGTTACCTAGTGAAACAAGAGAAATTATAAATGATAAGATATGGAAAGATATGGAGATCAGAAAGAACACTATTAAATCTCCTATTATATCCAAGGGTATGAATGGCTTTACTTCTATGCTTAAAGATGGAGTTCTTTATTCAAAGTTATATGGTGGTTTAAAGAAGATGTGGACGTTCACAGAAGTCCCATCTGAAATGGCTGAACATGTTCCTGAATTTAATAGGGTGTATAGAGAAGGTGCTTCTATGACTAATCAGACCACTTACGAGCTTGGTCGCATCATGGAGCATATTAAAGGCGTAGCTAACTTTAAACCACTTAGACAGATGATAAAGAGTTTCCCCGAACAAGTAGATCATTTTCTATCTTCGTTTAGAGTGTATGGAGAAATGAGAAGAAGAAATCAAATAGCACAAATGAACTATGAACAGTATGCGAAAGAGTTCAACATCACAGGCAAAGAGAAAGAGTTGTTGGATAGACACGCATGGACACAGAAGGAGTCTAATAAACTTAACAGAGCAAAGACTGCTGAATTTATATTAGAAGTTGACAACAATATAACTCGTAATCTTGATGTTAAAGAACTTGAACAATTATTAGGAAAGAATTGGAAGGCTGTATCTGAAAAAATGAAAGGGAATACTTCTGTACTCCCAGCTGAAAGAGAAAAGATTGCTACATTCTTAGCAGAGAAACTATATCCGCCTTCATTAGATAACAAGGTATATTATAACTCTGTAAGACCTGCAACTCCCGACACATGGAATATAGAAGTTTCATTACCTAAAGAAGTTAAGGAAGCTAACCCTGACTTAGCATCTTCTATTTATACTTATGCTAATGATAGAACAAGTGCTAATAAAACTATGGAAGAATTAAAAGCCCAAGGTTACAAAGGCACTATGTATAAGATAGGCGACATGATAGATAACAAGACCTATTGGGACAACCTAACAACAAGACAAATTATGGAACTTGTTAATCGTGGTGACATAGACCCAACCAATGAAGTTATAACTAGATTACTTGAGCAGATAACAACACAGACGAAGAACAAACTTTTCGAACCACATACATACGAAAAGGATTTTGTTGAAGGTATGCACTTTACTGCTCTTGAATATGAGTCACAGATGGGAAGGTTTGTTGGTGAATCTGTGTTTGGAAGTATGAAACCTTTGTACTTCAAACGCATGAACGATCGCATGGATATGTGGGAAGCTAAATATAATGACATGGTTAAAAATCCTGAAAAGCATAACTTAAGTAAAAGTGAATTAGATAAGATGAGAAATGAAGTAGAGTATGGACGAGGATACTTAAACCAACTTAAGACACCTGAAAGAACCTGGGTGGATTATGTAAGGGGAGCTGCAATGGCTTACCATGTTGGTGGTATTAAACCTTCGTTCCTTATACTTCAGGCTACTCAAGGATTTCAAACTACTGTCAACCAGGCTATAAGCCAGATGGGTATACATAAGATAGGTAGCGGTGGCGATGCAGTTAAGATATTTGGCGAAGCGTCTAAGAACGCTGTGAATGTAGGCTTAGCATTAAGAGCTGTAGAAAAAGGGATTATGGATGTAGAAGGAGCCGCTAAGAAGTTTAATCTCGATCCACAGATGTTAGAGCATATGCAAGTTATGAGTTTAATGAGGAAGATTGGTGGAGTAGGAACTGAAGAAGTCTTCGGTGTTGGTGGAGATACGGAGCACTACTATAAAGGCAAAGGAGAAAAGACATTTAGGAGTATGCTTAAGGCTATGTCTGTTCTTGGTATGGGAGTCGAGAGATATACTAGACTTCAGTCAGCTCAAACCTTCTATGAAATAGGGAAGAGACGAGGACTATCGGGTAACGACTTACTAGATTATACCATACACAATGTTGATAAGACTATGGGTGTGTGGGGTAAGGGGGGAAGAGCTCCGATATTCGACAGTAAAGCACCCATAGCACAAAACCATCCTTTAGTACAGAGCTTGGCAAAATCAGCTTTAACTTACAAGAACTTTATGTTCCATAACTTTTCATTATGGAAGAATCTAATTAGAAATAAGCAATGGGGTGCTGTAGCTTCTAAGAGTATGATTGGTTTAGGTCTTCATGGCATAACTAAGTTCCCATTGATGGCTTCTATGTTCATGATTGCAGAGTTATTTACAGACGAAGAGATGGATTACTTAATGTATCAAGGTGCAGAGGAATTAGACGATCTTACTAATACACCTATCGGGTCAATACTTCATAGAGGTATGGGGTCAGCAGTTGGTTTAGACACAAGGGATATGTTAGGTGAAGACTCCCCTCTCATTACAGATATGTATGCAAACTCTTGGGGTAAAACTTGGCACGATAAACTTATTGAGATAGGCTTAGGTGCTCCTTATGGATTCGTTAAAGACGTAGCTGTAGGATCGGGAGCTTTAGTTGATTGGACTTTCGATCAGTTAAGTGATCAGACTTACTATAGCGAAATAGAGGAAAAGAAAATCAGACAAAAGATGAAGAAGCTTTCTCCTGTATTTATTAAGAATGTATTAGATGCTATGACATTTGAAAAAGACGGTATTGAAGTAAGAGGTAAACTAATGAGAGTCAGGGAAGACTTAACCCCTACCGATTTGTTTTGGAAGATGCTATCATTCCCAATAGAGAAACAAACACTATCTTACTTAGAATATAGTGGTGGAGCAGAAGCACAATATAACAGAGCTAAAGGAATCCTTAATAAAGGAGCTAAGCATAGAGAGACTTTAAAAGAGCTTGGTCTTAGCCCTGAACGTATAAGTTCTGAAATGAAATCGGTTGTCGAAGATATGAAAGAAGCTAGATTAAAAATTAAAGAATTAGAAGGAGAAGTTAGAGCTATACAAAGACGAAGAAAACTATCATTAAATAATAAGGAGAAGTAAAATGAAGTGGTTATATTTAATAACATTATTGTTTGTCTTCAGCTTTGCGAAGCTAGGGGCACAAGTAAATCCTGGGGATCATTCACAGCAGTCTTACTTTAAGGCAAGCACTGCAACAACATCCTGGGTGAAGTATGACTTTGGGTTTGATTATACAGATCAATCCTCTAGCGTCTTGCTAATTGGTGGTGGTGCAAGTTCTGATACTTTGTTCTATAGCTTTTATAGAGGAACAGATAGCACCCCACCTGAAGATTCAACTAGAACTTTTATCCTAGCTGACGAGTTTATAAAAGATGATCAATATGCAAGGTGGTTATGGATAAAAAGTAATTCAAGTGTTCCATTTAGATTAGTAGTGAGGTAACTAATGAAAATCTTTAAATATTTAATACTTTGGTTTATATTACTTAGTGGTATAACCCAAGCACAATATGGTGAATTTGGTAAGGTCAACCCTGTTGCAAGTGTTAGTAGTAGCACAATAGATTCTTTAATAAACCTAAAGCCTATCGCTTATACAGACCAATGGGGCAATCCAAGTGGTGGGATGAAGTTTGACGGTGTGGATGACGTAGTAACGGTTGCAGATAATAATAATTTTGACTTCCATACTGGGGATGGTTCTGTCGAGGTATGGGTTAAATTTAATTCAGTTGCTACTACACAAGAAGTTTTTTCAAGGAATACAGACGGTAATAATGGGGGTTATCTCCAGTATGCAAATTCTGGAAGGATAGTCTTTGCTCTGTATTCTGTTTATGGGACTAATGGTTATCGAGTAAACTTAATAACTAATGTAACGCCAGTTACAGGTATTTGGCAACATATTACAGTAGTATTTGGTCAAACAACATCTGATTCAAAGATATATCTTAATGGTGTTCCTCAGACTTTATCTGTCAATACAGTAAATGTTTATGATTTTGCACTTACCCAGGCATTGAAAATAGGGAATAGTGCAAGTAGCTATTTAAATGGCACGATAAATAGCTTATTGTTTTACAACCGAGCATTAACCCAAGCAGAAGTAACATCAAAGTACAACAATGGCGAACCTCAAGATGTAGCTATTGACTATGCGGATTTGAATGCGAGTCAGACGGAATTAGGTTCTTCTCCTTATTTCTCTGACGGAACTACCTTGTCTGCAATAACTTCTTCTGGTTACACTCATGATTATCCAGGAGATGACTTAACCGACAATACGGCTGTTCACTTCCTTGGTTCAACAACAGGAACTCTTGGGAAAGACTATTTATTTTCTTTTGACTTAACCTATAATTCAGGTAGTGTAACAGGGACTCACGATGCTTTGGGGATGAGTGGTGCAAGCATAAACCTTACATCTGGTCATAATGAATTTGTTAAGACTTCTAATGGTATAAATGGTTTATATCTGACTATAAAATCATCTACTGCTGTTAATTTCACTATATCAAATTTTTCAGTTATCCAACTTGGTTGCGTAGCTTCATATGAACCCGAAAATGCTGGAAGATTGGGATGGATTGAAACACAAAACGGTTTGCATGGAAGTACAAGTGGAAGCCCTATTTCATTAAGTGCTGAACAACGTTCTTTAATCTATCGTGATGTTAAGTTAAGCGTTGCCAATACGGCAACGACACTTACCAATATAGTACCAAAAGGTTATAGAATAGATTATATTAGAGCTTTAGGAAGTAACAGTTTAACTGGTGTCAAGATAGGCACATCAAGTGGTGGCGAGCAAATAGTTACTAGTACAACAGCAAGCACTACAGCATCGATATTAACTTTAGCTGGTAACACTTACAATGAAACAGCTTCAACTACTTTGTATGCGGAACATGCTACAGCGGCTGAAACTTTAAACTTAATCTTTGTATTTAGAAAGGTAGGTAACTAATGAAAACTTTATTATTCTTAATAATATTTATTTCCTTTGCTTTCGCACAAGAATCAGAACAGCCAATAGTAAAAGAAATAAGCCCAGTAGAGATACTAGGTAAGACTGCGAATCAAGCTGTCTGTAAATTTATAATAGCTAATGATTTAACAGTTGATTTATGGTATGCAGATGCAGACACATCTTATTTAGTTTATGCTGACAAGGCATATCGAAAAGACAATTTACCATTTTTATTATTTGAAGATGAAATAGAAAGGTTGTTAAAATGATACCTATAATTTCAATAAACTTGCTAGCAATTATCTTTGCAGTAACTGAAGGGTTTGTACATTGGCACTTTGCTGAACAGTTAGAGTGTATGATATACAAGTCTGATTCAGATGAAATCAATGGCAAGTTCCATAAAGGTGCTTGGCATTTCCAAGGGGCTTTGTCAAGGCTATCTGTAGGAGCTATATTAACTTTAGGTGCTCTGCTTTATACAAACGAAGTTTACTTAGTCTCATTACAAGTAGCAATAATTTTATATTTAATAAGAGAGATTATACCTAATGGCTTCGAGATAAAACAAACTTGTGAGAAGTGGTATCAAGAGGATGCTAGCGTCTTGCAAAAGATAATGCACTTTGATTGGGATTGTCCTTTAATATGGCTTAGAGATAAGTTAGGTATCAACTTTAGATACATCGTGTTAATTAGTTACATCTTAACTGTTGTTTACTTAATCTTAAAATAAGGATTTAACTATGTGTAAGTTTGGTGAAAATGGTATTATGATGAATGATGGGACTTTACTTTCATGGAATGTAGACCCAGCGGACATCGACCCAAGATACATAAAGGAACTTATAGAAAATGATATGTGGGGAGCTTACCATACCAGGCGAGCTACACATAATCTTAGAGAAGCTATGCAGTCTGGCTTTTCTAATATAGAATTAAAGATAGATGATATTGCAAAAGACATAAAAAGTAATTATCTCACTATTGAAGTAGCAGAAGCTAATGAGAGTGAGTTAAAGAAGTATATACAACGTATGATAAGTGAAGCACCTAAATCTTTTCTGTCTAATACAGCTAAGATTGTTAAAGATATTTCTGTTATAATAACTTCAATAGGAATAGCAGGTAGTATAATAGGAGTAGGATGGCTATTCTTGAAAGAATTTATACTTAATAAATAAAATTAAACCTTGGCTTGACATTGAGTCCAGATTTTCTTATATTCAAAAATCATTCAACAGGAGAAAGACATGCAGAGTAAATTAAGTGAAAAGTTGTTAGGAGTTGGTATTAAATTAAAGCCGGCTGATATGGTAGTGAAACCAACACTTGGTGTTTTCGGAATACAAAATACCAAGGAAGTAATTATCTTGCTAGCAGGCATAGTTAATACTGCTGTACAAGAGCAGGGAATAACAGCATATGCTAGTGTACTTCCTGACGTATACCCAGCAGTAAAAGATTTCAAAGATATTGGTAACGAGTTTACTGATATGAGCGATGAAGAGTTTATTGAACTTTTAGATTGTGCTAAAGATTCATTAGACTTTGATGGCGATGCCGCTAAGTACGAAGAGGCTGTAGAAGATATAGTTATTGGTGCTTTATATGTTTTATCAGGAGCTATTAAATTTGGTAAAGCAAGGAATCAGGAATGAGCATATTTAGTAAAGTAGGCTCGATATTAAAGGGTAGCGTCAATGCTACCCTATCCTTCCTTAAGGGAAAGAAAAGGTGGTTGGTGATAGGGTTACAGTTAGTAGCTCGTAACTTCCCCGATCATACTACGGTAGGGCAAGTCTCTACTCTTCTAGCGAATCACTCAAGTGATATAATTATAGGCTTAGATGTAGTATCAGGATTGTTTGCAGCTTCAGATATAGTAGGCAAAACAATGAAGAATACAATGATAGCTAAAGACTTCAAAACAAAATTAAAGGGAGATATACTTTGAAATTAAAACTTATAAAAAATATGCGATCAAGTTTACTTGCAGAAGGTCGTGCAATTGTAGGTGATACAAGAGAACTATCGTTAGCTAAGACCTCTATGGAATTAGCTCGTATGCACTTAGGGAAAGTATGCCATTATTTAGGCGAGCCTTACCCATATATACCACAGCCAACATCTACTAAAGACATAAAACCTTTAGCTGATGATTTTCATGGGGAACTTCCACAAATAAAAGAATTTGCCACCATATCGTCTTTAAGAACGTCTCTGGCATCCAGGACAGACTTAGTATGGAACCTTTTAAAGTCTACTTCTGCTGATGAAAGAGTTCATTATTCTTACCAATCAGCCATGAGGTATTTAGAAGAGGCTCGTATGTGGCTTGGAATGCACCTAGCTAACTTCCCTACAAAAGCTAAAGTAGAAGACAACCCAGTTTTGGCTAACATCTTTAAGAAAAAGTCTTTGGCGTAACTATGAAACTTAGACTAACTAGAATCTTAGCAACCCGCAATGAAACTATCGGTTGTCTTTATGAAGATAAAGACAATAGCTTGGACTTTATATGCTTCATTTTAGAAGATCAATATAGAAAAGAGAAGGTATATGGGGAAACTAGAATACCTGAAGGCGTTTATGAGATTAAGCTTAGAACTGCTGGTAGGTTGCATGCTAAGTATACCGAGAGGTTCAGAGGAACTTATAGAGGAGATAACCCTTTCCATCAAGGTATGTTATGGCTACAAGATGTTCCTAACTTTACTTGGATTTATCTACATATTGGCAATGATGATGAAGATACTTTAGGTTGTCCCTTAACAGGTAGTTCGGTAGTTAATCGTAATGGCACTTATACAGTTAGAGATTCAACTATAGCTTATATTAAGATGTATGGCAGGGTTATTGATGCACTTAATGAAGGTGAGTCTGTTTGGATTGAAATTGAAGATCATTGTAAAATTAAATAGAAGGGGCTATATGCCCCTTCTCTTTAACCCTCCGCTTCTAATCTTAACCTATGTCTAAAATCGACTAAGTTTATAACTACCCTTCCTCCTCTTCGGAAGTTTTCATATATCAACCCTTGATCCTTCGCATACTTCGTCAGCTGGTCTCTCGTTACTGCCTGCCCTACTTGGAATACTTTCGATTCGTTCGTCTTGAATGTCCTCTCGTATTCCTTCAACACCTTTGTTATTATCATCTTGCTTTACTCCCGTTTTCTTTTCAAGTTCATATTCTATAAGCCATTTTCTATATGCTTCAGTATAGTATACGCTACCAATTACGAAAGCATGTTTTATCTCTAAGCCAGGATTCTTACTTCGAAGTCTAGCGATAGCTTTACTTGTTGATACCACTCTACCATTCTGCTCTTGTGCCATCAGTTGTGCTGCATTACCTCTATTCTTATTAGATATAACAGTCTTTTTATGATACAACAGAAGAACACCATCATAAGTTAGAACCTCTCCTTTACTATTAAATACAGCTCTGTAATCTGCGGTGCTAAGAACATCTAACCCTACTAGATTATTAACTTGTATAGTATTACTTGTACCAGTTCTTGGTTTTACTTGCTTGCCATGAACCTTTTCTCTAATTTTATCTTTAACCTTTTCTAACTTGTCTGAATCACTTGTATTCATTTTTGGATTTTCCTGTAAATTAGTTATGAAATTTAGTTTAATTTAATCCCTTAACAGTGCTAAGGTCGCCCCTATTAAACGTTTGGTATCTAGGTATATATTTATATTGGCTATTAAACAACCGTCCATTAGAAACGATCCTATTAAATTATTTTGCACAAAATTATTCACCTTCCATTGAATCATGATTATAGCATGCCTTTAACTTCTCTATAGCTATGGAAAGGTTATCTAAAGCTTCAATGAAACTATTCTGTGGTGGTAGACCACAAGTCTCCTTAACTGTTTCTTCAATTTTATATAAGGAAGGAACTTGTTCGTCTTCGCTTAATTCTGTTTCATCATTACATTCATCTAAAGAATAGCCAATGGTCTTTAGCATTAAAGGATCGAGTTCAGAGCTATCCCTTAGCCCTTCATCTAATTTCCTGTTAAGAGAGTCAAAGATATTAGCTAACACTTCGCTATCCCTATGACCACGTTTGTATATTAGCTTAAACCTAGGATACTTGTTGTATGGTGCTTTGGTTATCACAAGTGATACATCATCTTTAGGGCTAATAGTATCTGTGATTATTTTTAACTCTTCTACTATGTGATTATGTAGTATGGGTACGCCATCACTTCTTCTATCCACGCAAACTGACATTATACACTCCTTTTGAAATAATGTTCACATCTAGTTATTTTTAACTTTCTATTGGAAATTGTTTCTTTAATTGACTTGAAGAGTGTAGGTAATATAGTACATACTCTTACTTTTTGAATCGCTCTATCTGCATAGTCAGCTACGTCTACATCAAAGCAATTTTCACAAGTGTTACATTTATCTTCCATTAGCTACCTCCTCCCTTAACATATCTTCGCTTCTGCCTTGCCTAACTAAATGCTTATGCAGTAAACTCTCTATATCGTCTAATGCACATTGCAGACACTGTGTAGCTCTCTTGTCTCCTATAAATTTCTCGCCACATCTTGCACACTTACAACCATAACTACCAGTTGCAAAGTGTTGTAACTTAAAATTGCTTGCGTTGTTAATTCCATATTTTATCATTAGTTGTATTCTCCTTTTAAGTTATGATTATCTAATACTTCATCGTCCATTATCTTGATCCTTATCATCAGTCTTTATGCAATAAACTATGAATGAAATTGCAAGGACGAAAAATATTCCAAAGACTACTATTATGTACTCCACTATACTTATTAAAAATTCCACTGCTTTCTCCTTAGTCGAAGATGTTATCAAATTCACCACCGAAATCAAGTGATGGTTGGTCTTCCCATGGGTTAAGTATACTTATCTTTTGCCCTGGATGCATTAGTGCAAACATCTGCTTATATATTTCAGGGCTATATGAAGATATAAAGATTTCAGTTCGTGGATTCACAGCATCATACAAGATTGTAGACCCACCAAGATTTTTAACTATCTTATAATTATCATCAGATATGATTCGGTACTTACTATGATCATACTTAATTTTAACTCCTCTTGATGTTTTATCCAGGAACGAACCTGCATTGCCTGCAAGGACATCTTGTGGAGATTCCATCATGTTACTTATATCTGTTACAGACCTATGATCTACGAAGAATATACAAGTAAGGAATATAGGTGTAGTAATTGGAAATATTAACTCTTCACCATTAGGCAACTTATTATTATGTATAGCTAAGTTACTTTTGAATACTGCTAATTGGGTAATAGCTTCTTTAGCCCAATTAGTATAAGCGGGAGTATAATACTTAACAGGTTTCTCTCTAGGTACTCTTCTCTTCCCTCCGCCTGGCATAGTCTCATACCTCCACCATAGCTCTTTAATAGTATTTTTCTTGATTGCACATGAACCTTTAATCGTGATCTTGAAATTCATCGTATTCCTCCTCACTAATCTGGTGTACCTCAAGGTACTTCTCAAGCTTGCCTGTGTTAATTGCCTCTGTTAATTCTTTTGAGAATAAACTAATAGATGTTTTTTTATCTTGAGGATAAACTTCTGCAACTCCTAGTGAAACTTTAACATACCTTTTCTTAAATTTTTCCATGTTCTCCTCCTTTTAATATTTTCAAAAGATTAATTTTTGCCTTATAGGATTGGTGAGAGCTACCCTCGCTAAAGAGATCGCCCTCACTATCTACTGTTCCAAGATTCATCTCTCCAAAGCCTGCCGAATCACCTTTAGCATTATATAACCTTATAGCTTTGCCAGGTATTTGGTTCTTTACATCTACCTGAACAAGTATTTCTATCTCTGTATCTAATTTACCAAGTAATGCTATCAGTTTTGCTTTGTAATCAATCATAAGTCAAACGCCTTCGCTATCTTATTGTAATAGCCATCTTTATGAGCATGATAAACTTTATGGGTAGTATACCAAGTCATAGTGTTATACAAATCATACATAGTTTTCACTTCTTTCCATCTATTATCTTCATTCATATACTTAGTGTATTTTTCTCCAAGTATATTGCTAGCATCTTTAATATTGCTAGGCGTAATAGCTAACGTCTTAATATAATCAACTCTTTGACCTATAATATAGAAGTTCTTAAACATTCTATCTATAGACTCCTCTTCTATACCAAAGTAAGAATTCTTTGAATGTCTTCGTTTCATTATATCAGTTAGCACTTTAAAGCCCATAATAGCACCATTGCTACAAGCAAGTCTGAATGTGCCCCAGCAAACATCCCTAGCCTTGCTCATATCATAAGAGTTATATATAATCATAGTTAGGAATATATCACTTTCGCCATCATTTATCTTCACATCAGGGAAAGTAGTAAAACAAGTCATTCGCTTTAAAGTACTGTAAGAGTTCATAGGATCGATATGATATTTAATTCCCATCTTATCTAATAAACCGATAGTTTTCTCTAAAATCTCTTCATTACTTTCTAGCTTGTAACTATTCTTAACTACACTAATAAGTTGATGGTCTTTAGTATAAACACCTTTATATTCGTTCATAGGAAGATAATTTGACTCACCTTTATAATAAACTTCTTTTAATTCTACAGGCGTACAGAAGTCTTCAACTTTCATTCTGTACCTCCTAACTCTTTAATTCTCAATATTAACCATGACCCAACAGACTTAGCTATATCGTCCGCTTCCTTAGGGGCTAGTGTGAATGGAACTTTACGCATATTATCTTCTAGCTCTTTATTCGCTATAGCTGATCCATTACTTCCTAATAGTATAGGGTTAGCTTTATTTTCTTCCATGATACCTATTTCAAAGAGATATGGCATTGGCTCTTGTGGCGTTGGTCTAAAAAACCACTTGACATTGAATTTCTTCCCATTGCATATAACTTCCGTTAAACCCTCTGCTGGTTGAGCCATACGCTTTTGCATAGCATCGAACTGGTATGAGTTGATAGGAATATCATTCATTAAAGTTATTATAGCTAACTTGCTACTAACTTCCATACTGAAATTGATTAAACGTCTTATTTCTACATAATTTTGCCCTACACGGTCTTGCATAATTACTCCTTTAGAATAATGTTAGTTTATTGTTAATGTGATCTTCTTTTGCTTTAATAATCTTAAAAAACTCAGGATTAAGTTCTGTACCATTATAAGGTATTCCTAACTCCTTGCATGCTCTAGGTATAGTTCCCTGCCCGCTAAAAGGGTCGTAGACTTTCATTAAATGCTTGTCGGGTATAGCAAATAAGTCCAACACCCACTTACATAAGGCTATAGGCTTAACCGTTGAATGTATATTTTCTATCCCTGCTTCTTCTAAACCCATATTTTTCTCTGCTTTATTAGGTTTCTTGACGTAAGCATATGGAAGAAATGTTTCATCATCTTTCTGATATTTAACTATAGGTAAAATCTCTACAAGTTTAGCTGCGTCTTCATGAGACATTTCTTGTATCATGCCTGGTCTAACCCTTGAGTCAATCAATAAGTTTGGTGTCCATCTTGCGTCAGATGATATTCCAGTAGGTTTACTAGGTCTTCGATCTCTAACCGAAGTCTTTTGTATGTTGAAGATTGAGGGATGCCATCGCATGTTATGTCTAACTCTACTTTTATCTTCGTTTTGTAGTATGGCTTTTGGTACGTTAATTTCGGGTTGTTTCCAAAGTACAAGAATTTCTTCCACCACTTGTTTAAGAGCCGCTTGTCCGTACTTATAACCGTCATACTTTTTTGCTTCGCTAGATGTAGCAACTGTCTTGTCGTATTCAGATGAATTGTGGTTTTTATCTCCCTTATTGAAGATACTGGTTTTCCCCCAAGCTCCATACTTCCCTGTTGAATTTGCTTGAGCTCCTTTAGCCTTACCCACAACATCTCTTTTAATACCCAATAACTTATCGAGTTGTGTTCCAACGTCAACCCCCTTTGGGAAATTATCAATAAAGAGCCAATACAACTTTTGTAATGGCATAAATCCTGATCTCCTTGCATAGTACGTCCAAAGATCAGATTGTCTATCTATATTATGAGTAATGAAGAAACCACCTGGCTTGATGATACGGTAAGCTTTCTTAAAGAAATCATGCCACCACAAGCCATCCATAGCTTCCCAATCGTTCATAAAGTCCGAACCCTTACCCTTGAATCTATAGTGCCCTTTATCATCTATGGTATACTCACTACCCATATTGTAAGGCGTATCTGTATAGATAAAGTTGTAGTAATCATCAGGCACATGATCCATAAAGACTTTGCAATCTAAGTTATAAATTTCATTGTCTTCTATAATCATTTTACTTTCCTACTCAATATATAAAGATGATTCTTTGCTCTAGTACATGCTGTATACTTAATTCTATTACGTTCAAGTATATCAGTATTCCTATCTACATCGTCTTCAATTAGATATACTTTATTATAAGTAGACCCTTGAGCTTTGTGACAAGTGATTGCATAGTTATACTTAACTTTAGCAAATCTATCAGCCATCATTTCATACTCTTGTTTAAAGTTTGTCTTATATAATATATTCTTAACATCGTTTAGAAGTTTGAAATAGTCTGGGTCTAATATATCTATAGTATTCCTAAATCTTGAAATCTCACCATCTTCATCCAACGCTTCTGTTTCAACTACCGTCTCATAATACTTAAACTTCTTAGTCCTCTTTAACTCTTCGACCTCAAATCCTTTTAAAGTTTCTTGCATTGATTTGCTCGTGTTGCTAGGGATGATATAAGACCAAATTTTTTCTTCAACGCTAATCACAGTGAACTCATCAGAAGTATTAAATGCAATAACTCCATCACTTATTATAGAAGTGTCGGCTATTAGCTTCTCGCCTTCGCATAAGTAACCAACATTTTCTCCAAAGAGCTTCTTCCTAATCAAACTATTAAAGGAATCTACAACGATATTTCTCCATGCAATAACCTTGCAATAGTTTGGGTCTTCACTAAATCTATCAGAGCGAAAATCTTGAATAACTCCAAAAAGATATCGAGACACTTCTGACGGATTATTCCTGTCATAAAAAGTAACATCCCCTTCGGATTCTCTGTCAGAAATTGGGTTTGGTAAAGTATATCTATTATCCCTTATTTGTGAAGCTATTGATAAGATTCTACTATCAGACTTTTGCCTCATAATAGTAGATAACTCGAAAAGCTGTATGTTAAAAGTTTCTCTATCTTTAGCGACTAAAGGTATTGAATCAGGCTTATTGACAGGTGGTATTTGCGCAGGGTCGCCCATGAAGATTATCTTTAACTCTTTGCTTTTAGTTCTATTAAGTAACATAAATAGATCATCATCTAGCATTGAAGCTTCATCCACTACAAGTATATCATATGTATTGATCGTAGACACTTGACCTTTCTTTTGGCATAATGCTTGGAAGGGCTTAGCGTTCTTAGGATACATATATCTAAGATATAACCCTAACAACTTATGAATAGTTGAATGAACAACGTCTAAGCCTTGCATATCACCACTACTTTCTTTTAATACTCTTACAGCTTTATTGGTAGGTGCTGTCATAGCGACCTTACAGTCCAAAGCTTTAATTAACTTAGATAACAAATAAGTCTTTCCTACACCTGCATAACCTACTAAGACAGCAAATTCTTTGTCGGGGTCAACTAGAAATTCAGATAAGCCATCAAACGCAATAGCCTGCTCAGGACTTAATTCTCCTTTAACTTGATCAATAATTTCTTCAGAAAGAAAGCTTATACCTTCTAACCCAACGCTAAAGCAAGCTTTCTCTTCAGCACTTTTAATATGTTTTTTGAAGTCAATCATATCATTCCTTGGAATAGTTGTTCGTTTAATTTGTCTTGTTTATTCTTTTTTTCTTCTTCGGCTTGTTTAGCTCGACCTTTGACTAATCTTTCTTGCTCTTCAGCTCTGGTTTCAATTCCATCTTTATCCCAAAACTGAAGGTATTTTTCTTCTTTATTTATCATATAAGTTCCACGTATTCTTTGATTATACATTATCTCTAATATGATAAGTTCATAATCGTCTTCAGCTATTAACTTAGCGACTGTGTGAACGCCATCTTTGTTTTCGTTCCTTAGCTCTAATTTCATATAAGCCCCAACTCTAGCATAAAGTTTTCTGATCCCTTTTGGGTATGGATAGTATCTCCGACCCAGTCTTTATATCGACCATGGTCGTAGTCATATCTTAGGTCATAACACCCTAAGTTACCAAACGAGTTCTTTGCTATATACATTTGAACTTTATCCGCTGGTGGTTGTTTACCACCTTTGAAATGTTTCTGTACTTCAGGGTCGGTAAAATCTTTATATGGATAATATACAACCAGGAACTCTCTTCCTGCTTGTTCTAAGATTGAAGACATATAAGCATCTTCTTTCTTAGGAATTAGTCTGCCTTTTTTAAGCATTTCCTTAGTATTAGCTTGGCTTAGGTTTAAGATAGCAGAGTCAGGATTATCCTTTAAGAATGCTTTCTCTATATTTATTAAGGATTTAATTCCATGGAAGTCATCCCCATTAGGGTAAGATATAGAGTTGACATGATCCACCAAGATATACTCAGTCTTTTTGGTTAAGCTCATAATTAAGTCTGCAACATCACTAAAGCCACTAAGGCTATGGAAGAATATTTTACCTTCATATCTTTCTTTAACCTTAGCTATATCTTCAGGGGTTATCTTAGCAACCCCATCCATTAAAGCTTTAATGGGTTTCTTACATACATGTGCGAACGCTCGTCTCCAAAAGACTGTCGGGGATTCTTCAACTCCAACCACATCACCACGCTCTATTAAGTTATGATCTATCTTATAAAATAAATCATAAGTAGCTATTGTGGATTTCCCATGTGAAGGCTTCCCTAGCAAAGTAGCGGCAAATCCTCTTGAAATACCTCCAAGCCCTATATTTAAGCCTGGAGAGAAGGTTCTTATATACGGACTATCAGAATTTATCTCTTGAGCCGCATCACCTATTTGATCTCTCCTATCTTTAACTTTACTTCCATATATAATACTGTAGACTCTAGTTAATGCCTTGGCTCTATTTAATATACCTTTAGCATCTCTATATCCAAGATCGAATGTTATATCTTTGATTAGATTTTGTGTATATCTAGCGAAGGCTATATTATGTATCTCTTTATACGCATCTTCAAACATTTCTGACTTAGTATTTATTCCTATACTATATACCATATCATGTAAGGACGGTAATCTCAACTTCTCAACCTTGCATTTTCTTATGAAGGCTTTTACTTCCGGAGCACCTTGCCCTATTATTATATTCTCTATTGTTATTTCTTTACCTTTTAGGAACAAGTTTTTCATAGTGAAGATTGTAATCCGTCTATCCATATTTCCAAAAAGCTCCGGAAGTATATCACTTAAATAATAATGAAGCTCTTTATTATGAAATAGCTTTGCGACTACATGAGACTCGTACATTTCTTGTTCTTCCAATAACTTACTCAACATCATCCTCCTTTTCGCAAGTTGTAGCAGTCCAAAATCTGCAAGTGTTAGATGTTATTTCCTTTAACGTAAATTCTTGATCGTCATACTTACACCCCCTTAAGATAGTTACGAATGAACTTGCCATATCTAAAGCATCCTTGTAATCCAAGTGTTCGGTAATTTCGCTTCCTCTTTTAGTTTGTATAAGTTTGTCTGGACATCCCAAGCACATTGTCTCCCAAATGATAACTTGATCTTTAACGCTTATATTATCTAAAGCTGCTTGTTGTACTTCTGATAATTTTTTCCTGTCCAACATTTTATACCTTATATTACGTTATCTATAGATTCTTTTAAGTAATTAAAAATCTTTGCTGTTATTAAATAATCAGGTGGATCTTTTACTGCGTTCTTATATGAAAATCTAAGAATGTCTCTAGCTAACTGAAGCAATTGATCTCTTTTAGATGGGTTTCTTTTTAATGATTCAAAAAGTAACATCTCAATAGCTTCAGCAGGAAAGCATAAGTATACCTTCCTGCCTATTTTTCTACTTTGTATCTTCATTAAAATGGCAAGTCATCATCAGCGTTATTGCTAACACCTCCAAATTCACCCATAAAGCTACCTTCAGTATCTGCTGTAGATGCACTTGTATCACCTGCTTGTGCTTTTTCAGCAGCTCTTTCAGCTTTCATCTTATCGGCTCTAGCTTTTAATTGTGCAGTTAGAGAATCAACTAATGCTTTTCTTTTAGCGTAAGTTTCTTTATTGATGGTATGATCTCTAAGTTCAACAGAACCTTTCTTGATGATAATAGATTCTTTACCAGCTTTGCTTGTATAGCTTTCAAGAGTGAACGTTACAGGGATGCCTACATAAATAGCTAAGTTGTTCAAGTGGACTACTTCTGATTTAGCTTCGCCTTGCACTACAGCAGCACTATCTGTACCGTCTATAGTAAAATCCTGAAAGATATTGACATTTTGCCATTGCTTATCAGCATCTAAGGTGACATAGATATTATAGCTATATCTTCCGTATTCAATATCATCTTTGATTTGGTAAGATGCATCCATAATCTGTCCGTCAGGGTCTTTAATAATAATGAATTTGCCTTGCATGGAAGTTAATCTAGCACCAGGCGTATCAGCTTCACATCTTTTCTTTTCTACGTCATAATAACGCTTTTCAAAGTTACCGATGAAGGCTAGATAATCACCTGGTTTGTGTTCGTGCATTGACATAGACTTATTTTCAACGGTCAAGCTATCATCTACCTCTAAGCCTAATGAACTAAGAATATTTGTACTGTCAGACATATTATGCTCCTTCTTTTTTGTTTTGTTCTTGATACTTAAGACCATTTGTCTCAACCATCCTTAAGAACTTATAAGTTATGTTTTTATTTTCTTGCGTATTATTTTTTAGCTTCATAAAATTTTTCCAAGTTATATCATGAAGTAATCCATCTTTTACTCTCATATCAATAGGGAATACTTGCATTAACTCTATAAACTTTAGTGTTTGTTCTTTAGTAGGTAGCTCTCTCAAGTAGGCTCTAAAGCCTTGCCCTGTAGTTATTGTCTTAACAATAGCTATAGGCTCTTCAGCATATACTCCCCATAATCGAACTAAATCTTCAAACTCCTGCCTTAAACCATAAGTTATTGCTTGACTATAGATATCAAGACCTATGCCATATAAACGACCCGCTCTCTTTAGCCATTCAGTATCAGCAGATTTCTCCAAGTCATCAGGATTAACTGGCTTATAAAACCCAGTTATTTTATCCAAGTCTTTGGTTTTCTTAAGTTCAGCGGATGCAGAAGCCCACCTTCTAATTACTTTCTTGCCTGTCAGCGTAGGTATTTCTACACAAAGATAACCCGTTTGCTTAATTGTTAATAACTCTTTATTAAATGGATGTGATACCATTTCTTCTTGCCACCAACCAGGAAAGAGTCTATTTAATTCATTGATAGTGTAATCCGCCTTAAAATACTCTAATACTTGGTAATCTTCTGTACCAGGAATTTTGTTACCCTTTCTATACTTTAAAGCATCGTCAGGGGTAGACTTTTCAGCAACTCTTTTCCAAAATGAAGCTTCATGAATATGACTGATAAAATCTTTTCTGACATCTTGTGGAATAGATTCAAGCATCTTTTGGGTATCTGGTTTCATATATGCTTCAGAGCCTAAAGCTACTATGCTCTTTTGATATGAATCAGTATCGTCATGCCTAAGGACTATCGCATCGTCTTTTAGATCACTCATATTCCCATCCCTTCTAGTAAATCACCTATTTCAGAATCATCCTTAGTGACGTCAACAGACTTGGCATTTGAGAAGAATTCGTCAAAATCATTAAGTGCTGTAGTATCTACCTTAGGATCTTCTGTCTTAATATCTTCTAATGCTTTATCAGCGGCAACCTTATCATCGTACATTTTCTTATGTTCATCTGCTGCTTTAGCTAACATATTTTCTTTTAAAGGTTCGAGTTCTGGTTTAGGATTTTTCTTAATGCCAGCTAACAAAGCGTTTACATCAAATTTCTTAGGTGAATCGTTTCTTAGCTCTTCTACGGGTTTTTTCTCTATTGGGTTAACTATTATGTTGGATTCAACGATTGAATCGTTTTCAGCCCCACTTACAGGCGTTAAGGGTTGTTTTGTTTCAATTGGGTCGGTTTGTTTATCCATAGATATGATTTTAATTTCTTCAATTACCTTCCCATTAGGCAAAGATTCTAAAAATTCTTGAGTATCTGTATTATCTGTGATTACAGCAGTTTGGTTAAATTGCTTACAGAATTGTGCTACATTACAATATTCAAGACATCTAGTAGGTTCACCACCACTAAAGATAACTTTATATTCATTACCTTTATCTGCTTGATAAGCAGTAGCATCAGCTCTAGCTTGATTCTTATTTTCATAGTTATCTTCATAGTTTCCGGTTTTATCCCTCAGAGAATCCCCTTGCGCCAAATTCGTCATGTTAAGCTCTTGATACAATCTTAATGTATCTGTTCCGCCGGCATAGTTAATAGCTACAATCACATCATGTCCGGAATTAGTATTCATTAACTGATAGACCAATGAGGTATTAGCGTATCCCCCTAAGAAACTCTGGTAGCGAGTTGTTCCGTTTCTACCCAAATATTCTCTTGAAGTAGCTCCGTAAATATAATTCTTGTGAATACTCATAAGAGTATCAATCTTTGCTTTTATCCCTAATGAATAATAATCCGGATAATAAACGCAAGGTACACCAAGTTGATTGTTTGTCAACAAATATGCATATGCCAAAATCGGATCATTATCAATCGGTTGCCCCGCATCTCTGAAATCATGATTATTCGCAAATGTTATTACATTGAAAGGACTTGTCCCTTTGGCGTCAACCAAACTGGCACCAAAAACATTTCGTACATCGTAACCGTATGAATCCGACGCGTTTTCCAGTGCTTGACGAAGAGAGAAATCGAATATCCTAACATCAATCGCTGCTTTGGTATCATTATCCATACTTCCCAAAACACTATTTACCCAATTGTTCAATGTAGTTGCGTCTGATGTGTAATGCTCTCCAACAACTATTCCGGGATCAATTGAGTTATCGTGCAAGTAATCCATCAAATCCCCGACAAACCAAGTCGGGAAATGTTTCACCGCGTCCATTCGATACCCTCTGATTCCTACATCTTGCCAAAGCCACTTTGCCCAAGCGTAAAGAGTATCTTTCGTAGCGTTTTGGTATTGGTCGTAATCGTAGTAGAAGTACATGAAATCTTCATCTCCGCAAAGGCATGTAGCGTTTCCGTTCGGCTTGAAATTCAAATAATTCATGCCCCCTCTGCCACTTGGAAGAGATGTAAAATCGGTATAAGTTTGTAATTCGAGTTGACTTACTATTTCCTGACTATTAGCACCGTCCCATAACCCGAAAATTCTATGATCGGAATATCCACCTGTATTTCTTAGCTCAATATAAATTGTATCACCGGCCGAATTAAAATCAGTACTTGCAAGACTCAGATGAAACTCATCGACGGTACAGCCATCCGAATCAACATTTGCGAGCCATCCTCTACCGAGAGTAATTGTATTATTCCCCTGCGAGCAATTCCCTCCGCCATTCGGCTCTACTTCATTTGTATCAGCCAAATTTTGCCATCCGACTCTGTTAGTCCACATATACAAACGATATTGATAATTATGAAAATTGCTGTGTCCCGAAGCAGAGCTAATTTTGAAATAGTAATTCCCTGCCCCACGCCCGGTGGATGCACCGATAGGCAAGATATATCTGAATCTGTCCGAAGGATAAGGAAGATCTCCGTTATTCACTTTCGCAGAGTTATAGTTATCTATCCAACCTCTGACAGCAGTGTTCCTTTCCGGCTTACCTCCGTCTCGATGATTAAATACCACGTCTGCTATTGTAGTAATGCTTTGGTTATTGAAAGCAGTAATCATTTCGTTAACATCTGTTCTCGTTCCGAAATGAGTTGCCCCTTGTCCGAATTCCCCCAAATCGAAAAGGTCTTTCGGATCATATCCGTTACTCCATGAACCTGAACTTGTTCTCGTGAAAGGAGGCACCCACACGTGAGTAAATCCGGCCGTGTGCAATTCGGCGGCCTTATCTTTCAACGAATCGGCCCAGACTTTTCCTTCGGCTGTCTTTGGAAAATTCCAGTACCAACCTTGAAGCATAAAATCTTGCGCAGTTACGGAACAAAACGCCCCCAATAATGTCACGATAAGAAATGTGACCCCTCTACTTTTCATCTTACCCTCTGATTTATTTGATGTAATAATTAGCGAAGGATATTACTCAACGAGTCAGGCAACTATTAATTCACGTTTGTCCTGAATATTATCATTCATCATCATCTTTTAGCAAAGTAAAAGAAAATAGTAAAAATAGTTATTATTCACTATAGCTAGTTGTAGTCATATGAGGTGTAACTTCGAAGGAATTTTATTTGATTGCGCTCATGATCTTCTCAACTTTCTTTCTCATATCTTCGAAATGAGTTCCTTTCCAATATACTTTATCGCAAGCAGCACATTGAAAAAAGATATCGTAATACCCCTTTACTTTATCAGGCAAACGACTTTCCACTTTCGATTTTTCAACCGGTGCAAGTTCTCCGTTGCATGAGATACAGCGACTAAAGGGGGATAACTGCTTCTCCAACTGAAATCTTCGGAGTATTTCAATTATTTGCTCATCCGGATTAGTATTTCTAACCCAGTACCCTCTGGTGACCTTTCCCGATTTCAATATTCCCAAATCTCTTGTGAGAATAGCGCGTTTCTCTTTCTGGGATATTTCTATTATCTTTTCATCCGACAAATCGTTTGCGTAATAAGTATCTATCCCTAACATTCTCATCTGTCGAGCCAAAGTACCAAGATGAACATCTAAAACGAATTTCGGATTTCTAAGAGGTGTAGGACGAAGTTTCTGAACCGGAGAAATATCCATCGACTCAAACTCAGGATAAACACTTATACGATCTCCATCCGTCACAAAGGATTCAAAACCGACTGAGCCCCCGTTAATCAATATCAAATCTATTTCCGGATGAGGAACACCAATGGCCTCAATCATATCCTTAACTGTGGTCTTATCTATGTATTCCCATACAAATTCTTTCTTTCTGAGATTAGGAGGAAGGAAATCGTTTAGCTCTTCGTAAAAGCGGAAGTAAACTTGTTTATTCATCTTCATTTACTCCGCTTCTTTACTTACTTTTTCGATTTGAAATTTGCAATAAACTCTTTGGTAAAATCGGAGAGAACCAATTTCCCGCTAAGGGCGGCTCTTGCCTCGAACGTTTGACGGATCTCTTCGTAGCCTTCCCAAAATATCTCTTTTAGTTTACTTGTTGCCGAAAAACTTTCGTCGGATAAGCGTTTGGATAATTCGGTAACATATTTATCAAGTTCCTTTTCCGATTCGAACACTTTGTTGTACAATCCTTTCCTCAAGCACCACTCGGCATCTTTCCATTCTCCGTCAATTGTCATTTCCGCAAAAGCCGATTTCCCGATTCTTCTTTCAATAGCCGGCGCAATAACAAAAGGACCGATTCCCAAAGCCAATTCGCTAAGTTTAACGGAGGCGTTTTTCTCAGCTACGGCATAATCACATGCTGCAACCAAACCTACACCTCCCCCTACGGATTTCCCTTTTATTTTTCCGATTATAATTTGCGGGGACTTTATCATTGTGTCGAGAACTTTCCCGAATCCCATAAAAAACGCTCGTCCTTCTGCTTCGTTTTTTATACCGGCAAGTTCTTCAAAAGAGGCACCGCTACAAAATACTCTATCTCCTTCGCTCTCCAATACTATCACCTTCACGGCTTCATCCATCGAAATGAGCCACAGTTCTTTGGCCAAATCGTTAAGTAATTTTGCCGGAAGGGAATTCCCCTTCGGATGAAAAAATGTTACATTCGCGATTCCGTTTTCCACACTTACAGCGACTTTCCCTCTTTCTTTCATAGTAGTTCTCAATTTTTGATTAAGGAGTTAAGAGCTATCATCTTATCGATCAGCAAATCAGGTTGTTCCGATTTCAATTTCTCTTTTGTTCTATATCCGAATGTAACCGCGCATGATTTTGCACCGGCATTCTTTCCGCATTGAATATCCATCTCCGAATCCCCGACCATCAAAGTATTTTCCGGAGCAATCTTCAAATCGGAACAAATTGTCAGAAGAGGTTGAGGTGACGGTTTAACCTCCAAATCGGGTCTTCTTCCGTAAATACCGCTGAAATATTTTCCAATCTTGAAATGCTCTATAATTTGTTCTGCCTGCCCCTGTGCTTTGGTTGTCAGCAATGCAATTTTGAATCCTCTTGAATGCAGATCTTCGAGGGTTTCCAACACCCCTTCATATAACTCGGTGTACTCTATGAAATCGAAATATCTTTTAATAAATTCAGAAATAAAGAATTCCAAATCCTCCACTTCCACATTTAGTTTGGCAAAGATTTCTCGAAAATGCATTCCGATGGTTTTGTAAAACTCATTCTCATCTATTTTTACATCTATTTCCAAATCCGCCAGCGTCTTTATAACTGCTTGATAGATTGTTTTATGAGACATACAAAGTGTCCCGTCCAAGTCGAACACAACCAGTTCGATATTCCCGTTAAGTGAAGTCATCTTCAATCCCGATATAGTTTTCATGTTTGTTTGCCAAACATACGAAATTAGATGGAATTAATTTATAATTGATAAAACAACCTCCCTCTGAATATAGTTTTGAGAAAAATTATTGAACTAACCAAATGAGAATATTTGTTTACAAATTATCCTTACAGTTTTCTTGAAAAACAATGTGAAAGGATGATATTATTTTTCTGTTAATACTATCGCAACAATATTCTAATAGTGACTCAGAATTGAATAACTTTATATTTTTGCCTATTTTTGCTTGTTTAATTAAGCGAAATGAACGGTTAGTCATTTAATAAATTAGGAGATTTACAAATGCCAGTAGTATCATACGAAAAGTATTGCCAGATGCTCGACAACGCGAAAAAGAACAAATTCGCTTACCCTGCAATCAACGTAACTAGTGAAGCTACAGCAAACGCTTGTTTGGAAGCTTTTGCCGAAGCCAAATCAGACGGTATCATTCAGGTTTCCACCGGTGGTGGTGAATTCGCTTCAGGTTCCTTGAAAGACGCTGCTCTAGGTGCAATTTCTATTGCAAATCACATTCACTTAGTTGCTGATAAATATGATATCAACGTTGCTTTGCATACTGACCACTGCCAGGCTGCTAAAGTTGACTCTTTCTTGAAACCATTGATTGCAGAATCAAGAAAAAGAGTAGAAAGAGGAGAACAACCATTATTCAACTCTCACATGTTCGACGGATCTGCTCTTCCATTGAAAGAGAATATGGATATCGCAGTTGATTTGTTGAAAGAATGTAAAGAATTGGGAATTATTCTTGAAGTTGAAGCCGGTGTTGTTGGTGGTGAAGAAGATGGCGTTTCAAACGAAGACGCTCCTGCAGAAAAACTATACACAACTCCTGAAGACATGCTTTATGTATACGAAAGATTATCTTCGGTTGAAGGTGGTAGATATATGTTCGCTGCAACTTTCGGTAACGTTCATGGTGTATACAAACCAGGTAACGTTAAACTTCGTCCTTCTATCTTGAAAGATGGTCAGGATGCTGTTGTTGCAAAATATGGCGAAGCTGCTTCTTTCGACTTAGTATTCCATGGCGGATCAGGTTCTTCTTTGGAAGAAATTCGTGAAACTTTGGATTACGGTGTAATCAAAATGAACGTTGATACTGATACTCAGTATGCTTTCACAAGACCTATCGTTAACCACTTATTCAAAAACTACGATGGCGCTTTGAAAGTTGACGGCGAAGTTGGTAACAAAAAAGTTTACGACCCTCGCGGATACTTGAAAATGGCTATGGCAGGAATGAAAGATCGTGTTAAAGTTGCTGTTAGCGATTTGAGAGGGGAAGGAACTACTTTAGGAAAATAAGTATTCCGAAATATTATAAAGAAAAACCCGTCTGATGACGGGTTTTTTTTATGAAAAAACTTTGCTTAAAATCGATTGCAAACGTAAACATGTCCTCTCGTAAACAAGAGGCTTAAGAATATAGTCGCATATTTTCAACTGAATAAGCTCCGCAACTATCTCTTTTTCACTATTTGCCGAAAGTATTATTACAGGAGTATCTTCGTAGCCTTTAATACCTCTAAAAGCCTTTAGAAAATCAACTCCGTTCATTATCGGCATAGCAATATCAAGCAATACTATATCGGGAGAAAAATGTTTTAACTTCTCTATCCCTGCTTTGCCATTCTCTCCCCACACGACTTCATATTTAAACTCTTTTTCCAAAGCTCTTCTCAAAAAAGCCGCAGTGTGTTTATCATCCTCTACTATTAAGGCCTTCTTCATAATTCACCTATTTCATCTGCACTTTGAATCTATTATCGAAATAATTGCATTAATATTTACAAAAATTAATTTAATGACCTTTATCTCGCATTATTCATCCTTGCCTTAATAATAATAAAAATTTATATTTTTTTCTAACTTGATAGTTCTATTATTTCACCCAAAGGAGTTAATAATGAACTTAAAGAAACTTCTTCTCTTATTCTCTTTTCTTATTATTTCATGTAGTAAGCAACTCCCAAAGGTAGATTCCTTTGCCGGGAGCAATTATAATTTGAGATCTCACAAAAATACAAATCTATCTTTCCCAAATAATTTCCTTGGAAAAACTATTGTAATGGGTTTTATCTTTACTAATTGTCCGGATATCTGTCCTATGACAACAAATAATATGAGATTAATACAGGAACATGCGCAGAAAGAAAAACTGGAAAATCTCCATTTCCTCTCTCTTAGTTTTGATCCGGAAACTGACTCCCCCGAAATACTACGGAAATTCGCGAATATAAGAGAGCTTGATTTATCGAACTGGACATTTCTAACAGGAAACAAAGCAACTATCGATTCCATAACACGTCACTTTGGTGTATTCGCTATTCCGAATGACACTACTGTTACCAAAGCAGGGGAAAAGATAGTCTACTTCGTACACACCGATAGAATTTCCCTAATTGACAAAGAAGGGAACTTAAGAAAAAACTATCTCGGAAGTTCAATTAACACCAAAGAAATCATTGAAGACATCAAATCAATTGAATAAGAGGGCATCATGAAAAACAAAATATTTTTCCTACTATTAGCAACTCTTCTTCTATTCTCTTGCGGCGAAAAAAATAATGATACTCAAAAGCCGGTTATCAATACCCAAAAAGCGGAAAAAATAATCGACGAGGAACTTACTGTTACATCTCCGTGGATTCGCGCTGCCGCCAAAGGAATGAACAGCGCTATGTTTCTAACAATAATTAACAACACTTCGAATGCCGATACTCTTATCGGAGCGGAAGCGGATTTTGCGGAGATAGTTGAAATACATGAGTCCTTTAAAGCCTCTAACGATATGATGGGTATGCGAAGAATCGATGAGCTCCCTATTGCCCCTTATTCTACAGTACATCTGAAACCTATGAGCTATCACATTATGCTTATCAAATTGACTGAAAATATCCATTCCGATTCTCTATACTCGGTTAATTTGATCTTCCAAAAGGGGGGTAAACTATTACTCCGTGCGCCGGTAAGAAAATTGGAGAAGTCCCGGGAAATGAAGATGCGGGATGAAATGAAGTAAGTTCGGATAGTGAAGATTATTCTGAAATAATATTTGCTATTATCACCCGATATATCTTAATTTAAGGCTCTAGTTGATATGGAAAAAACAAATTCCGATTCTTAATGAAAAGTAAATTTCTATTGTGGTTGTTGGCCTTTGTTATTACCCTTGCAACCGCATATTATCAAAAAAGAACAGGCCCTACCTATCCTCTTAGCGAGAGTGTTAAACTTGAGAATTCTTCGGTTACCTACAAATTATACCGTAGCCACGGAGGGACCTCGGATCACATTGTTTCTATTGACGTTGAAGATGTTGAGTTTACCGGTACGCTTTTTTGGAAACGATTCAAAACAGATGACGAATGGAACATCGATGAAATGGTTAGAGAAGGATCTACTCTTACCGGTCTCCTCCCGAATCAGCCTCCGGCAGGAAAACTTCTATATTACATCGAATTGCAAAAAAGCGGTAATAAATATATTCTCCCTTTGGAAGAAAACGTTATTATACGTTTCAAAGGAGATGTGCCTCTCTGGCTTCTTATTCTCCATGTAATTACGATGTTCGGGGCAATGCTTCTTTCTACCAGAACCGGTTTGGAAGCTTTCGCAAAAAAACCCAAACTTATCAGACTTACTCTCTGGACTTTGGGGCTTTTACTTGTAGGTGGCCTTATACTCGGTCCGTTGGTGCAAAAATACGCGTTCGGTGCTTATTGGACTGGCTTCCCCTTCGGACATGATCTGACGGATAATAAAACTATTGTTGCTTTTATCGGATGGCTTTTTGCCTTCTTTAAATACCGCAAAGCAAAACACCCGGCTCTATGGGCTTTGTTCGCGGCAATCTTACTTATGGTTGTTTACCTTATTCCTCATAGCCTTCTCGGTTCGGAATTGGATTACAATAAACTTGACAAAGCAAAAGTCTCTGTCACTAAATCAATTACAAAATAATATTTATAAAACACGGGGGTTTTTATGAAACGCGCTCTCTTGATACTTTCGGCTTTTTTGCTGACTGTAACCATTAATGCGCAAGAATTACAACAAACTTTTATCTCCCTTAGCAATACAGGAGTTCAGGAATTTCTTGATAAACATCCTGACTTCGACGGTAGAGGAACAATCATTTTTGTACTCGATACCGGTGTTGATATGGGTATAGATGGTTTGACAAAAACATCAACCGGTGAAGTTAAAGTTATTGACGCTCAAGACTTCACTGGCCAAGGAGATATCTTCTTCTACGAAGCTGATAAAGATGAAGAAGATGATATCCACTACTTCGTAAACGAAGATAAAAATCTTAAACTATCGGGAGCAGATAAGCTTTCTCTTAAGGCAATCGACGACTACTTTATTGGTGTTGTTCCCGAGAAACTTTGGCAAAACTCCGGTTCCGGTGCGGCCGATATTAACGGCAACGGAAAAGAAGATGATCAATTCCAATTCGTTACTTTTAAAACAAATGATAACGGCGAAGAATATTGGGTTGTTTATGTTGATACGGACTCCGACGGAGCTATCGACGATGAAAAGCCTTTGAGAAATTACAAAGAAAAGTTTGATACTTTTACAATCCCTAATAAAGACGATTTACCATTCTTTACAATCGCTTTGAATATTTTCCCTGATGAGAAAAGAGTATCCTTTTTCTTTGACGACGGATCTCACGGATCACATTGCGCCGGTATCGCAGCAGGATTCCAGATTGGAAACAATCCTCTTAACGGCGTTGCTCCCGGTGCTAAAATCGTCACTCTTAAAATCGGTAACAATAATTACTCAGGTGGAGCTACAGTTACCGAAAGTATGAGAAAAGCTTACGAATACGCCGCTAAAATGGCTATAGAAAGAGAAGAAGTTTGCATTATCACTATGAGCTACGGAATTGCCTCCGAAATTGAAGCTCGTTCCGATTTGGAAATCTTCCTTACCAAATTGGCAAAAGATAATCCTTATCTCTATATCTGTACCTCAAACGGTAACGAAGGTCCGGGTATCTCAACTACTGGCCTCCCTTCTTCTTGCGAATGGCTCCTTTCAAGTGGAGCGGTATTGGCAGAAGAAGTTGCCGAAGATCTTTATGGCGCCATCCCTGGTCGTGATCTGATTCTTCATTTCAGTTCACGTGGCGGAGAAGTTAATAAACCTGATATCGTTTCTCCGGGAGCTTGTGTATCAACCATCCCTAACTTTGTAGGTGGCGATACTTTCTGGGGAACAAGTATGGCGTGCCCATATTCGGCTGGCGTTGTTTCTCTATTGATGTCTGCTGTTAAGCAGGAATATCCTGATGCTAAGATTCCTTCTCCCTTACTATTTAACGCTGTTAGAGAAGGTGCTACCGATATGGAAGGCTACGAAAGTATCGATATGGGATCCGGCTACATCAATGTTGTTAATTCTTATGAGATATTGAAGAAATACATCAAAAACGGTGAACAGAACAAATTCGAAACATACACCGTTTCATCATTTGCTCCTAATATGCCTGACGATCAATCACAGTCCCTATACATCAGAAATGGATCTTACATTACAGGTAAAGAACATTTTGAGTTCGCCGTAGAAAGAAATAACACTATCGATAATAAGAAATTCTACAGACTCTATAACATCACAAGCGATAGCGAATGGTTGAAACCAATTAAGAAAAAAGTTCACCTCAGAAACCAACAAGGCGCTACTGTTGATTTCCGTATCGATCGCGATAAGATGCAATCCCCTGGTATGTATAACGCTAAGTTATATGCCCAAAGAGCCGACAAATCCAAATTCCCTGAATTTGAGATGATGGCAACCGTAATTATTCCTTACGAATTTAATTCCGCTAACAAATACACCCAAACATGGGAAAAGGTAAAAGTTGCTCCGGGTATGCATAAAAGATATTTCTTAAATGTCCCTGCCGGTGCTTCTACAATGCGTATTGCTATTAAATCCGCCAAAGACGAATTCACTAGTTGCAGATTCTATTTGCATAATCCTGACGGACACGGTGTTATGGCCGGAAGATTACGCCCACAGTACGAGGAAGAAAATTACGAAAAATTCTTCTACGACCTTAAGAAAGGGGTCTACGAACTTATAGTTCTCGGCGAATATACTTCAAAAGATACTTCTACTTATACTCTCGATGTGGAATTCGACGGATTGGAAAGAGTTGATAAAAAACCTCTATCTCCGAAAAAGAATTTCGTTGAGATTATTAATACCTTTGACGAGGTGAAATCTTACAAGTTGGCAAGTAAAATTAAAGGCTACAAGAAAGATTATACTATCTTCCTCGATAGCGTAGAAACATATAAAATGCCTTTCACCATCAAAAAAGATGAAAGAGCTAAAGTCTTTGAAATGAATATCAGCAAAGAAGACTTTAACAAAACTACCGACTTTGCGGTAATGGTTGTCGACAAAGATGGTAAAACTCAGGCTATCGGTGGTTTCGGAAATAGTTCTTGCGACGTTACCCTGATGAACAAATTTAAAGAAGATACAGAACTTACTCTCTTGTTGGTTCCCGGATACGCAAACAAAGCCGGCCAAATGGATGTGAATATTACCGAGGTAACGGTTCTTAAAAAACAACCGGCTATGAAAGTTACAATCAACGGAAAAAACAAAGTTACTCTCTATCCTTCTATTTCGGATAAGATAGAATGTAAGTACCAAAAACCGGATTTCGAATTTCCGGAAGATGTTAAACCTTACGCGAATATTTACTTCAAATCATTGAAGTCAGATACAAACGAATACGTATTACCAGTATTTATTAAATTCTAGGAGTTCTTTATGAGTGAACACAATACCGGCCAGAATCCTATCGGATTACCGGACAATGCCTATTCGGAACTGAAACCGGGCGAAGAGTACGTCCCGATAATGTCCCCGAATAAGAATTATCCGGAAGTTAATCTCTGGTCAGTTGCCTGGGGATTATTTATGGCAGTCCTCTTTTCCGGTGCTGCCGCTTATCTTGGTCTTAAGATAGGTCAGGTTTTCGAAGCCGCTATTCCTATCGCTATTATTGCCGTTGGTGTTTCAACGGTGGCCAAAAGAAGCAAAGCCCTTGGCGAAAATGTTATTATTCAATCAATCGGTTCTACCTCCGGTTCCGTTGTAGCGGGCGCAATCTTTACTATTCCGGCTCTCTACATTCTCGATCTCGAAGTAGAATTCTTCCAGGTCTTTATGGCTTCCCTTTTGGGTGGCTTCCTTGGAATTTTGTTCTTAATTCCATTTAGAAAATATTTCGTTGCCGAAATGCACGGAAAATTCCCTTTCCCCGAAGCAACCGCTACTACCGAAGTACTTGTTGCCGGTGAAAAAGGAAGCGGACAAGCTAAGGTTCTCGTTATCGCCGGTATTATCGGTGGTATCTACGATTTCCTAATAGCTACCTTCGGCGCTTGGACCGAAACTGTTTCCACTCGTATCGTTGGAATTGGCGAGAAATTGGCAACAGATCTTAAATTGGTATTCAAAGTTAATATCGGCGCAGCTGTTATGGGACTCGGTTATATTATCGGTCTTAAATATGCTGCAATTATCGCAGCCGGTTCTTTCCTCGCGTGGTATGTCTTCGTTCCGATATTTGCTTACTTGGGTGATTTCATCACTGCCCCTATCGGAGCTGGTATTACTACTCTGGTAAAAGATATGTCCGCCGAACAAATATTCTTTAATTATGTTCGCCATATCGGTATCGGTGGTATCGCGATGGCCGGTTTGATCGGTATCATCAAATCATCCGGTATTATCAAATCCGCCGTTACATTGGGATACAACGAAATATTCGGGAAGAAACATGATAAAACAAACGGTTTGAGAACTAACCGCGATATCTCTATGGGTATTATCGCTGCCGGTATCTTCTCCGTCGCTATTGGTATCTTTATTTTCTTCCTTTTCGGTGTTGTAGATTCTATCGGTCACGCTTTCGTAGGATTGGCAATTGTTCTTATTATCGCTTTCCTATTCACTACCGTTGCCGCAAACGCTATCGCTATTGTTGGTAGTAACCCGGTTTCCGGTATGACATTGATGACCCTTATCCTTTCTTCAATAGTTCTCGTTTCGGTTGGACTTTCCGGTCCTGCAGGAATGGTTTCCGCGTTGATAATCGGTGGCGTTGTTTGTACTGCTCTTTCCGTTGCCGGCGCTTTCATTACCGACCTTAAGATAGGATACTGGTTAGGATCTTCCCCTTACAAACAGGAAAAATGGAAATTCTTAGGTACCGCTGTTTCAGCCGCTACTGTTGCCGGCGTAATTTTGGTACTCAATAAAACATACGGTTTCGTAGGCCCCGACGCTTTGGTTGCTCCTCAGGCAAACGCAATGGCTGCTGTATTAAAACCATTGATGTCTAATCAACCTGCCCCTTGGATGCTCTATATCGCCGGTGCTTTGATGGCCCTTATCCTTAACATGATCGGCGTTCCTGCATTGGCTTTCGCTTTAGGTGTCTACTTACCATTGGAATTAAATACACCTGTACTTATCGGTGGTTTAATTGCACACTTTGTTTCCACTAGAAGCAAAGACGAATCATTAAACAAAGCAAGAAAAGAAAGAGGAACTCTTATCGCGAGTGGTTTTATCGCCGGTGGCGCTTTGCTCGGGGTGGTTTCGGCTCTCTTGCGGTTTGTTCAAAGCTCGGCCGGTTGGGATAACTGGATCATCGAAGGATGGGCCGAATCTCACGGAGCAGAACTTCTCGGATTCGTTATGTTTATCGCTATCTGCGGTTACATGATCTGGGATTCCATGAGAGCTAAGAAAGAAGAAGCTTAATATAAAAAAGGGGCGGTCTTAAAAAGACGGCCCCTTTCTTTTAGTTCAATTTCACATCTCTAAGGGCTTTTCCTATTGCGGTTTCAATCGAATATCTCGAGTTCAAATAACTCATCACCTTTCTGAAAAAGCTTCGTCTCTTAAAGCATGGAACCTTCACTCCGTAAAAGCTACCGGCCAGCTCCGTAAACCTCTTCATTTTCCCCTCTTCGATATTTTGGGTGTTATTTTAACGGATATGCTGAGTGTGTGTTGATCTCCGTTTCCCTCAAATTTACAAAAATATTCCGAATCTCTTCATCTTTTTTACACTCTTCTATTAAATAATTTACTATTGCCCTTGCTATTTCAGCTATTCTTATTATATTTCAAATGTCCCTTTCCGGTTATATAGTTAAATTCAACCTTTATAAACGAAACAGGGTAATAGACATGGTAGTCAGTGATTTACTGCTACATAATATTTCAGCCGAGGGCGAATCTTGTTTTTCCCCATCTAATTGCGGGTTTTCCGCGAGAGTGGTGAGGACTATAAACAAGATGCTCCCGGGCTTTTTTATTTCGAAATCATTCAACCCCTAAGCTTTGACCCTTCATATAACAAATTAGGTATCCTCTTCACACACTTGTTCATCATCCAGCCCGATCTGATGCTATTAAGAATATTACATATATAACTATTTCGAAGCTATTGGCTTATTAATTTATTTGTTAATCTTGCAATAATTTATATCTATTGACTTATATAAAAAAAAGAAATAGATTTAATTATAATATATTATTATTCTTTTACATGATTTATGCTGTTTCTATCGATATAATTCTATAGTATTGGATTCTGATTTCTCTTTGTTTCGATTATCGCATATTTTTTATCTCCATTGTGCCCATGTACTCTCACCAGCCTAGGTCATTCTATATGTCTTTTAACTATATTTTAAATATTTCAATTGGAGGTATAATGTGGATTAGAAATTTATTAAGATTAATTTGCCTACTTAGTATCGTTGTTCTTTGCGTCAATTGCGGTCCTTCTGATAACTTGGGTGATCCAAAGAATAATGGGGGTGGCGGAAGTGGCGGTGACAATACCGGAGGAGGGGGTGGTACCAACGAGGACGATGATAGTTTTATTCTCCCAAACACCAATGATTCCGGTGCTTCAGTCTTTCTTCAATACGAAACATACTATTTTAAGGATGCGGAAACAAGAGATATAGTAATTATTGGCCCATATAATACTGCTGATCCAGGAAAAACTGCTGTATTATGGTATGACAACCCAACAACAGGTGATATTAAAGAAGAATCCATAGGAAAAGATGAAAACATTTATATTGATGAAACTAATAACTATTTTGTTGCTATCATAGCAATTACAACAAGTTACAATATTGATGCATGGAAAAATGTAGAGTTTCACGTAGGACCAATGAAGGGAGTTGAGGCTGACCCTGTTCTCAAAAGTAGCTGTTTTAACATTTCCAAAATTAATAATGAAGATAAGAGGGAAATGAAGATACATTATGCATATATGCAAGGTGCTGACATTTTGGCCTATAATACCCCGAATCCAAAAACTGTTATCGAAGAAGCATTTGCGAAATGCAACACCGATATTATTTATGAGAATGTTCAAACTACTTCACTTGAGCAAGAATCCTTTTTATTTGAGAGCTACGATGATCAAACAGCCAAATTAATGACGTTCTTTGAGAACCATAAAATGTCCAAACTGTTATGGGAAGATCTTGAGGAAGGCTATACTGCAAAACATTACTTGGTTGGGCTTCCTAATTTTGGTATAACCATTAATGAGGATGTAAGCGATGCTGAGAGAGAGGGTCTTTAAAATCAATTAGGGCTAACTTATACATTTCCTGGTTATTTGAACACCCCCCCCAATCTTTCAACATATAGCTTAATATGGAATGAAAGAACTACAAACACCTCCATAGACTGTGTATCATATAGCAATCTGGCTAAAAGTATCTTACATGAACTTGGACATGCAAGAGCCGGAAATCTAACAAATGGAAACGGATATTTTGAACAACTCACTGATGATACTCATAAAGAAGGACATAACGGCAAAAATAAAAAAACATGCGTAATGTGCTATTCGGATGAAATGACGGATGAACAAATGGGGCAATGGATAAAAGAACCGCAATTTTGTGAAGGACATCTTCAAATGTTATTAAATATAACTCTTAAGGAGAAAAGAGATGAGAATTAAACTATTGCTTATAATTACTACAATATTAAATACTCTCTTAGTGGCACAGAATATTAATATTTCACTCTTTAAATCCGAATATATGGTTTTTGAGCCAATTATCTGCCATATTGAAATTATCAATAATACCGGCAACCCTTTGATAATTCAAAATCTGTATAGAAATCAAGGCCATAAGAGGTGTGGAACTTATCCTATTATGAAGCGAAACAATGAGGACGCTAAAATTCAGGATCGATTTATCGCGTCGGAATGGGGGGATGGTTATTCAATGGCTCCCTCTGATACCTTAACTGCTTTATGCGATTTAACATTTAACTACATTAATGGTTCCTACAAGCTCTCCAATGGGTTTGGGAAATTTTGTCTTACTCCCGGAGATTACTCAATGGCGTTCGAATTCACCAACGAAATTAATGGGAAAAAAGTGATTACCATTTCAAATGAAGTCACTTTTAAAATAATTGCTCCGGATTTAGCAGAAGAAGAAGTAGTTACTCAGGCTTTCAGAAATTATACTAACATTCAAATATTGCTCGATCTCATTAGAAATAATCCCAAATCAAGATACAAGACTTTTCTTGAAGAAAGGATCGTTAGTAATTACAGATATGGCCCGAAACAATCAAAAAGGCTACTCAAAGATTATCTATTAAAAAACTCTTCGAGAGATCTAATCTATTATTTCGGCACTTACTTTATGTCCGATTTAATCGAATTAAAGAAAGATATCAACTTTATGCAAATGCTAAAGATTATTGAAATAGATCACTTTACTAATAGGGAAGAAAAGATTTATAACAAAAAAAATCGTTGCTACAAAAACACCGGAACAAGAAAGAGGATGTTGGAAAAATGAAAAAAATATTAGTGATAATATTAACATATACTGCTCTGTTAGGTCAGATTGTTGAGCCTATTCCAGTTGAAATAACAGACGAAAATCAAATTGAAGCACAACTCTATAAACTACAATGTGAAATAGAACAACAATTCAATGAAGATGTTAAAAGAGGATTTGAACCTAAAATTATAAAAATTGACAGGGTTAACGCGATTATCGAAGGAAATAAAGCTGTAACTTCCATCGAAATTACATCTTCAACTTCAAACCATAAAGAAGTATTGGTGAATCAAGAATTTGTGTTTAATCAAGCGAATTTATCAGAATTGGAAAAATATCCCTCTTCATTGAACACAACTATTTACAGAAGCAAACTATATAAACCCAAAGTGGCTCCTAAGCAAAAAAGTTCCACCCCCACAAATATAACCAATTCGGAATCACCGATCTCGATAGTAGTTAACAATGAAGTATTTGTTCCCTATCCGATTTTTCTATTTTATTCCGGAGCAAAGAATTATGAAATTAACATCAATATTATCAAAAGCCAATATGATATTCAATTATTCTCTGCTGGAGCCGAGGCTGACGCTTGTGTCTATTATAGTAGCTATGTTTCGGAATATCAATATAAAAGGGTAGCATTTTATGTTGACCCGGGATGGAACAGAATAGTTTACGCTAATGAAACAAATCGGGTAACTAATAGTATAGATGGATTTTCAGGAGATGATAATGTAAAACTATCCGAACCTGTTGCAATTCACGTTAATGATATCGGGGAAATCTTTGTACTGGATAAGGATCAAAAGAAAGTATTTAAACTACAATATGTTAATAGTACAGATAAAATAACAACTACCCCCTCCTCTACCTATATCGAGTCTGATCATTTTAAGTCTCCCTCAGATCTGAGTTATTTTAATAATGATACTTATAACACAACAGAGGATGACTTTTTCGTAATAACTGATCGGGAAGATAAATCAGTTATGGTATTTGACCATAATGGAAATCTGATAAACAGATATACCAGTTACAATGATACTCCGATTAGTGATCCGAAGAAAGTAATAGTTTTTAAGGATAGATACACGCAGGACAAATATATCGCCTTTATTGATAATAATCGTGTTGTAAAAGGAAAAATTGGAGCCTCTGTTCTATCTAATGTTCAAATTAGTGATAGTTTTCCCTGGGGATCGGATCTTACGGATATTGGCCTAGTATCTTACGGTCATCTATTAATAAATTCTTTAGTAGTTACAGATAGGAATAAAGATATGCTTCATCACTTCAACGATGATTGCAAATACATTTGCTCGTATAAAGGCCCAATCTCTCATTATATGAGTTCTCCTGTTAAGCTATATAATACTACTTTTGCTCATTATCCTCGATCTCGAAGAGTTAGTTTAGACTTCTTTGCTATGGATCAGTGGTCATACAATAGAGGGATTAAAAAATATGTTCCAGGAGCCGGAATTCTTAATTCAACTATCACCAGAGGAACATTCAAATGGATACTAACTTATGAAAAAACTAATCCGGGGCAAACAACGGAAATTGAACTATGGGATATGGAAACAGCTGAATTAGTTACAAACTCACCATATGCTTTTGATAGTGAACTTGTGCCCGGCAGAGAATATACTTGGGTAATTAAATACAAACCTTTTTTTGACGGAAACTATACTGAAAATAATGTCGGATGGAAACGTAAACAGCTCAGCTTTATACATAATCCAACTCTTCCTACTGTTGTTAATACGAACTGTACCATTTCAGGAAATTACTCAGCTAATCAAAATTGTACGGTAGCTTCAGGAATAACCATGACAGTCACTCCTGGCTCCAGAATTACTTTTTCGAATAATTCAAGTCTAATTGTCGATGGAAAATTAGTATGTGATATCAATCCATCTAAATCGACTATTCTCGATTTTACAACGAGTAACTCAACAGCTCAAAATGGTATTAAGATAAATCAGGGTGGTTGGGCAAACATCGCTAACACAAAGATTAAAAACGCTTATAATGGTATCAGTGTAACAAAAGGTAATCTTAACATTATCAATAGTCAGATTTTTGGATGCAGAACCGGTATCTATGTAAACGAAGGGACTACCAGTATTACAAATTGCAGCATTGATAATGGCTATAGCGGAATTCATTTGTATCGAACAAATTATTCCAATCCGGCAAGAATTACTGATTGTCATATATATAATACCAATGTTGGAATTGATATGTACTATTCGGGAGCTTACATTGCTAAAACCGAGATAAACAATAACTATATTGGAATTAATACAATAAATTATTCTTCTCCATACTTAGCGCCTGACGATTATTTGAATGCTTCCGTTGGCCGCAACAAAATCCACGATAATAGTTTCGGTCTTTTTGTTGAAAATCACTCAAACCCTTGGTTAGGAAGAGAATCATGTATTAACTTCGGCGGAAATAACGCAATATATAGTAATACAACCAAAGACATAAATCTTAATGATTACTGCACTGTTTACGCTGAAAATAACTATTGGGGCGGAGGCCCGACTTCCTCTTACTATGTAGGAAACGGATGCTTTTTCGATCAATATCCTTATCTTAATTCTATGCCTATGAGCAAATTATCATCACAAAATCCGGAGGAAGAGGCTTTTGATAATAGCTTCCCTTCAGATATCGGAAATGTTGATACACCAATATCTCTCGATAATACTTCAAAAGAAAAACCTGGTTACAATGAAAAATGGCCTATTGAATGGAAACTATTATATGCCAGAAATCTTCTTAGAGTTAAAAGATATAATGCAGCGGCAGATATCTGTGAAACTGTAATAACTAATTATCCTGATTCTGCTCGATCACACTTAGCTCTCGATCTATTATGGCAGGCTAAGAGAAAAAGCAAATCAATGGTCTCTTTGCAGAGTTTCGTAAATTTAAGATCCCGATCGAAAAATAAAAACATGTTATTGGGAGCCGCCGAATTAATCTTAGCGGGAAATTCAAAAGCCAATCGAATTTCATTTCTTGATAATCTTTATTCGGTTTATAAGAATACAAAACTCGAAGAATCCATCTTGCTGGATAAATTCATGTATTATCTTTATGACGTGGATGATCTGAAATCTGCGAATGAAATATTTAATCGTATTGAACAATCATGTTCAAAATCGCCTAGTTTCCTATATGCTAAGCGACATCTAGATAATAGACTTAGCGATTCATATACTCCAAGACTTGGGAAAGAAAATACTGAATCTCAATTGGAAGAAATTGAATTGCCGGACAACTATCAATTATTAGGAAATTATCCTAATCCTTTTAATCCAAGCACAACTATCAGTTACGCCTTACCATTTAACTCTAGAGTTGAACTGAATATCTACGATGTTACAGGTAAACTTGTAAAATCACTAAAGCTCACTGACCAATCAGCCGGACATCAAAGTATTGTATGGAACGGTACAAATGAACAAGGTACTTTGGTTTCAAGTGGTATTTACTTATATCGATTCAAAGCTGTCTCTCTCGAAGGAAATGGAAAAGTATTTGAAAAATCAGCAAAGATGTTATTAGTTAAATAGGAGTTGGTGGGGCAAGCTCTCTCTTGCCCCATCCATTATATATGAAACGAGTTTTATTTATCCTTTTGTTCTCTTCAATTTTATTCGCCGAGAAACCAGATACTACACTTTTCAAAATTGAACAAAATCAATACTTAATATCACACGCTTCCTCCCTATTTGATATTGATAGTATAACACTATCCTCAATTATTTATGTGGAAAGATCCTTAAATTTCACATGGGAAGATATTGCTTTCGACAAGCTTCTAGCCCAAAACGGATTAAACAGTTCAATAGGATTCTGCCAGGTCAAACTAAAGACCGCATACTGGATTGAAGTGCAACTTAACGATAGCAACTCCACATATTACCCGGAAAAAAAATACGAGTCACTTCTTACTGTCAGTAATTCCGTTGAGGAATTAATTAACAAACTTGAATCAGATTCTCTAAATATTATGTTTGCGGCCGGATACATTAAAATCATATCATCATATTGGGACTCTAAAAATTGCAACATAACCTCTCGTCCGGATATTCTTGGCACCCTTTATTCTACTGGTCTTTACAATAGAGACGGAACGGAACGTGCTCCCAATAAAACCCCGAAATCAAACCATTTCGGGAGAAAAGTAAAAGATGCTATTATAGAGTTTCGTCGCGACTAAAGAAAAGATTATTTAAATGTGGCAATAAAATTCTGTCAAACACTCTCCTCTTGAGGCTTCATCACACCCTCACACACCAATTTGTAAGGACGATTAAAAGCCTCTTGAGACATATTAAAATGAATGGAAAGTTTCCTGATTGTCTCCTTCGAAAGCCCCTTTTGATAATTCAAAATCTTCGATACTGTCCCCTTCGATAACCCCAGAATCTCCACCAAATCCCATCCTCTCAAATTATTACTCTTCATCAGAGCCTTTATCAATTCAATCGGATCATCATCGTCAAAGGAATTATGCTCACTATCCCATTTCTCAATCAACAAAGTAATCAACTCAATCTCATCAGAATATCTCGAATCCCCGGAAACAACCAACTCTTCAAGAATCTTACAATACTTATCATACTGCTCGGAATCTTTAATTACCTTATATTTTAATTCTTCCATCTCATTAACTCCTTCATTAAAACAGATCTATTGAATACTGTTTCCCCTCAGCGCACACCTTTGAGTACTCCGCATGCGTCCCAATCCATTTTACAAATAAAAGAGTCTTTCTGATCCAGAGGAAAACGAAAAATCTGATATATCGAATTTCGTCTAATCTATAACTTTCACCCCCCTCTGTTCCCCGACCTCAAAAGAATTTCTATTGATTCTTTTACAGACTTGATCATTTAGTACTTTTTAACGCCTAATGATGCTATCCCCGATCCCGACAAAGTCGAAACTCAACATGCACGTAAAAGAGTCAATCCAAAAGTCCCTCTCTTCCAAGAGAGGGATTTAGGGTGAGTTGTCTCTAATAATAACACCACACAAAAATCCTATTCTCACCACACAAAGTCGGTGGGGGAATGAGTTATCCCTAATACTAAACCACTCAAAAGCTGTTTTGTCCAACTGAAAAGTGACCAAAAATCCAACTGAAAAGTGACCAGAGGAAAAAAGAGAAAATAGAGTTATCCTGAGTAGACAAAACTCAGGAGGGAAAAAAGGTGATCAGTATGGAAGACTGGGTAACAATCAAAAATCTACGATCCAAAAATCCGGGAATGAGTCTACGTGAGATAGGTCGGATATTGGGCTTAAGTCATAACACCGTAAAAAAAGCCTTGTCAAAAGAGAGTCCTCCGGAGTACGTCCGGAAAGAGTCAATAAGTGACTCCTTGTCTCCCTTTACGGAATTGATCTTTGAGATGTCTAACATTAAGAGATATCGGGGCTCCCGGATTCTCTATGAGATAAGGAGTAAAGGTTACACCGGCAGCAGAAGCAGCTTTTATTATTATCTCGGGAAAATAAAACAGACTTCCAAGAAAACATTTCAACCATACGAGACAGCTCCCGGGGAACAAGGTCAGTTCGACTGGAGCCCATATACTGTTTTAATCGGAGGGGCACGGGCAAAAATCTACATATATCAATATATCTACGGTTTTAGTCGCTATAAAATATTGGAAGTATCCTTGTCGGAGAATCAAGGGGCAGTATTTGAAGCGTTCGAAAGATGTCTTCAAGCCTCCGGAGGAGTATGTCAAAGAGTCCAAACCGATAACGCGAGAGTTTTCATAACAATTCATTCAAAGGATAACTGGCGGTGGAATCCAAGATATCTTCACTTTTGCGGTCATTACGGGTTCGCTCCAAGTCGTTCGATGCCAAGTCATCCGTGGTCCAAAGGGAAAGTCGAAAAACCGTTCGCCTATATAGAAGACCATTTCATCGACGGAAATACCTTTAGTAGCTTTGAAGAGTTATGCTCAAAACTGAAAGAGTTTCAGAATCGGGTCAATAACGAGCTTCATTCGGTAATTAAGCAAAAACCGGAAACGGTGTTTGCCAAGGAGAGGGCTTCCCTAATGAATCTGCCATCATGTCGTTATGTGGGGATAAAAGAAGAGATAAGAAAAGTAAGCTACGATTGTCTGATCTCTTACAATGGGAACAGATACTCGGTGCCATGGGCTTTTGCCGGAAAGCAAGTATGGATAAAGATATCACAAGGGTACTATATCGAGATCTACTCACAAGCCAACAAGAAAGTAGCCTCCCACAGACTCTCTTTAGGAAAAGGGAACGTAACCATTAAGGATGAGCACTACAGAGGGAATAACACTACGAAGGGCAATTTTCAACGCTTGTCGAAAGAGTTTATGGAGAAATTCCCCGATCAATCTTTGTTCTTGGAAAAACTGTATGCGCAGAAAAGATACAACAGCGGATACCAATTGCGATACATTATGGAACTCTCGAAATTCTATTGCGCGGAAGATTTTCTTTCGGCACTGAAAAAGGCGATGGAATATAACGTCTTTCATTTTTCCTTCATATCCGGTTATCTGGAAAAGAACTGTGAGAGAACAATTATCATAGAAAATATGAGACTCAAAGAAAACTACCCGAACAAGGATATAAAAAGAGACCTTAAGGAGTATCAATTCAACTTTTAACCTAAGTAAGGAGAAGTGAAAATGGGAAACGACAGAATGGAAGAACACATGAAAACACTCGCTCTGGAGAGGATTAAGGAGATTTACATTATCGAAGCGGAAAAAGCGGCCAAAGCAAAAATGAGCTTCCGTGAATACTTGGCAAGGCTGTTGGAAGAACAAGTTATCGCTAAATATGAGAGATCGGTCAACAGAAAAATGAGAATGGCGAACTTTTCACAGATTAAGAAACTGGACGAATTCGATTTTTCTTTTCAACCGAAGATAAACGAGCAACTAATAAGAGAACTGGCTAATCTGGAGTTTATCTCCAAAGGGAAAAACGTATTGTTCTTAGGCCCTCCCGGGGTAGGAAAAACACATCTGGCAATCGCTTTGGGGATTAAGGCCATTGAAGCCAGAATGAGAGTTCTCTTTTACTCCGCAGAGAAACTAACCGAGGAATTGGCTGCGGCAGAGATATCCAATACTCTAAACGCAAAGCTCGAATCTCTCGGGAGACTTGATTTACTTATTATCGATGAACTCGGATATCTTTCCCTAAGCAAGCAAACAGCTAAACTCTTTTTCCAGTTAGTGGCCAAAAGATATGAAAGGGGATCTATTATTGTTACTTCAAATAAGGCTTTCGAGCAGTGGGGAGAGATTTTCAATGATGATGTTGTGGCTGCAGCTATTTTAGACAGATTGCTCCACCACAGTTATCCGTTTTTTATTAACGGAAAAAGTTTTAGATTAAGAAACATGGTGCATAATAAATAATTGTACTGGTCAATTTTGTCTGGAATATTGGTCAGTTTTCGGCTGGAATTAACAAAAGCCCCAATCCCGACACAAAAACGCACTTTTCTCATCCCCAAAAAACCTGCTTCGCCTCAAAATCATTCTCCTATGTCACTCCGACATTCGGCTATGTCACAACTACATTTCGTTTTGTCACCCCGACATTCCTCTATGTCACGACGCCACTTTGCTTTGACACATTTCCATTCTCCTTTGACACCCCGCCATTTCGCTATGCGCAAGTTCCATCCGACAATGCGCAGATTACATTTCGTTATGCGCAAGTTCCATTCGTCTATGCGCCGATGCCATTTCGCTATGACACGAAATCAAATCACATGGATTTAGGCCTATTCCTCTATAATTGAGCCACATTTACCATTTATCTACATTTAACTCCCTTCTCTTCAAGTCACCACAGGAATACTTAAGTGGCATGTATCTATGATGAGTTGTTCTTCCGAAATGAATTATCCCTACCATGATTCTCCGAATATTACTATCTTTTCGAACATATTCGAGCGGAGTTAGAATGAAAACGATTGAAGAAATCCGAAGTCTCTTCCCACATATCACCGAAGAGAGAATATATTTCAACAACGCTGCCATAGGAATACTCTCCGATAACGTCCTTGCGGCAATCAACAAATATCTTGGTCTCAGAAACAAGGGTGAGCTCGGATCCTACGCCGACTTTGTAAGACTCGACAAATCCACAAAGCGGGCTCTCGGTAAAATACTGAATGCCCCCGCCGACAGACTTGCGTGGGTAGAGAACGTTTCGATGGGGATGAACATCTTAGCGAACGGATTAAACTGGGAAAAGGGGGATCGCGTTATCTTATGCGACATCGAATTCCCCGCAAACATATACCCCTTCCTTAACCTGCGCCGTTTCGGTGTGGAAATCGATTTCATAAAAACCACCGGCGGAAAGTTTACCCCCGAAGATATCGGGAAACTTATTACTCCCCGAACAAAACTACTCTCAATCAGCGCGGTTCAGTTCCTTTCCGGCTTTCGAGCCGACCTTAAATCGATCGGAGATTTGTGTAAAGGGAATGATATCATTTTTGCGGTAGACGCCATCCAGGCCGCGGGAACTTTAGCTATCGATACGGAAGAATGGAATATCGATTATCTGGCCGGAGGAACCCAAAAGTGGCTTATGGCAATGCAGGGACTATCCTACATATTCATTCGGAAAGAATTGCAAGAGAAAATGAGCATCGCCAATCTCGGTTGGCTTTCAGTAGATAACGCCTGGAATCTTCTCGATTACGATGCTACCCCGAAAGAGGATGCTTCCCGATTTCAAACAGGCACAGTTAACGAGCTTGGAATCAATGCCCTTAAAGCCTCCCTCGAAATGTTCAATTCGTTCGGTATCGAAAAGATCGAAAAAAGGATATTGGAAAATCACAAGTACCTTTCCGCTAAACTCATTGAGATCGGTTTGCGCCCGGTACTGACAGATTCCCCCGATTCGGAACTTGCCGGAATAATAAGTTTTCCTCATCAAGCGGGAGAAGAATTAGTTGAATCTCTCGTAAAGAAAAAGATAAATGTAGCTTCCCGTGAAGGGCTGGTAAGAATCTCTCCCCACTTTTACAACACGCGAGAAGAGATCGATAAATTTATTCCGGCTCTGAAAGAAATCATATAATCGAGCCGATCCACCATCTTGCGAAAGCGAGTATAATCAGAAGAATTCCTTCCCATCTGGAAAGAGACCATCTTGTGCGAATAAGAATCATCAGCACTATAAAACTTCCTGCCAGAATGGCTATGCTGTAAAAATCGCTTCTTGTAATGGAAAGGGGATGCAAAATAGAAGCGACACCCAAAACACCGAGCATATTAAAAAGATCACTCCCGATCAGATTTCCGACCGAAATGCCATGTTTCCCTCTTGCCAAGGCAACAATAGAAGTAGCCAACTCAGGCACGGATGTTCCCGCTGCCACAATTGTAATTCCAATCATCCACTCTGAAACTCCGTAGTGACGCGCGATATCCGATGCGGATCCAACGAGAAATTTGGCGCTCAAGATTATTGTTCCCACACCAATTATCATCTTCGGAATATCCCACCAGGAAAATCCTCCGTCGGGTACTTCCTCTTCGGAAGATTCTTTTTTTCTTATCAGATAAGTAATATATCCTATCAGTATTCCGAACAGAATAATTCCTTCTACCAAAGAAAGAGAAAGATCGGCAAAGAAGATGGTAAGCAAAATACCGGTTCCGAGCAATAAAGATCCGTCTCTCCAGAGCATCGTCTTGTTGGTATGAATCTTCCCGAATATAGCTACTAATCCAAGTATCACACCGAGATTGAAAATATTCGACCCTACAACGTTCCCCACCGAAATGGACATCTTGTTCGAAAGAGCGGCCGATACAGTAACCGCGAATTCAGGCGCGGATGTAGCAATCGCTACAATTGTAAGCCCAATAACAAGTTCACTAACACCTAATCTTTTGGCTATTCTGCTAGCCGATTCAACAACCCAAACAGCCCCTCCCCATAATCCGAATACGGTCAAGGCAATAACAAGTAAATTCAATAACGGGGTCAATTTTAATCACCAAAATAGTATAAAAATCAATTGCGGTAAGTAATAGAAAATAGGTTACGAAGTCAAGGAAAAGCGGAAAGGGTAAAAAAAAGGGAGGCCAAAACCTCCCGAAATCTTTATTCGTCATCCGGATTGTAAGATAATTCTATCTTAACGTGGAAATCGGCTCCGCTAAACAAAGTGTACTTCAAATCATTTAGTGTACATTTGTAGTCTTCCCCGACAATTTCCGAAACGGCTTTCGAGATGCCATTTTCCAGATCGGCTACGCTAACAGATTTAAGCTTATTCTTAAGAAGCTTATCAACGTCAATTGCTTTTTCTTTTCCGTCTGCCATCGGATTACTCCTTTTATGTTAATTTCCAATATTTCGTTAATAGACGGGGTAAATCTTTGCGGGTTCCCCTATTATACGGCGAGCCCAAAGGCTCACCTAAATATATCATATAGATTGTTAAATACAAATATAAATTAACTTCGAATAAGGGAAAGAAGTTCTTCTGTTTTCTCTTTCATCAACTCGGCATCCCCTTTTGTTTCCACATTAAGTCTTAACAAAGGTTCCGTGTTGCTCATTCTTACGTTAAAGCGCCATGTATCATACTCAACACTGATTCCGTCAAGGGTATCAGCTTTGCCATCTGTATATTTGGCTTTTATCTCTTCAAGCTTCCCTTTCGGATCGTCCAAGGTAGTATTGATCTCTCCCGAACATGGATAGTTCTTAATCATCTCTCCAACAAGCTCGCTGAGAGTTTTCCCTTCTTCCGACATAAGCTGCATGATCAGCAAAAATGGAATCATTCCGCTATCGGAATAAGCGTTATCTCTGAAATAGTGATGGGCGCTCATCTCTCCGCCATATATCGCGTTTGTTTCTCTCATCTTCTCTTTGATGAAAGCGTGACCGCTAACGGATACTACAGCTTTTCCACCCGCTTTTTCAACTTCATCCATTGTGTTCCAAATAAGTCGCGGATCGTGAATAATATTCTCACCCGGAGCTGCTTTGAGTATCGATTTTGCCAAAAGCCCGACTATATAATATCCCTCGATAAACTCACCATTTTCGTCAAAGAAGAAACAACGATCGTAGTCGCCATCCCATGCCACACCAAGATCAGCTTTGTGCTCTTTTATCGCGTCGATGGTCGGTTGGCGATTATCCGGTAATAGAGGATTCGGAACGCCGTTAGGGAAAGTAGAATCAGGCTCATGAAATACCTTTACCATCTTAATCGGGAGCTTCGGCTCAATAGCGTCGAGTGCCGGCCCTACACATCCGTTCCCTCCGTTTACAACTACTGTAAAAGGTTTTATTTTATCGGCCGAATAGAATTGTTCTAAATTCTCTATGAACTCCTTCATGACATCCATTTGCGATACGGTACCTTTTGTTTCGGCTTTTTCGCCTAGATTATCATTCTGAATCATCTCTTCCACATCTGCCAATCCCGAACCATATCCCATCGGGACAGATCCTTTCTTTACGAATTTCAATCCGTTATATTCAGGTGGATTGTGGCTCGCAGTTATCATAACACCACCGTCCGCGTTTAGAAACGGTGTGGAGAAATAGATCATCTCTGTTCCGCATAAACCGAGATCAACCACATCGGCCCCCGCGTCTGTTATACCATTGGCCAAAGCCTTTGATAATTCGGGAGATGATTCTCTTACATCCATACCGATTACTACTTTCTTACAATTAAGATAACTTACAAATGCGCGCCCTACTTTGTATGCTAACTCGGGGTTTAGCTCCCCCGGAACCTTTCCTCTGATATCATAAGCTTTAAAGCCAGGAATTTTTGCCATCTTTTACTCCTTTATTATTAACTTTGTATAAGCACTTTTTCAAAGAGTGTAAAATATTCCTTTGCGGGGCAAATTTCAATTATCGGGGGAATAAAATAAGAGTAGATATTTTTTTGCATAGGAATAGTTAACCGAAGAAACTACCTTTGCCCTTGCGAATTATTCCATACGGAGGCTTGATATTAAACCTATTGCTATTACTTCCAAACGCTTTACCCAATGTAACAATCAAAGCTGTAAAGCATATTTCATATTGGAACCAAACGAAATAATCGGCGAGGAAGGATTTCTTTGTCCTACTTGCAGAGAGAAAATAGAATCTCATCATACTGTTCAATGCAAAACTTGCCAGTCGGTAATTAATTTTGTTGCCGCCGAACCAAGCGAAGAACCGATTGTATTTTATGTCGAGAAATGTAGCCGTTGCAGCGGAACTGTAGAAGACGAGAAAGAATTGCAACCACTCTATTATCCCGACGCCTATATTTGATATTGTCTCCCCCCGTTTTTAGTTATATCTTTGCGATCGCTTTATGAGTTATTTGCTCTAAGGCTTAACTTTCTTTATTTTAAGCCGGTTTTTAGTAATTGCTTATTTACAAATATATTTTCGGGGGATTTTAATGTTACATACCTTAAAGCGGGGCGGTTCCTTTTTTGCCCTTATCCTCGGAGCCCTGATAATAACCAGTTGCTCCGCCTCTCAGTCAACATTCTTTACAACTTCTAATCACATCCTTCCGGATACCGTCTCTTCCAAAAGATTCGATACCGGCAAAATGTGGACATTCGAAGACGCTCCTTTGGATTATTTCGAAGAGGAGTATTCTTTCAGACCTGATCAACAATGGTTGGATCATGTGCGCCTTTCATCCTTGAAGTTCGCCTACTGGTGTACCGCATCCTTTGTTTCGGCAGATGGTCTTGTTATGACAAATCATCATTGTATAGACTTTATCTCGAATAAAATTCAGCGTGACGGAGAAAATATTTATCGCGACGGATTCTACGCTACTACTCTCGAAGAAGAGAGAAAGATTCCCGGGATAACGGTAAGTCAGCTTGTTCTGATAGAAGATGTTACCGAAGAGATTGTTACCGCAATTAACTCAGGCAAAACAGACGAAGAGAGAATCGCCAATAAAGAGAATAAGGTTAAAGAAATTCAAGATCGCTACAAAGAGAAAACAGGAAACAAATGCCGAGTTACTTCTCTCTACAACGGTGGGAAATACTCGCTCTACGGATATAAAGTTTATGACGACATAAGAGCGGTTTATTTTAACGAATCTAGCATCGGACTTTACGGCGGTGATCCGGATAACTTTACTTACCCGAGATATAACGCCGATTTCGCTTTCGTCAGGGTTTACGAAGATGGCAAACCATTACAAACAGATAACTTCCTTAAGTGGAGCAAGACCGGCGCGCAACCTAACGAACCGATCTTCGTAATCGGGAATCCGGGAAAAACATTCCGATTGAAAACAATGGCTCAGCTCAGATATTATCGTGATTTGACAATGCGTAACAAATCTTTTACTACCAATGGGCAAGTTGCTTATTTGAATAAGCTTATAGACTCACATCCGGAAAGAGCGGAAGAGTTTAAGGAGCAAATGGTTTTTGTTGCCAACGGAGCAAAAGTTTACAGAGAAAATGTAAAATTCCTAAACGATCCCTATTGGATGGGAAGAAAAGCCGACTTCGAAGAGAAATTCAGATCCGCAATTGCTGCAAAGCCCGAATTACAAGAAAGATTCGGACATTTATGGGACGGAATAGAAGCGGGCATCGACGAATTATTGTCTCACGGAAATGAAGTAGCGGCCTACTCGGTAGATGAAGAATCATCTCTCTATTTCCTCAGAGCCAATAACCTTATCGAAATTGCCAATCAAATGGCTTTGCCGGAGGAAAATCGTTCAGAAAAATATAAAGATGAAGAACTCAATAAGCGTATTGCCGAACTCGCTAAAGATGAGTTTGATTTTGCGGTTGACGATGAAGATTTAGCACTACATCTTGAATTCATTGCCCTAAATCTGGGAAAAGATAATTCCTTATTTAATGAGCTTACAAATGGCAAAACCGGAATAGAAGCTGTTAATTACCTCAAAGAGAATACAGTAGTTACCGATGCGGAAAAGCTTAAGGAACTAGTATCCAAAGGTTCCGACGCTATTTATAATTGCGGTGATCCGATTGTCGCTTATCTGCTTCAGACACGTTCCGATCTTAAAAAATATCTTTCGGAACAGAAAGAAGCAGAGCAAACTATAGAAGCCTTGGAAGATCAAATGGGACAAGCTATTTATGCTGTTTACGGTACTACTATACCACCGGACGCTACTTTCACGTTGCGTTTATCCGACGGTATGATGAAAAGCTACGAATACAACGGTACCAAAGCTCCGTTATTCACTACTTTCTACGGTCTCTATGATCGTTTCTATAGTCATGAAAAACAATATCCTTGGGATCTTCCTGAAAGATGGCAAAATCCCGGAAAAGACTTTGATATGTCAACCCCTTACAACTTCATTACAACAAATGATATCGTTGGAGGAAGCTCCGGTAGTCCGGTTATCAACAAAGAAGGTGAAGTAGTAGGTTTGGCCTTCGACGGAAATCTAGAAAGTATTCCGGGAAATTTCATCTATAGCGAAAACAAAAACCGAATGGTAGCTGTTTCTTCGCAGGGAATAGTTGAATTACTCGGAGATCTTTTGGGCGCAAAAAGAATCAGCGAAGAATTAAAAGCCGGCAAGATTCCCGAGTCCTTCAAAAATCCGGTCGCGGATATTGATGAATCCACATCACCAACAGAAGAGAATTCGAAATAGATACTAAGGGGAGTTCGAAGCTCCCCTTTTTTATTCCCTTCTTTCCCCAAATTCCATTATCTTTAACCGATTCATTCATACTGTTAAAACTTGGGGGTTTTATGAATTACACTCGTCGCGTATTTTCCGCGATTACACTATTAATCATATTAAGCACATCTATTTCCCTATCAGCCCAGTATAGCCTTTACGAGCAATTCGATCCGAGTGAAGTTACTTTCGCGTCAAAAGATTTCGGAACGATGTGGACTTTCGATGATATCCCGTACAAATATCTAGAAGAAACATATTCCTTTACTCCTTCGAAAGAATGGTTGGAGCATGTTCGGAAATCGGCTCTTCAGTTCGGCGGAGGTTGTTCCGCGGCTTTCGTTTCGGCCGATGGTCTTATAATGACAAACCATCATTGTGGCAGGGATATGCTTCACACTATTCAACAAGAGGGGGAAAATCTTTTAAGAGACGGTTTTTATGCCGAAACAATGGAAAAGGAAAGAAAGATAAAAGGAATCTATGTTGATCAATTAATCTCCATTGATGATGTTACCGAGATTATTCGAAATGAGATGACGAAAGGTGACTCAGATGATGAAAAGGTGCAGCTAAAGAATGAGAAGATAAAAGAGATTATCGAGCAAAAAGGAGAAGAGACCGGATTGGTTTGTAACGTAGTAACTCTTTACAATGGTGGGAAATATTCTCTCTATTGCTATAAACGTTACGACGATTTGCGACTGGTTATGGCTCCAGATTTCCAAATTGCCGCTACAGGCTGGGATTGGGATAACTTTACTTATCCTAGATACGAACTCGATTTTATGTTCTTTCGTGCTTACGACGTAGATGGAAATCCGGTTGTTTCGAAAGACTACTTCCCATGGAGTAAGGCAGGTGCCGAACCGGGAGAACCTATTTTTGTTATCGGTCGCCCGGGAAACACAAATCGACTAATGACAGTAGCCGATTACGATTTCTTCCGAAAGATCCTTTACCCTACTCTGTTATTAAACTACAACGAAAAATATAAAGCATATTTCGAACTTTTCGAATCGCGTCCGGAAGAGGAATCGAAATTACTGAACAGCGTTATGGGACTTGGAAACGGCAGAAAAGCCTTTGCCGGTCGCTTGAAAGGCTTGGAAGACAAATACTTAACGGCCAAGAAACAACAATTCGAAACGCATTTCAAAGGAAATGTCTTTGCAAACCAACCTCTTAAGAATAGATACGGACATATTTGGCGGGCCATTAAATCTGCGCGAGAAGAACAAGCGAATCTTTTTCCGAAATACTATATTCTGATGCCTTATCAGATTAGTGACATTATCTATTTCAAACGAGTTACCAAAATACTCGAATACGCTCGTCAAATGAAGCTTCCGGTAGAGAAACGCTCCGAAGCTTTCAAAGAGATGACATTAGATCGTTTTGTTGCCTCAATCTATAAAGCAGACGAAGATATTGAAAAAGCCGACAAGCTGTTACGCGCTCACGCAAATTCTCTGATTGGTATTCTTGGTAAAAACGATCCTCTGGCAAAATTGCTTTACAATGGGTTAAAGGGAAACGATGCTGTTGAGTATGTTAAAGAAAATAGTTTATTAACTTCGGAAGCCGGAATAAGAATATTATTAAAAATGAAACCGGAGGAAATTCCAGAATCAACCGATCCTTTTATTAGCTATGCTGAAAAGAGTCACAAGGAATTCAACGAGGTTAATGAAAAATATAACGAAGTAAGTAACACATTGGAAATCCTTCATCAGGAACTTGGCGAGGCAATGTTTGAAGTTTACGGAAATAAGCTTGCACCTGACGCCACCTCAACTTTGCGAATTTCCGACGGAACAATTGCTCCTTACGAATACAACGGGACTTTGGCTCCACCAATTACAACCTACTACGGATTATGGGATAGATATTATTCATTCGGGAAAAAGACTTATCCTTGGGGCTTGCATGAAAGATGGAAGACCCCTCCGGCAGGTTTGGATTTAAGAACACCTGTTTGTTTTGCCTCCACAAATGATATAGTCGGCGGAAACTCCGGAAGTTCTCTGATAAACAGAAAGGGAGAAATTGTAGGACTAGCACATGACGGAAATCTCGAAAGTCTTGCCGGACATTTCGCTTTCTTGCCGGAAAAAAACAGATGTATCGCAACCGATTCCAGAGGCTTAATTGAAGCGTTAAAGCATATCTGGAATGCCAAAAGATTGGTTCACGAATTAACCACAGGAAAATCTTTAGCAGAAGATAAATAGACAAATAAAAAGCCCGGCCAATCCGGGCTTTTCCAATCTCATCAATTTCTTAGTATCTATATTTTGTAGAAAATCTAAGAATTTTCGGCTTTACAAGTTTTTCGAAATCTTTGTACTCCATTCGTATCAGCTCAACATGATTTCCCGCATTGAAAGCTATTTCTTCATCCTCAACAAGACTAGCCGCTACAAATACATCCATATTATAAAGATTTCCGAAGGGAGGCATTGCCCCTACTTCGCAGCCGGGAAACTTATCTTTGAATTCCTGCTCATTGGCAAGACGCACTTCATTTGTTCCCAACTCTTCCTTTAGCATGTCAAAATCAATCTTGTAAGAGGCAGGTAAAACCGTCATAGCCATTTTACCCTCTAACTTGATAAGTACTGTTTTGGCTAATCCTTTACCTCGAATATGCGCTGAAGCGGCTATTTCCTGTGCAGTAAAGGCCGGAGAATGTGTTACACACACATACTTGATTTGGTGTTGATCCAGAAATTCCTTAATCTTTTTCGATGGCATAATTAACTCCACTATATTTGTTTTGGATAAATTAATTATGGAACACGGATACAATATTAAGAACGGGTTATTCCTCATTTAAGGTAAGAACTCACCCTACATTAATCAAGTATTTCCGAACAAAATCTCATATTAGTCAAATATTATTGTCTTATTCCCGTAAACAATTACATTCCGGTTAATATGCTGCCAAATCGCTCTGGAAAGTACAACTGTTTCGAGCTCTCTTCCTTTTCTCAAAAGATCTGAGACCGAATCTTTGTGCGTGACTCTTATTACATCCTGCTCAATTATCGGTCCGGCATCCAACTCTTCGGTAACATAATGTCCCGTTGCACCGATTATCTTTACTCCTCTTTCATAAGCGGAATGATACGGCTTTGCTCCAGGGAATGCCGGTAAAAAGGAGTGATGAATATTAATTATTCTATTCTTATACCTCTCAATAAAATCCCCACTGATAACCTGCATATATCTGGCAAGCACAACAAAATCGATTTTATATTCTTTCATGAGTTTCAATTGCTTTACTTCCTGCTCTTGCTTATTATCTTTAGTTATCGGTAAATGGTAATAGTCAATCCCAAACTTATCGGCAACCTCCTTCATAAGTTCGTGATTACTTATTATCAGTGGAATATCCAGATTCCACGCCCCCGAACTTACATTAGACAAAATGTCAAACAAACAATGGTTCAATTTAGAGACGAATATTGCTGCTCTTTGTTTATCTCCCTGGGTGAAAAGTCTCCAAGTCATATTAAACTTATTAGCAACTTCATTTTGGAACGCGTTTTTTGCTTCTTCCTGAGAAATTTGGGATTCCTCAAATGCCCACTCAACTCTCATAAAAAATGTTCCGCTTTTTTTGTCGACATGCTCATCCAGTCGTGTTATATTACCATTGTATTTGAATATGAATTCTGCCACCGAATTAACAATTCCCTTAACATCCTTACAATGCACCAGCAGAATGCCCTTATCTCCCATCACATACCCCTTTGTAGATTAAATCTTAGTATTATTAAATTCCAGAAAAATGATCGGCTAATTTAATAAATGATAGGATTAGATATTACAACATGTTATTCCCTACATCACATAAACCGAAAAAAAAGGGGATTTTCTTCCAAAAGGCTTTTCAATATTCCTTAAAATCAGTATCTTAACAAAAATTATTCCAAAAGGTACTATGAATACGAGATTTTTAGATATCGATGATATACTCATTACTCAGGGTGTGTTAGAAACTAAGTTTACATGTGATCTTTCCAAATGTAAAGGTGCTTGTTGCACAATGGAAAGTGATTACGGCGCTCTTATTTCGGAAGCGGAAATCAAGAAAATCGAGCGGGATTACGATATTATTAAAGAATATCTTCCGCAAGAGAATATTGAAGAAATAGAGAAAATTGGCTTCTGGGAAGAGAAAGAAGAGCAACTCATGACCACGAGTATTAATAAACGAGAATGTGTTTTCGCTTATTACGATGGGGATGTTGCCAAATGCGCAATTGAAAAAGCTTATTTCGATGGAAAGGTCAAATTCCGTAAACCAATTTCTTGTCATTTGTTCCCTATCCGAATTACTGATTTCGGGGGACCGGTTCTACGCTACGAAGAATACGATCAATGTTCGGACGCTTTGAAACTTGGAGAAGAAACAGGACTAAAAGTAATAGATTTTTGTAAAGATTCTCTGATCAGGTTTTTCGGAGAAGAATGGTATGATAAAGTAGAAAAAGAGCTTGGTAAATAATTATGTTATCCTTACATCAAAGACTATCGCAGCAGCAGAAATTATCGCCGCAACAGATTCAATATCAGAAACTGCTTCAGCTTAATACGTTGGCTTTGGAACAACGCATAAAAACTGAGCTAGAACTTAATCCTATTTTGGAAGAAGGTCTGCTTGAAGATATGGAGATGACCCAAGATCAAGACGAGGTTACACCGGAGTCTTCATCCGATGATGATTTTGAATCAGCCGACGATATTCAAAGCTCCGAAGATGAATTTGATGCGGAAGATTATATGAACGAAGGAGATATCGATTCGGATAGAATTAATCGTAGTCCCGATGACGATGACAAAATTCAGCCATTAGCTCCTCAAAGAATTTCCATGAAAGATCATCTTTTCGAACAATTGCATTTGCAGGATTTTACCGAAGAAGAGATGATACTCGGAGAAATAATAATCCAAAGCTTAACCGGCGACGGATATTTCACTCAGGACTTATCCAAAGTCATTGAAGAAATGGAAATGTTCGACCACATTACTTTATCTCAGGATCAGGCATATAAAGTACTTGCGAAAATTCAAACTTTCGATCCGGTTGGGATTGCGGCAAAAGATCTGCGAGAATGTTTGATTATTCAAATAAGAAATCTCTCTTTCGATCCTTACTATTCTTACATAGCAGATGAAATTCTTTCAAAGCATTACGAAGATTTTGTTAATAAACGATACGACTCTATTGAGAAAAGTTTGAATCTGAGCCGTGAGACTCTGAAAGCCACCGTTGATTTGATACATCGCTTGAACCCAAAACCGGGGGAAGGAAGTATTGAGCTTGAAGAAGCCAATCAAATTACTCCCGACTTTTTGATTGAAAAACAGGATGATAACTATATAGTTACTCTTAATGACAGAAGCGTTCCATCGATTACAATCAGTAAAACATATTTGGAGATGCTTAATTCGAATAAGAGAAAAAGAAAGCTTTCCGTAAGAGATAAAGAAACTCATAAATTTTTGCGTGAAAAATTCGAATCGGCCAAATGGTTCATTGCGTCAATTCAACAACGCCGTCATACTTTGATGAAAATTATGCAGGCTATTCTTGAAAAACAGTATGAATTTTTCGAGTTCGGGGCTCGTGCTCTCAAACCGATGATTTATAAAGATATTGCCGAAGAAATTCAGATGGATATTTCCACTATTAGTAGAGTGGTTAACGGGAAATATGTTCAGAGTCCGGTAGGAATTCACGAATTGAAATATTTCTTCAGTGAAGGATTATCAACATCATCGGGAAGCGAAATTTCGAATAAACATATCAAAGAGTTGATAAAAGAGATTTGCGAAAACGAGTCGAAAAAATCTCCCTATAGCGATGATAAAATTGCTGCTCTTCTTAAAGAGAAAGGAATTAATATTGCAAGAAGAACCGTGGCAAAATACAGAGAACAACTGAGAATTCCTGTAGCGCGTCTCAGAAAGGAATTATGATTTTTTTTGATGTAATCGGAATTGTAGTTTTATTTACTCTCTTTGCTTTGTTGCATTCCATACTAGCCTCTTCTTCGGTTAAATATCGACTTAAGAGTAAACTGGGAAGCAAATTTGCCTTTTACAGGCTATTCTACAATTCCGTTTCTCTCATTTCTTTATTGTTTATTCTCAAACTCTCCCCTTCCCCCGATATTGTTTTGTATGATCTTCCCAATCCTTACGACCTAATCATTATTTCTCTTCAGATATTCCCTTTGTTTGGTCTTATTCTTACTCTCAAGCATATAAACCTACTTGAATTCTTGGGGATTTCTCAAATAATATCTTATGTTAAGAGAACCTCAATAGAAGAATCGAATGAATTTATTATCTCCGGCCCGTTTAAGAAATCACGCAATCCACTCTATATTTTAATAACATTATTCTTAACTTTACGACCTACAATGGATTTGAGTTATTTTGTATGGTTCCTCTGTGTTATCTCCTATTTTATTATCGGAGCAAAGCTGGAGGAAAGGAAACTTCTTTATAAATTCGGTGTAAGATATCTGGAATATAAAAATAGAGTATCAGCATTATTATCAATAAAAAAAGAACAATAACGAAATCGGGAAATTATGAGAACACTTGTCGGAACTATTCTTTTAGGCTTACTTACAGCGATTGGTTTGTTTGCCCAGTCAATGGATGATCAGGTATTGGCTACAGTCGGAAATAAAAAGATTACCGTAAAAGATTTCAAAGAGAGATATCAACTCACTCCTCAAGTCGGAAGACATATAAAGGATAGCGAACCTTATCTTAAAATGGAGATGCTCTATTCTATTATTGCCGAAAAATTATGGGCTTTAGAAGCAGAGAAGGTTGGTCTGGATACTTCGGAAATAATGACTCTTACCTTTAAGAATGTTGAACAATTATATATGAGAGACGCGCTTTATAGCAAAGAGATTAAGGAAAAAAGAGAGATTAACCCTTATGAATACCAGGAAGCTCGTCAAAGAAGCGCGACAAATATTCTTACCTCATTCATATTCTCGAAAGAAGAAAACGATATTAATAATGTATACTCGGCTCTGAAAGCAGGGGCAAAGTTCGATTCCCTACTTGCTACCCGCCCCGAAGTGGCAATACAAGATTCACTTTATGTAGTACAATACGGTCAGATGGAAAAATATGCCGAGGATGTAATATATAAATTAAAAGAGGGAGATTTTTCAGAACCTCTTAAAGCTCCGAACGGATGGTATATCTTTAAAGTACGAGCTTTGGTTCCGGTGAAAATTACAAATGCCAATCAAGTAAAGGCAATGGAAAAGAATATTCACAAAAAAGTAGAAGAAAGAGCCACTAATAAAGCTTACGATACTTACACACAAAACTTCTTTCGTAATAAAGAAGTAGAAGCTGACGGAAAAGTTTTTTGGTGTTTTGCCGAAAGTGTAACAAAAGTTCTTATAGATCGTCAAAAGAAAGAGGAGATTAAATTAGGAGAGAAAATTACTCTCGAAAGTGAGGATTATTATTCTATTGAAAAAGAAATAGGGAAAGATACTCTAAATATGGTTATTGTGAAATTTCAAGAAAATCCGGTAACTCTTAAAGAGTTTCTCCGTCATTTTGTTTACGAAGGTTTCTACTCCAACTCTCTCGACATAAACGTAATTGCCGCGAAGTTAAATTCCCGATTAAAGATTTTTATCGAGCACGAATTATTGTCGCGTGAAGCAAAAAAACGAGGACTTGATAAATCTCCCGTGGTAGCCAAAGAAATTTCCATGTGGCGAGATAATTATATGGGTACGCTTTACAAAGGGAAATTAGCTCAGACAGTTAAGATATCTGACGAAGAGGTACTTAATTACTATAAGGAAAAGAAAGGGAATATTGATCTTGCCGACAAGGTAAATATTGTTGAAGTACTTACCGACAGCCTCGAAATTGTGGAAAAAATATTTCAAGAATTAGATGCCGGGAAAGACTTTCGCGACTTAGCTATTAAATACACAAAGCGCGACTGGGTTAAGAAAAACAATGGTGAATTCGGCTTTTTCCCTACTACCGATCATGGAGAAATAGGCAGAATCGCCGGTGATCTTAAAATCGGTGAAATATACGGACCTCTTGAAGTAGAAGAAGGATATTCTATTTTTAAGGTTATTGATAAAAAGAAAAACACTCAGGAAACACCGAAATCCTTCGATGAATTAAAGGATGAATTGAAAAAGCAATTGGTCGGTGAAAAAATGAGCGAAATAATGAAGAAGAAAACGATTGAACTGGCTAATAAATACAACCTTTCGGTTGATGAGAATTTATTACACAAAACAAATGTTACGAATTTGAGTATGCTGGTTTATCGTTACATGGGATTCGGCGGACGCATTTTGGCTGTTCCTCTTACTCCTCCTTTTGTTAAGTGGGTTGAAGAATGGCAAAAGCAACAAGAATTACCATAATCGAAAAAGGAGAAAAAGGTGAAAAGAAAAATAAGATCAACTACAATATTAGGTGTGATTCATAATGGCGTTGCCGCTATAGGTGGCGACGGTCAGGTAACTCTTGGCAATTCCGTTATGAAACACAAATCGATGAAAATAAGAAAACTATATAAAGGAAAAGTTCTTGTCGGATTTGCAGGCGGAGCTGCCGACGCATTCGCTCTTTTAAATAGATTCGAGGAAAAACTCGAAGCCTATCGTGGAAACGTTAGTCGTGCTGTTGTTGAATTGGCTTCCGATTGGAGAACAGATAAGTATCTTAGAAAATTGGAAGCAATGCTAGCCGTTGTATCCGAAAACAAAACTTTTGTTGTTTCCGGTACAGGTGATGTTATCGAACCGGATGATGATATAGTCGCAATCGGTTCCGGTGGAATGTATGCTTTGGCTGCCGCTAAGATGCTAAAAAAATATAGTGATCTTTCAGCAGAAGAGATTGTAAAAGAAGCTCTTCAAACAGCGGCTGATATTTGTATCTATACTAATGACAATATTAACGTAGAGAAAATTGAGAATTAATTTCCCGGATATTACTATGAATTATTTAACCCCAACAGAAACAGTAAAAGAATTAGATAAATATATTATCGGACAAAATGACGCCAAAAAGGCTGTTGCTATAGCTTTGAGAAACAGATGGAGACGTCAGAAAGCGAATGAAAACATTCGCGATGAAATTATGCCGAACAATATTATCCTAATAGGGCCTACCGGTGTGGGTAAAACAGAAATTGCACGCAGACTTGCCAAACTTTCCGGAGCTCCCTTTATTAAAGTTGAAGCCTCTAAGTTTACCGAAATCGGGTATGTGGGAAGAGATGTAGAATCAATGATTCGCGACCTGACAGAAATAGCCGTCAATATGGTTCGAGCTGAAAAGAGTGAGGAAGTTCAGGAAAAGGCAGAAAGAATAGCCGAAGACAGAATATTGGACATTCTAATTCCTCCTGTTCAAAAACCTCAAACCGGTGACGAGGATGCCGACAAAGAAGCATTACAAAATGAAAAGACTCGAGAATGGATGCGAGAGAAACTCCGAAACGGTGAACTAGACGAAAGAATGATCGAATTCGACGTTACTTCTCCTCAGGTAGGAATGCAAATTCTTGGCCCCGGAATGGACGATATGGGAATCAATCTTCAGGAAATAATGAGTACAATGATTCCTAAGAAAAAGAAGAAAAGAAAAACAGCCATCAAAGACGCAAGAAGATTCCTCGCGCAAGAAGAAGCTCAAAAGCTTATCGATATGGAAGCTGTCCAAAAAGAAGCTATCAAAAGAGTTCAGGATTCGGGAATTGTCTTTATTGATGAAATAGATAAAATAGCCGGAGGTGGAAAGTCACAACACGGACCGGATGTATCTCGTGAAGGGGTACAACGTGATATGCTTCCTATTGTCGAAGGTTCTTCGATAAACACAAAATACGGTGTTGTTAAATCCGATCATATTCTATTTGTCGCTTCAGGCGCTTTTCATGTTTCCAAACCATCGGATCTTATACCTGAACTTCAAGGTCGTTTCCCGATCCGCGTTGAGCTTAAAAGCCTTACCGAAGAAGATTTCGTGAAGATCCTTACAATTCCGCAAAACGCGTTGTTGAAACAATACGAAGCCTTATTGGAAACGGAAGGGGTTAAAATCGGATTCTCGGAAGAGGCTATTAAAGAAATTGCGAGAACAGCAGCCTTGGTGAACGAAGAAGTTGAAAATATCGGAGCCAGAAGACTCCATACTATTTTAACTACAATCCTAGAAGAGATTCTCTTTGAAGTACCGGATAAAATTCCGGCAAATAAAATAGAAATAACAGCTGAGATGGTTTCCAACAAATTGGACAAAATTGTTAAAAACAGAGATCTCAGTAAATATATACTCTAATTTTTCCATAATACCGCTTTGCTCTCTTGCAAAGTGGTATTTTAATATCCCCCCAACCGGAGAGAATTATTACTCTTTATATTCGTAATAGTTTTTAATATTATAAACATGTTAAAATTGAGTTATTATCTCACTTATATATTATTGTAATTATCATTTAGAGACTTATTCCCTATGAATTCTAAAAAATCATTTCCCGATTCCCTTTTTGATTCTTTGAAGCAATCATTTAACAAAATCGATAACCTTTTGGTTAATTCCAAATTGCCGGGCTTTCTGAAGAATAAATATATCCTTCTCTCTATTCTGGCTCTCTTATTTGTCATTTTCATCGGTTCTCTAGGAAGTACAAATCCTACGAACGGGGAAATCCCGACTTATAAAGTTAAGAAAGATAATTTCGTTATTTCTCTTTCCGAAAGTGGCGAGATCAGAGCAAAAAAATCATATCCGATTATTACTCCACGTGTCCGAAGAGAAATGAAAATAACATATCTGATTCCGGAAGGTACTATTGTTGAACCGGGAGATACTATTTTAAGATTCGACCAGACCGAAACCTTAAAAACTCTTAAAGATGCAAAAGAAGAATTAGAACTTAAAATTTCGGAAAAGGAAAAACTTTTAGCCGAACAAAAATCTAAAACCGCTCAGGACGAAGCTACTCTTGAAGAAGCCGAATTATCTTTAAAGCTCTCCAAACTCGAACTGGAGCGATCCAAATTTGAAGCAACTACTACACAAGAAAAGAATAAACTCTCTTTCCGGAAAAGCGAGTTAAGCTTTAAGAAAACCAAAGAACAGATAGAATCAAGTAAGATTATCCGTCAAACCGAATTGGCTAAACTTGAAACAGAACTACGTCAAAAGCAAGACAGAGTTCAGAAGGTTCAGGAAGATGTTGATCTGTTAACAGTTACCGCCCCCTCTCCCGGATTAATTGTATATGAATTAAACTGGGCTAATAATAGAAAATTTCAAATTGGTGACGCTCCATGGCCGGGGCAACCAATTCTTAAACTTCCCGATTTAACAAAGATGCAGAGCACTACTTACGTTAATGAAGTTAATGTTAGTCTTGCTAAGGTCGGACAAAAAGTTGATGTTATTCTGGACGCATTCCAGGATACTGTCTTTATAGGGAAAATCACCAATATCGCCCATTTAGGGAAAAACAAATCTCAAAACAATATGAATGTTAAGGTATTCGATATTATGGTTGATATTGAGGGTTCCTCCGATATGTTAAAACCGGGACTTTCCACACGAAATAGAATAATTATTGATGAAATACCAAATGTATTCTTCGTCCCTCTTGAAGCAGTAATGGAAAACGATGAATACAAATTTGTTTATATAAAAGATGGTAACTCCTTTGAAGAACGAGAAGTAGTAACAGGACGAAAAGGGGAAGATTTTATTGAAATTAAATCCGGTTTGGAAGATGGTGATCTGGTAGCTCTCATTAACCCAAACTCTCTTGAAGAAAACGATGAATCGAACGCAAGCACTACTTCGGAAGCCTCTTTATGAGAAAGATAGAAAATTTCAAAATAGGTCTGGCTGCTTTGCGAGGCAATAAACTTCGAACTTTCCTTACGATGCTCGGAATTGTTTTTGGGGTAGCCTCGGTTATCGCGATGCTTTCCATCGGTGAAGGAGCCCGTCAGGAATCTCTGGAGCAATTGGAAAAGATGGGGACCAAGAATATTATTATTGAGCGAACCGATGCTGAAGTAGTTAACGGGAAAAATGCCTCCTATTCGCCGGGACTTACAGTAAACGACGTGGAGTCCATAAAAAAGATACACCCAAATGTTGAAACCGTCTCCCCCGAATGCTCCAATAACATTCAGATAAATTATAAGAATTTTCGAGAAATTATTCAGGTTCATTCAATAACACCCTCATACGCAAAAGCCTTTAATCTAAACTTGCTCGAAGGACGCTTCCTTCAGGAACATCATTTGACAAATAAATCGAATGTATGTGTTATAAGTGATGGTTTAAAGAAAAAGATAGCCCCTTTCCGTAATCCTATCGGAGATTACATAAAGGTGAATGACCTCTGGTTCGAAATAATCGGGATTGTTTCCAGAAAAAAGAACGAGAGCTTATCGGATAATAAAACTCAATTAACCGAACCGAAGATCTATCTTCCGCTAACTACTTTTAAATATAAAGTAGACTTAACAAAGCCGAAAGATAGTTCTTCCGATATTGTTTTCTTTAATCCGACACAAGAAAATAATACTGCTAAAGTTGTAGACAGAAAATCTATTGATAAAATAATTGTATCTCTAAAAAGCGATTCCAATCTGCACGAAGACGCTTTGCTTGTTAAGAATATTTTGAAAAGGAAACATTTCGGGATAAAAGATTACAAAGTTACGATTCCTGTACTCCTGATGGAGCAAAAACAAAAAACCCAAAATATTTTCAATATCGTAATGGGAGCAATTGCCGGAATTTCCCTTTTGGTCGGGGGAATAGGAATAATGAATATCATGTTGGCCAATATAATGGAGCGAACACGCGAAATCGGTATCAGAAGAGCAATAGGGGCTACACAAAAAGATATTCTTTCTCAGTTTCTTTACGAAGCTCTCTTTATAAGTGTTGTCGGGGGAATGCTCGGAGTTATCATAGGTTTTATCCTTACCTCACTTATTACATCCTATGCCGACTGGAGAACTATTATTACTCCATACTCGGTCATCCTTTCGTTCATGGTTGCGGTAGGAACCGGATTAGGATTCGGCATTTTTCCGGCAAAGAAAGCATCGGAAAAAGATCCTATCGAATCTTTACGCTACGAATAGAAATTTATTGTAACCTTTTTATGGGGCTTTCGGTCTAATGGTCGAAAGCCTTATACATACGGAGAATAACTAATGCTACGAATACTCAAATTATTCTTACCTCTTCTTTTTTTTACTACATTTCTTTTTGCTCAGAAAGATACAACCCGTTCATCAGGAAACAGAGATTGGGGAATGAATTTTAAATTCGATTTTGATAACGATGATATTTCCGAATGTTCCGATTGGTCTTTTGGTTTTCCATCCTCAAAATTCGGTCTCGGATTCGGGAATTCAAATAACTTTACCGGGATAAGAATTAACACTTCCGATTGCGGAATAGAAAAGATCAACGGAATCAATATTACTTTATGGTCCCCTAAATCGAGCCCCGGCTCTACAATAAACGGTCTCTCTCTCGGCCTTGCTCCATACGCAACAAACCTAAACGGAATCAATCTGGGAATTTTAGCTACGGTGAGTAACGAAAATACAACCGGATTTAACTTCGGCGGACTCGCAACTGTGGCAAATAAAAACTTATCCGGAATAAATATCGGAGGATTGGCTACAGTTGCCAACGGCAATTCCGGTTTCCTTAACTTCGGCGGATTGGCTTGCGTAGCGAATAAAAACATGTATGGACTAAATTTCGGCGGACTTGCCTGCGTATCTAACGGAACAATGAGCGGATTCAATATTTCCGCGCTTGCCCTGGTCGCCAATAATAATCTCTACGGTATCTCTCTTTCCGGAATCGCTACTGTCTCTTCAGGTAATATCAAAGGATTTTCCTTTAGTACTTTAGCAACAGTAGGTAAGGAGAATATTTCAGGCATAAACTTAAGTGGTTTAGCTATAGTATCTCAAAAAGATATTACCGGAATAAATATTGGTGGCGTTGCGCTTATTGCAGGAAACGACCTTATGGGATTGAGCATGGCGCTCGGACAAATCTACTGCGAGAACCACACTAAGGGACTTACATTTGCCGGATATAAATCGGATATGGATAAGTTAACCGGATTAAATTGTTCTCTTCTTTGGAGCAAAATTATGGATCTCAAAGGAGTTTCCCTCGGATGCTACAATGATATTACTAAACAAAACGGAATAACTATCGGGCTAATAAACATTGCCGATTTCCTGGAAGGAATTCAAATAGGTCTTGTTAATATAGCCAAAGATAATCCGACTCCTTTCAAAGTACTCCCTATCATGAATTTTAATATGTAATTAAATTGAGAAGATCTTCCCGAAAAGGTCTTCTCTTTTCTCTCTCCGCAAATTAGAAATAACAGGAAAGAACATTTACAGACCTAATCACTTTTTTCCACATAACATAGAAAAGCAATTTAACACATGTTTCCAATAGTACAAGAGTTATATATAATTATTCAAGAGTAATGTAGAATTATTTTATTGTGATGTAAAAGAATTCAAGAGGGATGAACAATTATTTTTTAGTGATTTTTAACTATTCAACAGTGATTTGGAATAATTTATCGGTGATTTATTTTTATTCCAAAGCGAGTTATAATTATTAATTTATCATGTAATATTGTTCATGAATGAGTTATTATTATTCATGGATAATAATAATCAATTCTCTCTATAATATATTATCCGACCATTTCTATAATCCGCACATTTTGATGAAATTATTTATAATCACCATTCCATCTTTTCCCGATACTTCAGGGTGAGCCTGAAAACCGTAAATTGGTTTTTCCTTATGACGGATTACCTCATTTGGTGTCAGATCCGATTCGGCAAGACTGACAAAATCAGGAGGTAATTCGGCTACATGAAAGTGATGCCTACGAATCAGTTGTAGTTCATCCCCTTTTAATCCGGCAAATATTGGATCATCAATATTTGTTATTCTGATCTTTTCTTTTCTGATATAATATTCGGGTAACTTTTTTATTCTTCCCCGGTAAGCAGCGGCAACAATTTCGTGCCCCAGACAAAACCCCAGAATGGGAACATCGAAATTCATTAGCGCAACAAAGTTTGCCGTTAAGTTCAGGGGTTCGTAAGGATTCCCCTTTCCACCGGATAATATTATTCCGGTTATCTTGCTTTTTGCTGATAATACAATCGGCTGGTTATGATCGAAAAAAATATAATCGAAATCTTGTTCCGATAAATAATTCCGCTTGAATTTTTTTATGAAGCTGCTTTGATTATCTATTATTAGCAACATATATCCTCCCCAATGTTGTTATTTGAAACAACAATTGCGGAAAGATAATTTCATCAAATCTATTTATTATTATTCTCATCATCGGTTGGCTTATCGAAAAAGGAGTCTTCAAGACCGGTATTTATATTGTAATTGCTATATATAATTGAAATGCTTCCGCTCATCGGTTCCTTTTTCTTTTTCCTCCAATTCCCCTGATTGCCGAATTCTCCGGTCATTGCCTGTGGAATTTGCATTCCGGCTACACTAAACCCGAATATTACTTTTGTCGGTAAACAGTGGTCATCTCCGTTTTCATACTCCAGATCAATCGTCAATGTTCCCTGGGTTTTGGTTGTGGATTCTATCTTTCTGAATAGATGCCTCTCCTTATCCACCCATAACGTTGTTAATACTATTCCCATTGTATCAATCGTTGGTATTACTTTGATGACATCTGTTTTGTAACCATCTATCTCCTCTTCTTTCAACCAGATAGCGCTATGAGGAATCTCCAGGAATTTAGCCGGAGAATAATTAATTCCTTGTTTGGGCAACATCGCGAATCCATTCGATTCCATCTTTATCTTGTCAGGATTCTTGAAATATATTTTCGCCTTCGCTTTTGGCATTTTCAGAAAATTAACATCCACACTAATTTCCGCATCTACCGAATAATCCTCTATCTTCGCAAATTCCTCTTTTACTTTATCCAAAATCTTCTCAGGACTTTTTTCCTGCGCGAACATAGTTACGCTCATGAAGATCAGTAATAATAAAATCCTTTTCATTTCTACCCCCTATGATTGAATATCTTTTCTTACAAAAGCGGCCCAACTCACTGAAAGGAAGGCAATAATGTGGCCGGCGAGTATTGCTCCCGATTCCCAAATTTTTTCCCAATTTAAAGGATCTCCGAAGAATTCTCTCCATACTGCCATATGATTTGTAAACATATAAGGACGAATGTCTCGAAGTACTTCGATATTTATTGCCGATAGAATGATAAAGACAATAATAACCGCCATTGTAGCAACAATCGGCCCAATAGCGTTTTCGACAAATACGGAGAACATAAATGATATTGCCAATACAGTTGTCATACTTAGAACCGCAAATCCGTAGGCGAGAAAAAATCTCCAAAGCACATCGTTTTCCGCGAATATGTATATCTTATCTTTCAAGACAAGCAAATCCCCCCCGCCGAATATTATAAGACTTCCCCCGAGGCTAAGAATCATTAGAAAAGCCAGCAGAAGATTGGTATATATAACACCGGCAATAAACTTAGCCAATACTATTTTGCTTCTTGAAATCGGTCTTGTAACCAAAAGCCGAAATGTTCCTGCGGTAGCCTCCCCGGCCATTAGATCTCCCCCTACAAGGACTATCAAAAAGGGAATATGCACGAATAGGGATTGCAATATCAGGTGAGCAATTAGATAGCCATTTACCAGATTACCGACAAACTCAAATGAGTTTTGTAAGTTTTGTGTGGCGAATCCTACAAACTCGTCTCCGGTATAATGAAGAGCTAACTGAACTATCGGAACCATAACCCCGATAGCCATGAATCCTATATATGTACGCCATTTCCGGAAAATCTTTTCCAACTCTATTCTAACCAAGGTTATCATCGGAATCCTCCCCCGTAATTTTCAAAAAATAGTCTTCCAATGATTGGCGAGGGATTATGGATCTAATTTCCACTCCCTTCTCAACAAGAAATCTGTTTAACAGGCTTATCTCATTCTCCTCAATTTCGAACACTAATTGATCTTTCTTCTCTTGGGCGAATTTTTCTTTCCAATCAGATTCTGCAATTATTTCGGAGACTCCTTTCGAATCTTTAATTCCGATAGAAACCTTCATTGATTGGGAGTTCAACAAATCGGCTACTTTTCCTTCGACTATTGTTTTCCCTTTATTTATGATTATCATTCTGTTGGCTATTATCTCTACCTCTTTCAAAATATGAGAAGATAAAAAAACAGTTTTCCCCAGATCCTTACTCAAATGTATTATTAGTTCGCGAATCTCTTTAATCCCTTGCGGATCAAGCCCTGTGGTTGGCTCATCAAGAATAATCAACTCGGGATCATGCAACAACGCCTGCGCTATTCCCAACCTTTGTTTCATTCCGTGAGAATATGTCTTAACCTTACTCTCTTTTCTTTGGGCTAACCCAACCAACTCCAATACTTCCATTATCCTTTTCTTATCAGGATTGCATCCCGATAACTTTCCTAATATTTCCAGGTTTTTATATGCTGTCAAATACAAATAGAAATCGGGCTTCTCTACTATACCCCCAATTCTCCCTAATATCTTCAGTCTGTTCTCGACAAGCTCCTTACCGAATAACTTAATACTTCCTTTGGATGGTTTTATTAAAGAAAGCAACATTCTTATTGTAGTACTCTTCCCCGCACCGTTTGGCCCCAGAAATCCGAACACATCTCCCCGATAAACATTCAGTTGCAAGTTATCAACAGCTGTTAACTCTTTGAACTTTTTTGACAATCCTTCTACTTCTATTATTTTTTCAGCTGACATTTTCCCCCTTCTTTTGTTCGCAAGAAAAATAAGACGAATCACTAGCCTGTATTGTTACATAACATTCCAGAAATTGCAACAATTTCCATTTTCTCACCAAAACTTATTCCGAAATGCTACGTCTATTAAAACAGAACCGAAAATAAATAATGCTACTGATATGAAAGAGAGAGAAAACAGAGAACAGAACTTCTTCCAGAAATTTTTCGGAAAGGATCTTAGACACGATATTAAGGAATTGAGAGAGTTTTATTTAACCGATCAAAGGAAGCAAGAACTTCGAGGGAAGAACCCGCTAAGCAAGACTCTGCATAGTATTGTCTGGATGCTTGAGGAGCTCTTGGAACGATTATCCACTCATAGAAAGATACTATTAGCTTTCGGTTTCTTATTCATTATTCTTGCCGATCCAAATTCCGGAGCTTTGAGAATTGTTGGTCTTCTTGCTCTTCTGCTTATTGTTATGCTGGAATTGAAGGATAAAATAATTGCGAAGGATGAGCTGATTGCCGGGCACAAAATTCAAAGCGAACTAATGCCGGAAAGAACTCCTTACATTCCCGGATATTCCGCTTGGATCTATTCCTCTCCCGCATTTGATGTCGGGGGTGATTTGGTAGATTATCAAAAGATATCGGACTCGAAATATTGTCTTGCTTTAGGTGATATTGCGGGAAAAGGATTGAGTGCCGCTCTTATTTTAGCGAAGCTTCAAGCTACTTTACGCGCTTTGGCTCCCGATTTCTATTCATTGGCTGATTTCGGAAACAAAGTAAATCAAATATTTTTCAGAGACGGAATCAAACGAAGTTTCGCCTCTTTATTCTATATGAAGATTGATACGGATAAAAATAGTATTTCGGCAATAAATGCAGGACATCTTCCTCCGGTAATATTGAAGAATGATACTATTGAAGAATTACCAAAAGGAAACACGGCTTTGGGCATTATAAACAATAATTCCTATAACGAATTTGAGATTAATCTTTCCTCAGGTGATTATCTGATTGTCTTTTCCGATGGGATAACAGAAGCAAAAAATCCCTACGGACAATTTCTCGGAAAAGAAGACTTCTTTGAAATACTAAAAGAGAAGAAACGAGACAATGTAGAACTATTCGGTGAAGCAGTTTTGGAAAAAATATCCGATTTTATCGGGGATACTCCTAGTCATGATGATCTTTCAATAATTATTTTGAAAAGGCATTAACTTTTTTCAAAATATTTTAATTTTTCTCTTGCGGGTTTTTGACTTCTACTATATATTTGGAGTCTTCAATTGCTGGTGTAGCTCAGTTGGTAGAGCAGCTGATTTGTAATCAGCCGGTCGGTGGTTCGAGTCCTCTCACCAGCTCAAAAAGCTCGGAATTATTTCCGGGCTTTTTTCTTTTTAAAGCCTCCAATACATATTCTCATCCGAAAAATATTTTTCCATCATTGAGCAGATAAAATCATGCGATTCATCGGAAGAGTTTTTATTAAATTTGCTGGCTACTTCAAGTATTCCGCTACAACCAGCTTTTTCAAATAACTCCCAAATCTTTTCATTCTTTAAAATACCATCCCCTATAAATGATGTCATTCTGTCAAACTTCAAATAATCCTTATCACTTCTCAATAATCCGCTAAGCTCCGATAATTTCCTCCCCTCTTCTGTTCCATTCTGAGTAAAGAGCAAAAAAGTACGAATAATAATTTTTCCGTCTATTAAATTCGCCACCAAATATCCAACCGGAGCCGGACAACAATATTTAATCCAATATGTTCCTTTGTTATCCATTTTGATGTTCTTTCCCTTTATTGACTTAATCAAAAAATCGTCATTATCATAGTATTGATGACAATCGACTCTCTCCCTTACTCTGTTTAGAGCGTGAGTTTGAATATATATAGGGATTTGTTCAGGATATTTATCCGCCGGGAGAAATAGATCCTCTCTCGAATAACTTAGATCCTTAGTCCTTCCTTCTAGTTTTATTACGGTTCTTTCAATTTCTTGGATCTTCATTTTCTCTCTTTTTAATCGCCTCGCCACTAGACATAGATAATTCCCTTCTGCGCAATTCTCTTTCCTTTTGAATCCGAACATTTTACCATCAATTCTAGATAATATAAGAGTTAATGCATCCATCTTCTGCTTTACTATGCCCATATATAAAACCAAAAGATTATCGATATCATTTATTGCTCCATTCGGAATAGGAGTAATATCCAATTCTTCATACGGTTTCTTATCCATATGCTTAAAAATCATCATTAAGGGATAAACAACGGTTGCCAGTTCTTCGTATGTAAGAGGAGGCTTATCTTCAAATATTTCGAATTTCATTCGCCTTAATACTTCATTTAAACAATACTGAACAATTTTTACTTCTTCATCAGTAACTATTGAGTCGTTATCCTCTTTCTCTATAACAAAAGTCTTATTTTTTATCTGAAATGCTAAATCAATACTGCTCTTCGAAATCAAAGGAAATCTATCCCCATACCCTAAAAATTCGCAAATCTCCTTCATCTTTGAATGATATACTCCTCTGGCTTGCGCTCTGATGTTCTTTAGCTTTTTATGTTTCCTTTTGGGTTTTGTTTTCGACATCACATTTCTCCCTTTGGATCTTTAACTCTTCTTTTACAAACAACTCAACCGAAGAAATCGTTTAATTCATTTTATGTGATCGGACTCATTTCATATTAATAATCAATCACCACACACAAAATTTTAATTGATCTTTTTGTGTTATTATCATATGTTAAACAGCACTATGAGGGCAAAACAAATCATTTCATCCTGTATATTCTTCCGATGAGTTCTCCCCCCATTCTGGTGAAAGCTTCGAGGTTCTTTTTTTCTTACTCATTTCTTTGGAGGAAATATGAGTTTCAAAAAGATGTACTTCCTTTTCTGCTTCCTTATCACATTCTCTTTCTCTTTTGCGAACAACGCGTGGGAAACCAAATCCCAATACTTCAGTTATTCTTCAGATGTCTTCTTTATTAATCAAAATATCGGATGGTTAGTTACCGGATATTCTTCTATCGGTAATAGCTACAGTGGCTCTATCTTAAAAACCGAAGATGGTGGCAACACGTGGATACCACAAAATACCGGTATCCGTCCCCTTCTTTTCGCGGTACATTTCATTGACGAAAATACCGGATGGGTGGCCGGCTATAGAGGTATGGTTATGAAAACTACTGATGGCGGTAATAGTTGGATTAAACAAGAAACTAATGTCTCCGCTGATCTTACCGATATCTATTTCGTGAATGAAAACCTCGGTTGGGCAATCGGAGGGAAAAACACCCTTCTTAATACAACTGACGGTGGAACTACATGGCAACGTCACTCTCTTCCCGTTACTAATATTACACTCTCTACTTTCTTCTTCATCGATGACAAAGAAGGTTGGGCTGCCGGAAACGCCGGACTTATCCTTCATACTATCGATGGCGGGGAAAACTGGAGAGTGCAAAGTTCCGATCAAATGCATTTCCTTAACGCTATTCAATTTCTCGATTCGGAAAATGGCTTTGCTTGCGGAAACTACGGGGGATTTTACAGAACTTCCAACGGTGGAGAAAATTGGGATATTGATACCACTGATGAGCAACATCATGTTGATATGCATTTTTTCGACACATCAAACGGAATACTACTTGAAGCTACCAACAAAATTCTTCGCACTACAGATGGTGGAGCTACATGGATTCCGGAAAGCTTTTCTTTTACTACTTCAGATGGAAGTAAGATCAATTCACAATTCAGAGGTCTCTTTTTCGAGAACAATTCTTTAGGATTTATTTTTTCGAACGGTCCGCTCCTCAAATCTACCGACGGTGGAGCGACATGGAATTACAGTTGCTTTCACAAAGATTTAATCAATAACAAAATAATTCACGCTTTCGACGCTAATACAGCTCTTCTCGGTGGCTATAGAGGAATATACAAAACCACGGATGGCGGTTACACGTGGGAACAAAAAGTAAGTAGAAACAGCTTTTACAACGAATTCAATTCTTTCTCCTTCGAAGGAGGAACAGGTTATGCCGTAGGATTTCACTATAAGATATTCCACACCACAGATAATGGTGATACATGGACTTACGATAGTAGCGATTATTACAATGGGTTTACCGATGTAAAACATATCGATGGAACTACATATGTTTCGGGAAATTTCGGACTCATTCTTAAATCAACAGGCAACGGGCAATGGACTAAACTAGATCCCGGCACCGAGGCCAACATTCTCTCGATAGATTTCGTTAATTCTATGGTAGGATGGGCTGTAGGATCACAAGGGACAATTATCAAAACTATCGATGGTGGAAATTCATGGGCTCCACAAACCTTCGATATTCCCGGGATATATCCGCAATCTTCTTTGAAGAAAGTTTATTTCATTAACGAAAATGTCGGATGGATTTTAGGACTCCCCTATTTCGAATTACTCTATACCGAGGACGGTGGAACCACATGGACATTACGAAAAACCGGAGGATACTACGGCATCAATGAACTATTCGATATACAATTTATAAATGACCAAACCGGATGGCTTTCCGGTCAAGGAGATCTCTGGAAAACTAATGACGGTGGTATCTCCTGGGAGAGACAAATGCTTCCTTTCTACGATAAAGTTGAGAGCGTCTCTTTTCTTACTCCCGATAACGGATGGGCAATTACCGGACTGGGAGTTTTTACAACTTCACAGGGTGGATCCTACTTTACGCTCGGAGAGCAGACAAAACGTTTCGCGAAAAATTTCGATACCGGAGATTTGACTTCAGACGATTGGGATCTTGATTCCTCAAATCAGGCTACATGGCAACTCGGGAATCTTTCCGGGAAAAACTTTTCATCCATTTATTCAGGGAACGTTAATTCGGCAATTATTTCTCCAAGTGCAAATGAACAGGACGAATTGCTGATGTCTCCCTATATCGATCTGCAAACCGGTGAGACTGTTGTGGAATTCTACATCGGGTACGATCCGGCTTATCTCGATTCCGCTTCGGTAGAGATGCATCTTAATAGCGGACACGGTTTCTATCCGTTCTGGAAAGCTTACGATGACGGACAAGGATGGGTCTGGAGACGTGTTCAAATTAGTCTTGCCGAATATTCCGATTATACCGGACTTCGACTGGCTTGGAGTTACAAAGGAGCAAATGGTGGAGAAGTAGCGATCGACGGAATAAAACTTTACGCGGCAAATTCGATTGTTACAGACGCCGATGACGAAACCGATCAGATGCTTCCGGAACAATATTCTTTGGAACAGAACTATCCCAATCCTTTTAACCCGACAACGACAATCGCGTTTTCGCTTCCGGAGCAAACAGCGGTTTCATTATCTGTTTACAACATCCTCGGGGAAAAGGTAGCAGAATTACTCAATAACGAAATCTATTCGGCGGGTGCGCATAGAATAAACTTCAATGGCGCGAATTTGGCAAGTGGTGTTTATCTCTACAGAATAAAGACCGACAATTTTATTCTCTCGAAGAAGATGTTACTAATCAAATAAGCATAGAAAGAGAGGGGCGTAAGTCCCTCTTTCTTTTTGATCCTTTCTATAAAACCGAAGAACAAGAACGGCGAACCACTGAGAACACTGAGGGCACTGAGAAGAACTAGAGCGGCGAACCACTGAGAACACTGAGGGCACTGAGAAGAACAAGAGCGACAAACCACTGAGGACACTGAGGGCACTGAGAAGAACTAGAGCGACAAACCACGGAGAGCACTGAGGGCACTGAGAAGAACTAGAGCGACAAACCACTGAGAACACTGAGGGCACTGAGAAGAACAAGAGCGGCGAACCACTGAGAACACTGAGGGCACTGAGAAGAACAAGAACGGCGAACCACTGAGAGCACTGAGAACACTTCGACAAGCTCCCGGCATAGGCCGGATCTACGACAGTGACCAGAGTGGAGGAGTCTTTCCGAAGGTGTGCCGGATCTTTCCGAGGGGTTCAGGACTGGACAGAGGAAAGAAGGAACAGGCGGGGGTGAGTTGTTCTAATATTAACCTGCGTTACAATAACATATTTAAGAGTGACGAGCTTGGAATAACTTCCTTGGGATATACACGATAACAATCTCAATTGTTACCCACACTCTCCACAAGAAACACCTTCTCCATAAACACCCACCATTTTATTTTGCGTTTGCGCCAAATAAAGGCGAGAAACCCTAATAAATATTAAAATATGTTTTGTTGCGTAGCAAAAAGTGAATTATATAGTTGAATTAAACAAAACTATAAAGTAATTTAATTTTACAATTACTGATTTTATTAAGTAGGGTTTTATGGAACTGTATTCATGATAGGATATGCTATACGGATCCTATAAGTTATAGGTAATATATGAATTGCAGATTCTTTTTAATTCTGATTTTCATTTTGGAAGTACAGCTATTTGCTCAGTCTAAATTTCCAGTTAATTATTCACCAGATAGGACCTATAACGGACAATCAATATTCGATATCATTAAAGTCCCCGAAGATAAGATTGATATTGGTTTGTGGTCTTTAATCATCGCGAAGGAATTTGATAATTCTATCGATGTTAATTATTACCTGGATAAACTTGATGAAATGGTAGCAGAAATTAATAGAATGATTGCCGGACGTAAAAGTGATTTTGATAAATTCGGACTAACTAGAATGTATATTTATGATTCCGGTGTATGGAACCACAGGCAACCTTTTCAATATGATTTGGATGATCCACTTGGGCATAATTTGAGTACTCAATTACTTTCTACTTACATTGATACTCGGAAAGGGAATTGTGTTAGTATGCCTACTCTTTTTCTCGCACTTATGGAAAGAGTTGATCCAAACATTGCTTTCAGAGCTTCACTTGCTCCATTACATATTTTTTGTAGATTTAGAGACAGACAAACCGGAGATGTCTGGAATGTTGAAGCAACTAATCAAGGATCTCCTGCAAGAAATCAATGGTATATTGAAAGAATGGGAATTTCTCAAAAAGCCATTGCTAATCAGTCTTATCTTGCTGATTTGTCAAAAAAGGAATTCATTGCAGAATTAATAAATATTCTTGCAGCTAAATACAGGAAGAAAGAGCAATACAAAAAAGCCTTAAAATATACTAACCTTTCCTTAAAGCTTTCTCCTAAATCGTTAAGCGCACTTGTAAAAAAAGGTGCTCTGCTTGCATGGATTGGTTTTGAGAAATCAAAAAATGAAACGTTAGAAAAAGAAGAGAAGAAAAAACTTCACGATGAATCCGAACAATATATTCAAAAAGCAATGGAACTTGGTTGGCAAAAATGTAAAAAAGAAGCCGAAGAAAAGTACCTAAAAGAAGTAAACAAAGAAAAACAAAAAATAAAAGACAATTCGAATTAAGAGGATTATATGAAAGGTAAAGTATTCTTGTTCTTGATTATTCTCTCGTCTTATACTGTTTTTGGTCAAGAGAGAAAAGATGATACTTCAATTCCAACTTATTGGAAATCTATTAAACCTTATCAGTCGGAAAGCATTGTTGATCAAAAATCAACTTCCCTTACAGAAGAAGAGATAAAAAAGCTTGGAACTAAACAACCAAATATATTTCTTTCTGTTGATCCAATGGCAGACAGTTATCCCGGTATTACTCCTTATCATTATTCCTTGAATAATCCTCTTCGTTATATTGATCCAAATGGTATGTGGACAGCATCAACTGACTCCAGTGGAAATATCATTGTAACTTATGAAGAAGGTGATACCTATGAAGATTTATATAGTCAACTAGGTATATCTTCAGATAATTTTACAGCTCAATTTGGTGTCGATCCATCAAAAGGTATTACTACTACCTCATTTAATATAACTAAAAATGTGCTATCTGGGAATGATTTTGCTCAAGATGCTAATGGAATGAACTGCTTTTCCTCCTGTTTAGTTGGATCTGGTGCGTTTACAGAAGAAATTGAGACTAAAGGTGGTTTCAATTTCACGGAATCAGTTCAAGAAGGATTTGGTTATGAAGTAACCAACAATGCTACTACAGGCACTATGCGAACTTGGAAAGACAATAATGGAGTCACTCACCACGCTGCAATAAACGTTATTACGAGTCGAAATGGAACTCAATTTTATTATGGTCGTCCTGGAGTTGGGGGTAATGTTTCACTACAAAATAGCACTGGGACAAATAAGCTATATCCCGATTTTACGCAAACTAATTTAAGATATACTAAAACTAGTCCACTATTCTAATTAGGTAGAGTATGAAAAGCACAATTTTTTTTTTAATACTAACATTCTCGACAACCTTTTGTCAACAAAGAGAAATTCAAAAGTACGATTCTTGGAATATTAGCGAATCATTCAAATTAAAGAAAGACATTAGAACTACAATTGTGCTATACGACAAAGATTCTTCAGAAGTCTTTTATTTGTACGACAACATTGTTGATAAAAATGCATCATTAAGATTCATTCTGAATGAAAAGTATTGGGATGAAAAAAACAAGTATAATGATGATATAATACTGCCTCTTCCACCGTTAGTAAACAAATTGTATTTCATTAGGTATTCAGATGAATCCGAAACAGTAATTAAAAAATTCATATATATAAGGTAACCGTATATCAAGTTTTGTTATGGCGAATCAGAATTTCCAATCGGGAAATACTAATTCGAACTGTCATGGTTTTGCTACTTTTGCTACAAGTAGTTCATCAACTGTTGAAACAGAGAAGAAAGAATTTAATGTCACAGGGATGTCTCAAACTACTTCCCCTAACACTGGTGACATAGCCGTTTTTAACATGAAAGGACAGTATCAATATAAAGGAATGGCTAATCCAGTTGATGCTAACAATATTCAAGCTCATTCAGCTATTTTTGTTTTGAATAATCAAGCTGGTGAAGCACAATATCTTAATCGGATTAATACTGGGAAATCAGTCTCGATTAGTACAAAGAGTGAAATCGCTAATTTTTTTGCAAATCCAAACAACGCATATGCCGGTCCAAGTTCTTACATAATGCTACCAAAATTAAATAACAATCCTAATTATTTCAGAAGGAAATAATAATGAGATATTGGCTATTTTTTATACTTCTAATGAATTCTGCTTGCTTTTCTCAAGTTAAGCCGATATTGGTTGATTCTTCCAAATGTGGTTATTATGTTAATGATACTGTTCCACTCCCATTCAGTCCAGTACTTTCACTAGAGTTTGGCATTATGGATAGTTCGAAAGTAATTATCGAAGTACACAAAATACTTGAGAATAAAAAAAATGATCATATCAATTCAATTCCAATTAGAACGCTTTTTAATGATTTATTAAGTGGTGGAATTTACACAATCAATTGGGATGGATTAGATAATGATGGAAATTTATTATCAAAAACAGATAAATTTATTTATTACTTAAAATCGGTTAGGATTAGTAAGTGTTTCGTTGGGAAAGGATATATAAAATTTGAGGCAAAAGCAAAACTTACTTCTCCACCATTGTAGTGACCGCATAACCATATTAAAGGTTCATCAAAAAGAGAAGACAAATCCCCCTCACACAAAAGAATGGCAATGTAATTGAAAAATAAAATGGAGTCGATGCTCCAAGTAGTATACTCTTGCCTTGTCGCATCAATATCCACACTTCCTACTTCCCCATCTCTTCTTCTCCGGTTTCATGATCATCATATAAAGGAGGGGGATCATGAGGAGGGCTAATATTGCGGAAAGGAGGATTCCTCCTATTACGCTTATGCTCATGCTTCTCCAAAAGGTGGATTCGGAGGCGAAGGCCAGTAAAAGAATCGGTGACGCGGAAGGATCTCCCCTTACCGTTCCGATTGAGGATTCCAACGGCTCGGTGATCAGTTTTTCCACCTCTTCCGGTGTCGAGTTCTGATAAGAAGTTTGAACTATCAGATGGGGCAAATAAACATTAGGGAGAAGATCTATTCCCAATTGGTTGAAAGCTACAATACCTAAAAAAGCCAACCCGATAAAGAACATAGTAATTGTAACAGGTCTCTTTACGGATAATCCGGATAATTTCATATTTTCCGCTGCATTTATATATGGATTACAATTTTACAAACCGATTCCACCCACCGAAAGTAATTTTCCAAATCGTAACCTACCTGCAACAGCGCATTCTTATCCCTAAACCATCCATCAAATCAATCATATCGTAGAATTTATTTCGGACAGATATATCAATACAATTTCAAATCGTTGATATTCAATAATATAGATGATTTAATATACTAAAAGTTTCTACTAATAATACTGCAAACTGTTTTTGATGTGATATTTTTGGGAAAGGAGCTCTATTTTTAATACTTAGGAAAAGAAGTCAATTGCAAATAGATTTGTCATAATCCGTATTCGCCTATCTCCTTACAAACCGACTAAACAAGATATCCACCTCTATTAATATCATTAAATTTAAAAGTACAACTTCGTTTAAATTAGTTGACAATAGTTTTAAATTCCATTACCTTTTCTAACCAAATACTACAAAAACAAAAATAGGATTGCGATCCGCAAGTTACTTTTATTTTAGGTATTACTCCTCTGCATGGGAATATCATGCAGCAATTACTCAAAAGACCTAATTAGGAGGAGCCATGGCTAGCAAATTACTTTACACTCTCTTTCTCACCCTCTATATGTCTGTTTCGGTATCTCAATTTTACGCTCAGGCCGTTTTTTGCGGATCTTTTTCTGATTATGCTTTTGCAAGAGATAAGTATAACAACTTCTATGCTTGGGGTTATAACTATAATGGACAATTTGGAGATGGGTCAAACAGATCCAAAAATTCTTTCATCAAACTTTCCAAAACTTTTGCAGATATGGCATTTAAATCAATTTCAACTGGCGCCTGTCATTCCTTAGCTATAAATTCACAAGGAATAATCTATTCATCTGGTTTGAATAGATATGGCCAGTTAGGAGATGGTACTACTGTTGATGTAAATTATTTTCTTGATATTAGCTATAGTGGCGACCTTAATGGAACCAAAATCACGTCAGTCTCTGCAGGGAGTAATTATTCTTTGGCGTTAGATATATCTGGTAGAGTCTTTGGTTGGGGACATAACTATTATGGAAATATTGGAGATGGTACACAATCGACACGAATCATGCCTGTTCTTATCGGTGGCGCTTTACGAAATAAAAAGATTACTTCAATTTTCAGTGGAATAAGAAATTCTTTTGCGATAGACGAGTTTGGAATTGTATATTCATGGGGAGTTAATTTCGGTCAATTTGGTTCATCTTCTTCATCCTATAAATCTCCAATAGAAATTAGTTCTAAAACAACCTTAAAAGGAAAGCAACTTAAGCAGATTGCACCTGGAGGACACCATATCTTATTCCTAGATACTAATGGGAAAGTTTATTCATGTGGAAACAATTACTTTGGGCAAATCGGAGATGGAACAAATGATACAAGAAAATATATTAAAGGCATAGGTTCATACGGTGCTCTTCGAGGAAAACACATAATTGCAATTGCTTCAGGGGAAGACCACTGTTTAGCATTAGACAATCATGGTCGTGTATACTCGTGGGGAAAAAATTATAATGGTCAACTTGGGAATGGTACAACTACACATAAATATTATCCAGAACTAATAAGTGGCCGGGGTATATTGTACGGAAAAAAAATAATCGCTATAAAATGCGGTAAACAATATTCTTTAGCTCTGGATGAAAATGGATTTATATATGTATGGGGACAAAATAATTACGGGCAAGTAAAAGCAGGAATAACCTCCTATTCTATAACGAGCCCAATCCTAATCACCAACACTGTTCTCCCCGTAGAACTTAGCGCATTTGAATATTCGGTAACCGATAACTCCGTTACTCTCAACTGGACTACCGAATCGGAAAACAACAACTATGGATTTGAGATAGAAAAATACGATACATCACTCGGGAACTGGGAAAGAATAGCTTTTACCGAAGGTCACGGAAACAGCAACACTAGAAACGAATATTCCTTTGTAATAGAAAATCCGTCACAGGGAAAATCTACATACCGCCTAAAACAAATCGATCTGGACGGAAAATACGAATACTCAAAAGAGCTTGAAATAAATTTCACCCCGATAATGGGATTCGACATGCAACAAAACTACCCGAATCCCTTTAACCCGACAACAACAATAAGTTATCAGTTACCAAAGGAAGAGAAAGTAACTCTAAAAGTCTACGATGTATTAGGAAAGGAAGTCTCTACGCTCGTTGACGATATAAAACAATGTGGAAAACACAAAGCAAAATTTAACGCCTCTAACCTTGCCAGCGGAGTTTATATCTACACAATCCGTGCAAACGATTATGTCTCGTCCAAGAAAATGTTATTAATCAAATAATCATACAAAAAGAGGGACTCAAGTCCCTCTTTCCATATCACTCCGAATAAAAATCGCAATATAAAGCTGCTCCGAATGGAGCGCCATGCTTGTACCTAAATAAAAAAAAGGGAAACCACAAAATGGTCTTCCATTTTTTACTTTTTACATTTTCCAACAATTTCAATAATCTCTTTGTAATAATCCTTGAATATGGCTCCGTTAGCCATTTCATGAAGATTAAGCCCTTGCCCCATAAGGTTACATTCAATCAACACAGGCTCAAGTTTATCATCAATTGCAACATCCCAAGAAACAATATCAAAATGCAATAGTTTTTCATGAGACTTCTTGCATAATTCTACAGCCTTAGAATATGATGGCACCGCAGTTCCTTCGAATTTCAGATCAGTTAACGGATGCTTAGTTAGCACATCAAGATCCTTAGTAAAAGCATCTCTTCTAAGAAATCCGTTTTCATCGATCCCACAACTCATCCCCCCCAAAGTACGATTATCAACTCTTTGATTACAATTACCAATTCTTAGAACAGACGAAGGATTAACAATCTCATTCCCTATTCGTAAAGTCATAATCCGTAGAGTATTTAAAGAGTTGGGGTGGAATTTTGCAGTTACAGAATTTTGCTTTACTAAATCTTGTAAAACAAAGTTACTTTCTCTATCGCTTTCAATTTCCTTTACTATAACTTCATATGCTTTCTCAGGGTTGAATACACCAATTTGATTTCCCCCGTAGGATTCAATAGAGGGCTTATAAATTACCTCATTATACTCTTTCAATATTTCCTTGAGGTAATCATTTCTCTTTATCGGCATGTAGAAACTATCGTATAGTCTATTATTAATTGCTCGTATTATTGTTTTGGGTCTCTTTACATCAGGGAAAAGGGTATCGTAAAAATTTTTATCTCCGTAGGCTCTTCCAAACTGATATCGATTCAATTTCTGTTCAACTATGCTATAAAAGATATCTTCCGGTAAATACTCAAGATCATTAATATGATTGGTTGCCGAATTACAAAGATGCCATGATATATCTTTGTATCCGCAAAAACTCTCTTTTAAGAATTTTTTAGCTTCATCGAAATACTCTCGATGCTCTTTCAAATAGGCTTTGTTTCTAACGACATGCGCCTTCTTTATCTTATGAATTTGCCACTTCTTGTGAAAAGCAAGCCTCAGACTCCCATTTACTCTTTTTATTTTGAGTTTATTTCTTAAGATTTGTTTTTCCAAGCCGGCCATAATCTATCCTTACACATATTATCATTTCTCATTTATTAGGATCATAAATCGGTAACAAAAACGGCTCTTTTCGCCTCTGATACCTTCATATTATGAAAGCACAATTTAATAAAAAAGTTTAATTAATTTTACGACAAAAAATATTCTACATTAGTTTTATTCCCTACAAAAGCTCCACTCTATTGGGGATTGCAGAAAAAAAATACTCTTTTGCTCTAATTCCCCTTGGGCAAATACTCCATCAAAAACAAAGAAGGATTCGGATATTCCGTATCCGTAATTCGGGAAGTATCAATTCCGAGATAAACTATCCCCTTCCTATAAAACTGATAGAGCAATCTCATTCCACCCCATTTATACCCCTTAAAAGATAAATCATAACTCAATTTACGGGTAATCTTTCTCTTCTTCCCATCAAAGATATACACATCAGGGCAAGTACAAATCAGAAGATCATCCCCTATTTTCCTCAAATAACTTATTGTCTTTAGAGTCCTTCGATTCTCCATAATGTACTTCAGCTTGTTTTTAGCCTTTTTCAAATCTTCCGTGTCGCACAATTCCCCTAACTTTATAAACTCTCTTTCGCTATCCTTCCCCTCAATTATCTCATAAATATTCCCACCGAAAAGATCGGAATAATAAACACTGGTATCCCCCGCCGTTATGGCTCCTCCCTTATAAGGATAATCCTCTTCGGGATCACCGAACGAACCTGTAATCTCACTTTTATTCGAAATCTTTATTACTCTGCACTTCTCTCCATTCTGGCCATAACAAAAGGATGTCAGATTGGAATACCCGTAAATCTCCCCATTTAACTCGTCCAAATAATCTATCGAAAAATTCCACCCTTTCCCCCTCATATTCAACTCGTCTATATAATCCCCGTCCGGCGTAAAATAGAGAAGCTTCATACTTTTGGAATAAACAACAATCTCCTTACCTGCATAGCAAATATCGTTTGGCTCGTAATATTCCCCGGGCCCTTCACCGGGACTCCCAACCTGCCGCAAAAATTTGCCTTTGTAATCAAACAATAAGACCTTTCGAGGCCTTTTACCGTCAAGCACTACAACCCTATCCTCTTCAGGCAACAAAATAACCTTTTCGATATTCCCGATCACCGACTCCTGAGTTGTCTCAAGATCGATTCGCCCCTTCAACGCAAAAAACTCACTTATCTTCCCCTCTTTGGCATCATCCAAATCCACCTTTACGGGAAACCCCTTCTCCTCACTCCTTCCACCACACGAAGATAAGATCAACAGAATTATCAGTAATAGACCATGCCTCATCAGCAACTCCTCTAATAATCATAAAATATTTTTTAGCATTATGAAAGGTTTAATATACAAAATATTGTAAATAAATCTTATCGATGGATTTCAAAGGAAAGTTTGTAAATACAATTGAAGAGACTAACAAACATTCGTGGGAACAATTTTATTATTCATTCTTTATGGTGAGGGAAATAAAAGCTTACTTACTCATTCACATTTTGGGGTCTTCTTGGTTAACTTCTTCACCTCTTTCTTCAATCTTCCGTTAAGCTTTTCTTTCTCTCTCTCAATATTATAGACCATCTGCAGGTTTAACCAAAATCTTTCCGAAAGTCCGAAATACTCCGATAACCTCAAAGCGGTATCAGTCGAAATTGCTCTTTTCCCAAGAACTATCTCATTTATTCTCCGAGGTGGCACACTGATATCCTTTGCCAAACGATATTGAGTAATCTCGTAGGGCTTTAAAAATTCTTCAAACAATATCTCACCCGGATGTATAAGATCTATCTTGTTATTCATCTTCAACTCCTTAATGATAATCAACTATTATCACTTCGTATGCGCTCTTTTCGTGCTAAACAATAACTTCTTGCTTTGTCTTTTACAAGTTTATTAATTTACTCTATCCAAAAACATTGCCTCTTTCTTCACACACTCTTAGCGGAATATACTCCCCCTTGAAAAGAATCCTTATCCTTCATCTTGCGGGTAACCATATCGGCTATATCGGAGGCGCGTAGACCGTTCCATCTCGGCGCGATAATCAATTCACGCGGAGATTCACTTATGAATCTCTCAATTATCATATCGGGAGATAATCTTTCCAGAAAATCTGTCAAAAGATCGGTGTATTCCTCGGCGGTAGGTAAGGAAAATAGTTCCGGGGCATCGTTATATTGCTTCTCCATCACCGTCCCCTTAATGATCTGCAAATGATGAATCTTCAGAAACTTAATCGGTAACGCGGCCAGTTTATCCGCGCTCTCCAGCATCATTTCCCGACTCTCTCCGGGCATATTCATGATAATGTGCGCCCCGACCTCAATCCCTCTCTTTGCCGCTCCCTCAATTGCACGAATTGAATCTTCAAAAGTGTGACAGCGATTTACATAATTCAGAGTAGCGTCGTGTGTACTCTCCACCCCGAACTCCAGGGTAACAAAATACCTTTTCGATAATTCCGCCAACATATCGAGCAACTCGTCACTCACACAATCGGGCCTGGTACCTATCACCAACCCGATAACCCCGGGAAAGCGAAGAGCTCCTTCATATAAATCTCTAAGTCTTTCCACGGAATCGTATGTGTTTGTGTATGCCTGGAAATAGACAATAAACTTCTTCGCGCCATATTTAGCCGAGAAAAAGGCAATACCGTTCTCTATTTGTTTCTCAACCGTATCTTCAGTCTGCCCGTAGAAAGGATTAAATGAAACATTGTTGCAATAGGTACATCCTCCGTACCCTTTGGAGCCATCTCTGGTAGGACATGTAAAACCGGCGTTAACCGGTATCTTCTGGATTCTCTCAGAGTAAATTGATTTCAGATATGCGGAATATGAATTATATCGTTCGCCATATTTCAAAATTCGTGTCTCTCTCTTTTTCATACACGAATTTACGAAATTTAATCATAACTCCGGCTTTCAATATCATTCAACACAAGAGCAAGGTTTTTTCTGCTTTCAAAAGGTCGGATAAAAGCTTCGTATTCCCGTTCCGAAACAGTATCTATTATTTCCTCAATCCGTTTCTCTATTCTATCCATCTTTTCGGCAAGTTGCTCGCACATAAACTCGGGACATTTCAAACAGCTATCAATTTCATACTTCTTGAAGCACTCTTTAATATTGCATGTCGGGTCGCCGGCATGAAAGCAACCTCTGCAGGGTTTAATTTCCTTGATATCAATAATTTTGTTGTAGTACTTGGCAAATCCCCTGATCAACTCATCATGTCCGTACTTATCGAAATTATCTACATTTACCGGACAAAGATCACATCTGAACCCACAAGCCGATAACTTTACCATATTCCCCTCCGAATTGTAATTCAATACCCATATTAATAGAACCGGAACCAATTTCAATAGCTAGAAGTAGCTATATCTTTTGAAAATTTTATTCCCCCTAGCTAATGAAACCAAATCGAGGAGATTTGAGTTTAGAAAGATAGAAAAGAGATTGAAACCATGTTTGTTTTGAACAAAATTAAATATTACATCGTCATCGGAACAGTTGTTCTCACTGCGTTGATTCTCTACGCGGTTATATCGATCTATTCTATCACTTTGGAAACGACCAAAGAGCATCACCAAACTCAGCAAATCGAAATGAGCAAGGCGGCAATTATCGGCTTAAAAACATATCTAACCCACATAAGAAGAGATATGGAACAGATTGCCAAATACGCCAACACGATGCGGAAAAATTCATCCGACCTTCTCGATCTCATATCTCACTACGATAGAGACATAAACGGAATTATCGTAAGAAACCATAACGAAATTATCCTACAAACCGGTGGGGAGCTTCCATTCCGGCTGAGGGACAGCGTACCTCATAATCATCCTCATCCGGAATCGAATCATCTTTCCACTTGGATGTCGGATGTTTACAGTAGTTCCGATAGAAACAATGATACAAGCCTCTTTGTGGCCATGGCTGTTTCCGATTTGAATCACACAAGTGCTGAAACTCATCCTTCTGATGTAATTTTCGTAATCGATATATACAAATTGTTACAAAAATTCATAGCTCCTCTTAAACTGGGGAAAGCCGATTACGCTTGGGTACTTGATGGCAAAGGAAGATTAATATATCATCCGGGGCACGAAGAGATGCTCCTCCGCTCGATTGGTAATCCTCCCGAAGATTGTAGGGTTTGTCACCTAAACTTCGATCCGCAAATCAAGATGCTGCAGGCGAAAGAATACGCAACCGAATACTATATCACTAACGATGACTCCAGAATAACGAGTAGTACACAATTTGAATTCGGGTCACTCAAATGGATTGTTGCCATTAGTACGGTTCTCCCCGAAATTACCGGGAGCATCAGAGATCAGTTTCGACTCTTTTTTATGCTAGGGATTGTTATTCTTTTCATCATTTTCACTCTGGGAAGTATGCTCTACTTCGTTAATTCGAAGAGAATTAAAGCCGAGGAGGCAACTAAAACAGCTATGCAAATGCATTTGTATCAAGAGCAACTCAACCACGCTACAAAACTTGCTTCCATCGGGGAGTTGGTAGATTCAGTAGCGCATGAGATAAATACTCCTCTGGGAATAATCTCAGCCCATGCCGACGCTCTCCTCCTTTCGAATAGGAATGATACTTCAATTCGGGAAGGACTTGATATTATAAAAAACCAGACAAAGCGAATAACAAAATTTACCAGAAGTCTTCTTGGATATTCCGCGCCGATAGAGTCTAACCCCCGAATGGAAAATGTACAGGGAATAATTAACGAAGCTTTGTTTCTTTTGCAGCATAAGATAACGGAAAAGGGAATCACGGTAAGTAAAGAATATCAGCCGGAGATCCCATATATCTATTTGGATAAAGACCAGCTTCTTCAGGTAATATTTAACATGCTGAACAACGCGATCGACGCCGTTCCCGATCTTAACGGAATAATAAATATCTCTATCTCCCGTGTAAATGAATCCGCTACGGAGCAAGATCTTTCGAACGGTTGTATCAGACTATCGATAACCGATAACGGACGGGGAATTCCGGAAGAGAATCTGGAAAAAATATTTAAACCGTTTTTTACAACAAAGGAATACGGAAAAGGAACCGGACTCGGACTCGCTATTTCAAAAGCTATCGTGACGAAATTAAACGGTAAGATGGAAGTAGAAAGCAAAACTAATCGCTATACGAAATTCTCAATTGTGTTGCCAGCTAATCACGAAGGATATTGTTAGGATGAAAGAGAATCTCAGAATATTGGTAATAGATGACGAGAAGGAGCTTCTTAGCGGATTGAAAAAGATTATCGAAGCTCACGGGCACGTTGCTGTTACTATGTCGAATCCTAATCTAGCTTTGGAGATGATGCGAAATGAAAAATTCGATATGATATTCTGCGATCTACAGATGCCGGAAACAGACGGTATGAGAATCCTCAGGGAAAAGCGGGCATTCGATCCTGAAACTCCTCTGATAATCCTTACTGCATACGGAACTATAAATCGTGCCGTGATGGCGATGAAGGAGGGGGCGTTCGATTTCATAGAAAAGCCTTTTGATGTCACTCAAATATCCAGAGCACTATCGAAAGCGGAAACATTGAAGAAGATTCTCCCTTCCATAAAGGAAGAATCGAAAGAGCTCAGTAATTCGGAGAGTTTCGGCGAAATAGTAGGTCGAAGTTCGGCCATGAAAGAGATATTCAGCATGATTATGAAAGTAGCCCAATCCGACGCGAATATCCTTATCACCGGCGAGAGTGGCACAGGGAAAGAACTTGTCGCAAGAAGTATCCATACCCGAAGCAATAGGAGAGAAGCACCTTTCGTACCGGTAAACTGCGGCGCGCTTCCGGAAAACTTATTCGAAGCCGAACTATTCGGTTATGAAAAGGGAGCCTTTACCGGAGCGACCAAAAGAAAAGAGGGTCTGTTGGAATACGCAAACGAAGGGACATTCTTCTTCGATGAAGTTTGCGAACTCCCCGTCTCTCTTCAGAGTAAGCTCCTCAGGGCAATCCAGGAAAGAATGATTCGCCATGTCGGGGGGAACGAGCAAATAGATATTGATGTAAGGATAATCTCCGCCACAAACAGAGACACCAAAAGAATGCTTAGCGAAGAGAACTTCCGTGAAGATCTTTACTACCGCCTTAATGTAATTAACATTCATCTTCCCCCGCTACGGGATAGGAAAGAGGATATTTCTTTGCTAGCAAAATACTTCCTTCGAAAATTCGTACTAAAATCTCCCAAGAGAATAATAGGATTTGATGAGGATGTTCTCTCACTATTCGAAAACTACGAGTGGCCGGGAAATATCCGGGAGCTTGAAAACGTAATAGAACGGGCTGTTACTTTGAGTGGCGGCAGCTATATAACACCGATTGACCTTCCCAAAGAATTAAACAACCGGGAGGATTCTTCCTCCGTTTCAATAGATAAACTGAATCTGAGCGACGCGAAACAGAAAGTTGTATATGAACTTGAGAAAAAATTCCTACTCAATTTGCTTCAAAAGCATAAGGGAAATGTCTCCCATATCGCCGAAGAGGCCGGAATGACAAGAAGGAATATCCATCGTCTCCTTAATCTTCACGGTCTGGATCCTGACGATTGGAGAGGATAAATTATTTCAGTGGGAAAAGTATTTCCCATTGTTATCTTCCTTTGTCTGTGGCACTCTCATTTTCGTTCAATACGGCTTCTTTTTCGTTTGGTACGTTTTTGGAATCTCTTTCCCTCGGAGGGAATAGATATGAGAACTTCCGGAATATTATTTAGCGATGATAATGATCTGAAAGGGATTATCGGTAACGTATGTAAGGAGCTTGACGTAGACTTGCTTCTATTCGACGACTTTGCCGAATTTCTACTTAATATCGAGGAGAGTAACCACTCTTTCGCGATTATCGAATGCAAGTCTTGTCAAAAGGAATGCTTGAGCTGGGTGAAGTTGGTGAAGAACTCGCGCCCTAAGCTTCCCCGGATAATTTGCACGGTGGAATCGGATAGAGCAATCTGTTCGAAGCTCTATGAAATGAAGATTTTCTATCTATTCCTTCTTCCGGTATCGGAGGAATTGGCGAAAGAAGTTATTTCCGCGGCAATCGCTCATTCGGAAAAGTTCTTATCTTCTTAATAGCAGAGTGATTTATGAAAAGCAGAAGAGCGTTTCTTGGTAACTTACTAAAGCTTTCATCTATCGGAATAATGGGAGCAATATTCTATCCGGTTTTGATCTATCTGAAGCCACATAAAGGAGAATCCACAGCCTCTTCCGCAATAAAAATAAAAAATCCTGAGGAAATTGAGCCGGGCAGTTCACGGATTCTCCGCTTCGGAACAAAACCGGTACTTCTTATCCGCACACCGGAAGGAGAATTCAGAGCCTTTTCCGCCGCTTGCACACATTTGGAATGCACCGTTCAATACAGAAAAGAGATGGGAGCCATATGGTGCGCTTGCCATAACGGTAAATTCGATCTTAACGGGAATAATATCTCTGGCCCTCCGCCACGGCCGTTGGAACGTTACGAGACAAAAATATCGGGGAACGAACTGATAGTGAGAAGAATGACATGAAACTCTTCTCGAAAATATCCGGCTATATCAACGAGCGAATTAATCTGGACTCTTTGAAAGAGTATGTCGGGAAAAAGTATGTCCCTATTCACAGACATTCGGTTTGGTACTATTTCGGGGGGGTATCCCTCTTTCTTTTCTTCATACAAGTTGTTACAGGTATCTTGCTTCTCTTTTACTACAAAGGGAGCGCGGAGCACGCGTACGAGAGTGTCCGCTTTATAATGAGTAAAGTAGAATTCGGCTGGCTAATTCGATCGATTCACGCATGGTCCGCAAACCTCTTTATCCTTGCTCTTTTCGTACATATGTTCTCTGTCTTTTTCGGGAAAGCATACCGAAAGCCTCGTGAGTTCACTTGGCTTACGGGAATGGTTCTCTTCTTCCTTAGTCTCGGGTTTGGGTTCAGCGGTTATCTTCTTCCGTGGAACGAGCTTGCGTTCTTCGCCACAAAAGTCGGGACTAAAATAGTCGGAGCACTCCCCTACATCGGAGAACCATTGCTTAATTTCTTAAGAGGAGGGGAAGATGTTACAGACATTACTCTTTCCCGATTCTTCGGTTTTCACGTTGCCCTCCTTCCCGGGGTATTTACCTTTGTTTTGGTGATTCACCTTTTTCTTATTCAGAAACAAGGGATCAGTGAACCGATGGAACTGGCCAAAGAAGAATCCGTTAAGCAACTCCCTTTCTTTCCGAATTTCCTTCTGCGGGATATTCTCCTTTGGCTGATTGTTCTCATACTAATTGCAACTCTTTCGGTCTTCTTCCCTGCGGAAGTAGGAATTAAAGCGGATCCGTTTCAGTCAGCCCCCGAAGGGATTAAACCGGAATGGTATTTTCTCTTCATGTTTCAGGCTCTCAAATTTATTCCGGGAAATCTTTGGATAATTGATGGGGATGTTTTCGGTGTTCTCTTTTTCTCTGTGTGCGCTCTGTTGTGGATTCTGGTCCCTTTCATCGATAGGAAAAGCTCACGGGGAGAAGATAATCCGGCAATAAAAAAGATCGGAATTGTTATTATTTCCGCGATTGTACTACTCACAATTATCGGATTTTTGACATGAGAGCCTCCTTGTTAAATGATATCGCACTATTATTCTTCCTCTCCGCTATTTTTGTCTTCGGGCAGAAGCCTACGGAATCTTGTATTTCATGTCATATCGACAATGATGATAAAGCAGCTTTTCTTTACAAAAAAGATATCCATTTTTCCAAAGGGATTCTCTGTTCCGATTGCCATGGGGGTAACGGAAAGGCGGATGACTTGGACGAAGCAATGGACTATGACAACGGTTTTCTGGGTATCCCAATGGGGAACGATATTTCCCTTGTTTGCACGAAATGCCACTCCGATAGAGAAAAGATGAAAAGCTACGGATCGATAATACCGACGAATCAATACGAGAAATTGAAAAAGAGTGTTCATTTTCAGAAAGATATTTCGGGGAAAAAGTCGATACTTCAATGTGTTACTTGCCATAGTGTGCACGATATCAAATCGGTATCCGACAAACGCTCCCCCGTCTATTCTACGAATCTTCCGACGACTTGCGCTTCTTGCCATTCGGATACGAAATATATGAAACAATACAACCCGACTCTTCAAGTTGATCAATATGAAAAATATCTGACAAGCCAACACGGGATCGGGAATAAAAAGAAGGATCCTAAACCGGCAGATTGCGCCGATTGTCACGGTAATCATGAGATTAGAAAAGCGAATGATATTCTCTCGAAAGTATACCCAAGTAATATTCCGAAAACATGCTCGGAATGTCACAGCGATGCCGATTACATGGAGCAATACGGTATTCCTACGGATCAGTATGAGAAATACGAAAAAAGTTCTCACGGAATTGCTCTGTTGAAAGAGGGAGACAGAGGAGCCCCTTCGTGCAATAGTTGTCACGGAAACCATGGCGCTATTCCTCCCGAGGTGGAATCTATCTCCAAAATTTGCGGTACGTGTCATAGCGCCAACGCCGAGTTATTTTACGAAAGCAAACACAAAATAGCTTTCGACCGGCTAAATTATCCGGAGTGCGAAACATGCCACGGTAATCATTACGTTATCGAAGCGACTGATGAACTCCTTTCTCTGGAATCTCATGAGGGATGCGGGAAATGCCACAGCCAAACCATCAACAACGAAGGTTACTATTTCGCGATATACGCTAAAGAATCTCTCGAATCGTTGATCTCCGGAAATAAACAAGCTGAAAAGCTCATTACAGAAGCGGAAATAAAGGGGATGGAAATTTCGGACGCAAAATTCGCTTTGAGAGAAGTAAAGGAGGCGATTCATCTTACAAGAACCGCTATTCATTCGCTGAAAAAAGAGAAGCTGGAGGAAATACTATTTGAAAAAGGAATTAAGAAAACCGAGTTCATAATAAAAGAAGCAAAAGGGAGCATTGACGAATTCTATTTCAGAAGATACGGACTCTTGGTATTTATTATAATTATCTCTATCACCGCTTATCTTCTTCACCTCTATATCAAGGAAATTGAAAAATAGTGTGACATTAATGTCCCTCCACCTAAAATTCTTCATCTCTCCGCTAATCCCTTTCCATTAAACAAGTTAGAGAGATATTCCTTTATTCTTGTGTGAACGGAATGTCTCACCGCAAATCCGGTTATCATAAAAAAGATTAAAAAATCCCCTTAAATCGAACAAAACAAATTTTGGATTAATATTTGCATCCCCGTAGACGTAAAAACTACACAAAATATCGTAAGACAGAGCGTAAATAAGTTTCAAACATCTACAGGAGGAAAGATGAAAACCAAATTACTAATTCTAATGGTTCTGCTCCCGTTTTGCTTGCTGACCTTCGCGCAAACAGCGGTTATTAAGACTATTCCGGTCAGTCATCAGGAAATTGCTGACGGAGTTATCGATACTATGAAGTTCAAAGAAGCTTCGAATGGTCTTACTACCGTTGGAGTGGGAGATATTATCTACTTTACCGGATATGACGCCGGCGGAGATCCCGTTACCAACTATAAATGGGGAGTTACCGGACCTAGCGGTTCTATGGCAACCCTCGACGACGCCGATCCGATGTTTGTTGCCTTTAAGACAGATACCACCGGAGCTTTTGTTATCTCTCTCGAAATAACAACTGCTAACGGAACACACGATACTACACTTAATCTTACCAGCGCCAAATACGTTGGGGTCGGAATTATCGGCGGAGCTTCTCCCGATTTCAGCAAGGGACAATGCGCTTTATGCCATTCCCCTACTACGGACGAATGGAAAATGACCGGTCACGCAGATAAACTTCAACGCGAATTATCCGGATTGGGAAGTTCTCACTTCCGCGAAAGCTGCATCGAATGTCATTCGGTTGGTTATAACAACGCTCCCGAAGCGGATAATGACGGATTCGATGATATCGCCCGAAATACCGGATGGATGTTCCCCGCTACTTTGGAAGAACAGAGCTGGACAGATCTCGTTACAAATTATCCTGATCTTGCTCAAAGAGCAAATGTGCAATGCGAAAGTTGCCACGGTCCGGGTAGTATGCACAAAGGTTCCCCCGGAACTATCAGCGTTTCTCTTGACGCGGGAATGTGCGGGAAATGCCATGAAGACGAACCTTATCATACAAAGAACATACAATGGAAGAACTCCGCTCACGCAGTTGGTGTAGCTTCTGCCGGTGGCAGAGAGTCTTGCGCCGCTTGCCATTCAGGTTATGGTTTTATTAACAGTGTTGATGAATTCCAATATATTGATCAGGTTGTTGGTAGCCCTCAGATTTCTTGCGCCGTATGCCACGATCCTCATAACGCGGAAAACGAACATCAAATACGAACTCTGCAGGATGTTACTCTTCCTAACGGTGAGACTCTCACTTTCGGCGGACAAGGAAAACTTTGTATGCAATGCCATCACGGACGAAGAGACGCCGAAACATACGTTACAGAATATCATTCTCACTACGGCCCACATTACAGCAACCAGGCTGATATGCTTGCCGGAACAAACGCAATAGAATACGACAAAGATATTGTCGGTTCAAACCATAAAGGGGTTGTTGCCGATCTTTGCGTAACGTGCCATATGTCCGAAGGGCCTGCTTCCGGAGATCCGGGACATAATATGATTGGAGGGCACTCCTTCGCAATGGAATATGAGGATGAATCAGGAAAAGAAATCGATAATGTATCCGCTTGTAAGAATTGCCACGGAAATGTAACATCTTTCGATGACTTCAAGGCCAAATACGATTATGATCTCGACGGTGAGATGGAAAGCGTACAGGAAGAGATCGAAGGATTATTACATAATCTAGGAATGCTTTTACCACCACTCAATGAGCCGACCGTCGAAGTAACAAACGAATACACCGCCGCTCAGCTCAAAGCCGCCTTCAATTATCTCTTTGTAGAGGAAGACGGTAGCATGGGAATCCATAACACCAATTATTCCGTAGAAATACTTTCCGCTGCTATTAAAGACCTCGGAGGATCTACTTATGTAAGGGATGAATCGGATATTCTTCCTTCGGAATACGCTCTGTCGCAAAACTATCCGAATCCGTTTAACCCTACTACCGAGATCAAATTCTCCGTACCGGAAAAATCGGATGTTCGCTTAACGGTTTATAATTTGCTAGGTGAAGAGATCACAAACCTTGTAAACGGCACTCTGGAACCGGGAAATTACAAAACCCGCTTCAACGCGAATAATCTTCCTTCCGGAATTTATCTCTATCGTCTGGAAAGTAAAGCGTATATGGAAACCCGCAAAATGCTTCTGCTGAAATAATATTTGCGGCGAATGTATTTGAGAAAGGAGAGGGTTTAACCTCTCCTTTTTTTTGATTATCAAATATTTGCCCCCACTACCGAACAGCGACTAGCTTAATATTTATTCTACCAGGAGATTGTTTTGTTTTAGAAGTACTTTGCCTTATTGTGATAATCCCTAATCATAGAAATGGAGTTTATTCTATTGATTTGGTGATCCCTGATTTTATTATTTCAGTTCCTTATGACGATTTAGAACTTCTACGTTTCAAAACAGGCATGCAAGCTTTCGATTTATTGACGCAAAATGATAAATATGCTTTTCCAAATGATGTTTTTGAAATGTGAGATGATATTATCGGGGTTCTTAATCATATTACTTGGATTCAATTTGAAATTTTCGGGACTCTATGGAATCTTTTTGAGATTCCTCATTATTTAATCGGGATGTAAAATCAAAAAATCGAATTGCAACGGAGTTATTCTTAAATGCCGGCTCATTGTTATTTCGGAATTATGATTCGGGAGTGCTGCAAAGCCATTTTTTTGAGATGCAAGATGACTTTGGAGCGATGCAAAATCATTTTCTTGAGGTGCAAAATGATTTGGGAGCGATACAAGATCGTTTTCTTGAGGTGCAAGATGACTTTGGAGCGATGCAAGATCGTTTTCTTGAGGTGCAAGATGACTTTGGAGCGATGCAAGATCGTTTTCTTGAGATGCAAGATGACTTTGGAGCGATGCAAGATCGTTTTCTTGAGGTGCAAGATGATTTGGGAGAAATGCAACAACACAAGCATGACGCACCTCCGGCGCTTATGGCTTTATGAGCATATTTTGAGCTAATGATATTGTAGGCCGGAATAACGCCTGGTTGGTTTGAAGTCTTTCATCCCTCTTATTTATAGGCAACTTAGAGTTAGTTGGTTGTGAATATGAAGTGACTTTGATTTGGTGTAAGCTGACTTCGACTCCGCTTGCATGTTATATTATTCGGCTTCCTTTCAGGTTTTCAAGTTCACGGAACTGCTTTTGTCTGAGACAGGAACATGTAAATTGTTTTCTCTTTATGGGGGATAATCTCATTTGAATTGAGATTATCCTATCCAGGGACTTTTAGTTGTAAATTTCTTTAATGTTGTAATCTATTTCGGTGATTTTCAATTTTACGTATTCGAATTCTCCGGAATCGAGCATCCAGATTCCTTCTCCGGCTGTCGGGATTTTGAATCCGTTCATGTTTTTGTAATCACGATAAGGTGTTACCCATTTATCGAGTTTATAGGAACCGTCGTCAAGTGTGCGATACCTCATCGCCTCGAAGAGAGTAGCTTCCCCTTTTTGGTTGAAAGTAAGGATAGCCGAAGCGGAAAGATTGTTTAGTGTAATTGTTGCTTTCGCGGTTGAATCGCTTATCCCTTCCCATGAGACGTAATCGGCGAGAAAAGCGTCTGGGAACCAGACCATCTCGTTTAAGAAGCGGAGAAGCGTTCCCTGATCAATTTCGGGGCCATTTGCCTCAACTACCGGAATGGCACCGGCAACGCTAATCTTCATATCTCCGTTTCCCCCTGTATATCTGTCTCTTCCGTATATGCTTATCAGGGGATACATATCCATTTTCACGATCCACACAAAGCCGGGATCGTTAACGGAATAGTATTGTCGGGCGGATATTGCTTCGTACTCTTTATCGGGAGCCATTCGGAAGAATCCTACTTGCTTAAGTCTAACGACGGATGTTCTTTTCTTTCCTACAACACCGGCGTACCGAAGATATTTCTTAACCGGTTCGGGCAGATTAGCGAGATCTTCGTTTGTGATTATTGTTTCCGAGGGAGTTTTTCCGGAAATAAGGTATGCGGCTTCCGTGTTGCATTCCTCAAGAAATGTTTCCTTTTTTTCTCTGATAAGTTCAATGCTAAATCCGATAATTGTAACTATAAGGAAAAGAATTCCGGCCCATTTTTTCATTTTGCCCTCGTTTGTTAATCTCTTTCAAGGCTATTCCGACGCGCGGAGAGTCTGTTTGTTCCCCGTCTCTCCGCGTAATGCTGTCAACTTAGGCTAATTGCTTTTGTGTCTGCATGGATATTATATGTCGCTCCTATGGAGCTCAAATATCTTTTTTGAATCCGTTGTCTACCGAGATACCGGCACCTATGGCGCCGGATATGCTTTGGTGAAAGCAACTGACAATCTTTTTATTACTACGGTAGGGCTTTATAAGGAAACGATCTAGTTATATTTGTTAATGCGCTGTAGGCGCATTATCTCGGTAGATTATAGAGTTTACAAGATTATTTCCGCGCTGTAGGTGCGGTATATTATAGTTAACTATTAATAATAATCTTTTGATTAATATTCCCTTTTTCCATACTAATTCCCTTAAGTTAACAGCATTGCTCCGCGTAAGCCCCTATGCGTCGGTAATATAGCTAAAGCTCAAGTTTGTAGCAAAGCAGGCAGATAGTATCTTAACATTTATTTGGCACCGGTAGCGTCTTCATGGGTTTTACTTATTTTTCCTCTATAGTGGTTGAAATTATAGGATAAGGATAATACAAATTTGGTTGGCCATACGTTTGAATTTCCCTCGGAGTATGAACGATGATCTCTGTATTTGGAATTTTTGGGTTGATTAAAGATATTATGGATCATTAAGCATAGATCCATTTTCCTCCCTAATATACTTTTTCTTATTTTCATATTGTCCTGAATACTCCCTTTTCCTTGGCTGAGCCTTGTTTTTGTTCCCGGAACATACCAGAGCAAATAATTGACTCTGATCCCCCATGGAAGAAAAATCATATGACGCGTATCGAAAATTTTAAAGGGATGATCGGTATTAATCTCCCCTCCCGAAAGTAACTTTGTTGTTGAATACATTTTGGTAACATAAGCTCCCAAATCTATTGACCACCATTTAAAAGGGTTGAAGTTGCCATTAAGTTTAACACCAATCTGTTTGCTCGTGCTGTTATTGAAGGGCATACTGTATCGCTTTCCGTCTTCCTTAATAACACTAGGCATGTCAATAGCATCTTTATAAGTATTATAGTGGAGGGAAGAAGAAAATAATTGTCCGAATAAAGAAAAGTCGTGAGCAAATTGGAATCTGTTTGTATATGACGGCTTAACTTTCGGATTTCCTGTATAGACGTATTCTTTTGATCTCCTAACCGGATTCGGGTTGATATGCAACATATATGGTCTTTCCATACTTCTTCGAAAGGAAATGTTAAGAGTTTTCTTTCCGAAAGTTGGAATGGAAATATTGAAAGAAGGAAAGAGATCGGTATATTCATTATGGAATGTTTTATTCAAAGCTCTGCTCTTGGCCTCCATAATGTAAGTTTCGGCTCTTACACCGATATTGTATTTTATCTTTCCTATCTTGGATGAGTAATCCGCATAGAGCCCGAATATCTGGTCGTGCATTTCAAAGAAATGATCATCCTTTACGAAATCGCTAACATAATTATATTCGGCATCCCCCTCTTTCCATCTTTGGGCTCCTTTTGCGCCAAATTCAAGTTTGGATTCGGCGCCGACTGGAAGAAGGTAATCAGCCTTAAGTGAGATATATTTGGTATCCATTTCCTGATTCTCGGAATCGTATTCCAAGGGATTATAAGGATAATAGTATTCTCTGTCTATCTCCATTCCTTCTTCATTCTTTCCAAGGAACATATAGAGAGAAAGATCGAGCTTTCGCTTCCCTTTATCTTCCTGTCTGCTGTAGCTACATAAAAAGTCACCTATATAATGGTTCCGCGAATTATTCTTTTTGCTTGAATATCTTTCAATATCCTCTTTGCCGGAGGTTCTCATCCTAGCATAGGAAGAACTGTGACTTGGAGACTCGGTATATTCGAAACTGCCGGAAGTAAAGAGAGAGGAGAGAGAATCTATGTTGTAATCGAAACCAATATTGCCGGTATGGTTTCTTCTGTTACTGTTGCCATGTGAATTCTTTTGAAAAATATTATCATCGTAATAGAAGTTTTTTCTGTAATAGGTGCTCCAATAGGTTGATCTTGAATAGCTATTGGAATATCCGGCATAGAAGTTCATCTTCTTTGTACCGTAGCTGGTATATAAATCGCCACCGTAAGTATCGATGTTTCCGGCTCTTGCTCCCACTCTTGTTCGGAACTCAGGAATAAAATCCCTTTTAAGTATAATGTTGATTACAGCCCCTCCCCCCTCGGCATCATATTTAGCGGATGGATTTGTTATAACCTCTATCTTGTCTATTTTCTCAGCCAAAGTTGTCTTCAAAAGAGTCATTGCGTCTCTGCCCGATTTGTTTCCGTTCAAATGAACTTTAGAAACCGGTATTCCTTTTACCTTTATACCATTTTCCATAACCATAACAAAAGGGGCTCTTTCAAGGAGTTCATCCGCGCTTTCGCTATCTGCCAATTTCAGCTTATCAACATTGAGTACCATTTTTCCGGCTTGGATTTCGATATCATTCTTTTCGCCGGTTACTTCTACTTCATCGGTAGTTAATCCACCACTTTCCATCGTGATAGTTCCGAGATCGACAATTGCGGTAGCGGAAGCAACTTCAAAGGAATCTACTATTTCGCTTTTGTATCCCACGAGGGAAAGTTTTACCTGGTAGACTCCTTTCCCGGGGTTTTTGATTGAGTATTTCCCCTCGTTGTCGCTAGAGGCAAACCCAAGGATATTTTTTGAGTTCTTTTCAATCAAAATTACACTGACCAGGGAGAGTTCCTTTTGATCTTTCTTTTGCACAACCTTTCCGGTTATTCTGCCTATCTTGCCTTTTTCATTAGGGAATATTTTTGATGGGGATAATAGAAACGTAAAACAGAGAATAAAGAGTAAAACTTTTTTCATAATGACAACCGGTATAATTAGTGAATAATTAGAGGAGAATCATCCGGATCAATTGTAGTAATTAGCGTATATCACTCAGTCGGTCATTTACATCGGTTGCCATATTAGCGATTATATTAATAAACCGCAACCTTATTATAGTCAACTCCAATAGTTAATAAAAAAAAAGCATCATATTGTATTATTTCTCTGTTTTTTCTTTACCGGGACTGGCAGACATGCCGATTGCTTTCCACATGCAGGACATTTGAGAGATTTTTTCTTTCCGAGATTAACACCCCAAAAGTATTGGGAAGGAGTTATATGAAACTGATGGCCGCACTTACCGCAAATCCAATCGTAAGCTTCGGCTCCCCAATTAACCAAGAGATAAACACTGTACGGAAGTGGCAAGAAGGAGATTATCATTAATGTCCAGTTATTCAAAATAGCAAAAAGGATTGGCGCCAAAGATGAATATGTCAGTAAGACAGAACCTAGAATAAGTTTGTTTTTTGTTTTCACAATGTAATATCCTCGAATAAGAACTTAGAGATTTCCGAAACGTCCTAAAGATAGTGAAAAATTAAAACTATAGCATCTGTTCAATCAACAACAGGATTCATCATTATGAGAAAAAAACAAATACTTTCTCTTTGGTTGATTATTGTTTCATTCCTTTTCGCATCGGAGCAGAAAGGGATAGTAGAAGAAATCTCAGTAACTGCAAATTCTCTAATCGGGAATGTTTTGGATAGTCCCACCGAACAATCCGTAGCAGTTTACCTTCCGCCCGGATATGATAAGAAGAAAGAATATCCTACTCTATATTTTCTACCGGGATTCGGCGTTAGGCATACTTCATTTTTGAACGGTCGGTTTTACGGTTTTAATCTCTCACGGATAATGGATAGTTTGATAGCCAAAAAAGCAATCCCTGAGATGATTGTTGTAATTCCGAACGGACTGAATTCATTGGCAGGAAGTTATTACGTTAACTCTGCAGCTTCAGGGGATTGGGAAAACTATATTACAGAGGAGTTGGTCAATCATATTGATAATAACTACAGCACAATCAAGAAATCGTCGCAAAGAGCCATATCAGGTCATTCGATGGGAGGATTCGGAGCATTACATTTGGCCTTCCGTCATCCCGATATCTTCGGCTCTGTATTCGCTTTGAGTCCCGGCTTGTTTGACGAGAAGGGCTTGGTGAATTCGCAATTATTCAACACCGACAGCACCGTAAAAGAGATGGTTGAGGAGATCGAGTTTCTCTCCCAATTTCCAAAAGAGGAAGCAATTGATAGCTTTACAGTCATAGTGGAAAGGCTGATAACGAATCGTGATTTCGACGGAATCTTCGCACACGCGTATGGTGTTGCTTTTTCGCCGTCAGATCATCCGCCATATATTAACTATCCTTACGTTCATGAGGGAGATTCCTTGAAATTAAGAAAAGAATACATGGATAATTATTACGATGGTTTCGGTAATTGGGAAACAAAACTGGCAAAGTATGATAAAAACATTACTTCTCTAAAGCTTGTCGGAATAGACTACGGACTAAATGAGCAATTTGTTTGGATTATGGACGGATGTAAATATCTGTCGGAAAAGATGAAGAAGTACCCGGCGTTTATCGAGTTAAATCATGACGGTGACCATAGCAGTAAAATAGTCGAACGCTTCGCCGGAGAATTACTCCCGAGAATTGGTAACACTTTTTCAAAATAGTTTAGAACTAATTACAATCCGATTATGTTTTCACAGCAGAGCAGATTAATAAGTCTCCTCTGCTGTTCAGTTAATTAATATGCCCTACTTGATTAATTGAAAGGTATATATTAATATGTGTTATCCCAAACCGCAGAAGAACAATTACAGGATCGGATATCATGACGACACCAATTAAAAATATGCGCGTATTGTTGGCAGAAGCAAATGAAGAGATTGTTTCTCAAATTTGCATCTACTTAAGAGACATGGGACATGAGGTAATACAGATTACCAACAACGGAAGAACTCTTGTTGAATTAACCCGTGATCTTTTCCCGGATATTGTTATTATCAATTCCGAACTTCCCCCTCTTTCGGGTATTACGACTGCCGAAATCATTCAAAGAGAATCTCCGGTTCCGATAATTATGCTTACACATAAAAAATCGTACGAAATGCTTGAAGAGATTATTAAGAAAGGAATTGGTTGGGCACTTACGCTTCCGGTTCAATATGAAGAGCTTGAGAAAGCATTTCACATAGCTCCGGTTCGTCATGAGAGTATAAGAAAAAGCAGAAAATTAATTGAACTTCTGGAGGAAAAAAATTATTTACTCGAAGTAACCCAACAGCAATTGCGAGAAGAAATTGCAAGCAAAAACTCCTTCTTTTCCATATTGTCACATGATCTGAAAGCTCCTTTCCAGACACTGATTACATTTACCAATATGCTTGTTGAAGATTATAATGAGATCCCTTGTAATGAAATGTTAAGATATCTGAAATCCCTCTCAATAGTTTCTCAAAACACATATTCTCTTTTGGAAAATCTGTTGGATTGGTCACGCTTACAAAGAAATAATCTTCTTCCGGACTTTGAGGAGATCAATATTCCCGGTTTAGTGGATAAAGCACTTCGTATTTTCGATTTGAACATAAAAAGTAAGCAATTGGAAGTTGATATTAGTGAATTACCCGCTACCTTGACTGCAAGGGCAGATAGAAATATGGTATTTACCGTTATGCGTAATCTATTATCAAACGCAATCAAGTTCTCTTATCCGGAGGGAGTAATTAAAATTGCCGGATTACCAACAGATTCTAACAGTATTGCGGTTACCTTTGCCGACAAAGGGACCGGAATGACACCCACTGAAATTGAAAATCTTTTCTCCTCCACAATAAAGAGTAGAAAAGGGACGGATAATGAACCGGGAACAGGATTAGGATTACTTTTGTGCAAAGAACTCGTGGAATTAAATAACGGAAAATTCGTAGTCAACAGTAAACAAGGAGAAGGAAGCGAGTTTAAGTTCACCTTAAACCGCTGAGACTAATCAATGCTTTTCTTAAGTGAAACAGAAAAGACAGAACCTTTTCCTTTTTTGCTTTGCACGAAAATATTCCCTTGATTCAATTCACAGTATTCTTTAACCAATGCAAGTCCGAGACCGTTACCTTCGAATTGACGAGTGTAACCCATATCTTCCTGTGAAAAGGGTTCGAAAAGCTTTTCCAAATATTCCTCTGAAATGCCGATACCGGAATCTTTTACATTTACTATTACACTACCGTTTTCAGAATTCACGATTTCTATTTTCACATAACCCTTTTCGGTATATTTAATAGCGTTTTCAATCAGATTAACAAACAATTGCGAAAGAGTATACTCATCCCCAATTATAAAATTATTTGATTTCTCCCTTTCGAAGGTAAGAGCAAGGCCTTTCTCATTAGCGGCACTTTTTAGTTCTGAAATTACTCCGATAATTGTTTCGTTTATATCAATATCTCTGAGATTCGGCTCATAGGTTCCGGCCTGCATTTGAGACATATTCAGAATCGAGTCGATTGTTCGAATCAATCTACGACTTCCGCTATCGATAATATCGAAACTTTCTTTCAAATCATCATCAACCGTATCAAACAACTCATGTTTGAGAAGAGAAGTGAAGCTCAAAATCGTATTAATCGGAGTTCTGATTTCGTGAGACATTTGAGCGAGAAAATTACTTTTCAATTCGTTGGCTTTTATTGCCTCTTCTTTTGCTTTCTCAGCTTCATCTTTTGCCTTTTGCAATATTGCGTTTCGTTTCTTTACACGGGCATATCTTTTCTGCAACAAAAACAATCCCAAAATGAAAAGAGCAACATAGAACCACATCTCTTTATATATCGGAGTAGCAATTGAGAAACGAATTGCCGCAGGAGAATAGCTATATTCACCCATGGAATTATAGGCTCTCACCTCAAAGAGATAAGATCCCGAATTCATATTTATAAGATCAACTGACCGATTATATGTTAAGGGGGACCATTCTTCACCACTAAATCGATAAGAATACCTTAGGTTTTCCCCTTCTCCCATCGAAATACCGGAATAATCTATCTTTATATTATTCTTCCATGATGGAAGTGTTATTTTACTATCTCCGATAGTAACAGTTGGAAGCTGATTGACATATAAAGAATCATCTCCGAATACTGTAAACTTGTTAATTCTAATCGCCGGACGAATTACTTTATTAACCACTTCATCAGGATTAAACTTCACTATTCCTTTAACCGTAGCATACCAAATATTGCCTTCATTATCATTGCAGATTGCGCTTTCAACAGGCTCGAATCCCGGAATTCCCATTTCTTTGTAAAAGGCTTGTACCTTGATATCATCTTTCCACTCTTTTCCACCGATAAATATTCTGTTTAGTCCTTTATTGGTTCCGACCCATAGATTCTCGCTTCTATCAAAACTCATTATCAGAACAGAATTATCATTTAGTCCATTTGTTTTATCAACATGACCTAATTCTTGCTCTATCTTATTGTAATTAAATAATCCGTTTTCATAAGTTCCGATCCACAGATTATTCCATTTATCCTCTATGACGTTCACGATTTCATAGATTTGCAATTCTTTGAGAGGAGAAGGAATATATAAACTATCATCCTTGAAAAGATAAACGCCCTCTTCTGTCCCAATCCATATTTGCTCCTCTTTATCCATACTAATTGAATATACGGATTGATTTTCGAGCCCGTCTTTTTCTCCGAAATGCTTTAAGAGACCGTTGGAATATCTATATAGACCACCGTAAAATGTACCGATCCATAGATTGTTCTCGGAATCAGAAAGAAGCTTTATAACATCCCTCTTCCCCAATTCCTCATTAAACACTTCATGAATTCCGGATCTGTCTTTTCTAAATAAACCTCTTTCTGTACCAATCCAAAGAACTCCGCTACTATCCTCTTCAATAGTTCTTACAATTCTATCCCTTATTCTTTCTTGTCTATTCGCTTTCTCAAACCTTCCGTTACGATACCGCAAAATCCCATTTGAGTGAGAAGCAAGCCAGATCTCACCATTTTTTGTGCATTCAATCCCCCATGCATCAATCTTTTTCCCTTCGTTATCCGGCACCATCTCAAATACTTTTTCTCTTACCTTAAACAACCCTTCATCTGTAGCAACCCAAATATTTCCTTCTAAATCTTCAATTGATTGCCATATTTTCATCTTTCCGAGTTCTTTGTCTCCTTCAATACAACTCATTTTGCCATTTGCGTATAGACAAAGACCGGTTGTCGACGAGATTAATAATTTTTTATCGGAAATTTTGTGGAGGTCATAGATATCCTTACCTAGAAGCTTTTTTTCCTTTGTATAGGCCCTTATGCCTTTACCGTTTTCATGATATAGCCCCTTATTTGATGCAATCCACAAATCTTTTCCCAATTCACCACTAAAATCATAGACAATTTTAGAATTTAGCACCCCATTAAAAGGAGAAAGATCAAACTTGCCATTGCTATATAGAAATGTTCCTTGGGCTGTTCCAATGAGAATCTTATTTTTATCGATCTCGTGAAAAGAGTAAACAGCTTTATTGCCATCTTTTTTGGGAAACTCAATAGAAGTGATGGAATTATTCTCCAAGAGATTAATTCCTTTTTCTGTCCCGATCCATATTCTGCCATCCGAATCGGAATATATTTTCCAAACGAGGTTATCTAACAGACCATCCTTTTGAGTCAGGTTTCTTATTCCATCTCGGGAAAGAATGCTTATCCCCTTAAACGTAGCGACAAAAATCTCCCCTTTGGAATTTGCTTCAAGATCAGTGATAACATTATTAACTAAGCCGTCGGAACTATTTATTACTGAAAAATCGGAACCGTCAAAGACATTTAATCCTCCCCCGTATGTCCCGATATAAAGAAGTCCGTTCTTGTCTTGATGAAGCGCGGAAATCTGAGACAAACTCAAGCCTTTGTCCACATCAAATTTCCGAATGTCAAATTCCGCCGCATTGATAAGAGTTGAAATCAATAAGAAAAGAAAACCATAGTGTTTTATCATAGCCTACTAACAATCAGTTTGTCACAATTCCGATACATCTCATAAGAAATTATCGAAAAATAATGCGAAAATATAAATATTTTCGGCTATATACTCTCACTATTTTTTTATACCCCGAATAGCCACTCTGATAAATTGTTTCAAATCACAATTTGATAATGAGAAGCCTATTACCGGAAAGGAACTACAATGGGACAAATATTCACTCATCTTTTGAAATAGCCCCTTTATTGCTGATTTTTTGAAGTTGATCCGGATAATTTGTGATAATACTGTCCACTTTACGTTCCATCATCTTTCTCATATCTTTCGGTTTGTTCACTGTCCAAACGTGGATTTCCTTGCCCAATTCACGTAATTGTTTGATACGTTTTTCTGTTGCGTGCCTTTTATGCATGCTGATGACTTCATATTCCGGCTTTAAGGCTTCTCTGGAAAAGAAAAATCCGACAATCATTCCGGCCCGTATTGATGAATCGAGCTTCTTAATTCTTCGAATAGCTTTGATGTCAAAAGAAGTCACAATACAGCGATTATGCATCTTATAATCGGAAATGAGATTTGCCACTTTTTCGGCAATTCCGTTTCCACCGTTATGAACTTTTAACTCTATATTTATCTTTATATGAGGAGGTATTTTATTTACCACTTCCGTAAGTAAGGGAACTCGCTCTTCCGAAAAACTTTCGGCAAACCAACCGCCAATATCCAAGTCTTTCAACTGTTCATAGCTCGATTTTGTAATTACCTTTCTGCTACATGCAATTCGTTTGGTAGTGTTATCATGGAACAGAACAACCTTCCCGTCGGAAGTTACCTGGACATCAATTTCTATCCCATCGCAGCCTAGCTCTACTGCTTTATCTATAGCGGCCCATGTGTTTTCAGGGGCTAAACCGGAAGCTCCTCTGTGAGCAGTAATTTCAACCATTGTTTTTTCCTGATTATGAAAGGATCCAACCAAACATGTCTTAAGCCCCATCAAACTTTCGGTTAGATAATTAAAATTGCAATGCAATTTACGGAAATATCATGAAATGTGTTCATAATATTAGGGAACTTGCTCCTAACAATAATAGTTTTTAAATTTGCAAGTCACTTGCATTTTAAAAGGACTAAAATGAAAACATTGATATATGGGCTTTTGCTACTTCTCCTCTTCAACGGATGTTCGGAAACAGCAAAACTGCCCAAGAAAAAGATTGCAGTTAGCATTTTACCTCAAAAATTCTTTGTGGAGCAAATTGTCGGGAATAATTTTGAAGTAACTCCAATGGTTAGACCGGGAATGAGCCCTTCCACCTACGAACCGCTTCCTAAGCAACTTATGGAGTTGAAAGAAACAGAACTCTTTTTTAGAATTGGTGTTCCCTTTGAAGATGTTTGGATTAAGAGAATAGCCGAAACAAACCCTCAAATGAAAATAATTGATACTCGCGAAGGATTAAAACTGAGAAAAGTTGAAGCAAATGAAGAAAGCGAACACGCCAATCATCAGCATAAATCAGGAGAATATGATCCTCATATTTGGCTCAGTACTTCACTGGTAAAAAAACAATGTCAGACAATATTGAATTCACTTATTCAACTTGATAAAACAAACGAAAATCTATACACAGAAAATTATAATAATTTCATGTCTGCTCTCGACTCTGTGACCTTTGAAATAGAACAACAATTTCAAAATGTCTCAAATAAGAATTTTATCGTATTTCATCCGGCATGGGGTTATTTCGCTGATCAATTCGGATTACAACAGTATCCCATAGAGCTTGAAGGAAAAGAACCTTCACCGGCCGAATTAAGAAGAATAATAAGATTTGCAAAACAAGAAAGGATCACAACCATATTTGTCCAAAAGCAATTTTCCTCGACGGCTGCGGAAGCAATAGCAAAGGAAATTGATGGCAAGGTTATCAAAATTGATCCCCTATCGGAAGATTATCTGGATAATCTAATGGAAATAGCCAAAGCTTTATCGGAGAATAAATAATGAACGAAATCATAAAAATCGAAAATCTTTCGTTCGGATATAATGGCGAGCCGGTTCTAAACGATATTAACCTATCTGTGCAAGAACATGATTTCCTCGGGATCGTAGGACCGAACGGCAGTGGCAAGACTACTCTCCTAAAGCTGATTCTCGGATTGCTTGAGCCGGATACCGGTAAGGTCACTATTTATAATCGCCCGGTTGCAAAAGCAAGAGATATGATCGGATATGTGCCTCAATACAGCGAAATGGACAAAAACTTCCCGATCAATGCCTTGGATGTAGTAAAAATGGGGCTTTGTAATTCAAGCTCCTACTTCCCGTTTAGGAAAAAGAAAGTAAAGGAAGTAGCGCTTAAAGCAATGCGTGAATTGTCCGTAGAGAATTTGGCCTATAGTCGTTTCGGCGAACTATCAGGAGGACAAAAGCAAAGAGTATTAATTGCCCGTGCTTTAGCCTCTCATCCGAGATTATTAATCCTCGATGAGCCGACTGCAAGCGTTGACAGCAGCGTTGAAGAGGATTTTTACGAACTACTGAAAAAAATTAACAGTGAAATCACTATCATTTTGGTCTCGCATGATCTCGGCTTCATCTCCTCCTATGTGAACAAAGTCGCATGTGTAAACAAATCTCTGATCTGTCATGATATCAACGAAATAAAAAGTAGTGATATTATCGGTGAATTGTACCATACGAATACCTCAATGATAAAACACAAATGCGGAATTTAACTGATGAATGAACTAATAGAACTTCTCTCCGAGTATTCCTTTATCCAAAATGCTCTGCTTGCGGGAATTCTTTCGGCAATCGCATGTGGAATTGCCGGTACTTTTGTTGTCGTAAAAAAAATATCGTATATCGGTGGAGGAATAGCTCATGCTGTAATGGGAGGTTTGGGACTTGCTTACTTTATCGGAATTAATCCGTTATATGGGGCATTAGTATTCGCTCTTTTTGCAGCCATGCTAATTGGCTGGGTAAAGCTTCATTACGAACAAAATGAGGATACCGTTATCAGCGCATTATGGGCAATTGGAATGGCAGTAGGAATAATTTTCGCATATCTTACTCCGGGTTATAATGTAAATTTACTCTCCTTCCTTTTCGGTAATATTTTAATGATCTCAAGAGAAGATCTCTGGTTATTGCTTGGATTGGATCTTTTAATTCTGGCAGTTACCTTTACATTTTTCAAACAATTTGTATTCGTTTGTTTTGATCAGGAATACGCTAAACTCAGAGGAATTAATATAAATTTCATTTATCTTCTACTATTGACAATAATCGCACTTACAATTGTAATCTTGGTTCAATCTGTCGGATTGATCTTGGTTATTGCCCTTTTAACCTTACCATCCGCAATAGCAGGAATGTTTTCCTCAGGAATTCGTAAAATGATTTTACTGTCGATCGGATTAATTTTTGTCTTTATTCTTTCCGGATTGGGATTATCCTTTTACGCCAATTTGCCCGCAGGTGCTTCAATAATTTTGTTAACCGGAATTGCCTATGTAGTTTCCTTTTTTATCAAAGGAGTTTCCCACAAAAGAATCAGGATTCAGTAGGATGAAAGATAGAGACATATTTGATATTCTTTCTGAAAAGCAATTGAGAAAAACTAAGATTCGTCAGGAATTGCTTCAACTATTTCAGAAAAAAAATTATGCGATCTCTTATCAAGATATAACTAACGAACTTAATTCAGTGTACGATATGGCAACTATCTACCGAACTCTCAATACTTTCGAGGGAAAGAATATAATTCATCGTGTTCCTTGTGAATCGGCTCACGCACATTTTGCTTTAACAACTCTTCGGGAAGAATCTTCAGACAATAACATGCATTTGATTTGCAGAGAATGTGGCCATACATTTTGTATACACGATTTTAACGCCGACTCCCTAGCAACATGTAATAATTTCAAAATAGATTCCGTAAGTATTGTAGCAAAGGGACTGTGTAATTCTTGTAAAGGAAATAATAATGAAGATAAATAGAATTATAGAAATTACTACCAAACTTATTGCTATTCCTTTTATGATTCTCATAAGAGGATATCAGTTGCTTATCTCCCCACTCTTTCCGGCTTCGTGTCGGTTTACTCCAACCTGCTCTCACTACACAATGGAAGCTCTTAAGAAATACGGAATTTTCAAAGGAGGTTGGTTGGGAATTAAAAGAATAGCTCGTTGTCACCCGTGGGGAGGAAGCGGTCACGACCCGGTGCCGTGACCACAACCACATTTATAATAAACTCATAACCTGACTGGAAATAACTATTATAACCAAAGCGAACGGATAAACTGTCGCGTAAGCAATTTTCGGAGCGTTTGAATCTGTCATCGGTTCAAGCGCGCTCAACGCAGGTGTTGATGTCATACTTCCCGTTAACGCACCCAATAATGTTAGGAAATTAGTCTTAAAATATAACCTACCGATTACAACAGCCAATATCATCGGAACCATAGTTATTACAGCCCCTACAAGGAACAACTGCAATCCGTATTCAGAAACAGTCTCAACCAGGCTACCACCGGCATTAGTACCAACGCTTGCCAAAAAGAAAACCAAACCAAGCTTTCTGATAAATTGATTTGTTGATCCGGCAACGTTCCATACTATATTGCCTGTTTTACCGATTTTACTGAGCAACAAAGAAGAAATCAGTACTCCACCGGTTAATCCCAAATGGAAGTCCACTCCGAAAAGAGGAATGTTTATAATTCCAATTAAGATACCCAAAATGATTCCGACCGATACAGGGAATAGATCCAATTCAATTAGCTTTTCTCTACTATCTCCGAATAATTTTGATAATCTGGGAACAGTTCCTTCGGCACAAACAACAACAACTTTATCACCGAGTTGCAGTTTACTCTTTGCTGTCGGCGTAATATCGATACCACTACGTCTGATTCTGGTTGCGGTAGCGTCGAAGTTTTCGAATAATCCGAGTTCTCCGATAGTACTATTTACAATTTCCTTATTGGATACCAAAAAGTTTCTTACGAAGAATTTCTTACTCTTTGGCATTTCGATATCGGTTTCATTGCCGATAAGCAACCTTATCTTTTCCAATCCTACTTCGGTACCAATTACTTTTACGATGTCTCCCTTGCACAACTCAGTTTCCATCGTAGGAATAATTGATTCTCCCTCGTGCATTATTCTTGCGATATTTGTCTTCGTCATTGTCCTTACACGAAGCTCACCGATAGTTTTGCCGAAAATATTTGGATTTTCAACAACGAAATTTTTGTTGAATAATTCCGGATAATCGGCGTGTACTTCTCTTTCGTAATCGTCTTCTTCCTCCTTAATGTTTACCTTAAACAATTTCGGAGCTATCTTCACGAAAAGAATAACACCTATCACTCCAAAAGGATAAGCAATACCATATCCAATTGAGGCCAATGAAGATTTTGTACTTTCTATAGCTGCAGCCAAACCAGGAGTACTTGTTAATGCACCGGTAAAGATACCGATAACCAATGGCAGATCAATATCACATGCATATGCCATTCCAACGGATGTTAATGCTCCAGACACCACTACAACAAAGGCAATAAAAATAAGGCTGGCTCCTTGAGCCTTGAAAGACTTGAAAAAACCAGGTCCGGCTTGGATTCCTACAGAGTAAATAAAAAAGATCAATCCTATCTTTTGGATAATTCCGGGAATTTTAACTCCGAAATGCCCGAAAACCAAAGCGACAAATATTATCGCTGACAGATCGAGCGAAATTCCTTTTACTTTAATGTTTCCTATGGCTATTCCTAACGCAACAATAACAAAAAAAGCAACATACGTATTAGACAACAATTCCATATTACATCATATATTTGTTTGAGAATATTTATTTATTAACACATTCAATCAATTCAATAAGTTCACCTAAAAGGATTTCATCTCTTCTTCGGTGTAACTCTCACATCTGTTCAAACTATTATCAATTATCTTTTCCGACTCCTTAAACTCTTGCAAAACTAATTTCTCAGACCAAACTTCTTTCATCTTTTTCAGATCATTCGCCGTCAATAATTCCTTTACAACCGTAGTTCGAAATTGGTGATCGATTCCGGAGGTAGTAATCAGTTCAATGCTTTCTTTAATCTTGGATATATCGGCAGTAACCCCGGTAAGTGAATCGTATTTTTCGAAAGTGGCCTTTATATCCATCGCAACGTAATCAATAAGTTTTTTATCAATCAAATCTCTCAAAACGGTAGGGTTACTACCATTTGTATCGAGTTTTACCAAATAAGACATTTCTTTAATTTGTGAAATAAACTCAGGGAGATCTTTATGAAGAGTAGGCTCGCCTCCGGTTATAACAATTCCGTCGAGCTTCCCTTTTCTTTTTTCCATAAAATCGAAAACCGATTCCAATGGAATCGGTTCGCAATATCTATCAGGTAAAACGAGTTCTGAGTTGTGACAAAACGGGCACCTAAAATTGCATCCCCTCGTAAATAATACTGCGGCTACTTTTCCCGGATAATCAATCAGTGAGAATTTCGCCAACCCGCCTATAATCATACTAAATATGTCTTCCTAATTTTGAACTCTTCTTTCTTACCTTTATTCCACTGATTGACAGGGCGTAAATACCCGACAACCCTTGAATATATTTCTGTTTCGCCGCCACATTTCGGACATTCTTCATGTTCACCGTCGATATAGCCACAAGTAGGGCAAACCGAGAATGTTGGAGTAATCGAGAAATAAGGCAAACTGTAATTAGTAGCGATTCTCTTTATCAGCCCCTTCAAAGATTCGGTATCTTTAATTCTCTCCCCAATAAAGAGATGCTGAACCGTTCCTCCGGTATATTTCGACTGAATGGAATCTTGAAGATCCATCATTTCGAAAAGATCATCTGTGAAATTGACCGGTAGCTGTGTTGAATTTGTATAGAACGGTGTTTCTGTTTCGTCGTATGATTCCTCATTCGCGCAAATAATATTCGGATATTTTTTCTTATCCAATAAGGCCAATCTATAAGAAGTTCCTTCTGCCGGAGTTGCTTCGAGATTATAACTATTTCCGGTCTCTTCCTGGAATTGAACCAATTTTTCACGCATAAAAACGAGTACTCTTTCTGTAAACTCTTTTCCTTCTTTGGAACCGATATTATCCCCAAGCAGATTTATACAAGCCTCGTTCATTCCAACCAAGCCGATTGTGGAAAAATGATTTTTCCAATATTGGTTGAATCTGCTTTTGATATTTCGGAGATAATAGCTCATATACGGATAAAGGTGTCCGTCTGTGAATCTTTCCAATATCTTTCGTTTGATTTCCAAACTTTCCTTGGCTAATTCCATCATCTCGGAAAGTTTTTCGAAAAATTCTTCTTCGTCCTTCGCTATATAACCTAAGCGTGGCATATTCATCGTAACAACACCTATTGATCCCGTCAATGGTGATGACCCGAATAACCCGCCACCTCTTTTATATAATTCTCTATTATCTATTCTAAGTCTGCAACACATACTACGCGCATCTTCCGGCTTCATATCGGAATTCACGAAATTCGCGAAATACGGAATACCATATTTAGCTGTTACTTCCCAGAGTATTTCGAGATTTGGATTATCATAATCGAAATCCTCGGAAATATTATATGTAGGAATTGGGAAAGTAAATACTCTGCCATTTGCGTCCCCTTCTCGCATAACTTCAAGGAAAGCTTTATTAAAGAGATCTATTTCTTCCTGAAAATCTCCGTAAGTCTCTTTCTGCATTTCCCCGCCTACTATTACCGCCTGATCTTTGTAATATGAAGGGACTGTTAAATCGAGAGTAACGTTAGTAAATGGAGTCTGAAACCCAACACGAGTCGGGACGTTAATGTTGAATAAAAATTCCTGCAAAGCTTGTCTTACTTCTTTATACGATAATTTATCGTATCTGATAAAAGGAGCCAACAATGTATCGAAATTCGAAAAGGCCTGCGCGCCGGCTGCTTCCCCTTGAAGAGTATAGAAGAAATTTACAACCTGTCCCAAAGCGCTTCTGAAATGTTTAGCCGGTTTAGATTCTATCTTACCGGATACTCCTTTGAAACCGTTAACCAAAACATCATAAAGATCCCAACCTACGCAATAAACACTTAGCAAACCGAGATCATGAATATGAACGTCGCCGTTAACATGTGCTTGTTTGATATGTTCGGGATATATTTTTGTTAACCAGTAAACCTTGCTTATCTCCGAAGAGATGTAGTTGTTAAGTCCCTGCAAAGAGAAACTCATATTACTGTTCTCGTTGACTTTCCAATCGATTTTATCAAGATAACTATCGATAAGGTCAACATGAGAGTTTGAGGTCATCTCTCTAAGTTTAGCGTGCTGCTCACGATAAACAATAAACGCTTTGGCTGTTTTACGGTAAGGAGAATTGAGGAGAACTTCCTCAACTATATCCTGAATATCCTCAACAGTTGGTTCATTATCTGAAACCACATTTTGAAGAATACTTAGGACCTTAGTCGTTAACCTCTGCGCTATCTCTTCCCCAAATTCACCGGTTGATTTCCCCGCTTTTTGAATAGCGTTAACTATTTTCGTCGGGTTAAACTCGTGAACTTCCCCATCTCTTTTGATAATTTTTTCAATAACGCGTACAGACATAGATATACCAGGCCTTTAATTATGTGTAAAATTAAAAGAATTTGTTTCACTATTTCAATGTGAGAATCGGGACGGTCAATGAAGGTTTTTGATGACCGTTCTGATACTTTAATATTGTTATACCAGCCTTAACTCCCGAAAGCCTCAACACAGAAATATTAGGGCAGGTATCCTGGCTCGTTTCTAAGCTAAACCCCCTTCCCGATTCATTTTGGCTATGAAACAGTGGATCCGGTTTAATAAGGTTACGAAACTTACAGTTGCGGGAACAGCCTCGGTTTTACACCGAATTCCCTATTATCCCGACCTTGTCGGGACCCTAACATTACCAATAAGTGTAGCTACAAACATAACAATTTTAAAGAACCTGATCAATCAATTGATTGATTAATTTCCTCCATTTTTCTCCCTTCTGCTTTAAGTAATTTTTGTAATCTTTTGTATTACAAGAAGTTGCGCCTATGTTAAATTTTTCGAAAAAATATTAATCCTTTTTTTTAGATATTTTTCAGTCTTTTTGAATCTTCTTAGAAAAAAAATTTGCATAATTCCGGAGAATGGTCTATATTTGGATTCTTGTTTTTAACGGATGGGCGCGTAGCTCAGTGGTAGAGCATCTGCCTTTTAAGCAGAGGGTCGGTGGTTCGAGACCACCCGCGCTCACATCCCAAAGCCTTGTAAGTATTTCTTGCAAGGCTTTTTTGTTTTAAATACTCCTATTCCCCATCCTTCATCCCTAAACTCAGTGGTTGAGTACCCCGACTTTTGTCGGTGGGGGACGGTGGTGATTTCTTGAATCTTATCAATTTTATTTTTGTTTTCTTTTCCATGGAACATTTCTTCGTATACATATTAAAATCCGTTAATAATAAATTCTATATCGGACAGACTAAGAATCTTTACGATAGGTTATGCAGACACAATTCCAATCGGGAAAAGGCTACCAAAAACAAAGGACCTTGGGAAATTGTCGCTGCCGTATCCGTGTTATCCGGTAGTGAAGCTGTTAAGTTGGAAGCCAGACTTAAGAGAATGAAGAACGCGAAAAAAGCTAATGAGTTTTTATAAAGGATCTATCCGAAAAAATGTATTATGATTTGTAGGTATGAGATCCCGACAAAGTCGGGACGCTTCATCTTTGTAGATTATAAGAATTTCAAAAATTCAATTTTCTTGGAGATCACCACTTACCCCAATAATTCAGAGATTCTCTTTACGGCTTCTTTTAATGTTTCGAGGGAGCTGGAAAAGGAGAAGCGGATATATCCTTCCATGCCGAAGGCTGAGCCGGGCACACCTACTACTTTTGCTTCGTCGATAAGAGCCATTGCGAAATCGTGGGAGTTGGTTATCTTCTTTCCACCTATTTTTTTTCCGAATGTTTCTTTCACATTGGCGAAGATATAGAATGCCCCTTCGGGACGGGTGGCGGAGATACCTTTGATATTATTGAGGGCGTCGGCGAAATAGTTTCTTCTCTTCTCGAATTCCTTACGCATCTCTTCCACATCATCTTGCGGACCGGATAGAGCCTCGATTGAAGCGTACTGCGAAACGGAACAAGCACCGGAAGTATTATGACTTTGAATCTTGCTCATCGCCGCGATTATCTCTCTGTTGGCGCACGCATAGCCGATTCTCCAGCCTGTCATAGCGTAGCTTTTGGAAACCCCGTTGATCAGTACCGTACGATACTTAATCGTCTCTGCCAAGGAAGGGAGGCTTGTATAATCGAAATTATCGTAAAGAAGCTTGTCGTAAATTTCATCGGTGATAATAAATAATCCTTTTCGCTGAGCTATTATCGCCAATGCTTCCAGCTCCTCTTTCTTATATGTTGCTCCTGTAGGGTTACATGGCGAACAGAGCACCAGAACTTTAGTATCTTCGGTAATCGCATCCATAAGAGCTTCGGGAGTTAACTTGAATCCTTCCTCTTCCTTTGTTTCGACGAAGACCGGTTTGGCTCCGGCGAACTTAATCGCTTCGGGATAAGTAACGTAGTAAGGAGCCGGTACGATAGCCTCGTCCCCTTCTTCGAGAAGAGCCAGGATAGCGGAGAATAGAGCCTGCTTGGCACCATTGGAAACAATAATTTCGTCGGTTGAATATGAAACACCGTAATCGGCGTATATTCTATCGGCAATTGCTTTTCTGAGTTCGAGCAATCCGTTATTTACTGTGTATTTTGTATGATTGTTGTTGATAGCATCGATAGCCGCGTTTTTGATTCTTTCCGGTGTGGGAAAATCAGGTTCACCTACGCTGAGATTTATTACGTTTTCTCCCTTCGCAATCAAATCAACCGCTTTGGCGGAAATAACCATAGTTTTAGAGGAGGCAATATTTTCAACACGCTTAGCTATCACAACATACTCCGAGAATAGAAAAATAAATTGCCTCAAAAATACGATTTCGCGGGGAATTATAAAAGGAGGATTGGTTGCTTTTTAAGAAGGATCACAAATTACCAACATCAAAATTGCGAGGAAAGATTATAAAAGAAGGATTCCCGATTTCGAAATGGTGGGATATTGTTTTAATGTATCGATGCAACGCTTCCTTTTTGAGAAACAACGTAACAAAACTGCAATGCAAAATCATTTTTTTGAAGTGCAAGATGATTTGGGAGCGATGCAAAATCATTTTTTTGAGGTGCAAAATGATTTCAGAGCAATGCAAAATCGTTTTTTTGAAGTGCAAAATGATTTCCGAGCAATGCAAAATCATTTTCTTGAAGTGCAAAATGATTTCCGAGCAATGTAAAATCGTTTTTTTGAGGTGCAAGATGATTTCCGAGCAATGCAAAATCGTTTTCTTGAAGTGCAAGATGATTCGGGAGTGATGCAAAATCGTTTTCTTGAAGTGCAAGATGATTTGGGAGCAATGCAAAGAGACAAATATGACACACCTCCGGCGCTATTCATGGAACCGAATAGTATTGGGAGAGAGATCCCCGAGATCCGGATGGAAATCGGGGATATGATTTTATAATCTGTTGAGACGAATAGGGCTAGCGTCTTTTACTTCTTGAGAAACTCCGCTTTCGAAGAGTTTGAAATTCTCAATGAATCGTGCAGCCAACGCGTCATATTTTTTCCAGTAGTCATTCTTATCTCCCCAAGAAGTGGAGGGTTCAAGCACATCTTCGGGAACATCGGGACAGAAGAGAGGGACTTCGAAACCGAAGAGACGATCTTTTCGGTATTCCACCTCGTTCAGTTTGCCATCGAGGGCGGCGTTCAAAAGATTACGGGTGTGGCGGATGCTGATACGTTTCCCCACTCCGAATCTTCCGCCGACCCAGCCGGTATTAACCAGCCAGACATTCGCGTTGTGCTTAAGCATTCTTTGCTTCAGCATTTCGGAATACTCGAATGGATGCCGCACCATAAAGGGGGCACCGAAGCATGCGCTGAAAGTAATCTGCGGTTCGATACCGAGACCGATTTCCGTTCCCGCGATTTTGGAAGTGTATCCGCTTATGAAGTGATACTGAGCTTGTTCGGGGTTGAGTCTCGCGATGGGAGGCATTACACCGGAAGCGTCGCAGGTAAGGAAGATAATATTTTTCGGATGAGTGGAAACGAATCCGTCCTTTACCGTATTGGGAATAAATTCGATAGGATAAGAAGCCCTAGTATTTTCGGTAATAATATCGTCATCTAGATCGATGTTTCTTGTAACATCGTCGTAAACGACATTTTCGAGGATTGTACCGAAGCGTTCGGTGCAAGCGTGAATTTGCGGTTCGTGCTCAGCCGAAAGGCGAATAACCTTAGCGTAGCATCCTCCCTCGAAATTGAATACCCCTTCCTGGCTCCATCCGTGCTCGTCGTCCCCGATGAGTTGTCTTTTGGGATCGGCCGAAAGGGTTGTTTTTCCTGTACCGCTGAGCCCGAAGAAGAGAGCGACGTCTCCGTTGTTCCCAACGTTTGCCGAGCAGTGCATCGGGAGTACATCCTTGAAAGTAAGAAGGAAATTCAAAACGGTAAAAACAGATTTCTTAATTTCCCCGCCATATAATGAGTTAGCAATAATGGCAGTCTTTTCCGCAAAATTAAGAATAATACCGGTTTCGCTTCTTGTTCCGTCAATCTTCGGATCGAGTTTGAATCCGGGAAGAGTGATAATGGTAAAATCGGGGATGAAGTTTTTTAATGTTTCTCTGTCATTCGTTGTAATTAACATATTTCTCGCAAACAAACTTTGCCATGCCTTTTCGGTTATTATTCTAACCGGCATTTTGTAGTTAGGATCGGCACCGGCGAAGCAATCTTGCACGAATAGTTCTTCGTCCTGACAGAAGGCCTGCACACGAGCCATAAGGGTATTGAACTTTTGCGTGCAATAGGGACGGTTATATTCCCCCCACCAGATATTTTTTTCGGTGGAATATTCTTTAACAACATATTTATCGTTGGCCGCTCTGGCTGTATGTTTACCGGTTCGAACAAGAATTGGCCCTTTATTGGCAATATGTCCCTCATTTCGGAAAACAATTTCCTCGTAGAGGGCGGAATCGGAAAGGTTCCAATACTCACGATCGAGATGAACAAGACCGTGGTTTTTCAAACCGAATTCGGAAGCTAACTCTTTAGCTTCCTTTAAAGCCGGGGTCTTGAATTCCAAATATTTACTCATGCCCAATCCCTCACTAATTTTCTGTCGCCAATATAAAGTTCGTTCGGTGAGTTAAAATCGAGCGCCCACTTCATACGCTCGATTCCTTCGGTAATATCCTTAATCGACCCGCAGTAGCTTAAGCGGAGGAATCCTTCCATACCGAATTCGGCACCGGGAACCGTAAGGACTTGTACTTTATCGATAAGGAAATTGGAAAGAGCGTTTGAGTCTTTACCGTAGTGACTGAAATCAGCGAAGGTGTAGAATGTTCCGTCGGGGACATAGACTTTAACCCCATCGAAGGAGCGAAGATGATCGATAAGAACATTACGGTTATTCTCAAGAGTGCATCTCAAATTTTCCACGTGAGATTGCAAACCGTTCAAAGCTCCGACAGCAGCTTTTTGAAGAAGAACGGAAGGCCCTGAGGTTTGATGCCCTTGGATATTGGTCATAGTCTCGATAATCTTCTTATTAGCAACAGCCCAGCCGATTCTGAAGCCTGTCATTCCGTAAAGTTTGGAAACTCCGTTTACTACAATAAGTTTGGAGTTTTCGGAGAAGTCGTGAGCGTATTCGTAACAATTGATAGGTTTTCTGTTATCGAAAATCAGTCGATGATAAATATCATCCATAATCAAATAGATATCTCTCTTTTCACAAAAATCAACAACATCAGCGATGAACTCTTCGGAATACATTGCGCCCGAAGGATTATTAGGACTATTGATAATTACAGCTTTGGTATAGGAACTAACACGTTGCTCTATATCCTGAATACGTGGATAGAATGACCCGTCCTCGGGAGGAGCCGCAACGGGAATGGCTTGGCAAAGCTTAACCATTTCGGGATAGCTAACCCAATAAGGGGCCGGATAAATAACTTCCTCTTGCGGGTTAAGGATAGCTTGGAGAGCAACCATTATTGCTTGCTTGGCCCCACTAGAGGCCATTACGTTTTCGGGGGCGACCTTTCTGTTATAGAACTCTTCTGTGTACCGAATAATAGCTTGTTTCAACGCCGGGATACCATCGGCAGGAGTGTATCTGATTTCCCCTGCGTTCAGATGAGAAGAAGCCGCAAGTATTGCGTCCATGGGAGCTTTGCACTTCGGTTCTCCCCCTCCGAGATGAATTACGGGATCTCCTTTTTCTCTGAGGATGGCGGCTTTTTCATTTAGAGCTAGAGTCGGTGAAGCTGAGATAGTTCTCGCGATTTGACTAATGCTCATTAGAATTCCTTATTTGTGGTGAGATTTAATGATTATGTCATTAGTGAAGCTTCAAAATATCTGGATGAAAACTGAGATGCAAGAATTTTCTAATTGTAAAAGAAAATTTTAAAAAGAGGGGAATAATCGGGCAAAGCCGAAGATTAGCCGTTTTCCCCGGCTAATCTAGCAGCTTGCAATGTATAAAATTTGAGAAGATCTTGTTCTTTCGGAGTAAGAGCCTGTCCTTCGATCTGAAGAATTTTTTCGACATCCTTAAGAGCCCCAATAATATCAATAGGAACCTCAACCATATCTTCCGGAAGCCTTGTAAGATACTGCACAGCTGCCGAAAGGAATTGTCTCATCGAATCATCTACCCTGCCACGCATAAGATCGGAAATACTCGTCTGGAATTTCACGTTCTTCATCGGTCCGGCCATAGCAGCGGATTGCCCGCTAATCTCTTGTGAGAATGAGTTAAGTGCCAAAGCCAGCTGCACGAAACTATGTACTTGTTCTTTGACAGGTTTCTCGAGTAATTGCCAGATTTTTTCTCTCCAGAAAATAATTTCTTCGGGCATTTTGAGAAGTTCCTTAAACTCTGCCAACCATTCTTCTTTAACACTTCCGTTAAAGGCCTTTTCGTAAACGGAAGGATCGGTATTAAAGAGATTCGGTTGCAACAGAACAGCCAGATCGGGACGAAGAGTAGGAAGGAGCTCTTCGATAAATTTATCATTTTCGAAAAACTCATTAACAGCCAAACCATGACGACGCAACAGCTCTTTCTGAATAAGAGGAATAAACTCTTCGAAAGAATCGATATCTTCACGCAATAAAGCGAAGGCTGTGTTACCGGCCGGATAAGCTTCCGACATACGATTCAGATATTGCAGTTCAACATCGTGATAGATTCTTGTTGTATGCAAAATCTCGTAGACAGGAAGATTCGGCAATATTCTATCGGCCAACATGGAAGCCCCGTCCCCTTGAGGGAATACAAGATTCGAGAACTGATTGAGTGCTCTAAAGAGACCGGTTGTCAACTGATTAACACCGAGTATCATTGTTTGCGCTCTGTTATGTCCTATAGCTCTTAGCATCGATCCGTGTTTAGATAAAGGAATCGTATCGGCGATTTTCTCAAGAATCTTTTGTCCTTGATTCGTTCCCATATTACGTGTCGGACGAATAGTCGGTCTGTCACGAAGAGTAGGAGTAGTACGAGAAATAAAATAGGTAATAATATGAATACCCACTACATCCTCTTCCCTACCATATAGAATTTCTCTAAAGTTCTTCTGAGTTAACTCAACGAACTTATCATATATTTCATCTTTCTTACCGAAGGTGAGTCGTTCAAGCTCTTGAATACCGCGAGCCTCGAATTGCAATCTTGTATCGAGCAAGGGCTCAGCTGCACGGACGAGTTCGGTTTTATAGAACCCCTGCGCTTCGCTAAGGTGATAGAGAAGTTGCGCTCTATCCTCAACGGTAAGATGTCTCATTTTTTCAGAAATATTGCTTTGCAATGTTCTCAAATCGCCACCGGACTGAATTCCATGCAAAGGACTTGTAGCGAACTCGGTACTTTTTATCGTAGACTCTTTCAAATGCTTTTCGAGCAGCTTACTGTTCTTTTTATCCGCAATGAATGCAGGTTTTCCTGAGAAATCGGCGTAGTAACCACCCTGACGCTGCATCGGCTCACCGCTACCAAGCTTCATTCTAACATCTTCAACCAATCCTTTCTCTGCAAGCCATTTGATAATTCTGTACTTGGCTCCCTTATAAAGAGTAGTAGAAGCGGTTTGCCCGACTTGCTGACTAAGATCTGATCCGGCCACGAAAAATTCGCAAATCATTTCCGTGAAACGTTCAGCAGGTTTCTGATTTACACTTCGGCTTTGTACAGCGTATTTCCAGACTCTGTTGAGATAATCTCCCAGTCCGTTTACAGTATCCAAATCCTCAAAGAGAGGAATCGTCCAGACTTTAGGAATTTCGGAATCGGAAGTATTTCTCAACACTCTTTCCCTTTCGGCGTTGAGTTTTTTATCCAATGAAATCAACGCTTCGGGATCAGTGGACATACTCACTTGCAAGCCCAACACCATTCCGGGATTACCGTACTTGCCGGCAATTTCGTTAATCTCGGTTATATTTTCTACCGTTGTGTTAATCGAGAATTGATCTCTTGCCGTGATAAGTTTCTGATGAATTCTCGGTGTTAGTATGAATCTCTTAAGAACATCTTTATACATTCCGGCGTCGATAGCCAATTTAGGATTAGCTATATTCGACTCGATATTCGGAAGCATTACATACAACGCTTTTCTGAGTCGCTTGTTCAACTCGAAATAATATTCCAAAGTATCGCGACGTTGCTTTCTGAGATCGGCCATCTTACGCTCGAGGCTATCGTTATGTTGCCATAGCTGTGTTAGCGGATCTTTCGCGATTCTGAGTTTCATCCCTATTCGGCGCAGCCTTCCCGATTCAATACTGAACGGAAGCACCGAACGATATCGTTTCTCCAACTGGTTGGTCAGAGAAGTAATTTTATTCAATAGCTTCCAGAAGCTTTCGTTTCTTCCGGTAAGCTTATTAAGATCGTTGTAAATATCGTCCGAAAGAATGATTCCCTTATCTACCTTTCTAAGACGATTGATTATTTTCGAAAGTCGGGTAACGTTTTCCACCAGAGCGGCAGCCACCAAACGGTGTCCTTGTCCCGAAGGTCTTGTAGAGCCATCCCAATCTCCCCAGAAGCTCAGAAAAGAACTAAAAGAACTTTCCGAAAAGAGGGAAATATATTCCTCGGCTTCAATAAGTGAATGGAGATCCGCTATTAACTCATCCGCCTCTTCGATGGAAGAGATCGCAACATTTTTTCCGAGATATTCGTTAACGATGCAATCGGAAATATTATTTATTAATGCAGGAGAGAAATCATTCTTTCCGATAATATTTTCGGATAGTTTACCGAAGCCGGTATCAACCTTTAGCGCATACATCTGAGTAGGATGGACAGTACGATCGAAAATTCTGTTTTTGAAAGTAGCTCTTCTTAATTCCAGATCATCTTTATAGAATTCATCGGCTAATCTGTCGATTATTTTTTTCCCGTCGGTTTGAGCAGTAACCAAAAGCTCTTCGGTTAACTTAATTCTATCTTTGAACTGAGTTTTATAAAGCTCAAGACGCTCGGGCAAATAATCACCGAGAAAGGAATTCTCAAGAAACCCGTTTCCTAACACATGATTAAAGGCCTTTGCCTCTTTGTTAAATTTATCGGCACATTTTTCTCCTATCTGTTCCGCGGCTTTTTTCCAAACGGTTTTCTTTTTCTCGTAGAAATGATAGGACTTTACTTTCGAGCTGTTTATATTGAACGATTTCTTATTATACTTAGCTTCTTCCTCAGCTATAAGTCTATTGAAATCGATAAGCATTCTTCTTGTCTTGTGTCCGATTCTTTCGGCGGAATCATCCCCCCCGAGAGTGAGACGAAAAGTCTTTCTGGCAAGCTCGAATCCTTTTGCGGTTCTTGCGAAAGTGGAAAGAGGAACCATGCCGATTCCCTGAGCAGCCAAACCGGAAGCCAACCAATCGAGTGATAATCCGGAAGGAAGCTTTTCGATAATCATTTGCGGATACATACTCGCCATCGGTCTTTGAATTCTGATACCGAAGGGATTTCTATCCTCAGGTAACTCTTTAGTAACTTTCTCGATAGCGTTCATTTTATCGGCGAAGATCGAGTTTCTGTAAGTCCAGAAATATTTAATTTTCTCCGAAGAACTTCTGTAGAAAAGATATGAAAGCAATATAGCCATTGAGTTTGGCTTAATAATTCCAACCACATCTCTGAAGCGCTTGTTTAGTTTTTCTTCCGGTATTTCCGTTACGGCTAATCGCGCGCCGGCAAAACAATCTGTTTTGGATAATGCCTGAGCCGAGATTACTTTATTCAAATCTTCGCTATAGATTTTCCCTTCCTTAACCAACTCAATAGCCAATTGCTTCAATGTTTTCGGGCCATTGAGAGTTGGTTCTGGCATTACGTTCTGATAGGCAAGGTCGTCAATAGCGTAGATGCCTCTTGAAAGGACCCAAGCTAGAATTCTTTTAACATCTTTCTCTTTGAAAGTTTTTCCGCTCGCGTTGTGCGGATTATTTATAACGAGAGCACCATAATTTTTCCAATTCGGATCTTTCCTTTCAAGCTCTTTTACCTTCGCTTTGATTGCATCAACATCCAGATCCAGATTGTCGTCCAAAGTTGTTACATGCACTTTCGGAAAACAGTGTTCGTATGTCCAACTGAAATCGCAGGATATAACTTCCTTGATTCCGCAATAAAAGCCTACAATAGCCAATGCTGTTCTGGCCGAACCGCTAACAACAACGGAGTTTTTATACTTATACTCGGGATGTTCCTTTACGAAAGCACTAAGAAAACTTCGTTCAAGTTTTTTGTGCCACTCTTCGTTATTCAAATTTTCCAGCAGTTCACCGGCTAATTCAACCGAATCTTTCGATAAGAATTCATCCTCATCATTCAATCCCCCGTTTATCGAAGGGAGAATATCTCCGATAATATTTTCGCTAAGATTGGCAAATCTTTCTATCTTTTCCCCGAAACTTTCGGAAGTTCTCTCTACAATCGCCTCTAATTTGTTTATCATTCCCGAATAATCTTTATTCGCGGCTTCGGAAATGTAATCTGTCTTCGGCGATATTTCCGGAAGTTCTCTGGCAACACTCTCTTTGTTTTTCGCAGGTATTTTACTTTCGTGCTCTATCAAAAAATGAAGCAATTCCACTTCCGAAGCCGAAGGAGTACCTTTCAACTGGAAATGTACGTTTTCGAATACCTTAATTATTTCAGCGTTTCCGGCAAGAACAGTAACGGCAGACTCGGTCACTTCATCCCAAAACGCTTCCGGAGTAAGCAACCTCAGCACCTTATCACTCAATTTTGCCTCACGGGCAAGTGATTGATGATTAGGAGCATTGTTCAATTCTATAAAGAGAACCGGTTTACCAAGACTGGCGTTTCTCAGCTCACGTCTTGTTTCTTCCCCGCAAACACTACCCAAAACCAATATATGCGGTTTCACTGTCTCTTTAGCTTCGATCTCTTTGGCAAATGAAAACAGATCATCGTCACTTGTTCCGAGATCGGTAAAATTCAGATTCTCATATTCCTTCAGAAAATCGGGGGCGACCCCGAGGATGGCGACCAGGCCGAGGTCCAGGCGTTGCGCCAGGCGCAGTTCGTGCAGGCCGATGGCCTCGGGACCGAGGTCGGCCAGCGCCTCGCGGGCCGCCGCGATCGACACCGCGCCGAGCACGTTCGGCGAACCGGCCTCGTGACACGCGGCTCCCGGTGTGCCAGGTCACGCCGCCGGCGCGCGGACTCAGGTCGACGTCGGCGGTCGCACCACCGCCGGCCAGGTAGGGGTCGGCGGCGTCGAACCAGTCGGTCCGGCCGATCAGTACCCCGGCACCGAACGGTGCATATGCCTTGTGCCCGGAGAAGGCCAGGTAGTCGATGCCGTGACTGACGACGGAGACGGGCCGGTGCGCGACGAGTTGCCCGGCGTCGACCAGGATCCGGGCCCCGTGCGCGGTGCGCGATCGAGGCGAGCCGGCTGATCGGCAGCACCTCGCCGGTGACGTTCGGCGCCGCGGTGACCGCGAGCAGCGCTGCCGGCGCCGACGGCGAGCTGCCTC
>CALODP010000013.1:0-1198 GCA_942492055.1 uncultured Ignavibacteriales bacterium | reverse complement strand
AAATCTTTGAGGCAACAATTTCAAAGAATTGGTAAGCCAATCGTAGTAGATCTCAATTTTTAAATTCACAAAAATCATCCGGAAGAAATGCTAATTGGTTATTTTCTAACCAAAGACTCTCTAAATCCAAGAGTTTTCCAATTTCAGGAATAGATGACAGTCGATTTTCATTTAAGTAAAGTCGTTTTAGTTTGGGGTTATTACCAAAGTTTTCAGGAAGTGTTACGAGTCGATTTTTACTCAGATAAAGCTGCCCAGTTTCGGATATTCGAGTTTCGGAATTGATTCCAGTTTATTGTAATGAAGATACAGATATTCCAAATTGATCATTTGGGACATGGTATTGGGTAAATCAACGAGCAGATTTGAGGTCAGGATTAAGGATTTTAGGTTAATCAAGTTTCCGATGCTTTTTGGTAGTTTCGATATTTTATTTGATCCCAGACTTAAGTATGTCATCGCTTTTAATTCACCAATTATATCAGGAAGATTCATTGGGCGGTTTCCATGGATATTGAGCTCTTTTAGTTCCTTAAGTTCACTGATACTATCGGGTAATGAACTTAGCTCAAAGTTCGTTAACAGTATTGAAAAAAAAAATGCCGATACCCGGTGAAATGAAAGCAATGAACTTGCTATTGTCATCCTGACGAGCTCGCGAGGAAGGATCTCAAATTCGATCAGAGATTCATCGCACAGCTTAATTTTTATTGCAGATGCTTTCAAAAATAATGATTCCGTTATATTTATCATATTTATCCAAAATAATTTAAAAATATCTTTATCTAATACGCCTGTTTTGTTATTCGAAATAAAAAACAGTCAAAGCATAGCTATCGTTAGGCAAAAATATTATAAAGAGGATGATATGAGTATTGGATTTCAAAGCAATAGAAGAGAATTTTTAAAGCAATCCTATAAAATACGGAACAATTACCGGTGGTACATTGATATTTGGTGGAATCGATAATCTGATTCAGACAGCGTTCGCAGAAACAAAACCTGATTTGGTCGCTGTAAAAAACGGTGAACCGGGAGTAATGTTTGATCGGGCCATCGAAGCGATGGGAGGTATAAGCCGCTATGTAAAACCAGGTCAGCAAGTCGTTTTAAAACCGAATATTGGTTGGGACAGAGGCCCCGAAACGGGTGCTAATACGAATCCGGAATTGGTTAAAAGAGTAATTGAACATTGCTT
>CALODP010000012.1:0-10752 GCA_942492055.1 uncultured Ignavibacteriales bacterium | reverse complement strand
AAAGAGTAAAAAGTATATCGTTAAACCGATTTGGGAAGACGGATCCCTCGATTTGGACGAAGAAAATGTATTTACCCCGGATCAGCAAAAAGCGCTCAAAAGAATCTCTTCAATGCCCTCTTCACATTACTTTATAGAAGAGTATATTGACGGACGTGAATTCAATATTTCCATGCTACAGGACGGAGAAAATATTATTGTACTTCCTCACGCCGAAATAACTTTCGAGGGATTCGCCGAGAATAAACCAAAAATAGTAGGTTACAAAGCAAAATGGGAAACGGAATCTTTCGAATACTCCAATACGAAACGAGTATTCCCCGACCCGGAAAATAATCCTTCCCTTCATGAAAAATTAGAAGAGATCTCTTTGAATTGCTGGAAAGAGTTTTCTCTTTCCGGATACGCGAGAGTTGATTTCAGAGTGGACATGAACGGGAATCCCTATGTCTTGGAGGTAAACCCGAATCCGTGTATCTCCGAAGATAGTGGATTTATCGCGGCCGCAGAAAAAGGCGGATTGACAAAGAAAGATGTAATTGAGAAAATAGTTCAGTCAACTTCATTTGAGGTAAAAAATGGTTAGCTTCAGAAAGGAAGTAAAAACAGAAGATCTCGTTAACGTGAAAAGAATAATTGAGTCTTCCGGCTTCTTTCACAGTTTCGAAATTCCAATTGCTGTTGAATTGGTTGACGAAAGACTAATTAACGGAGCTGATTCAGGATACAATTTTGTTTTCGCCGAAATGGATCACAAAACAATAGCCTATTCTTGTTACGGCGAAATACCCTGTACAGTAGGGAGTTTCGACCTTTACTGGATAGCTGTTCATAACGATTTTCGCGGGAAAGGTATCGGCGAAGCATTGATAAAACAAACCGAAGAAGAGATAAAGAGAAACGGCGGAAGAGGTATCTATGTAGAAACATCTTCCCGTGATTTGTTTCTTCCAACAAGAAAATTCTACGAAAAAACCGGTTATAAACCGGAAGCTACAATAAAAGGCTTCTATGCCGTGGATGACGATAAAATCATTTACGTTAAAAGACTCTAAACAAAAAAATGAATGATGAACAGGGGCGCCACCCCTTTCATCATGATTATTTATCAATAAATTTCTTCCACCACTTTAACAAGTATTCCTTATTCCTCCCTTCGATAAGAATCGTATGATTGCCCAAGGGATTCTCCAACAGCTCGGAAATGTTTTCCGTATCATCCAGTTTAACTGTTGCCTGAGTTCTGCAAAGGTTTTCCCTGCAACCACTTTCTATTATTTCCCCTTCTGCCAACCAGATCTGTTTCAAATCTTTTCCGCCTATTCTAAGAAGAGTAACCGGCTCTTTTTTAAGCTTACCGGCAATTCCGATCCCGAGATTGCTTTCAAAATGAGATCTGATTCCGTAGCCATCGGTCATCCCAAGCGGAATAGTACAATGGGCTAATTCAAGCTCGTTTCTTTCGGGATATATTCGGGAAGGATTTGCCATCCACGCGCTTTTTCCCAATAGCTCTTTTACCCAAAGCATTCCGAGAGCGGAAACAATATCCCCTTCGCAACCGGCAGTAATTCCCTCGTCGTTTAATTCGGCCAAAGCATAACATCCGGTATTTTTAATCGACGGAAGAAAATCGAAGCAACGCACCGTAATTGTGTCAAGCTCATATTTGTCGATAAGCTCTTTCAATATCATATATACTTTCGCGGTATCTTCCAATTCGGAATCACTCGGTTCTTTAACGTAATCGGCTTTATTCCTAAACTCATCCGAAAGCTCCTTTGCCTCGTTCCCTCTAATAGTCTCGAACATCTCAATAGCTTCCGATATCTCAACGGGAATAACTTCAGGTCCCCATGCCTTCTTTACAATCTCTCCCGATTGCATGCTGGCCACAAGCCAATCGGAAGGTTCACCGAACATCCCGATTCTTTTCCTCTTCAAACGAAGATAAGCTTCATATTCTGCAATCGCGTCGGTTAACTTAATTTTGGCAGAAGCGTCATCATGGGAATCGAAATATATTATTTCTCCACGCTTCCCTTCCTGTTTCAACTTAGCCAAAATCTCCAACGAAGCCGGTAAAGAATTATTTCCGGAATGTGCCATAAGCAACACCGGCTCGGAAGGATCGCTAACTTCATCGATTAACTCCAGAGTCTTCTTCTCCGTTCCTCCCGAGATTATGAAATAAAGATTCGGAAGTGTAGTCCCTGATTGTTTACTCTCTTTGCACCCCATCAGTTCATCAAGAAGCTCGAAATATTTTCCGGCTACACTCTCTATCCCTTTATCATCCAGAAAAGTAGCAATCGGGTAATAACTAAATCTATTCATATCCACCTCTTTTTTGGGAAGGAAAATAATGATTCTTTTTGAATATGCCCCGATTAATCTTCATTTTATTTTTCCAATAAGATAAACATGCTGTCCGTGATCCGGCTGTGACGGAAGCGGAGTCGAAGTAAGCTTACTGCTATGCATAACGGCAATGCCTTTTCCCGCTCGGGAACGCTCGACTCCATTTCTAACGGTCAAAAGCCTGGCTCAAGGAAAGCTCTGGGAGTATACTGCTTTGCGTATACAGTGAATTTGAATACCCATCTAACTTACAACCTAATCTGCTAATCAACAGTATTGCCCAACGAATAAGGCCGATCCCCTTTGTTTGTTCCGCGAGATTTGTTAGGCTCGGGGGACATATTAAATATCAGCTCTCCTCCGTTTATTATATCGGAGTGCTTTATGTATGTCTTTGAGTATTCCTTTCCGTTCAGCTCTATTGAGTTTATGTAGACATTCTCCTTCGATAAGCCTTTCGCTATTACTACGAACTTCTTCCCTTTCTCCGTAACGATTTCCCCTCTCTTAACGGAAGGGGTACCGATCACATATTCGTTCGAGCCGGGGGCGACGGGGTAAAATCCCAACGCGCTGAAAACATACCAGGCCGACATTTGTCCGCAATCATCATTGCCGCAAAGTCCGTCCGGTTCGTTGCCATACATCGTATCGATAATGAGACGAACCTTCTCCTCTGTCTTCCACGGAGCTCCCGCGTAATTATAGAGATAAGGAACATGATGGCTCGGCTCGTTTCCGTGAACGTAGTTACCGATAATTCCGTCACGGGTTACATCCTCGGTTCCGGCGATATGTTCCTCTTTTATCTCCATTGTAAAGAGATTATCGAGCCAGGTGATTAACTTATCTTCCCCGCCGAGAAGAGAGATAAATCCGGAAACATCATGCGGAACGTAGAGGGAATAATTCCATGCGTTCCCTTCTATAAAGCCGGCTCCGTGTGTATCCATCGGATCGAATTTCTTTATAAAAGAACCGTCGGAATTCTTCGCGCGCATAAAACCGGTTTCCTTATCGAAAATATTACGGTAACTATTTCCTCTTTCACGGAAGATTTTTGCGTCGGCGGATTTACCGAGAGATGATGCGAATTTATATATCGTCCAATCGTCGTAAGCGTATTCGAGAGTTTTGGAGGCGGAGTTCCCGCTGATATCCTCCGGAACAAAGCCGAGCTTTTTATATTCCCCCAAGCCCATGTAGTTATCGTAATTGGCGCTTTCAATTACGGCGCGATATGCTTTTTCGGTATCATAACCTCTTAAGCCCTTCAGATAGGCGTCGGCGATAACGGGAACGGAATGATACCCGATCATGCACCAGTTTTCATTGGCGTGATGGGACCAAATCGGTAATATCCCCTGAACGCTTTGGTCATAATGAACCAACATGGATGAGATCATATCATTTGTACGATCCGGTTGCAGGATGGTAAATAAGGGATGGAGCGCGCGGTATGTATCCCACAAGGAGAATATCGTGTAATTGGTGAATCCTTCGGCAAGGTGAATATTTCCGTCGAGACCACGATATTTGTTATCCGTATCGGAATAAATAATCGGGCTTAGGAAACAATGATAGAGCGCAGTATAGAAAGTAGTCATTCTTTCCGGTTCGCAATCCACCTTTAAGCGGGAAAGTTCTTTGTTCCATTTCTCTTTGGCCGAAGCTCTTACGGCGTCGAAATCCCAGCCGGGAACTTCCGCTTTTAGATTCTTCATGGCTCCTTCGGTTGAAACTGCGGAGAGAGCCATCTTCAGGATAATCTCCTCCCCCTCTTCTGTATCGAAACGGAAATGTCCCTTAAGCTTCTTTCCGGCTCTTTCGGGGAAATTGTCATCCTCTTTCCAATGACGCCAGAATCCTTTATAGAGCATATCCTCTTCATTATGGAATCCGTACGATTTCACCGGCTTCGAAAACTCCATCGCGAAATAGATATAACGTGTTCTTGCCCAACCGTTTGTTTGGCGATATCCGGTAACAACCGAATCATTCTCCATACGCAACGAGCTCCAGATTACTTTCCCGTCGTAGTTGTAGATTCCGGAGGTCATATCGAGAATAATTCCTCCCTCCTTCGATTCGGGGAATGTGTATCTGTGCATCCCTACTCTTTCGGTGGCGGTAAGTTCCGCCGTAATTCCGTAGTCTTCCAGCAACACTGAATAGTATCCCGGTTCGGCCTTTTCGGTTTTGTGGGAGAACCTGGATCGATACCCGCTTTCCGGTTTTTGGGAAGTGCCCGGGTTAAGTTTCAATTCCCCTACGAAAGGCATTACCAGGAAATCCCCCAGATCGGAATGTCCGGTTCCGTGGAAATGGGTATGAGCAAATCCGGTAATCGTGCTATCGTCGTATTGATAGCCGGAACAATATCGATAAACATCCCGATTGTACCCTTTCCCGTAAGAAAATAGGACGGAATCCGTTTCGGGACTGAGTTGCACCATTCCGAAAGGAACGGTAGCTCCCGGATAGCAATGCCCCATGTTCCTTGTGCCGATGAAAGGATCGACATAATCGGCCGGGGAAAAAGAAAGATTATCAGATAGTTTTTCGGATGAACAGCCGAAGAAGGTAAGAAGAATTACCGCAAAAGGTAGAAGGTATTTTTTCATTATTTATCCGCAAGATGAATAAGAGAAACAATATGATACTTTATTTGCCTAAAATAATAATTATTCCGAGTTGATAACGCAAAGGAAAAAGGATTATTCTCCTCGATTTTCACATTCCGATTGGCGATCAAAACAGACTTCCCATACAGAGAGGAGACTTCCGCCAGAGCAAGGGCGATTCACCACAGAGAAACAAGAGCGACTTACCACAGAGGGCACGGAGGACACAGAGAAGGGCAAGAGCGAAGGACAAAAAGGAAAAAGCTTCACCACGGAACACTTCGACCAGTCAGGAGCATGGTTTTCAACCAGTCAAAAGCCTGGCTTGAAGCAATGGTTCGTAGATTACCGAATTTTCAACCGGATCTACGACAGTGACCAGAACAAGAGCGAACTACCACAGAGAGCTCAGAGAGCCCAGAGAACACAGAAAAGAGCAAAAGCTAATGGGAAAAATTATTTTCATTTCGGGGAGAAACAAATTTATATAACAAACCCCTTCGGGTTGTTGAAGGGGGTCCAGTCCTCCCCCTTTCGGAAACGTCCAGACACCCTTCGGAAACATTCCGACACCCTTCGGAAACATCCCGCCCCCTTCGGAAACATTCCGACACAATCTGGCGCGGTATATTACTGATATAAAAAAATAATCTCTTTAGGGATGAAGCAAGATAGTTGGTTGGAAAATCGAAGCGGTTTTAGTTTGAGGTTCGTTTGCTTCGACTTTGGTTCCGTCAGGGAGATCTTAGAGAGTATGCATACTAATATCAGGTAGCCTTTTGGTAGAATGAACAGAAGAGAGGATAAATATATTCCCTACCACCCCACAAATAATAAGAGCAATAGCGGTTAGTTTTTTCAAATAGATTACTCCGGATTTTCTTTTATTTTCTCCCATTCCCCTCTCATTATAATCTTGTTCCCGATTATTCTGTCTGTGAAGAGAATGCCGTTGAGGTGATCTATTTCATGCTGGAATAGTTCCGAGAGATCGTCGGAGAAGTTTTCGCTTACTCTCTCCCCTTTGTCGTTTATATATATTACCGAAATATATTTGTGGCGGACTGTCATTCCGAAAAAAGCAATATCGGCACTGAAACAGCTATCCCACACTTCGAAAGTCTCTTTGCTTTTGGAAGTAATTTCGGGATTTATCATAACAAACTCTTTATTCCCACATTCGGCATATATAATTCGTTTGAGTACTCCAATTTGAGGAGCCGCAATCCCACGCCCGATTCCTTTCTCATCCTTAACGGCACGAAGAGTATCTTGCAGATCTGTTATTATTTCGGAAACATCCTCTTCATCTATATTCACCGATTTGGATTTCAAACGCAACGCTTCGTTGCCTATCTGCAAAACTCTCTTGATTGACATCGCTTCCTCTTATTATATAATCATATAACCGGGTTAAATATATAACAAATTAAGATATCCGACAAACCACAACTTAAATAAATCTGAAACTTAATATTGAGAAGTAGTATTCTTTGCTTTTTCAAATATAGCCTTCGGAACTATTTATACCATTCACTACTTCAAAAAGGCCAAAATAATTATTCGAATCTTTTATCTGATCTTTTGTTAACGGATTCGGCAATATTTCGTTCCAGCCATCCGTTTTTTTCATCTTCCACGAAATCGAAACGGCTAACGTAAGGTTTAATATCTAAGACAGGGGTTCCGTCAAGAATATCAACATTTTCTACATAAAGAATGTTCTTTTCGATTTTGTTTAACTTAAGCACGGATAGGCCGATTGGGTTTGGTCGTTTTGGAGCTCTGGTAGCGAAGATACCATGAGGTTCTTTGTCGAGAAAAGGTTTCACTGTCAATTTGAATTCATTCGATTTGTGAAAATCGTAGATAACAATGATATGGGAGAACCGATCAAGATCCTTTAAGCCTTCTGTGAATTCCTCCTTTAATTCAATTTCCCCTTCTATCCCTTTTGCCCCGACCGGTTGTATCGGGATTCCTTCAATTGATTTGTGCGGAGAACTGATGATACCGATATTGATGTATGTTGTTTCTCTGTTTTTCATTGAATCCTCATGAAAATTTGATTTAGCTTGGAACTCGCATAATTGCATCTACCTATCTACAAAGACTATTGAAATAAAGAGATAATAGCAGCCCAAATAAATCTTAAAAGCCCGTAAGAAAAAAGGAGTAAGATCAGAGTAAAAATGGAAGTTCTTATTATCGTACCTACGAATTGAAAACTTCTCCTGCGATTTAACCTTTCGTTCATCAAGCTTCTCCCTTTAGGAGAATACCTGCTTTCGTCTGAGATTTTAGTATTAGGAACCATCGTTTCATATTTGTCATAGAATTCTGATTTATCTCTCAATTTCTTGCGATTATCGAGCATCGTCTTCATCGAATGTGCAATTGTTCCCCAACCCATTTATATGCTCCTCAATATTGTTTTGAGTGAAATAGAATTAGCACTAATTAGTATTTATTAGGATTAGCCAAATATTCGGCTGCGTTCTTAATGCAGGAATTAACCCCTCCCCTTCCTATTTGATAAACAGAAAAATCCAGAAGCTTACTATTCGAGTGAGGATCCCAAATCTCAACGATAATAGAATGATTACTAGCCGGCCCACCATCTCCGATTTCAATATCTCCATCTCCTGGAGTAGCCACAAAAATATCATTCCCCACTAGAGTAAAAATCACAACAAAATCACATTTTTGCTTTTTCAAAAATTCTTCCATCTCTTTTTCGGGATGTAACGATAGTTCCCCCAAATAGGATTTTGGAAGAGAGAGGCTCCCTTCTTGCAAGTTTATATGGGGTAACCTGGTAGCAAAGGCTTTTTTAATATACTTCATTACAATATCTGAGGGAGGTCTTTCATTAAATTTAGAATTCGCTAGCAAATCCGCATAATATACAGAAATTGTACTCTCTTCGAACTTATGTAAATCAAATTCATCACTTTGAGTGTTTTTAACAATTTCGTAGCTAGCACAACTATAAAGGAGAAAAACGAATAACAGTAAATAATATTTCATCTTTTTTGAAGACCCTAATTATTAAATTCCAAACAAAAATACGAAAACGTTTCATCTGAGTCAATTTTAATAATTTACTTTTCCCCATCCTCTTCAAGTATGATACAATCCACAACAATCTCCGTAACCGGCTCAAATTCTTTTACCAATCTGTAGCCTTTAGGGAAATAATCGCAATAGGCCGAGTTAGAAGCGATTGTAATCAATAAGGAATCGGAATCCTCCTCGAAAGTATAGTCAATCAGATAAAACTCCTTATTCTTGAAATCCTTCTTAATTTCGGCTCTTACTTTCCCGACGTTTCTAATCGGCTTTAACTCTCCTCTACTTCTTTTAAGAGAATAGACTCCCTCATATTTTTCCCAATACCCGAGTTTCGGCTTGATATTTTTGACAATTCCTCCGTTTTCCCGAACAGAGTTTACGAAATCTCTCGCAGTGGAAATATCGGAAAATCTCATTCGTTTTTCGGTAAGTGTTCTAAAAGAATCTCTATACTTTATCAGTTTATCTTTCTCAAAAATCAACAGCTCTTCATTCCAAATAAGTATTTCCAAATCTCTATCAAACCAAACAGCAAAGAGATCCTTGTTGCCATCCTTAATCAACATCTTATGAGTAACAATCATCCCCTTTTTTGGTTTTGCTTCGGAGAACACCCATCCTTTCTTTATTTCTCTTATTATCTCTCGGTTCTCTATAACAACAGGATTTTTCAATGATTCGTATCTGGTACTATCATGCTTATTCCCGAGAGGTAATAGGAAGATTTTTACATTTTCGGAAGAAAGATCGAGCGACTCAAAAACAATATGTTTTTTCTTTTGGGTACAGGCAGCAAACAGAAGCAAACAGGAAATAAGTAATAATACTCTACGCATGTTGTTCTCTCCTATGCTGTGACGTGGAAAAAGATTTGACATGATGAGAGATAATGTAACAGGAGAGATTCTATTAATCAATGAAATAAAAAAAAGGAAGGTATTTCGGAAAAGTGCTGCCCTACAGAGTAGAGCAGCTTAATATCTTTATCCTAAAACAAATTCTTTAATCTTGCTTACAACATATTCGAGTTGTTCTTCCGATAATTCAGGATAGATAGGAAGAGCCAAAGAAGTTTGTGCTGCAAATTCGGCAACCGGGAAATCCCCATCTTTGTAACCGAGATACTTGAAACATTCTTGTTGATGGAAAGGAATCGGATAATAAATTTCGCAAGCGACTCCGTTCTCGTTTAAGAAATTCTTCAATTCGTCTCTATTCTCAACACGAATGATATACTGATTGTAAATATGGTAATTAGCTAACTCAGCGGTGTTGTAAATTGCTTTCGGAAGAAGAACTTTATCCCCTTCGGCAAATTCCAATTTACCCTCTTCGGTAGCCAATCCTGCATTCTTGAATAGTTCGGTATATTTGGCGGCGTTTTCACGTCTCTTAGCAGACCAGTCATTCAAGTGAGGTAATTTAACAGACAATACTGCTGCCTGAATAGCGTCCAAACGGAAGTTACCGCCGATTACCTGATGATGATATTTCGGTTCGCCACCATGAACTCTTTTAATTACAGCCATATGAGCTAATTTTTCGTCGTTAGTAACAACCAAACCACCGTCGCCGAAGCAACCGAGATTTTTACTCGGGAAGAAGGAATAACATCCGAAATCCCCGATAGTACCAACACATTTACCATCTTTATATTGAACACTGATAGCCTGCGCGCCATCTTCAATTACTCTGAGATTATATTTTTTTGCGATTTCCATAATAGGGTCCATATCGGCAGCTTGTCCGTAGAGATGAACCGGAATAATCGCTTTGGTTTTTTCGGTAATCTTCTCTTCTATTTTAGAAGGATCGATATTGAAAGTAACCGGATCACTATCTACAAAAACCGGAGTAGCGTTTAATCTGGCAACAACACCGGCAGTAGCGAAGAAGGAATAAGTAGGCAATATCACTTCGTCCCCTTCTTTTATATCGCATGCCATTAAAGCAAGCAACAAAGCGTCCGTACCTGAGGATACACCTATCGCGTATTTACAGCCCAAGAATTCAGCGAATTCTTCTTCCAGTTTCTTTACTGTAGGGCCTAATATGAAATATTGCGACTCGGCAATGCTTATTAGCGCCTCATCCAATTCTTTTTTCAAAGATTGATACTGAGGCTTAAGATCTAAGAGTGGTACTTTCATTTTTTTCCTCGTTATCTATAAGATTTAGAAAAATTCTTTATGAAAATAAAACTTTGTCGTTCAAAATGCGAACTATTCTTTCAGCAGCTTTCCCGTCCCAAAGTTCAGGTACTTTTCCTTCTTTTATTTCACCATTCAATACTTTATCGGCTGCAATTCTTGCTTTTTCAAGATCGACTCCAAGCAACTGATTTGTTCCAACTTCGCAGGTGATAGGTCTTTCGGTTGATGTTCTCAAAGTGATGCATTGAACATCGAGATAAGTTGATTCTTCCTGAATGCCACCACTGTCAGTTAATATTAACTCGGAGTTTTTGGTTAGTGACAAGAAATCGATATACCCGATCGGGTCGGTAAGAATAATATCTTTATTCAATGTTTCCATCAAACCGAAATTCACCCAGTTCTTTCTTGTTCTCGGATGAATCGGGAAAATAACCTGTCTTTTTCCGGCTATGTAATTTAACATATCTACCAATTTGGTAGCTTGCTCCGGAAAATCGACATTGCTAGGACGATGGAGAGTAACCAATACATAACTC
>CALODP010000011.1:0-6800 GCA_942492055.1 uncultured Ignavibacteriales bacterium | reverse complement strand
AAGTTGACTGAACTATTTTCTCAATTACATCTTTCTTTGTCAATCCGCCTTTTTCTGCGGCCGCGATAAATCCACTATCTTCGGAGATACACGGATTCGGGTTTACCTCCAAGACATAGGGATTCCCGTTCATGTCCACTCTGAAATCAACTCTCGCGTATCCGGAAAGAGAAAACTCTTTCCAGCAATTCAAAGAGATCTCTTCTAATTTTTCATGAAGGGAAGGATTATTTTCCGGGTCGGGGAATACTCGTTTCGTATTGGAGTATTCGAAAGATTCCGTTTCCCATTTTGCTTTGTAACCTACTATTTTTGGTTTATTCTCGGCGAATCCCTCGAAAGTTATTTCCGGCGTGAGGAAGTACAATAATATTTTCTCCGTCCTGTAGCATGGAAATATTGAATTCACGTCCGTCAATATACTCTTCTATAAAGTAATGTGAAGAGGGCATTGAAGAGATTCTTTTGAGCGCTTTTTGCTGATCCGGGGTAAATACATTTTCTTCGTCCAAATCGAGGGATCCGTCTTCCCAAATCGGTTTAACGATATACTTTTTACTCTTTTCCAACAAATGAATTTGGTTTGTCGCAAAGTAATTTGCCGTAGGGATACCGGCACTTCTCATCATCTTTTTCGCCAAAAATTTATTCGAAGTGAGAAACATTGATTCGAGTCCGCATCCTGTGAATCTTATTTTCATTTTGTTAAGGAGTGAAGGAGCCCAATAAATGAATTCTCCCTTATTATCAATAGATTCCACCAGATTAAAAACCATATCGGGCTTAAGAATTTTCAAACCACGAATAACCTTTTTTATCTTAAAAGAAAAGGATAGTTGTTTTACATCATACCCGAGAAGAGAAAGATTTTCTTCAACCAGATTCACCTGCTCAAGAACATCGTTTTCATCCGGATTTGCTTTTGCTCCGGGTTTATTGTATAGAATTACTATTGTTTTTTCAGCCATCTTAGTTTATCCTGTTCAATGTGCTCTTGAGGATGAGTTCAATCAATTCATTGTATCCGATTCCGTGTAATCCGGCCAAAATAGGGAGATCCGAATCATTCGGATTCAGCCCGGCCAACGGATTTGCCTCAATAAAATTAGGGATATCATTTTGATCCAGTTTAATGTCAATTCTACCGGCGTCTCTTCCTCCGATTACTCTCCATGCCTTGAGAGAAATATCACTTATCCATTTGACCAATTCTCCTTCGGCCTTTTCGTATCGGACCATTTTCTGATAATCACTCTTTACAAGATAGGAGTAAAAATTATGAGGCGCGTTATTGTTGTAAATTATTTCCATAACACCGATAGCCTTCGCATCATCACCTGTGCCGATTATACCCACGGTAAACTCTCTTCCCGGCAAGTATTCTTCAAGCAAAACAGGTTGATTAAATTGAGTCAATAGTTTTTCACAAGTTTTTCTCAATTCATCATTCGTTTCTATTTTCGATTGATGGTTTATTCCTTTCCCGGTCCCTTCGGCTAAAGGTTTTGCGAAAATAGGGAAGTTAAGATTACACTTCTCCAATTCTCCCGGTTTCGTTATTACATGGAAATCCGCCGTGGGAACACCTGCTTCTCTCACCAATGTTTTGGTAAATGCCTTATGAAGTGTAAGGGATAATGTCAAAGGATCGCTGAAAGTATAAGGAATATTGTACGCTTCCAAAACAGCCGGAACCTGAGCTTCACGTGCAAATCCCAAATATCCTTCGGAAATATTGAATACGAGATCCCATCTTTTTCCGTCGGTAAGTTTGTTCATAAGCTGGAAAATATTTCCTATCCTCTCGGTTTCGTAACCGAGTGTATTAAGAGCCTTTTCAATTCCTTCAATTGTTTCCGGCTTGTCAAATTCGGCAGCCTCTTCTTTGGAAAAGCCCATTTGCAAATAATCGTCTATCAGATCGTAAGTTAATCCGATTAACATTTTAACCTCTGTGAATATTTTCTATGCGAACGTTTGTTTAGTGATTCCAATCGTTTATTATACTGTATCAGGATATCTGAAAATTTTGTTTTCGTAATTTCTCAAAACGATTGAGTCCGGTTCTCTTCCAAGAACATAATTAGGAATCAGAGGAATTTTTCCTCCTCCGTGCGGAGCGTCAATTACAAAATGGGGAACAGCATATCCGCTTGTGTGCCCTCGTAATCCTTCGATTATTTCTATTCCTTTACTTACCGGAGTACGGAAATGACCGGATCCAAGTATAGGATCACATTGATAGATATAGTAGGGGCGAACACGGTTCATTAACAATTTGTGAAACAGAGATTTCATTGTTTCAACATTATCATTAATTCCTTTCAGCAAAACAGTTTGACTTCCCAAAGGAATTCCGGCATCGGCAAGCATATTACATGCCCTGGAAGTTTCCGGTGTTATTTCGTCCGGATGAGTAAAGTGCAAACTGATCCATAGCGGATGGTATTTTTTCAGTATGGTCACTAGTTGCTTTGTAATACGTTGCGGAAGAACTGCCGGTACTTTGGAGCCGATACGTATTATTTCCACATGAGGGATCGCTCTGATATTCGAGAGCAAAAATTCCAACTGATGATCCGGCATTGTAAGCGGATCACCTCCGGAAATCAGTACGTCTCTGATTTCATGATGAGCTTTAATGTATTCTATCCCTTCCATAATATTTGCGTTGGAAAGATGCGTTCTGTTTTTGGCTACCATATGTGAACGGGTACAATATCTGCAATAGGTTGAACAGAAGTTAGTTGCCAAAAAGAGGACTCTGTCGGGATAGCGATGCACAATATTGGGGGTCGGACTTGTTGACTCTTCAGCCAACGGATCGGATTCTTCAGCCGGGGAAACAACGAGTTCCAATGATGTAGGGATAACGCTTTTTCTAATCGGGTTTCCGTACTTCGAAGCAACGAGCAAACTTGCGTAGTAAGGCGTAACTCTTAATGGAAGAGAGTTCGGATTTCCGAATCCGGCAAAGTTTTCTTCTTCACTTAATCGCAGCATACTTTTCAGTTTGCCATAATCAGTAATACTGTTTTTAATTTGCCATCTCCAGTTATTCCATTCTTTGGAGGTGGTTTTAGGGAAAAAGTCTCTGATGAAGTTTCGGGCACGGTTATTTAAGTCGAGATCGGTGTCTCGGTGAGCGGATGTGATATCGATAATTTTGGCGTTAACCGCCTTTCCGGATGGAGGCTCGTCTTCCTCGGCAAATTCAATAGTTTGGGCGACAATTTTGCCCATCAGTTTTTTCATTCTATCCTCATTGAAAAAATGACATAAAGTTATTTTTGAATCGGGAAAATATCTAGAGAAAAAAACTATTTAGCAATAGAAATTATTTGGTAGGAGAAAGAAAATATTGCTATTTGGCAATTATGCCGATGTCTGTTCGCCGTGCCGAAAACATAAGAAAATGGTGAGTTGGCAAGCTTGAAAAATAAAGGGGCACACAACTTCAAAGAAACACCTGAATAACCGTAGGTAAAAGTATATTATCGCTTAATAGTCATAAACTCTAGTGGTATGATGTATTTGCCATGGAAATCGGGCGAATATGAATAAATCTCCCTAAAGAAAGCCGGAAAAAGGAAAAAAGAGGCACCGGAAGGAGATAACATAATTGAATTGGAAAGAATACAGCTCTTTGTTTTTCAAATCCGAAAGGACATCTCCATGAAGTGATCAAAATAGAGAAATCAAGGGAATAGAAGGGGGGAAAGTTGCGAAAATAGGCCTATATCCCATTTTGCATCATGTATCTGGTAAAGTGCAACACATATCTAATAAATTGTAACATATATCTGATAAATAGCATTATATATCTGGTAAATTGTAACACATATCTGATAAATTGCATCACCCATATAGTAAATTGCACTACATATCTACTAAATAGCATCATATATCTGACAAATTGTAATATGTATCTACTAAATTGCATTGATGCGATATAGCATATGGATGAGTATATGAAGAATATGAGTGAATAAATAAAGCAGATAAGTGAGTATATATAGGATATATCTGATGCAAAGAGTAATATATATGAATACATTTACCAGATACATGAGTATATATACCAGATATATGACGCAAAATAGTAGATACATGATGCAATAAAGAATATACGGCTTACAGTACGGCATTTTGTTTGTTTTCCTTTAATTAGGAGGTAATTGTGTCTCATTCTCATCATGTTTTGTCTTATTCACGGGATGAAGTGCCATATTAAGCCACAGAGCACTTAGATTCTATTGAAATTTCTTCTGTTAGTCGAGCTCATCGCAAAGTTTAAGGCTATTGGGGAGATAAACTTTTAGTTTGACTCTTTTCAGCGATTCGGGAGAGATAGAATTGTCCCGATTCCTAATGAAAAGCCCAAAATATTTCGTATATTAGCGTCGTTTTAAGGAATTTATACGAGGAAATATAATGGGAAAAATCAGAGCCGTTTTAGGTATAGACATCGGGGGTACAAATACCGCTTTGGGTATTGTAGATAAGGATGGGAAATGTTTAACGCGAGGTTCGATCCCTACAAACGCGCAAGAGCCGGCGGATGATCTATTCAGAAGAATATTTGTGAAATTCGAGGAGATATTCTCCGATTTCAAGGATAAGTATGAAGTTGTAGGTGCCGGTGTGGGAGCACCGAACGCGAATTATTACGACGGAACAGTTGAAAATCCACCTAACCTTAATTGGGGAGTAGTGGACATAAAAGCTCAAGTTAAAAAATATCTTAATGTGGAAGTAGCGGTTACAAACGACGCAAACGCTGCCGCTCTTGGTGAAATGAAATTCGGTGTCGCGAGAGGGATGAAGAATTTTGTTCAGATTACTCTAGGCACAGGACTCGGAAGCGGTATTGTAGTAAACGGCGATTTGCTTTACGGGCATGACGGGTTTGCCGGGGAGATGGGGCATACAACTGTAGTTTGCGAAGGAAGAAAATGCGCTTGCGGTAAAAGAGGATGTTTGGAAACTTATGTATCCGCCCCCGGATTAAAGAGAACGGTCTTTGAGCTTTTGGCCGATAGTACTGAAAGCTCGGTTTTGCGTGAGATTACATTCGAAGAACTGACCGCGAAAAAGGTATATGACGCCGCGATAGCCGGTGATAAGATTGCAAAAGACGCGTTCAAATTTACCGGAAAATTGCTAGGGCAGGCAATGGCTGACGCTGCCGCATATCTGAGTCCGGAAGCTTTCGTATTGTTCGGTGGCTTGGCAAATTCCGGCGATCTGATTTTGAATCCGACAAAGAAGCATTTGGAAAATAACCTTTTGTGGGTTTATAAAGGAAAGATAAAAATCTTACAGTCCGGTTTGGCCGAAGGGGACGCTGCTGTGTTAGGCGCCGCCGCTCTTATCTGGCACGAATTAAACTGCGACGCCTAGAAAATTATTTTTCTACGGATTTTATAACCGGTAGTACTTCTTCGAGTGTTACCGGTTCTTTTTTATTATCCAACTCAACAACTACCAAAAAACCATAGAGCTGTTTTGTAGAAAAGAATGTATTCATCAGCTTAACCTGATCACTTTCATTAAGCTTGCCGTTATTCTCATCCCAAATCTCTTTTGTTGTCAAACATCCTTTCGATGGGGTGATGGGATAAAAAAGCTGATCTTTATAGAAAGATAAGTCGTCGGTTGAGCCGTGCATTACCATCAGCTTTCTTCCTGCTTTTCCCGCATAAAAAGATTCGTAAATAGGGAGATAATTTTTCCAGCTATCAGGTAGCAAATCTTTATAGTCTTTCAGTATCCATTTTTTCGATGAAGCTTTCCCGTGATAAAATACTTTTGTGGAGACTTCGTGGGCGATTCGGGTCAACACACAAGGAGAAGGGCCGATTGAGGCAGTCGGGGAAACGTAAAATCCGACAACGGAGAAAACACCTTGCGGAGTATTCCCCTGACTCAAGTATCCCGGAATTCCGGAAGTTGAAATGGCTAATTGCGGAATGGCCGCGATTTTCCCGGAATCATCTCTAACGAATTTTCCATCGGGTCCTTTAATAATCGTAATTCCGTGATAGCGTCTGTCTTTTCGATGGATAGAATAGATAATTGTTTTACCTTCCTGGAATTTGTTTCCTAACAGATCTTCCAAAGGTGGTTTGACCAAAGAATCGGGATCATTAGATAAATCGAAAGCCAAATAGCGGAGCTCCGTTATGTTCTCATAATTTGGGAATCGAGTTTCTATTTCATGAACGATAGTCTCATTTTGCAACGGCAGTGTAGGATGTTTTGCCAAATAATACGCTGCAATAGAGAATACCGATGTTGATTTTGTCGATTGATAGAGATCCATTATCTCTTTGTAGAATTTATCGGGATAAAATGTAATAACCGCCTCAATGAAAGCTCTCTGAAATTTTCGGGAACTTTCGGGCAAATATTTCGCCGCTTTTCCCAATCCATCCAGAACAAAATCCGATTTATAAAGAACAAGCTCGAGCTCTCTCCATGTAGATATCCATTGTTTTTCCGTACCATCTTCCGGAGTTGAATTGAAAACATTCTTGGCAGATTGAATCAATTCCTTTTTGAAATTATCTCTGTTTTCCTTCAACACGTAATCGGATTTGAGATCATTAATATCAACTCTATTTTGAGAGTATGCCGGAAGGGAAACAAGTAAAGTAGTCAATAACGTCAGTAATGTAATAATGCTTTTCATCAATAATAATAGTTTGTTTTCAAAAGTGGCAATATAACGATTGTAATAAAAAAGAGGGGTAAAAAGAGAAATAATTAGAAAGAAAGAGGGATAATTTCGGAAATGG
>CALODP010000010.1:0-17465 GCA_942492055.1 uncultured Ignavibacteriales bacterium | reverse complement strand
TAGGGACTCTGGTTCTGGGAATCTTACAATAGACTCTACAAATAGTCTAATAAATATCTCACTATCTCAAGCTGAGGCGGATGCATTACCTTTAGGAGTCTGGAATGCAGGGGTTAGATTTCAGGCACTTTCTGGGCATTGGGAGCCATCTGAGAATTTTAGAGTTAAAATTGTAAGCTCTTATGCGGAGACAGTGTAGTGATTAGTGCATCTGAAATTCGAGACGCAGTGAATATTCCTGTTGAGAATGATGACTTAGTCTTCATTTTACGAGATTACATTATTGATCTCTGGGAGTCTATCACTAACTGTAAATGGAGTTATCGTGAAGGGGAAGTATTTACGATTACTTCTCCTTATCCTGTTACTCAGCTGAGTATACCTATCGTAAATGTGATAAGTATTACAAAAGTAGAAGAGAAGGACTATGGCGAAGAGTATGAAGAAAAGCTTGCCGGGTCTTTTGACTCTAATGATAGAACGTTAGTTCGATTAAATGGAGCTTATTGGAAGAATTTAGTTAGAGTTACTTGTACTGGAGGGTATACGAGTGCAACTTGTCCAGTAGATATTAGGAGAGCATTATTAATTCAAGTCAAGTTTTCAAATGAACGGCACGCAAAAGAGAATTTGATTACGCGTTCAAAGATCTTGGAGGCAGGGACAGCTTTTTATGAGGATGCGGATATTCATCCTCACTTTAAAGCTATCGCAGCAAGACGACGAAAGCTTGTGTAATGCTTGAGGTTAAAATAGAGATCTCAGCAAGAGGTCAAAAGTATTTACGTGACCTGAAAAAGATGACACGGAAGAGAGAATTTAATGCGCAAATGCGTAAATTCTTACTTCTGATGGGGTCGAGAATGGCGGGGCATATCACGAAGAATACCCTTGCCGGTCAGATCTTGAAAAGACGGACAGGGAGTCTTGCAAGGTCAGTAGCTTCAACAGTTGTATATCCTAAAGGTTCTCAACTTCCTGGGATTAAAGTTGGAGTGTTTAGGGGGCCCGCAAAGAAGTATGCGGCGGTTCAGGAGTATGGAACTAAAGGGAGAAATATTTCTTCTCCGATTCCTACGATTAGACCAAAGCGTAGAAAAGCTCTTACTATTCCTACGAGAGAGAATAAAACTGCTGCAGGGGTTGCTAAGAGAACTGCAAAGAGTTATAGAGGCTCATTAAAGTTTATTCCTTTTAGAAATTCGGGAGTAGCTATTGGGGGTTTGTTTGCTCCAAAAAGTTATTCACGTGAAGTGAAGTTAGCTCGAAAATCTGGTCGGCCTGTTAACATTCGTAATATGGATATGCTTTTTATCTTAGTTAAGCATGTTGACCTAAAAGAAAGGCGGTGGCTGAGAAAGGGTGTGGAGGACTTCTTACCTACCCTTGGAAGGGAGTTAACGGCTTTTCTAAAGGAATACTTTAGAGCTGAGAGGATTGCTTCTCGTGGTTGATGCAAGAATAGACGCATTAGACAAACTCAAGGGGTTATTTAAAGCTCAGGACAATGGTAGATACTTTGTCCGTAGAGGAGTTATCGATTGGTCTTCTTTCCCTTTCACAGACCACCCTTGGGCGGTAGCTATTCAAATTGATCAAGGTACAATTGAAACTGAGACAGGGTTTCAACAGTATACCATTGGGGTCGAGATGTTTACTCAGATCCCGGGATTAGAAGTTCAAGAAGATATTGAAGCTAAAATGATTCAAGATGTGAGGATTATATTACAAAAGTGGAAAACGTTAAAGAATGAGAGAGGAGATAACATAATTTGCAAGGTATATCCTCACATTGTGTTTCAAGAGGTTTATGACATTGATTTGAATGTTCAGGGGATGACATTTCAATTAGATGTTGAATTTTAAGGAGTAATAGCTATGTCGGTTGTCGGTCACCAAGATTACTGGACTGCTGGTTCTCGTTTTTACTACAAGAAAGATAACGACGGATCTACTGAGTTTCCGTGGGTTGATCTTGGAACTATTCTTTCAGCTAACCCGACGAGTGAGATTTCTAAGCTCACTTTAAAGGACGGTGATGGAGGTCGTTTAACAACGGTTGATGAGTCCGTTACTGAGATTGCTGAGTCGTATGATATTACTTGTAATAACTTGAATCTTAGGAACTTGTCGCTTCTGTTCTTGGGATCTGAGCCTGCTTCGTTTACGCAGAGCGCTGCTTCTAAGGCGATTTCGGCCAAAATCTTTACTAACGAAATCCTTAAGCTTCACGATACTGATACTGATAAGACACCTCTTTATGCAATCCAAGTCTTTGAAGGTATCGTAGACGATATTACTAACTTAACAGTAGGAACGGATATCCTTACTGATATCGTAGTTTCTACAAAGACCTTAACAGTAAGTACTGACCTTACTACTCACCTTTCTCCAGGGGATAGTATTATCGTCAAGGCTGCGGGGCTTACTAATGCTCTTAACGCCGGGACTTATACTGTAGCAAGTGTCACAGCAACAACTATTGTTGTTAACGAAACCCTTGTAGCAGATGATACGGGGGTTACAGTTGATATTGTTTATGCAGCTTCGGGAGATACCGGAACTGTCTATGCGAAAACAACTGATTGGGAAGTTTCCAGTTTAGATCGTGGAATCATTAAGATCCCTGCGACGTCAAACATTGTTGATGCTTCGGATAACGATGTTTACTTCTACACGGGCGCTGTCTCTGGAAATCGTTTAGTTCTTCCTCAGGCTGCCGCGGGAGCCATTAATGGGAAGTTTGAAATTTGGTGGTCTCGTGGAGGCAACACCGATCAAACTGTGAGAATGGGGACTTGTTCCATTACTCCTTCTTCTTCGACTATTCAGGTCGAGGATTATTCTCAAATGGTTCTGGCCGTGAACGTTCTCTCTGATCTGACGGAAACTGAGCCTGCTGGGCGTCTGTTGGCTATTAAGGGTACCTTACCAACCTATTAATTAATCTTCCTCTTTGCAGGGGCGGTGATGCTTGACCCGACATCATCGCCCCACTTATTCGAAAGGTTACGAATGAAGTTTAAAAGTATTTCAAGTATATTTAGTCCGGGAGTGAAGAAGAACTTCGAGGAATTTCCCCTCGATGTTTGGGTGTTCCCTCTTGGATTTCGTCAATTTAAGAGGTTACTCTCTGAGTTCCCTGAAACTTTTTCTAAGTTTCAAGGGGAGGTGGCGCTCACTGAGCAAGATGAAAAAGTAGCCTTATTGAAATTGATTGTTGAGAATTTTTCTTCAATATTAGAGGAGTGTACGGTTTTTGTAGATGCGGAGACTCCTCCTAATGAAGTAAATGAAAAAGGGTGGCATGTAAAGTTTGATGAGCTTCCCCATCATATTCCTCCTTCTATTGCTTCTGAGTGGTTTGAACTTTCCTTTGGTAAGGAGGAGCAAGTACGCCCTTGGAAGGAGGCGATAGGGAAAATTTATCTGAAGGTCACAAAGAAGAAATTGCAGTGGCCTTCGATTTTGGAGACGTTCTCCAAGAGCTTATCGCCTCAGGACACTCCCTCCAACTCTTAGAAAATAAAGAAAATTCACATCTCCCTTATCGGGGATATTCGTACCCTGAAATACATTACTTCTACGGAAAAGCTAAGAGACGATCAGATCTTGATAGGGCTGACTATTTAGCAGGAATGCGTTTAATAATAAGCGCTTTATTTGATGAGAAGTCTGACGCCTCCGCACGTGAGTTTATAAAGAGAAAGTTAGAGTAGAGTAATGGCACAAGGTGTATCCGTCACTGTCACACTCAATGACAGAATTACCCAAGTCCTTGCTAAAATAAACAAGGGTTGGGATAAATTCACAACAAGAATTGAGGGTGTTCAGAAAAGGCTTGATAAAGTAGCAGCATCGTCGCAAGCTTTTTCTGCCTCAATGAACCGAGTTGCTATTGGTGTAGCAGCGGCGGGTACATCTATTTTTTCAGCTTCGGCTAAATTTGATAAAGCTTTAACTCAATCGACTGCTATTATTGATGGGCTCTCCGGGGAAACTTTATCAAAGCTGGATAAGAAGGCTAAGGAGGTATCTCACAACCTTACCGTATATGCATCAGATGTCGCTGAAGCATATTTTTTCCTGTTTAGTGCGGGGCTCTCTCCAGACGATGCATTAAACTCAATTGGGACAGTTGCTAAGTTTGCTGTTGCTGGGCAGTTTGAGTTAGCTAAAGCTACAGAGATCCTCGCGGATACTCAAGGAGCTTTAGGAAAGAAAACAGCTGATGTAACTCAGAATTATAAGGAGATGTTGCATATTGCAAACTCCTTAGTTCGAGCGAATACTATTGCTCAGGGTACAGTTGAAGAATTCGCAATCGCTCTGCAGAATAAAGCTGGAGCGGCTGCAAAGACCTATAATATTGCGCTTGAGGATACCCTCGCTTTACTTGCTGTCTTCGCTTCTCGTGGAAAGAAGGGTGAGTTTGGTGGAACTCTCTTCGAGCAGTTTACTCGTATTATTAAGCAGATTGGTGTTAATCCTGCTGCGCAAGCAGTAGCTCGTAAAAATGAGATTTCGATCTTTGATGATCTCGGTAGATTCGTAGGAATTGAGAAGTTTATTCGATCGTTTACTGAGGCTATCGAGGAATTAGAAGAACAAGAACGCGCAACATTAATCAAAGGATTAGGGATCGCAGATAGAACTCAGCAAGCAGTCTTGCTGTCTATCGGAGCTGCGGATGCATTTAAAGATTATAAGCGTCAGTTATCTGATGTTGGAGGCTTTATTGATAGAGTCGCTACTCGTCAGATGGATAACTTAAGTGATGCTTTCAGGATTCTCGGTGGGCAGATTCAGAATATTGCAATTGAGATAGGGCAGGCACTTACTCCTACTTTGAGAGAATGGGGGCTTACGTTAGCAAGTGTTTTGGTCTCTGTGTATGCGTGGGCTAAGAGTTTAACAGAAATAAATACAGCTACTAAAGAGTGGGTGGTAGCTCTTAGTGGGTCAGTTTTTGTAGTAACCGCGTTAGCCTTTGCTGTAAGGACCATCGCTTTTATTTTTAAAGGATTACTCCCTGTAATTGCGGGAGTAGCAGGAGGGTTTAAACTTCTTCTTACACTTTTTGTAGCACATCCTTTTGTAGCAGCTGCTGCTACTATAGCCGCGATTACTGCCGCGGTGTTTGGATTAAGCTCCGCAGCAAAAGAAGCGGAGCCTTCTGTAACTAAACTACTTAAAAATGCGAGTGGGGATGCGATCCTCTTGCAAAAAGTTTTAAATGATGTATCAAATGATTTAGTAATAGCCAGACAAAAGTTAAATAAGTTAGAAAAGGAAAGAGAAAGGGTAGTAAGAGGGAGAGGGGAGGGAGTAAAGCATGGCCTGTTTATGCAATCCTATAAGCTTGAGCAAAGGGATGATCCAGGAGCGCGAAATAGAGAGACCATTAATAAGAAGATTGAAGAAGCTAAGAAAGATGTAGAAAATAGAGAAAAAAGACATGATGAAGCTCGTATAGGATATGCAAGAGAGCGTTATAAGCTTCAAGAAGAAGCGGCTGATGTAGAAAGTGAAAATCAAAGAACGGTACTGACTGAAGAAGAGAGATTATTAAATCTTTATGGGAAAAAGATTTATAATCTTAGACAATTCAGAGCAGAGTTATTCAAGATAAAGGGAGTAAGTGGGGACACGTTAGGTTCCTTAACTAATGCTATTAAATTATACGAAGAAGCTATTGAGAATGTTAAAAAGCTTCAAGGGGACCCTGCTGTAACTATTGCAGATCTTGATAAGATAGGGATAGTAGATTGGAAAGGGTTAGAAGCTGGGTTTGCACAAATTGACGTTGCTGCGGAGGTTTATGGGGATACCGTAACAGCGTTAGAAGAAAAAATAAAATTAATGCGGGCGGAGGTTAAACGTGTCATAGATGCATACGGGCACCTCGGATCTGCTTTCTTACTTTCAAGAGAAGAGTTTAAAAAACTAATAAGTAGAATAGAGAGTGGGGAGACTACTCTTGAGAAGTGGACTGAGGATATTGAGGAGTCAGAGAAGTTTACAAAGGCTTTGGCTAAAGCTACGAGAGAAGCAGCCGAAGAAAAAGAAAAGCTTAAATTAGAAGAAGAGTCGGTCAGTGGATTTGCAAAGGGGTTAATGGCGGCGACGGAAGAAGCTAAAACCTTCGGCCGAGTGATGTTTATTCTCGGTGAGGAGATAGCTCATTCTCTCGCTTCCGCCGGCGCCGCTTTGGTGGATATGTTTATCCAAGGTGAGGTAAACTTAAAGAAGTGGGCGGGGGAGTTCTTAAGGCAGATTGCTTTAATTACTACTCAGCTCGCGATTATGAACTTGGTTCAAAGCGCAGGAGGGATAGCAGGAGTTGGAAAGAACGCGGGAGGTCAAGTAAGAAGGGCGGGAGGTGGACCCGTTCCTGGACCCTCACATGTTAATCATGATATGGTTAGCGCTCTCTTGACTCCTCTGGAATGGGTTATCAAAAAAGCTTCCTCTCAATATTATGGTCCGGGGATTATGTCGGCTATTAATGAGGGGAGGTTTAAGCGAGAAGATTTGCGAGAACTTCTTGGTAGTAGTTCGGCTACTATTACTAAGGGCAAAAACAGATTTGCTACAGGTGGTCAAGTTTCAGGAAATGGCGGACAACGAACTGCTTTAGTTGCAGCACCTATGCTATTTGATAAGCAAACAGTTGATAGGATTGTGGCACAGGGTGAAGGAGCTATCAAGAAGGTTGTTCAGAAGAATATCAAAGAACTTCTTAGAAGTGGACAGAGGAGTAGGTAATGGGTAGCTTTACACTTCCGAGTGTTTTACCAGTCCCCTTGCTGTATAATTGGGACTCTCCAATTGAGGTGACTACAACTTTTTCGACTGATATTTCTACGTCTATTACTTCTGCGGAAGAAAGAGTCGCTTTAACGAGAAAACCTACTCGAAATATTAAGATAGACTTCACAGGAATGGATAAGAATTTAACGGGTCAGTTTATTCATTATCTTTCCAGGCTTTCTTCTGAGAGGTATGTCTTTCCATTCTATACAGAAGCTGTAAAACCTACATCTGATTTCTCTGCGGGGAGTCATGAGATTAGGTATTCAAGTCTGTTTAATTATAGGTTTGGAGAGATTTCTTCCGACGGGCGCAACGTGTTAATTGTCAACTTCGAGCGTGTTAACGGAAAGATGCGCGCAACAGAATACCAATATACTAACATAATCGCAGGAGAAACTTTACCGAGCGGAGGGGGTGGCCCGGGGGGTAGTTGGTATCCTTCTTTTTACTTCAACGATGCATTAGATTTTGATATAACTGCGGAGAGGACTCGAATTTACCCTCTTATGGAAGTTCAACCTCGTGGAGAGAATAACTTTGATATTGCGTCTCAAGCTCATCTTTATTCTACTTTAGAGATTGAAGAAGTAGCCTCTAAGAATTTAGATGTCCCTAAGTCAGCTGATAGTTACTATCAATTTCATGGGGCTTACCCTATTTTCTCAGGAGGAGTTAATATTTCCTTAATTCCCGGAGGGGGAATACTAACAGATGCAACAGACGTCTTGCTGGGACGTCACTCTTCTCGATATATTTCTCCTCAGTCTAAAGGGTTTTACTTCTCATTACCTCTTACTGCGTTTAATAGAGAGGATGCACTTAAGAAAATTTATTTTTTCGAGCAGCGTATGGGGAGGTTTAAACCTTTCTATGTACTTAATCCTTTAGTAGTTTTTGATGTTGTTACACTTGCTCAGGACACTGTTAAAGTAGACTTCATTGGAAATATTGAGGATTTTAGAGAGACTTGGAAGTACGTGTATATTAAGAGTAAGAGTGGAGATACTAAGATACGGAAGATATTATCTACTACTCCAGTAGGGGATGGTTGGATAGTTCTTTTTGATAGTACGATTACGATTGACGAAGTTAATGCAGCAAATATGGTAGGGCCAGCTCATTTGTGTAGATTCTCTGAGGATATCTTAGTGGAGAACTGGGTAACAAGTGAACATTGTCAATTAACATTTGACGTTGTTGAACTTGTCAATGAAATTGATGTAGTAATGAGTGTAGTTTAATGGCAATCCTTCCAAAACCAACAAAGAGAGTCACAGGGCTCTTAAAATTCTCTTATAATGGGACTGATGTAGGGATATGTAATAATACAGAAGATATTACGTATGGAGGGTTAACGTATACTTCGACGCCTCGCCTTGAAGTTAAACTTCCTGTAATGGGAGGAGGGGTAGCAGATGAACAAGCCCTCGTAACTTTAGAGAAACAATCGACAGGGTTCTTTTCAACTATTATTTCTGGAGAAGCAATTGCACCTGTCACTGTAACAATTTATGAGTATATTCAGCACACAGATTCTTTAGGTACTATTGAAGTTTACACAGCTTTTATAGGGTACCTCGGGATTATTACAGTTGACCCTTCAGATAAACCTGGGACTATTGAGATTGAGATTAACTCGTGGAAGACTTTACTTGGGGTACAGGTAGGAATCCCAGCTGAAGTAACATGTCCTTTAATCTTTGGAGGTAGAGGGTGTAATTCTCCACGACCTACACAAGTAGGAGGGTATGCAGACCTTCAGATAACTCAGATTAATAGTGTGATTATTACAGTTAATTCTCTTGGGGGCACTTGGCGAGATTATTACTTTAATAAAGGGTATATAGAAAAAGATGGGATTAAGTTAAAGATTTATGAGTGGGTACAAGGAACTACTTTTGTCTTAAGTCGAAGACCTCCAGCAAGCTGGTTAAACCAAGTAGCTACTTTTAGACCAGGGTGTGATAAGAAGATTGAAACATGTAGGTTATTTAATAACGAAGAAAACTTCGGGGGGTATGGGTATGCTATCCCAGCGTATCATCCTATTATTGAGCTTTCAGAAGTTATTGAGCCCCCAGAATGAAATCAACGTTATATAGATTTAAATGGAAACCTTTAGATCCCGACATTGAAGAAAGATTAGATAGAATATTAAACTCATGGATAGGCACTCGATACGCTTTAGGGCAGTGTGTCAAAGGAATAGCTGCTGATTGTATTCATTTTGTATTCTATGGGATACTTGATGAGCTATATAATGAGCATAGAATTAGACTTCAAAATGTCCCACCTGATGCGGCGTTCCATTCAAAGAAGACTGCAATTGACGCAATGCAGTTTTTGTTGGACTCGTACCCTCCTTCTCACAAAGTGACAGACTTCACAATAGAGCCTGGGGATATTATTGTCACTGGAGCGAAACACGGCGGGCCAGGACATGCAATGATTGTAGGGGGAACAGAAAATCATATTTGGCATATGGGCGCAAGACGAGTTTGCAGGACTGGAGCAGCCTTTGCAGACGGTTTATTTACTTTTAAGAGCGTTCACCGTCTGGAGGATAAATTTCGATGGAAGATTTAGTAATTACTCAAGGAACTGTCACACAGTTAGCTCTTTGGGCTATTGTGATGGCAGTAAGTTACCTCTCTGCTTATTTGATTGCGGCCGGAAAAGAGAAAGGTAAAGCACCTATTGTAGATGAGAAGCCTCCTACCCTTGCTACAAGAGGCGCCTTTCTTCCATTGCTGATTGGTACCCAAAAAATCGCTCCTATCATTACTTGGGTTGGGAAAAGAAGAGCTGAAACAGTACGCGAAGGCGGGAGTAAAGGAATTGGGGGTGGAGGAACAATTACAGGGCTTCAGTATTACGAGTCTGCTATGCACGCTTGTTGTATTGGGCCAACGAGAGAATTAACTAAGATTTGGGAGTATGGGGAAGTAATATTTGAAGGCAAGATTACGAATTCTTCACACCCTTCAGGCTCTGAGTTTTCTTTAGGAAGTCGAGGAACTTTTGAAATCTATTGGGGAGAAGAAGATCAGCCTATTAATTATGCTTTAGGGGAGTCTATTGGTATAGATAGTCGATGGCCCTTTGTATGCTATATTGTATGGAAAGATAAAATGTTAGGGGCCTACCCTCAATGGCCTTCTTTAGAATATGAATTCACAGCTTCCCCTCAAACAACTGGGATGAGTGGGACAGAGTTTTTCTTCGGGTCAAAGAATATCATCGTAGAGCCTCATAAGATCTATACAGTTGACAATACAGAGGACTCCTTTGAGATTATTGGAGCGAAGGCTGCGAATTTCCCTGATGAAGCAAGTGTGACTATTGCTGGGCAAGGCGCTGAAGATGGGGTGTATCAGATAGATCATTCTGAAGCTGTTGCAGGGGATATGGCTTTCTTCCCAAGTAGTATTTGGGGTAGAGCAACTCCTAATGGAGAAATTCTAAATAGAAGTGTAGGAGATGAGTTATCGTACGCCATCATGCCTACCTTTGAGATTCATAATTTTGACGGCGGAAATTATATCTATCGGATAGAAGGAAAGTTTAATAATATAGGAGAGTGGCATGGGTTCACATGTTACATCTCAAGTAAGAGTATTAAAGCAGGGTTTGCTCCAGATTACATAGAAATGGGGTTAAATGAAGATGTATCCCCATTCTCCGTATTTACTAATTATGCAACTTTTACTCAAACAGGGGGTGTTTGGGAATTAACTTCAGAAACAGGAGTAGTAGCATATGTTACGAAAGTTACTGAAGGGAATAATACTTGGTATAAGTTAGAAGTGTATCTAAAAGCGGGAGTAAGTATTATTGGAGAAAATAGGTTCTTCTGGCTTAAAGTACATGGATCGGGTGGAAACAAAAATCTAAGAGTTAGTAGTCCTTTAATTGGGTTAGCTCCAGTTACAAATGTTTTCTTAAAACAAAATATATCTGGGTGGACATCAAATCAAGGGACCGCTACTCCTTTTGCTGATAGTGATCATTCTGGTTCCAATCCAGGATTTATGCTTACGCAATTACTCTTTGAGAAGTGGCCTCATGGAGTAGGGTTAGACAAGGATATGTTTGATCTTACTTCGTGGGGTACTATGATTACTCGATTAACTAATAATGACCTTGACAGGATTTCTGCGCATATTGTTTCGGGCCAAGGGGACGAGTTCGAGGATATGATCGCCGGAATCTTATTAGATCTGGGGTGCTTTATTGTTTGGGATTACGTACTTGGGAAGTATGTCTTTGAGCTTGTTAGGTTTAATGCAGACAACTATGAGATTACTCAAAACCAGCAAGTATTCCCTGTTCCTGAGAAGAAGATTAATCATGGAGAGATTCCTTGGAATAAGACTATATTTAGTTTCAACGATCGGGAGAGAAACTATAGAAAATCTACGGTAGGGGAAGGGGACGATGGCGCCATTGGGCGTTTTGAATCTCAAAGAGCACGATCTCTTCCCTTGTCGATTATCACAGATGCTACATCTGCTGGAAAGGTTGCGGCAAGAAGAGGGTTGGAGGATAATCCAACTCCTGTAGTATTAAATGTGAGTGTAGGGAGAGAAGCTCGAATTCTTCGAGCGGGGCATACTATTGAGTGGGAAGGGGAAGAAGATGTTCTTCGCATCTTAGAGGTTACTGAAAGAACGTTAGAGTCAAGTATAGTAAAGCTTGCTGTCACACCCGATGTTTATGGTCAAGCTGGAACTATTGCTAATAGAACTATTGAAGGAGCGGGATACCCTGCAGATTCTGGAATTTCATCCGATTCTATGAGTCGAGTATTTGAGCCTCCCTATCCTTTAACGGAAGGGAATTCAGTTGCGGTTCTTAGAGTTCGAGGAGATGGGCGTGGATTAGATAGTAATATCTGGATATCAACAGATGATGTTACTTACAAGTTATTAGGAAGGATGTCAGAGCAGCATATTGGAGGAGTATTAGATGTCGCTTATTCTTCGGGTACTCCTGATCTTGTTGAGTATGGGCCCAGTGTTATCCTTTCTGGAAAAGATGTCTCAAAGATCCAAGATCTTTCTGGGGATTTAAATGCTTGGAGGGTGGGAAGACAATTAGCTGTTATTAATGACGAGATCTTCTTTGTGAAGAATGTTACTATACTTGCAGCTAATGAGATTCGGCTCGATGGGTTAATTCGAGCGAGGTATGGGACTACTAAAGCTACTCACCCAGCAAACTCTGAAGTATATATCCTTGACTTAGATGATTTTAAACAGTTTAAAGACCCTGCTTTTGTCGCGGGGCAGACTATATACTATAAAGCTCAAGTAATATCATCCAATTTCTTCAAACCTTTGGATGAAATTACGGCGCAGAGTATTACATTAGAGGGGACGGGTACAAAACCTCCGGCACCTTTCAGTCTTCGAGCGGGTGAGCAAATTGAAATAGGGGATGATACTCGACCTGAAAAGTTACCTGGAACAAAGATTTATGGATGTTCCAGCAATAATTCCTGGCGGTCAGGGGAGAGTATCCTTATTCGCTGGGGATTCTTCGACAAGATAAATAAGGGTACAACAGCAGGAGTTATCCCCGCAGGGGATGAAGTACCAGAGTTAAAAGAGCATTCAGACTTGCCGGGGCGATTCCAATTAATTGTACGAGATACTCGTAATCCAACTGGTCAGTATGTTGCGTTTATTAACGGAGCGGAGACAGAGAAGTTAATCGCTTCAAAAAATGATCCGTTTAGTGAGGATCTTGAAACGTGGTTTGGTACTGAGCCTCCCTCCATTGATATTGAGTTAAATTATATTGTCAATGGTCGAAGATCTGAAACAGTAGAGTTAACAATTACTCGTGAGGGATAAATAAAAGTCAAATAACCCTCAATTTCACCTCTTAGAAATAGCTCGAAATACGAGGAATTAATCTAAAAATCGGGAAATCTTCTTAATACTTAAATTAAGAAAAATGTTTTCTCAAGTTAAAAGGAAAGGTTTATGGCGACTCCAACATTTACTCCTATCGTGTCTACTCAAACTTCTTGGGACGCAAATATAAATGATGCCCTCGGGGTGTTATTCAATGGTCCGAAGCCAGTACATATTCATAGTGGAGATGAGTCAGATTTAGAAGCAACTTATCCCGCAGCTTCTTTTTCAAATTGTATCATTTTTATTCAGCATACTGTTAATGGTAGAAAACTATATTTCTCTGATGGAACTTCTTGGGCTGCGGTATAAATAATTGTTGCGAGAAAGACGGATCTTGACCTTTGGAAACTCGCCCTTCGGCCCGTCGGCGCCGTTGTCGTAAGTCGAGGCAGGGCAAGGACTTAGAAAGGGGTTGACGTTCTTGGGGGAGACTGGTACAATGAGGATAGCAGACAAAAAGTCTGGAACGTCCGGAATCGTGACAGTTACTATATAGGCGCGCAAGCGCGTGAGAATAGAAAGGAAACAATAATGGCAAAGCGAGTTGAAGTTCGGGTAACCTTTTGTATTTGGAAATTGAAAAGAATTCCGAAGAGTGAAAGGAAGAATTACGAATCCTGGGAACACTTCTTTTTGTTCCCCCCTCAGTTGAAGGGAAAGGGTTACAGCATTTTGAAGTCTGTGACTCCTCCGATTTTCCCTCGGCCCGACGAAGAGTATGTTAAAAGTGAGGAGAGGGAAGAATGGAAGATCGGAGAATAAACGAAGAAAATCTTAGACGGTTAAGACCAAAGCTTTTTGGACTCGCACCGAAAATGATTACGAGGTACGAGGCAAATATCCTCGATATTTTAGTTGAGGAAAAACTAATGGAGCTTATTCGAACCAAAAACATTAACTCCTCCCGTTCTTCCTCGGCCGACGGAAGTGTACTGTGAAGCAGAACACACACTATATTCTGGAGAATAGTAATGGTAAAAGACACTTACAAGATTCATTTCGGCGTCATCCATTTCAGGGCAGTTCTTCAATTCGATAACTCAGTTGGAGGAACGAAAAACTTAGAAACTGTAAGGTATACTCACCAGGGACCAAGTGAAGAAAGCGCAATAGAATTCTTCGAGGGCCAAGCAGAAAGAAGTGGCGGAAAAGTTCTTTCGGTTTATAAGGTCGTAGAAACGAAGATTAAGTAGAAAGGGATAACGATGAGAACTTTCATTCACGCTTTGATTTTAGGCTTATTGGTTTCATGCGGGAATGGAAGTGGGGGGTCGGGGACAAACGAAAGTAACGTAAACGGGGTTTATACTTCTGATATCTCTCACGAGGATTCCGTTATTATATGGGATCTTCATACAGGGGAGAAAGTTTCTGTAGGGGATTTTACGGTTGTTACAGGAGGATTTTGGCGCGGAAAGATTACAGATAATGGAAATCGTGTTTGGAAGCTTGTTTTTAATCTCGACGGATTCAAAAGAGGGGAGACCCTTGAAGTTAGAATGATTCCTCCGGATGGATCACAAGCGAAGTTGGAAATGCTTTACATTCAAGAAAACGGAATGGAATTGGTTCTCTCAAACGGGGATCAAATCCTCGAAAAGAGAAACCCGTTCAAGTTCCCTGGAAAGTAAAGGTAAGAATACTGTTTCCTAAGTGTTTACGCTCTGGATACTGCTGTAAGAAAGCAGTTTGCCCTTTTGGCCGTTGGTCCGAAGAACTTAATCAGTGTAAATACTTAGAAGGAAGTAAGCCAGGGGAATACTTCTGTGGGGTTTACAAAGAAATCCTTAGCAAGCCAGGAAATGAATGGTCACCAGCCTTCGGCGCCGGTTGTTGTTCTTCGTTAAACTCGGATAGAATAGGACTAAAATAGTGAGCGAAGTAATGGAAGCGATCACCGATTTCTACGGAATGGTTTCCTTCGAGAACGAGGATATGGAGTATCGCACCCTCCGAATTAAACGGCAAGCAAAAGAAGCTTCCTTCGCGCCAGGGGAAGATATTGTTTCCTTGCTGGTAGGACCGGACAACGAGAATTCGTACGAATGGTTTGCTTTCCGCAAGGGGAAGAGTATTTCCGTTTGGACGAAGAAGCAATCCGGGTTCTTCATTATGTTCGCAGTTCTTCTGAAGAAATGGATGGAATTGGATCATCCCGACGTTTTCGAGTTTGCTGGACAGCAATGGAAAGCGTATCCTTCGCGTCGATGTTGTATTTGTGGGAGAACACTTACAACTCCGGAAAGTGTTGAGCGAGGGATCGGCCCGATTTGTGTAGAGAAGTACTAATGTCTTACAACGGTTGCGAATCAGTAAAGCACCAAGATATTTCTTACTTGAGTCAGAAGCCAGGGAGTAAGAAAAAGCAAAGAAAAGATTCGCACCGTTGGTTTCGACAGGTAGTAAAACTCCTCATGTTTCGTGGAGAGTATGAAAGACTTCCTATAAAACTTGCAAAGAGAGGATATAGAACATGAATAAGAGAGAACTTCTTCTGGCGCTGGAAGGAATGGAGGATTACGACGAAGTGGTCATGCAAATTCCTAATATTCCAGATCAGGATATTGAAGGGGACGTAACTTGTGATAAATGTGGAGAAGAAGTTCATTATACTGATTACGCCGACGGTCGCAGAGGTTCCGTTGATTCCGTAACTTCCATTATTCCAGATCGTGGGAACGGAAAGATTATTCTGAGTGGAGATAGCCCATGAAAGGTACTTACAGGTACAAGATTCCCCCTCAGCGGCTTTTCTGGAGGCTTTACAACAAAGGTTTCTCTCCTGCTTTTATCCGAATGAAGCTGGAGATGAATACCATTCTCGTGAAGCGTCCGATGAGAATCTTAGGTGAGTAAAGGACGAATGGATTAACAATAACCAGCACTGCTGTAGTTGGTAGTAAGGCGTATTAAATAGGGTCGATAACTAAACGGAGTCTGACCGCTCCTTTTAGAAATAGACCGCCCGGTCAGGGGAATCTGGTTCAAGAAAATGTAACCTGGCGCCTTACTTTTTAACTGACAAGGAATTAAATATGTTCCCGTGGCGGAATGGCAGACGCGACGGACTTAAAATCCGTTTCCAATTATGGAGTGTGGGTTCGACTCCCACCGGGAACACCAAAAGGAATTTTATATGATCTCACGAAGACGCTTTAAGAAAGGATTGAATAAGGCAAAACGACGAGTTGATGTTTTGAATTTCTATAACAATGAGGAAGGCTTTGAGCGTTGTTTGAAGATAGCAAGAAAGACAACTTGTATGTGCTCAAGTCCTTTTTGTTGTGGAAATCCTCGAAGGCAAAAAGGTAAGAAAAACTTAACCCGGCAAGAATTACGAGCCTACTTAAAGGAAGAGTAATGCAAACAGCCTGGCCTTTGACCTTTCTTTTTACATTACAACGGAGATACTAATGAATATCTTACATGCAGCCTCTTCTCAAAGTACTGGAGGGGAACTTACAGTTGAACAATTTCATAAGTATCTTGGTCAACTTATTTCTCAAGGGAGAGGGGATCATGATATTATGTTAGGAGATAGAAAAGGGTTTACTTCTCCTATTTGGTATATCCACGTAGATACGGATGTACAAGAAATTGTTTTAACATAAAGGGAAGAATAATGGGATATTATAGAAATCACGCGATCCTCGTAACTTTTGAAGAGTTTAGTGAGGTTCAACTCGTTAGAGAATTTTATGAGAGAATACTACACGTCCCAGAGTATGGAAAGTTAGTTACACCAATTATTCCATCGTTAGCCAATGGCAAGGATTCATTTGCTATTCTTCCTGACGGAAGTAAAGAAGGATGGGATTTGTCGGACGGAGGAGATGAGTTTAGATCAAATGTTATTCGGGATCTTAGGGCACTCCTTAAACGTTTTGAAAAAGAAAGAACACCTGGGACGAATGAGTATTTGCTCCTCGATTGGGTAGAAGTACAATACGGCGACGAGAATGGCATCAATGAAATTACAGATGATTCAGATAAATGAAAGTAAAAGATCTAACTCCTGAGCAGCTTCGATACTTTATCTTAATTCGCCTCACTGATGGAATTTGTGGGGAGAAAGAAATTGACCCTGTGTTCTTGTTTACAAGTGATGATTGTAAAGTAGAGAAGAACATTCAAGTAGGGTGGTCGAAGTATTCATGGGCGCAGGTCTATTTATCGGTTGAAGATAACGAAGAGATCACTACAGAAGAGTGGGATGAAATTCAAGAGTATATGATTCCTTAGCTCAGTAGGTAGAGCACTTGACTTTTAATCAAGTGGTCCCGAGTTCGATCCTCGGAGGAATCACCAGAACCTCACAAAATAAATAAATAGTGAAAGGGGGTAGCTATGACATATGTTCGGTAAAGCCGAACGCTCTCTTTTGTTCACCGACAAAGAGTCCTCTGGGGAAATGCTGCTGGTTTCCTCAGAGGATTTTATACCCGAGGAAATAATGGAATACGTATTCGACCCACCAACGTTCCTTTATATCTATCGTAAAGGAATTGAGACACCTGTCTTTCTTATTGGGGTAACTAAGTTACTTATGGACACGAGTGACAACTTGTCCGTTATTTATAAAGAGCCTGGAGAAGAAGAGTTTAGGGTAAGAGGGTTTTCAAATACAGACGGATTTGATATGCCGCATATGGCTTCGAGGAAATAATGGAACTTACACAACAAAATACTCCACAAGTAGAACCGATAGTAGTCCCCCCTCTCTAT
>CALODP010000009.1:0-13527 GCA_942492055.1 uncultured Ignavibacteriales bacterium | reverse complement strand
CACCAAACGCGAACAGTGGGTTCGCAAAAAGGGTTTACACCCTGGGGATTATTTCCAGAATCGTAACGGTAGACACGCCAGAAAAAGGCGTCGACTCAGATTATAGCTGATGATAGTATGGTCTTCGAACCCGTCATTGTCCGGGGAAAATGGATTTGGAGAAATTTCCAGGCTTTTTAAAGTATTTTTCTTATTTGTATAAATGGAATTCTCCCGAAGAGGTGTTGCCCCGGAGGGATCAACTGAAGTTGACCAATTGGATTTGCTGTTTGAGGATAATAAAGGTGAAATACGTTCAAGAGATAAGCCTTTTGTCGGATATATATTCTTGTTGTGCCAGTTTGATCTATACTGACATGAATCAAGCGGAGTCGAGTAAAAATCATATAGACGTAACGTTTCTTTGCTATTTGATAGAGAAATCCGGGTATCGGGGATATAAATATTTTTGCATCCTTGTAATTCAGGATATGCTGTGAAGAAAGTTGAGTCAAAGGCTACTACGAAAAAATCATTTTCTTCAATAGTTATCTTATTTGTAAGGACAATAGCACAAGTGTTGTCATCATATAAAAAGAACCCACCCGGGTTTATTGCGATTTTCCCATTGTTGAAAAATTCTATAAACTCCGGACATTTCTCTTCAGGATCAAACATTATTTCATTTATCAATAATGAATTTTCCGAATAGCAACACAATTCCGAAATTGAATTAGGCATTCCACACGAGGAGCTGCAATCGTTAATGGAATAAAACCAGTTGTTGCTGTCGGTAGCCGAAATTGAGAAAGAACATCTTTCGCATGATCTGCCTTGTAGAATTGGCCATTCTGACGTATAGCGGAGACTATCTATCGTTTTACCGGTATGATCCATAAGTATGATTCCGTCTTCCGAGTTTGATAATGAGGGGAGTTTCATCATTATTTTTTTTGCTGAAGTGTTCTGAGAAAACGGAGTTGTATCTTCCGATAACAAAAGAAACTGATTGGGATTAATCAAAAAGTCAGTGAATATTATTTCCTTTCCTGTAGGAGTAGGGAAAAGATCACTAAGTTTCCAGTTCTTTAGGTTTATTATCGATTCGGAATTGTTATATAATTCAATCCATTCTGATTTCCCTTTTTCAGGGGAAGGCATAAATTCGGAGATTACGAGACATTCGGAATGATGACCAGCATAGACTCTATGGGTTTGTGCGTTATTGCTTAACTCACGATCTTTCTTATAGTTGATAACGGCCGATAGAATAAGAGAGTCGACTATTTCAATATTTGTCGCAGATGCTACATATAAGGATTCGGAGTTAGCTAGAAACGGATATTCTACTGTTTCTAATAGAGTTGTTCCGGAATAGAATGATATGGAGAAATTTACCGCCGGATTTTTTCCTCTATTTTTTACAATACAATTGAGTATAATCGTTTCTCCTTTGGTAGGGAACTCGGGCTTAGTAAATAGAGAATCCAAAACAAGATCGTATTCTTTAATCGATAAGCTGTTAATTCTTCCCGGTGTACTGAATTCGGAATCTATTGAGCCACCCCAATTTGACGAATCGGTAGAGTTTTGTGTTATTGAAATTCTTTCCAGCGAGGAGCAATTATTATCATTCCATTTCCCTTTGAAAAGTAAACTGTCAATCAAATTTCCGTAAGCGTCTTTCAAAACAATTCCGTCAATGTCGTTATTCAGATTTGGAATTGGAGCAATTAGGATTTTCCCATAAATAGTTTTGTGAAAATTGAATAGGGAGGAATCTCTGGAAATTGTTAAGAATGTTTTGGAAGGGAACTGAAAATTATCATATGTGAGATCTATTTCTTTGGGTGTGGTAAACAGATCACATAGAGTCATATTTTTTATCTCTATTGTTTTTCCAGAGTTGTTGAATAACTCAATCCATTCCGGTTCTCCGTCTTGCGGATTATACATTATTTCGTTTACGATAATCTCTTTACGATTGTAACATGGTAAGAAAATCGAATAGGCTGAATCATTGCGTGAGTTTTGATCCGTTGAGGAGGAAAGTATAATTGATATTCCAGCTGGGGATTCGAGATCTTGTACTGAATATTTGAATACATTAAAAAGAGAATCGTTCGGAGGGAGAGAAGTATTAGATAGAGTCTCAATATGTCGATCAATAATCGAATCGAGGTTCTCATCAATAGAAAGAGTTAATGAATAAGTACTTGTTTTCTTGCCGACGTTTTTGACCCCAATCCCGAAATGGTTCCTATCTTTGGTGATCTTTAATTCAACTTTTCCAACTAGCAAGTCGTAGTCTTTTTGAACGATGCTATTCTGTTTTCCCGGTGTTGATTTGGTCTCAGAACTAGAACTACCCCAACTAATCGAATCAATTGGAGAAAAAGACGGCTCTTTCTTTTCAAGTGAAAACCCGTTTGTTCCTCCCCATGTTCTCTTATACGCAAGAGAATCAATTACACGATTCAATGAGTCCAAAATGAAAATATGATCACCTGAGTTGTTGAGAGAAGGGAATTGCGAAATGAAAAGATAGGATGGTGTTGTGTAGTAATCATAATAAAGAGAGTCATCGGCAATAACTACATATTCTCCGGGAATTATATTGTGTGAGTCGAAAATTACAACACTGGTGTCGCGTGAGTCAGCGATCTGATATCCCTTTAGTTCAATGGCTTTATTACTGGTGTTATACAATTCGATCCATTCCGGCGCGTCATCGACTGGGGAATGCATTATTTCATTTATTACTACATCACTTCGAGTCTCGTTTAGAATAATACCGACAATATCCAGATAGAAATAATTGTTTGTCGATCTTAAATCGTCTGGAAAATTAATAACAAAGATGTAGTGATTTTTTCCGACAGAAAAAGAAGAAAGAGAAAAAGAACTGAGAAGACTATCATTAGGAAGTATTATGGAATTAACGTAGTGCTCTGATATTTTTTCATTTGCTTGCGGTATCGAATCGTTGTTTGTGTCCGCGAAAATATCAATAGTAAATTCATCAGCGCGATTTAGCCCAATATTATCAACGATATATTCGAATTCTATTTCCTTTCCGACTAATGCGTAGGGAGTTGTCATCACAATTTTACGAAATGAAAGATCATATTCCTTTGGTGTGACGGAATTCATACTTCCCGGTGTGGGGAAATATGATTCTTGCCAGCTAGTCGAATCGTTTCCGGGAGTATTCATGAATATCTTTTCGAGAGACATACCATTTTTCCCTCCCCAAGTCGATCTGTAGTTAACACTGTCAATAATTCGATGAGTATGAGTTGAGAGCAAAATCTTGTCTCCGCTATTGTTTAACGAAGGAAATTTGGAGATTATCACCTGAGATTCAGACGAATAAAAATCCGGGAAAGTGGAATCCGCCGCGATAATCAAAAACGAGTTAGCGGGAAGATAGACCGAATCATTACAAAATGTTTTCCTGCTTTTAGTGTCGGTTATTCCCCAGCCATACAGGTTAATTGCTCTATCGGTTTTGTTGTACAACTCAATCCATTCCGGTTCATCATCAATTGGGGCATACATAAATTCCGAAAGGAGAATGTCTTCAAATGAATTCGGATCATCGAATACTTCTATTTCGATATAAGAATAATTGTTGAGAGTTTCCTCATCTTCCGGATAGTCTATTTGAGCAATATAGTGTTCATAGCCTTTGGTGGGGGGAATACACTTAAGCTGAAATTGAAGAGAATCATTTATCGGTACCGACTGTAGAGAAATTATATCGACCAGCTCTTCGGCCTGACATATTGAATCCCTGTTTGTGTCTTGAAAAAGTTCTGCATAACAACGATGGGATTCCTCGATTCCCAAATTGTAAGCTGTGAAATTGAATTGTAATTCTTCATTGTGAAGTGGAAACTGAGGGGAATGAAAATCGAATGTAACAGAAAGATCGTAAAGCTTCGGACAAATAGAATTCTTCTTCCCCGGAGTTCCGTTCCTTCTTTTCGAATTTTCCCAATTATTTGAAACAAGAGAATCATTTTCGAAGAATCTTTCTTCCGAAAAACCTTCTTTATTATCCGCGGAATAGACTAGCGAATCACTGGTTACGTTATCTTGATTAATGAGTGAGACCTTTCTATCGGTTGAATTTGCCATTCCCGAAGAGCCGAAAGAATTATCATGAATAAAAAATAAGTGGACGTTCTCGGGGAGTAATTCCGAATAGATTCCGTTGGAAAGATCATAATCTCCTTCGAAAACAATAGCGTAATGATAGGGAGGCAATTCGTAATTGGAGTTCAATGATATAATGCTATCCGGAGATGATTTGTAGTAACGGAATGCAATTCCTTTTAAGTTAACTGTTGTGGAATTAGGATTGTATAGCTCAATGAATTCACTATTAGCAGCTATAGGATAAAACATGATTTCCGATAAAACCGGCTGTTCTTCTGTTTGCGCTAAAAAGGGAAAGGAGATAAAGAAAGCCAACAGAAGACTAATTAGTCTTTGTTCCATTTGATCACTCTTGGAGTTGTTTACCTCTTATGTACATATCCTAAACAATATTTTATCCCGAAATATTCCGTAAATTGAAAATATTTTCCGATAAAACGTTCATATTAATCCCGTATATCATATATTTGCGAGTTATAATCCGTTTTGCAAATATGAGTTGGAATTTAGCTGATACAATAAACAGAATAGGAAGAATATGAAACATTTCATCGTGGAGATAATCTACACCGCCGAAGCGGATAAGATTATGGAAATTAAACCTAGACACAGAGAGTATTTGAAAACCGCCGGTTATGACAAAGGTGTACTGCTAATGTCCGGACCAATTAATACAGGTAAAGGTGGATTATTGGTTATGAGAGGGGAGTCTTTGGAGGAGATTAAATCCTTTACCGAAAAAGATCCTTACAATTTGGAAGGTGCTATCGAATACCGCTACATAGAATTCGATCCGGTTATGCATCAGGATCTTATGAAGGAATGGATTGGCGCGTAAGCTGATTCGGGAATTGATCTAAAACAAATTTTTTTGTATACCTATATTTGAATTAAATTTTATGAAGATGGAGAGACAAATGCAGGAACCCAAAGTTAGCGTTGCGATTATGAACGAACCATCTGTTAAGTTCGAGCTTGACGGAGCCTATTCATGTAATTTGACCGAAGGAGTGTTTAGCGGTAAATTCGAAGCGAAATTAGATGGAACAACCATTGTTGTTGTCGATGGAGATAAGGAGTATAAATTTAACGAAGATGTTATTTTTAGTCCGGCTGATGAAGAAACAGAATCTTATATGCTTCGTGATGTAACTATCGGAATCAAATTCCACTGGCAGAGAAAAGAGAACCAAAGATTTGTTGGCGCGTTGAAGTTCTTGATTGAGAATGATAAACTTGCTGCTGTTAATGTTCTTCCTGTCGAAAGCTATCTGACAAGTGTGATCTCATCCGAAATGAGTGCTACAAGTTCGGTAGGATTTTTGAAAGCCCACTCGATTATTTCCAGAAGCTGGTTGTTGGCACAGATCCAAAAGAATCAGGAAATTCAGAAAGAAGCCCAAGCCTACAAATCAACAATGCAGACAGAAGAAGAATTAATTAAATGGTACGATAGAGAAGATCACACTCTTTACGATGTTTGTGCCGATGACCATTGCCAACGTTATCAGGGAATAACCAAATTGGCTGCTCATAATTCTCAAGTAGCTGTTGAAGAAACTCGCGGGTTGGTTTTGAAATATAACGATAAGATATGTGACGCCCGTTTCTCAAAATCATGTGGCGGTATTTCCGAATCTTTCGAAAATGTTTGGGAACCGGTTGAACACAAATATTTGAAAGACATTGTTGATTATAAATTTGATCCGGACGGTTACGATTTGGATCTTACCAAAGAAGAAGCAGCCAGAAAATGGATTCTGGGAAATCCTCCTGCCTTCTGTAATACCACCGATCAAAAAATCTTGTCGCAGGTTCTTAATGATTATGATCAGGAAACAAAAGACTTTTACAGATGGGAAGTTGAATATACACAGGAAAAAGTTGCGGAACTGATTAATACAAAATCCGGTTTTGATTTCGGTGATATTATTGATTTGATTCCTGTAGAGAGAGGACAATCGGGAAGATTGATCAAATTGAAAATTGTCGGTTCCAAAAAGACTATGACAATCGGAAAAGAATTGGAAATCAGAAAAATTCTATCCGATTCACATCTTTATAGCTCCGCTTTCGTAGTTGAAAAAGGAGAAGAAGTAAATGGTGTGCCTCAGAAGTTCACATTGAAAGGTGCCGGTTGGGGACATGGAGTAGGGCTTTGCCAGATTGGAGCAGCTGTAATGTCGGAAAAAGGATATACTTTCGATGAAATATTATTGCACTACTTCAGAGGTGCTGCAATAGAAAAAATTTACGAATAGAATACGGAAAGATAATTTATGGTCTTCTTAAATCCGTCGGTGTTGTTCGGACTTTTAGCTGCTTCGATACCGGTTATTATACATCTTATTAATCTTCGTAAAGTAAAACGGATTGAATTCAGTACATTATCTTTCTTAAAAGAAATTCAAAAGACTAAAATCCGAAGAGTCAAGCTTAAGCAATGGCTGTTGCTTGCTCTTCGGGTCTTGATTATTTTACTGATTGTATTTGCTTTTTCAAGACCTACCTTGCGATCTACTCGGCTGGAAGGAATAAACTCATCCGCCAAAACATCAGCCCTGTTTTTATTCGATAATTCATTGAGCATGTCGGCATTGGGAGAAAACGGTTCTCTCTTTAACAACGCGAAAGCTATTGCCGGAGAAATATTAAACGAATTTGAGGAAGGGGATCAACTGTTTCTTGTGCCGATGGCTTCCGAGCAGAATGAGGATATTCCCGGAAATAATATCGAAACTATTTCCAAAAGAATAAATGATCTGGAATTATCGGCGGTTCATAATAGTATTTCCGAACCTTTTGAGAAAGGATTGAATATTCTGAGGGAGTCGAAGAATATTAACAAAGAACTTTTTATCTTTTCCGATTTTACTGAGGAGGGATTTAATCGTGAGGAAATAGCTTCCCTGTTTAACGACATCAAGCTTGATGAAGATGTGAAAATATACTTCATGAATTTCGGGGAAAAGGAAATTGCCAATCTCGGAGTATACGATTTCAAACTTGAAAATCAAATTTTGGAATCGGGGAAAGAAATTAACTTCTCCGCCGTAGTCTCGAACTATTCCGATCTACCTGTCAACAATTCCGTAGCTTCTCTATATATGAATGGAATCAGAATTTCTCAAAAAAGTGTTTCTCTCAACCCGGGGGAAAGTGAAGAAATTAAGTTTAATTCTGTTTTGAAAACTACAGGACACATCAGCGCAATGGTTGAGCTCGAATCGGATGATCTGGAGTTTGACAACAAAAGATATTTAAGCTTATCTGTCCCCGAAAAAATCGCGATACTTGAACTGTCCGAGAAAAAAGAAGATCTGATATTTGTAAATCTTGCTCTGAATCAGGCCGGCGATGGTAATATTCGGGTTACCAAAAGAGATTTCTCCGAATTGTCATCACTTAATATGGGTGATTACGATTTGATAATCTCCGTTGGAGCTCCAGAAGTCGGAAGCAGTGATAGAATAAAAAAATATCTGAATGACGGAGGGAATATTATTCTCTTTCCGGGGAGTTCGATTTCCGAGACGAACGAGACGAAGTATAGTAACTACATTAAAACTCTGGGAGTTGGGGAAATAAACGGAAAAGCCCCTTCCGGAAACGGAATTCTTTTTAAGCAAATAAATAAGGAGCATCCTCTTTTTACTCAGTTGTTCAAAGATATGCGCGATTTGAAAATCGATTCACCGGAAATAATAAATTATTTCAAGCTAAAGGAATCATCAGAACAGAGAGTACTAATAGAACTGGAAGATAATACGCCTTTGTTAAGCGAGATAAAAACAGGGAACAAAGGAAAGTCTCTTATTTTTGCGATTGCTCCTACACTTGAATGGAGCAATTTTCCATTAAAAGGAATTTTCGCTCCTATCGTGGTTCGTTCTTTGTTTTACATGGTTTCCGAAGGAGCGATCGGCAGCTCTTTAATCGTGAAAGAGAATTTCCCCCTTAATGTGGGAAAGCTTTCTCTACCGAAGATTGAAGCGGTTAGACCGGATGATAGCCGGGAAATAATAAATGTCAGTAAGAGAAAAGGGAATTACCTGAATTACAGCTCAACTGAAATTCCGGGAATATATAAATTCTATTCGGACGGAGAACTGATTGAGCATTTCGCGGTTAACATTGATCCGAAAGAATCGAGAACAGAAAAAATCGCTCCCGACGAAGCGGAAGAAATATTTGCCGAAGCCGGATTTGACGGAAAGATTATTAAGCTTGATGCCAATGAAAATTTTTCCGAGAAAATAGTTCAGGCAAGATTCGGAACGGAACTATGGAAAATTTTTATTATGCTTGCTTTTGTGATTGCGATTATTGAGATGATCGTGGCGCGAAGCTCGAAAAAAGATTTGATTAATATTGATAACTAATTTGAGAAAGAATAGATGATAGATCTGCCTAAGACTGTTATGGAAAAAGCTGTTCTGGTTGCGGTTAGAACAAATGATGTCTCCAAAGAATTGGTGGAAGAGTATTTGGACGAATTGGAAAAGTTGGCTTCCACTGCCGGCGCGGAGACCGTTCTGAAAGTAATTCAAGACAGAGTTAAACCGGATAAAACTTATTACATTGGTAAAGGGAAAGCGGAAGAGATTGCCGAGCTCGTAAAGTTAAACGACGCAACCCTTGTTATTATTGACGATGATCTTACTCCTACTCAGGTAAGAAACCTCGAGCGGTTAATAGATAAAAAAATTCTCGACAGAAGCGGACTTATTCTGGATATTTTCGCTTCTCACGCGAAAACCAAACAAGCAAAAACTCAAGTGGAATTGGCACAGCTACAGTATATGCTTCCGCGATTGACAAGAGCCTGGACTCACCTTTCCAAACAGTATGGTGGTATCGGAACAAAAGGCCCCGGTGAAACACAGATAGAAACCGACCGAAGAATTATCCGTACCAGAATCGCCAAACTTCGGGAACGATTGGATAAAATAGAATCGCAGAATCATACAAAGAGTCAAAAGCGCAAAAGAATGATCAATGCTTCTTTGGTCGGATACACAAACGCGGGTAAGTCAACTTTGATTAATCTATTAACAGAAGCGGGCGTTCTGGCGGAAAACAAATTATTCGCCACTCTCGATTCTACTACCAGATCATTTAATATCGAAAAGAACAAAGAAATCCTTATAAGTGATACGGTAGGATTCATCAGAAAGCTCCCTCATCACTTGGTGGAATCTTTCAAAACCACTCTGAATGTTGTTCGGGAGGCCGATCTTATATTACACATTATTGATGTGACGCATCCTTTCTTCGAAGATCATATCCGTGTGGTGGATGATACATTGGCAGGAATGGGGTGCGATAAAAAACAGCAAATAAAAGTCTTCAACAAAGTAGACGCATTGGAAGATAAGGATAAAATTGATTATGTTCTCAACAACTTTGAAAACAGTATTGTAATTTCAGCGCAACGCGGATTTAATATCGGCAAGCTGAAAGACAAATTTCTCGAAGTCTACGAGGATAGTTTTAAAGAACAATTTATTAAATTACACGTTAGTGAATCGAAATTGGTTGCTCAGATACACGCGATGGCAGAAGTTCTAGAGATGGATTACGATGATGAATATGTAAACATTACTTACAGAGCAGACTCAGCAATTGCTAATAAAATAAAGAGTATTATCAATGAAAAACATTCTGGTTATTGACGGCCAATCTTTAACTCTCGAGAAAGTTGAAAACTTTCTGTACGAAAAAACAGAGGTTCAACTTTCCGAGGAGGCGAAAAAAAATGTAGTAAAAGCAAGACAACAAATTGATAAATGGGTTGAAACCGACGAAGTTATCTACGGTGTTACTACCGGCTTCGGCGAGTTTGCCAATGTTAAAATTTCCAACGATCAACTCGAACAGCTTCAGGAAAATCTGATTGTAAGCCATTCGGTTGGTGTTGGAAAACCACTCCCTCCCTTTATCGTTAAAATCATGATGCTTCTCCGTGTAAACGCTCTTGCGAGAGGCCATTCCGGTATACGTCTCGAAACACTGAATCTATTGATCGAAATGATCAACAACAATATTATTCCCGTTATTCCTAGTCAGGGTTCGGTCGGGTCTTCGGGAGATCTGGCTCCGTTGGCGCATCTTGTGCTTGCTATGATCGGGAAAGGGAAAGTTCAGGTTCTGGAAGATGTTACTAACGAAGAGGAATTCTCAAAGAAAGCTTCAGTGGCAAAAGGAGTACTTAACAAGTTCGGACTTACTCCGGCTAAACTTGCTGCCAAAGAAGGACTTGCTCTCATCAACGGAACACAGATGATGACCGCATTTGCGGCCTACATTTCGGTTCACGCTAAGAGACTTGTGAAATACGCCGATATATCAGCAGCGTTAACTCACGAAGCTCTCAGAGCTACCGACAAAGCTTACGATAAAAGATTACACAAACTACGTCCTTTCCCCGGGCAACTTGCTTCGGCGGAAAACATGCTTAAGCTGATAAAGAAAAGTGAAATCAGAAAATCACATCTCAAGGATGACAAACGGGTGCAGGATTCTTACTCAATGAGATGCATTCCGCAAGTACACGGTGCTTCGCGCGACGCTGTTGATTATGTCGTATCGAAAGTGGCGATTGAGCTAAACTCGGTTAATGATAATCCGTTGATTTTCCCCGACGATGAAGATCATCTTGAGGGAGGAAACTTCCACGGACAACCGATGGCGCTTGCTATGGATTTTATGAAAATTGCCTTGTCCGAATTAGCAAACATTTCCGAAAGAAGAATTGAGCGATTGGTTAACGGATCGTTGAGTGAGCTTCCGAGATTCCTTACTAAGGAGGGAGGGCTCAATTCGGGATTGATGATTTCCCAATACACCGCTGCAAGTCTCGTATCGGAAAATAAAGTATTGGCGCATCCCGCTGCTGTAGATTCGATTCCTACTTCCGCTAATCAGGAAGATCATAATTCGATGGGATCGATTTCCGCCAGAACCTGTTTTGATGTATTGAAGAACGTACAAAAAGTAATCGCCATTGAAATTCTTACGGCTTGTCAGGGAATTGAATTTCTGAAACCTCTTAGCTGTGGAGTAGGTACACAAATAGCCTACGATGAAGTTCGTAAGGAAGTGGCGCCGATCGAAAAAGACAGAGTTCTTCACATCGAAATGGAAAAAGTAATCAAAATGGTTGAAGAACCTGAATTGTTAAAAGCAGTAGAAGAAGTTGTGAAATTGAAATAATTATTCGGGGCGATCCTCTTTATCGGGTCTCTTTTTGATTCGATATGCCGATTGCCCCATTCTTTCCCTCTTGTCAATTTTCTTATCGAGCCACATTATAACAAAAAGCACCCCGATAATTATCGCGAATACAAGAACAAAAAAGATTAAGAAAATAATTGTATAGAGATCCATTGAAATCCTCTTTCTCCTCTCCTTGGGGTAGTTTCAAAAGACTTAAACCGAATATAGGAGAATAAAAGAGGAAAACAAAATCTTTGATGATATCATTATTTCATCGAGGAAAAATACCTTCCCCACACCAATTTCTCTTTCATGTAAACAAAGATGAGTATAAAGTAACCCGATTTCTCTATAGAGTAAGCTAATTTTAGTATAAAGTAACAGAGATTCTCCTTAGAGTAAAAAAAATTCTCTATAAAGTAACAGAGATTGAGCATAGAGTAACAGAAATTCTCTATGATGTAAAGCAAAATGAGTATAAAGTAACGTTACTCTATCCGGAATTCCATTTACTCCAATGCCAAATTCATTTACTTCATTGATAATTCTATTTACTTTTTGGAAAAATCTTATTCCTTCACCCCGAAAATTCTTTGCATGATATAGAATTCTCTTTACTTGATATGAAAACTCGTTTACAGGGGAATCATTTTCCTTTACTCTGTGTTGAAACTGAGGGGATTGGAGATTTAATCGAGGTTGTCAGTCTTCTGATTATAACATTATCCGTTAAGGGGGAAGTGATGAAATTTTCCGTAAAGTCAAATAGCGAGCTGATAGGGAAAGCAAAGGTAGCAATAAATAACGGGAAAGATGTTCCGGAGATTGCCTTAATTATGGCCGGAGTCGGGTATGATTCCGAGAAGTTCGCCGAAGGTCTGCGTCTGATCAGTGAAGCCGAGGAGGCCGATTTCCGATATAGTCGTGCGATGGGGGAAAAGGTGCGGGCAACCGAAAGCTTCAAGGAGGCGCGGGAGGAAGCCAATAGGAAATATATGAAGCATCTTAAGATGGCGCGCGTGGTTTTGCCGGATGATAAAGGGGAATGGCAAAAGCTCGCTTTGAACGGAAAGAGAAAGAGGGATTACGCGTCATGGAACATCGAGGGGAAGAGTTTCTACAAAAACGGTCTCGAGATTGATGAGGTTGTCGCAAAGCTGAGCGGGATTGGAATCGGTACAGAGGAATTAAATGCCGGGTTGAGAATGTTCGAAGATGTTGAGAACTTGAAATATCTTCAGGAGAAAAAGTTCGGTGAGGCAGAAGAGGCGGCAAATGTGAAAAAGAAGGCGTTTAAGGCTCTCAGAGAATGGATGCGTGAGTATATAACACTGGCTAAACTTACTGTTGGTGAACATCCGCAGTGGGTAGAGAAATTGGGGATTAGGGAGAAGGCGTAATTGGTTATTTAAGGAACAATGTTTTCAATTTAGTAGAATAGGAAACCAGTTAATTAAGAAATCTAAGGGAAGAATTAGAGCGATTTTAGATAGCTTTAAGCTTACTTCGACTCCGCTCCCGGCAAAGGCCGGATCACACAGACAGTAAGCATGCTACTTATTGGGATTAGAAAGCATAGAGCACACTACATTACATGTTTATTGTACTTGGTGTTATAAAGGGGAGAAGAAAAGCCGATCGATTACGATCAGCTTATTCCTTTCAATTGTTCTATTTTCTCATCGGCCCCGAAGAAAACGAGAGTGTCATCCGTTTGAATTTTGTATTTCGGATCGGGGATAATGATATTATCCTTGGAGTCTTCGTTTAGGAAGTTTTGAGTTTGTTTTATCATCAATACTTCCAGCCCGAGTTTATTGCGTATTTTCAATTCGACCAAAGTTTTTCCGACAAAAGAATCGGGAGCTATTTTCTCAACAATCGAGTAGCCTGCAGCCACTTTCGAAGTGGAAGTTTTCTCAATCGATTTGAGCTCTTTGGCAAGTCCGTCGGTAATGTTATATCGGAGACTTTCGCGATTGTAAGAAGTAATAACATCCTGTCTTCTGATTGTTCCGATAATTTCCTTTGTGTTTTCCGGTTCATGTACCGGAAGCTGATCCAGATTTCTGCTTCCGAAAAGTTTCAGAACATAATCGAGATCATCATCGGCGCTAACGGTAATCACTTCCGGGCGAGCGATGTCACTTGCGACCAGCATAGATT
>CALODP010000008.1:0-1862 GCA_942492055.1 uncultured Ignavibacteriales bacterium | reverse complement strand
TTTTAAAAACCAAATCGCCAAAAAACGCATAAAAAGTATGCCCATTTTTCGATCGAGAAAAACCTAAGAAAAAAGGGAATATCCTTTTCAAAGTACGGAAAAATTATATCCCCTTTCTTTTGCTTTTTCTATCAAGGGCTTAGGAATTAAGAATCAGAATCTTCTTCTGAAGAAGATCTCGTGGGTGTTTCCACTTTTGCAAGTTCTAACTGCGCAAAATCTTTCAGTCCTTCAAAACTTGTCCAACGTTTTTCTAAGGCCTCTAAGACCCATCAGCCATCAACGTATCTTTTCCTTCGATAATTTCAAATTTTTTTCAAATGATTCTAGTGTCGGAAATTTTTCTTCTTCTAATCGAACTGATAAAGATGATCTTTTCCTACGACCATTTCTCCAACGGTATTGAGTTCTTTTAAGAAAAATGTCCCGATCTAATGATGCTTCACGATCTGATTCTGGAAATTCGCACTGCTATCGATGGAAGTAATCCAATCGGATTTTTCCAAGTTGTTTCTTTCGATGCGGTATCAAAATTTTCCTGCACTTTTTTCTCCTATTCGGCAATGACTTTTTTGGAGAGATGATTGAACTCTTCTTCGATAAGTTTTTCTCGTACTTTGTCTTGAATGATTTTAAAATCAGGGAGTTCTCCGCGTTGATTTGGCTCATATAAACCATGAACGGATTACCCTCCTTTGAATAAAAAACTGGACTAGTACGCCCTACCGTCAATTTTTTCGGTTATTCTTCTACTTGTTCGCTCAAGAAAGGAAATTTTCTTTTAATTCTTTCATCCCAAGCGGTTTTTCTGAAGAGATGACAAAGACCATCTGCTTTTGCTACATCTACGAAGGAAGATCTTGTCCTGCTTCTCCGTCAATTTTCTTCTAAATTCGCTAAAATTTTCGGAATATCTTCGCCTGCTTGTAATTTCTTTAAACGGGCTTCGATATCTGAGACGAGCTTCTGCAAATGTACTTTTCCGCCGTAAAGTAAGTCTTTATATTGTTCGTAAGATGTTTTCATTTTCAGTGTAGTGACTAACCTATTTTTTGAGCAGATTGAAAGTACACCAGAGGCAATTTCAATTTTGTATTGAACTGGATCTTCAAACAAATAAAGATTTTCACCGGAAAAATTGTTTTAAGAGTGCTGATTCTTCCGTTGTATTTAGTTTTGTTGCTTTTTCATCTTTTAAACTTGGAAATTCTGGTAAATAGGGTTTTTGTTCTTCTTTGTAATACCGACGTGTTTGACCGTGCATTGTGTTTAAAATGGTAGAAAGCTCTCCAGCTTTCCGACGAAATAAACTTCCTGTACGTTATCTTCAAGTTCAAGAGACTTTTTCAGCAAATTCTTCTTCTAAAACCGATTGAAAAGAACCATACATTAAAGAATGTTTGAGCGCCATATCTTTAAGAGAAGGGAGTTGTTTGGCATCCGATAATTCTTTACGTAATTGGGCAAGAAAGTCGGCTTTTGGTGCATAGTGCGTACTGTACCCAATCACTTGCTTATTCAAACGTCAGTGGAACAACCGGATCAGTCGCTTCTCGACGTGGCTCTACAAAATCTTCCTGATGTTCCGAGATAATATTGATAAAGTTCTTGGGCGAAAGCGTTTTTGGAGGGATCCGGCATGGTAAGGACATTTCATATTCGTTGGAAAGATGTTTTCCATTTTGAAGTTAATTCGGATTTTCTTGATAAACGCGAGCGAGACGATCTTTTAAACTCACTTTATCTTGATATTCTTTTTTGGCTCGGCTTGTCCAGCTGACTTTGACTTGGCGTTTCTTTTCTTTAATTTTCTCTGATGCTTGTTGGCTCGTCATAAGAGTGGTCGCATAAGATGCGTCTGA